>NZ_JBDPMB010000011.1:0-308951 GCF_039871615.1 Nonomuraea sp. B10E15
TCCGGTGGGTGCAGGCGAGCACTTCCCGCTCAGACCGACAGATCCCGTTGAAGACCCGAGGTCAGTCAGAGGGTGGGTCAGGACTGGCGGGAGGTGCTCCCCTACATCATCTCTGTCAGCGGGCGTCACCCTGGAGGCCCTCGCCAGGTGCGGCGGAAGGCGTGCCGCCGGCACCGCCGTAACGAAAGGATCTTCGCGAACCGGAGGCGGGCGCGCGGCGCGCCCGCCTGGCTCCGCCGCGGCTCCAGGAGCCGGTCGGGCGGAGCTCGCTTCTAGAGACCGGGCGCGGGGAACTGCGCGGTGAGCTCGCTCACCTCGTGGTGGACGCGCGTGATGACGTCGTCGGCGTCGCCCTTGGCGAGGGCGGTGACGACCTCGTCCATCCAGGCGCCGATCTGGCGCATCTCCGCCTCACCCATGCCGCGCGAGGTGACCGACGGCGTGCCGATGCGGATGCCCGACGGGTCGAACGGCTTTCGCGTGTCGAACGGCACCGTGTTGTAGTTGGTCTCCAGCCCCGCGCGGTCGAGCGCCTGCGCGGCCGGCTTGCCGCCGATGCCCTTGGGCGTGAGGTCGAGCAGGATCAGGTGGTTGTCGGTGCCGCCGGAGACGAGGTCGAACCCGCGCGAGGCGAGCTCGTCGGCCAGGGTCTTGGCGTTGGCGACGACCTGGTGGGCGTAGTCGCGGAAGGCCGGCTGGGCGGCCTCGTGCAGCGCGACGGCGATGGCGGCCGTGGTGTGGTTGTGCGGGCCGCCCTGCAGGCCGGGGAAGACGGCCTTGTTGAGCGCCTTGGCGTGCTCTTCCGAGTCGGCCATGAGCATGGCGCCGCGCGGGCCGCGCAGCGTCTTGTGCGTGGTCGTGGAGATCACGTCGGCGTGGCCCGCCGGCGACGGGTGCGCGCCGCCCGCGACCAGGCCCGCGATGTGGGCGATGTCGGCGGCCAGCACGGCGCCGACCTCACGGGCGATCGAGGCGAAACCCTCGAAGTCGATCGTGCGCGGGATCGCGGTGCCGCCGCAGAAGATGAGCTTCGGACGGTGCTCCAGGGCGAGCTGGCGCACCTCGTCGAGGTCGATGCGGCCGGTGTCCTTGCGCACGCCGTAGCGGACCGGGTTGAACCACTTGCCGGTGGCCGAGACGGACCAGCCGTGGGTGAGGTGGCCGCCGAACGGCAGGCCCATGCCCATCACGGTGTCGCCGGGCTGCAGGAACGCCATGTAGACGGCGAGGTTGGCGGGCGAGCCGGAGTAGGGCTGGACGTTGGCGTGGCCGACGCCGAAGACCGCCTTGGCGCGCTCGATGGCGAGGGTCTCGATCTGGTCGATGACCTGCTGGCCCTCGTAGTAGCGCTTGCCCGCGTAGCCTTCGCTGTACTTGTTCGTCAGGACGGTGCCGGTGGCCTCGAGCACGGCCTTGGACACGTAGTTTTCGGACGCGATGAGCTTGACGGTGTCGGCCTGCCGCCGCTCCTCCGCATGGATGAGCTCGGCGAGCTGCGGGTCGACGCTAGAGAGAGAACTCATGATTCTCCTGTCATCGTTGACAATCTGCGAAGACCCAGGCGCACGGCCTCCGCTCCTTTCGCTCCCCGGTGGTCGTTCCCACCCAATGCGCCAGTCGCGTCTCGTCTAGACGATAGCGGATGCGGCGGGCTCTCACTTCTGCGTGATCTTCACGTTCCTGAACAGGCCGAACGTCAGGAAGTCCAGGTCGACGGCCTTGATCGTCTTCCGGACGCCGCGGAACACGGCGAACAACCGTTTCGACTCGCCGGCACGGATCTGGTCGCCCGCGCCCCAGGTCGGATCACGCGTTGTTCGTCCGGCCCATGCCCGGCCAGAGCCGGTCGACCTCGGCGTTCAGGATGGCTCCGATGAGCACGGCCAGCGCGGTGATGTACAACCACAGCAGCAGGGCGATGGGCGCGGCCAGGGAGCCGTAGACGGAGACGGGCGAGAACCACGCGGCCAGCACGGCCCTCAGCACCGCCGCGCAGACGATCCACAGGAACAACGCCAGGATGGCGCCGGGCAGCTCGCGGTACCACTTCGTGCGCACCGGGACGCTCACGTGGTAGAGCACGGTCAGGAACAGCACCGAGCCGACGATCACGACCGGCCAGTAGAGCACGTCGATGAGGATGCCGTATTCGCCGGGCAGCGTGTCCCTGAGCAGGGTCGGGCCGACGACCAGGATCGGCATGACGATGATGCCGATGACCAGGCCGATGACGTAGAGGCCGAACGACATCAGCCTGGTGCGGATGATGCCGCGCTCCTCGCCCAGCCCGTAGGCGACGGAGATGAGGTCGACGTAGACGTAGAGGGCCCTGGAGCCGGACCACAGGGACACCAGGAAACCCAGCGAGATGATCGACACCTTGCCGGCGTCGTCGCTGAGCACGTCGGTGATGAGCGGGTTGACGACCTTGGTGACGGCGTCGTCGGTGAACAGCAGGCCGGCCTGGGCGATCACCCAGGCCTTGACCTGGCCGACCACTCCCGGCCCCAGCCAGGTGCCGAGCTTGCCGATGACGCCGATCAGGCCCAGCACGAAAGGCGGCAGCGACAGCAGCGCGAAGAAGGCCGCCTCACCCGCGAGGCCGGTCACCCGGTAGTTGACCCCGGCGTTGGTCGACGCACGGACGATCGCCCACGACTTGGTGTCGAGCACCCAGCTCAGCCTGGCCCGGGCGTTGGAGGCGAGGCCCCTTTTCGGCCGGGAAGGCGCTTCGGTGGACGTCATGGCACCCAACGGTATTCGCAGTTACTCTTCGGCACAGCCTAGCCAATGGTCACTGCCCATCGGCCCGCCGCCCTACCAGAGTGCCTGGTCGAAACCGTGGTGGCGGTTGCCCCCATTAGACGCCGCGCACCCCGCCCGTGGCTAGTCGTTGTCGACGATGCGCGCGCCCAGCGGGAGGAGGGAGACGGGGATCATCTTGATGTTCGCCACGCCCATCGGGATGCCGATGATGGAGATGAACAGCGGGATCGAGGTGATGACGTGGCCGATGGCCAGCCAGATCCCCGCGACGACGCACCAGATGATGTTGCCGAGCAACGAGAACACCCCCGCGTCGGGGTCGCGCACGACGGTCCTGCCGAACGGCCACAGCGCGTACGCGGCGATCCTGAACGAGGCGATGCCGAACGGAATCGTGATGATCAGGATGCAGCAGATGATCCCGGCCAGTGCGTAGCCCATGGCCAGCCAGATTCCGGCGAACACGAGCCAGATGACGTTCAAGATTGTGCGCATACTCACAGCATGTCACTGGTCCTGCCGTTCGCGTCATCCGGCATCGACCCTGAGATCACCCCGAGACGGGCGCGCGGCCCCTTCCTGGAGGCCCCGCGAACGCCTGCGCGATCTCCATCCACTCCCTCGCCGGGCTCCCCGCCATCTCCAGCGCGGTGTCCGACAGGTGGATGCGCTGGGTGACGGCCAGGCAGAAGTCGAGCACCGGCCCGCGTACGACGCTCTCCGCGTCGCCGGGGCCCGCCGTCCACGTGGCGCCGTCCGGCATGGTGAGCTCCGCGCGCACCGGCTCGGCGGGCACGGGGAGGCCGCGTACGGCGAAGCTGTACGGCCTGGCCATGAAGCCGATCGAGGCCACGTGCCTGAGCCGGGCCGTGGGCGGCCTGGTGACGCCGAGCGCGTCGGCCACGTCCTGGCCGTGGGCCCACGTCTCCATCAGCCGCGCGGTGACGAACGAGGCCGCCGACATGTCGGGCCCGTACCACGGCACCCGGTCGCGGGCGCCGAGCGTGGTGAACACCTCGACGCTGCGGGCCCGCGCCGTACGGAACCAGGCGAGCAGGTCGGCGGGAGTCCTTCCGCGCGCCCGCAGCACCAGGTCGTCGACCCATCCGTCGACCGGGCCGGGACCCGTGAGGGAGGCGCGGTGGCCGTCGGGGTCGGTGACCGCCCGGGCGGCCGCGTCGTCGAACCAGGCCAGGTGGCTCACCTGGTCGCGGATCGCCCACCCCTCGGCGGGCGTGGGGCGTTCCCAGGCGTCGTCGCTCATGGGCCGCAGCAGCGCCTCGAAGGACGCGGTCTCGGCACGCAGGTCGTCGAGCAACTCGGCCATGAGGTTCACGCGCGCCAGCCTAACCGGAACAACCTTCTAGGAGAATAATGCAGGTGTGATCTGCGAGAGCTGCAAGGACAAGCGCCACGACGACTGCCGCGGCGGCTCGTGGTGCGACTGCCAGCACCAGACCGCGGAGCAGGCCAGGGAGTCGGAGCTGGACTGGCCGCGCCAGGGCTGAACGATCCCACACTCTGGACCCCTTCTTGGACATCCCGGACGGCCGGGGTATCTTCGTTGTATGCCAGCGGACCCCATGCTCGTCGGTCGACGCCACGTCGACCTGCTGCGTGTCCGCAGTGCCATCTGTTGCGACGCCCGCTAACCGCCATCTTTCTTTTGCCGCTGAGCGCGTCGCATTCCCTCCTGCATTCCTGCCCTCGATGACGAGGCGGGAGGACCATAGCGCGCGCCCATGATCCGAAGGACGCGCAATGAGCACTCCTGCCAGCCGCACTCCCGCCAGCCGCCATCACCGGCGCCCGCGCGGCGAAGGCCAGTGGGCTCTCGGTTACCGCGAGCCGCTCAACAAGAACGAAGAGAACAAGAAGAACGACGACGGCCTCAACGTCCGCCAGCGCATCATCGACATCTACTCCAAGCGGGGCTTCGACTCCATCGACCCGGCCGACCTGCGCGGACGCATGCGCTGGTACGGCCTCTACACCCAGCGCAGGCCCGGCATCGACGGCGGCAAGACGGCGATCCTCGAGCCCGAGGAGCTCGACGACCGCTACTTCATGATGCGCGTGCGCATCGACGGCGGGCAGCTCGACCTGGCCCAGCTGCGCACGATCGCCGACATCGCCAACGAATATGCCCGCGGCACCGCCGACCTGACCGACCGCCAGAACATCCAGCTCCACTGGATCGAGATCGAGTCGGTGCCGGACATCTGGGAGCGCCTGGAGGCCGTGGGCCTGTCCACCACGGAGGCCTGCGGCGACACCCCGCGCGTGATCCTCGGGTGCCCGCTGGCCGGCATCGACACCGACGAGGTGCTGGACGCCACGGAGCAGATCCGTGAGCTGAAGGAGCGGGTCATCGGCAACCCGGCCTACTCCAACCTGCCGCGCAAGTTCAAGACGGCGCTGAGCGGCTGCCCCGCCCACTGCACGGTCCACGAGATCAACGACGTGGCGTTCGTCGGGGTGGTCAACGAGCGCGGCGAGGCCGGCTACGACCTGTGGGTCGGCGGCGGCCTGTCGACCAACCCGATGCTGGCCAAGCGGCTGGGCGTGTTCGTCCGGCCCGACCAGGTGGGCGACGTGCACGAGGGCGTCACCGGGATCTTCCGCGACTACGGCTACCGGCGGCTGCGGCACAGGGCGAGGCTCAAGTTCCTGGTCAACGACTGGGGCGTGGAGAAGTTCCGTGAGGTGCTCGAGCAGGAATACCTCAAGGAGCCGCTGCCCGACGGGCCCGCCCCCGAGCCGCCCCGCGGCAGCCGGCGCGACCACGTCGGCGTCTTCCCGCAGAAGGACGGCGCCTTCTACGTCGGCTTCGCCCCCAAGGTGGGCCGGGTCGACGGCGACAAGCTCCATCAGATCGCCGACATCGCCGAGCGGCACGGCTCCGGCAGGGTCCGCACGACGATCGAGCAGAAGATGGTCATCCTCGACGTCGCACCCGACCAGGTCGACTCCCTCGTGGCCGAGCTGGAGGCCGCCGACCTGCGGGTCAGGCCGTCCACGTTCCGCCGCCAGACGATGGCCTGCACCGGCATCGAGTTCTGCAAGCTGGCCATCGTCGAGACCAAGTCGGCGGCGGCCGGCCTGATCGACGAGCTGGAGCGCCGGCTGCCGTCGTTCGACGAGCCGCTGACCATCAACGTCAACGGCTGCCCCAACGCGTGCGCCCGCACCCAGACCGCCGACATCGGCCTGAAGGGCCAGCTCGTGGTCGACGAGAACGGCGAGCAGGTCGAGGGCTTCCAGATCCACCTGGGCGGCTCGCTGGGCGTCGACTCCGGCTTCGGCCGCAAGGTCAGGGGACTGAAGACCACCGCCAAGGCGCTGCCCGACTACGTCGCGCGGGTCGTGTCCCACTACGACGACCAGAAGAAGGAAGGCGAGTCGTTCGCCGACTGGGTGCAGCGAGCGGACGAGGCCGACCTGAAATGACCACACGAGCGGTTCCCTTCCACTGCCCGTACTGCGGCGACGAGGACCTCGAACCCTACGAGGGCGAGCTCGACGACGCCGGGCACGGCACGGGCGGCAGCTGGTACTGCCGCGCCTGCGCTCGTGCTTTCAAGCTGAAGTTTCTCGGGATCGGAGTGAGGATATGACGCTGGTCGACCTCGAGGTCGTCTTAAGAGATCAACGTGGCTCGCTCGACCTGCCGGACATCGTCGAGTCGGCCGCGACCGCTCTGGAGGGCGCCCCCGCGCGCGAGATCATCCGTTGGGCGGCGGCGACCTTCGGCGAGCGTTTGTGCCTGACCTCCTCCATGAGCGACGCGCTGCTCATCGATCTGGTGAGCCGGGTCAAACCCGGCGTTGACGTGTTGTTCATCGACACCGGCTACCACTTCGCCGAGACGATCGGCACGCGGGACGCCGTGCGGCAGGTCTATGACGTCAATGTGATCGACATCAAGCCGTCGCGGACGGTCGATGAGCAGGATCGCGACCTCGGCCCGCGCCTGTTCGGCCGCAACCCCGACCTCTGCTGCTACCTGCGCAAGGTGGAGCCGCTCAACCGGGCGCTGGAGCCGTACCTCGCGTGGATCTCCGGCATCCGCCGCGACGAGTCGCCGAGCCGGACGAACACCAGGGTCGTCGAGTGGGACGCCAAGCGGCAGATGGTCAAGGTCAATCCGATCGCCGCCTGGACGCAGGATGACGTCGACAACTACATCGCCGACAACGGGGTGCTGATCAACCCGTTGCACTACGACAACTACCCCTCGATCGGCTGCGCGCCCTGCACGCGGCAGGTCGCGGATGGTGAGGATCCGCGCAGCGGTCGCTGGGCGGGCCTGGGGAAGGTCGAATGCGGCATTCACCTGTGATCCCCGACAGGGGCTCCGTCCCGTTGGCAGGCGGGACGGCCCCCGGCCGCGTGCCACTGGTGGCGGTGGCGCACGGGTCACGCGACCCGCGCGCCGCCGCCACCGTGGCCGCGCTGCTCGACAGGGTGCGCCTGGAACGCCCCGACGTGCCCGTACGCGTGGCCTATCTCGACCACTGCGCTCCCGCGCTCGGGCAGGCGCTGGCCGGGCTCGACGAGGCCGTGGTGCTGCCGCTGCTGCTCACCGAGGCGTACCACAGCCGGGTCGATCTGCCCGCGGCGCTCAACGAGGTCAGGGCGCGCCATCCGCGCCTGCGCGTGCACTACGGCACCACGCTCGGTCCGCACCCGCTGCTGCGGACCGCGCTGGAGCGGCGGCTGGCCGGGGCGGGCGTGCCCGCGGGCGACCCGGACACGGCGGTGGTGCTGGTGTCGGCCGGTTCGAGCGACGCCAGGGCCAACGCGGTGGTCTCGGGCATGGCCCGGCGGTGGCGGCGCTCCGGCTGGTGGTCGGTGTCGGCCGCCTACGCCTCCGCGGCCGACCCGTCGCCTGCCGAGGCGGTCTCCGCGCTGCTGCGCTCCGGCGCGCCGCGGGTCGCCGTCGCCCCCTATCTGCTGGCTCCCGGCTACTTCGCCGACAAGGTGCGGCAGGCCGCGCTGGAGGCCGGCGCCGAGGTCGTGGCCGACGTGCTCGGGCCCGCTCCCGAGCTGGTCGGCGTGCTGCTGGAACGGTACGAAGCGGCCCAGCGGCGTCCGGTGCCCATCGCCGGCTGAGCAGCCCGGCTGAGCAGCCGATCAAGCAGCGGGGTCAGTAGCCCCGGCCGAGGTCGCGGTTCATGTCGCGCACCTGCCGGTTCAGCTCGCGGGTCTCGTGGCGGAGCTGCCTGCCCAGCTCGCGCCAGTCCTCTCCGTGCAACATCCGCCAGTGCTCCCGCCAGGCCGACAGCTTGCGCTTGATCGGCTTCGCGCGCGAGTCGCCGACCACCTTGACGTCGCCCATCACGGCGTACGCCTGCACGCGCACGACGGGCACGTTCGCTCCCTGGGCGCCCTCCAGGACGTCCACCTTCTTGTCGCCCATGATGGCGACGCCGTCGAGGTCCACGTTCACCCCGTCCGGCACGATGATCTTCACGTCGCCCATCACGGAGACGGCCATGATGTCGACCGAGTTCGTACGCACCTCCGCCTCGCGCAGGTCGAGCACCACGTCCCCCATCACGGCGACCGCGCCGAGCTCCTTGTCGATCCGCCAGGTGCCGCGCCGCTTGGAGTCGCCCATGATGCCCACGAACCAGCGCCGCTTGCGTCCCGTCGGGGCCGGCGACGCGGGCGCGGGCGCGCCGCCCGCGGGCAGGTCCTGGGTGAGCAGGGCCAGCTCCGCGTGCGTGGCCGCGGTGTACGCGGCCTCCGTGCGGTCGGTCAGCTCGGCGAGCGTGAGCCTGCCCTCCACCGAGGCGATACGGAGTTGTTCGACGACGGCCTCGCGCTCGGCGTCCGACGCGCGGACCTCACCCGGATCAGTCATACTCGCAACATATCGCGACTTGTCCACCGTCGCGCTCTCCGGGAGGAAACTGTCTCGCCACTGACCATGCACGTTGCCCTGGAGTCCGAACCTCCGGAGGCCGGGACGCGTACCACGCCATGACACGGGGCCCTGGCATGGTCCGGGGCGCGGCCGGACCAGGCTAGGGTCCCTGTCATGCATGAGGAACAGCTCTACCGCGCGGCGTTGAACGGCGATTCCGAGACCGTGGGCAAGCTGCTGGCCGGCGGCGCCGACCCCAACACGCCCAGCGAGGGCGAGGAGGAGGGCCTGCCGCTGTGCGCGGCCGCGGCCTGGGATCGCGCCGAGGTGGCCACGACGCTGCTGACGGCCGGGGCCGAGGTCGACGGCAGGGAGACCGGCGGCTGGACGGCGCTGCTGTGGGCCGCCGCCAACGGGCATGCCGCCACCGCCCGGGTGCTGATCGAGGCGGGCGCCGCGGTCGACGCGACCAACGACGACGGCGACACCCCGCTGTCGCTGGCCGCCAGGCGCGGCGCGCTGGGCGTGGTGCAGGTCCTGCTGGCGGCGGACGCCGACGCCGAGAAGTACGACGGCGACGGCGACACGCCGCTCGACATCGCGGCCGACTGGGTGGGCGTGCACCTGGAGAGCGCCCTGCTCGACCAGATCGAGCAGGAGGGCTGGGAGCACACCGTGACCCGCCAGCACACCAGGGACGGCACCGAGCTGGTCACCGTGACCGGCCGCTCGCCCGACGGCACGCAGACGGAGCAGGTGCAGGCGCAGCGCGGGCACGCGGCCGTCGCGACCCTGCTGGAGGAGGCGACGGGCGTCCACGAGCCGGTCGACCGGCTCGTGACGCGGGCCGTGGCGCACCGCGACCTCGACGACGACGCCGAGACGTGGTGGATCGTCGCCGACTCGCTGGCCAAGCGCGGCGACGAGGAGACCTACGAGGCGCTGTCCCGGCTGTGCGTGAGCGAGGACGCCAGGGAGCGCGAGTTCGGCGTGGACGCCATCGCCCAGTTCGGCGTCACCGAGGACGAGAAGCCCTACGCCGACAGGACGCTGCCGTTGCTGGAGAAGATGGTCACCACGGAGGGCAACCCGCAGGTGCTGCGCTCGGTCCTGGCCGCGCTCGGCCACCAGGGCGATCCGAGGGCGCTGCCGTACGTGCTGGACATCCTCGGGCGTCCCGGGCACACGCGGACGATCACCGACGCGATCGCGCTGGCCGACGTGCTGCCGCCGGAGCACGAGGAGGGTCTCGCGCTGCTCATCGAGATGACCCAGGACGACGACCCGGGCATCCGCGACTGGGCCACGGCCGGGCTCGCGGGCCTGTCGGCCGACACGCCCGCCATCCGGGAGGCGCTGGCGGCCCGGCTCACCGACACGAACCTGCGTGCGGTGGCCGAGGCCACGCGCGGGCTCGCGACCCGCGGCGACGAGCGGGCGGCGCAGGGGGCGGAGCGGGTGCTGGCCGAGAGCGACGACGAATACGCCAGAGACCTCGTCACCGAGCCGCCGGCAGCCGGGTGAGCGCGGTCAGTCGCCGTTGAGCACGCGGGTCACCCATTCCAGGGTCCCCGTGCTCAACGCCTCCTCCGCCAGGCGCTTCCCCGTCGTGGTCTTGATCGCCGCGAGCGAGCTGTCGATCCAGCCCTGCACGTTCTGGTGCCCCTGCTCCCGATATTCGACCGCCTGGATGAGGCACTCCAGTTTGTCGGCGTCGCGTGCGCAGACGGCCTCGAGGCTCGCCTTCTCCTCGTACTCGGCGACCGCGTCGCCCACCATGTCCGCCACCTCCGCCGACACGCCCCGCACCTGGTCGGCGGTGACGTCCTCGTTGGAGGCCGCCTTGAGGTAGCGCTTGCCGATGTAGGGGATGTCGGTGATGCGGGTCTCCTGCGTGTCATGGAACAGGCTCATGAACGCGGCCCGCTCCGGATTCGCGCCCTCCAGTTTGGCGATCATGCCCGCGATGACGGCGGCGCGGAACGAGTGCTCGGCGATGCTCTCGGGGTCGCGTACGCCCGCGACCAGCCACCCGGTCCTCTTGTAGCGCTTGAGCAGCCCGAACTCGTACAGCAGCCCGGCCAGGCCCGTCACGTCTCCCATCACGTCGTCAGTCATGTGGCCCCCTCTCGTCGTGCGCGGCGGGCCCGGCCGGCCAGCAGGCCTGGATCTGAGCCGTCCGCCAAGGATTAATCAGGATGATGGAGTCCGACCAGATTCGCAACAACCTCTGGCCATATTTCACCCCACGCCCGCATTATCCGCACTTTTCATTGAATAAATAGACGAATGCCGCGGCTGGCCATCCGGCCACGGCATTCGTCCTTTCCTTCGGAGGCGGTGATGACACCGCCCACCGCGGGCGCTACTGGTCGACCGGCCACCAGTCGAAGAAGTCGAACCCGCCCTCGTTGTCGTCGTAGCGCGGCCTGTCCGTCTTCGTAGGCGTCGGGGACGGTGTAGGCGTCGGCGTCACCACGACGATCCGCGGCCGGACCGGCCGGTCGTCATGGTGGCGCTTGTGACGGAACTTGCGATGGTGGTGGTGGTGATCGTCGTGGTGGTGGTGATGGCGACCGCCCCACCAGGGACCCCTGGGCCAGCGGTTGCAGTGACGCTTGCACCCGAGCACCGGCTTCTCTCCCGCGACGGCCCCGACCCCGGCCGAGGCGACGGCAGCGCCTGCGCTCGCGCCGGCGATCCCCTGACTCACGGGAAGGAGCATGACGCTGGCGGCCGCGCCGGCCAGAGCCACTGACATGATGCGCCTTTTTCTCGGCGCGCTCGGTTGCCGACTTTCTGTATTCTCGTGCATTCTTTTCCGTCCATGGGTAGTTCGACCCAGAAAATCCGGTACCCATCATGATCGAGTGCCCGGACAGAGGCAGACTTACCCAGGAACGGATTCTCGTTTAACCCCATGAACCCAAACAACGCGTCAAATCAAAGGACTCCGGAGGAGAGATCGTTCAACAAGGTTTTCGCCGTTGTTTGCCCGCCGGTGGGCATGGCACGAGGATGATCTCCTGAGCCCCACGGCCGCGTCCGCCGGGACGAGCCGGGCTACGGGCCGGACAGAGCGGGTGCGGCGGTCAGGACGTCCCTGGCCAGGGCGAGGTCACCGCCCAGCTCCGCCGGGAAGGCGGCCGGGTCTCCCCTGCCCCCGAGCAGGAAGCAGAACGCCACCACGTCCGCCGTGATGCTGACGTCGGGAGCGCCCGGGGCAGTCTCCTCCACGCCCAGGGGGATGCGCCACTCGCCGCCGCCGTCGCCCGTCAAGGTGAGGTGCAGGGTGTGTCCCGCGCCGCCGTCCGCCCCCGAGAGGAGCATCGTCCAGGGCAGCAGGCGGGCGCACAGGTCGGCGGTCGGGTGGATGTGCTCCGCGATCGGGTCGGGCAGGCGGACCCCGGCCGTCGCCGCGGCGTCGGCGGTGTGGATCCAGGTCTCCAGGCTCCGGCCGAGGACGTGGTCGCCCAGCCCTGTCTCCAGGCCGTCGAGCGTGGCCGCCGTCGCGGGATCCAGGCCCGCCAGGTGCCGGCAGAGCGCGTCCGCCTGGGCGCGCCAGTCCCTGCGCGTCTGCTCGGGGCTGCGTGACCGCTCGTAGGCCTGCAGATCACGCGTACGGGCCGGCGCGTCGGCCGTGCCGATGGGCGGTCCGAGCACGGGAGCGCCGACGGAGGCGGCCAGCAGACCGTCCTTGGCGGCCAGGTGGGCGACGAGTTCCTGCAGGGTCCAGCCCTCGACGATCACGCGCGACCAGTCGTCGCCGGCCGCCTCGGCCAGCAGGGCGTCCATGGCGGCGACCCGGCCCGCGTACGGCTCCGCCCAGGCCGCGGTGGGCGCCGCGGGCCTGCGCCGGGCCCTCGCGCCGGCCAGGAGTTGGGGACGCAACGAGTGGGCCGGCACCGCCGGGTCCGCCATCAGCGCGTCCAGGTAAAGACGCTCGACGGGGTCCATCACACCTCTTCCTCCGCGAGCGCGTCCGCCAGGCGCCGTAACGCCAGCCGGATGCGCGATTTCGCCGTGCCCTCGGGCATGCCGAGTTCCTCGCCGACCTGCCGGTAGGTCCTGCCGCCGAAATAGGCGAGCTCGAGTGCCTCCCGCAGGCTGCCGGGTAACGACGTCACGGCCTGCCGCACCCGCTCGGCCTCGTCGGCGGCGAGCACGGTGTCCTCCGGCCTGGCGGGCTCGCGTTCGAACAACCGCGGCCCCAGCGCCGACACCCGGCGCCGTTCCTCCGCGCGCACGTGATCGACCGCGCGCCGGTGCGCGATCGTGGCCAGCCAGGCACGCAGGGGCCCGCGCTCCGGATCGTAGGCCAGCGGACGTTCCCAGAAGACCAGGAACACCTCCTGCGTGATGTCCTCGGCGATCACCCGATCCCTGGTGACCCGGAGGGAGAGACCGAAGATCAGCGAGGAGAGCCGGTCGTAGATCTCCCCCAGAGCGGACTCGTCGCCGCCGACCACCCGCTGGTGCAGCACGCGGTCGTCGTACGGTGCCTCCACTGGCACCACACTCCCGTATAAATCCGGATCAAGGCGGCACGTGCGCCGCGACCCGAGCATGTCACTATTCGCGAGAAATGTAGAGCTGGATGACCAGCGAATGTCCCCCGTGCCGGTGCGCGCCTCCTCGGGGCTCGATCCGGCGCGCGGTAGCTTCGGAGATCCACGACGGAGGGAGCACCACCATGGCCACCACGCGCACCGCCACCACCCAGTGGGAGGGCGCTCTGCTCGACGGCTCGGGCAGCGTCTCGCTCGACTCGTCGGGCGCCGGCGCCTTCGAGATTTCCTGGCCGTCCAGGGCCGAGGCGGCGGGCGGCAAGACGTCTCCCGAGGAGCTCATCGCGGCCGCCCACTCGTCCTGCTTCTCGATGGCGCTCTCCCACGGGCTGGCCGGCGCCGGCACGCCCCCCACGTCGCTGCGGACCAGCGCCGACGTGACGTTCCAGCCCGGCGAGGGCATCACGGGCATCGTGCTCACGGTGAAGGGGCACGTCCCCGGCATCACGGCCGAGCAGTTCCAGCAGGCCGCCGAGACGGCCAAGGCCGGCTGCCCGGTCAGCAAGGCCCTGGCGGGCACCACCATCTCGCTCAACGCCGAGCTCCTCTAGCCTCCGCCCCGGGTCGGCCTGGCCGCGCCCACGCGCGCGGCCGGCCCGGTACGAAGGGCGATCGGCTCAGTGCAGGACCAAAACCGCTTCAACGTGCGACAATCAGTTCACATGCGCGAGGTCTGGCCGGGCGAGCCCTATCCACTCGGCGCCACCTGGGACGGCGTTGGCACCAGCTTTTCGCTGTTCTCAGAGGTCGCCGACCGGGTCGAGCTATGCCTTTTTCACGACGACGGCACCGAGGAGCGGGTCGACCTGCCCGAGGTCGACGGGTTCGTCTGGCATGGCTACCTGCCGGGCGTCCAGCCGGGGCAGCGCTACGGCTACCGCGTGCACGGGCCGTACGAACCGTCGCAGGGTCACCGGTGCAACCCCGCCAAGCTGCTGCTCGACCCCTACGCCAAGGCCATCGACGGCGAGCTGACCTGGAACCAGGCGCTGTTCCCCTACTACTTCACCGATCCCTCCCGGCGCAACACCGAGGACAGCGGCCCCTACCTCCCGAAGAACGTCGTGATCAACCCGTTCTTCGAGTGGGGCAACGACCGGCCGCCGCGCACGCCGTACCACGAGACCGTGATCTACGAAGCCCACGTGCGGGGGCTCACCATGCGGCACCCCGGCGTGCCGCCGGACCTGCGGGGCACGTACGCGGCTGTGGGGCATCCGGCGGTCATCGAGCACCTGCTGTCGATCGGGGTGACGGCGGTCGAGCTGATGCCCGTGCACCACTACATCCCCGAGCACTTCCTGGTGGCGCGCGGGCTGACGAACTACTGGGGCTACAACACCATGGCCTACCTCGCGCCGCACGGCCGCTACTCCTGCGGCGGCACGCGCGGGGAGCAGGTGCTGGAGTTCAAGGCGATGGTGCGGGCGCTGCACGAGGCGGGCATCGAGGTCATTCTCGACGTGGTCTACAACCACACCGCCGAGGGCGACCACATGGGCCCCACCCTGGGGTTCAGGGGCATCGACAACGCCGCCTACTACCGGCTGCACGACGGTGACCGGCGCTACTACCTCGACTACACCGGCTGCGGAAACTCCCTCAACGTGCGCTCGCCGCACGCCCTGCAGCTGATCATGGACTCCCTGCGCTACTGGGTGCTGGAGATGCACGTCGACGGGTTCCGCTTCGACCTGGCCTCCGCGCTGGCCAGGGAACTGCACGACGTCGACCGGCTGAGCGCCTTCTTCGACCTGATCCAGCAGGATCCGGTGATCTCGCAGGTCAAGCTGATCGCCGAGCCGTGGGACGTGGGGCCGGGGGGCTACCAGGTCGGGAACTTCCCGCCGCTGTGGACGGAGTGGAACGGCAAATACCGCGACATCGTACGGGATTTCTGGAGGGGCACACATTCCGCGCTACCGGAGTTCGCCTCCCGGCTGACCGGCTCCGCCGACCTCTACGAGTCCTCCGGCCGCCGCCCGGTCGCCTCGATCAACTTCGTCACCTGCCACGACGGCTTCACCCTCACCGACCTGGTCTCGTACGACCACAAGCACAACGCCGACAACGGCGAGGACAACCGCGACGGCACCAACGACAACCGCTCGTGGAACTGCGGGGCGGAGGGGCCGGTCGAGGATCCGGAGATCGTCACGCTCCGCCGCCGCCAGCGGCGCAACTTCCTGGCCACCCTGTTCCTGTCGCAGGGCGTGCCGATGTTGTCCCACGGCGACGAGATGGGCCGCACCCAGCGCGGCAACAACAACGCCTACTGCCAGGACAACGAGCTGGCCTGGGTCGACTGGTCGATGTTGCAGACCGAGCACGAGCTGCTCGACTTCGTCAGGGCGCTGTCCAAGCTGCGCCGCGAGCACCCGGTCTTCCAGCGCCGCAGGTTCTTCCACGGCCGCCACCCCGACAACGGCAAGCGCGACCTGGTCTGGCTCACCCCCGGCGGCCGCGAGATGACGGCGGGCGACTGGCACATCAGCTACGCCAAGTCGCTGATGGTCTATCTCAACGGCGAGGCGATCACCGAGCCCGGGCCGCGCGGCGAGCGGATCGTGGACGACTCGTTCCTTCTGCTGATCAACGCCCACCACGAGAACATGTCGTTCACGCTGCCCGGCGAGGAGTTCGGCGGCGGATGGCTGCCGGTGCTCGACACCAACCACGACACGGTGGAGGACACGTTCGCCGACGAGTGGCGGGCCGGCGACCTGGTGGCGGTCACGGCACGCTCGCTCCAGGTGCTCCGCCAGCCGCGCCGGCACGCCTGACGAGGGCGGAAACCTCCGCGAGCCGATTGTCGGTGGGGTGTGCCAAGGTAGAGGAGTGCGGCGCATCTATCCCGACATACAGGACAACCCGGACATCGCGCAGGCGTACGCCTACCCCGGTGACCGGCCGTGGCTGCGCGTCAACATGGTCGCCAGCACCGACGGCGCGGCCTGGCTGAAGGGCCGCTCACGGGGGTTGTCGAGCAAGGGCGACCGGCGGATCTTCCAGACCCTGCGCGGGCTGGCCGACGTGATCGTCGCGGGCGCCGCGACCGTCCGCACCGAAGGCTACGGCCCGGTGCCGCCGCGCGACTGGTGGGCCGAGCTCCGCGAGGGCCGGCCCGAGGTGCCGCCGATCGCCGTCATCACCCGCGGCCTCGGCTTCGACCTCGACGCCGAGTTGTTCACCGACGCGCCCAGCCGGACGATCGTGATCACCTGCGAGGCCGCGCCCCGCGAGCGGCGCAAGGCGGCGGCCCGGCACTGCGACCTCGTCGTCGCCGGCGACGACGAGGTCGACCTGCCACTGGCCATGGCCGAGCTGCACCAGCGCGGGCTGACCAGGATCCTGTGCGAGGGCGGCCCCCGCGTCAACGCCCAGCTCTCGGCCTGCCGGCTGATCGACGAGCTGTGCCTGTCGATCAGCCCGATGCTGGTCGGAGGCGGCGCGGCCCGCATACTCAACGGCGAGCCCGCGGAGGTTTCCCTCGATCTCAGCCAGGTGCTGGAGGAGGAGGGCGTTCTCTTCTGCACGTACACGAGGAGCACTGATGAGCGAGCCCACTGAGCCGACCACCGGGCCGACCACCGGGCCGACCACCGGGCCGACCACCGGGCCGACCACTGAGCCGACCACTGAGCCGACCACCGGGCCGGCCACCGGCGCCGTCGCGGCCGAGGAGCCGGAGCCGGTGCCCAACCTGCCGGTGCGCCCGCCGGTGCCGCCGATGCTGGCCAAGCCGGTCAAGACCATGCCGAAGCAGGACGGCACGCTGTTCTACGAGCCGAAGTGGGACGGCTTCCGCTGCATCATCTTCCGCGACGGCGACGAGGTCTATCTGGGCAGCCGCAAGGAGCGGCCGTTCACCCGCTACTTTCCCGAGCTGGTCGAGGCGGCCAGGGCCGAGCTGCCCGACCGGTGCGTGGTCGACGGCGAGATCGTCCTGCCGATGGGCTCCCAGCTCGACTTCGACGCGCTGCAGCAGCGCATCCATCCCGCCAAGTCGCGGGTGACGATGTTGTCGGAGCGCACGCCGGCCCAGTTCGTCGCGTTCGACCTGCTGGCCCTGGGCGACGAGTCGCTGATGGAGGCGCCGTTCTCCGAGCGCCGCGCCCGGCTGGAGGGCCTCTTCCCCGCGAAGGGCGGATCGATCCGGCTGACCCCCGTCACGACGAGCGACGAGCAGGCGCACGAGTGGTTCGAGACGTTCGAGGGCGCGGGTCTCGACGGCATCATCGTCAAGCCGGGTGACCAGCCCTACATCCCCGACAAGCGCACGATGTTCAAGGTCAAGCACGAGCGCACGGCCGACGTCGTCATCTGCGGCTACCGCGAGCACAAGTCGGGTCCGATCGTGGGCTCGCTGCTGCTCGGCCTCTACGCCGCGGACGGCCGGCTGCACCACGTGGGCGTGGCGGCGTCGTTCCCCATGGCGCGCAGGGCCGAGCTGGTCGAGGAGCTCAAACCGTACATCGCGGAGTTGAGCGAGCATCCGTGGGGCCACTGGGCCGAGCAGGCGGCGGCCAACGCCGGCCAGCCGGCCGCCGGGCCCGCGACGGGCGGGCAGCGGGTGCCCGGCGCGGTGTCGCGGTGGAACGCCAAGAAGGATCTGTCCTTCATCCCGTTGCGACCGGAGCTGGTGATCGAGGTGGCCTACGACCAGATGGAGGGCGACCGGTTCCGGCACACCGCGCAGTGGCGGCGGTGGCGGCCCGATCGCACGCCCGATTCGTGCACGTACGAGCAGCTTGAGCGTCCAGTTAGTTACAACCTTGACGCTATCCTTGCCCGCTAATCGAATATCCCGTTATATCTCGATACATGACTACTGGCGATGAGCTGAAGGCAGCCGTGTCCGCCCGCCGCGATCTCGGGCCTGACTTCGAAGACGCCGTCGTGGAGTCGTTCCTCGACAAGATGGGCCAGGAGATCGACCGGAGGGTGGACGAGCGCCTGGCCGCGTCGCCGCAGGGCCGGCAGCCGGCCCCCGCCTCGGGCCCCAGCGACGCGCAGCGGCTGGCCCTGGCGATCGTCTCGCTCAGCCTGGGCACGCTGCTCACCCTCGTGTTCGTGCTGCTCGGAGACGCCCGCGCGTCCTATCTGATCCCGGTCTGGCTCGGCATCATCATCGTGAACGCGCTCTTCAACGGCTCCCGCAAGAAGGGCTAGGCCAGCCAGATGAGCCCGGCGAACCTGCCGCCGGGCGCCTCCCGGCGGTGGGAATAGAGCTCCTCCGACTCGATCGTGCAGCGCGCGTCATGGCGCACGTCCGCCACCCCCGCCGCCCGCAGCTGGGCCTCGATCCCGGCGCGCAGGTCGAGCGCGGGCGTCTGCCACGACGTCGTCGACCACGTCTGCGGCACCTTCCCCGCCACCCGCTCGCGCAGCTCGGCCGGCACCTCGTAGCAGCGGCCGCAGGCGCCCGGCCCGACCAGCGCGACCATCCGCGCCGGGTCGGCGCCCTTGCCCGCCATCGCCTCCACCAGGGCGGTCGCGATGCCCGCCTCGGTGCCCGGGCGGCCCGAATGCGCGGCGCCGACCAGCCGCGCCACCGGGTCGGCCACCAGCACCGCCGGGCAGTCCGCCCCGAGCGAGGCCAGCGCCAGCCCCGGCTCGGTGGTGAACACCCCGTCGAGCGCGGGCGGCTCGTCGCCGAACGGCTCGCTCACGAAGGCGACGTCGGTGCCGTGAACCTGGCGCATGAAGACCACGGCGCGCACCCGCAGCTCGGCCGCCAGGGCCGCGCGGTTGGCCCGCACGGCCGCCGGATCGTCGCCGACCATCCCGCCGAGATTGCGCGAACCGTAGGGCGGGGCGCTGACCCCTCCGTGCCGATCGGTGACGGCGACATGCACTCCAGGGGCCAGCAGCATGCCTCGATCTTAGAGGCAGGGCCGGGCGGCGGGACGCTCCGGCCGCCCGCGCGGCAGGTGAGCTACCGTGGCAGCGCGTACGGACCTGGGATTCCCCCCGGCACGGCGCACCGGCCGCCCGTGCGTGGAGCGGCCGGCCACATGGACCCGCGGACCGGCCAGGGCGGCACCGGCCGGGCGCGGAGCTACGCGGGAGGAGACCCCGATGACCAGCCTCGCCGACCTGCACGCGCTGATGGCCGGGCTCGGGCACCCGGTGGTGCGGGCCGCCGTCCCCTCGGCGGCCCGGTTCGCGGACGGCGCCCCCTACCGGTTCGAGATCCCCAGCGTCGAGGGGCCTGAGGTGCTGGAGGCGGTCGTCGCGGAGGCCGACAGGCTCGGCGTGCCGGTCGCCAGGACCTCGCAGGGCAGCGGCGTGATGATGCTGACCGACGCCGAGATCGCGCGGATGGCGCTGATCGGCGCCGAGCGCGGCATGGAGGTGAACCTGTTCCTCGGCCCGAGGGCCGCCTGGGACACGGGCGGGCAGGCCAAGCTGACGCAGGCCGTGAGCGCGGCGGCGCGCGGGAACGCCATGGTGGCGGCGTGCGTGGCCGACGCCCTGCGGGCCTGCTCGCTCGGCATCCGCAGCCTGCTCGTCGGCGACCTGGGCGTGCTGGAGGTGCTGCGGGAGCTCAAGGAGGACGGCACGCTGCCGGCCGGCCTGGTGCTGAAGACGTCCGTGCTGATGCCGCTCACCAACGCGCCCACCGCGGCGGTCTACGAGCGCCTGGGCGCGACCACGGTCAACGTCGGCACCGACCTGACCGTGCCGCACCTGGCCGAGATCAGGGCCGCCACCCGGCTGCCGATCGACCTCTACCTGGAGGTGCCCGACGACCAGGGCGGGTTCGTACGCTTCTACGAGGCGGTCGAGATCGTACGCGCCGCGGCCCCTGTCTATCTCAAGATGGGGCTGCGGAACGCACCGAACATCTACCCGTCGGGCGGGCACCTCGGCGTGGTGCCGAAGGAGCTGGGCCGCGAGCGGGTGCGCCGGGCGGCGCTGGTGCGGCGGCTGATCGAGCAGCTCGACCCCGAGCTGCAGCGGCCGGCCGGCGGGCCCGCGGCCGACCTGGGCGTGCCGGTGGTCTGAGCGGCCCCAGTGCGGCACGTCCCGAGCCCATGGCCGTGCGGCGGCGGTTCAGCCGAACCGGTGGACCGTGAGCGGGCCGCCGCCCCAGCGGCCGATCGCCTCCTCGTCGGCGAAGGCCAGCACGCGCATCATGTTGCCGCCGTCGCTGAGCTCCACGTTGCGGCGCAGCCGCCGGCGCAGGTCCTCCGGCAGGGCGGTGGTGCCCGCCTCGATCGTGTCGCCGTAGTGCGGG
Source organism: Nonomuraea sp. B10E15 (assembly GCF_039871615.1). Classification (NCBI taxonomy): domain Bacteria; kingdom Bacillati; phylum Actinomycetota; class Actinomycetes; order Streptosporangiales; family Streptosporangiaceae; genus Nonomuraea; species Nonomuraea sp. B10E15. The sequence continues at coordinate 20,450 of NZ_JBDPMB010000011.1, forward strand.
GCGAAGGCGACGCCCGCGAAGCCGGTGCGGCGCAGCAGCGTGGGCACGGTCTCGGAGGAGTAGAACATCAGGTGGTTCTTGGTGAAGCCGCTCCACCCGTTCCCGTACGCCTTGAGCAGCAGCGACCGGGCGTTGACGGTCAGGATGAGCAGCACCCCGCCGGGTGCGAGCAGGCTGCGGAACTTCGCGAAGTCGTCCAGCGGCCTGGGCAGGTGCGCGAGCACCGACCAGAGGGTGATCACGTCGAACCCGCCTGCGGCGATCTCCGGCACGTCCTCGGGCGCGCCGTGGAAGGTTCTCGCCTTGCTGAGCCGCTCGTTCGCCTGGGCGACGGACTCGGGCGACAGGTCCACCCCGAAGGCCTCGAACCCGCGCTGCTCGGCCAGTTCGAGGAACAGGCCGACCCCCGAGCCGAAGTCGAGCAGCCGCCGCTCCTTGCCCTCGTCGAAGACCGGCGAGAACGCCTTCATGGTCAGGTCGTAGCGGCGCTGCCGGTTGGCGGCGTACTTGCCGGTCAGGAACGAGTTGTAGCCGGTGGCGTACAGGTCGCCGAGGCGTTCGGGGCGGACGTTCGGGTTGCGGTAGAGGAAGCCGCAGGAGGGGCAGCGGACGACGTGATAGCGCCAGCCGTTGCCTCCGGTGGGCTCGAAGAGCGGTTGCTGGCGGGACTCGCCGCACATCATGCAGGTCAGGAATTCCTCGATCTCGCCCAGCGGCCTGCTGCGCTCATAGTCGGCCAGCGGCATGATCGGGGCGTTCCTGATCAGCCGCTTCCACTGCACCTCCCTGATCAGCCGCTCACCGGGCCGGACGTAGACCCGCTGGCCCCAGGGAACGCGGTTGTACCGTTTGCCGTACATCAGTCGGCCTAGCAATTTTTTTGTCATCTCCACCACCCTGCGGGCGTTCTGCCCTAACGGAGACGACCTAATGCGTCCAGGTTCGAGCGCTTTACGTGATCTTTGGCGTACGTGCCTTCCGTCCGTCGCGCTGGCCTCCCTATCCAAGCAAGCATATGCTTGGGCGCGTGGCTGACTATCGGAATCTCATCGGGGGCGAGCTGGTGGCCGCCACCCGGACGATCGACTCGGTCAACCCGGCCACCGGCGAGGTGTGGGCCCGCATCCCGGCCGGCGGCGCCGCCGAGGCGCAGGCCGCCGTGGCTGCGGCCGAGCAGGCGTCGCCCGCCTGGTCGAGCCTGCCCGCCGCGGCCAGGGCACACGTCCTGCGCAAGGTCTCCGAGCTGTTCGGCCGCCACGCCGGGGATCTGGCCCGGCTGGAGACCCGCGACAACGGCAGGATCCTGCGCGACACCCTCAAACGGGACCTGCCGGGCATGGCGTACCTGTGGCAGCTCGCCGCCGGGCAGTGCCTCGACGCGGTCAAGGGCGACACCGTCCTGCTCGGCCCCGACACGTTCGGGCTGACCCGGCGCGAGCCCTACGGCGTGGTGGTCTGCATCATCCCGTGGAACTCCCCCATCTCGACCTTCTCGGCCAAGGCCGCCTACGCGCTGGCCGCCGGCAACACGGTCATCGTCAAACCCGCGGAGCAGGCGAGCGCCTCCGTGCTGCGACTCGGCGAGCTGCTCGCGGACGTGTTCCCGCCCGGCGTGCTGAACATCGTCAGCGGCCTGGGCGAGGACGTCGGAGACGCCCTCGTGCGCCACCGCGGCGTCGGCAAGGTCAGCCTCACCGGATCGACCGCGACCGGCCAGGCGATCACGCGCGCCTCCGCCGACGCGCTGAAGCCGATGACGTTCGAGCTGGGCGGGAAGTCGCCCAACATCGTCTTCCCCGACGCCGACCTGGACGCGGCCGCCCAGGGCGTGACCGTGAACTCCGTGTACACCGGCAACGCCGGCCAGGTGTGCGTGGCCGGCTCGCGCATCCTCGTCCACCACTCGATCTGGGACGAGATGCTCGGCCGCATCAAGCACATCTGCGCGGGCCTCGTCCTGGACGACCCGCTCGACCTGCGGACCACGATGGGGCCGATCGTCTCCGCCGGCCAGTACGAGCGCGTGACGTCGTACCTCGAACTGGCCGAGAAGGAGGGCGCCGAACGCGTCTTCGGCGGCCGGACCGGCGCCGACGTGGTGCCCGGCCTGCCCGGCGGCTACTGGGTCGAGCCCACCCTCTACACCACCACGGACAACGCGCTGCGCGTCTGCCAGGAGGAGATCTTCGGGCCGGTGGCGGTGGCCATCCCGTTCGGGTCGGACGAGGAGGCGCTGGCCATCGCGAACGACTCTCCGTACGGGCTGGCGGCCGGCGTGTGGACGCGCGACCTCGGCCGCGCGCACCGCTTCGTGCGCGATCTGCGCAGCGGCACGGTGTGGGTGAACACCTTCCGCCAGATGCCGCCGGGGCTCCCGTTCGGCGGCGTGAAGGACAGCGGGTACGGCCACGACTCGGTGCTCGAGTTCACCCGCGAGAAGGCGGCCATTATCCAGATCTAGTCGGATAGATTTACCTCCCATGAGCGAGGGGATCAAGGAAGAGTCCGGGCTGTCGGAGGCGGCCGCCCAGTCGCGCGCGTCGGTGCTGCGCAGCCGCGCGGAGTCGTACATCGCCCTGTCGCGGCACGACGCCGCGATCGCGGACCTGACCGAGGCGATCACGCTGGCGCCGGACAACGCCCGCGCCTGGCGGCTGCGCGGCGAGAGCCACCGCATCATCGAACGGTACGACGCCGCGCTGGAGGACTTCGACGAGGCGCTGAAGCTGGAGCCGGACAGCGCGTACGCCCTCGGCTCGCGGGGCCAGACCTACGCCGCGCTCGACCGCCTGGACGACGCCATGGCCGACTTCGAGCACGCGCTCACCCTCTCCCCCGGCTCGTTGTGGATCCTGGAGGCGAAGGCGGACGCCCTAGTGGGCCTGGACCGGATCGACGAGGCCCTGGCCGAGCACGCGAAGATCATCGCCTTGGACGAGGACCTGGCCTACTCCTGGGTGGCCCGCGGCGACCTGTACCAGCGGATCAACCTGTACGCCGAGGCCATCGACGACTACACGAAGGCGCTGGAGGCCGACCCCGAGTACGTGCGCGCGCTGAGCAGGAGGGGCGAGGCGTACCGCATGACCGACCGGTACGACGAGGCGCTGGCCGACCTCAACCGCGCGCTGGAGCTGGACCCGGAGAACGACCGCGCCTACGGCAGCCGGGGCGCCGTGCTGAGCGAGATGGGCGACGACGAGGCGGCGTTGAAGGACCTGAACCGGGCGATCGAGCTGGACGCCGACTACATCTGGGCCTACCGGGTGCGGGGCGAGATCCTGCAGGAGCTGGACCGCCACGAGGAGGCGGTGGCCGACTTCTCCCAGGCCCTGCACCTGGAGTTCGGCGACTGAGTTCGGCGACTGAGTTCGGCGGCTTCGGCGACCGGACCTGGTCAGCGGGGGTCGCGGCGCAGGGGATGGCCGGGCGGCACCTGCACCAGCACGATGCGATGACCGTCGGGGTCGGCGATCCACGTCTCGATGAGCCCCCACGGCTCGGTGCGGGCCTCGCGCAGGACGGTCACTCCCGCCCGCCGCAACCGCTCCTCCTCGGCCGCCACGTCGCGCACCTGCAACCAGAGCGACATCCCCGGACCTCCGCCACTGCCACTGCCACTGCCGGACAGCTCCAGGAACCCCTGGCCGAGGAAGAACACGACACCCGGATGGTCGGGCGGGCCGAACTCGCGGTAGACGGCCAGCCCGAGCGTCTCGGCGTAGAAGCGGCGGCTGCGGTCGAGATCGTTCGGCCGCAGCAGGATCCGGCTGCTCAGCACCTCCATGCCCCTGCCTCTACCCGCCCTCACCGCCGGAAGCCCCGTCTCCGGGTAGCCCGGCTTGCCGGGGGAGCCGCGCCGGGGTCACGCGGCGTGCGCGGCCGGCCATCCCAGGGCGGCCTCGCCGGTGCGCAGGGCGGAGATGTGACCTTCACCGGAAAGCAGCCAGAGCTCCACCGCCGGCCCGACCACGCTGCCGAACCACGACCAGTCGCCGCCCAGCGCGTCGTGATCCGCCGGGTGAACATCTCCGGGTCGTATGCGGCCGCCGCCTCGTGCCGTTCCTTCGCCGCGCGGCCCATGACGGCGGCGCGCAGGGACGCCCGGCCGGAAACCGACATGCCCGCGAACCAGTCGAGACCCTGCGCGCCGTACGGGGCCGGCCCTGACACGTCGACCACGGCCCGTACCCGATCGGGCAGCAGGGCCGCGCAGGCCAGAGCGTGCGAGCCGCCCCCGGAATGGCCCATCACCGCGAACCTGCCGATGCCCAGCTCGTCGGCGACCGGCCCATCGCCGGCCGCTGCCGGGCCCGTGTCATACACGTGGAGGGTGCGGCCGTCGCCGAGGTTCAGATCGTGTTCGCTGACCACGCGGGAAGCCTGATGCCACGGGCCGGCAGGACGCGGGGGCCTCCGTAAGGGCGAGGTACGGAGGCCCTGGTCGCGGACCCGTCAGAGGGCCAGCAGGGCGCTGACCGGCAGGCGGGTGTCGTACAGCGGGCGGATGGCGATGCGCAGCAGCGCCAGCGCGTTGTCGTCGCCCGCGATGCGGTTGGCGCTGAGCTCGCCGCAGGACTGGCAGTGATGGATGATCAGCCACTCCCCGTCCTGGCGGACGCTGACGCTCAGCGCCGCCATCCGGCCCCGGCAGGCGGCCCGCCTGTCGCCGGGGACCCGGTGGTCGACGTGCAGGCTGGTCAGGCAGTGCGGGCAGTGGTTGCGGTGCGCGGTGCCCGGCGCGATCACCGGCACGTCGAGGCGGCACCCGACGCAGCGGAACGCGTCGCCGGGTGCCCGATGGTGTGCCTTGCGCCGTTGCGGCCGTTCACGCTCCGTTCTCCTGCGCGGCATCAGAGGTCGCCGAACGCTTCGAGCGGGAACGGCGGCTGCGCCAGCGGGCGTACGGCCATGCGCATGAGGATGAGCTGGTTGTCGTCCCCGCAGATGGGGTTGGACGTCAGCTCACCGCACCTGGTGCAGCGGTGGATGAGCATCCAGTCGCCGGTGCGCAGGACGGCGATCGAGATCGGGATCATCCGCGACCCGCACTCCGACGGGCCGCCTTCCACGTGGTCGAGCACGTGCTGCGAGTGCAGGCAGCTCGGGCAGTGGTTGCGCCGGGTGCCGTCGGGCGCGTTCGCGGCCACGGTCAGGCCGCAGCGCACGCATGGGAACGTCTCAGTGGTCGTAACGGAACGATGGGTGGACAACCTGGGAACTCCTTGCCGAGTGGATCACGAAAGAGCAGCAAGGTGCGCCAAGCGGGCCTCGCGGGCACGCTGGATACGGCAGGCGGTCCGGCAGGTCAGAGCAGACCTCAGAAGCAGGAGCCGCCCGTGGTACGGCGAGGCGCGCGTGGCGCGACGGCAGGCATTCATCCCCCCGTTTCCTGGGCACGGCGGCCCACAGACGTCACTGTCAGGACAGCAGCGAGAGTAACGGTCGTGGCCCGGCGGCCGCGAATGGTTTTCGCCGGCCGAATAACGTTCTAGATTCGTGCGCATGGGCATCGGGCTGACCGAGGAACACCAGGCGCTCGCCGACTCCGTACGAGGGTTCGCCGGGCGGTCGTCCGGCCACGCCGCGCTGGCCGGTCAGGGCCTGCTGGGCCTGCACCTGCCCGAGGAGGTGGGCGGACAGGGATACGGGCTGCTGGAGTTGTGCGTCGCCCTCGAAGCGCTGGGCGAACAGCGGGTCACCGGCGCCTACCTGCCGACGGTCGTGGTGTCGGCGGCGCTCGCCTGGGCGGGCGCCGGCGGGTACGGCGAAGGACAGGACCTGCTCCGGGCACTCGCCGACGGCTCCTCGACCGCCACCGTCGTGCTGCCCACCCTGCCCCCCATCACAGGGCCTCCCATTTCAGGGCCCCCCATCACACCGCCCTCCACCACGCCGCCCGCAGCCGTCTCACCCACCCGGCCGACCGCCGCCGCGACGCCTGACCGACCGGCCGCGGGGCCGACCTCGGGGCCGACCTCGGGGCCGGCCTCCGGCAGTGGCCTTCTCGCGCTGGGGCCGGCGACGGCCGACCTCTTCCTCGTCCCGGCCGGCGGAGGCACATGGGCGGTGCTGGACCGCGCCGGCGTCGTCGCCGAGCCCGTGGACGGCGTGGATCTCGACAGGGAGCACTGTTCCGTCACCGTGCGGGCCGCACCCGCCGGCCGTACGGTCGACGGCCCGGTCCCCTCCGTCCCGACGGCGAACGACCGGCCGGCGGGCCGTTCCATGCCCGCGGACCGGATGGCTGCCGGGCGGGTGCTGGACGGCGTACCGGTACGGGAGATCGCGGCGGTGCTGCTCGGGGCCGACGCGTGCGGCGTCGCCGCGTGGGCGGTCACGACGGCGGCCGAGCACGCCAAGGTGCGCGAGCAGTTCGGGCGGCCCATCGGGCAGTTCCAAGGAGTCAAACACCGGGTGGCCGCCGCCCTGGTGGCTCTGGAGCAGGCCCGTGCCGCCGTGTGGGATGCCGCCAGAGCCATGGACGGCGCCCGGACCATGGACGGCGCGGCCCGCAGTGACACGAACCGCGACGACGCGAGCAGGGCCGACGCGAGAGGGGACGGTGGGGTGCCTGCCCTTGGGGGCGAGGTCAGGCTGGCGGTAGGGGTGGCGGCCGTGCTCGGGCCGGATGCGGCGGTACGGTGCACGGCGGACACGATCCAGGTGCTGGGCGGCATCGGCTACACCTTCGAGCACGACGCGCACCGCTACTACCGCCGAGCCCTGTCCGGCCGGATGCTGGCGGGAGATCCCGGGCCGTGGGCCGAGGAGGTGGCCGGGCTCGCGGTGTCGGGGGCACGTCGCCGGATGGAGCCGGACCTGCCCGAGGAGGCCGCCGCCGTCAGGGACACCATCAGGGCGCAGGCCCGGTCGCTGCGCGCGGCGAGCCCGGCGGAACGGCGCGACCGGCTCGCGCGAGAAGGCTGGATGATGCCGCACCTCCCCCGGCCGTGGGGCAGGGACGCCACACCGCTCGAACAGGTGATCATCCACCAGGAGTTCCGCGACCTCGGGCGGCCGAACCTGGGCATCGCCGCCTGGGCGGTCCCTTCCGTCGTCCGGTACGGCAGCCGCGAGCAGCAGGAACGTTTCCTGCCGGGCACGTTCGCCGGAGAGATCGTGTGGTGCCAGCTCTTCAGCGAGCCGGGCGCGGGATCCGACCTGGCCGGGCTGTCCACGAAGGCCGCCCGGGTGGAGGGCGGCTGGGCGCTGAACGGTCAGAAGATCTGGACGTCCCTCGCGCAGCACGCCCACTGGGGCATCTGCCTGGCCCGGACTTCTCCCGACAAATCAAAACATGACGGCATCACGTGCTTTCTGGTGGACATGGCTTCGCCGGGCATCACCGTACGACCGCTCAAGGAGATCAACGGTGCGGAGGTCTTCAACGAGGTCTTCCTCGACGGCGTGTTCGTACCGGACGACCTTGTCGTCGGCGAGGTGGACGCGGGCTGGCGGGTGGCCCGCGACACGCTCTCCCACGAACGCGTCGCGCTGGGCGACTCGTGGGGCCCGGGTTCCCAGCACACCGACATGGCCGAGCTCATCACGAGGCTGCCCCCGCTCCGGCAGTCGCAGCGGGAGCAGGCCGGCCGGCTGTGGGCGGAGGGCCAGGCCATCTCGGCGCTCGGCCTGCGCGCCACCCTCCAGAAGTTGTCCGCCGCCGGCCGCGACGGGGCCGGATCGAGCCGCCGCGTGCCCGGCGGGGATCCGGGGACCGCGTCCAGCGTGCGCAAGCTGCTCGGCATGCGGCACGCGCAGGCGATCTCGGAGTTCTGCTGGTCGCTGGCCCCGGCGGACCGGCACTGGAACCGCATGATCCTCGCCACCCGCGCGTTCACGATCGGCGGCGGCACGACGGAGGTGCAGCTCAACATCGTCGCCGAGCGCGCGCTCGGCCTGCCGCGCGACCCGTGATCAGCTTCCGGGATAGTACGGCGCCGCCAGGTGCGCGTACACGATCGTGTTGTCCTCATAGCTGTGCGCCCGCCGGTCGAACGCCCCACCACAGGTCACCAGCCGCAACCCCGGGTAGGAGAGCCTGGCGTAGACCTTCTTCGCGGGGAAGCGGCGCTTCGGGGTGTGCTCGACCTTGTCGACGACGAAGACGGCCACCGAGCGGTCGGCGCGCAGCACCTGCACCTGGTCGCCGCGCTTGACCTTCTTCAGGCTCGCGAAGACGGCGGGGCCGGTCCTGGTGTCCAGGTGGCCGGTGATCACGGCTGCGCCGCGCTGGCCGGGGACGGGCCCGTAGCGGTACCAGCCGGCCCGGTTCGGCGGGTCGAACGGCGGGTTCTCGATGGCGCCGCCGGCGTCCAGGCCCAACTCCATGAGCGGGGCTGCCACACCGATGGACGGGATGTAGACGGCCGTGGGCCGGGCGGCCCGCATGGGCTCGGCCACCTCGGACAGCGGCACGTCCTTGAGGAGCACGCCGCTGGTCGGTGCCGGCGACTCGTGACGTACGGCGGCGGGCTCCGGCCGGTCGCCCACGATGCCGCTGAGCCCGAGCCCGATCAGCAGCACTCCGGCCAGCGACACGACCGTCGCGACCAGCACGATCGACCGCTGTCCCGGCGCGCGGCCCTCCGCGGGTCCGGCCACCCTAGGCGACACCCCTGCGGCGCCGGATGGCGAGCCCGGCCAGCCCGGCCCCGGCCAGCAGCGCCGTCCCGCCCAGGGCGAACGGCCACACCGGCCCGCCCGGCGCGAGCGCGCCGCCACCGGTCTCCGGATGCCCCTCGGGAACCCGGTGCTCGTGTTCGGCGGCCGGACGCCAGGGGTCGCCGGACTCCACCGTTCCCGGCCAGGAATCGGCCGGTTTCGGCTCGTGCGACCAGGACTCCTCGGACCCGTGCTCGTCCGGCCCCGGCTCGGGCACGGGATCGCCGGAGGGCTCGTCGCAGAGGATCGGCAGCGGGAGGAGGCAGGTGGGCAGCTCGACCGGCAGCAGATCATCGGACGAGGCGGAGGCGGAGGCAGGGCTGAGGCCTGCTGCCAGGCTCGCGCCCGCGATCGCGAAGGCGGCCATCGCGCCGGCCACGAGACGTCGCGCTCTTGCCATGTGAAGGCTCCAAGATCGGTTGGACGTCCCCCGATGCACAAGAGAGCCTTGCGAACTATTAGATCGGGAGTCAAGTTATGTGATCGAAGTGAAACCGACCGGACACGGAGGGTTTGGGATCTTTCTGAGGTGGCAGGAGAAAAGGTCGTAAAGGGGACGAAGGTCAGGGGTGAGCCGCCGTGAAGGGCAGCCTGCAGTTCATCGGCAACGCGACCGTGCTGATCCGCTACAACGGCTTCACGCTGCTGACGGATCCCAACTTCCTGCACCGGGGACAGCTCGCCTACCTCGGCTACGGTCTGGCCTCGCGCCGCCTCACCGACCCCGCCGTCGAGATCGAGGATCTGCCGCCGCTCGACGCGGTGGTGCTGTCCCACATGCACGGCGACCACTGGGACCGGGTGGCTCGCAAGGGCCTGGACAAGGCGACGCCGATCATCACGACGACCGCGGCGGCCGGTCGGCTGCGTCGCGGCGGCTTCCGCGCGAGCGTGGGGCTGGAGCATTGGCAGCAGCACGAGCTGCACGGCCCCGGCGGCCTGGTGAAGATCACCGCCCTGCCGGCCAGACACGCGCCGGGCCCGGCCGAGGCTCTGCTGCCGCCGGTGATCGGCACGATGCTGGAGTTCTGCAACCGGGACGAGCGGGTGGAGCTGACCATGCACATCAGCGGCGACACCCTGCTCGACCGCCGCCTCGACGCCATCCCGCGCCGCTTCCCCGACATCGACCTGGCCGTCGTGCACCTGGGCGGCACGAAGCTGCTCGGCACGATGCTGGTCACCATGGACGGCGAGCAGGGTGCAGCCTGGGTGGACCTGATCCGTCCGCACACCGTCGTGCCCGTGCACTACGACGACTACACCGTGTTCAGCTCGCCGCTGGACGACTTCCGCCACCACATCGAGCAGGCCGGACTGTCCGGCAAGGTCGTCTACCTGGAGAGGGGCGAGGTGCGCGAGCTGGTCCCGCACCACCTCGTACGCTGATCGGTCACGACACACCGGCCGGGCGCCGCAGCCGGCCGACGTTCCCCTCCACGAGCCGGCCGCACGGCCTGGGCGCGTGCTCTATTCCTCCTTGCCGGACCTGGCCCGGCTCGGCTGCACCCGCATCGGCTCGCCGGGCATCTTGGGGTAGTTGGGCGGGTAGGGCATGTCGCCGCGGTCGTCCTGGGCGTAGAGGTCGAGCAGGGGCGCGAGGGAGTAGGCGCGGTCGTCGATGCCCGCGTGCACGTCGCCCAGCTCGGCGAAGCGGGCGGGCACCGTGCGGATGTCGAAGTCGCGCGGGTCGGCGTCGGCCAGCTCGTCCCAGGTGAGCGGCGTCGAGACGGGCGCGTGCGGCCGGGCCCTGACGGAGTAGGCGCTGGCCACCGTGCGGTCTCTGGCGTTCTGGTTGTAGTCGATGAACACCCGCTCGCCGCGCTCCTCCTTCCACCACGCCGTGGTCACCAGGCCGGGATCACGCTCCTCCACGGCCCTGGCCAGGGCGATGCCGGCGTGGCGCACCTGGATGAAGTCCCAGCGCGGCTCGATGCGCACGGCGATGTGGGCGCCGCGGTTGCCCGACGTCTTGACGAACCCGTCCATCCCCAGGTCGGCCAGCACCTCGCGGGTGAGGAGCGCGGCCTCGCGTGCCGCGTCGAACTCCAGCCCGGGCTGTGGGTCGAGGTCGATGCGCAGCTCGTCGGGGTGTTCGGTGTCGGCGGCGCGCACCTGCCACGGGTGGAAGTCGATGGTGCCGAGGTTGGCGCAGTAGGCGATGGCGGCCACCTCGGTGACCCGCAGCGACTGAGCCGTGCGCCCGCTCGGGAACGTCACCGTGACCGGCTGGAGCCAGTCGGGATGCCGGGGCGGCATGCGCTTCTGGTAGATCGCGTCGGTCTGCACGCCGTCGGGGTGGCGCTTCAGGTTGGTGGGCCGGTCCTTGAGCGCCCGCAGCGCTCCCTCCCCGACGCTCACGTAATATTCCACCAGCTCCCGCTTGGTGGCGCCGATCCCAGGAAAATAGACCTTGTCGGGGTTGGTGACCTTGACGGTCCGCTCCCCCACCTCGAGTTCTATGTACGGCGATGCCATGCCACAGAACCTACTCCCCTCCTCCGACAAGGCGGGGTGGGCCCGTCCCGGAGCCTCCTCGGTGGCGGGACCGAGGGCTCGACGGGACGGGCCGCCAGACCGTCCGCCGCCGTTCCGGGCGCTGGCGCGCCACCCGGCCGGCCGTGGCGATCCCCCGGCGGCGCCAGCACGGGCGTGGGCTGTGCCGCTCGGTGGGATCCGCGGACGATCTCACCCCTTGGCAGGAGGCGATGAACACCCCCTTGCCGACAAAGACGCGAATTCGCACCAGAAAGGATGCTTCCCCGGCGGAGATCTCTTTTTGCCGGAAGTCGTACTCTGGAGACATGGACAAGGTCGTCAAGAGCGAGGCCGAGTGGCGGGCCCAGTTGTCCCCCGAGGAGTACCAGGTCCTCAGGGAGTCCGGCACCGAGCGCCCGTTCACGGGGGAGTACGTCGACACCAAGACCGAAGGGGTCTACTCGTGCCGCGCCTGCGGCGCCGAGCTCTTCCGGTCCGACACGAAGTTCGAGTCGCACTGCGGCTGGCCGAGCTTCTTCGAACCGTCCGCCTCCGAGGCGGTGAAGCTCATCGAGGACCGCAGCCTCGGGATGGTGCGCACGGAGGTGCGCTGCGCCCGGTGCGACTCGCACCTGGGGCACGTGTTCCACGGCGAGGGCTATGCGACGCCGACCGATGATCGGTACTGCATCAACTCGATCTCCCTTACCCTTGAACCCAAGGGGTGATCACATAACGACACCGCGTGCTGATCGCCCGCACCGGGTAGGAGAATCGTGTGCGTGGTGTCCATCTTCGCCACCGCTGGGTGACGATCGAGACCATAGGACGCGTGGTGACGCAGCGGTGCGAGCGGTGCGCCAAGACGCGGGTGCGCGTGCGCTAGACCGGGCGCCGGCCCGCGCCCGGCTCAGCCCGGTGCCGGATGCGTGACCCGGCAGCTGGTGTCGGACGGCCCCAGGATGTTGGCCAGCACCGGGTTGCCGTTCTCTCCGAACTCCGCCTGCACGAACACCACGGGACGGGCCACCCCGCGGGCGCGCAGGTAGTCGAGGCCGCGTTCGCAGAGCGTCAGTGCGGTGGCGGAGTTGCCGGCTGACTCCGGCAGATCCGTGTAGATCCGCAGATATCCGCCGACCGTGCGGATGTCCTTGAGCCGCTTCAGCGCCTTGTCGCCGGCTCCCCAGCGCGTACGGAAGAACTCCGCCGCCTCGCGGTCCGTGTGCCGCGACGGCCCGTCGGCCCGGTAACCGGCGACGTCACCGGGGTCGGGACCGCCCGCCGGCAGGTCATCCGGGTCGGTGGCGCCCGACACCTGCCCGGGCTCGGCCCCAGAGCTCGCGCCGGTCGCGCCCGCCTCCGGCGCCGGCCCGCCGCCGGTGGTTCTGGGCGGCGCGGGCCTGCGCACCTCGCGCGCCCTGGCCCGCGCACCGGCGTCCGCCCTCTCCTCCGCGCCGGCCCTGCCGGGCGACTCCGGCGAGCCGTTCACGCGCGCGCCGCCGCTGGGCAGGGCCGGCCCGGCTCCCGCCGCGGCGGGACGCCCGGCGGTGGTGGCGGCGGTCAGCACGCCGCCGACGGTCCCGTTGACGCCGAGCACCGCCGCCGCCCCGGCCAGCGCGATCGCACCCACCAGCAGCCCGCGCCTGCGGGTGCCGCGCCGTCCGCGCAGCCCTCGCCGGCGGGCCGCCGCCCGCCCGCGAACCCGCCGCCCGCGCCCCAGCGCATGACCACCCGCCGCCTGACCACCCGCCGCATGACCACCCGCCGCATGACGACCGGTCGCGCGCCGGCCGGGCCTGCCCGACTCGTCCACCCCGCCTCCCTGCCCGGACCCGTACGGGCCCGCGGTTGGAACGTGCCAGCCCTGTACGGGGCCGCGCACGCCCGACGAACTAGGGATTTCCCTGATTGTGACAAGGCGGGCCGATCAAAACAGTTGGATCGCCGACTCGGGTCTTGATCTTTTGCAGCGGGACGGCGGCGCGCGTCAGGGGAGGGCGGTGACGAGTTCCTGCACCGGCTTGCGGGCGCCGGTGTAGAACGGGATCTCGACCCGGGTGTGCCGGCGGGCCTGCGCGCCGCGCAGCGTCCGCATCAGGTCGACGATCCTGTGCAGCTCGTCGGCCTCGAACGCCAGCATCCACTCGTAGTCGTTGAGCGAGAAGCACGCCACCGTGTTGGCCCGCACGTCGGGGTAGTCGCGCGCCATCCTGCCGTGCTCGGCCAGCATCGCCCGGCGCTCGGAGTCTTCGAGGAGGTACCACTCGTAGGAGCGGACGAACGGGTAGACGCTCACGTAGGCGCGCGGCTCCTCCTCGGCGAGGAAGGCCGGGATGTGCGACTTGTTGAACTCGGCCGGCCGGTGCAGCGCCATCGCCGACCAGACGGGCCTGCTGTGCCGGCCCAGCGTGGTGCGGCGGAACCGGGCGTAGACGTCCTGGAGGTCCTCGGGCGTGGGCGCGTGCCACCAGAACATGTAGTCGGCGTCGGCCCTGAACCCCGCCACGTCGTAGACCCCCCTGGTCACGACGTCCTTCCCGGCTGCCTGGTCGAGCAGCTCGGTGACCTCCCGCGCGAGGCCGTCGCGGTCGCTCGGGCACGGTTCGGCCGCCTGGAAGACCGACCACATCGTGTAACGGATCACCTGGTTGAGATCGCGGGCCTTGAGCCGCGCGGCGCCCTCTGTCATGGTGTTCATTCTCCTCGTAGCGACAGGTGGTCCAGAATCTGGGCGGCCGCCGTACGCGCGGCGCCGATGCATGCCGGGATGCCGATGCCGTCGTAGGCCGCGCCGCACACGGCCAGCCCCGGCTGCCCGGCCACCGCGGAACGCACCTTGGCCACCCGGTCGAGGTGGCCCACGTTGTACTGCGGCAGCGCCCCGCCCCAGCGCGTCACCCGGCTGTCCACGGGCAGCCCGCGCACGCCCATCACCTCGCCCATCTCGGCCATGGCCAGCGACACCAGCTCGGCGTCCTCGCGGTGAAGCAGGTGCTCCTCGCCGATCCTGCCGATCGAGCAGCGCAGGATCACCAGGTCTCTGGCCAGGTGAGGCCACTTCACCGAGCTGAACGTGACCGCCTTGACCGGCCGGCCCTCCGCGGGCGGCACCAGATAGCCGCTGACGGCGGGCGTCTCGGGAAAGGCGTCGACCGGGTAGGCGAGCGTGACGATGGCCATGCTGGCGTAGTCGATCCTGGCCAGCTCGGTCGCCGCCTTGGGCGCCTCGTCCTTGAGCAGCCGGCTCGCGGCGGGCCCGGGCACGGCCACGATCACCGCGTCCGCCTCGATGGTCTCGGGCCTCGGCACGGGGCCCGTCACGAGCCGCCAGCCGTGCTCTGTCCTGTGCAGCTCGCGGGCGGTCACTCCGGTCCTGACGTCGGCGCCGGACGCCTTGGCGACCGCCTCGGGCAGGCCGCCGACACCGTTCTTGAGCGAGGTGAAGACGGGGCCCGCGTCCTTCGGCGCGTCCTCGACGAGCTGCCGGGCCGCGGACAGCAGCGAGCGCTCAGAGCGTGCCACGGCCGCCACGCGCGGCATCGTGGCCTCCAGCGACAACATGTCGGAACGGCCCGCGTAGACGCCGCCGAGCAGCGGCTCGACCAGCCGCTCCACGACCTCCGAACCCATCCTGGCGCGGATGTAGGCGGCGACCGACACGTCGGTGCGCACCAGGGTGGGCGGCAGGAACTGGTCGAGCGGCACGCGCAGCAGCCCGCCGGGCGAGACGATGCCGGACCTCGCCAGCTCGGTCAGGTCGGACGGCACGCCCATGACCTGGCCCTTCGGCAGGTGACGGAGCGTGCCCCTGGTGTAGACGGCCGAACGCGTCGTGCCGGGGAACACCAGCTCCTCCCCGAGCCCGACCGCCCTGGCCAGCTCGGCGCCCTCGGGCCGGCGGGCCAGCATGGCCTCCGCTCCCGCGTCGACGCTCACCCCGGCGACCTCCGAGGCGTACAGCTTGCCGCCGATGCGCGGTGAACCCTCGAGGACCGTCACCTTCACCCGCTCGCCCGCGCCCTGGCGGAGGTGCCACGCGGCGGCCAGACCGGAGATCCCGCCGCCGACCACCACCACGTGCGCCCGATTCCCTTCCACGCCTCCCGACGCTACCGCCTCACAACGCCGCCCACCCGCCCGGGTCGCCCACCTGACCGAGCCCGCCTCCACGCAGTGGAGGCGATGAGCTCGATGCCGGACCGTGATTTGCGCCGTCAAACCGGGGTGATCCGGGAGCCGTCATAAGGGCATGAGACGAATGCGGTACGGCATCGCGTTATCGGCGGCCTGCGCCGTCACGCTCCTGGGAGGCTGCGCCGGCGGCGGCCGCCTGTCGGCAGGCGAGCCGGCCATGGACACCACGCAGGCGCGGTCCGAGCAGTACGGCGTCGGGCAGCCCAGGCCCGAGGCGCAGTCCACCGAACAGCCCCGCGCGAAGGCGGACGGGGGCGGCGGGGACGGCGTCGTCTCCGGCGTCAAGGTGACCCGGCAGGAGCGGCAGGTCATCTACACCGGGAGCATGACCGTGCGCGCTGAGCGGGTCTCCACCGCCGTGCGGCAGGCCAAGCAGATCGTCACCGCGGCCGGCGGCCACCTGTCCAGGGAGGAGAGCAACTCGGCCGGCGCCACCAAGGACTCGGCCACGCTGGAGTTCAAGATCCCGCCGGCGAGGTACGCCGAGGTGACCGGCCGGCTCGGCAAGGACCTGGGCAGGCAGCTGTCCATGAACCAGGCCACCCAGGACGTCACGCTCCAGGTGGCTGACGTGGAGAGCCGGCTCAAGTCGGCGGAGCAGTCGCTGGAGTCGCTGCGTACGCTGCTGAAGAAGGCCGAGACGATCGGCCAGGTGCTGCAGGTCGAGCGGGAGATCTCCGATCGCGAGGCGGACCTGGAGTCGCTGCAGGCCCAGCAGAAGGAGCTGGCCGCGCAGGTCGCGATGGCGACGTTGACGCTCCGGCTGGTGGGGCCGGTGGCTACGGTGAGCGACCCCGACGAGGAGCCGGCGGGCTTCTTCGGCGGGCTGAAGGCCGGGTGGGGCGCGCTGGTGTCGTTCGTGAAGGTGGCGCTCACGATGCTCGGTGCGGTGCTGCCGTGGGTGGTCGTCTCGCTGCCGCTGCTCGCCCTGGTGATCTATCTGGTACGCCGTGACCGCGCCGCCCGTTCCCTGGTCGCGTCTGCTCCCCCGGGCCGGAAACCGGGCGGCCCGGGCCCCACAACCGTCTGAGCACCGGCACAGGGCGATGCGCGGGCCAGGAGTCAGGCCGGGGCGCCGGCTTCGTGGACGAGGTCGGTCAGGCGCTTGAGCTGGTCGGGGTCGGTCGAGGGCAGGACGCCGTGGCCGAGGTTGAAGACGTGCCCCTCGGCCGCCCGGCCGCGCCGCAGCACGTCGCGGGCCCTGCGTTCGGTCACGTCCCACGGCGCCAGCAGGACGGCCGGGTCGAGGTTGCCCTGCAGCGCCTTGCCGGGGCCGACCCGGCGGGCCGCCTCGTCGAGCGGCACCCTCCAGTCGACCCCGACCACGTCGGCGCCCGCCTCGCCCAGCACGCCCAGCAGCTCGCCCGTGCCCACACCGAAGTGGATGCGCGGCACGTCCTGGACGCCTTCGAGGATGCGCCGGGTGTGGGGCAGGACGAACTCGCGGTAGTCGTCCGGCGCCACCGCCCCCACCCAGGAGTCGAAGAGCTGCACGGCGGAGGCGCCGGCCGCGACCTGGATGCGCAGGTGTTCCAGGACGATGGCGGACAGGCGCTCCATGAGGGCGTGCCACAGCTCGGGCGCGCCGTACATCATGGCCTTGGTCCTGTCGTGGTTCTTCGACGGGCCGCCCTCGATCAGGTAGGAGCCGAGGGTGAACGGCGCGCCCGCGAAGCCGATCAGCGGCGTGCCGCCCAGCTCTCCGGTGAGCGCCTGGATGGCCTCGGTGACGTACGGCACGTCGCCGGGCTCCAGCGGGCGCAGCGCGTCGAGGCCCTTGGCGTCGCGGATCGGGTCGGCCACGACCGGGCCGACGCCCGGCTTGATGTCGAGGTCGATGCCGATGGCCTTGAGGGGGACGACGATGTCGCTGAAGAAGATGGCCGCGTCCACGCCGTAACGGCGGACCGGCTGCATGGTGATCTCGACGATCAGCTCGGGCGTCGCGCACGCGGTGAGCATGGGCACGCCCTCGCGGACCTTGAGGTATTCCGGCAGCGAGCGCCCGGCCTGGCGCATGTACCAGACCGGGGTGTGCGGGACGGGCTGGCGGCGGCAGGCACGCAGGAACGCTGAGTCGGCGAGGTTCACCCCACAAGCGTGCCACGCCGGGGCACCGGTCCCGCCAGCGGACGGGGTCCTGCGGCGGGCCATGGCCGCAGGCGGGGCCGCGTCATGTGACGGAGGCGGACAGGCGTCCGGGGCGGAAGCGGATCCGTGCCGGGCGATGGAGGCGGAACGGTGTCCGGCGGCGGATTCCGCGGCGACACGAAGCGGCCGTGTCGGGAAAAACATCCATTGGACCTAGCAAATCATGATCAGATGGCCGGATGAAGGTTTACCCGTCTGCTCGGCGTCGGCGTCCCACACGGGTCGAACACACCCCATGCCCGCCCAGAGAGCCGGTCTCGACTGAGTTAAATGTTCGCCAAGCAACCGCGCGGCATCGATTCAGCGACCACTTTCGGGACACGCCGAGCGCGTTGCGGGGAATTGTCATCGGCTCGTGCCAACGTCGGAGCCACAACCCGAAGAAAGGCCCCGCTTCGATGACTCGTGCGATGCCCGCGTTGTGGAGTTTCCCAGAGCGCCGCAGTGAGTGTTGCCCGTCCTGTGCCGGTGTGCGCCCGTTCGAGCAGCCTCCGTGTGCCGACGGGCACGAGCAGGGCGAGTGCCCCGAGTGGGCCTGCGCCGAGTGCGGCCACGCGATCCTTCTCGGCTCCGCCGAGTCCACCCGGCCCGTTCGCCAGCTCGTTACGGCGGCGGCTTGATCACCAAAGATGAGCACCCCCGTGGTCCCCTTCCGTCCGTCTTCGTCCTACGCTTCGGCTATGACACTCGGTGACCAGCCACCGCCTCCCGCCGAGTTCACCCGTGCGGCGGAGAGTCTGCGGTTGTCCGAGGTCCGGCCGGAGATCGAGCTGGAGGACCTGCCCGCGCCGCAGCGGCTGGCCCCCTATTCCGCCGCCATCGGCGCCTCCGTCTACCGCGACGACGACGAGCTCGCGGTCGGCCGGCTGATCCTCCTCTACGACCCCGACGGCCAGCGCGGCTGGGAGGGCCCGTTCCGCCTGGTCGCCTACGTCAGGGCCGACATGGAGCCCGAGATCACCTCCGACCCGCTGCTCGGGCCAGTGGCCTGGAGCTGGCTGACCGAGGCCCTCGACGCGCACCAGGCCGGCTATTCCGCCGCCGGCGGCACGGTGACGAGAGCCGTGTCCGAGGGGTTCGGCAACAAGGCCGACGACCCGGTCACGACCGAGCTCGAGCTGCGGGCGTCCTGGTCTCCCGCCCAGGAGGATCTCTCCGGCCATGTCGCCGCCTGGTGTGACCTGATGTGCCTGGCTGCGGGGATGCCGCCGCTCCCGCCCGACGTGGCCGCGCTGCCGCGCCGACATGACGACCAGACGTGATGCGTACTCCGACGCCGATCCGCCCGGGTACGCGGAACGTTTCCCTGTCTCGCTACGCTGGAATGCGTTTCCTCTCCGGCTGTGGGTCGGAGTAGCCACGGAAAAGGTCGAATGACAGAAGAACGCACAGTCGAGCCGCTGCTCGAACCCCGCGAGGGCATCCCGCCGGTCATCGCGGACGCGGCCGGGCTGGCCACGGTCGTGGCGCGGTTCGCCGCGGGAGGCGGCCCCGTCGCCGTCGACGCCGAGCGGGCCTCCGGCTACCGCTACGGCAACCGCGCCTACCTGGTGCAGCTGCGCAGGGCCGGCGCCGGCTCCGCGCTGATCGACCCGGTCGGCTGCCCCGATCTTTCCGCCCTCGACCAGGCCGTGGCCGACGCGGAGATCGTGCTGCACGCCGCCTCCCAGGACCTGCCGTGCCTCATGGAGCTGGGGTTCAGGCCGCGGGAGATGTTCGACACCGAGCTGGCCGGGCGGCTGCTCGGCTACGAGCGGGTGGGCCTCGGCACGATGGTCGAGACCGTGCTCGGGCTGCGGCTGGAGAAGGGCCACTCGGCGGCCGACTGGTCCACCAGGCCGTTGCCGGAAGACTGGCTGCGCTACGCCGCGCTCGACGTGGAGGTGCTGGTCGAGCTCCGCGACGTGCTCCACGAGCAGCTGGCGGAGAGCGGGAAGCTGGAGTGGGCGCGCGAGGAGTTCGCCGCCGTGCTCAACACCCCGCCGCCGGTGCCGCGGTCCGACCCGTGGCGCCGCACGTCGGGCATCCACAAGGTGCGCAACGTACGCGCGCTGGCCATCGTGCGCGAGTTGTGGACCATGCGCGATCGCATCGCGCGCGAGGCCGACCTGGCGCCCGGCAGGGTGCTGCCCGATACCGCC
Source organism: Nonomuraea sp. B10E15 (assembly GCF_039871615.1). Lineage (NCBI taxonomy): Bacteria > Bacillati > Actinomycetota > Actinomycetes > Streptosporangiales > Streptosporangiaceae > Nonomuraea > Nonomuraea sp. B10E15. Next base: position 40,081 of record NZ_JBDPMB010000011.1, read on the forward strand.
ATCGTCACCGCGGCGCTCGAAGGGCCCCGTACCAAGAAGGCATTGACCGAAATTTCGGCATTCACCGGGCGAAGCGCGCGACGACACATGAGCGACTGGCTCGCCGCGGTGGCCAGGGCCCGCGCGCTGCCCGACAGCCAGCTCCCCCAGCCGAGCACACCAGGCGACGGGCCGCCACCGCCCAACCGGTGGGCCGACCGTGACCCGGCCGCCGCCAAGCGGCTGGCGGCGGCACGGGCGGTGGTGTCCGCGCTGGCCGACGAGTTCCACATGCCGACGGAGAACCTGCTGCAACCCGACGCCGTCCGCAGACTGACCTGGGAGCCGCCGGCCGAGATCACCGACGAGAGCGTGACCGCGCGGTTGCGCGAGCTCGGGGCTCGCGAGTGGCAGCTGTCGCTCGCCGCCCACCCCATCGCCAAGGCGCTGGCCAGGCTGGAGCCGCGCGGCTAGCGCCGAGCACGGCGGCCTCCGCGCGGGGCCGCCACCCGGTGTGCGGGCCTCCTGACGGCCCGCGCCACTTGACGCCCTGGGCCGCACGGCCGTACGGTTCGGGAAAGCGCTTTCCATCCGTTTGTCCTGAAGGGATCTTCATGAGCGTGCGCACCATAGGCGTCGTGATGAACGGCGTCACCGGACGGATGGGCTATCGCCAGCATTTGGTCCGTTCCGTTCTGGCCATCAACGAGCAGGGCGGCGTCGCGCTCTCGGACGGCGGAAAGGTCAAGCTCAAGCCCATCCTGGTCGGACGTAATGCCGACAAACTTGCAGATATTGCTACTAAGCACAACATTTCGGATTTCACTACAGAACTGGACGCGGCCCTCGCCGACGACGGCAACCTCATTTACTTCGACGCCCAGGTCACCAGCGCCCGCGTCAAATCCGTGCTCAAGGCCATCGAGGCGGGCAAGCACATCTACGCGGAGAAGCCGACGGCCGAGTCCACGCAGGAGGCGGTCGCGCTGGCCGAGGCCGCCGCGGCCAAGGGCGTCAAGAACGGCGTCGTGCAGGACAAGCTGTTCCTCCCCGGCCTGCTCAAGCTGAAGCGGCTGATCGACGGCGGCTTCTTCGGCCGGATCCTGTCGGTGCGCGGCGAGTTCGGCTACTGGGTGTTCGAGGGAGACTGGCAGGAGGCGCAGCGGCCGTCGTGGAACTACCGGGCCGAGGACGGCGGCGGCATCGTGCTCGACATGTTCCCGCACTGGCACTACGTCATGGAGAACCTGTTCGGCAGGGTCCAGTCGGTCTACGCCAGGGCGGTGACGCACATCCCCGCCCGCGTGGACGAGCAGGGCGCCACGTACCAGGCCACCGCGGACGACGCCGCGTACGGGATCTTCGAGCTTGAAGGCGGCGTCATCGCGCAGATCAACTCCTCGTGGGCAGTCCGGGTGAACCGGGACGAACTAGTGGAGTTCCAGGTGGACGGCACGCACGGCAGCGCCGTGGCGGGCCTGCGCAACTGCCGCGTGCAGCACCGCTCCGCCACCCCCAAGCCCGTCTGGAACCCCGACCTGCCGGCCACGGCGCGCTTCCGCGACGGCTGGCAGGAGGTGCCGGACAACGCCGAGTTCGACAACGGGTTCAAGGTCCAGTGGGAGGCGTTCGTCCGTCACGTGGTGGAGGACGCGCCCTTCCCCAACGACTTCGCCTCGGGCGCCCGCGGCGTGCAGCTCGCCGAGCTGGGGCTGCGTTCCAACGCCGAGGGCCGCAGGATCGAGGTGCCGCAGCCGTGAGGATCGACCTGCCCGGCACCGGGGCGTACACGCTGAACGAGCGGACGGCCTGGCCGGTGCCGGACGCCCCGGCCACCAGCCGCGTCGTGTACGCCGCCGCACACGTGGTGGCCGACCCGCTGCGCGACAACACGCCCGGCTCCCCCGCGGCCGTCGACTGGGACGCCACCCTGCGTTTCCGCCGCCACCTGTGGTCGTACGGCCTGCGCGTCGCGGACGCCATGGACACCGCCCAGCGCAACATGGGCCTGGACTGGGCCGCGACCAAGGAGCTCATCCGGCGCAGCGCGGCCGAGGCGCGTATGGTCGGCGACCCCGCGACGCTGGTGTCCTGCGGCGCGGGCACCGACCACGCGCCCCGGGCCGCCGACCTGAACACGATCACGGCCGCGTACGCCGAGCAGATCGAGACCGTGCAGTCCGCCGGCGCCGGCGTCATCATCATGGCCTCCCGCCAGCTCGCGAGAGCCGCGACCGGCCCCAAGGACTACCACCAGGTGTACGGCAAGCTGTTCGGCCTGGTGGACCGGCCGGTGATCCTGCACTGGCTGGGCGAGATGTTCGACCCGCACCTGGCCGGCTACTGGGGCGCCCCTGACGTGGCGGCGGCGACCGAGTCGTTCCTGGAGCTCGTCCACGCCCACGCGCCCATGGTGGACGGGGTGAAGGTGTCGCTGCTGGACGAGGAGCACGAGGTGGGGCTGCGCGCCGCGCTCCCCGACGGGGTCAAGCTCTACACCGGCGACGACTTCAACTACCCGTCGCTGATCAGGTCGGGCTCGCACGCGCTGCTCGGCATCTTCGACGCCATCGCCCCGGCGGCGGCCGCCGCGCTGCGGGTGCTCGACGCGGCCGAGGCCGCCGGCGACGACGCGGGCCGCGACCGGCTGCTGGCGTCGTACGACGAGATCCTGGCCCCGACCGTCCCCCTGTCCAGGAAGATCTTCGAGACGCCGACGTACCACTACAAGACCGGCATCGTCTTCCTGGCCTGGCTGAACGGTCACCAGGACGCGTTCGCCATGGTGAACGGCGCCCAGTCGGCCCGCTCGCTGCTCCACCTGTCGGAGGTGTTCCGCCTGGCCGACCAGGCCGGGCTGCTGGCCGACCAGGAGCTCGCCGTGCGCCGCATGAAGGCGCTGCTGGCGGTGAACGGGCTGTGAGCCTCTCACTCAACCAGCGGACGACGCAGCGCTGGACCGTGGCCGAAGCCGTGGACGGATGCGTACGGCACGGCCTGGAGGCTGTCGGGCTGTGGCGGGAGAACGTCGCCGAGCAGGGCCTCGCGGAGAGCGTGAAGCTGGTACGGGCGGCCGGGCTGCGCGTGTCGTCGTTGTGCCGGGGCGGCTTCATGACGGCCGGCGGGCTGCCGGGCGACGAGGGCCGCCGTGCCTTCGCCCGCGCGCTCGACGACAACCGGCGGGCCATCGACGAGGCGGCGGAACTGGGGGCGGCCTGCCTGGTGATGGTGGTGGGCGGCCTGCCGGGGGTGACACCGGGCGAGCCGTTGCCACCCGGCCGCGCGGGCGCGCGCGGTGTGGCGGCGGGGGGGTTCTCGCGGGATCTGGCCGGGGCGCGGGAGCGGGTGGCCGAGGCGCTGGCGGAGCTGGCCCCCTACGCCGGGGAGCGGGGGGTCAAGCTGGCTCTCGAGCCCCTCCATCCCGTCTACTGTCCCGACCGGGCCGTCCTGTCCACTCTCGGTCAGGCGCTCGACCTGAGCCTGGCCTACCCGGAGGAGCAGGTCGGCGTGGTGGTGGACACCTTCCACGTCTGGTGGGACCCGAGGTTGTTCGACGACATCGCCCGCGCGGGCCGCAGGATCGTGTCGTACCAGGTGTGCGACTACCTGCACCCGCTGCCCGCGGACGTGCTGCTCGGCCGGGGCATGATGGGCGACGGCGTGATCGACTTCCCGCCGATCACGCGGGCCGTCCTGGCCGCCGGATACACCGGCGACGTCGAGGTGGAGATCTTCAACGCCGACATCTGGGCCGCGGACCCCGACGAGGTGGTGGCCACGATGAAGGCGCGCTACGAGGACGTGGTGCAGGCCACCGGCTGAGCCGTGGGGGGGCGTGCCGCTCCTCGCGGGGGACGGCACGGCTCCCGCTCGTACGGAGGCGTCAGGACGAGAGCGTCACGGTGCCCGCGGCGCCGTTCACGGTGATCTTCTGACCGGTGGTGACGCGGTGGGTGGCGTCGGCGACGCCGACGACGGCCGGGATGCCGTATTCCCTGGCCACCACCGCGCCGTGCGACATCGAGCCGCCCATCTCCATGACGAGCCCGCTCGCCGTCAGGAACAGCGGCGTCCAGCCGGGGTCCGTCGAGGGGCAGACCAGGATCTCGCCCGGCTCCAGGTGCGCGCCGATCGGGTCCATCACCACCCTCGCCACGCCCGTGACGGTGCCCGCCGACGCGGCCGTGCCGGTCAGCGCGCCGCTGGACGCGGCGGGGGTGGCGAGCGCCTCGGGCTCGGTGCCGTCGGAGAGCAGCACCCTGGGCACGTGCCTGCGGCGCGACTCCCGTTCGTACGCCTCCCGCCGCTCCGCCACGAGCCCGCGCAGGTCGCCGCCGCCCAGAGCGGTCCTGGCCTCTCTCAGGTCGAGGAAGAACACGTCCCGCGCCGCGTCCAGCACCCCGAGGCCGACCAGGTGCTCCCCCACCTGCAGCAGGCTTTGCCGCACCCCGGCGAGGATCTTGACCACGTAGAACTTGGGCAGCTCGCGCAGCCCCGCGTACATGCGCGTGCGCCCGAGCGCGAACCGCACCACGGCGGCCCGCCACCGGCCCTCGCGTCCGGCCTCGGCGGCCACCCGGGCGATCTCCGCCTGCGCCTCCCGCGCGCCCTTGGCGAACAGGGCGCCGGGCGCGAGGGCGGTGTCGCCGTCCATGCGCAGGTAGTTGGCGATCACGCCGAGGATGTGCGCGGGCTCCTCCGACCAGCGGGGGACGCCGAGGTCGATCTCGGCGACGCCGCGATGGCCGTACGTGTCCAGGAATCTGGTGATCTCTCGCTGGGCGATGGGCGGGAGCGTCCCCGCTCGGTAGCGGCGGACCAGTTCCTCCACCGGCTCCGTCACGAACGGCTCGGGCTCGACGCGGGTGGACAGGTCCCACAGTTCCAGGTCCATCTCCGTGGTCGGGTTGTGCGCCACGCTGCGCAGGACGTCCTGCATGTCGCCGATCGGCACGCCGGAGAGCCTGGACGACAACGCGAACAGGCCGTAGCCCGTGATCGCGATCGGCATGATCGAGACGATGAGGGGGAACGCGCGGGAGAGCACGCGCTGGGCGTGGTCGAGGCGCTGCTCCGGGGTGGCCTCCGACGGCGGCGGCAGGCGCCGGTCGATCGCCTCGCCCACGCGGGCGGCGTACGCCAGGGCCCCGCCCGGCCTGGTCAGCGCGAGCAGCACCCGCGAGGGGGCGTGGACGCGGCGGGCGAAGCGGCGCAGGCCGCGGATCACCGGGCGGCGGGAGGTGTACGCCAGCGACAGCCGGGGATCCGTCACCAGCTGCTCGATGACCGGTCCTGTGCGCGCCTCGCCGAGTTGCAGCACGCGCGGCATGATGGCGCGGCCGGCCCTGCTGCGTACGGCGGTGGTGACGTCCATCCACAACCGCTGCCCCGACTCGGTCATCAGCGGAGGGCCGTCGAGGGGGTCGGCGGAGCCGTAGCCGAACAGCCCGGCCGCTCCCGAGGCGACCAGCTTGAGCGCCGACCGTCCCATGGGCGTGATCGGCCCCATGACGCCCTGGGCGACGTTGAAGGAGAAGTACGCCCGCAGCCCCGGTCCGGGGTTGTCCGGCAGCGGGTAGAGCGTGGTGATCGGGCGCGCCTGGGTGAGCCAGAGCCCGCCGTCGTGGCCGATGGCCCACTCGGTGTCCTGGGGGGCGCCGTAGTGGTCCTCGACGCGCGTGCCCAGCTCGGCCAGGGCGAGCACCTCGGCGTCGGTCAGGCAGAGTTCTCTCCCGCGTTCCCCGTCCGGAGCGTCGCCGGTGGTCTCGACGCGTTCGGTGCCGCCCCCGGGCAGCGCGCGGACGGCCAGCCGCTTGTCGCCCGCGCGGCGGTCGAGGATCTCGCCCCCGTGGACGACGAAGCGGTCGGGGTTCACGGCGCCGGAGACGACGGCCTCGCCGAGCCCGGGGGCCGCGTCGATGACGGCCTCGCGCCGCCGGCCCGTCACCGGGTTGGCGGTGAACATGACGCCGGAAACGCGCGCGTCCACCATGGTCTGGACGACCACGGCGAGCCGCACGGCGGCGTGGTCGATGCCGTTCGACTCGCGGTAGGCGACGGCGCGGTCGGTCCAGAGCGAGGCCCAGCAGCGGCGTACGGCGTCGACCACCGCGTCCGCGCCCACCACGTTGAGGAAGGTGTCCTGCTGCCCGGCGAAGCTGGCGAACGGCAGGTCCTCGGCCGTGGCGGAGGAGCGCACGGCCACCGGCACGTCGTCGCCGAGCGCGGCGTACGCCTTCACGATCGTCTCGCGCACGGCGCCGGGCACCGGGGCCCGCAGCAGGTGGCTCCTGGCGCGCTCGGCGAGCCCGTCGCCGCTGGTCTCCAGGCCCTCGGCGACCTGGCGGTAGGCCTGCGTGGTCAGCACCCAGCCGGGTGGTACGGGCAGCCCCGCCCGGGTCAGCTCGCCGAGGTTGGCGGCCTTTCCGCCCACCACGGCGAGCATTCCCGCGTCGATCTCGGAGAAGTCGAGTGCCGTGTTCATCAGCTTCATCCCTGCCCTTCAGCATCCTGACACGAGTGTCACGCTTTCCCGGCAGAAATTCAACACTTGATGAAAGGCGTCATAATTCCAGCGGCTCACCGTCCAGGTTCCACGCGGAATCGACGGCCACGCCGAGCGAGGCGAGCACCGTAGGAGCCACGTCCACCAGCCGGGGACCGGCCAGGCCACGATGGGCAAGGCGCTCCCCCAGCCGGTTGGCGATCACGAACACCCTGCGTTCCTCCTCCGAGACACCGCCGTGACCGCCCTCGTCCACGTGACCGTGGTCAGTGGTGACGAGCACGGTCCAGCGCTCGCGCGCGTACGAGGGCCGGGCGCGGACGGTGTCGAGCAGGCGCCCCAGGTAGGCGTCCTGGATCTGGAGGGCGGCGGTGTACTCGGGACAGTGCGGGCCGAGATCGTGGGCCACGTCGTCGGTGTCGCCGAGGTAGACGAACACGGCGTCAGGGTCGGTCTCCGCCAGGTGCCGCTCGGCCGCGGCGGCGACCCGCCCGTCGGCCTCGGCCCAGCCGATCGCGTAGCCGTCGAGCACGAACCGGTGGTCGACCGCCGGGCCGAACGCGCCGTGCTCGGCGAGCGCCGCCCAGGAGAAGAAGGCCGCGGTGTCCAGTTCGGGGCGGGCCTTCTTCGCACGAGTCAGAAAGTCCGGAAATTTCCGGAATTGGGGTGCGGTGAAGCTGTTGTCTACGACGCCGTGCTTGTCGGGCCAGGCCCCGGTGGCGATGGACGACCAGCCGGGCCCCGAGTCCGTACGCGACCTGATCACCCGGTCGCCGGCCGCCGGCTCGGGGGCTTTGGGCACGACCTCGCCGGGCGACTCCGTACGCGGCGTGCCGGCCTCACCGTAGGGGAGCATGCTGGTGCCGTACGCGCCGGAGGCCATCAGCCCGGCCAGCACCGGCGCGCCCACGGCCTGGAGCCGGTCGAAGCGCAGGCCGTCCATCCCGACGACAAGCACTTTGTTCTGAGAAGGGGACATCCCCCTATCTAAGCGGTGAAACGTCGCACCCAGTCGGCCGCGCCCGGCAGGATCTCCTCGACCGGAGCCACCTGCGGATACCACGTGCGCTCCCACTCCAGCGACACCCAGCCGCCGTAGCCCGCGCCGCGCAGCAGCCCGCCGGCCTCGTCGAGCGGCACGGACCCGGTCCACAGGGGCACCGGCGTGGTGTCGCGGGCCGAGACCGCGTCCTTGACCTGGACGTACGCGAGGTGGGGCCCGAACGCGGCGAGCGAGTCGGCCGGCGGCTCGCCGTTGCGCCAGGGGTGCAGCAGGTCCCACAGCGCGCCGGTGGTCCCGGGGCAGCCCGTCTCGGCGAGCAGGGCGGCCACGGCGGCGCCGGTGGCCATGTCGTCGTGCGTCTCGACGAGTACGCGGCAGCCGAGGGCGCCCGCCGTACCGGAGACCGCTCGGAGCCTGCGGGCGCCGACGGCCGGATCGTCGCCACGAGGGAAGACGCGCACGCCGGGAGCGCCCAGGTCGGCGGCGAGCCGCAGGTCGGCGAGGAGCGCCGCGACGACGGGTTCGTCCGGGCCCGGCTCACAAACACCGACATAGCCAGCAAGGGCCGAGATTTCCAGGCCCGCCCGCTCCACCCGCTCCCGCACCGACCGCCGCTCCGCGGCGTCCAGGCCGGCATACACGCCGGTCTCGGGGTGCAGCCGCAACTCGAGCCCCTGGCAGCCGCCTCCGGCCGCGATCTCGATCGCCCTGTCGAGCCCCTCGCCGGGCATGCCCAGCGTGCTGACCGCCAGCCTCACGTCATCCTCCGCACGCTCTCCCGCAGCACGACCTCGCCCGCGACCTGCTCGACCACGACCGGATCTCCTTCACCCAGCGCCAGCTCCAGCGCCCGTGCCCCCATGTCCTTCAGCGGCAGGCGCACGGTCGTCAGAGCGGGCACGTGATCACGCAGCGTGACGATGTCGTCGAACCCGGCCACAGAGACGTCGTCGGGCACCCGGACGCCGCGCTCCCGATAGGCCGCGAGCGCCCCGACCGCCATCACGTCGTTGACCGCGAACACGCAGGTCACGTCGCCTGCCTGCGAGGCCGCGACGTAGCCGCCGTCGCGGTCGAACGGCCCGTGGATCACCTGCGGCGCGGGCAGCCCCAGCTCCTCCAGCGCCTCGACGAACCCGGCGCAGCGGTCGGCCGCCGTCACCAGGTGCGGGGGCCCTGCCAGCACCGCGAACCGCTTGTGCCCCAGCTCGGCCAGGGCGCGGGCCAGCTCGGCCGCGCCCCGCCGGTTGGCCGGCGCGACCGTGTCGACGCCGAGCAGGTCCTGGCCCACGCAGGCCGCCCGCCCGCCGCCCGCCTGGTATCGGGCCAGCTCGTCGCGCAGGCGTCCGGTGACCGCCGGGTCGGCCACGCGCGAGCCGACGAGCAGGACCGCCCTGACGCGCTGGGCGTTGAGCGTCGCCACGTAGGCGATCTCCTGCTCGGGATCACGATGCGTGGTGCCCACCATGACGAGCAGGCCTTCGGTGGCCGCAGCCCGCATGGCACCGTCGGCCAGGGCCGCGAAATAGGGGTCGGTCAGGTCGTGGACGACGATGCCGATGACGTTGCTCGCGCCGCGGGCCAGCGTCTGGGCCGCGATGTTGGCGCGGTAGCCCAGCTCGTCGGCGGCCTGCTCGACCCGCGCCCGCAGGGCCGCGCCGACCTGGCGGGTGCTGCCGTTGAGCACCCGCGAGGCGGTCGCCAGCGAGACGCCCGCCTGCTTGGCGACGTCTTCAAGCGTGACCACGAGACCTCCCAGGAAAGCGGTTTCCAAGTCTGCCAGACCAGGACCTGGATCCGCATCCTACGGGTGGACCGCGGTCGTCGGCCCACCCGGAGAGTGGTCTGTCCTGCGCCCGGGCCCTAGGCCCAGGGGAACAGGATGTCGAGAAGCCCCTTACGCTCCTCCTCGGTAGGCTCGGTGCCCGAGCTCGGGCACCGGGGCCTGCGTCGGCTGCGTCGCGGGAGGCTGATCCTGCGACTCCTGACTGGTGGTCCTCGGCTCCCTGTTGTTCACCCGCGTCTCGCTCGAGACGTCGGTGTCCCGCATCTCGTCCTGCGGGGCCCGGGTGTTCCTTGGGCTGGCCTTGGTGGTCGGGTCGCCGATGTCGCGCGTGGGCGACGGGCGGCTCTGCGGCTCACGCGTGGGCTGGGTCTGCCCCTGCTGGCGCTCCGGGCGCGCCCGATCCGAGTCGGTGGGCTCGTCGGCGGCCGGGTCGGAGGGCTCGGTGTCGGTCTCCTCCTCCACCGGCGTCTGCTCCTCCTCCGAGGGGACGGCCGAGTCGGAGGGCGCGGTCACCTCGCCGGCGCTGGCACACCTGCCGCCCGCGCACGGGTCGTCGGAGGACGTACCGGTGACCATCCAGCCCACACCGACGCCGACCAGCACCACCGCGGCGGCCGCCACCAGCAGGACCCGCGTGCGGTGCCGCACCTCGCCCTCGCCGCCGCCGCCGGCGTCGTCGTCACCGCCGCGGGAGGAACGCCGCTCGCCGGATTCGTCGGTCCAGCCGGAGCCGAGGAAGCCGCGCTTGGGCTTGTCGTCGTCGCGGTCGTCCGTCTCGTAGCCCCGGTCGAGCGGGAGGTAGGAGGGCTCGTCGTCGGCGTGACGGGAGCCACCGGGCTCGCGGAGCACCTCGTGCGGGCCGCTGGGCCCGCCGAAGTCGTGCGGGCCACTCGGACCACCGAAATCATGCGAGCCGCTCGGGCCGCCGAAATCATGCGGACCGCTCGGGCCGCCGAACTCGTGCCCACTGCTGTACCCGTCACCGGACCCGGCGAACTCGTGCCCGCTGGAGCCGCTCAACACGTCACGGTGGGAGTCGCTCCCGCCGCCCAGCACGTCATGGGGATCGCCGCCACCCAGCACGTCACGCGGGCCGCTCCCCCCGTCGAGCACGTCATGCGAGCCGCCGGCGTCGTACGCCGAGGTCGTCCCGCCGAGCACGTCGTGATGACCGGGGTCGTCAAGGACGTCACGCCGCTCTATCAACTGGGGCTCGGCGCCCTTTTCCAGCGGGAGGATGTAGGTCTCGTTGCCGACCACCTGGATGGCGGGTTGCTCGTCGGTGTCTTCAGTGCTCCACCGCGGGGACAGCACATCACCCGTCATCTCCGGGTTCAGCGGCCTGCCCTGCCCATCCTCGTATGGCCTGTCGTTCTCGTCGCGCGCCACGATGGAACCTCTCTCATACGAATACGACCCGCCCTTTCCTAGCAGACACGACCATCACTTGTCCGGAAATTTCACATGTTTCCCTAAAAACACGCTGTGTAACATGCGTCCCAGAGCCCGCGCACGGGTGGACAACCAACCCCTCCAGGGAGCGCGTCAGCGGGCCAGACCGGACACGAGTTCGTCGAGCGCCGACGTGATCCGCTCGACGCTCACCCCGCACCTCCTGAGCCGGTGGGCGAGCAACTCGGCGGACAGCGGCGCCAGCAGCACGTCGGCCAGACCGTGGGCCTCGGCCTCCGGGCGCATCCGGCCGATCAGCATGACCAGATGGCCGTGGTAGGCGTCGTACGCGCCGCCGAAGCGGGCCAGCGGGCTCGCCGTCTCGGCCATGAGCAGCAGGTCGAGCTGCTCGACCGTCCGGTCCGCCAGTGCCCGCAGGAACGCCCTGACGCGCTCGGCCGGCTCGGCCCCTGGACCGAGCGGCGGCGGGCCCTCGAGGAACGCCGCCTGGAACGCCTTCTCCCGCCGGTCGATGAGCGCGTACGCGAGCCCTGACCGGTCACCGAAGCGCCGGTAAAGCGTGCCGACACCCACTCCGGCCGCCGCCGCCACCTCCGCCATGGACAGGCCCTCCACCCCGTGCGCGGCCACGATGCGCTCAGCCGCGGAGAGGATCTTCGCGCGGTTGCGGGCCGCGTCACTGCGCTCGCGTCTCACGATCACCATCCTTGCACCGCTTGCATCCGGAATCCATTCCGCTTAATGTCTAAAGCGGAACGAATTCCGCTTGAAGGAGGAGTCATGGAACACAAGGTCGCCCTCGTCACCGGCGGCAGCAGGGGCATCGGCGCAGCTATCGCGCGGCGCCTGGCCGGCGACGGTTTCGACGTCGCCATCACCTACCGAAGAGCGAGCGACCGGGCCGCCGCCGTGCTCAAGGAGGTCGAGGCGGCCGGCGTGCGCGGGCTCGCCCTGCGCGCCGAGGCCGCCGACCCGCGGGAGCTGGTCGAGGCGGTCGAGCGGACGGTGCGCGAGCTGGGCCGGCTCGACGTGGTGGTGGGCAGCGCCGGCATCGCACCGTACGGGCCGCTGGAGGAGGTGACGCTCGCCCAGCTGGACGAGGTGCTGGCCGTGCACACGCGCGCGTCGTTCGTGCTGGCGCAGGCGGCGGCCCGGCGCCTGCCGGACGGCGGCCGCATCGTCTTCATCGGCAGCAGCCTGGCCGAGCGGGTACCGTACGCGGGCTGGACGGCGTACGCCATGAGCAAGTCCGCGCTGGCCGGGCTCGTCAAAGGCCTGGCCAGAGACCTCGGCCCGCGCCGCATCACCGCGAACGTCGTGCAGCCCGGCTCCACCGACACCGAGATGAACCCCGCGGACAGCCCGGAGGCCGACGAGGAACGCGGCTACACGGCGCTCGGCGTGTACTGCTCGCCCGACGACATCGCCGCCACCGTCGCCCACCTCGCCGGCGACGGCGGGCGTGCCATCACGGGCGCCGCCATCCCCGTGGACGCCGGCGTCACGGCCTGACGCGGCAGCGGCTCGCCCCCGGAGCCCCGGCCACTGCCACTGCGCGCTCGAGCCTTGACGGCCCTCCGCTCCCGAGTCACCCATCGCCTGAAGGCGACGGTCCCCTCAGGATGCTGTGATTGACGCGAATCACGGGCGTCGCTACGCGGGGTGACGCCATCATGACGGTCATGCTGTTGACCGAGATGGCGCCCCCTCCAGGCGCCGAGCAGGTAGCCGGGCTACGGGCCCGCGCCAGGGCCGCCCGCCACCGCGCCTTCGTCGCGCTGTCCGCCTCGATCGCGGTGCTGACCACCGCCCAGTTGCTCGCCGACCGGGCGCCGACCAGGGAGCAGACGGTGCCGCTCGCGGTGTTGTCCCTGGTGGCCCTCGCGGCGGCGCTGCCCGCGATGACCGCCACCCAGTACGCCTGGGGCGTGCAGGCCCGCCTGGTCCGGTGGCGCGAGCAGGAGTTGTACGGCGCCGCGCGCTCGGGCGGGACACGACCGTTCAGCCGGCTCGCCGTCGCCGCGGGCTGGGCCGTGACGCTGCTCCTCGGCGGCACCACGCCGGCCTTCTTCGACCAGGCCGCCCTGTACGCCGTCGCGGACGACCTGAGCTGGGCGGTCGAGGCGCTGGCGGTGACGAGTTGCGGGGCGGGGGTGCTGTTCCTGCTGTGGTGGTCCCGTGACGCGCTGCTGCTGCTGGCGCGCGCCAGGCGATCGGGCTCCTCCCCCGGCGATCCGTGGGATCCGGGTCATTGCACGCGCCGGCGCGCGGCAGCGCTCCGGACGCGCGTGCTCTGGGCGGGGGCGGCCGTGGCGGTGGCCGCCCTGCTCGCGGCCCGCGCCCATCTCTGGGAGCCGGCGACGGCGGCGGTGTACGCGCTGCTGACGGCCGCCCTCGTCCTCGGAGTAGTTACCGACGAGTAGCATAGGCGCGGAACCCATTCAGCCAACGAGGAGCGAATCCGTGCCTTCCTCTCGTGACGTCGTGTTCGTCGACGGCGTGCGCACGCCCTTCGGCCGGTCAGGCCCGAAAGGGCTGTACGCGGAGACCCGCGCCGACGACCTGGTCGTCCGCGTCATCCGCGAGCTCATCAGGCGCAACCCCGGCCTGCCGCCCGAGCGCGTCGACGAGGTCGCCATCGCCGCGACCACGCAGATCGGCGACCAGGGCCTGACCATCGGCCGCTCGGCGGCGGTGCTGGCGGGGCTGCCGAAGACCGTGCCCGGCTACGCGATCGACCGCATGTGCGCGGGCGCGATGACCGCGGTCACCACGGTCGCGGGCGGCATCGCGTTCGGCGCGTACGACGTCGCCATCGCCGGCGGCGTCGAGCACATGGGCCGCCACCCGATGGGCGAGGGCGTCGACCCGAACCCGCGCTTCCTGTCGGAGAAGCTGGTCGACCCGAGCGCCCTGGTGATGGGCATGACCGCGGAGAACCTGCACGACCGCTATCCGTCGATCACCAAGGAGCGCGCCGACGCGTACGCGGTGTTGTCGCAGGAGCGGGCGGCCAAGGCCTACGCCGACGGCAGGATCCAGCCCGACCTGGTGCCGGCCGCGACCAGGACGGCGGAGAAGGGCTGGGGCCTGGCGGTCGAGGACGAGGCGCCCAGGCCGGGCACGACCATGGAGGGCCTGAGCACGCTCAGGACGCCGTTCCGTCCGCACGGCAACGTCACGGCGGGCAACTCCTCCGGCGTCAACGACGGCGCCACCGGCTGCGTCGTGGCCGCCAGGGAGGCCGCGGACGAGCTGGGGCTGGCGCCGAGGATGCGGCTCGTGTCGTACGCGTTCGCGGGCGTGGACCCCGAGGTCATGGGCGTGGGGCCGATCCCGTCCACGGAGCGGGCGCTGCGCCTGGCCGGCCTGGACATCTCCGACATCGGGCTGTTCGAGATCAACGAGGCGTTCGCCGTGCAGGTGCTGGCGTTTCTCGAGCACTTCGGCATCGCCGACGACGACCCCCGCGTGAACCCCTACGGCGGCGCGATCGCCTACGGCCACCCGCTGGCCTCCTCGGGCGTGCGGCTGATGACGCAGCTCGCGCGGCAGTTCGGCGAACGTCCTGACGTGCGTTACGGCATCACCACGATGTGCGTCGGCCTGGGCATGGGCGGCACTGTGATCTGGGAGAACCTGGCATGAGCGAGCTGGAGAACTGGCGTGCGCTGCTGAGCGAGCGCGCCGCCGACGAGGTCGTCACCAAGGCACTGGTACGCGACGTGCGCCTGCCCGGCGGCGCGGGCACCATGGCGCTGATCACCCTGGACAACGGCTTCGACCACACCAGGCCGAACACGTTCGGCCCGCACGGCCTGTTCGCGCTGAACGGCGCCCTGTCGGAGATCGCCGAGCGCACCGACCTGGCCGCGGTGGGCGTGACGGGCAAGCCGTTCATCTTCGCCGTCGGCGCCGACCTGAAGGGCGCGGCGGCGCTGGCCACCCGCGAGGAGGCGCTGGCCGTCGCCGCGCTCGGCCACCACGTGTTCCGCCGGCTCGGCGAGCTGCCGATCCCGTCGTTCGCGTTCGTGAACGGCGCCGCCATGGGAGGTGGGCTCGAGGTCGCGCTGCACTGCACGTACCGGACGATCTCCTCGGGCGTGACCGCGGTGGCGCTGCCGGAGTGTTTCCTCGGCCTGGTGCCCGGCTGGGGCGGCACGCAACTGCTGCCGCGCCTGATCGGCCCGGCGAACGCGGTCAAGCTGATCATCGAGAACCCGCTGGCGCAGAACCGCCTGACCAGGGGCAGGGAGGCGTACGAGCTGGGCGTCGCCGACGCCGTGTTCGAGCCGGCCGACTTCCTGGAGGAGTCGCTGCGCTGGGCCGCCCGGGTGATCAACGGCGAGGTGGTCGTGGAGCGGCCCGAGCACGACGGCTGGGACAAGGCGGTCGGCGACGCGCGGTTCCTGGTCGACATGAAGCTGCGCGGCGCCTCCCCCGCCCCCTACCGGGCGCTCGACCTGATCGCGCGGGCCCGCACGGCCACCCGCGACGAGGGGTTCGCCGCCGAGGACGAGGCGCTGGCCGACCTGCTGACGGGCGACGAGCTGCGGGCCGGGCTCTACGCGTTCGACCTGGTGCAGCGGCGCGCCAAGCAGCCGGCGGGCGCGCCGGACCCCTCCCTGGCCCGCAAGGTCACCAAGGTCGGCATCGTCGGCGCGGGCCTGATGGCCTCGCAGATGGCGCTGCTGTTCGCACGCCGGCTCGAGGTGCCGGTCGTGCTGACCGACCTCGACCAGGCCAGGCTCGACAAGGGCGTGGCGTACGTACGGGACGAGATCGGCAAGCTGCTGGCCAGGGGCCGCGTCTCGCAGGACCAGGCCAACCGGCTCACGTCGCTGGTGACCGGCTCGCCGGCCAAGGACGCCTTCGCCGACGCCGACTTCGTGATCGAGGCCGTCTTCGAGGACCTGGCGGTCAAGAAGCAGGTCCTCGCCGAGGTGGAGGCGATGGTCCCGGCCGAATGCGTGCTGGCCACGAACACCTCCTCGCTGTCGCTGACCGCGATGGCCGCCGACCTCGCGCACCCCGAGCGGCTGGTCGGGTTCCACTTCTTCAACCCGGTCGCGGTCATGCCGCTGCTGGAGATCGTCAGGGGCGCCGCCACGGACGACGCCACGCTGGCCACGGCGTTCGCGGTGGGCAGGACGCTGAAGAAGTCGTCGGTTCTCGTCAAGGACGCTCCGGCGTTCGTGGTCAACCGGCTGCTGACCCGCTTCATGGGCGAGGTCGTGGCGGCCGTGGACGAGGGCACGCCGCTGGAGACGGCCGAGCACGCGCTCGACGGGCTGGGCCTGCCGATGACGCCGTTCGCGCTGCTGCAGCTGGTCGGGCCCGCCGTCGGCCTGCACGTGGCGGAGACGCTGCGCGAGGCGTTCCCCGGACGGTTCGGCGTCTCGGCGAACCTGGCCAAGCTGGTCGCCGCCGGCAAGCCGGGCGTCTACCTGCCGGACCTCACGCTCGACGAGGAGGCGGTGGCGCTCTTCGCGGGCGGCTCCCAGGCGTCCACCGCCGAGCAGGTGCGCGAGCGGGTGCTGGGGGCGCTGGCCGAGGAGATCCGGATCATGCTGGACGAGGGCGTCGTCGCGGCGGCCCAGGACATCGACCTGTGCATGATCCTCGGCGCCGGCTGGCCGTTCCATCTGGGCGGCATCACGCCGTACCTGGACAGGTCCGGCATCGCGCAGCCCCGCTTCCTCGCCCCGGGCGTGGCCTCGATGCCCGCGTGAGCTCACGCGTGATTTTGCGGGGGCCCGCTCGGCGGGCCTCCGCGCGCCGGGCCCTCCTCCGCCGTAGCGTTTGGTGCCGTCCTACGAACGGAGAGTAACCATGTTGAGAGCAGCCGGCACCATCGCGCTCTGCGGAGCCCTCCTGGCGGGCGCGTCGTCGCCCGCCGTGGCGGCGCGCGACCCCAAGGTGCAGCTCAAGATCGTCAATTCGGTCAAGGGCGGAGCCACGAAGACCGCCTGGCTCCACTGCGCGCCCACCGGGGGCTCCCACCCCGACGCCCGCACGGCCTGCCGCCAGCTGCGCCGGGTCGGGGGCGACCCGGCCAAGCTCAACGTCTCGCCCAACGCCGCGTGCACGAAGGAGTTCCAGCCGCACGTGATCGCGGTCGTCGGCCGGTGGTACGGCAAGACGGTGAAGTGGGGGAAGGTCTACGCCAACGGCTGCCAGGCCAAGGCCGCGACCGGGGCCGTGGCCGCGCTCTGACCCCGGCACGGGGGTGGCCCGCGCCCCACCCCCGCTCAGCGGCCGCGCTTCTGCCACGGCATCGCCGTCCTGCTGTGCCAGTAGCCGTAGGTGAAGTAGAGCACGATGCCGATCAGCATCCAGATGACGAACCGCAGCCACGTCTGCACCGGCAGGTTGAGCATCAGGTAGACGCAGGCCAGCACCGACAGGATCGGCAGGACCGGCACCAGCGGCGCCCTGAAGGCCCGCGGCAGGTCCGGCCTGGTGCGCCTGAGCACTATCACGCCGATCGACACCACGACGAACGCGAAGAGCGTGCCGATGTTCACCAGCTCGGCCAGCTCGCCGAACGACACGAACCCGGCCAGCGCCATCGTCACCAGCCCGATGAGGATCGTGAGCCGGACCGGCGTGCCGAACTGCGGATTGACCTTGGCCATCGTGCGCGGCAGCAGCCCGTCGCGGGACATCGCGAACAGCACCCGGGTCTGGCCAAGAAGCAGCACGAGGACCACGGTCGTCAGGCCGGCCAGCGCGCCCACGCTGATGATCCCGGCCAGCCAGGGGTGGCCGACCGCGATGAAGGCGTCCGACAGCGGCGCCGACGTGCTCAGCTCGCTGTAGCGCTGCATGCCGACGACGACGAGGGAGACGGCGACGTACAGGATCGTGCAGATCGCCAGCGAGCCGATGATGCCGCGCGGCACGTCGCGCTGCGGCGTGACGGTCTCCTCCGCGGCGGTGGCCACGATGTCGAATCCGATGAACGCGAAGAACACGATCGCCGCGGCCGAGAAGATGCCGATCACGCCGAACGCGACCGGCGTGATGCCGAACAGCACCTGGATGAGCGGCGCTTTCAGCCCTTCCACGCGCGGCGTGGCCACCGGGTCGGGGATGAACGGCGTGTAGTTGGCCCCCTTGACGAAGAACAGCCCGGCCACGATGACCAGCAGCACCACGGCGACCTTCGTGATCACGAGGATGAGGTTGACCCGCGAGGACAGCTTGATGCCGACCGCCAGGATCGTCGTGAGGACGGCGACGATGACGACGGCGGGCACGTTGATCACGGGGTCGTCGCCGGCGATCGTGGCGGGCAGCTCGAGGCCGGCGGACGCCAGCATCGAGGCGAAATAGCCCGACCAGCCCACCGACACCACGGCGGCGGCCAGCGCCAGCTCCAGGACCAGGTCCCAGCCGATCACCCAGGCGGGGAACTCCCCCAGGGTGGCGAAGGAGAAGGTGTAGGCGGAGCCGGCCACCGGGATCGTGGAGGCGAACTCGGCGTAGCACAACGCCGCCAGGGTGCACACGACGGCGGCGACGACGAAGGAGATCGCCACCGCCGGGCCGGCCAGTTCCTTGGCGACCTGTCCCGTGAGCACGAAGATCCCCGTACCGACGATCACGCCGATGCCGAAGACCGTCAGGTCCGTGGCGGTCAGGCGCTTGCGCAACTGGTGCTCGGGGGCCTCGGTGTCGCGGATCGACTGCTCGACGCTCTTCGTGCGAAAGATGTCCACGCTCAGCGATCTGCCCACGCCCTCGGCTGTCATGCGCCGCCGAGGTCAGCCCCCGAGGTGCTCAGTGGCGGGCGGGCTCGGCGGCCTGGGCGCGCCTGGCGACCGCCTCGGTGATCTGGCGGGCGAGGTCTTGACCGGTGAGGCCGATCCGGCCGAGGATCGCGGCCCGCTTGGCGTGGTCGAGGAACTCCTGCGGGATGCCGAAGGTGCGGATGGGCACGTCGACGTCGGCGTCGCGCAGGAGCCGGGCCACGGCGTCACCCACCGCGCCCACCCGGCCGTTGTCCTCGACGACGGCCACCAGTTTGTGCTCCTTCGCCGCGGGGACGAGCGCCTCGTCGAGAGGCTTGACCCAGCGGGGGTCCACCACGGTCGTCGCGATGCCCTGGGCGTCGAGCAGGACCGCCGCGTCCATGCAGACCTGCGCCATCGGGCCCACGCCGACCAGCAGCACGTCGGGCCCGGCCGCGGCATCGCCCTCCGGGTCGCCCTTCGGGGCGCGCAGCACGTCCATCTCGCCCAGCCGGCCCACCGCGTCGAGCGCCTCGGCGACCGGGCCCTTGGGGAAACGCAGCACGGTCGGGCCGTCGGAGACCTCCACGGCCTCGCGCAGCAGCTCGGTCAGCCGGTCGCCGTCGCGCGGCACCGCGACCCTGAGCCCGGGCACCACCTGGAGGATGGACAGGTCCCACATGCCGTTGTGGCTGGCGCCGTCGTCGCCCGTGACGCCCGCCCGGTCGAGCACGACGGTGACCGGGAGCCGGTGCAGGGCGACGTCCATGAGGAGCTGGTCGAACGCGCGGTTGAGGAAGGTGGCGTAGACGGCCACCACCGGGTGCATGCCGCCGAGGGCGAGCCCTGCGGCGCTGGTGAGCGCGTGCTGCTCGGCGATGCCGACGTCGTAGATGCGGTCGGGGTAGGCCTCGGCGAACGCGTTGAGGCCCGTCGGGTGGAGCATGGCCGCGGTGATCGCGACCAGGTCGTCGCGCTCCTTGCCGAGCCGGACGAGCTCCTCGCTGAACACGTTGGTCCAGATGCGGCCCTTGGGCTTCTCCGCGCCGGTGAGCCGGTCGAAGGCGCCGGGCGAGTGGAACTGGTCCTCGTCGTGGTCTTCCGCGGGCGCGTAGCCGCGGCCCTTCTGGGTGAGCGCGTGCACGATGACCGGGCCGCGGAAGCCGCGGGCCTTGCGCAGGGCGGCCTCCATGGCCTGCTCGTCGTGGCCGTCGATGGGCCCGACGTATTTCAGGCCGAGGTCCTCGAACATCACCTGCGGCGCGATGACGTCCTTGACGCCCTTCTTGAAGCCGTGGAGCGCGTCGTAGAGGACGGGAACGTTGCCGATCTTGTCTTTGACGTATTCGAGGACGTCCTCGTAGTGGCGGTTGACGCGCAGCGAGGACAGGTGGGAGGCCAGGCCGCCGATGGTGGGCGAGTAGGAGCGGCCGTTGTCGTTGACCACGATGACGACGGGCAGGTCCTTGGCGCCGGCGATGTTGTTGAGCGCCTCCCAGGCCATGCCGCCGGTCAGCGCGCCGTCGCCGATCACCGCGACGACCGTGCGGTCGCGCTCGCCGCGCAGCTTGAACGCCTTGGCCAGGCCGTCGGCGTAGGACAGCGCGGTCGAGGCGTGGGAGTTCTCGACGAAGTCGTGGTCGGACTCGGCCCTGCTCGGATAGCCCGACAGGCCGCCCTCCTGCTTGAGCGCGTCGAACCCGGACGCGCGGCCGGTGAGGAGCTTGTGCACGTACGCCTGGTGGCCGGTGTCCCAGACGACGGGGTCGTCCGGCGAGTCGAAGACCCGGTGCACGGCGATGGTCAGCTCGACCACGCCGAGGTTGGGGCCGAGGTGGCCGCCGTACTTCGCGCATGAGTCGACGAGCAGGTCACGGATCTCTCCCGCGAGCCGCGGCAACTCCTCCACAGTGAGCCGTTTGACGTCCTGCGGTCCCTTTACCGAGCCCAGCAACCCGCTCACGGATCCGACTCCCCTCATGCTCTTGTCCGCCGATTCCCCGAGTGTAGTTCGCGGACGCCTCACTGACTCCATCGAGTCAAACCCACCCCGGTATGTCCGATCTTGACCTACTCTTTCGGTACCTATGAACTCCGTCCCCAAAACTAAACTCGCAGCACTTGTGGCGGCCGCGCTCGCTCTTGCCCTGGCAGCCGCCGGTCTGGTGCTCGTTCTGGTGGACGTGACCATGACGGAGGACGGGTTACGCAACGGGGCCCAGCAGCTCGCCGCCCCGCCGTCCCGGGCCTCGGACCGGGAGGGAGGGGCGCCCGACCTCGACCGGGCGTCGGCGACGCGGAATCCGCTCTACAGGACCGGGCGGCTCACCGACGTGAACTGCCGGCCCGGCAGCCTGCCTGCCAGGAGCATCACCGCGTACCGGCGCTTTCTGACCCGCGTGACCGCGTGCCTGAACCGGGTGTGGGGCGCGCAGTTCCGCAAGGCGGAGATGACCTTCACCAAACCGCGTCTGCGCATCATCACCCGGAAAGTCAAGACGCCCTGCGGGGTGTGGAACGCCGGCGCCGACGGCGTCTACTGCTCCACCGACCGCACCATGTACCTGATGATCACCAAGGACCAGCTGCGCAACCCGTTCCCGCTCGGGATCACCCGGTTGATCGCCCACGAGTACGGCCACCACGTCCAGCAGATCTCCGGCATCTGGACCTACTACTGGACGGCCAGGACCCTGGCGGGCAAGGCCGGACGGCTGCAGCTCTCGCGCAAGTCCGAACTCCAGGCGGAGTGCTTCTCCGCCGCCTTCATGAGCACGATGCGGGGCTCGGACCTGGTCTCCGACGCCGACTGGGCCTACACCGTGGAGTGGTTCAGGAAGAACGGCGCCAAGGGCTGGCCCCAGAACGACCACGGCAGGGGGCCCACGCAGGCGGCCTGGATGTCCCGCGGGTTCGAACGCGGCACGCCCGGCGCGTGCAACACCTGGGCCTCCGCGTCACGCAACGTACGATGATCTATGATCCGCCATCGTGCGCTTATCCCACTTAGCGGTAGCCATGTGCATGGTCGCGGCCCTGCTCCTTCCGAGCCCCGCCAGCGCGGCGCGACGAACCGCGCACGCCGGGCTCTCCGGCCAGATGAGCGGAATGACGATGCCGCTGGAGTGCGACATCCCGGCGATCCGGCCGGGCAGCGTGGCCTCGCTCAGGTCGTTCCACCGCGCGATGGCCGACTGCGCCGACCGGTTCTGGGCCGTCACGTTCGCCGTGGCCGGCCTGGCCTACACCCCGCCCACGGTCACGATCACGACGGGACCCGGCTCGGTGTGCGGCAAGATCACCGGTAACGGGGCGCAGTACTGCCCCGAGCAGCGGACGATCGCCGTCCGGATCATGCCGCACGAGCTGCGTGACCCGTTCAGGATGAACATCGCCCACTCCATCGCCCACGAGTGGGGACACCACGTGCAGCAGCTCACCGGCGTGCTCGGCGCGCACGAGGCGCTCTACAAGCCGGCCTCGGCGAGCGCGCGGACGTTGCTGAGCCACCGGCTGGAGATGCAGGCCGAGTGTTACGCGGGCGTCTTCTACAACGCCGCGCTGGACTCGATCGACCCCGGCATCGAGTGGAAGACGTGGACCGAGGCGGTGAGCGCAGCGGACGAGAGCGAGACCCACGGCAAGCCGGGCAACCTGGCGCTCTGGCAGGACCGCGGCTTCCGCGGCGGGGCGACCGGCTTCTGCGACACCTGGACGGCGGGCGACTCCCAGGTCACCTGACCCTGCGGCCCGCGGCGGTCCTCAGGCGTTGGCGCGGGCCAGCACCTCCAGCGGGTCGGACAGGACGTGGGCGAAGGCGAGCTCGGCCGCCCCCACCAGGGTGGCGGCGTCGCCCAGAGCCGACGTGCGCAGCCGCAGCCGATCACGCTGCGGCGCCATCGCGTGCAGCGTCAGCTGCGTGCGCACCTGCGCCGCCGAGCCGAGATAGATCTCCCGCAACATCCCGCCGAAGATCACCATTTCCGGGTTGAAGATGTTCACCAGATTCGCGACGCCGAGACCGAGCCATTCGCCGACCCGCTTCAGGCCCTCCTGCGCCCCGATGTCGCCCCGGTCGGCGGCGTCCACCACGGCCCTGACCGCGTCCCTGCCCTGCTGCGCGCCGAACCGGCCGGCCGACTCCAGCAGCGCCCGCTCTCCCACCTCCGCCTCCAGGCAACCGCTGGAGCCGCAGCCGCAGGCGCGACCGCCCGGGTTGACGACCATGTGGCCGACCTCCCCGCCGTAGCCGTCGTGGCCGCCCAGCAGGTGGCCGCCCGCGATGATCCCGCCGCCGATGCCGACGTCGCCGTGCAGGTAGATCAGGTCCTTGACGGCCTCGCCGACCCCGCGGCTGTGCTCGGCGAGGGCGCCCAGGTTGGCGTCGTTGCCCACGCTGACCGGCAATCCCAGGCCCAGCCTGCGGCCCAGCTCCTCGCCGAACGGCACCTCCCCGTCCATGAGGTTGGGGCCGAACGTGACCACGCCGTCGGCCTTGCGCACGCCGCCGGAGACGGCCGCCGCCGCTCCGACGCACACGGTGTCGGCCCTGGTCTTGCGCCGCATCTGCCGGGCGAACCCGGACAGCGTCGCGGCCAGCTCGTCAAGCTTGAACCGGCCGCGGTCGCGCGGAACCTCCCTGCGGTCGAGGATGACCCCGCCCAGCCCGACGCGGGCCGCCGCGAGCCGGTCGGGGCCCACGTCGAAGGCGAACACGTAGACCCGTGCCGACTCGGGCCGCACGACGAGCGAGGGCCGCCCGGCACGGCCCGTCTCGCGCGGCAGCTCCTCGCGTACCAGCCCGGCGGCGGTGAGGTCGGAGGTCAGAGCCATGATGGTGCTCCGGTTGAGCCCCATCCTCGAGGTGAGTTCGGCGCGCGAGATCGGCCCGCCCAGATGAACATGCCGGAGCAGCGCGCCGAGATTGTGGCGTCTGATGTCCTCTTGAGAGGGTCCGGCACGCATGGTCTGGGGTTCCTTCAGGGGCTGCGAGTCGCTGATCACCTTAAACCAGCGGCGGCCGCCCGCTTGCGCGCCATGGCGTCGACACCCGCGGCGAGCAGCAGGACGGACCCGGTGACCAGGTATTTGACACTGGCTCCATACCCCATCAGGCCCATGCCGTTCTCGATCACGGCCACCACGGCGCCGCCCATCACGGCGTCCAGCACCCTGCCCTTGCCTCCGAACAGGCTCGTGCCGCCGATGACGGCCGCGCCGACGGCGTACAGCAGGACGGAGCTGCCACCCGTGTTCGGGTCGACGGAGCTGGCCCTGGACGCGGCCACGATCCCGCCGATCGCCGCCATCGAGGAGCAGATCACGAATGCGCTGATCTTGAGCCGGTCGACCGGGATGCCCGCTCTCCTCGCGGCCTCCGCGTTGCCGCCGACCGCGTACAGGTGCCGGCCGAACGCGGTGCGGCGCAGCACCACGGTCCAGACGACCAGCAGCACCAGGATGAGCGGCACCACGATCGGCACGCCCGTGAGCGAGACGAGCTCGGGGTTGCGGCTGCGCTCCAGGTTGAGCGCGAAGACCGCGAGCCCGGCGAACAGCGCCAGCATGCCCACGCGGAACGCGACCAACGACATCGGGTCGGCGGTCAGGCCGCGCTTGGCACGGGTCCTGGCCCGCCTGAGCTGCACGCCCGCGAAGACCGCCACGCAGAACGCGTAGAGCGCCCAGCCCAGCCACGGCGGCAGGTTCCTGTTCGCGATGGCGACGATCACGCCGTCCCTGATGGAGATGTTCGTGCCCTCGTCGACCAGCACCAGGACCAGGCCCTGGAAGGCGAGGAACGCCGCCAGCGTCACCACGAACGACGGTATGCCCACCTTGGCGACCAGGGTGCCGAGCACCATGCCGATGAGCACGCCGGTGACGATGGCGGCCACCACGCACACGTACCAGGGCAGGCCCGCGCTGGTCAGCGTGACGGCGAGCACCGCCGCGCACACACCGCTGGCGAAACCGGCCGACAGGTCGATCTCGCCGAGCAGCAGCACGAACACCAGCCCCATCGCGATCAGCGTGATCGCGGCGCCCTGGGTGAACAGGTTGGCGAAGTTGATCGCGGTGACGAACGAGGGCCGCGCGACCGCGAAGACCGCGCAGAGCACCACCAGGCCGAGCACGGCCGGCAGCGCGCCCATGTCACCGCCGCGCACCCGCTGGACGTAGGCGAGGAAACTGTTGCCGATCGACGGTGACTGCGACGCCGCGACGATCGCCTCGCCGGGTAGTTCCTTGACCTTGTTCATGGCGTGACCCCGTTCTTGAGGCCGAGATCGCCGCTGCGGCCGGAGGTGATCAGTTCGACGACCTGGGCGTGCGTCACGTCGGCGGTCTTGACCTGGGCGGCCATCCTGCCGAGGTAGAGCGCCGCGATCCGGTCGGAGACGGCGAACACGTCGTTCATGTTGTGCGAGATGAGCACGACGGCCAGCCCGGTGTCGGCCAGCCTGCGCACCAGTTCGAGCACCTGCGCGGTCTGGGCCACGCCCAGGGCCGCGGTCGGCTCGTCGAGGATGACGACCTTGCTGTTCCACAGCACGGCCTTGGCGATGGCCACGGTCTGCCGCTGCCCGCCGGACAGGCTGGAGACCTGCTGCCTGATGGACTTCACCGTGCGCACGGACAGGCTGCTGAGGGTGCGCTCGGCCAGTTCCTCCATGCTGTCCTCGTCGAGCAGGGGGCCGCGCCTGCGCTCCCTGCCGAGGAACATGTTCTGGACGATGTCGAGGTTGTCGCACAGGGCGAGGTCCTGGTACACGATCTCGATGCCCAGCTCGCCCGCGTCGCGCGGGCTGTGGACCTGGACCGGGCGGCCGTCGAAGCGGATCTCGCCGTCGTCGATCGGGTAGGTCCCGCCGACGCACTTGACGAGCGTCGACTTGCCGGCGCCGTTGTCGCCCACCAGCGCCGTGACCTCGCCGGCGTACGCCGAGAGCTCGACCTCGTGCAGGACCTTCACCGGGCCGAAGCTCTTGTCTATCCCGCGCACTTCAAGGAGGGGGGTCATGGGGCTCCCTAAGGGAGGGTACGGCCGCGCGCGTGACACGGGCCGTACCCCCTGTTCTTATTCGATTCCTGCCTCGGTGCACTTCTCGGCGAAGTCACCCGTGCACAGCTCCTCCTTGGTCACGAAGCCGTCGGCCACCACGTCCTTGACGTTGTCGAAGTAGATGGCCTGCGGCTCCATGAGCTCGGCGGGCACGTCCTGGCCGCTCTCCGGGTCCTTGACGCTGCTGCTCGCCGTGGGCTTCTCGCCCTTGGCCAGCGCCACCGCGAGCTTGGCCGCGGCGTCGGCCTCCTTCTTGACGGCCTTGTAGACGGTCATGCACTGGTCGCCGGCGAGGATGTTCTGCAGACCCTGGACGGTGGCGTCCTGGCCGGTGACCGGCACCTTGCCGTTGAGGTTGTTCTTCTTCAGCACGGTGATGGCGGCGTTGCCGAGACCGTCGTTGGCGGCCAGCACTCCGGCGATCTTCGGCTGCTGGGTCAGCATCTGCTCGAAGATCGTCCCGGCCTGGGTGTTGTCCCATTCGGGCACCGACTGCTCCGGTCCCTTGACGTACTCGCCGGCGTCGAACTTGGGCTTGAGCACCCCGTCGTACCCGGCCTTGAACAGGGTGGCGTTGTTGTCCGTCGGCGAGCCGTTGAGGTAGGCGACGATCGGCTTGTCCGCCTTCTTGTCGGTCAGGCACTTGGCCAGGCCCTCGCCCTGGAGCTGGCCCACCTTGGTGTTGTCGAAGCTGACGTAGTACGCGGCGCCGCCGCCGAGCGTCAGCCGGTCGTAGTCGATGGTGGCCACGCCCTGCGACCTGGCCTTCTCGATGACCTGCTTGCCGGTGCCGCTGTCCAGATTGACGATCATCAGGACGGTGGCACCGTTGGTGATCATCTGGTCGGCGATGGTCTGGAACGCCGTCTTGTCGTTCTGGGCGTTCTGGATGTCGTACTGGACGCCGGCGGCTTTGAACGCCTCTTCGAGGTACTTACGGTCCGCCGTCTCCCACCGGGCCGAGGACTTGCTGTCCGGCAGGATGACGCCGATCTTGCCCGCCGCCGCCGCTGAGGCGGTGGCGGATGCCGTCGTCGAAGTGGTCTGACCGCTTTCGCCCCCGCAGGCGGTGAGACCGAGAGCGAGCGCGGCTGCCGCGGCGGTCAGGCTGAGGATCCCCTTGCGCATGGTGCAGGGTCCTTTCTTCCGGAGGGGCCCGGATGAATGTTGTTTGCGGCAACGTATTCCGGGATCGCCTGCATGGGAAGACCCAGTGGCGCGGTAGTTTGTTGTTTCTAGTAACAATCAGGAAACACGGAGGCCTCGACGCGCGCCGGGGGCGGGATCGGCGACAATCAGGACATGGCAGATCCGGTCGAGATCGTCGACCACGACCCGGGCTGGCCCGCCGGCTTCGCCGCGCTCGGCCGGACGATGCGCGCGGCGCTCGGCTCCGTCGCGGTGCGGATCGACCACATCGGCTCGACGTCGGTGCCCGGCCTGGCCGCCAAGCCCGTGATCGACGTGCAGGTCGCGGTGCGCTCGCTCGAACCGCTCGAGGCGTTCAAGCGTCCGCTGGAGCTCGTCGGCCTGGTCCACCGGGCGGGCAACCCCGAGCTGACCAAACGCTACTTCCGCGAGGCGCCAGGACATCGCAGGACCCACGTCCACGTACGCGAGCACGGCAGCTTCTCCCAGCAACTGCCGCTGCTGTTCCGCGACCACCTGCGCGCCCACCCCGCCGCCGCGAGCGAGTTCGCCGAGGCCAAACGGCGGTGCGCCGACCGGTTCCGGGACGCGCGGGAGGAGTACGTCGCGGCCAAGGAGCCGTACGTGTGGGACATCGTGCGACGCGCCGACGCCTGGGCCCAGCGCACCGGCTGGCGCCCCGGCCCGAGCGACGCCTGAACCGCCACACCACCACAGCGACCCACCGAGCGCCGCACCGTCACGACGACCCGCCTGAGCCGCGCCATCGCCACAGCGACCGACCTGAGCCGTCGCACCGTCACGACGACCCGCCTGAGCCGCGCCATCGCCACAGCGACCGACCCGGGCCGTCGCGTCGTCACGGCGGCCCGATGACGACGTTCTGCACGATCAGGGCGAGCGCCGAGGCGGTCGCCACCACCAGCACGGCCGTCCGGGCCCTGCCGCCGTCGAGGTGGCGCCGCAGCGGCCCCGACGCCAGGAACCCGAGGGCCATGGGCACGACCAGCGTCGCCCCCGCCGCCACTGCCTGCACGGGCAGTTCGCCCACCAGTGCCAGGATTCCCAGCGACTGCAGCGCGCTCAGGCAGAAGAACATCGCGAGCGTCGCCCTGATCTGCGGGCCCTTGGCGCTCTGGTACACCAGCGCGATGGGCGGCCCGCCGATGCCCGTCGCGGTGCCGGTGATGCCGGAGACGAAACCGGCGGAGGTGAGTGTCACGCCGGTGCGCGGCACGCTCATCGCCCTGGCGGTCAGCAGCACGGCGATCACCACCATGCCCGCCACGAAGACGCTCCTGGCGTAGATGGATGTGTAGACAACAATAACTGCACCAATGACACTGCCCGGCAGTCTGCCCAGCAGTGCGAACCCCACTCCACGCCACTCCACCCGCCGCCACTCCGAGGCCAGCGTGAACAGCGGCATCGCCAGGTTGACCATCTGCACGGCGCCCGGCATCAGGCCGGGCTCGATCATCGTCAGCACGGGCACGGCCACCAGCCCCAGCCCGAAACCCACCCCACCCTGCACGATCGCGCCCGCAAAAACCGCCAGACCACCCACGATGAGCAGCAATGCCGTATCAGTCATGCAGGAGAGTCAACCCGCTTTACTCTCTGTTGCCGCTCCTGCCCCTAGAGTGAACGGCTTGTGTATTCTTTTCCACGACGCAGACGTAGCCTCTGGAGTATGAGCATGAAGTCTAAAGCCGCGACGACGATACGCGTCAGCGTCACAACCCGAGACCGCCTAGCCCGAATCGCCCGCCAGGAGGGTCGAACCATGACCGAGGTGCTGCACAACGCCATCGCCGACTACGAGCAGAAGCAGTTCTGGCAGACCGTGAACGAGCAGGTCGAGCAGACGCAGCGCGAAGACCCAGAAGGCTGGGCCGACTACCTGACCGAACGCGAACTGGTGCTCGGTCCACGCCCCACCTCCCGCCGGATCGCGCCTGAATGGGACGGTCTACTCACATTTCCCGAGGAGAAAGATGAAACTGACGCAAGGTGATATCTGGTTCACCAGGTTCAGCAGTCCGACCGGTCGCGAGCAGGGTTTCGACCGTCCCTCCCTGATCGTCAGCAACGACAACCTCAACCGGTCGAGGCTCGGGCTCGTCTTTGCCGCGCCTCTGACCACTCGGGAGCGCGGATATCTCACCCATGTCCGGATAGGCCGTGACGGGACCGGGTTGGCCAAGACAAGCTGGGCGATGATCGAGCAGATCCGCGCCATCTCGCCGGACAGGTTCGACTTCTTCGTCGGCACCGCCCCCGAGGAGGTCGTCGAGGAAGCGGTCACCGTGCTCAAACGGATGCTCTAGAAGATTCGCCGCCCGGCGAAAAAGAGCTTCGCCGGGTGGCTCTCTCATCGTGTCACACTTTGCAGATCAATAAGCTGGCGATCGTGCGATCCCTCCCGTTGACGCGTGTCCTGACCCTCGCCGCGGTTCTGGCGTCCGTCTGCCTGACCGCCCCGCCCGCGCAGGCGGCGCCCGTACGCAGCCCGTTCTCCAAGAAGGCGGGCAAGCTGGCCGCGACCTCATGCCCCGAGACGCCGATCGTCTCCGGCGGCGTTCCGCGCACCCGGGAGTACCTCCAGACGGTCGTGAAATGTCTGGACAAGTCGTGGGGTGCGTATGTTGAGCGGGCAGGGCGTACGTTCCGCAAGCCCGTCGTCCGCTACTTCGAGGAGCCGGCGAGCACCGTGTGCGGGATGCGCTGGCCCGCGTACGCCGACGCCTTCTACTGCACCGAGCGCTCCACCGTGGTCTTCCCGCTGACCGGCCGGTGGATCGAGAACAGGACCGACCTCTTCCCGTTCAAGGTGGCCGCCCATGAGTACGGTCACCACCTGCAGAGCCTGCTCGGCATCCGCCGCTCCTACGAGGCCAGGGCACGCGCCGACCGTACCCACGCGGACCGGTTGAAGCGCCGCTACGAACTCCAGGCCGACTGCCTGTCCGGAGTGTTCCTGGGCAGCGTCTGGCGCTCCCTGGCCCGCTCCGAGCTCGACTGGGCGGCGCTGCTGGACGCGACCCGGGCAAGCGGCGACGACGATGACGGCCACCGCACCCACGGCAAGGGGTCCAGCCGGGCCTACTGGCTCAAACGCGGCTACGGCGCCGTCTCCCCCGCCGCCTGCGACACCTGGTCGGCACCCGCCGCCAAAGTCGCCTGACCGCAAGCCTCTTGACCTGACCGGTGAGCTGACCGGTGAAGCGGTGAGGTGACCTGCGCGGTGAGACGGCGGCGGGTGCGTCGCGGGCCCGCGACGCAGACACGAACCACTGGCCGCCGGCTCCGTGATCGGTGGCGAAGGCCGCCTGGGAAGCGAGGAGCCGCCCGGCGGAGGGTGTCCGCCGGGCGGCTCTCAGTGTGTCGGGTGGTTCCCCCGAAACGAGCGCGTGAGGATCACGCCCAACCCCGGCGACGAGCCGGGCTCCGTCGCTCCCGGCCTGCTCATGACCGGCCGGGAGCTCGGGAAGTTCACTTGGCGAGCAACGACCGCAGAACGTACTGCATGATGCCGCCGTGCCGGTAGTAGTCGGCCTCGCCGGGCGTGTCGATGCGCACCACAGCGTCGAACTCGACGTCGCCCGCCCTGACGTGCACCGTCTGCGGGATGCCGCCCTTGTTGAGCTCTTCGACTCCCGTGATGTCGAACGTCTCCTCGCCCGTCAGGCCGAGGGCCGCCGCCGAGGCGCCCTCCGGGAACTGCAGCGGGAGCACGCCCATGCCGATCAGGTTGGAGCGGTGGATGCGCTCGTACGACTCGGCGATGACCGCGCGGACGCCCAGCAGCGCCGTGCCCTTGGCCGCCCAGTCGCGCGAGGATCCGGAGCCGTACTCCTTGCCCGCCAGCACCACCAGCGGCGTGCCCGCGGCGGCGTAGTTGACCGAGGCGTCGTAGATGAACGACACCGGGCCGTCGGACTGGGTGAAGTCGCGGGTGTAGCCGCCCTCGGTTCCGGGGGCGATCTGGTTGCGCAGGCGGATGTTGGCGAACGTGCCCCTGATCATCACCTCGTGGTTGCCACGACGCGAGCCGTAGGAGTTGAAGTCCTTCACCTCGACCCCGTTGGCCTTCAGGTACTGGGCGGCGGGGGTGCCCACCTTGATCGAGCCGGCGGGCGAGATGTGGTCGGTGGTGACCGAGTCGCCGACCTTGACCAGCACGCGGGCGCCGGCGATGTCGGTCACCGGCTCCGGCTTCTCCGGCATGCCGTCGAAGTAGGGGGCCTTGCGGACGTAGGTCGAGTCGGAGTCCCACTCGAAGGTGTCGCCGGTCGGGATGGGCAGCGAGCGCCAGTGGTCGTCGCCCGTGAAGACGTCGGCGTAGTCGCGCTCGAACATGTCGCGCCCGATCGAGGAGTTGACCACGGCGGCGATCTCCTCCGGCGCGGGCCAGATGTCGCGCAGGTAGACCGGCTCGCCGTCGCTGCCGACGCCGAGCGGCTCGGTCGCGAGGTCGAGGTCCATGGTGCCGGCCAGCGCGTACGCGACCACCAGCGGCGGCGAGGCCAGGTAGTTCATCTTGACGTCGGGGTTGATCCGGCCCTCGAAGTTGCGGTTGCCCGACAGCACGGCGGTGACGGCCAGGTCGTTGGCCTGGACGGCCTCGGAGATCTCCGGCAGGAGCGGCCCCGAGTTGCCGATGCAGGTGGTGCAGCCGTAGCCGACGAGGTTGAAGCCGATCTTGTCGAGGTACGGCTGGAGCCCGGAGCGCTCGAAGTAGCCGGTGACGACCTGCGACCCGGGGGCCAGCGAGGTCTTGACCCACGGCTTGCGGGTCAGGCCCTTCTCCACGGCGTTGCGGGCCAGCAGCGCCGCGCCGAGCATGACGTACGGGTTGGAGGTGTTCGTGC
Organism: Nonomuraea sp. B10E15; assembly: GCF_039871615.1. Taxonomy (NCBI): domain Bacteria; kingdom Bacillati; phylum Actinomycetota; class Actinomycetes; order Streptosporangiales; family Streptosporangiaceae; genus Nonomuraea; species Nonomuraea sp. B10E15. The sequence goes on from NZ_JBDPMB010000011.1 coordinate 71,592, forward strand.
ACGAGGTGATCGCGGCGATCGAGACGATGCCGTGGTCGATCTCGAACGAGGTGCCGTCGGCCAGCGTGACGGGCACCGGCTTGTGCGGCCGCCCGCCGTCGGCCGTGGAGTTGGAGGCGGGCGAGTCGGAGGCCGGGAAGGACTCCTTCGACGCCTCGTCGACGCCGTCCTCCACGTAGTTCTGGACGTCGTAACGCCAGGTGTCCTTGGCCGCCGACAGGGCGATGCGGTCCTGCGGGCGCTTGGGGCCGGCGATGGACGGCACGACCGTGGCGAGGTCGAGCTCGATGTACTCGGAGAACTCCGGCTCGGGCGCGGCCGGGTCGAGCCAGAGGCCCTGGGTCTTGGCGTACGCCTCGACGAGGGCGATCTGCTCCTCGGAGCGCCCGGTCAGGCGGAGGTAGTCGACGGTCTGGCCGTCGATCGGGAAGATCGCGCAGGTGGAGCCGAACTCGGGGCTCATGTTGCCGATCGTGGCCCGGTCGGCCAGCGGCACGGACGCCACGCCCTCGCCGTAGAACTCGACGAACTTGCCGACCACGCCGTGCTTGCGCAGTATCTCGGTGATCGTCAGGACCAGGTCGGTGGCCGTGGCCCCGGCGGGCAGCTTGCCGTTGAGCTTGAAGCCGACCACGCGCGGGATGAGCATGGAGATCGGCTGGCCGAGCATCGCGGCCTCGGCCTCGATGCCGCCGACGCCCCAGCCGAGCACGCCGATGCCGTTCTCCATCGTGGTGTGGGAGTCGGTGCCGACGCAGGTGTCGGGGTAGGCCCTGTTGATGTCGCCGTCGGAGCGGGTCATGACCACGCGGGCCAGGTGCTCGATGTTGACCTGGTGGACGATGCCGGTGCCGGGCGGCACCACCTTGAACTCGTCGAAGGCGGTCTGGCCCCAGCGCAGGAACTGGTAGCGCTCGTGGTTGCGCTCGTATTCGCGCTCCACGTTGCGCTGGAAGGCGTCGGGGTGGCCGAAGTAGTCGACGATGACCGAGTGGTCGATGACCATCTCGGCGGGCGCGAGCGGGTTGATCCTGGCCGGGTCGCCGCCGAGGTCGCGCACGGCCTCGCGCATCGTGGCCAGGTCGACCACGCAGGGCACGCCCGTGAAGTCCTGCATGATGACGCGCGCGGGCGTGAACTGGATCTCCACGCTCGGCGCCGCCTTCGGGTCCCATCCTCCGAGCGCCCGGATGTGGTCGGCGGTGATGTTCGCGCCGTCCTCGGTGCGGAGGAGGTTTTCCAGCAGGATCTTCAGGCTGTACGGGAGGCGCGCGGCGCCTTCGACGGCGTCCAGCCGGAAGATCTCATATGACGCGTCGCCGACGCGTAGCGTGTCACGGCTGCCGAAGCTGTTCGCGGACACGGTGGTTCGCCTCCTCCATCAGACATCTTTCAGGCTTGCGGGTGGCTCCCCGCTCCTCACGCGCTTCGCGGCTCCCGTGGTGCCGGGTCTCCACTCCGCTCGCTGCGTCGGGTTCACTCCTGCTCATGGGTCGTTCACCCTCCTCACTCGCTTCGCGGGGTCCCTCCTTCGTCGGGCCCCACTCCGCTCGCCGCGTCGGGTTCACTCCCCAAATCCTGCCGCACGCGCGAACAAGTAAGCACGTTAGGTGAACCTAATTCGCGTCCGCGCAGCAGGTGTCTCGACATCAAGATATCGGGAAAAGTATCTCGACATCAAGTTAAACGGGCGCCAGGCGCCAGTACAGCAGCCCGACGATGGCCACGGACAGGATCGGCGCGAGGATCTTCTGCTCGAACTTCCTGCCCGTCTTGATGCCGATCTTCCACGGCAGGACGAACTTCGCCCCCAAGGGCCACAACACGGGGCAGCCGCGTTCGGTCATGCAGTCGCCGACGACGTGGATGAAACTTCCGACCCCCACGGCCAGCCCGAGCCAGGCGTAGCCCACCTCGAGGGAGAGGAAGACGGCGTAGAGCCCGGCGGTCATGCCGATGTTGATCATGATTGAACCGAGCTTGTTCCCCGGTATGCCGACGCCGATGGCGCGCAACGCCAGGCCGATGAGCAGCACGACCATGACGTCGCGCCCGATCGGATAGGTGTTGGCCAGCCAGTGCGCCCCGAACCCGATGGCCACGGCGAAGACGAGCGAGTGGGTGGCGCCGCGGTGGCCGCCGCCGAGCCAGGACACGAGCTTGCTGAGCGCCCACGTGACCGGCCCGAACGTCTGCGCGATCGTCGCGTGTGGATGGTCGAGGTCGGGCAGCATCGCGGCGCCCGCGCAGATGATGGCGCCGGCGATCAACTCGGCGGGACTGAGCGCGGCGGCCATGATTCCGGTTTCCACGAACCGGGTGGACTCGTTCACCAGCGGCAGTGCGGCAAGGGGCGGCGCCAGCCCCAGCCAGGCGATGGCCCCGGTCATCGCATGCGTGTGCCCCATCATGATCCGGACTGTACGGCAAAGAGGTTCTTTGCGCGGCGAGGCATGCCGGGGCGAACGGGCTGTGCAGGCCGGCGACATCGCGCCGAACACCCGCAAACGCAGACGAGGTCGTCTCCGCGGCGACAGCACCCCCCAGCCCTGCCGACGCGGAACGACCTCGTCTGATGGGAACAACGCCCGGCTCCACCGACCTGTTCCCGGATTCCGCAACTTTTTCGTGATCTGGATCACACCTTTTCGTGACTTGCGAAACGACATTTCATCGATATATCTTTGACGCATCGAGAACAGATCGCGATATAGGGGGAAAAATGAGTTCAGCACAGGCAGCAGGCGCGCCCTGGCCCGGCGCCCGCGAATACAAGCGAGCGGCCCGGGAGGCGTTCCGGGCCATGAGCGACGCGTTCGAGCAGATGGGCGGCCACCACCATCGCGGCGGCCCGCACGAGCACCGCCACCGCGGCAGGAGAGGCGGACCCGGATTCCCGTTCGACTTCGGGCGCGGCCCGTGGGGCGGCCCCGGCGGCCCCGGCGGCCCGTGGGGCGGCGGGCACCGCGGCTGGGGCGGCAGAGGCCGCAAGGCCAAGCGGGGCGACGTACGCGCCGCGATCCTGGCCCTGCTCTCCGAGGAGCCGCGCAACGGCTACCAGATCATCCAGGAGATCGCCGAGCGCAGCGAGGGCGGCTGGAAACCCAGCCCCGGCGCCGTCTATCCGGCGTTGCAGCAGCTCACCGACGAGGGTCTGGTGATCTCGGAGGAGCACGAGGGCCGCAAGGCCTACCGTCTCACCCAGGAAGGCAGCGCGTACGTCGAGACGCACGCCGACGAGGTCAGGGCCCCTTGGGACGAGATGCGCCCGGACATCGACGACAACACCGCCGATCTCTGGCATATCGCTCGGCAGTCGGCCTTCGCCATGATGCAGATTCTGCAGACCGGAAGCGACGCGCAGGTCCGCGAAGCGCGTAAGACTCTAGTGGAGACCCGGCGCAAGCTGTACCAGATCCTGGCCGACGACGAGCCGGGCGAGGAGTGACCCCACTGATGGCCGGTGCACGCGAAGGCCGGTTCGGAGGAAGCGAGGAGCCGCACATGGACCACAACGACCTCCGCATCGGCGACGCCGAGCGCGAGCAGACGATGGCCGCCCTGCGCGAGCACTTCGCCCAGGGCCGCCTCAACCACGAGGAGCTCGAAGAGCGCCTCGACCGGACGCTGGCCGCCAAGACGGCCCGCGACCTGGCGAGCATCACGGCCGACCTCCCCGGCCCCGGCTACCGCACGCCGGCGCCGCAGCCCGACATGGGCGACTGGCGGGCGGCGATGCACGCGCACCGGCAGCAGATGCAGGAGATGCGCCACGCGCACCGCGACATGCGCCACGCCTGGCGCCACCACCACCCGCGGCGGCGGCACGGCGGCCCGCACCCGATCGTGCCCCTGCTGTTCGTGGCCATGATGCTCGGGCTGTTCTTCGGCGGGTTCGGCGTCTTCAAGGTGCTGCTCGTGGTGTGGGTCGTGGCCGTGGTCGCCAGCATGGTGCGCCGCCGGATCCACCACCGCCGCTGACCGGCCGCCCACCTCCCCGTCCCCGTCCTGGCGGTCACGCGCACGGGCGGCACCGCTCCGCGGCCGTTGACAAACGGAACGCTGATCCGTATCTTTCGGAACAGTGCTCCGTTTCGCGCGGAGCCCGCCGCGGCGTGAGCGTTCCCCCGCGTGCGCGGCGCGACCCGGAAACATTCGGACGGGAGATTCAGCATGATCTTGGTCACCGGCGGTCTCGGTTTCATCGGCTCTCACACCGTTCAGGCGCTCCTCGACACAGGTGAGGAGTGCGTGCTGCTCCAGCGCCGCAAGGCCGAGGCACCGGCCTACCTCGCCGGCGCGAAGGTGGCGATGGAGCAGGCCGACATCACCGACCTGCCCGCCCTGCTCGACGTCGGCGAACGCCACAAGGTGACCGGCATCGTGCACCTCGCCGGGTCCATGCCCTGGCCCCCCGACGCCGACCGGCCCGTCGAAGCAGCGCGTAGGGCGATCGGCGGCCTGCTCAACGTCGTGCAGGCCGCGCAGGAGTGGGAGGTGAAGCGTGTCGGCGTCGCGAGCACGATCGGCGTCTACTCCGGCCTGACCGGCGCGCTCCGCGAGGACATGCCCCTGCCCATGGCGTCCTTCCACCTGATCCCGACCTTCAAGAAGATCGGTGAGCTGCTCAACGAGCACCTGGCCGGCGCCACCGGCGTCGAGGTCGTCAACTACCGCATCTCGGCCACCTGGGGACCACGTGACCCCCACGGCGCGCTGTTCTTCGCCGCCCCCGAGCTGGTCCATGCCGCCGCCCGCGGGACCGAGCCGGACCTGTCGACCCTCGCCGCGCCGCCGTACGCCGAGGACTCGATCGACCTGTGCTACGTGAAGGACACCGCCCGCGCCATCGCGCTCCTCCAGCTCGCCGACCGGCTCAGCCACCGCACCTACAACGTCGCGTCCGGGCGCGCGACGTCCAACGCCGAGGTCATCGCGGCGATCAGGAAGGTGGTCCCCGACGCCCGGATCGACCTGCCCACCGGCGGAACCGACGGGCAGACCCACCTCGACATCACCCGGCTCCGGCAGGACACCGGCTACGCGCCCGCCTACGACCCCGAGCGCGCCGCCGCCGACTACCTCACCTGGCTGCGCGCGGGCAACGAGCTCTGAGCGCCGCCCCGCGCTCCCCGGCTCAGCCTCCTAGGGGGCAGGTGTCCAGCCGGGCGCACGCCACGAAGTGCCCCGGCTCGGCCTCGATCAGGGCGCCGGCGGCGCCGCGCTCGTGGTACACGCAGGAGTCCACGGGTGTGGCGTCGTCCCAGGCCTGGTTCATGCGTGGCACGGCCGACAGCAGCTCGCGCGTGTACGGGTGCAGCGGATCCCCGAAGACGCGGCCGGTCAGCCCCATCTCCACGACGCTCCCCCGGCGCAGCACCACGGTGCGCTCGGCGAGGTAGGTGCCGAGCGACAGGTCGTGGGTGATGTAGAGCACGCCCAGCCCTCTGGCCTTCAGCTCGGCCAGCAGGTTGAGCACGTCGATGCGGGTGGAGGCGTCGAGCATGCTGGTGATCTCGTCGGCGACCAGCAGCTTGATGTCCAGCAGCAGCGCGCGGGCGATGAGCAGGCGCTGCAGCTGGCCGCCGCTGAGCTGGTGGGGATACTTGCCGAGCACCTGGCCGGGGTTGAGCCGCACGTCGCGCAGCGCCACCTCGACGCGCTCCGCCCACTCGGCCTGGGGGACGGCCGGGTAGTACGCCTCCTTGATCATGTTGTAGACGCGGTCGGCCTTGAACACCGGGTTGAACGAGCTGAACGGGTCCTGGAAGATGCCCTGGATGTGGCGGTAGTACTCCTTGCCCGCCCGGACGGGCCGCCCGTCGAAGGTGATCGAGCCGCGGGTGACCGGGTTCAGCCCGAGGATCATCCGCCCGATCGTGCTCTTGCCGCTGCCGCTCTCCCCGATCAGCGAGACGACCTCGCCGGGGACGACCTCGAAGCTCACCTCCCGCACGGCCGTGACGCTCTTGCCGCCGAAGGCGCCGATCCTGAATTCCTTGGTGACGTCGTCGAGTCTGAGCATCAGGCCTTCCAGCAAGCGACGTGGTGGTCGGGGGCGAGCTCGGCCACCGGCGGGTCCTGCGCGCACTCGTCCCCCGCGATCGGGCAGCGGGCGCGGAAGCGGCAGCCGGTGGGCGGGTCGAGCAGCGAGGGCGGGCTTCCGGGGATGCCCTCGAGCCGGCGGTCGGCGTAGCGCACGCCGACCTCGGGCAGGGAGTCGAGCAGCAGCTTCGTGTACGGGTGGCGGGGCGCCTTGACGATCACGTCGGCCGGGGCCTTCTCGGCGAGCCGGCCCGCGTACATGACCATGATCGTGTCGGCGATGTGGTGGGTGAGCGCGATGTCGTGCGTGACGAAGATCATGCTCTTGACGTAGCCGCTCTCGCGGAAGCCGAGCAGAGCGCGGGCGACGGCCTTCTGCGTGGAGACGTCGAGCGCCGAGGTGACCTCGTCGGCGATCAGCAGCGACGGGTCGAGCAGCGTGGAGATCACCATCACCATGCGCTGCTTCATGCCGCCCGACAGCTCGATCGGGTAGCGGTCGAGCACCTCGCGGGGCAGGCCGACCTGGTCCATCCGGCGCTCCAGCTCGGTGGTGTCCACCGCCGAGCCCCTGGACCTGAGCAGTTCGGTGACCATCTTGCGCAGTCTGCGGGTCGGGTTGAGCGCGCTCATGGCGTACTGCGGGATGAGGGAGACCTCGCGGAAGCGGAAGTCGTTCATCGCGCGGTCGTCGCCGATCGGCAGCTCCTGGCCGTCGAGCACGACCGTGCCGCCGACGTGGCGCATGCGCCCGTCCATGCGGATGAGGCTCTTGCCCAGGGTGCTCTTGCCGCAGCCGGACTCGCCGACCAGGCCGAGGATCTCGCCGTCGCCGAGCTCGAAGGTCATGCCGTCGAGCGCGCGCACCTCGCCCTTGAGCGTCCTGTAGTATACCCGGAGCTCGCTGACCTGCAGACTCATGTCTCCCTCAGTTTCGGGTTGAAGACCTCGTCGAGCCCGACGTTGGCGACGTAGAGGGCGCCCACGATCGCCGTGATGCCGGCGCCCGGCGGCACGAACCACCACCACATGCCGAGCTGGAGCGCGCTCCACTGGTTGGCGTTCTGCAACATCAGGCCGAGCGAGACGCCCTCGGTCGGGCCGAGGCCGATGAAGTCGAGCGAGGAGGCGATGAGGATCGCGCCGCCGAACAGCAGGATGAACGTCATGAACAGGTAGGAGCTCATGTTCGGCGCGATCTCCCTGGAGATGATCCGCCAGGTGCCGGCTCCGCTCATCCGCGCCAGGTCCACGAACTCCCGGGTACGCAGCGAGAACGTCTGCGCCCTGATCGCCCGCGCCGCCCACGGCCACTGCGTCAGCCCGATGAACAGGCCCTGCACCGCCACGCTCCGGATGCCCAGGTAGGCGTTGATGATCAGCAGCACGGCCAGCGTGGGGATGACCAGGATGACGTTGGTCAGCATGTTGAGCACCTCGTCGACCACGCCGCCCCGGTAGCCGGCCACGAACCCCACGAGCATGCCGATGACCGCCGCGATGCCGCCGCCGATGACGCCCACGAGGAAGGTGGCGCGCAGGCCGTGCACGAACTGGAGGAAGATGTCCTGGCCGAACGTGGTGGTGCCGAGCCAGTGCTCGGCCGAGGGCGGGCTCATGGGGCGGGTGCCGTAGTCGTTGGGCGTGCCGCTCACCAGCAGCGGCCCCACCATGCCCAGCACGAGCAGGACGACCACGATGCCGAACCCGGCCATCAGCTTGCCGTTGCGCACGGCGAAGTGCAGCGCCTCGCGGCGCACCCCTTCCCGCTCGCGGGGCTCGGTCTCCTGGAGTGTCGTCATGCCTGCGCACCCGCCATTCCCGCCCTGGTCCGCGGATCGACCACGACATAGACGATGTCGATGATGAAGTTGGCGATCAGCACTCCGAGCACGATGAACAGGAACGTGCCCTGGAGCAGGAAGAAGTCCTGGTTCTGGATCGCCTTGAGGATCAGGCTGCCCAGGCCCGGGTAGGCGAAGACGATCTCGGTGACGAGCGCTCCCGCCACGAGCACGCCCAGTTGCAGGGCCAGGCCGGTGATCTGGGGCAGGACGGCGTTGCGGAAGGCGTACCTGCGGATGAGCCGGGCGGGCGCGCCGAGCGCCGACAGGTAGTTGGAGTAGTCGGACTCCAGCTCATAGATGATCATGTTGCGCATGCCGATCGCCCAGCCGCCCAGCGCCACCAGGAACAACGACAGGAACGGCAGCGTCCAGTGGTGCAGCAGGTCCAGCACGAACGTCCACGACCAGTTGGGCCGCATCGAGAAGCTGTAGCCGCCCGCGACGGGGAAGAGGCCCGCGATCACGCCGAGCGCCCAGGCCAGCAGCACCGCCAGCCACATGTACGGCATGGCCGTCAGCACGTAGCCGACGGGCAGCACGGTGTTGTCGAGCAGCTTGCGCCGGGCGGCGTAGGCGCCGAACCGGTTGCCCACCACCCAGCTCAGCAGCACCGACGGGATGATCAGGCCCAGCGTGTACGGCACCGCTCCGTTGATCACGGTGCTGACCGGCGTCGGGAACAACCAGATGCTGATCCCGAAGTCACCCTGGAACATCGCGCCCCAGAAGTTCACGTACTGCTGCCAGAGCGGCTGGTCGAAGCCGAAGAGGTCGTTGTAGTAGGCCCGCATCGCCTCGACGGCCTCGGGCTGGGCGACGTTCGCCCGCGCCACCATGCCGGCCACCGGGTCGCCCGGCATGAAGCGCGGGATCAGCCAGTTGACCGTGACGGCGACGAAGAAGGTCAGTCCGTAGATGAGCAGTTTCCTGCTGAAGTAGCGACGCACGCGTGTTCTCCGAGAGGGCCCTCCGGCCCCGGCGGCCCGAGCCGCGCGGGGCGGAGGGGTGAACGGTCAGAGGTCAGGAGCCGGCCGGCTGGAGCTGGGCGAGCGTCTCGAAGCCGCCCAGCTCGAACCAGTTGCGCCACATGACGGCGCCGGTCTTGGGTGCGCTGCCCTCCGCGGCCGGCCAGTTCTTCCACGTGCTGGTGCTGTGCTGCGCCCACAGGCCGTTGTACCAGAGCGGGATGACCGGCATGTCGTCGAAGTGGATCTGCTGGAGCTGCGAGGTGATCTTCTGCATGCCGGCGATGTCGTCGGTCCTGACCTGGTCGAGCTGCTGCACGAGGTCCCAGGCCTTCTCGTTCTCGTAGCGGGCGAAGTTGACCGTGTTCTGCTGCTTCCTGACCGGCAGCTGGAACATGTACTCGTAGTAGGTGTACGGCGAGTTGGACAGCTGGCGCTCGTTGTTGATGAGCAGGTCGAAGTCGCCCTCGGTGCGCTTCTCCACCAGAGCGTTGAAGTCGGGGAAGTCGGGCGTGATCTGGATGCCGGCGGCCTTGGCGCTGGTCGCGATCGACCGGGCCGACTCCATCCAGTCGGTCCAGCCCGACGGCACGATGAGCGTCAGGCTGATCTTGGAGCCGTCCTTGTTCTCCACGAACCCGTCGCCGTCGCCGTCCTTGTAGCCGGCGTCGGCCAGCAGCTTCTTCGCCTTGCCCGTGTCGAAGGCGAAGCCGGACGCGGACACCACGTTCTTGTCCACGAACGTGTCCCACTGCGGGAGCAGGCCCGTCGGGCTGGCCGCCTTGACGAGGTTGCCGTACACGCTCTCGACGATCTTCTTGACGTCGATCGACGAGGCCAGCGCCTTGCGGAAGGCGGGGTCGTCCATCGGCTTCTTCGTGGTGTTGGGCACCAGCCAGGCGGTGTTGGCCGACAACATGTACGGCGGCTCTTTGTAGTAGGTGGTCAGGCCGAAGTTGCCCTGCACCAGGTTGGCCACGCCGGGCAGGAAGTTGTTGCTGAGGTCGAGGCCCTTCTGCAGCAGCATGCCCATCGCGACCTCGTTGCTCGGCGTGGCGATGTCGACGATGTAGCGGGGCCTGGGCTCCATGTCGAGCGCCGTCTTGCCCCACCAGTCGTCACGCCGCTGCAGGACCACGCGGTCCTGGTCCTTGCTCATGAACGTGTACGCGCCCGTGGAGACCGGGTTGTCGTTGGTCCCGTCGAGCACCTCCTTCTCCGAGCGGTCCTTCCAGACGTGCTCGGGGACGATCGCCCGGCTGTAGAGCATGTAGTCCCACTGCTGGTAGTTGGCCTCGGAGAAGGTGAACGTCACGGTCTGGTCGTCGGTCGCCTCGACCTTCTCCAGCCACTCCCAGAGGTTGTGGAACGGGATCGTCTCCATCTTGCCGAGCTCGAAGGTGTAGACGACGTCCTTGGCGGCGAACGGCTGGCCGTCGGACCACTTGACGCCCTGGCGGAGCTTGAGCACGTAGGTGGTGTCATCGGTCCACGAGCCGCTCTCGGCCAGCCACGGGACGAGCTTGGCCGCGTTGGTGTCGTAGTGGAACAGCGTCTCGTACACCAGGCCCTTGGTGCCCACGGCGGAGTCCCACTCCCGGATGGGGTTGTAGTTGAGCGGCGGGCCCCACTGGGTGCCGGTGGTGTACAGGGTCTCGTTGCGCGGCAGCTGGTTGGGGTCGGCGCTGGCGGCGCCGGGCTGGCCCTGCGCCTGTGACGCCGGCGGGTTCGGCGTGGTTCCGCCGCCGGTGCAGGCCGTGGCCAGCAGGCCCGCCGCCACGACCGGGATGAGGATCCGAGCCCGGATACGCATCTCTTCTCTCCTTCCTCCGCGCCAGGCGCGAAGGTTCGCATGTCTGCTAGACAACCCCGATGAGCGGCTTCGAACGGGCCCGCATGCGCTTGGGAGCGCTCCCATCAGGATGGCGAGCACACTCCCCCGTCCGCTGGCCGGTGAGCGATCACTTCTTCAGTAGTCGTAGGCCGGCGACGGCCTGCTGAACCGGATAAGTACCGCGAACGTAAATTCCTGGTGACGCGTACGTCAAGGGCCGTGACGCTTTCGAGACGTGGTCCTGCAAACGCTCTCACTGCGGACCTGCCACGCGCCGAGGCATGAAACGACCACATCGGTGGGTACGGCCTAACCGGTTCAATCAGCGACCCGGCACGGGCGGCGGCGGGGAGCCCGCCTTGATCGCGACGTCGCCTCTGGAGCCACTCTGGTTTACCGGCTTTTATCGCGATTCGATGACAAATCGATAGCTTTCCCGACAGAATGCGGTCCCAACCAGCGTCTATCGCAACTGGAGGCACACCCTTATGCGTAGACCCCTTGGGGTACTCGCCGGACTCGTGACCGTGGCGGCGCTGGGCGCGCCGCTCGGCACGGCGCAGGCCGCCACCACATCCGAGGCCGCGTGCCGGGTGAGCGTGGCCAAGCCCCGGCTCGACGACGAGGCACAGAAGATCACGTCATTCGCCGTCCGCCGCGGGTGCTTCGGCCCCGCGCTCCTCCGCATCCGCATCAAGCGCGCCGTGGAGGGACGGGACCCGGTCGTCAAGAGCGGCGCGACCAGGAACGGCCGCATCACCCTGAAGATCGACTGCCGGCCGGGCACCTATTACGCGTTCGCCACCGACTACCGCGGCCACACCGTCACGTCCAAGGCCGCCAAGCTGACGTGCGAGCCGGGCGACGCCGCTCGTCCTCCCTCCTCGGGCGGGGCGGGCACGGCCGTGGAGAACGAGGTCGTCAAGCTGACCAACGCCGAACGCGCCAAGAAGGGCTGCGGGCCGCTCAAGCACGACAGGAAACTCCGCGCCGCCGCCGTCGGCCACTCCTCCGACATGGCGGAGCAGAACAAGATGGCGCACAAGCTCCCCGGCCGCCCCGACCTCCGGCAGCGCCTCGAGGCGGCCGGCCTCACCGGGTTCCGGGCATGGGGAGAGAACGTCGCCTGGGGCCAGCCCTCCGCGGCCTCCGTGGTGCGGGCCTGGATGAACAGCTCCGGCCACCGGGCCAACATCTTGAACTGCCGCTACAACCTCATCGGTGTCGGCGCGAAGAAGGACGGCCAGGGCCGGATCTACTGGACCCAGGACTTCGTCACGAAGTGATCACCTCCGGGACGCACGGGCGACGGTGGCCGGGGCGTACGCCCCGGCCACCCCGGCCGTCTCAGCCCATCTCCTCAAGCTTGCGCCCCTTGGTCTCCCTGACCCACTTGGCGACGAACAGGAAGGAAAGGACGGCGAAGCCCGCGTACGCGGCGTACGTGAGCGACAGGTTCCACTCCGACAGCGCCGGGAACGACACCGTGATCAGCCAGTTGGCGATCCACTGCGCCCCCGCTGCGACGCCCAGGGCGGCGGCGCGGAGGCGGTTGGGGAACATCTCGCCGAGCAGCACCCAGACCACCACACCCCAGGACAGCGCGAAGAACAACACGAACACGTTCGCCGCCACGAGCGCGATCGCCCCTTGCGGGTTGGGCAGGGACACCGTCCCCTCCACCATCCGCGCCGCGCTGAACGCCCACGCCGCGGTGGCCAGCGAGACCGCCATCCCGGCCGACCCGATCATGAGCAGTGGCCGCCGGCCGATCTTGTCCACCAGCGAGATGGCGATGAACGTGCCGATGATGTTGATGATCGAGCTGGAGAAGCTGATCAGCAACGAGTCGGCCTGGTTGATGCCGACCGACTGCCACAACACGGACGAGTAGTAGAAGATCACATTGATGCCGACGAGTTGCTGGAAGGCCGACAGGACGATGCCGATCCAGACGATCGGCAGCAACCCGAGCGCGGGGCCGCGCAGGTCCTTCAGCCCCGGCACCTTCTCGGTGCGCAGCACGTGCTGGATCTCCGCCACCCGTGCGTCGAGGTCGATGTCCTCGCCCTCGACCTCGGCCAGCACCTCGCGGGCCTTCCTGCTCCGCCCCGACATGATCAGGTAACGCGGGGACTCCGGGATGACCGAGGCGAACAGCAGATAGAGCAGGGCGGGCACGACGCACGCCCCGAGCATCCACTGCCAGGCCTGCAGCGGCCCCAGGTGATAGTTGACGTTGCCACCGGCGATGCTGGCGATCACATAGTTGACCAGCTGGGAGACCGCGATGCCGAGCACGATGGCCAGCTGCTGGAACGAGCCCAGCCGCCCCCGGTAGGCGGGCGGCGCCACCTCGGCGATGTAGGCGGGCCCGAGCACCGACGCCATGCCGATGGCGAAACCCGCGACCACCCGCCAGAACCCCAGATCCCAGACGGCGAACGGCAACATCTGCCCGATCGAGCTGACCGCGAACAGCGCCGCCGCCACCTGCATGGACCGGGTGCGGCCCAGCCGGTCGGCCAGCCGGCCGCCCATCCAGGCTCCCAGGGCGGACCCGAGCAACGCGATCGCCACCACGAACCCGATCACCACCGGCCCCACGCGGAAGTGGTTCTGGATCCCGACGACCGCGCCGTTGATGACGGAGCTGTCGTAGCCGAACAGGAACCCGCCGACAGCCGCCGCCGCCGTGATGAACACGACGTGACTCAAGTGCTCTTTATGGGTGTGCTGAGTAGCCATGCAGGTCCTTCCCCCAGGCCGGGGAACTACCCGCGGATCACGCACGTATGCCCGTCACAGGCGGGGGTCGACCGGCTCCGACTCGAGGGCCAGCACCGCGAAGACCGGCTCGTGGACGCGCCATCCCGGCTCGCCGTCGGCCAGCCGCGACAGCGCCTCCAGCCCCAGCGCGTACTCGCGCAGCGCCAGCGAGCGCTTCTTGCCGAGGAAGCGCCTGCGCAGCACGTCGAGCGACTCGGTGTAGTCGGGGCCGTAGATGATCCGCAGGTATTCGCGCCCCCGCACCTTGACCCCCGGCTGCACGCGGCCCGGCGCGTAGGCGGCCGGCTTGACCACCATGCCCTCGCCGCCCGCCGCCGTCATCGACTCCCACCAGGCGGTGGCCGCGGCCCTGGACCCGGGCGAGCCGAGCGTCACGAAGACGTGCTCGGTCCTGGCGATCAGCGGGGATTCCAGCAGCCCCAACGTGGACAGGTGCCAGGCGTGCGGCTCCAGCGCCGTGGCCCTCCCCTCGCAGGCCAGGATCTGGAACGGCGCCACCCGGATCCCCTCCAGCCCGTCGACGGGCCAGCAGTACCGCGCGTACGCGTCGCGGAACAGGGCGGCGTTGCCGGAGCGGCGCCGGGTGCGGCCGAGCAGGTCGCCGACCTCCAGCCCGCGACCGGCCGCCGCCTCCAGGGCCGCGATCGCCTCGGGCAGCGCGGCGCGGGCGGCCGCCCCGACGGAGGCGTACTGCGACCTGATCAGCTCACCCGCCTTCGCCGACCAGGGCAGCAGCTCGCAGTCGAGCACCACCCAGTCGGAGCCCAGCTCCGCCCAGAGCGGCTCGCAGGCCTCGCGCAGCCGTGCCACCAGGGGCGCGGTGTCGGCGAAGAACGGCCGCCCGGTGCGCGTGAACACCGCGCCCGCGCCGCCGTCGCTCACGCCGAACCGGGCGGCGGCCACCTCCGGCGTCCTGGCCAGCACGGCGACGGCCCGCGAGCCCATGTGCTTCTCCTCGCACACCACCTCGCGCACCCCGGCGGCGGCGAACTCCTCGAACGCCTCGTGCGGGTGCTCCAGGTAGCCGTCGAGCGTGGAGGTCTCCGGCGGCGCCATGGTGGGCGGCAGGTAGACCAGCCAGCGCGGATCGACCGCGAACCGGCTCATGACCTCCAGCGCGGCGGCCGCGTTCTCCTCCATGACCTTGACGCGGGCGCCGAACCTGGTCTCGACGTGCCGGGTGCCGATCACATCGTTGATGTCGAGCATGCCGGGATCGCGCACCTGGGCGGCGCCGAGCGGCTTCGCCGGCTCGTACCACACCTTCTCGGCGGGAACCTGGACGAGTTCGCGCTCCGGATAGCGCAGCGCGGTCAGGTGGCCGCCGAACACGCAGCCCGTGTCGAGGCAGATCGTGTTGTTCACCCACTCGGGGGCGACCGTGGGCGTGTGACCGTAGACGACCATGGCCCGGCCCCGGTACTCGTCGGCCCACGGGTAGCGGACCGGCAGGCCGTACTCGTCGGTCTCGCCGGTCGTGTCGCCGTACAGGGCGAACGCGCGCACCCGGCCCGAGGCGCGGCCGTGGTAGGCCTCCTTCAGCCCCGCGTGCGCGACGACGAGCCGGCCGCCGTCGAGGCGGTAGTGGCTGAGCAGGCCGTCCATGAACGTCCTGGCCCGCTCGGCGAACCCGGGCGGCTGCGCGGCGAGCTGGTCGAGCGACTCCTGCAGGCCGTGCGCGACCCTGACCTTGCGTCCGTTGAGCGCGCGCACCAGCTTCTGCTCGTGGTTGCCCATCACGCAGACCGCCGTGCCGGCCTCGACCATGTCCATGACCAGGCGCAGCACGCCCGGCGTGTCGGGCCCGCGGTCCACCAGGTCGCCGACGAACACCGCGGTACGGCCCTCCGGGTGCGTGTGCCCCCGCGGGCCGCGCTGCCAGCCGAGCTTCCCGAGCAGGGTCTCCAGCTCCGAACGGCAGCCGTGGACGTCGCCGATGATGTCGAACGGCCCGGTCAGCTCCGTCTTGTCCGACCACGCCTTCTCGTAGCCGACCGTGGCGGCGTCGATCTCGTCCAGGCCCCTCAGCACGTGGACCTTCCTGAAGCCGTCGCGCGAGATCTTGCCGAGGGAGCGGCGCAGGTCCTTGCGCTGCCTGATCACCACGCCGGGGCCGAAGTCGCGGTCGGGGCGGGCGGCGTTGCGCTCGATCGCCACCTCCTCCGGCACGTCGAGCACGATCGCGTCGGCCAGCACGTCGTGCTTCCTGGCCAGGTCGATGAGGCTCTTGCGGGCGGCGTACTGGACGTTGGTGGCGTCGACGACGGTGAGCAGCCCCCTGGCCAGGCGCACGCCGACGATGTGGTGCAGCAGGTCGAACGCCGCCGGCGTGGCCGACTGGTCGTTCTCGTCGTCGGAGACCAGGCCCCGGCAGAAGTCGGAGGAGATGACCTGCGTGGGCCCGAAGTGCCGGGCCGCGAACGTGGACTTGCCGCTGCCGGAGACCCCGACGAGCACCACGAGGGAGAGCTCAGGAACGCTGATCACGGGTGAACACTCCCATCTGGGTGGGCGGGCCGACCTCGGGGTCGTCGTCGCCGACCGGTTCGAACGCCACCTGGTAGCCGTGCTGCCCGGCCACCCGGGTGGCCCAGGCGGCGAACTCGGCGCGGGTCCACTCGAAACGGTGGTCGGGGTGGCGCAGCCCGGTCAGGAACTCGTAGCGGACGTTGTGCTCGATGTTGGGCGTGGTGACGAGCACGTGCCCGGGTCTGGCGTGGGCGAACACGACCCGTTCGAGCGCGGCCAGCCGGGGCGGGTCGACGTGCTCGATCACCTCCATGAGCACGGCGGCGTCGTAGCCGGACAGCCGCTTGTCCGTGTAGGTGAGCGCGCCCTGGAACAGGGTGAGCCGGGCCCGCTTGGTGTCCGGCATGCGGTCGAGACGCAGCTTGCGGGCGGCGATGGTGAGGGCCATCGACGAGACGTCCATGCCGCCGACCCTGGCGAACCGGGGCCTGGCGAGCAGCGCGCCGACCAGCTCGCCCTGACCGCACCCAAGGTCGATCACGCTGGCCGCGCCGAGCTGTTCCAGCTTGGCGAGCACGGTCTCGCGCCGCCGCACGCTGAGCGACCTGCCCTTGGGCGCGCCACCGCCCGCGCCCTCGCGCGCCTCGGCGTCCTGAGCTGCGGCGTCCTGGGCTGCGGCGTTCCGTGCCGGTTCGAGGTCTGTCGGTGGTTCTGCGGTTTCGCCGGTCGTGGCGCCGGCCCCCGTGGCCTCCGGCTCTGCGGTCTCCGCCTCCGTGGCGGCCTCGTCGGCGGGCGCGTCCTCCTCGACCGCGGGCTCCAGCTGCTCCTCGGTCTCGTCGCCCAGCTCCGCCAGGCGCGCCAGCGCGGTGCGGGCCAGCTTCGAGCGCCGCCCCAGGTAGCGCCGGGTGATCAGGCCGCGCTCCGGGTGGCCGTGCAGCCATCCCTCCCCCGCCCTGATGAGCTTGTCGACCTCGTCGGGCGCGATCCAGTAGTGCTTGCCGTCGTCGAGCACCGGCAGCAGCACGTACAGGTGGTTGAGCGCGTCGGCCAGGCGGGCGGACCCGCTCAGGGTGAGCCGGACGTAGCGCGACTCCCCCCACTCAGGGAAGCCGTCGTCGAGCACGATCGGCTGCGCGGCCACCTCCCAGCCGAGCGGCTCGAACAGCCGCCGCGCCAGGTCGGGCCCGCCCCGGCAGGGCAGCGCGGGCAGCCGCAGCTCCAGCGGCAGCGGCGTGCCCGGCAGCTCGGGCCTGGCCCTGCACCGGCCGGCCCGCGCGGTGCGGAACACGTCGGCCAGCGCCACGGCCAGCAGCGAGGAGGCGGCGTAGGGGCGGTCGTTGACGTACTGCGACAGGCTGAAGTCGGGCGAGCCCTTGCCACGCGACCTGACCAGCGCGATCGGGTCGACCTCGAGCATGAGCGCCGCCGTGCAGCGCTCGTCGCCGGCCTCGGGGTAGAACACCGTGGCCGTGCCGAACGACTGGCCGAACTCCTGCACACGCTCGGGATGCTTGTGCAGGAGAAAGCCGAGATCGGTGGCGGGCCGCGCGGTGGTCGTGATCGTCAACAGCACCCGCACAAGTGTGCCGTAACCACGCGAAGCGCCGCCAATCGATTACGCCACGTGCGGAAGCACCTCGGCGGCGATCAGCTCCAGGTGTTCCAGGTCGGCCAGGTCGAGGATCTGCAGGTAGACATGCTCCGCGCCGAGCTCGGCGAGCTCGGCGAGCTTCTCGGTCACCTCGGCGGGGGTGCCGGCCAGGCCCCGCTCGCGCAGGGTGTCCGGGTTCTCGCCGACGGCCGCCGCACGCCGCTCGACCTCCGCCCGGTCGGCTCCCACGACCGTGGTGTGCGCCGTCGACAGCAGCACGGTGCGCCCGGTGCTCTCGCACGCCGCGCGCACCCGGCCGAAGGCCTCCCCGACCTCCGGCAGGGTGCGGAACGGCACGTTGTACTCGTCCGCGTACGTCGCCGCCAGCCGGGGCGTGCGCTTCGCGCCGAACCCGCCGATGATGACCGGCGGCCTGGGCCGCTGGACGGGCTTGGGCAGGGCGGGCGAGTCGGCGAGCCGATAGTAGCTGCCCTCGAAGGAGTAGCCCTTCTCCGCCGTCCACAGGCCCGTGATGATCTCGAGCTGCTCCTCGAAGCGCGCGAAACGCTCGCCCGTCGGCGGGAAGGGGATTCCGTACGCGGCGTGCTCTCCGTCGTACCAGCCGGTGCCGAAGCCCAGCTCGGCCCGGCCGCCGCTCATCTGGTCGACCTGGGCCACGCTGATCGCCAGCGGCCCCGGCAGCCGGAACGTGGCCGGGCTCACCAGCGTACCCAGCCGGATCCTTGAGGTCTCCCTGGCCAGGCCGGCAAGCGTGATCCAGGCGTCGGTCGAGCCGGGGCCCGGGTCGCCGGCGCCGATGCGCTGGTAGTGGTCAGACCGGAAGAAAGCGTCGAAACCCAGGCGTTCGGCAGCCTGTGCGACGGAGAGCAGGTCGTCATATGTCGCGCCCTGCTGGGGCTCAGTGAAGATCCGCAGCTTCATGCCCACATTATCCGCACACAACGGACGCGAACCTGCAAAGGGCCGCGCCGTGCCGCCCGCGGTTGGTAGCGTGCACCAGCCAGCGCTGTACGTAGCCGACCGAACACATGGGGTGGCCCATGCCGCGGCACACCAGGGAGCCCGGCCTGCTCCCACGTCCTCTGGCGATCCTGGGCGCGCTCGCGCTCGTCGCGGGCACCGGCACGGCGATCCGCCTGCTCCCGGCGGACGGCCGGCCTGCGCCGGCGGCGCCCCCACCGCTCGCGCGGCCCTCGCCTTCGCTCTCGCCCGTGGTCTCCGAGGAGCCTCCGCCGACGGCGTACGTGACGTTCGTCGACTCCGCCCGCGAGCCCGCGTTCGACCTCCCCGCGCGGTACCGCCGCACCGGCGTCCGCCGGTACGCGCTCGGCCACCTCGTCGCGGGCGGCGACGGCTGCGTGCCGGCCTGGACGGGCTCCCCCGCTCCCGGCGAGCCGATCGGCCGGCTCAGGGCGCTGGGCGGCGACGCCGTACTCGTGTTCGGCGGGCGGGGCGGGCGCGCGCTGGCCACGACGTGCACCCGGCCCGGCGAGCTCGCCACCGCCTACCGCCGGATCGTCGGAGCCTACGGCGCCACCGCCGTCGACTTCGAGGTCCGCGACAGCGCCGACAGGACCGCCGTGCTGCGCAGGGCGCGCGCCATCCACGCCCTGCAGCAGGAGCGCGACCTGCGCGTGAGCTTCACCCTGCCGTTGAGACCCGGCGGGCTGAGCCCGGCCGACGCGGCGATGTTGCGGACCACCCGCCGGGCGGGCGCGGACATCGAGACCGTCAACCTGCTGGCCGCTCTCGGGCCGCGCACGGCACACCGCAGCCGGCTGGGCAGGGTGGCGACGGCCGTGCGGGCGGCCCGCGCCCAGGTCGCGCGGGCGCAGGGCCTGGACGATCCCGAAGAGGCGTGGGAGCGCATCGCGCTGACCCCGGTGCTGGCCGGCGGCTCCGATCTGGGCGCGTCGGACGCGCGCACGCTGGCCGCGTACGCCACCCGCCACCGGCTGGCCTGGCTGTCGCTGCGTGGAGCCGATCCACCGCAGGGCGTCTCACGGATTCTCTGGCGGGCGCTGTCCTGAATATAGGATTCCGGGGAGCGGTGAGGTTTCTGTCGGCATGGGGAGGGCGTGATGATGGCACGTCCCGACACGGCCAGAAAGCTCCTCATCTACTGGATGGACGCCGCGACGGCCCTCATGGCCCTGATGTTCGCCGGGGTCACCGTCGCGGAAATGGCGGCCGGCACGATCTCCGCACCCCGCACGGCGGCCGTCCTCGCGTGCCTGCTCGGCTTCTTCGGGCTCTACCCCTTCCTCCTCAGGCAGGCCTTCGACCACCAGCCGAAGCCCACGCCGAAACTCGCGCTCGCGGCGGTCCTGGCGGCGGGCGTGCTGCTGCTCATGCCGCACAGCGGCAACATCGCCGGCCTGCGCTGGGAGAGCATCCCTCTGTGGTTGTCGGCCGCCGCCCTCTACCTGTCGCTGCGGGCGACGGCCTGCCTGACCGCGGTCACGATCGCCCTGTCCACCGTGTTCGTCGTCCGCGTGAGCGGCCAGACGTGGCCGAGCGTGCTGCTCAGCGAGTCGGCCGCGGCCGTCGTCATGATCGGAGCCATGCTGCTGTGGCGCTGGCTCTGGTGGATGATCAGGGACGCGCACAAGAGCCGGGAGGCGAAGGCCAGATTGGCCGTCGCGGAGGAGCGGCTGCGCTTCGCCCGTGACCTGCACGACCTGCTCGGCCACAGCCTCGCGGTGATCACGCTGAAGAGCGAGCTGGCCGCCAAGCTGGCCACCAAGGACACCGCGAGGGCGGCCGCCGAGATGGCCGCCGTACGCGAGCTGGCCGGCGAGTCGCTGACCGAGGTGCAGCAGGCCGTTCACGGCTACCAGATGCTCGACCTGGAGGAGGAGCTCGACGGCGTACGCGTCGCGCTGGAGGCCACGGGCGCCCGCTGCGTGATCGAGGCCAGGGCCGACGGGCTGCCGCCGGAGTCGCGGACGCTGCTGGCGTGGGCGGTGCGCGAGGGCGGCACCAACGTGCTCAAGCACAGCAGGGCCACCCGCTGCGCCATCACCATCGACGGGGGCGTGCTCGAAATGGTCAACGACGGCGTGAACGGGCAGCCGGGCACGCCCGGCAACGGCCTGCGCGGGCTGTCGGAGCGGCTGGTCGCTGCGGGCGGCTCGTTCTCCGCGGCGCCCACCAGGTCGGGTGAGTTCCTGCTGCGCGCGGGGGTGCCGCCGTGAGGCTGATCTCCCGCGTACGGAACGCGACGAAGTTCGACAAGGCCCGCTGGCTGATCGTCTGGTCCGCGGACCTTCTCCTGCTGCTGTCCACCGTCGGATTCTTCGACCTGTACGTCCGCTGGCAGCTGGGCATGCCCTGGCCGGTGGTCGCGACCGCCGCGGCGTTGCTGCTGGTCTTCGCCGTGCTGAGCACGCGGCCGTTCAGGATCGCCGTCAGGGGCGGGAAACGGCCCACGGCGCTCCTTGCGGTCACCGGGGTGATCGTCCTCCTCCTGGCCGTGTTCCCGCTCATCTGGGTGATCCCGGTGTGGCTGGGGCTGATCACGGCGTTCGCCCGGAGAACGACCGTCATCGCCCTGTCGGTCGCGTCGATCGTGGTCATCAACGTGTACGTGACGCTGGTCAGCTCCTTCGCTCCCGAGCTGGTGCTCGTACAGACGGTGATGACCACCATCACCGTCGGCGCGGTGTGGGCCAACCTGCGGCTCTGGCACCTGACCAAGGAGGCGCACGAAGGGCAGGAGGCGCTGTCCAGGCTGACGGTGTCGGAGGAGCGGCTGCGCTTCGCCCGCGACCTCAACGACCTGCTCGGGCAGAGCCTCACCGACATCGCGTCCAGGACCGCCCGCGCCGAGCAGACCCTGCGCTCCGGGCAGGAGGCGGCGGCGGCCGAGATGTTCGAGGTGCGCGACCTGGCCAGGCAGTCGCTGCGCGAGGTGCGCAACGTCGTCCAGAACTACCGGGCGATCGATCTCGACGAGGTCCTCGCCAGCGTCCGGGCGGTGCTGGAGGCGGCGAACGTGCGCTGCACCGTGCGCGCGGAGACCGCCTCGCTGTCGCCCGAGACGCGCACGCTGCTGGCCACGGTCGTGCGCGAGGGCGCGACGAACGTGCTCAAGCACAGCAAGGCCGAACGCTGCACGATCACGATCCAGGACGGAGTGCTGGAGATGTCCAACGACGGGGTGAACGGGCCGGTGGGCGAGCACGCGCCGAACGGCCTGGCGGGGCTGGCCCAGCGCGTGCGTGCGGCGGGCGGCATCCTGGAGGCCGAGCCGACCCGCGAGGGCCGCTACCTCCTGCGCGCGGCGGTGCCCGCATGACCACACGCGTGCTGCTCGCCGACGACGAGCACCTCGTCAGGGGCGCCATCGCGGCCCTGCTCGACCTGGAGGACGGCATCGAGGTCGTGGCCCAGGTGGGCCGGGGCGACGAGGTCGTGCCCGCGGTGGCCGAGCACCGGCCCGACGTGGCCGTCCTCGACATCGAGATGCCGGGCATGGACGGCCTGAGCGCGGCCGAGCAGATCAGCTCCCAATGCAAGATCGTCATCCTGACCAGCCTGGGCCGTCCCGGCTACCTGCGCCGGGCCATGGCGGCGGGCGTGAGCGGCTTCCTCGGCAAGGACGCCTCCGCGGAGGAGCTGGCGATGGCCATCCGCAAGGTCCAGTCGGGCGGGCGCTACCTCGACGCCGAACTGGCCGCCGCTGCGATGGCCGCCGGCGACAGCCCGCTGACCGAGCGCGAGCGCGACGCGCTCCGCCTGGCCGGCGACGGGGCCACGATCTCGAGGATCGCCGGAGAGCTGCACCTGACCGAGGGCACCGTACGCAACTATCTGTCCAGCGCCATGACCAAGCTCAACGCGCAGAACCGCCTGGAGGCCATCCGCACGGCGCAGCGCATGGGCTGGCTCTGAGGTCCGCCCGCCACGGCACCACCCGGCCCGCGCACACCACCCGGTCTACGCAGGGCCGCCCGGTCTAAGCAGGGCCCGGTCTACGCCCGGACGAGCAGCGCGACGCACTCCACGTGATGGGTCATCGGGAACGCGTCGAACGCCCGCAGCTCCGACAGGGTGTAGCCGCGCTCCGCCAGCCAGGCCAGGTCGCGGGCGAGGGTGGCCGGGTCGCACGACACGTACACGATCCGCAGGGCGTCCAGCGACGCGATGCGCGTCACCACCTCGCGCCCCAGCCCCGCCCTCGGCGGGTCGACCACGACGAGGTCGGCCCGCTCGATCTGGTGCCGGTCGAGGGCGTCCTCGACGCGCCCCCTCTCCACCCGCGCCTGCGGCAGGTCGCGGAGGTTGGCGCGGGCGTCACGGACCGCGGACTCCTCCGACTCCACCCCGAACACCGCGCCCTCGGGCCCCACGGCCTCCGCCAGGCCGGCCGCGAACAGGCCCACGCCGCAGTAGAGGTCGAGCGCCCACTCCCCCGGTTCGGGGGCGGCGTACGCCAGCACCGCGTCCAGCAGCGTCTCGGCGGCCCCGGGGTGCACCTGCCAGAAGCCGCTGCCCGCCACCCGGAACCGGCGCTCGCCCGCCCGCTCGTGCAGCACGCCTGAACCGCGCCGCGGCACCGTGCGGCCCTTGCCCTGGTCGAGCAGGACGGAGGCGGGCGCTTCGAGGTCGGGCACCATGACGCTGCGCCGGGGCCTGGGCGTGACGACCACGGCCCGGTCGCCGCCGGACGAGGCGATGACCTCGATGCTCGACGCGCCAGGCCAGGTGTGCTCCTCTGCGGCGACCGCCTCGACCTCGGGGTGGGCGATCAGGCAGGCGTCGACGACCTCGATCTGGTGGGAGCGGTGGCGGCGGAAGCCCAGCTCGCCGGAGGGCAGCGCGGCGAACTGCACCCGCGTGCGCCAGCCGAGACCGTCTTCGGCCCCCGGCACCTCCTCCACCACGACCTCGCGCCGGATGCCCGCCAGCCGCTCCAGTTGCTCGGTCACGACCTGCGCCTTGAGCCGCCGCTGCGCCTCGGGCGTGGCGTGCTGCCAGTCGCAGCCGCCGCAGCGCCCCGGACCGGCGTAGGGGCAGGGCGGGACGACGCGGTCGGGCGACGGCTCGAGGATCTCCACGGCGTCGGCCCGCAGGAACCGGGTGGTCTCCTCGGTGACGTCGGCGATCACCCGCTCGCCGGGCAAGGCGTGGCGGACGAAGACCACGCGCCCTTCGTGGCGTGCCACGCACCAGCCGCCATGGGCGACCGGACCTACCGTCAACTCGAGAGATGCCTGTTCCACACCGACACCCTATGTGCGCGGGCGCGGCGGGCTGTCACGGGCGGGGGAGGCGCCGTCCGCTACGGGCGGGCCGTTACCCTAGGTGATCGTGAACGAGGGGCGGGTGGTGCGGCGGCGGCTCGGATTCGGGGGGACGCTGCTGGCCGTGCTGTTCGCCTGCGCCTCGCTGACGCCGTCGTTGTTGCCCCGCACGTGGCTCCTGCAGGGGGTCATGGGCGCCGTCACCGGGATCATCGGCTACGCGGCAGGAGCGGCGCTGGGCGCGCTGGCGCGTTCGATGATCCGCTACCGGCCGTCCGAGCGGGCACGGTGGATCGCCTGGCAGGTCCTGATCGCGGGCTGCGCCGCGGTGGGCGCGATCACGCTCTGGTACAGCTACGACTGGCAGCGCGACCTGCGGGCCCTCATGGGCATGGACACGCGGATCACCTGGTTCCCTCCGGTGATCCTCGCCGTGGCCCTCGGCCTGTTCGCCGTGATCCTGTTCCTGTGCAGGCTGGTACGCCTGGGCGGCCGCAAGCTGATCGGCTGGCTGGACCGGTACGTGCCGTCGTTCGCGGGGCACGCCATCGGCGTGCTGGTCATCGCCGTCCTGGTGGGGGTGCTGGCGAACGACGTGCTGTTCTCCGGGTTCGTGGCCAGGGTGAGCGACGTCTCGTCGGTCGCCAACAAGGGCACCGATCCGGGCGTGCGCCCGCCCGTGTCGCGTTCCCTGTCGGGCGGCCCGGGCTCGCTGGTGAGCTGGGAGTCGCTGGGCAGGGAGGGCCGCAGTTTCGCCGGCAGCGCCGTCACCCCCTCCCTGCTGACCGCCTTCTCCGGCCGTCCGGCCGCCGAGCCCATCAGGGTGTACGTCGGCCTCGAAGCCGCGGCCACCCCCGAGGCGCAGGCGGCGCTTGCCGTGCGCGAGCTGGAGCGCACCGGCGCGTTCGACCGGTCGATCATCGCCGTGCTCGGCACGACCGGCACCGGCTGGGTGGACGAGCACGTCGCCGACGCGCTCGAGTACATGTACAACGGCCGCTCCGCCATGGTGGCGGTGCAGTACTCCTACCTGCCGAGCTGGGTGTCGTTCCTGGTCGACAGGGGCAGGGCGGCGGCCGCGGGCAAGGCGTTGTTCGAGGCGGTGCACGCCCGGCTGGCCCTGCTGCCGCCCGACGACCGGCCGCGGCTGGTGGTGTCGGGGGAGAGCCTGGGCTCGTACGAGCTGGAGCGGGCGTTCAGCGACCTGGACGACATGGCGGCCAGGACGGACGGTGCGCTGTTCGTCGGGCCGCCGAACGCCGACCCGATCTGGCGGCGGCTCA
Source organism: Nonomuraea sp. B10E15 (assembly GCF_039871615.1). Classification (NCBI taxonomy): domain Bacteria; kingdom Bacillati; phylum Actinomycetota; class Actinomycetes; order Streptosporangiales; family Streptosporangiaceae; genus Nonomuraea; species Nonomuraea sp. B10E15. The sequence goes on from NZ_JBDPMB010000011.1 coordinate 96,685, forward strand.
CCGAGGGCCGCGAGCCCGGCAGCCCCGTGTGGCGGCCGGTCTACGACGGCGGCAGGACGGCCAGGTTCGCCCAGCGCCCCGCCGACCTGAGCCGCCCGCCCGGCCCGTGGCCGCACCCTCGCGTGGTCTACCTGCAGAACGCCTCCGACCCGGTGGTGTGGTGGACGCCGGAGCTGATCTACCGCAGGCCGGCCTGGCTGGAGGAGCCGCGGGCGCCGGGCATGAACCCGCAAATGAACTGGTTCCCGCTGGTGACGTTCTGGCAGGTGCTGGTGGACATGACGGCCGCGCTGTCGGTGCCGCCCGGGCACGGGCACCGCTACAACTCCGACATCGTGGACGGGTGGGCCGCCGTGGCCCCGCCGCCGGGTTGGAGCGCCGACGACACCGGCAGGTTGCGCGCGCTGATCAGCGGGAACTGACCCGCCCCTCGTCGTCGCTCTGCTGCGCGGGACGCCGTACCGCGCCGGGCGCGAACGGCTCGGGCCTGCCCTTGAGCCGGTCGGAGGAGTGCAGCTGCCAGGGCACGCTGGTCACCATGACTCCCGGTTTGAACAGCAGGCGCGCCTTCAGCCGGAGCGCGCTCTGGTTGTGCAGCAGGTGCTCCCACCAGTGGCCGACCACGTATTCGGGGATGAACACGGTCACCACGTCGCGCGGTGAGCGCCTGCGCAGCGTCTTGACGTAGTCGAGGACGGGCTGGGTGATCTCGCGGTAGGGCGAGTCGAGCATCTTGAGCGGCACCGGGATGCCGAGGCGCTCCCACTCCTCCTGCAGCCTGCGCGCGTCCTCCCCTTCGACGCCCACGGTGACGGCCTCCAGCGTGGACGGCCGGGTGACGCGGGCGTACGCGAGGGCGCGCATGGTCGGCTTGTGGATCTTCGAGACCAGCACGATCGCGTGGTTGCGCGCGGGCAGCATGGCCGGCTCGTAGTCCTCGGTGATCTCCAGCTCGGCCGCCACGTTGTCGTAGTGGCGCCTGATGCCTTTCATCATGAGGAACAGGATCGGCATCACGATCACCACGATCCACGCCCCGACCAGGAACTTCGTCAGCAGCACCACGATGAGCACCAGCCCCGTCATGATCGCCCCGAAGAAGTTGATCGCGCGGGAGCGGTACATCTGGTGCCGGATCCTGGGCTCGGTCTCGGTCTTCAGATGGCGGGTCCAGTGGATGACCATGCCGGTCTGGCTCAGCGTGAACGAGACGAAGACCCCGACGATGTAGAGGTTGAGCAGGCGGCTGACGTCCGCGTCGAACCCCCAGAGGAGCAGGCACGCGCCGAGCGCCAGAATGACGATGCCGTTGGAGAAGGCCAGCCGGTCGCCGCGGGTGTGCAGCTGGCGCGGCAGGTAGCGGTCCTGGGCCAGGATCGAGCCGAGCACGGGGAAGCCGTTGAAGGCCGTGTTGGCGGCCAGGAAGAGGATCAGCGCCGTCACCGCCGAGACGACGATGAACGGCATCGACCCGCCCCCGAACACCGCGTCGGCCACCTGGGAGATGATCGGCTGCTGGTAGTAGCCGGGGCCGACGGGGGTGCCGTCCGGCCTGAGCAGATCCTCGGCGACCACCGACGGCTCGGCCACCTTCACCCCTGACGCGAGGCCGAGGGCGATGATGCCGCTGAACATGCTGATCGCCACCAGCCCCATCATCAGCAGCGTGGTGGCGGCGTTCTTGCTCTTGGGCTTCCTGAACGCGGGCACGCCGTTGCTGATTGCCTCGACGCCGGTCAGGGCCGCGCAGCCGGAGGAGAACGCGCGCAGGATCAGGAACGCCGCGGCGAAGGCCGTGAGGTTGGTCTGCTCGGGCTCGATGGTGAAGTGGGCGCTGGGCGCCTGGATCTGCTCGTCCAGGATCAGCAGCCGGAACCCGCCCCAGGCGATCAGCCCCAGGACGGCGACCATGAACGCGTACGTCGGGACGGCGAACGCGGCGCCCGACTCGCGGATGCCGCGCAGGTTGACCACGGTCAGCAGGACGACGATGACGACGGCGACGGCGGTCTTGTGCTGGCCGACGAACGGGATCGTGGCGCCGACGTAGTCGACGCCGTTGGCGACGGACACCGCGACGGTCAGCACGTAGTCGACCATGAGAGCGCTGGCCACGGTGAGCCCGGCGTTGCTGCCGAGGTTGGTGGTCGCGATCTCGTAGTCGCCGCCGCCGCTGGGGTAGGCGTGCACGTTCTGCCGGTACGACGCCACGACCGTGAGCATGACGACCACGACGGCGAGCGCCACCCACGGGCTGTAGGCGTAGAAGGAGGCTCCCGCGAGCGAGAGGATGACGAGGATCTCCTGGGGCGCGTACGCCACGGACGAGAGGGCGTCACTCGCGAAGACGGGCAGGGCGATGCGTTTTCGCAGGAGCTGCTCGTGGAGCTGCCCGCTACGCAAGGCACGTCCCACGAGCACGCGTTTGACGAGATCCGTCACCTTCGACACGTAACGAGATGCTAGTCCTCTGCCAGGGGGATCGAACGCGGCAGCCCCCATCGGGCCATACTGGTGTCGAGCAACCTGCCGACCGCGAACATGCGGGGGGAAATGCATATTGTGATCATGGGATGTGGCCGGGTGGGTTCGACCCTCGCGCACATCCTCGAAGACGGCGGTCATTCCGTCGCCATCATCGACCGCGACCCGCAGGCGTTCCGGCGGCTGCGGGCCGGGTTCCGCGGGCGGCGGGTGACGGGTGTGGGCTTCGATCGCGACGTGCTCACCGAGGCGGGCGTCGAGTCCGCGACCGCGTTCGTGGCGGTCTCCAGCGGCGACAACTCCAACATCATCTCCGCCCGCGTGGCGCGTGAGACGTTCGGCGTCGACAACGTGGTGGCCCGCATCTACGACCCCCGCCGGGCCGAGGTCTACCAGCGGCTGGGCATCCCGACGGTGGCGACCGTACGCTGGACCGCCGACCAGATCATGCGCCGCATCCTCCCCGAGGGCGCCGAGCCGCTCTGGCGCGACCCCACCGGCACCGTCGTCCTGGCCGAGACGGCCGCGCACCCGGCCTGGATCGGCACCCGCGTCGTCGAGCTCGAGGAGCGGGCGCGGGCTCGCGTCGCCTTCATCAACCGCATGGGCGAGGCCGTGACCATCGGGCCCGACACGGTGGTGCAGGAGGGCGACGTGCTGCACGTCATCGCCGCCGAGAGCGACATGGACCGGATCAACAAGGTGCTGGCCGCGGCACCGGAAGAGGAAGACTGATGCGCGTCGCCATCGCCGGAGCGGGCGCCGTGGGCCGCTCCATCGCGGCCGAGCTCCTGGAGAACGGCCACGACGTGCTGCTCATCGACGTCGACCCCGGCGCCATCAAGATCGACAGCGTGCCGCGCGCGGAGTGGCTGCTCGCCGACGCCTGCGAGATCGCCTCCCTCGACGAGGCCGGGCTCAACAACTGCCACGTCGTGGTGGCCTCCACCGGCGACGACAAGGTCAACCTGGTGGTGTCGCTGCTGGCCAAGACCGAATACGGCGTGCCGCGCGTGGTCGCCCGCATCAACCACCCCAACAACGAGTGGCTGTTCAACGAGTCGTGGGGCGTCGACGTGGCCGTCTCGACCCCGCGCCTGCTGAGCGCGCTGGTGGAGGAGGCGGTGAGCGTCGGTGATCTGGTGCGCCTGATGACGTTCCGCCAGGGGCAGGCCAACCTGGTCGAGCTCACCCTCGCCGACGACGCCCCCGTTGTGGGCCATCGGGCCGGCTCGGTGCCGTGGCCCGTGGACGCCGCCCTGGTGGCGATCCTGCGCGAGGGGAGGGTGCTCGTCCCCACGGCCGACGATCCGCTGGAGGCGGGCGACGAGTTGCTCTTCGTGGCCAACCAGGAGGTCGAGCAGGAGCTGGCCCACCTGCTGTCGCAGCACTGACGGAAGGCCCCCTCGCGAGCGGCGTGCGAGGGGGTCGCGCCGCCTTTCAGGACTCCCAGACGAACTCGTTGAACCGGTTGGGGTCGTCCTTGTCGGCGCAGAATCTGTGGCTACGCGGCGACTGGTAGGGAATGTCGACGTATGTCTCGCTGCTGATGTTCTTGCCGCACGTCAGGTTCTGCGGGTCGGTGTCGTCATCGGCGATGGCGGGCACGGCCGCGAGCAGCAGGGCCGTGGTGGTCAGGGCAAGGGCGGCGACAACGCTTCTGAGCATGATGGCTCCCGTACGAGTGAGCGGGCAGTTCCACCGGCTTTCTTACCCTCCGTTGCGGATCGCGTACTTAAGGGTTACTTCCCGAGGTCTTTAACGTCTGCGACTTTCGGCGCCCCGGCTGGATGTCCCGCGATCGGCGGGTAGGGGGAGCCCATGCGCCACAACGTGCTGGCTTGTGACTATGACGGGACCCTGGCCCGCGCGGGCCACGTGACCGAGACGACGATCGAGGCCCTGGAACGGCTCTCCCGCGCCGGCATCAAACTCGTGCTGGTCACCGGGCGCGAGCTCGACGACCTGCTCACCGTGTTCCCGCACCCCGGCCTGTTCGACCTGATCGTCGCCGAGAACGGCGGCCTGCTGTACGACCCGGGGCAGCGCACCCGCGACGCCCTGGCCACGCCTCCGCCCGCCGCGCTGGCCGACCGGCTGCGCGGCGAAGGGGTCAGCCCGCTCGGCGTGGGGCAGGTGGTGGTCGCCACGCGCGAACCGCACGACGTGCGCGTCCTGGCGGCCATCCGGGACCTCGGGCTGGAGCTGCAGGTGATCTACAACAAGGGCGCCGTCATGGTGCTGCCGCCGGGCGTGAACAAGGCGAGCGGCCTGGCCGCCGCCCTCGACCGGCTGTCGCTGTCGGCGCACAGCACGGTCGCGGTCGGCGACGGGGAGAACGACCACGCGTTCCTGACCGCCGCCGAGTGCGGCGCCGCCGTCGCCAACGCGCTGCCCGCGCTCAGGGACTCGTGCGACCTGCCCCTGGCGGGTGAGGCCGGCGACGGGGTGGGCGAACTGGCCGGGATGATGCTCTCGGGCGACCTGGACGCGGTGGACGTGCCGCGCCGTCACGTCCTGCTCGGCCATCGCGGCAACGAGGAGGTGCGGCTGCGGCCGTACGGCTCCGGGCTCCTGGTGGCGGGCCCCTCGGGCAGCGGCAAGTCCACGGTGACGACGGCGCTGCTGGAGCGGCTCGTCGGCGACGGCTACCAGTGCGTGATCGTGGACCCTGAGGGCGACTACGCCGACTACCCGGGTATCACCGTGCTCGGCGACCCGGACCGGGTGCCCGGCGTGGAGGAGGTCGCGCACGTGCTGGAGCAGCCGCGGCAGAGCGTCGTGGTCAACCTGATCGGCCTGCAGCTGCGCGACCGCCCCACGTACTTCGCCGAGCTGCTGCCCCGGCTGACCGGCGTGCGCGCCAAGCTCGGCCACCCGCACTGGGTGGTCGTCGACGAGGCCCACCACCTGCTGCCCGCCGAGGTGCGGCGGGTGCCGCTGGGCGAGGCCGCCGACCTCGGATCGTTGCTGATGATCACCGTGCATCCCGAGGCGGTGAGCACCGAGGCGCTGCGCCTGGTGACGACCACGATCGCGGTGGGCAAAGAGCCCGAAAGCACGCTCGCCGCGTTCGCCGGCGCCCTCGGCCAGGAGACGCCCTCGCTCGACCCGGTCGCCGATGGCGACATCGCGCTGTGGCAGCGCGGGGACGAGACGGCCCGGCACCTCACCCTCACGCCCGCGACCGTCGAACGCACCCGGCACCGCCGCAAGTACGCGGCGGGCACCATGGCCAAGGACAAGAGCTTCTACTTCACCGGACCCGGCGAGCGGCTGCGGTTGCGGGCGCGCAACCTGCACACCTTCGTCGAGCTGGCCGAGGGCGTGGACGACGACACCTGGCTGCACCACCTGCACAGGGGCGACTACTCGCAGTGGATCCGCGACTGCCTCGGGGACGCCGGCCTCGCCGACGAGGTGGCGGAGCTGGAGCGGGCGGACGAGCCGCAGCCCGCGGAGAGCAGGCAGCGGGTGGCGGACCTCATCGGCAGGCGCTACACCCTTCCCGCCGAGCCCACCGCCTTCGACCCGGACCACGACGACCGCTGAGCCCTCCGCCGCCGCAGGACGCGCAAGGGCGGGGCGGGCGTCGTCGCGGAACGGTCAGACCGGCGCGGCCGGATTGGCGGGGGTGCGGCCGCGGCCGAGCACCCACAACATCGCGGCGAACGCGGCCACCTGGAGCGGCCAGCCCATCACGATCTTGGCGAATCCGAGCGCCGCCACCGCCTGGTCGCCGCCTCCGAACAGGTAGACGGGCCCCTGCACGGCCACCCGCACCGCGCACGGCAACAGGAGCAGCCACGTCAGCCGGGTGCAGAGCCGCACGATGCCCTGGTCCTTGTGCCAGGCCGTCGGATCGCCCGTGACCGAGCCGATCAGGAATCCGACGACCGGCCAGCGCGTGACGATCGACACCAGCATGGCGAGCATGTAGGCGGCGTTCCAGAGGATGCCGGGCAGGAAATAGTCTTTCGCGTCGCCCGTGCGGCTGGCGAAGAACGCGCCGATCGCGATGCCGATCAGGCTGTTGATCACGAACTGCGGCGTGGACCGCTGCACGATCCTGACCGCCAGCAGCACCACCGACAGGGCGACACTGATGATCAAGGACAGCTTCAGGTCCTCTGTGGTGATCCAGGACACCGTGAAGGCGATCGTGGGGACCGCCGCCTCGATGATGCCGCGCACGCCGCCGAAGGCCTTGGCGAGCTGGGCCCGCACCGCCGCCTCAACCGTGTCGTGGGCGGCCTCTTCTGCCTCGGCACTCACTCGATCAACTCCCTGGGCGCAGCTCGTAACGCGGATTGAACATCACCTTGCGCCCGTCCTGCATGCTGACCAGGCCCTCGGCCTTGACCGTGCGGCCGGGCTCGATGCCCACGATCTTGCGTCGGCCGAGCCAGACCAGGTCGATCACGTCTGACCCGTCATAGAGCTCGGCCTCAAGCGCGGGAGCACCACCCCTCGGGCGCAATGTCACTGTACGTAGCGTACCCGCCACGCAGAAGCGCCGGCGCCCGCCACACGAGGCGATCGGGGTGGCGCCGACCTCATCGGCGTCTTCCCTCAGCTCCTGGGCCTCGATCTCGGACTGGGAAGATGCCAGCCGACTCAAGAACCCGCGCAATCCCCTGCGTTTCTGGGGCTCTGCCGTACTCATGATGGAGCCAGCCTATGTGATGTCAGCCGTCAGCGAATCTCACTGATCTCCGGCCCTCTCCTGAACGGGTTGAACCCCTGCTGCTCCTGCTGCTGCTCGGCTCCCGGCTCGTTGGGGCGGCGCAGCGGGATCGGCTCCTCGCGCGCCATCGGCTCGTCGCCCCGCACCACCACGACGTCCTTGATGAAGTCGATGTACGCCGTCGCGACCGTCTCGTCGACGGCCGCCTTGCCGGAGATCACCGCGAGCAGGAACCAGCGCGGCCCGTCGATGCCGAGGTAGCGGGCGGGCCTGCTGTTGCCGTCGGCCTTCATCTCGCCGGCCAACTCGCTGCCGAACGGGCCCTCCCGCTCCTCCAGGTGCTTGGCCTGGGCCAGGATCTTGGCCTTGACCTCGTCCCACAACCCCGAGCTGCGCGGCGCGGCCAGGGCCTGCAACTGCAGCGAGCTGTCTTCGTACAGAGCCACGACGCCGACGTGCTGGTCGCCGACCGACGCCAGCCGTACGTCGAAGTCGGGATTGTGCGGCAGCCGCAGGCCGCCGAGGTCGATCCTGTCGGTGCCGGGGTGGGGCTCGTCGGCGTCCCACGGGCCGGACTCTCGGGTGGGCGCGGCAGACTCCTGCTCGATCGCCTGTTCCGGCTGCTCACGACGACGACGTCGGAACACGTTCCTCACTCTCCTTGCTCACCGGGCCGCCTGGCGGCCCGCCATGTCGAAGGGCCGCGGGCGCGGCCCGCTGGTCAGCGTCCTGTAGATCCGAATCCGTTGGCGCCGCGCACCGAACCGGGCAGGCGCTGGACCTCGTAGAAGGCCGCGCGCTCCACCCGCTGGACCACGAGCTGCGCCATCCGGTCGCCCCGCCGGAGGCGGAACGGCTCCTTGGCGTCGGTGTTGATCAGCGTCACCCTGATCTCGCCGCGGTATCCGGCGTCGACCGTGCCGGGCGCGTTGACCAGGGTGACACCGTGCCGGGATGCCAGCCCCGACCTCGGGTGCACGAACGCGGCGTAGCCGTCGGGAAGGGCGATCGCCACTCCCGTGCCGACGACGGTCCGCTCGCCGGGCATCAGCTCGACGTCCTCGACCGCGTAGAGGTCGGCGCCCGCGTCACCGGGGTGGGCGTAGGACGGCATCGGCAGCTCGGCGTCGAGCCGCTGGATGAGGACCTCGGGGCCCGCACCTGCGTTGGTCAAGGGTTCACCTCGTAGTCGTGTTCGGCGGCGATGCCTGACCGATCGCCGTGCTTGGCGAAGTGTTCCATGTTCACCTCGATGCACGGGGCCGCCGCGCGGACGGCGACCGAGCCGCCGATGGCGCCGATTCGCCCCTCAGCCTCAAGGTACGCCTTCCTGCCCGCGTTGCCGTTGCACCAGGCACGCAGGTGGAGTGTCGTGCCCACGGGGACGGGGAGGCGCGGGCCGGTCACGGAGGAACGCGTCACGGGTGACGAGGTTACTCCGTGTCCGCGCACCCGCCGTCCGTCTTCCCCCTCCCACCTCCCACCGGCCCTTCGACCGCACACCTTCCCGGCCAGCCGACCACGCACCTTCCAGCCCCACTCACCCCGTTTCGCCACCCGCCCAGCCTGGCCGCCCGTCGTCGCCGCACTGTTCACACGACGCGGCGGGGTGCCCGAGCTTCTCGGCGGTCAAGCGGCCTATGGACGTGGATCGGCGTCGTCCCCGCCCTGCTCGGGACCGTCACCCCGCGGACTGGCGGCGGTGCGATCCTGCGGAGCGGCGGCCTCGGAGCGCGCCTCCGTGCCGTCCGTGTGCTCACCGGCGTCGCCGTCCCTGGGCCGGGGGACGTCTCCGGTCTCACCCGAGCCGGCGGCCGGACGAGGGCCGGGGATGTCACCGGGCGTGGCCGGCTCGGGTTCGGCGGGGGCGGGGGACGTGTGGTCCGGTGGTGGCAGAGCGGGACGGCTCGGACGCAGCTCCGGGAGCGCCCGGTAGATCACCGCCGCCACCGGCACCGCCACGGCGGCCCCCGCGATGCCCGCGAGGATGCCCCCGACGGCCAGCACCAGGATGATGGCGAGCGGGTGGAAGTTGAGCGCCCGGCCCACGATCAGCGGCTGGAGCACGTGGTTCTCGAGCTGCTGCTCGATGACGAGGATGCCGAGGAAGATCAGCGCGAAGATGAGGCCCTTGGCGCCCAGCGTGACGAGCGTGGCGACGGTGCCCGCGAAGAAGATGCCGACGATGGGGATGAAACTGGCGAAGAAGATCAGCACGGCAAGCGGCGCCCACAGCGGCACCCCCATGCCGGCCAGCACGAACCCCATGATCAGGCCGTGTACGGCGGCCACGGCCACGGTGCCCTGAACGTAGTGGGAGAGCGTGGTCCACGCGGCCCGCCCCGCACGGTCGACGCGCGGAGCCACGCCGCCGAACGCCTTGAGGAACCACGCCCAGATGCGGTCGCCGTCCTTGAGCAGGAAGAACGTCACGAAGAGCAGCAGCACGATGGACGCGAGCACCTCGAAGGCCACCGCGCCGGCCGACAGGACGGTGCCGGTGATGGCCGTGCGCTGCGCGTTGACCATGTCGACGACCTCGTCGACGTAGCCGATGATCTGCGCCTCTTCCAGCTGCAGCGGGCCGCTGATCAGCCATTCCTGCACGGACCTGGCGGTCTCCTGGACCTGCCGGACGAGGTTGGGGAACTCCTCGCTGGCCCGCGCCCCGACCAGCCAGCCGGTGCCGGCCAGCACGGCCAGCGCCACCAGCATGGTGAGCCAGGTGGCGTAGATGGGCCGCATGCCGGCGCGGCGCAGGGCGTTGGTCAGCGGGAACAGCAGCGCGGTCAGCAGCAGCGCGATCGCCACGGGCAGCGCCACGAACGTGAGCCCGGCGATGACCTGGACGAAGTAGTAGACGACCACGCCGACGAGGATCAGGCACCCGCACCATGCGGCCATCTTGGCCAGGACGGGCGGCACGAGATTGGTTGGGCGGTCGGGAAGCACGGTTCAAGACTGGCACGTCCCGGCGGCGGATGCGCGCGGTTATCACCCCGGCGTGATCGCCCGCGGGCTGCCCTGACGCCGTCGTGCCCGGCGCGCGCCGCTGGTCGTGCCCGGCCGGCGCCGGAACTCGCTCTTCTTCGCCCTGCGCAAGGACGTCAGCAGGGGCCGCTGACGCCGGGCGCCCGCCATGGGGCGCCCGGCGTGCGGGCGTCAGCCGAGACGGACCTCGACTCGCAGCGCGTCACCGTGCTCCAGGACGAACTCCTCGACGTTGCCCGCCGCGCACAGGTCGTCCTGGGCCTGCCGCACGAGCGCGGTCTCAGGGCCCGTGACGGTCAGCCTGCTGACCTCGGCCCGCATCGACAGCCTGGCCTCCGACTTGGCCTTGCGCACCCGCCCGAGCACCTCTGAGGCCACGGCCAGCACCGCCGGGTCACCGTCGCCGCGTTCGGCCTGGGGCCACGGCGCGCGGTGGACCGAGCCCTCGCGCCACCACGACCACACCTCCTCGGTCACGAAGGGGAGGAACGGCGCGAACAGCCGCAGCAGCACGTCGAGGGCCTGCCGCAGCGCCGCGTGCGCGGAGGCCGCGGCGGGGCCGGACTCGTAGGCGCGGGCCTTGACCAGCTCGAGGTAGTCGTCGCAGAACGCCCAGAAGAAGCGCTCGACGGCCTCCAGCGCCCTGGTGTGGTCGTAGGCGGCGAGCCCTTGCCCCGCCTCGCGTACGGCGTCGGACAGGGCCGCCAGCATCGACAGGTCGAGCGGCTCGGTGACGTCGCCCTCGCTGCCGGCCAGCCCGAGCACGAACTTCGAGGCGTTGAGGATCTTGATCGCCAGCCGCCGGCCGATCTTGAGCTGCCCGGCGTCGAAGGCGGTGTCGACGCCGTAGCGCCCGTTGGCCGCCCAGTAGCGCACGGCGTCGGAGCCGTGCTTGTCCAGCAGGTCGAGCGGGGTGACGACGGCGTTGCCCTTGGACTTGGACATCTTCTTGCGGTCGGGGTCGAGGATCCACCCCGAGATCGCCACGTCGCTCCACGGCAGCCCGCCGAACTCGTAGTGCGACCTGACCACGGTCGAGAACAGCCAGGTGCGGATGATCTCGTGCGCCTGCGGCCGCAGGTCGGCCGGGAAGACCCGCCTGAACAGGTCGTCGTCGCTCTCCCAGCGGCCGGCGATCTGCGGTGTCAGCGACGAGGTGGCCCAGGTGTCCATGACGTCGGGGTCGGCCACGAACCCGCCGGGCGCGCCGCGCCGGTCCTCGGTGTAGCCGGGCGGAACGTCGGAGGACGGGTCGACCGGCAGGGCGTCCTCGGCCGGCAGGATCGGCGCGTCGTGGACGGGCTGCCCGGACTCGTCGACCGGATACCAGACCGGGAAGGGCACGCCGAAGAAGCGCTGGCGGGAGATCAGCCAGTCGCTGGTGAGCCCCTGCACCCAGTTGTCGTAGCGCACGCGCATGTGCGGCGGGTGCCACGCCAGCTCGCCGCCCCGCTGCAGCAGCCGCTCGCGCAGTTCCTCGTCGCGGCCGCCGTTGCGGATGTACCACTGGCGGGTGGTGACGATCTCCAGCGGCCTGTCGCCGCGCTCGTAGAACTTCACCGTGCGCTGCACAGGACGGGGCTCGCCCTCCAGGTCGCCGGACTCGCGCAGCAGCTCCACGATGCGCTCGCGCGCGCTGTGGACGGTCTTGCCCGCCAGCTCCTTGTACGGCTCGGCGTCGACGCCCTCGGGCGGCTCCGGCAGCAGCCGGCCGTCCCAGCCGATGACCGGCCGGGTCGGCAGCCGCAGCTCGCGCCACCAGGTCACGTCGGTGACGTCGCCGAACGTGCAGATCATCGCGATGCCGGTGCCCTTGTCGGGCTCGGCCAGGCGGTGTGCCAGCACCGGCACCTCGACGCCGAACAGCGGCGTCAGCACCGACGTGCCGAACAGCGGCTGGTAACGCTCGTCGTCGGGGTGCGCGACCAGCGCCACGCACGCCGGGATCAGCTCGGGCCTGGTCGTCTCGATCCAGACCGGACCCCGCTCGCCGTAGAAGGAGATCCGGTGAAAGGCGCCGGGCCATTCGCGGTCTTCCAGCTCGGCCTGCGCGACGGCGGTGCGGAAGGTGACGTCCCACAGCGTGGGCGCCTCGGCGAGGTAGGCCTCGCCGCGCCTCAGGTTGCGCAGGAACGCCCGCTGGGAGACCGCCCGGGACTCGTCGCTGATCGTGGTGTAGAGCAGCGACCAGTCGACCGACAGGCCGACCCGCCGCCACACCTCCTCGAACGCCCGCTCGTCGAGTGCGGTCAGCTTGTGGCACAGCTCCACGAAGTTGCGCCGCGAGACGGGGAGTTCGCGCTTGCCCGGCTTGTCCGGCGGGACGAAGTCAGGGTCGTAGGGCAGCGACGGGTCGCAGCGCACGCCGTAGACGTTCTGCACCCGGCGCTCGGTGGGCAGGCCGTTGTCGTCCCAGCCGATGGGGTAGAACACCGATTTTCCGGTCATCCGCTGGTAGCGGGCCATGATGTCGGCGTGGGTGTAGGAGAAGACGTGCCCGATGTGCAGCGAGCCCGACACGGTCGGCGGCGGCGTGTCGATGGAGTATACCCGCTCACGCGGCACGGACCTGTCGAAGCGGTAGGTGCCCTCAGCGTCCCAGCGAGCTACCCATACCTGCTCCAAGCCATCGAGAGTCGGCTTTTCCGGCATGGAGGCATGGCCTGGTCGCTGTTGAGTCATGCCTCCTTATGCTACGGCTTCGGCGCACGGCAAGCGGTACAGACTAGTGTTCGTTACCAACGGGAAGGGAGATCGGTATGGCGGAGGACAAGCCAGACGTGGCCTGGCGGGTCATCGGCGGCTTGGTGGGGCTCGTGACGGCCTGGGCGGCCAGGAAGCTCCTCGGGTTCGTCTGGGTGAAGGCGACCGGTAAGGAGCCTCCTGTCGACACCGACTCACCCGAGGTCAGCCTGGGCGAGGCCATCGGCTACGCCGTCCTGATGGGCGTCGGCATGTCCGTGGCCCAGATCGTGGTCAACCGGACCGCCAAGAAGCGTTACGACGCGTGGAAGGCTGTGAAGCAGGTGACTCCAGGGCATTGAGAAACTCGTTCGCCCAGCGGTCCACGTCGTAGGTGGCCACCCGGCGGCGCATGGTGCGCATCCGCCGGGCCAGCTCGTGCGGCGTGGCCCGCATCGCCGCCATCATCTGGCGCTTGACGTCCTCCACGTCGTACGGGTTGACCAGGTACGCCTGGCGCAGCTCGTCCGCCGCCCCGGTGAACTCGCTGAGCACCAGCGCGCCGTTCAGGTCGTGGTGGCAGGAGACGTACTCCTTGGCCACCAGGTTCATCCCGTCACGCAGCGGGGTGACGACCATGACGTCGGCGGCGAGATAGAGCGCGGCCAGCTCCTCCTGGTCGTACGACTGGTGGAAATACTGCACGGGCTGGTAGCCGAGCTGCGCGTGCTCGCCGTTGATCCGGCCCACCTGCAGTTCGATGTCGTCACGCAGGCGCCGATATTCCTCCACCCGTTCCCTGCTCGGCGTGGCGATCTGCACGAACACCGCCTCGTTCGGCCGCAGCCGCCCGTCCTTGAGCAGCTCGCCGAACGCTTCCAGCCGCTGTCCGATGCCCTTGGTGTAGTCGAGGCGGTCGACGCCGAGCAGCACGTGCTCGGGGTCGCCCAGCTCGACCCTGATCTCCTTGGCCCGCGCCGCGATGTGCGGCTCGCGCACGAGCGAGTCGAGGTGCGCGAAGTCCACGGAGATCGGGAACGCCTGGGTGGTCACGATGCGGTCGTCGAGGAAGATCTCGTTCCCCTTGTACGGCAGCCCGAGCAGCCGCCGGCACAACCTGCGGAAGTTGGAGGCGCCACCGGGCAGCTGGAAGCCCACCAGATCGGCCCCGAGCAGCCCTTCGACCAGTTCCTTGCGCCACGGCAGCCGCCAGAACAGCTCCGTCGGCGGGAACGGGATGTGCAGGAAGAACCCGATCCGCAGGTCGGGCCGCAGTCTGCGGAGCATCGCGGGCACCAGTTGCAACTGGTAGTCCTGCACCCACACGACCGCGCCCTGCTCGGCGGCGTCGGCGGCAGCGGCGGCGAACCGCTCGTTGACCGAGCGGTAGGCCTCCCACATCTCCCGGTGGTAGACCGGCGGCGCCACGACGTCGTGGTACAGCGGCCACAGGGTGGCGTTGGAGAAGCCCTCGTAGTACAGCTCGACTTCGCTGGCGGACAGCGGGATCGGGACGAGGTTCATGCCGTCCTGCTCGAACGGCTCCAGCTTCTCGTCGGGCGCCCCGTGCCAGCCGGCCCAGGCTCCGTGGCGGCGTTTCATCACCGGTGCGATCGCGGTGACGAGCCCGCCAGGACTCCTGCGCCACGAGGCCGTTCCGTCAGGCTCGATCGTGCGGTCCACCGGCAACCGGTTCGCGACGATCAGAAACGAGCTACGGCCAGTCACGCAGTCCTCCTCTAGGGGTCAAATGTCGGGAAAGTCGCCAAGAGCGCGACTCAGAGCGACCGCCACCGACTCCGGACCCGCATGGGGGATGATCGCGGCGATGTGGGAATCGGGCCTGATGAGCCATGCCTCATCGGGCCCGGCGCCGAGCTTCTCGGCGAGCGAGCCTGTCCCGTCCATCTCCGCGAACCCACGTACGGCGAGCGGTGCCTTAATGACCTTGCCCATAACCTGCACAAACAAACGCGAATCGCACATTTCACCCAGGAGGAGCAGGAATCCGTCCCGGCAGAACTCCCGCAGCCTGCCCGCCGGCAACGGCACGTCAGGAAGAATCACCCCTGGCGCGGGCACGCAGCGTGAACCCTTGGGCGGCCTGCCGGGAAACGGCCTGGCCGAATCCGGCGTCGTGAGCGGCGAATCCACGTACCAGAAGGGCTCCGCGAACCGGCCCGAGTCGATCTCCGCGACCAGCCCGCCCTCCAGCGCGGCCCGCCGGCGCATCCGCTCCTCCACGGTCCTCGGCGCGATGAACCGCATGGTGGCGGCGGTCACCTCCAGGTTCTCCAGCGCGGCCGCGTGCCGCTCGGTGTGGTACGTCTCCAGCAGCTCCTCCCCTGCCCAGCCGTTGAGCACGAACGCCAGTTTCCAGGCCGCGTTCTCGGCGTCGGGAACGCCGGAGTTGAGCCCGCGCGCCCCGAACGGCGCCACCAGGTGGGCGCAGTCGCCCGCCAGCAGCACGCGGCCCGCGCGCATGCGGGAGGCCAGCCGCGAGTGGAAGCGGTACGTGCTGTGCCACAACAACTCGTACGGCCGGTCCCCCACGACCTTCCTGATGTTCCGCGCCCTGTCCTCGTCCGTCGGGATGAAGTCGGGCGCGATCTGCCAGTCGATCCTGAACGTCCCGCCGGGGCACGGATGGATCAGCACCTGCCGGCCCGGGTTCCACGCGGGGTCGAAGTAGAAGCGGCGCTCGTTCTCCCAGCCGGGCAGGTCGGCCCTGATGTCGCAGATCAGGAACTGGTCGTCGTACGTCTCCCCGTCGAACGTGACCCCGAGCGCCTCGCGTACCCGCTGCGCCCTGGCGCCCGCGCAGGCCACCGCGTAGGGCGCGCGCAGCAGCCGTCCTCCGCAGTGCACGGTGACGCCGCAGGCGTCCTGGGTGATGCCGGTGACCTCGTGGTTCCAGCGCACCTCGATGAGCGGCTGCGCGGCCACCGCCGCGTCGAGGATCTGCTCGGTGCGGGTCTGGGAGATGTTCACGCAGGCCGGCAGCGGGCCCTCGCGCTCGAACGACCACGAGAACAGCTCGCGGCCCCGGTAGTAGGTGCGGGCGGTGGTCCAGGCCAGGCCCTCCTCGGCCACCTGGCCCGCGCCGGCGGCGCACCAGATGTCCAGCACGTCGCGCTGCTGGCAGATCGACTTCGATCCGCCCCGCCCCCGCTCCGCGCGCTGGTCGAGCACGAGCACCCGGACACCCCAGCGGGCCAGCAGCAGCGCGGCGCTCAGCCCGACCGGACCCGCCCCGATGACGATCACCTGCGGGGCCGCCTCGTCCTGCGGGGACGCCCCGCACACCCCGGACAGAGGAAGAGATCCCACGACCTGCGGGGACGCTTCGCGTCCCGGCGACCTTCCGGCGTTCATGACTGGAGCTCGTCCCAGACCTCGCGGTCGCGCTCCGCGGTCCACACGCGCGGGCGCTCGACGCCGTGCAGCTCGTCCCAGAGCCTGGAGACGTTGAACGGCAGGCAGTGCTCGAAGATCGGCCAGGAGCCGTAGCGGGGCTCCAGGGCCCGGTGGGCATGCTCGAACGCCTCCTTCAGCGTGCCCGCCGCGCTCACCTCGCGCAGCATGACGGCGAGGAAGTCGCGCGTCTGGCCGACGGCCGCCTCGACCTCCCCCGCGCCGCGCGCCACCGCTCCCCTGCCTCCGACCAGCGTCTCGGCCCCGAACGACGCCACGCGGTCGAGGGTGGACGACGCCCAGTCGCGGTGGAAGGCGTCGCCGGTGTAGAGGGCCGCCTGCGACTCGACCAGGTCGCCCGCGAACAGGATGCGCTGCCGGGGCAGCCACGCCACCAGGTCTCCCTCGGTGTGGCCGCGGCCGCAGTAGTGCAGCACCAGGTCGCCGCGGTCGCCGCCCAGGTCGATGGTGAACCTGTCGCTGAACGTCGCCGTCGGCCAGGTCAGCCCCGGGATCGAGGCCGGTTCCTTGAACAGGCGGGGCATCCTGGCGTACTCGCTGGCCCAGTCCTGCTCGCCGCGCTCGGCGATCAGCTCGCGGGTCTTCTCGTGCGTCACGATCACGTCGGCGCCGAACGCGGAGGCGCCCAGCACCCTCACCGCGTGGTAGTGCGACAGCACCAGGTAGCGGATCGGCTTGTCCGTGTGCTCGCGCAGCCTTGCCAGCCACGCGCGGGCCGCCACCGGCGTCGCGAGGGCCTCGAAGCAGACCAGGAAGTCCTCTCCCTCGACGGCGCCCACGTTGGGGTCGCCCTCGGCCGTGAGCGCGTAGACGCCCTCGGCCAGGGTCTCCAGGGACTGCCGCTTCTCACCGAGATCCGCCGACGAGGCGAACGGCTTGGCCATCGCGCACCCTCCTGACTCTCCGCGATCACATCACCACTGGTAGAAGCCCTTCCCGGTCTTGCGGCCCAGCTCACCGGCGGCCACCTTCTCCCGCAGCAGCGCGGGCGGCTCGAAGCGGGGTCCGAGCCGGGCGTGCAGATAGCCGGCGATGGCCAGCCGCACGTCCAGGCCCACCAGGTCGCTCAGCCTGAGCGGCCCCATCGGATGGCCGTAGCCGAGCGTCATCGCGGTGTCGATGTCCTCGGCCGAGGCGACGCCCTCCTCCACCATGCGGATGGCCTCCAGCCCGAGCAGCACCCCCAGCCTGCTGGTGGCGAACCCCGGCGAGTCGTTGACCACCACGCCGGTCTTGCCGATGCGCTCGACGTGCCCCCTCGCCCGGCCGAGCACGGCGGCCGGGGTGGATCCGGTGACGACGATCTCGACCAGCCGCTGGACCGGGACGGGGTTGAAGAAGTGCAGGCCGATCAGGCGTTCGGGGCGGTCGAGGGCGGCGGCGAGCTCGGCGATGGACAGCGAGCTGGTGTTGGTGGCCAGCACGGCGTCGTCCCCGGCCTTGGCCTCGGCCTCGGCCAGCACCTCGACCTTGAGCGCCGCGTCCTCGGGCACCGCCTCGATCACCAGGTCGGCGTCCGCGGGCACCTCGGCCATGGCCAGGCGGGCCAGCGCCTCGTCCTTGTCCTCCACCGAACCCTTGGACTCGGCGATGGCCAGGCCCTCGGCGATGCGCCGCCTGGCCGCCTCGGCCTGCGGCTCCCGTACGGTGACGTGGTCGCCCGCGGCCAGGAAGACCTGCGCGATGCCCGCGCCCATCCGCCCGCCGCCGATCACGGCCACGTTCACGGGGCCTCCACCAGCATCGCGACGCCCTGGCCCACGCCCACGCAGAGGCTGGCCAGCCCGCGCCGGCCGGACTCGCGCTCCATCCGGCCGAGCAGCGTGACGACCAGGCGGGCGCCCGAGCAGCCCAGAGGATGGCCGAGCGCGATGGCGCCGCCGTCGGCGTTGACCGTCTCGGGGTCCAGGCCGAGCCGGCGGACGCAGGCGAGCAGTTGCGGCGCGAACGCCTCGTTGATCTCGACGGTGTCGGCGGACTCCCAGCCGGCGCGGGCCAGGGCCTTCTTCGTCGACGGGACCGGGCCCAGCCCCATCAGGTGTGGCTCCACGCCCGCGGACGCGCCGGCGACGATCCTCGCCCGCGGCGTCAGTCCGTGCCGGCGTACGGCCTCCTCGCCGGCGACCACCACGGCCGCCGCGCCGTCGGAGAGCGGGGACGACGAGCCCGCCGTGACGACGCCGCCCGCACGGAAGATCGTCCTGAGTTTCGCCAGGCGCTCCATCGAGGTGTCGGGGCGCGGGCCCTCGTCGGCGGTGACCTCGCCGACGGGGACGACGTCGGCGGCGAAGCGGCCCTCCTTGGCTGCCGCCACCGCCCGGGTGTGGCTGCGCAGCGCCCAGGCGTCGGACTCCTCCCTCGTGATGCCGTCGAGCGCGGCCACCTCCTCGGCGGTCTCGCCCATCGACATCGTGACGCGCGTGTCGAAGTGCGGGTTGGCGAAGCGCCACCCGAGCGAGGTGTCGGCCACCTCGCCCGGTTTCGCCCAGGGGGTGCCCGGCTTGGCCATCACCCAGGGAGCCCGGGTCATGGACTCGACGCCGCCGGCCACCACGAGGTCCGCCTCGCCCGCGCGCACGGCCTGCGCGGCCGAGACGATCGCGGTCAGGCCGCTGGCGCAGAGCCGGTTGACGGTGTACGCGGGCGTCGTCGCGGGCAGCCCGGCCAGCAGGGTGGCCATGCGGGCGACGTTCCTGTTGTCCTCGCCCGCCTGGTTGGCGGCGCCCAGGATCACCTCGTCGAACGCCTCGGGATCGGCGCCGCTGCGGCGCACCGCCTCGCCGACGACCAGCGCCGCCAGGTCGTCGGGGCGGACGCCGGCCAGCGCGCCGCCGTACCTTCCCATGGGGGTGCGCACGCCACCGACCAGGTACACCTCAGTCATGTCACTCCTCGCGCACGGGGATTATGCCGGTCGCCTGGATTGCACCACATGGAAGCGGCCCGCGACGTAACCGGGGTCGGTGAGCGAGGCCGTGGCCGCCGGGTTGGCGCCGCTGCCGTGGTAGTCGCTGAACGCGGCCGACTGGTTGACGAAGACGCCGCCGGTCAGGTTGCACGACAGGTTGACGCCGGCGTCGAGGGCCGCGCGCTCGGCCTGGTCGAGCACGTCGGAGGAGGTGGAGTAGGCGGAGGCGGTGAGCGCGCCGCGGGCCTTGATCGTGCGGCGCAGCACGTCGAGGCTCTCCCGCGTCGAGCCCGTGGGGATGACGAACGAGACGGGGCCGAAGTGCTCGTGCCCGTAGACGTCCGGCCGATCGGGATCGACCCGGACGATCACCGGCGTCCTGATCACGGCGTCGGGGAACGCGGGATGCGCGGGCGCCCGCGACTCCAGCACCACCTCGCCGAGCGACGGCGCCGCCTCCACCCTGGCCAGCACGTCGGGGTTGACGAGCGCGCCGGTCAGCTCGACCGCGCGGGCGTCGTCGCCGAGCAGCCTCCCGACGGCGGCGGCGAGCCCGGCGGCGACCTCGTCGAAGCTCTTGTGCCCCTCGTCGGTCTCGATGCCTCCCGAGGGGACGAGGATGTTCTGGGGCGCCGTGCACATCTGGCCGCTGTAGAGCGACAACGAGAACGCCAGGTTGCCCAGCATGCCCTTCCAGGAATCGGTGGAGTCGATGACCACCGTGTTGACCCCGGCCTTCTCCGTGTGCACGAGCGCCTGCGTGGCGTTCCGCTCCAGCCAGTCGCCGAACTCCGTCGACCCGGTGAAGTCCACGATGCGGATGTCGGGGTGCGTCGCCAGCGTCCTGGCCAGGCCGTTGCCCTCCTCGGCGGCCAGCGTGACGAGCGCGGGGTCGTACCCGGCCTCGGCCAGCACCTCGCGGGCGATCTGGACCGTGATCGCGAGCGGCAGCACGGCGCGCGGGTGCGGCTTGACGATCACCGGGTTGCCGGTGGCGAGCGAGGCGAACAGCCCCGGGTAGGCGTTCCACGTCGGGAACGTGTTGCAGCCGATCACGAGCGCGACGCCCCTGGGCACGACGGTGAAGCGCTTCTCCATCACCAGCGGCTCGCCCTTGGCGGGCTTCTCCCACCGGGCGGCGGCGGCCGAGGAGGTCATGGCGGCGTAGGCGTAGGCGACGGCCTCAAGCGCGCGGTCCTGCGCGTGCGGCCCGCCCGCCTGGAAGGCCATCACGAACGCCTGCCCGGTGGTGTGCTGCACCGCGTTGGCCAGCTCGAACCCGCGCTTGTTGATCCGGTCGACGATCTCGACGCAGGCCAGCGCACGCGCCTCGGGCCCGGCGTCGCGCCAGGCGGGCAGCGCCGCCTTCGCGGCCTCGATCAGATCGCCGGCGACCGGCTCCGGGTAGGTGACGCCGAGGTCGATCCCGTACGGCGAACGTTCCGCGCCGATCCAGGCCCCGGTGCCCGGCTGGCCGAGGGGGAAGGGTTTGCCGAGGTACGACTCGAAGGCCTCCTTGCCGCGCTCGGCCGCGCCCTCGCCGTAGACGCGCGGACTGGGCGACTCGGGGTAGGCACTCCAGTAACCGCGTCCGGCGATCGCGGAAAGGGCCTTCTCCAGGGTCTCGCGGTGCTGTTCGAACATGGTGCTCACCCTCTTGACAGCGATCGTCCGGACGGTGAAGTGTTTACCGAACATTCGGTCAGTTGACAAGGGAGACCTGCGTTGGAGAGCGCGCGTCGCATGATGGACGCCGACACCGCCTCCGCCGCCCTGGGCATCGAGCTGATGGAGCTGGGCGAGGGACGCGCGGTGTGCCGCATGACCGTGACCGGCCAGATGATCAACGGGCACGACCTGTGCCACGGCGGATACGTGTTCCTGCTCGCCGACACGGCGTTCGCCTGCGCGTGCAACAGCCACGGCCCGGTGACGGTGGCGGCGGGCGCGGAGATCACGTTCGTCTCCCCCGCCCGCGCGGGCGACGAGCTGGTGGCCGCGGCCGCGGAACGCACCCGCTACGGCCGCAGCGGCATCTACGACATCACCGTGAGCAGGCCGGACGGTCAGGTGGTCGCGGAGTTCCGCGGCCGGAGCCGGGAGTTGACGTGAGACGAGGAGATCCCCCCGGCCAGGACGAGCTCGACCCTGTCGAGCGGGTCTCGCGCGACGAGCTCATGGCGCTCCAGCTCGAACGGCTGCGCGGCGCCCTCCACCACGCCTACCGCAACGTCCCCCTCTACCGGAGGAAGTTCGACGAGGCGGGCGTGCACCCCGACGACTGCGTGGAGCTCGCCGACCTGGCCCGGTTTCCCTTCACCACGAAGCAGGACCTGCGCGACTGCTACCCGTTCGGCATGTTCGCCGTGCCGCGGGAGCAGGTGGTCAGGATCCACGCCTCCAGCGGCACCACCGGCCGGCCGACCGTGGTGGGCTACACCAGGAACGACATCGACGTGTGGGCCGAGGTCATGGCCCGTTCGATCCGCGCCTCCGGCGGGCGGCCCGGTGACATCGTGCACGTGGCCTACGGGTACGGCCTGTTCACCGGAGGCCTGGGCGCGCACTACGGCGCCGAGCGGCTGGGCTGCACCGTGGTACCGGTCTCCGGCGGGATGACGGCGCGGCAGGTCCAGCTCATCACCGACTTCCGGCCCGGCATCGTCATGGTCACGCCGTCGTACATGCTGGCCCTGCTGGACGAGTTCGAGGCGCGAGGGCTGGACCCGCGCGAGTCCTCCCTGCGGATCGGGATCTTCGGCGCCGAGCCGTGGACCGAGCGGATGCGCGAGGAGATCGAGGACCGCTTCGACCTGCACGCCGTCGACATCTACGGGCTGTCGGAGGTGATGGGGCCCGGCGTGGCCAACGAGTGCGTGGAGAGCAAGGACGGCCTGCACGTCTGGGAGGACCACTTCTACCCCGAGACGGTCGATCCCCTCACCGGCGAGCAGGCCGAGTCGGGCGAGCTGGTCCTCACCAGCCTGACCAAGGAGGCCATGCCCGTCATCCGCTACCGCACCCGGGACCTGACCAGGCTGCTGCCGGGCACCGCCCGGCCGGCCTTCCGCCGCATGGAGAAGGTGACCGGACGCACCGACGACCTGATCATCCTGCGGGGCGTGAACGTGTTCCCCACCCAGATCGAGGAGCTGGTGCTGCGCACGCCCGGCCTGTCCCCGCACTTCCAGCTCCACCTGACCCGCCCGGGACGGCTCGACGTGATGACGGTCAGGGTCGAGGCCCGCCCCGGTTTCGCGGGCGGGCCGGAGGCGGGCGAGGCGCTGCGCCACCTGGTCAAGGCGACCGTTGGCGTGAGCGTGGAGGTCGAGGTGGTGGACCCTGAGACGCTGGAGCGGTCGGCCGGCAAACTCAAACGCGTCATCGACCAGCGGATAACCAGCGATAATTAACGACATGGCCATCCCGACCCCCACCCGCCAGCGCCGGCGGGGGCACGACCCCGAGTCCGTGCTCTCCATCGCCGTGAGCGTCTTCAACGAGCGCGGCTACGACGGGACGAGCATGGAAGATCTGGCCAGAGCGCTCGGCGTCACCAAGTCGGCCATCTATCACCACGTGCCCGGCAAGGAGCAGCTGCTCGGCCGGGCTCTCGACCGGGCGCTCGACGGGCTGTCCGAGATGGTCGCCGACGAGCGGGCCGCCTCCGGCCCCGCGATCGAGCGCCTGGAGTGGGTCGTGCGGCAGAGCGTGCGCATCCTGGTTGACCGGCTGCCCTACGTGACGCTGCTGCTGAGGGTGCGCGGCAACAGCCGGACGGAGCAGGTGGCGCTGGAGCGGCGGCGGGAGTTCGACGCCTTCATCAGCCGCCTGGTCAAGGAGGCGGCGGCGGAGGGGAGCATCAGGCCGGACCTGGATCCGGGGCTCGTGACGCGGCTGTTGTTCGGGACGGTCAACTCGATCGCCGACTGGTATCAGCCGTCGCGCGGGGCCTCGTCGGACGACGTGGCCGACGCCCTGCTCACGATGGCGTTCACCGGGTTAAGGGTCTAGCTCGTCGCGCTTGCCGTGGCCGAGCTCGCGGAGCTCGTGGGGTTTGCGGAGCTCGGGCTGCTCGCCTGCGGGTAACGTCCGCTTGACGCGCAGGTCGTCGCGTACGGCTTGGCCGAGTTTCTTGGTCGCCATCCGGTTGAGCGCGCCGCCGGCGACCGCTCCGGTGAGGAACGGGCCCAGCGTGGTCAGGTGGCGGCCGAGCGTGCGGAGCAGGCGGTTGCGCAGGGCGGTCTTCGTGGCGGCGCCGAGGGCGATCGAGACGGAGGCGGGAGTGAGGGGGTCGATGCCACGCTGCTTGGCCCAGGCGGCCGTGAAGGCGACCGCGCGCTGTGCTCCTGTGCCCTGGACGTGAACGCCGTAGACCTCGTGCAGCTCGGCCAGGAGCTTGACCTCGACGGCGGCGACGACGATGGTCTCGGCGACGAGCTGGGCGGGGGCGGAGAGCAGGAGAGGTGGTGCTGCGAACTCGGCCGCCGCGAGCGCCCCGCCGATGGCGCCGACGGTCATCGTGGCCTTCTGGGCGGTGCGTACGAGGTCGTCGGCGAGTTCCTCGCCGGTGAGGCCGTGGTGGTGGTCGGAGAGGGTGTGCAGGTCTCTGATCGGGATGCGGGGCGCGATGTTGAGGAAGACGTCCGCCAGCCAGCGGCCACGGCCCGCGCCGGTCACGCGTGCCCGCTTCGCCCCGGAGGACAGGGCCTGGGCTAGACGGCCGAGCAACCTGCGCCGCTCGGCCGGCTCGAGCTCACCCGGCCTGGTGAGCTTGCCTACGAGCTCGCCGACCTCGCGATCGGGGTCGGCGATCTCGTTGCCCTCATGATGTTCTCTCTCGGTCTCGGCCACGCGATGCCTCCTCTGACTAGGCGGCGCACTCCCGGCAGACCTGCTGGCCGTTCCTCTCGGAGGCCAGCTGGCTTCGGTGGTGCACCAGGAAGCAGCGCGAGCAGGTGAACTCGTCCGCCTGGCGGGGGATCACCCTCAGGGACAGCTCTTCGTTCGACAGGTCGGCACCGGGCAGTTCCAGCGACTCGGCCAGGTCGGTCTCGTCGATGTCGATGCTGCCGGACGACTTGTCGGTGCGCCGCGCCTGGAGCTCCTGGAGGCTGTCCTCCCCCAGGTCGTCGTCTGTCTTGCGCGGGCTGTCGTAGTCGGTAGCCATTGTGCTTACTCCATCCCCCTCATCCATATGTCTTCGCGCTCGTCGCGCGTCTTCTAACGTCCGGGAGGCCCGTCTTGTGCCCGTTCCGCCGGAGAGATTTCCCATCGGTACCCCGAGGAAACGGACAACGAACCTCCCAACACGTCAGGGCCTGCTGCCGAGGGCAATGGTTAGCCAAATATGGCGAAACCCACAGCCTTGGCGTCATGCACCACCGTGTTCGACGGCACATCCAACCACATGTGCGGCACCAATGAGACGCCCCCCGCTCCTCAACACGCGCACGAACGCGACGCGGCGACGCGCGGGTCAGCGTCTCGGAAGCCGAATGGTCACGACCAGCCCTCCACCATCACGCGGCACGGCGGTCACGTTTCCGCCGTGGGCCTGTACGACCGCACGGACGATGGACAGCCCGAGACCCGATCCCTTGGCCGAATCCACCCGGTCGGAGTGGAGCCTCCTGAACGGCTCGAACAGGCTGTTCACCTCGTACGCCGGGACGTGCTGTCCCGTGTTGGCCACCTGAACAACCAAGCCACCGTCCGCCATTCCCGTCCGGATCCATACTTTTCCGTTTTCGGGAATGTTGTACTTCACGGCGTTCTCGAGCAGGTTGCTGACGGAGCGTTCCAGCAGCACCGGGTCGCCTATGGTAGGCGCGCTGACCAGTTCGGTCGTCACGGTGACCCCGTGTTCCTGGGCGAAGGGCACGACCTGTTCCACGGCCGTCTGAGCGACTTCCTGAACGTCCAGCGGCTTGCGCACCGCGAGCTCCCGCTCGCTCCTGGCGAGCAGCAGGAGGCCTTCGATGAGCTTCTCGTTACGCGCGTTGACTTCGAGGAGGGTACGGCCGAGCGCTTTGAGGTCCTCCGACGCCTCGGGATCCGACAGGGCGATCTCCAGGACCGTCCGGTTGATCGTGAGGGGCGTGCGCAGTTCGTGGGAGGCGTTGGCCACGAATCTGCGCTGGGTGTCGAAGGCGATGTTGAGCCTGGTGAGCATGGCGTCGAAGGTGTCGGCCAGCTCCTTCAGCTCGTCGTTGGGGCCCTCCAGGGCGATGCGCTGGTGGGCCAGGGTGCTCTCGGAGAGCTTGCGCGCCGTGCCGGTCATCTGCGCCACCGGCCGCAGCGCCCGGTCGGCGACGAAATAGCCGATGATGAGCGCGAGGATGCCGACGCCGAGCAGCGCGAGGAAGGCGCTGCCGAACAGGGCGTCGCGGGCGTCCTGCACCGCCTGCCGCTGTGACTCCTGCCACGCGGCGTCGAGCTGGGCGTTCTGGACGGGATTGAGCCCCCATTCGATGGAGGGCCAGGCGTAGTCGATCGCCGAGCCGACGATGACATAGACCGAGAGCAGCAGCACGGCGGCGGCCACGAAGACGAGCGCGCCGTAGGTGAGCGTCAGCCGCCACCGGATGCTGACCCTGCCCGGCAGGTCCCTCATCCGCTCCATCGGCGTGCGCTGCACCGGTCTCTGCGCCGGCGGGGGCGGGCCGTCCCAGGACGGCGGCCCGCTGGGCGGCGGCGCCTCCTGCACGCGTGTCGCCTTCCTGGCGGAGTGCGGGCTGATCATCGGATGCGTCGGCCCCGCCTGCCGCTCTGGCCGTTCAGTCACAACTTGTACCCCACCCCTGGGACGGTCTCGATCACCTGAGGCTCGCCCAGCTTCTTCCTCAACGTCATCATGGTCACGCGGACCACGTTGGTGAACGGGTCGATGTTCTCGTCCCATGCCTTGTCCAGCAGGTCCTCCTGGCTGACCACGGCGCCCTCGGCGCGCATCAGCTCCTCGAGGACCGCGAACTCCTTCTTGGTCAGCACGATCTCCTTGCCGTCGCGCTGCACGAGCCGCTTGCCCGGGTCGAGCCGGATCCCGGCCCGATCGAGGACGGGCGGCAGCGCGGGCGCGGAGCGGCGGCCGAGCGCGCGCACCCTGGCGACCAGCTCGACGAACACGAACGGCTTGGCGAGGTAGTCGTCGGCCCCCAGGCCGAGCCCCTCCACCTTGTCGTCCACGTCGCCCGACGCGGTCAGCATGAGGATGCGCGAGGCGCTCCGCTGCTCCACCAGCCGCCGGCACACCTCGTCACCGTGCACGACCGGCAGGTCACGGTCGAGCACGATCACGTCGTAGTCGATGTACGAGGTGCGTTCCAGCGCGCCCCCGCCGTCATAGGCCACGTCCACCGCCATGGCCTCGCGCCTGAGCCCTGTCGCGATCGCGTCGGCGAGCACACGCTCGTCCTCAACCACCAGCACCCGCACGCCTGGCACACCTCTTTCCGGATCCGGTCCCACATTCTGTCCACAGCGTCGATAAGCGCACGGTAAGGCATGTCAAGGGGTTGGTGACGCCAGGGTGAGGCAGAGCACGGCGAAATTCATGTTTCGGGGGAGGATGACCCGGGGTATGCCTGCGGGACACCCATCGCCCGGACATCAACCGGCAATGGGCGTGCGTCGCTCCCACACGAGTCGAACCCCTAGAGAGTAGGTGAGATGGGCGAGTTCACGACCACGATCGAACACCGCCTCGACCAGGCTTACAAGGGCCTCCGTGAGGCCCGCAGCGTCGGCGACGACTACCTCGCCGACACGCTCACCGCCGAGATCGAGGATCTGCGCCGGCTGGCCGACGATCATGGCATTCCCTTGCCCCGTTGACCCGATCGAAAACGGCCGGAGCCTTTCGCTCCGGCCGTTTCGTCGTTCCCTGGCCCGTCCCGCCCCTGTCGTTCAGGCATCCCGCTCGGGGTCGAGCGGCGCGAGCAGGTCGTGCAACTCCTCGAACAGGCCGGGCGCGGCGCACAGCGCGAAGTCCGGGCTCACGGGCCTGCCGTGCAGCCCGCCGAGCCTGGCCCCCGACTCCGTCGCCACCAGGCCGGCCGCGGCGAAGTCCCAGTGGTTGATGCCGCGCTCGTAGTACGCGTCGAGGCGGCCGGCGGCCAGCGAGCACAGGTCGATCGCGCACGAGCCGCCGCGCCTGATGTCACGCACGCGCGGCAGCACCGCGGCCACCACCTCGCCCTGGACGGCGCGCCTGCTCACCGAGTAGCCGAAGCCGGTCGCCACCAGCGCCTGCGCGAGCGGCACCCCCGTGGTGCAGCGCAGCCGCTCGCCGCCGAGCCAGGCGCCCTCGCCGAGCGCGGCGGTGTAGACCTCGCCGCGCTGCGCCGCGTTGACGACCCCGGCCACGACCTGGCCGTTGACCTCGACGGCGATCGACACCGCCCAGTCGGGCAGCCCGTACAGGAAGTTGACGGTGCCGTCGATCGGGTCGACGATCCAGCGCACGTCGGACTCCCCGGGCGCCTCGCCGCCCTCCTCCCCCAGGATGCGGTCGTCCGGCCTGGCGGCCAGGACGCGCTCGCGGATGAGCTCTTCCGAGGCCTTGTCCAGGATGGTGACGACATCGGTGGGGCTGGACTTGGTCTCGATCTCTCCGGACATGGTGGGCCGTTTGGCGAGGAGCATGTCGCCCGCCTCGCGGGCGATGTCCTCGGCCAGCCGCAGGAAGTCGGTCATCAGGCCACCGAGTCCGGACGCTTCCACTCCTGTCCCAGCACGTGCTGGGACAGGAAGGCGAGCACCGTCTCGTACCAGGCGACGGCGTTGCCCGGCTTGAGGATCCAGTGGTTCTCGTCGGGGAAGTACAGGAACTTCGCGTCCACCTCCGTACGCCGCAGGTCCCACCAGAGCCGCAGGCCCTCTCCGATGGGCACGCGGTAGTCCTTGTCGCCGTGGATGACGAGCAGCGGAGTGGTGATCTTGTCGAGCGAGTTGTGCGGCGACAGCAGCGAGTAACGCTCGGAGCCGGGCTCGCCGAACTCGCGCTGCCAGTACATGGCGGCGTCGGTGGTGCCGGCGAACTGGTCGAGGTTCCAGAGGGAGGCGTGGGTGACGATGGCCTGGTAGCGGTCGCTGTGGCCGGCCAGCCAGTTGGCCATGTAGCCGCCGTACGAGCCGCCCATCGCGCCGATGCGCTCGGCGTCGATGTCGTCCCTGGCCAGGGCCACGTCGACGATCGCGTCGAGGTCGGCCTGGGTGCGCGGTCCCCAGTTGCCCCAGCCGCGGTCGATCATCTCCTGGCCGTAGCCGGTGGACAGGCACGGGTCCGGCATGAGGACGGCGTATCCGTGCGCGGCCATGATCCACGCCTGCCAGCGCCACTGCCAGTCGTTCCACGAGGCGACCGGACCGCCGTGGATCCACAGCAGGAACGGCGCGGGCGCGTCGGCCGAGGCGCCCTCCGGCAGCACGAGCCAGCCGCGGATCGTGCTGCCGTCGTCGGCGGTGGCGGAGATCTCGGTCAGCGTGCCGGGCACCTCGGGGCGCGGCGCGGGCGAGGGCAGGTCGGCGATCTCGCCGGTGGCCACGTCGATCCTGGCAGGGCCGGGCGCGATGCCGACGCCGCTGCGCAGCGCGTAGACGGCGTGGCCGTCGGCGGAGACGGTCAGATTCGAGTAGGAGGCGTCGTCCTCGGTCAGCCTGACCACGGCACCGGGCTCGGCCGCGGGGACGCGGAAGACCGGCCGGCGTCCCTGGTGGTCGGCGGCGAGGTAGACGGCCGAGGAGTCGGGCGCCCACTCGACGGCCGAGGGGAACAGGTCGGGCGCGTACGCGCGGCCCTGCCCGGTGGCGAGGTCGGCGATCCACAACTCGCTGCGCGCCGAGACCTCCAGGCCGGTGAACCGCTCGCGGGAGCAGGCGATCCGGCGGCCGTCGGGCGAGATCGCGAGCGGGCCGGCGAAGTCGTGACGGTCCTCGCTGACCAGCACCCGCCGCTCACCTGTGGCGACATCGATGGCCACGAGGTCGGTGCGCCACTCGCCCTTCGGCAGGTAGGTGCGCCAGGTGGAGATCACGGTGGCGCCGTCGGGGGTCAGCTCGAAGCCGCACTCGCGCAGCGCCTCGCCCGCGTCGGGGGTCAGGTCGCGTACGTCCTCCAGCCGGTCGTCGCCGAGCCGGGCCGCGAACAGGCGCGTGCGCCCGGGGCCGAGGTCGTGGTCCCAGTAGCGGACCGGGTAGCTCTCGAACAGGACGGCGCTGATCCCGGCGTCCTTGCGGGCCTTGCGCCGCTCCTCCTCGGTGGCCGCCTCGCCGTCCAGCACGTCGGCGGCGAACACGACGACGTCGCCCGCCGTGCGCACCGCGCCGATGCCGCCGGGCCGGGTGGCGACCTGGCGGGCCTCGCCGCCCGCGCGGGGCAGCAGCCACAACGAGGCGACCTCGTCGGTGGAGTCCTTGACGGTGGGGTCGGGGCGGGCCGAGGTGAACAGCACGTCGCCCGCGTCGGTGAAGACGGCGCCGGACTCGCCCTTCGCGGAGCGGGTCAGGCGGTGCGGCTCCCCGTCGACGGGGATCGCCCAGAGCGCGGTGCCGTACGACTTGCCGTCGGCGTTCAGGGACTGGACCGCGGAGATCAGCCTGGAGCCGTCGGGCGAGAGCCGCAGCGAGAGAACCCGAGGGATAGCCACATAGTCACGTATGTCGTTAAATGCGCTCACCCGATCGAACCTACCTGTCCATGGCCTCACCGCGTGAGGCGGCTCGCTCGCCGATGTCCGTTTCCATGGCCTCACTGCGTGAGGCGGCTCGGTCGCTGATATCCGTTGCCTTCCCTCGTCGCTCTGGTCGCTGCGCTCCCGCCGCTCCTCAGTCCAGGCAACGGCGCGCCCTCGCGGGCTGAAGAGGGGACCGGCGGCATCTCCTCATAGGGTTGTCTCGTGGGAGACTACGACGCCCTGCTGGTCCTGTCGTTCGGCGGTCCAGAAGGTCCTGACGACGTGCTGCCGTTCCTGGAGAACGTGGTGCGCGGGCGCGGCGTGCCGCGCGAGCGGCTGCTCGAGGTGGCCGAGCACTACCAGAGCTTCGGCGGCATCAGCCCGATCAACCAGCAGAACCGCGACCTGGTCGAGGCGCTGCGCCCGGTCGCCGGCGTGCCGGTCTACTGGGGCAACCGCAACTGGCGCCCCTTCGGCGAGGACGTCGTGCGGCAGATGAAGGCCGACGGGGTCGAGAAGGCGGCGGTCTTCGCCACGTCGGCGTTCGCGGGTTATTCGAGCTGCCGCCAATACTACGAGGACATCGCCAGGATCTCCGTCGACGGCGGCCCCGAGCTGGTCAAGATGCGCCACTACGGCGAGCACCCGGGGTTCGTGGCCGCGATGGCCGACCACACGCGCGCGGCGCTGGAGCGGCTCGGGCTCCGCGGCCACGACGACGCCAGGCTGGTGTTCACCGCCCACAGCATCCCGGTCTCGATGGCCGAGACCGCCGGCCCGTCCGGCGGCCTGTACGAAGCGCAGCTGCGCAGGAGCGCCGAGCTGGTCAGCCAGGCGCTCGGCCGCGCCCAGCCGTGGGACCTGGTGTGGCAGTCGCGCAGCGGCCCGCCGCAGGTGCCGTGGCTGGAGCCGGACGTCTGCGACTTCCTGCGCAAGACCGACGCGCCGGCCGTGGTGCTCGTGCCGATCGGGTTCGTCTCCGACCACATGGAGGTCGTCTACGACCTCGACACGGAGGCCAGGCAGGTGGCCGCCGAGCGGGGCCTGCCGATGGAGCGGGCGGCGACGGCCGGCACGCATCCGCGGTTCGTACGGATGGTGCGCGAGCTGATGGACGAGCCGGAGCCGCAGCCCTGTCCCCTGACCTGCTGCCCGCCGCCCCGCCGCAGGCCTCAGGCGTAGGTGCGGGCGTAGGCCTCGGCGATGCCCATGACCTTGTTCACGTAGTCCCACGAGTGGTTGTAGAACCAGATCGCCTTGCGCAACTTCTCGCCGCCCTTGCCCGCCCCGTTGGCGCACAGGTAGTTGGCGGCGCCGGGCACCGCGTCGTACGGGCTCCAGATGTCGGCCTTGCCGTCGCCGTCGCCGTCGACGCCGTAGTGCTTCCAGGTGGCGGGCATGAACTGCATGGGCCCGAGCGCGCCCGCGCTCGACGGGCCGTTGTTGCGGCCGTGGCTGCTCTCCACCTGGCCGATCGCGGCCAGCACCGTCCAGGACAGGCCGGGGCAGCGGGTGGCGGAGGCCTTGTAGAGCTCGAGGTAGCTGCCGGGCCTGCCCACGTTGACGCTCTTCGGCTGCTGCTGCTCGGGGGCCCGCTTCTTCGCGGTGCGGTCGGCGGCGTCCAGCAGGACGATCTGGGCGTCCTTGCCGAGCAGCCTGCGCACGCCCGACTCTCTGATCTTGCCCGGCTTGCCGTGCAGCAGCACGGCCACGCCGGGCGCGAATCCCAGCGACCTGCCCAGATCGGCGCTCACCAGCCCGTCCACGCCCTTGAGCCCGAGCGTGGCCGAGGCGGCGACGCGCAGCCTCGGGCCGCCGTCCACCTGGTACATGGCGCCGAGGACCATCCCGTACTTGCGCATCGTGCCGGCGTCGGCCACCAGCTCTCCCCTGGTCAGCGCGCTCCAGACGCCCGGCTGGTCGGCGACGGGCTCCGGCGTCCACGAGCGGAAGTGGGAGGGGTCGACGGCGAGCAGGTTCAGCCCGGTGCCCGACACCTTGACCGCGCCGGCGTCCACCACGATCACCTTCTGCACGTGCGCGAGCTCGCCGAGGCGGAACCGCGTCTGCTTGGGCACGGCGGCCGGGGTGATCGCCAGCACGCGCGGCGGGGTCGGCGTGACGCTCGGGCCTCCCTCGCCGAAGTCCTTGACCGGCTCGGCCGAGGGCACGATCTGGTCGAGGCGGGGCGTGGGCGAGGATGTGGGGCGGGGCTGCTGCGGGCGCGGGCCGCGTCCGGGCTCGCCGGCCGGACCACTGGTGCTGACGAGGTCGTCGCCGAGGATCACCACGACTCCACCGGCCGCGACGGTGACCACGAGCACGGCGATGACCATGAGCATGACCGCGCGGAACGAGGGAAGACCGGACACTCGGCACACGTTAACCCACCCGCCGGAAATATCACTTGCCGTCCGGACACTCGGTGCGCAATGGTTAGGTCCTTGAAGTAAGGGGGAAACGGCGTGGTCGGGCCTTACAGAGGATTGTTCGAGAGGCCCGGCACCGCAGGGTTCGTGCTGGCGGGGTTCGTCGGGCGGATGCCGATGTCGATGCTCGGCATCGGGGTCGTGCTGCTGGTCCAGACCCTGACAGGCTCGTACGCCGTCGCGGGCGCCGTGGCCGCCACCACCAACGTGTCGTTCGCGATCGCCGCCCCGCTGTCCGGCCGCCTCGTCGACAGGTTCGGCCAGAACCGGGTGATCCCGCCGTTCGCCCTCGTCAACGCCCTCGCGCTGGCCGGCCTCATGGTGTGCGCCGGTTACGGGCTGCCCCACTGGACCCTCTACGTCACGGGCCTGCTGGTCGGGGCCACCTCGCTGTCCATCGGCTCGATGGTGCGGGCCCGCTGGTCGTTGATCCACGGCGGCTCCGGCAAGCTGCACACCGCGTTCGCGTTCGAGTCCGTCGTCGACGAGGTCACGTTCGTCACGGGCCCCGTGCTCGTCACGATGCTCGCCACGGGCGTCAACCCGTTCGCCGGGCTGACCGTGGCCCTGCTCTGCATGCTCTTCGGCTGCCTGGCGCTGGCGGCGCAGCGGCACACCCAGCCGCCCGTGCAGCGGCTCGCGTCATCGTCGGGCACGCCCATCCTGATCCCCGGCATCGCCCTGCTGTCCTGCGTCTACCTGGGGATGGGCGCGGTGTTCGGGTCGGTCGACCTGGTCACGGTGGCCTTCGCGGAGGAGCACGGGGTGAAGGCGGCCGCGGGGTTCCTGGTCGGGGCGTTCGCGGGCGGGTCGATGGTGTCGGCGCTCTGGTTCGGGTCGCGCAGCTGGAGGATCTCGCTGCGCGGACGGTTCGTGAGCGCCCTCGGGCTGCTGGTGCTGGGCCTGACACCGATCATGTTCATCGGCAACGCGTGGATCATGGGGGTCGCGCTGTTCCTGGCCGGCTTCGCCATCTCGCCGACGATCATCACTGGTTTCTCGCTCACCCAACGGCTGGTGCCTCCGTCGCTGCTCACCGAGGGTATGGCGTGGGTCTCGACCTCCATCGGGTTCGGCGTGGCGGTCGGCGCGTGGGCGGGCGGGCGCCTCACCGAGGCGTACGGCGCGTCCAACGCCTACGGCTTCGCCCTGGGGGCGGCGGCTCTGGCCGCGCTCGTGGGAATGGGAGGTTCGGGTCTGCTGAGAATTCCCGAGGCTCCTTCACCCGCGAAGAGCTGATCCGCTACCGTCGGGACATCCCTCGCAACACCCATCACACTGGAAGCTACGAGTTATGTCCCGACAAATCAGTTCACTGCTAGCTATCGCGGCTGTCTGCGTCACCCTCGCACCGACGCCCGCACTGGCCCAGGCCCCCAAGAAGGAGGTCGACTGCTCGCAGGTCAAATGCGTCGCCCTGACCTTCGACGACGGACCGGGCAAGTACGCGGGCAAGCTGCTCGACACGCTCAAGAAGTACGACGCGAAGGCGACGTTCTTCCTTGAGGGCCAATACGTGAAGAGCCGCCCGTCCTACGTCAAGCGCATGGTCGCCGAGGGCCATGAGCTCGGCAACCACAGCTACACCCACCCCGACTTCCGCAAGGTCGAGAAGTGGGACGTCAGGGCCGAGATCAAGAAGACCCAGGAGGCGGTGAAGAAGGCGGCGGGCGTCGAGCCCAAGCTGCTGCGGCCGCCGTACGGCATGGTCGACCTGACGGTCTCCGACGTGGCCGTCGAGTTCGGCATGCCGATCATCCTGTGGACCGGCGGCAACGAGGACTGGAGCTCCAAGAACGCGACCGCCATCAAGAAGAAGTCGATGGAGGTGGCCAAGCCGGGCAGCATCGTCCTCATGCACGACTGGGTGAAGCAGACCGTCGACTCGATGCCGGCGATCGTCAAGTCGCTGCAGAAGAAGGGCTACCATCTCGTGACGGTGTCCGAGGTGCTCAAGGGCCAGGACGTGAAGCTCGAGCCCGGCGACGTCTTCCCCGTCCCCGCGGGATGGGAGAACAAGTGAGTCCCGCCCGCGACTGACCCGGCGAGACGGTGAAGGGGTGCTCGTGACCTTCGTGAACTGGGCGCGCAACCAGTCGGGCACCCCCGCGGAAGTGCGTACGCCGGCCTCCGTCGCGGACGTCGTACGCGCGGTGCGTGACGCCGCCGCCTCCGGGCGGCGGGTCCGCATGGTCGGCACGGGCCACTCCTTCACCGGAGTGGCCCTCACCGACGGCATCATGCTGCGCCCGGCCGCGCTGACCGGGATCAGGTCATGCGCGGGCGACCGCGTCACCGTGCTGGCGGGCACGCCGCTGCGGGTGCTGAACGAACTCCTCGACGAACGCGGCCTCGCCCTCGCGAACATGGGCGACATCACCGAGCAGACCGTCGCGGGCGCCATCCAGACCGGCACCCACGGCACGGGACGTGACAGCGGCGGGCTCGCCGACCAGGTCGCCGAGCTGGAGCTGGTGCTCGCCGACGGCTCGGTCGCGACCGTCTCGCCCGGCGACGACCTGTTCGACGCCGCCCGGGTGGGGCTGGGCGCCCTCGGGGTGCTGACCGCCGTGACCTTCCGGGCGGAGCCCGCGTTCCTGCTGCGCCACCGGCGGCGCAAGCTACCGCTCAGCGAGATCCTCGGCTCGCTCGACGCGCTCACCTCCGCGAACGAGCACCTCGACTTCTTCTGGCTGCCGCACACCGACGCCTGCCTGGTCAAGACGGGCAACAGGGACGCGGGCCCGGCCCGGCCGCCCGGCGCCGTCAGGTGGTGGCTGGACAACGTGTTCCTGGAGAACACCGTCTTCGGCGCGGCCTGCGCGCTCGGGGCCCGTGTCCCCCGTCTCATCCCGCGCATCAACGAGGTCAGCGCGGCCGTCCTGGGCGACTCGGAGTCGGTGGACGCGTCGTACAAGATCTTCACCGCGCGGCGCGACGTGCGCTTCCTCGAGATGGAGTACGCGGTGCCCCGCGAGCGCCTGGCCCAGGCCCTGCGCGAGACGCGTGACCTCGTCGAACGCATGGACTGGAAGATCACCTTCCCGGTGGAGGTGCGGGTCACGCCGCCCAGCGACGCCTGGCTGTCCACCGCGTACGGCCGCCCGTCGGCGTACGTCGCCTGCCACGTCTACCGTCCGACGCCCAACCCGGCGTACTTCGCGGGCGTCGAAGAGATCATGACCCGGCTGGACGGGCGGCCGCACTGGGGCAAGCTGCACACCAGGGACGCCGCCTCCCTGGCCGGGGCCTACCCCCGCTTCGCGGACTTCCAGGCGCTGCGCGACCGGCTCGACCCGCGGCGCCTGTTCGGCAACGCCTACCTGGACGTCGTGCTCGGATAGCCGGAGGGCGTGTCCACCTGGTCGGCCTGATCGGGGCGTTCCGGGCGCTCTTCCAGCGCCGGCGGGGTCAGCGGCGGCTCGTCGGACGGCGCCTCCACGCCGGGCTGGTCGTCCACCGCGGGCGGCGTGGTGGTGGAGGCCGTGGGGGACGGCTTCACCGTGACCGTCTTCGTGGGCTCGGGCCGCCGGGACGGGGTTCTCGTGGGTGTCCGCGTGGGCGTCGGCGTGGCGGGCTCGCGGGTCACCCTGCTGCGCTGGTACGCGGGCTCCCGGGTGGGCCGGTCCTCCTCCTCTCGCTGGTCGATCGGCGCGTGGCGTTCGTCCGCGCCCTTCGGGTGCTTGCCCGTGACCTGTTCGTGCACCGTCTGCCGGGTCACCGCCTGATAGACCAGGATGCCGCCCATGCTGAGGGCGAACACCACGGCCGAGGCCGCCCCTAACCGCGTCCACGACGGCAGGCGCCAGACCGGTCCGACGGCCGGCATGACGAGCGTGGACCCCTCGTCGCCCGCCTCTTGCGCGGGCTCGTGCCCGGCGGGCCCGTCTCCTGCGGGCTCGCCCTCGACCCTCCGCCCGACCAGCGTGCGCTGCCTGACCCGGTCTGACGTACGCGCGAGATAGTGCGTGTAGACGGCGCCCGCGATCGTGCTGGCCACGCTGACGACCGCGGCGCCGATCACTGTCCCTGCGACGCCGAGATAGGAGGCGGCCACGGCCGCGGTCACCGCGGCCAGGGCGCTCCCCATGATCTGTGGGACGGTCAGCTCAAAAGTCCGCTGCTCGCCGCTCATCCCCCGGATCAGTCCCCTCATGTTGTTGTTCGGTAAAAACTTTCCCGGGAATAGACGCGACGGCGTGTCCCGATGTTCTTGTGACGTGCGCGACAGGCACCCTCGTAGCTCGTGCCCCGACGACTCGGCCTGCCCTCCGTTTACCTCGCCGCGGCTGTGGCCACGGCCGCCGCGACCGCCATCCCGCTGGCCATGACGCCCGCCTCGGGAACCGCCCTGCGCCCCGCCGTGACCGAACCCGTCCGGCCCTACATCGTCACCGCCCGCGGCCGAGGCGCCGCCCGCGCCCTCGTCGGCGAGGCGCGGTGGCGGGTGCGCCGCTACTACACCGCGGCGCTGCCGGGATTCGCCACGTTCCTCACCGCCGCCGAACTGGCCGGGCTCCGGGCCGACCCGCGGGTACGCGCGATCGAGGCCGACCGGCAGATCCATCCCATGACGAGCAGGAGAGCCGAGCCCCCGCCGGCCGGCCCGGCAGTCGCAGCGGCCACCGGCGCGGGCACCACCGTGTACGTCGTGGACAGCGGCCTCGACCCCGGACGGCCCGAGTTCGGCGACCGGACCTGGCGGGCCTTCGACGCCACCGGCGGCACCGGGCACGACTGCGCCGGCAACGGCACGCGCACCGCGGGCCGCGTCCACGCCGTCGCCCCCAGGGCCCGCATCGCCTCCGTACGCGTACTCGGCTGCGGCGGCTCGGGCACGCTGGCCGACGCGCTGGCGGGGCTCGACTGGATCCGCAGGCACGCGCGCGGGCCCTCCGTCGCGAACCTGTCCATCGACGGCGCCGACTCCCCCGCTCTCCGCGCCGCCGTACGCGCTCTGGTGCGATCGGGCGTGTTCGTCGTCGGAACAGGGCATTCCCGGACCTGTCAGGTCACCAAGGCCGGAGTCGCGTACTCCGCCTACGCTCCGTACATCGCCGGAGCCGCCGCCCGGCACCTGCACGTCCATCCGGCCGCCCACCCGTCCGTTGTGGCCTCTTGGCTCAAGTGCGCTCCGGCGCGCGGCGAGATTCGCCAGAATCCCTCGAGGGCCTCTAACCTCCTCATGCGCGACGGCGGGTTCTAGAGGGATGGATTCCACGAATGTGACCGGCGTCACATCGCCTCGGGACTATCCCAGGAAGGCGATGTTCGGACATGCCGGGTACGGTGCTGGCAGGCAACCGGCACACGCGAGAGACTCAAGGGTCCGGGGGAAGAATGGCGACGCTGACGAAAGGACTCGCATGCAGGAGCTCCGACTCGTCGCGGTGAGTGAGGACGGCACCTATCTCGTGCTGGCTACTGCCGGGCGGGGTACGCGCTTCACGCTTCCCGTGGACGACCGGCTCCGTGCTGCCGTCCGCGGCAACTTCTCCCGTCTCGGCCAGTACGAGATCGAAGTGGAGAGTCCGTTGCGCCCCAAGGAGATCCAGGCCCGCATCCGCGCCGGAGAGACGGCGGAGGAGATAGCCGCGACCGCCGGGATCCCGGTCGAGCGAGTCCGCTGGTTCGAGGGGCCGGTGCTGCAGGAGCGCGAATACGTCGCCCAGCAGGCGCAGCGGGTGTCCGTGCGCATGCCCGGCGAGTCCTCGCCCGGCCCGACCCTCGGCGACCTCGTCGCCGAGCGCCTGACCAGGCGCGGCGTGCCCACCGACGAGATCGACTGGGATTCCGCCAAGCGCGACGACGGCCTGTGGCGGGTCAAGCTCGGCTACGTGTGGAACGGTCACACCCGTCACGCCGAATGGCTCTTCGACCCGCGCAAGCGCCACGTGACCCCCCACGACGACGAGGCCCTGCGCCTGTCGTCCGCCGACTTCGACCCCGAGCCGACCGTGGTCGAGGACACCACGGTGACGCCGTTCGCGCCGCGGGTGGCCAAGCTGCAGCCGGTGCCGCCACTGTCCTCCGACGCGCTGCCGTTCCCCCCGGTGTCGCGGCGCGAGCCGGAGGAGCCCGCGGTCGGCTACAACCCGCCGCCGAGGTCGTCCGAGACGGCGTACGCGCGGCCTTCGGAGCCGCAGTCCCGCGAGACGCCTTCCCGTGGCACGACGTCGCGCGACGCCGCGTCCCGTGAGGCGCCCCCGCGCGGGACGCCCTTCGACCGGGCCGCTCCTCCGCGCGAGCCTGCCCCGGTGTGGGAGCCGTCCGACACCCACGGCTCCTCCTCCCGTCACGATCCGCCGGGCGGGACGGCCCATCGCCACGAACCGGCCCACGACCCCGGCCACCGCCAGGCCCCGCCCTCGCGCGAGCCCGCCTTCGGCCACGACCCCGCCGGGCAGGCGAGCCCTCGGCGGGAGCCGTCGCCCGAGCCCGGCCGTCCTCCGTTGCGGGACCCAGGCCACCGCCAGGAGCCCCCGTCTCGGGAGTCCTTCCGTCCCGAGCCTCCCGCTCGCGAGACCGGCCACACCCGCCCCGGCGACACCTCCTCCCGCCGCGGCGGGTCTTCGACGTGGCTGCCCGACTTCGGCCCCGGGCGCGCGGGTGAGCGTGACACCGACGCCATCTACGCACCCGCCGCGCCCGCTTCCGCCACGCCACCACCGGCGTCCCCGCACCCGGAGGTCGCCGAAGAGGCGACGGCCCAGCCGGTCTCCCCGGACGAGCCCGCCACCCAGCCGACCTGGGAGGCGCAACCGTCCGCCCAGCCGGTTGCGGAGACCCGGCCCTCCGCGGAGACGGTTGCCTCCGTCGAGGCCGAGACCTCCCCGGAGCGGAGTGCCCGCCCAGAAGCGGCCCCGCAGCCCACCCAGGAAGCGTTCCCGCAGGCCGCCCAGGAAGCGGCGGTTCCGCCGGCGGAGACGGCGACGCCGGTTCAGGAGGCGGAGACGGCGGTTCAGGAGGCGGAGACGGCGTCTCCTGCCGGGCCCGGCGAGACGACGGTTGCCGACCGGCCCGCAGCGGCCCAGGACGGGGCCGTCACGCACGTCCCTGCGCCAGAGCGGGCCGCCGAACCGGCATCCCCGCCGGCCAGCGCACCGACTCCGGGTTCGGCCACCGCACCGGGTTCGGCCACGGCACCGGCCGCCGCGCCGGAGCCGAGCGCCGCGCCGGCCGCCACGACGGAGCCGGGCACCGCACCGGCCGCCACCGTGGAGTCCGGCGCCACGCCTTCACCGGCCGCCGGGTCCGACAAGTCGGCCCTCACAGAGGAAACCGTCCAGCCGAGCACCGTGGCGGCAACGGCCACAGCACCGTCCGTCGCCGCCGAGGAGGCTCCCGCACCTGCCGAAACGGCACCGTCCGGCGCGGACACGACGTCCGCACCGACCGCCACGGACACGACCAACCTGACGGACCCGGCCGACCCGACGGCCGCCACGGATACGACGATCCCGGCGGACCCGACGATCCCGGCGGACCCGACGATCCCGACGAGCCCGGCGGGCCCGGCCGACCCGACGATCCCGGCAGGCCCGGCCGCGGCGACCACCGCCGCGGACAGGGCGACCGCCGCGGACGCCGCGGAGCCTGCCGAAACCCCGGCTGAAACACCCAGCGGCTCGGACGCGACGCCCACCGAC
The DNA here is from genome assembly GCF_039871615.1 of Nonomuraea sp. B10E15. NCBI lineage: Bacteria > Bacillati > Actinomycetota > Actinomycetes > Streptosporangiales > Streptosporangiaceae > Nonomuraea > Nonomuraea sp. B10E15. Next base: position 136,626 of record NZ_JBDPMB010000011.1, read on the forward strand.
GCCGCGAAGGCCGTTACGGAGACCGAGACGCCCCGCACCGCGGAGGCTGAGACACCAGGCACCACGGAAGCCGGGACGCGCGCCACCACGATGGCTGAGACGCCGCGCGTCGCGGAAGCCGAGACGCCTGACACCACGGAAGCCACGACCTCCGGCGCCACCGCTGCCACAACATCGAACGCCGACACGACCGCGACGCCCGGCACGACCGACACCACGACCTCGGATGCCCAAGGGGCGGCGGTCGCCGAGACCGAGACGCCCGGCAGCGGAGACGCCGAGCCCACCACAACCGAGCCCACCACCACTGAGCCCACCACCACCGAAGCCACCGGCGCCAAGGCCGCCGACCCGCAGAGCGGCACCCGGCCGGAGACCCAGGCCGGCACTGAGGCGAGGGCCCAGGCCGACGCCCAGGCGGAGGTCGAGGAATCGGGGTCGGCGGATGCTCGCTCGTCGAGTGCTCAGCCCGCCGCCCCTGAGACCGGGACCGCGACCGAGGCCGAGGCCCGGACCGAGGAGGCCGAGGGAAGGACGGACGAGGCCGAGGAGGCAGCCAGGGAGGCGAAGCCTCCGGCGCCCAAGCCGAAACCCGCTCCGAGCCCCAAGCCGAAGCCGTCGGTGCCGGCGGCCCGCGCGGGCAAGGACACCGACAAGGGCAAGGGCAAGGACGAGCCGGCCGTGCCGGTACCGTCCCCGCCCCCGGCTCCGGCCGCCCGCCCGGCGCGTAAGGGCTCCAGGGGCCGCAGGGCTTCGGTCCCGAGCTGGGACGAGATCATGTTCGGCGCCCGCCGCCAGGACTGATCAGGCCGCGCGCGGGTGGGCACGCCGGCGGCCAGCGAGCAGGTGGCGGTCAGCGGGTGGGTGGGGGTGGTGGTTCGAGGAAGGGCGCGAGCCATTCCGGCGTCACCTCGGCGGGGAAACCGGCCCCTTGCGCCTCCGACACGTCGAGCGCCGAGTAACCGCCCTTGCCCGCTCCCACCCCGGCGATCAGCGTGAGGACGCCGGCTCGCCGCTGGAACCACGTCTGGCGCAGCCGCCAGCCCACCACCGCCCGGCGTTCGACCACGGCCTGGGAGCGCCGCAGCGATCCTGAACGCACCGACAGGCGCGCCCCGTCGTAGCCGTGCCCGAGCGACGCGTACCGGTCGAGCCCGAGGGGAACCCCCGCGGCGGCCAGCAGCAACGCCAGCACCAGAAGGATCTGCCACACCATCGAGCCGGTCGCCCAGATGCCTGCGAGGCTCACCGCCACCAGCAGGAGCCAGGGGGCGACGGCGCGGAAGAGGCGCCGCCGGCGGGCCACGGGCGGGTGGGGGCGCAGCCGGGCGCGGAAGGGGCCGATCGCGTCGCCGGTCACCTGGAAGGCCACGGCGCGGGGAACGTCGGGCAGGAGCTGCCCGCGGGTCTCCGAGTCGCCGAGCCCGGTCACGATGGCCCAGGCGCGTACGACGCGGGCCCACCGCTCGGCGAGGCCGTCGACGATCTCGTAGCCGCGTACGCGCGCCGACTCCAGCGACACGCTCCGCCGGTTGATCAGCCCTCGCTCGGCCACGAGGTGGCGACCGCGCCGTTTGAGGGAGAAGTCCCAGTTGAAGACGGCGTACATCAGCCCGCCCACGAACGGCATCGCCAGCACCAGCAGCAGCGCCGCGACGAGCAGCAGGTAGGGGCGTTGCCAGAACCACTCCCCGACGGTCAGGGCGGCGTCCCGGCCGAATCCCAGGTCGTCCCCCCACTGGAACGCCAGCCCCACCGCACCGCCGAGGAGCGCGAAGGGCGTGAGCAGGTACGCGCCGGACAGCGGCCCGTACAGCAGCCACCTGCGCGGGATGCGGATGATCTCCCGTTCGGCCTGCTCCGCCTCCTGGACGCCGGGCTCGCGGCCGACGGGACGGGCCGCGCGGCGCAGGAGAACCGCTTTGAGCCGTTCGGCCTCCGCCAGGGAGACCCCGTTGAGCTCGGCCTCCTCGTCGCCGCCGCTCGCCCCTGTGTCGATCTTCAGTACGGACAGGCCGAGCAGCCGGTGCATGGGCGGTGTGGACACGTCGACGCCGCGGATCCGCTCCAGCGGGATGGTACGGACGGACCGGCTGATCAATGCACGTTTCGTTTCCAGGCGGTCACCGACGATCTCGTACGTGAAGGTGGCCCACCTGATGATCGCGAACACCACGGTGCCGACCACGCCCATTGCCGCCCATCCGTACGAGCGGGCCGAGAAGCCGCCCACGAACAGGACGCCGACCAGGGGGAGCAGGAGGGAGGGCAGCATGCGCACCGGATCGATGAGCAGCACCTTGGGGCTCAGCCGCAGCGGCGCGCGGGCCGGGGGCCGAGGACCGCCGCCAGAGGCGGCGGGAGGACCGTCTTCCGGGTGCGGCCCCTCGGCCCAGGGCCGTGAGGACGCCGGTCGGGGGTGGACGCCGCTTTCGGGCGCGGGCCGGCCCTGCGCGTCCGGCGCAGTGGCCTCGTCCGGCGGAGGCGGGCCGCCGGGCGAGGGCTCGGGACCGTCGTGAGGCGCGCCGTGGCCGGTCATCGCATCTCCTCTGGCCGTCCGGGCACGGTCATGTGGCGTCGTCCCTGAGCTGCTCCGCCCGGTGCGCGAGCTGCTCCGCGAGCCCGGCCGCCACGCCGTGGTCGAGACCCTTGATCGTCGAGGAGCCGGCATGGGACGCGGTGCGGATCTCCAGCGTGGCCAGACCGAGCATCCGCTCCAGCCACCCTTGCCCCTTGTCGACCGTCTGGATGCGGCTCACGGGCACGAACACCCACTCCCTGGTCAGGAAACCCGACCTGGCGTAGACGACGTCGTCTGAGAGCTCCCAGCGGTGCACGGCGTACCGTACGAACGGCTCGGCCACCAGGAACGGCAGGAGCAGCACCACCACCGCGGCGGGCAGCAGCCAGGAGTTGTCGGCGTACCAGCCGGGGACCCACCACCACTGGCTGCCGTCGAGCCACCCGGACACCAGGAGCGAGCCGCCGAGGAAGAACACGAACGCGATCAACGACTCGAACAGCCACAGGCGGATGGCCTTGGGCGAAACGCGATTCGCCGGATCGCGGATCGGGCCTGATGAGGTCACAAGACCAGCTTAGGGCGCGAATCAGGCATGGAGATCGGCTCGCGGGCGGTAAAGATCGACCGGCCGTCCCGGCGTGTCTGCCGACGGCCTTCATGGGCAGGTGCCATGCTCGGTGGCGGCCGGCCGCAGGCTGTCGAGCCTGGCCACGTCGGCGGCGCCACGTACGTGCCAGCCAGGTCCGGCGAGCGCAGGACCGCACCTCAGCGCGAGCGCCCTCACGCACGTGGCGGCCGCCGTTCGCGCCCGCACCGCGACGCCTGATCGCCCTTCTCTTTACCGTCAGGAACGATCTGGCGCACCTGATTTTTCCACGTGGGCGGCAACCGGCACGATGTCCGTCTTGTCGGATCACCGTACGAGATCGCACCCCAAGTCCCGTCACAGTGAACCAGCAGGCCAGAAAGGGTCCCGCAGGGTAGCCCGATTCGGTTCCCTCCAGAAGTGGAGGGGCGTCCTTGTGTCCAACCTCACGGCCGGGATGCCGTGATTCTGACCGGTTTCGGATCCTTTACCGGCCACCGACCATCGGGAAACGGTCTGCACACCGCCGAGACCCGCGTAGCATCGTCCGTCATGGGGCTGTGTAACACGGCGACACGCGTGCGCCGCATCGTTGTCAGTGTGACAGCGGTGACCGTCGCGTTCGCGCTGTCGGGCTGCAGCAGCCTCATCGGCAGATCACAGGCCGAGGACATCGCGGAGGTCAATGTCTCGAGCCCGGAGTTGCGCGAGGGCGAGCCGCTGCCGCGCGATTACTCCTGCAAGGGCACCCAGGGCAGCCCGCCGCTGCGCTGGTCGAGCCAGCCGCTGTCCAAGGCGAAGTCGATCGCGATCGTGGTCGACAGCCATACATCATCGACGTCCACCGTGCACTGGGTGCTCTACAACATCCCGGCGACCACGACGGAGCTGGGCCCCAACGCCGCCGAAGAGCCCCCGGAAGGGGTCGGGCAGGCGCCCTTGCCGAGTGGGAAGGCGGGCTACGATCCCCCCTGCGATGCGGGCAGCTACCGCTTCACCGTCTACACGCTGAACGGCAAGGTCAAAAGGCGGGAGGGAGCCCCTCCCCTCGACCTTCCCGAGATCTTGAAGCAGATCGCGGACCAGACCATAGCCCGGGGGCGGCTCACCGCGGTCGACCTTCAGTAAGGGGTCGAACACGACGTGTAGCACTGATGTACCAATTCTTCACGTAGGGTGTGACAACGCTCATAGTGGTCCGACAGAATCAGATCCAATCGTTAGGCACTGGTGATCAAAGGGGGCAGATCGCGTCGATGGCCGCGCGATCTCATCGGTGCCAAAGGGAGGCCATGGCTTTGAGGGTGGTGCAATGATCGCGGTCGTAGTGAGCTTGGTCGCTGTCGTGCTCCTCGTGCTCGTCGTCGTGGCACTGGGCATGCGTTCGATGAACCGCCGGGAGAGCTCGCTTCCTCCGGAACGGCTGAAGGAGATGGCCGAGAAGGAGGAGTCGACCCACGCTCGGTCCACGGACGAGTTCGCCGCGCACGAACCGCGGATGAACAACTTCAGCCCCGACTTCAGCCCGATCGACCAGCCGAAGGCGCCGAAACCGGTGCGCACCGGTCAGCGTGGCCGGCGTGGCGTCGACGAATGGGGCAACCCGACCTCCGACGACGAGGACGAGGAGTTCTGGGCCAACATCCGCAGCGACGCGGAGGAGGGCGGCTTCGGCGCGGGTGGCACCGTGGCGGCCAGGAAGGGCGCCTCCCGCCCCGTCGAACGCGAGCGTCCCACCGAGCACCCCACCGGGCACCCCACCGGGCACCCCACCGAGCACCCCACCGGGCATCCAGCTGAGCATCCAACCGGGCGTTCCACCGGGCGCCGGGCAGAGCGCCGCGCCGAGCGTCCCGCCGCGTCCGGGGGCGAGCGTCCCGCGGAGCGGCAGGCGAGCCGACCCGCCGAGCGCCGCTCGGAGCGTCCAGGCAAGCGCGCCGCCAAGCCGCGGCCCGTGGCGGCCTCCGTCGACCCCGACGCGACCACCGTCCAGGGCCCGCTGCCGCAGCGCCAGCCGGCCGCCTCCAACCACTCCTCCCATCACCCCTCCGGCCTCGCCGACCTGGTCGAACCGGCCAAGCCAGCCGTCCCTGCGCAGTCCGAGCTGGCCGACCAGCGCACCGTGACCTTCTCGGCGCCTCCAGGCGACGTGATGAGCATCCTCGCCCCGGGCGCCCAGCCGGTGCCTCCCCCCGCCCGGCCCGCCGACCCCGCTCCCTCCACGTCCCCGGTCCCGGTGTCGTCCAACACCACCTATCCGGCGCCCACCACCAGCGGCTCGTTCCCCGCGACCGGCGGCAACGGCTCGCTCTCCACCAACAGCGGCGGCCCCCTGGGCAGCGGCTCGTTCCCCGCGACCCCGGCCGGTGGCAGCGGCTCGTTCCCCGCGACCCCGGCCGGTGGCAGCGGCTCGTTCCCCGCCGTCAGCCCCACCTCGAGCGGCAACTTCCCGGCCGCGCAGCCCACCCCCATCCACGGCGCGCCGACGAGCGACCCGTTCCCCGCCTACAACGGCGTGGCCGACCCGCTCGCGACCGGCCCGTCGTCCGGCTCGTCGTCGGGCTCGTGGCCGGCGTCCACGCCCGACGTCCTCGACGGCCCCTCACCGGCGACCTCGTTCGGCGCTGTCGGCTCGTGGCCGGCGTTCGATCAGCCCGCCGAGCGTGCCGCCTACCCCGCCTCCTACGAAGTGAGCGCGGGCTGGGCCGTGGCCGACGACTCCGCCCCCCTCACCGGTCCCTCCCCCGCCACCGGCACCCCGACGGCGCCCGGCAGGACGGTCTCGGCCTACGACGACGTGCTCGCCGCTCCCACGCCGACACCCGCCCCTGCTCCGCAGCCGTCCTCGTTCGCGTACGAGACGGGCGACATCACCACGAGCCCCGCCGCAGGGGCATGGCCGGAGCCGCCGGCGGGCGGCGCCGCCGGCTCCGACACCACGTGGCAGGCGTTCGGCGGCGACGCGCAAGCGCGACCCCAGGCCACCCCGGGCAACGGCCGAGGCAGCCACCGCAGGAAGAGCCCGGAACAGGACTACCCGCACGACTATTACCGGTGATGGCAGCCCTCATTAATGGGTAAAACCCACGTGAGACACGCCTAAAGCGCGGTCGACGGAGCAATAGGGTTTGCTCCATGATCCGCGACACGCACCGTATCCGGCTGAGCACGCTCCGGCATGACGTGCCGGCGTCGCTCGTGGTCTTCCTCGTCGCGGTGCCCCTCTCGCTGGGCATCGCGATGGCCTCCGGAGCCCCCCTGGTCTCCGGGCTGATCGCCGCCGTGGTGGGCGGGATCGTGGGAGGCACACTGGGCGGCTCCTCCGTACAGGTCAGCGGGCCCGCCGCCGGCCTGTCCCTGGTGGTCCTCGATCTCGTGCACACGTACGGATGGCGGGCCACCTGCATGATCACTCTGCTGGCGGGCGCCGTCCAGCTCGTGCTCGGCATCTTCAAGGCGGCCAGGGCCGCGCTGGCGGTGTCACCGGCCGTCATCCACGGCATGCTGGCGGCGGTCGGCGTGATCATCGCCCTCGCCCAGCTCCACGTGGTGCTGGGCGGCACGTCACAGAGCTCGGCCGTGGCCAACATCATCGAGTTGCCCGGCCAGATCGCCGACCTGCACGGGCACAAGGTGGCGGTCGGCCTGCTCACCATCACGGTGCTGGCGTTGTGGACCCGTCTGCCGGGGCCGGTCAAGGCGGTCCCCGCGCCGCTGGCCGCGCTGCTCGCGGCGGCGGGCACCGCCTGGGCCTTCGGCTGGGACGTCACCCGCGTCGACCTGTCCGAGAGCGTCGGCGAGTGGGCCTTCCCCGTGCTGCCGCAGGGCGACTGGCACCTGGTCGTGGCGGCGGTGCTGCTGGTGGCGCTGCTGGCCGGCTGCGAGTCGCTGCTGTGCTCCGTCGCGGCCGACAAGATGCACGGAGGCAAGCGCGCCGACCTCGACCAGGAGCTGACCGGCCAGGGCGTGGCCAACATGGTCACGGGCGCGCTCGGCGGCCTGCCCGTCGCCGGGGTGATCGTGCGCAGCACCACCAACGTGCGGGCGGGCGCGCGTACTCGCTGCTCGACGATCCTGCACGGGGTGTGGGTGCTCGTCTTCGCGCTCGGGTTCGGCTGGTCGATCCGGCTGATCCCGCTGGAGGCGCTGGCGGCGCTGCTGGTGTTCATCGGCGTGCAGATGGTGAACCTCGGTCACATCAAGAAGGTGCACGGCCACGGCGAGGTGCCGGTCTACCTCGTGACCATGGTCGCGGTGATCCTGCTCGGCCTGGCCGAGGGCGTGCTGGCAGGGCTCGCGCTGGCCGCGCTGCTAGCGCTGCGCCGGCTGACATGGGTCACCGTGCTCAAGCGCGAGGATCGCCCGGGGCGGCTGCACGTGACGATCTCGGGCTCGCTCACGTTCCTCGGCGTCCCCAGGCTGACGCACGAGCTGCGGGCGATCCCCGCGGGCACGGACGTCGACCTCGACCTGAACATCGACTTCATGGACAACGGAGCCTTCGAGGCCATCCACTCCTGGCGGCTCGACCACGAGCGCATGGGCGGCACGGTCCACATCGACGAGCTGCACGACGAGTGGTACGCGCTGGCGGCCAGCGGCGCGCGGATGTTCCCCGTCAAGTCGCCCCCCAAGGCGCCTGACCGGTGGTGGCTGCCATGGGCGCACCGGAGCCGTCCCGGGCTGCCCACCGTGTCGCCGTCCGACGCGTCCGAACCGTCGGAGTGCCGGCTCACGGAGGGCGCGCGCGAGTACCACCGGCGTACGGCTCCGCTGGTGCGGCCCATCTTCACCGAGCTGGCCCGCAAGCAGCAGCCGTCGCACCTGTTCATCACGTGCGCCGACTCCAGGATCGTGCCCTCGCTGATCACGGCGAGCGGCCCAGGAGACCTGTTCACGGTGCGCAACATCGGCAACCTGGTGCCGCGCAGGGGCACGGAGCCGCACGACGACTCGGTGGTGGCCGCCATCGAGTACGCCACGCAGGTGCTGGGAGTGCACACGATCACGGTGTGCGGCCATTCGGGCTGCGGCGCGATGGCGGGACTGCTGAGCGGCGGCGTACAGGCGGGCAGCCTGCCCGGGCTGCGCAGGTGGCTGCGGCACGGCAACCACAGCCTGGCCGCGTTCATCGAACGAGAGGGAGACCGGCTGCACAGCGGGGCGCTGGACGTCTTGTGCCGGGTCAACGTGCAGCAGCAGCTGGAGAACCTGCGGACGTACCGGAAGGTCGACGAGCAGGTGCGGGCCGGGAAACTCGAACTGGTGGGGCTCTTCTTCGACATCGGCTCGGCCAGGGTGCACATGGTGCCGCCGCTGCGTCCTGCGCTCTCCGTGAAGACGTCCGGCGACGTGGTGATGGCGCGCGAAGATTGACCCCATGAAACTTCTGGTCCTGGGTGGTTCGAAGTTCCTCGGGCGGGCCGTCGTGGAGGCGGCGCTGGCCCGTGGACATCAGGTCACGACGTTCAACAGAGGCCGCAGCGGGGCCGACGTGCCCGGCGTCGAGGCCGTGCACGGCGACAGGGATGTGGGCGCCGACCTCGAACGGCTGACGAGCGGACGGTCGTGGGACGCCGTCATCGACACGTCCGGCTACGTGCCGCGGGTCGTGGGCGAGTCGGTCCGGGCGCTGTCGGGACGGGCGGGGACGTACGTGTTCGTGTCCACGATCTCGGCCGCCGAGGGCTTTCCCGCAGGGCCGGCCGAAGACTCCGCGAGATGGCCGTGCGAGCCCGGCGCCGGGCCCGACGACGGCGAGTACGGCGAGCTGAAGGCGGGCTGCGAGCGGGCGGTCGAGCAGGGCTTCGACGGCGCCGTGCTGATCATCAGGCCGGGTCTGATCCTGGGGCCGCACGAAGACGTGGCCAGGCTGCCGTGGTGGCTGACCAGGATCTCGCACGGCGGGCGGGTCCTCGCCCCCGGCGACCCCGGGTCGCCGATGCAGCTGGTGGACGCTCGCGACGTGGCGGCGTTCACCCTCGACCGGGCCGAGGCCGGCGCGCCGGCTCTGTTCACGGTGACGGGGCCGGCGGGCAACACCACCTTCGGCGAGTGGCTGGGGTTGTGCAAGGAGGCGACGGGGTCCGACGCGGAGTTCGTCTGGGTGGACAGCGAATTCCTGGTGGAGCAGGGGGCGGGGGTGTTCGTGGAGCTCCCGCTGTGGGTCGGGCCGCCGTCGCCGGAGACGAGCCACTTCTGGACCGTGCCGACGGCCAAGGCGGAGGCGGCCGGGCTGCGTACGCGTCCCGTGGCCGAGACCGTGCGGGACACGTGGGCGTGGTTGCGCGAGATCCCCGAGGACCAGCGCACCTACGGCAAGATGACCCCGCACGGGATGGCGCCGGAGAAGGAGGCCGCCATCCTCGCCGCGTGGGCGGCCCGTTCTGCGTGATCCCGCGCTGACGGGACGGCCTGCCGGGGTCAGGGGTCGCGGCGGTGCCGGCGAGGTTCGCACCGGGCCTTGCGGCACCGGCCCTGGCTCCCCGGACGGGAGGTTCCCTGCCTGTCAGGCTGTGACCGGATCGCAAACGCGGTGGAAACACCTGCTCCGGGACGCTGCCTCTCATGGTTCTCCGCGCTTCCCCTTCCCCACCGTCGTTTCCGCCGGTTCTCGCGTAGGCAGCCGTGCCCGCGAAGCCCGGGGCGTCGCCGCGCCGCCGCGTCCTCCCCCTCCTCGCCGCGCTCGCCCTGCCGGCCGTGCTCACGGCGAGCGGCGTACGCGCCACGCCCGTCACCCTCACGCCCGCCTCCGTGACGGTGGGGTCGCCGCCTGCCGAAGCTCCGGAGCAGAACCACCCGGAAAGGGAACCTCCGGACAGGGACCGCCCGGAGAGCGAAGCGCCGGACAGGGAACCGTCGCCGACGGCCAACCGGAAGCCGCTCACCAGGTCGCTGGACCGTTACCTGGACGACGTCTCGGGTGAGCTCGCGGTGTCCGTACTGGATCTTCCGACCGGCCTGTCCTACTCCTACAACCGGGGGCTCAGGGCGGCCGCGGCCAGCATCGTCAAGGTGGACATCGTGATCGCGCTCCTCCTCAGGGCCCAGCGCCAGGGACGCGGCCTGACGGCCTGGGAGCGGCGCTCGGCGGCTCAGGCCATCAAGGTCAGCGACAACGCCGCCGCGTCCGCGCTCTGGGCGGCCATCGGCGGGTCGTCCGGGCTGGCCGCCGCCAACAAGGAACTCGGCCTGCGCCACACCCGTCCCGGTCCTGGCGGCGCATGGGGCTCGACCACGACCAGCGCCGCCGACCAGGTCCGGCTGCTCAAGGCGCTCTCGTCCACCACCAGCCCCTTGTCCGCTAAACACCGCCGCTACGTGCTGGGCCTGATGCGGAACGTGGTTCCGGAGCAGGCGTGGGGCGTCAGCGCGGCCGGGCGCGGCGAGGCCGACGTCGCGCTGAAGAACGGCTGGCTGCCCAGGCAACGGGACGGAGGGCGGTGGACGGTCAACAGCATCGGCAGGGTGCGGGATCGCGGTCACACCTTTCTCATCGCGGTCATCTCCCGGCGTAACAGCTCGATGGGGGTGGGGATCAAGGCGATCGAGCGGGTGAGCAGGCTCGTCACCCAGGCCCTCGCCAGAGCCTCCGCCCGGCGGTGACGTCACGCCTCACGGGCCTGCCATGATCGCCGAACTTCCGGCGGGCAACCCGATGTCGCCAGCTCGGACACCACCGCTCTCGCCGCGTCGTCCGATGACCGCCAGCGCGTCCCTTCACCCTCCGTGACACTGGAGTCATGAGCACAGCGAACACGACCGAGAGGCAGACTGACCGCTCCCCCTCGGAGGAGCGATCGCAGGACGCCTGGGCGGTCATGGAGAACTTCTACCGGGCCGAGGCCGCGTACGTCGCCGCGGGCGGGTTCGGCAACGCCCGTTATGACGAGGTAGCCGCGTATCTGGACCCCGACGTCGTCCTGTACCAGGCTCCCGGCCTGCCCTTCACGGGGACCGGCACGTGGCGAGGACATGACGGGATGGAGCGGTTCCTGGCCGCTTTCAGCCAGACCTGGGCATCCATGGAGTTCCTGGAGCAGGAACACTGGGGCGACAGGGACACGGTGGTGGTGCGAAACCGCGTACGGTTCCGCTCTCGCGCGACCGGCCAGGAGATCGACACGCAGATCATGCAGCTGATCCGGGTACGGCACGGGCGCATGCTCGAATGCCGGCCGTTCTACTGGGATCCCGCCGCCATCGCCGCCGCGACCACGCCTGTCCGGCACCCGGGGCCCGAGCACGCCTCGAACGCCGGCAGCACTGCCCACCCCTGACCTGTACGGCCAACCTCGTCCCGGACTCCGAGAGCTCCTTGACGTCGCTCCCACCATGGTCCGGCCCCTGGTCACGGGGGCGGAGAGTGACGAGCCGGCCTGTAGGCCGGGTTCTGTCCTTCGTGCGAAGGGGCGGCCATCCATCTAGGACCGCCGTTGCCGGCGGCCTCAAGCGGTCTACCCGCGCGGCTCGGGCGGACAGCCCTCGAACGTCGCGCGCGGGCGCTCCGGGGAGCGCCCTTCTTGACCTTGCTCCGGGTGGGGTTTACCGAGCCGCCCACGTCACCGTGGGCGCTGGTGGTCTCTTACACCACCCTTTCACCCTTACCTCCCGGCTGACCGGGAGGCGGTCTGCTTTCTGTGGCACTTTCCCGCGGGTCACCCCGGGTCGGCGTTACCGACCACCCTGCCCTGTGGAGCCCGGACCTTCCTCGGCGGGCCCGAAAGCCCGACGCGGCCGCCCGGCCGACTCGTCGGAATGAGGTTACCAAATCTCCCGCGTTCCCAGCCCCGTGGCGAGATCGTCCCGGTGGAACGAGGCTGGTCGTCGCCCGTGCGGAGGTGACGTGCCGTGCCGGGCGTTCTGGCGGCATCCGGCCCGGCACGCGCTCATCAGCGCAGGTGGGAGATGTCGTTGAACGACTTCACCACGGCGGGCCCGTCCGCGTAGTAGTCGATGAGCGACAGGCAGGCCAGGTCGAGATGCATGCGGTAGAGGGACTCCAGCGGCGCCATGAGGGCGAGTCGCAGGAGCATCTTGATCGGGGTGACGTGCGAGACCGCCAGCACGGTCTTGCCTTCGTACCGTTCGACCAGGCGTTCACCCGCCGCCTGCACGCGGAGCGCGGCCACGGCGAAGCTCTCGCCGCCGGGCGGGGCGACCGTGGGGTCGGCGAGCCAGGCGGCCAGCTCGGCGGGCCAGCGGCGCTGCACCTCGGTGAACGTGTGCCCCTCCCAGACGCCGAAATCGGCTTCCCTGAGGTCTTCGTCCACCTCGACATCGCGGCCGGTGCGCTGGGCGACCACCTCCGCGGTCTGCCTGGCGCGCTTGAGCGGGGAGGTGACGATCACGTCCAGCCGGTACGGCTCGCGCGACAGCCGGTCGGCCGCCGCCGACGCCTGGGCCAGGCCGTTGGGTGTGAGCTCGGCGTCGCCGCGGCCTGAGAACCTGCGCTCCAGGGACATTTCGGTCTCGCCGTGCCGGAGGAGGAGCAGCGAGGTCGCCACCTTGGTGGACGAGACCCAACCGGCGTTCTTGCCGAGCCGCTGGGCGGTGGCGATGGAGGCAGTGGGGGCCGACATTTCGGAGATGTCGCTGACGTCGAGGAGATCCGTCTGCCTCGCCACCGGCGGCGCCGAGGCCCGAGCCCGCGAGCCCGCCTTCCGGCTCGCGTCGGAAGGATCTCCCGCGTCCGTCAGGTCCGCGCCGTCCGGCTCCCGCCACCCGGAGGACGGCTCCGGTGGGGTGGTGCCGCCCGCCTTCCAGGTCAGGCCCTTGGCTGCGGCGTCCATGGCCTCGTTGGCCAGGCGGTCGGCGTGTTTGTTGCGTTCGCGGGGGATCCAGGTCCACTCCGACACCCGCAGCCGCCTGACCAGCGCCCCCGCCTCAAGGGCCAGCGGGCGCAGCCCTTCGTTCTTGATCTTCCAGCGGCCCGCCATCTGCTCGATGACCAGCTTCGAGTCCATGCGCACGGCCACCGAGGCCCCGTCGCCGGCCAACTCCAGCACCGCCGTGAGCCCGGCGATCAATCCGCGGTATTCGGCGACGTTGTTGGTGGCGACGCCGATCGCTTCTGCCGCCTCCGCCAGCACCTGGCCGTCGGAGGCGTCCTTGACGACCGCGCCGTAGCCCGCCGGTCCCGGGTTGCCGCGCGAGCCGCCGTCGGCCTCGACGATGTAGGACGTCACAGGCCGGACTCTGGTGTGCGGACGAGGATGCGGCGGCACTCGTCGCAGCGGATCACCTCGTCGTGCGGGGCGGCCTTGATGCTGTTCATCTCGGCGATGGACAGGGCTACCTTGCATCCCTGGCACCGGCCGCCGCGCAGCATGGCCGCGCCCACGGAGTATTGGTCCTTCAGCTTCTCGTAGAGGGCCAGCAGGTCGGCGGGGATCTCGCCGGAGGCGGCGGCGCGGCGGCCCTGGACCTCGGCCGCCTCCTTGTCGATCTCACCGAGCGCGCTGTCGCGGCGGCCCTCGGCGGCAGAGAGCTCGGCGGCGACCTCGTCGCGCTGCCTCACCAGGTCGGCGACCTTGGTGTCGGCGGCCTCCTTGCGCTCCATGATCTCCAGCACGATCTCCTCGAGGTCACCCTGGCGCTTCTGCAGCGAGGCGATCTCGGACTGGAGGCCGGCCAGATCGCGCGGCGAGGAGACGGCGCCGGAGTCGAGACGCTTCTGGTCGCGCTCGGCACGCGTGCGCACGGCGTCGACGTCGGCCTCCGCCTTGGTCTGCTCGCGGGTCAGGTCGCCCGCCTCGGTCTCGGCCTCGATCACCTGGGTCGAGAGCCGGGCGTACAGCTTGGAACGCTCGTCGATCTCGGCGAGCTCGGGCAGGGTGCGCCGGCGGTGCGCCAGCCGGTCGATCACGGAGTCGAGCTCTGCCAGGTCGAGCAGTCGCTTCTGGGCCTCAGGGGCTGCTTTCATGATCAATATCCTCTTGTCCAAGCATCGGTGACCGTGGCGGAGACACGTGTTTCAACGGTAACGCCACTCGCGTGCAGGATGGACGCCGCGCTGTCGAGCCAGGGCCACTCGGTAGCCCAGTGCGCGGCGTCGATGAGCGCGGGGCCGCCCGTCTCCATGAACTCGCTGGCCGGATGGTGGCGTAGATCCGCCGTCAGGAACACGTCGACGCCCGCGGCCCTCGCCGCGCCGAGGAGGGAGTCGCCCGCTCCCCCGCTGACCGCCACGCGCTTGACCCGGCGCGACGGATCGCCCGCGACCCGGATCCCCCACGACGTGCGCGGCAGGCCCTTGGCCGCCCCCGCCGCGAAGTCCTCCAGCGTCGTCTCCTCCGCCGTCTCGCCGATGCGGCCCAGCCCGCGCCAGGGGTCGTCGGGGAACGGCTGGAGCGGCACCAGGTCGCCGGTGAGCCCGACGGCTCTGGCCAGAGCGTCGGACACGCCGGGGTTGGCGACGTCGGCGTTGGTGTGCGCGGTGTAGAGGGCGATGTCGTTCTTGATCAGGGTGTGGATCAGGCGGCCCTTCGGCGTGGTCGTGGCCACGCTGGTGGTGCCGCGCAGGTAGAGCGGGTGGTGGGTGACGATCAGGTCGGCCTGCCACTCCAGGGCCTCCTCGGCCACGGCGGCGACGGGATCGACCGCGAGCAGCACCCGCCGCACCGGCTGGGCCGGGTCGCCGCTGACCAGCCCCACCGCGTCCCAGGATTCGGCTCGGGCGGGCGGGTAGGCCGCCTCGAGCACCTCGATCACGTTCGTCAACGTCACAGCAGCCACCTGCGCAGACTACCGGTGACCGGCGGGGTGGCGGCGCACGTGACAAGGGCTGTTGCGGGAACGCAGGCCGGGCGTAATGTAAGTGAATCCTGACCTGCGGAGGACGGCATGGCACCAAGCGTCGCGATCATAGGGGCGGGCTTCGGCGGACTGTGCATGGCCATCCAGCTCGAACGGGCCGGCATCCGCTCCTACACGGTCTTCGAAAAGGCCGCCGGCCTGGGCGGCACCTGGCGGGACAACACCTATCCGGGTGCGGGCTGCGACATCCCCTCGCACCTGTATTCGTACTCGTTCGAGAAGTACGCGAGCTGGACCCGCCGCTACCCCGAACAACCCGAAATCCTCGCCTATTTAGAGCATTGCGCCGATAAGTACGACGTCAGGCGAAAAATCCGCTTCAACAGCGAGGTCCGCAGAGCCACCTTCGACGACGCGAGATGGCAGGTCACCACGGCCCTCCCGGAGGGCGGCGAGCACACCGAGGCGTTCGACGTGGTCGTCGTCAGCGTCGGCCAGCTCAACCGCCCGCGCTTGCCCGGCCTTCCCGGCATGGCGGACTTCGAAGGTGTCTCCTTCCACTCCGCCCGCTGGAACCACGACCACGATCTCACCGGCCGGCGGGTCGCGGTCATCGGCAACGGCTCGTCGGCCGCCCAGCTCATCCCGCGCGTGGCCGAGCAGGCCGAGCACCTCGACGTCTTCCAGCGCACGCCCAACTGGGTGATCCCCAAGCCGGACGCCGCGTTCGGCCCGCCTGCCCGGCTGGCCTTCCGCCTGGTCCCGGGCCTGCAGCGGGCCTACCGCGAGTGGATCTACCGCTACGCCGAGGCCACCCTCTACCCGGCGCTCGCCCAGGGCTGGAGCGCCGACCTGCTCAGGAAGCGGGCGCTGCGCCACCTGCGCGACCAGGTGCCCGACCCGGCGCTGCGCGCCAAGCTGACCCCCGCCTACCCTCCCGGCTGCAAGCGGGTGATCATCGACAGCTCCTTCTATCCGGCGCTGACCAGGCCGAACGTCGACGTGGTGACGGACACGATCGTCCGGGTCACGCCGAAGGGCGTCGAGACCGCCGAGGGTCTGCGCGAGGCCGACACCATCGTCTACGCCACCGGCTTCGCAAGCACCGAGTTCCTTGCGCCGATGGAGATCAGCGGGCGCGACGGGCGTTCGCTGGAGGAGCAGTGGAAGAACGGCGCAGAAGCGTATCTGGGCATCTCCGTGCCGAACTTCCCGAACATGTTCCTCCTGTACGGCCCCAACACCAATCTCGGGCACAACTCCATCGTCTTCATGCTCGAGTGCCAGGTGGAGCACATCATGGCCTGCCTGGCGCACCTCTCGCTGAACGGCCCGATCGAGGTGCGGCCCGAGGCGATGGCCGCGTGGCGGGGGCGGCTCGACGCGGCGATGGAGCGGATGGTGTGGGGCGGCGGCTGCCAGAGCTGGTACAAAACCGCCGAAGGCCGCGTCACGAACAACTGGCCCGGCCCCACAACGCTCTACCGCAGGCTGACGGCGAGACCCCCGATCCCCGCCTACCGGCCCGCCGGATCGCCCTAGGGCCACGGGCCGTCACCGGCCTGCGCCTGCCCGCCGGCCAGGTGCGGCCCTCCTGCCCCCCGGAAATCGCGATCACACGTTCAGCTCAGCCGGGCGTGCGCGTAGGCGATCATGGCGTCGCGCATGTACTCGGCCAGGCCTTCGGCGACCTGCTCGTAGTTCGTCCGGAACTGCTCCTCCTGCGCCTGCATCCGGGCGAGATGGAGATACAGCGCCTTGGTCGGCGCCCAGGACTCGTTCAGATGCCGGTAGTGGAGGTCGAGCTCGGCGAAGACCTGCGGAGCGTCGACGGGGACGCCGGCGAGCATGTGCTCGGCCATCCGTATCATCCCCGCGGTCGCCTCCCGCTGCATCTGCTCCAGTTCCTGTGGAGTGCGACCGGCCAGCACCTCCTGCTGCCCGCTTCGCTGCCAGTGCTCCTGCCACCGCTCGCGGGCGTCGGCCTCGTAGCGTGCGCTGTCGAAACCCTCGAACAGGTTCTCCGGTCTGCTGATCTTGGACATGGTCGTCTTCCCTTCGTTCTCCTGCAGTTCGGCGATGGTGCGCTCGACCATGCGGGCGACCTCGTTCAGCCGGTCACGCTCCGTCAGCAGCCGCTGGTGGTGCTCCCGCAGCGCTGCGACGGGGTCGGTGTGCCGCTCGACGATCTCCTTGACCTCGGGCAGGCCGAGGCCCAGCTCACGCAGTACCAGGACCTGCTGCAGGCGCAGCAGTTGGCTCTCCTCGTAGTAGCGGTAGCCGTTCGCGCCGACGTGTGCGGGCGGCAGCAGCCCGATCTCGTCGTAGTGGCGCAGCGTCCGGGACGTCACTCCCGACATCCGGGCCACCTGTGCGATCGACCATGCCATGACCGGCCCACCCGTCCTCACCCATCGCCGAGCCGGTGCTTTCCCGGCTCGTTCACCACGGTAGAAGTTGACGTAACGAGAAGGTCAAGAAGCGGGCCTGCGCATGATGGTGACGCACGAACGACGAGCTCGCCGTTCGGACACTGGCACATTGGAGCGGCCCGGCTCGCACGATAGCGTCCGGAATATGACGTCTTCCCTGCACCAGCGCGCTGTCGTGGCCGACACGCACAACGACCTGCTCATGGCCGTCGCGGCCCGCCCGCCCGAGCAGTGGGCGGCCTTCTTCCGCGAGCGGTGGTTGCCGCAGCTGATCAAGGGCGGCGTCAACCTGCAGATCCTGCCGGTCTTCATCGAGGACGACTACCGTCCTGAGGGCGCGCTGCGCCAGACGTTGCGGATGATCGAGTGTGCGCACGTGCTGGCCGAGGGCAACCAACAGCATGTACGGATATGTCGTGACGCTGCCGAGATCGACCGGGCGCTCGACGACGGCACGATCGCCCTCGTGCTCGCGCTGGAGAGCATGCCCGGCCTCGACGACGACGTCGAGCTGATCTCGACCATGCACCGCCTGGGCGTGCGGGTGGCCTCGATCGCGCACTTCGGCCGCACGCCCCTGGCCGACGGCAGCGGCGAGGACGCCACCGGCAGCGGGCTGACCTCCCACGGCGTCGCCGCCCTGCGCGAGATGGAGCGGCTCGGCATGGTCTTCGACGTCTCCCATCTCGGGGCCTCCGGCGTCGCGCACGTGCTGGAGCTGGCCACCAAGCCCCTGCTCGCCACCCATTCCTCCGCCCGCGCCCTGCGCGACCACCACCGCAACCTCACCGACGACCAGCTTCGCGCCGTGGCCGCCACCGGCGGCGTGATCTGCGTCAACTTCTTCGCGCCCTTCCTGGCGGAACGCCCCGGGGACATGACGCTCGACCGCCTGCTCGACCACGTCGAGCACATCGCGGCGGTCGCCGGCGTCGACCACGTCGGCCTCGGGCCCGACTTCATCCACGAGGTCATGTCCGACCTGACGCGGCCGTGCTGCGAGGGCCTCAACTACCGCGGCGTCGACCCCAAGTCCGCGATCCCCGGTCTGGAGGGGCCGTCGGGGCTGCCCATGGTCACCGAGGGCCTGCTCGCCCGCGGCCTGCCGGAGAAGGACGTCACGAAGATCATCGGTGGCAACGTGCACCGGTTCCTCGGGGAGCTGCTGGCATGATCGCGGACCTCGAGGAGCTCGTCCTGTGCGAGTCGTTCTCCAGCGACCTGGCCGCCGTCGCCCGCAGCGCCGAGGTCGTGGCCGCCATGGGGACCCGCCACCTCGGCGCCGAGCCGGAGTTCCTGGTCATCGACGGCGTCACACACCTGCGCTGGACGTTCGGCACCCCCAAGGTGCTGCTCCTTGGCCACCACGACACCGTCTGGCCGATCGGCTCGCTCGCCACCCACCCGTGGTCGGTGGTGGACGGCGTGGCACGCGGGCCCGGGGTGTTCGACATGAAGGCGGGGCTGGTGCAGACGTTCCACGCGCTGGCCGGGCTCGGCTCGCTCGACGGCGTCACGCTGCTGGTCACCGGGGACGAGGAGGTCGGCTCGCTCACCTCGTCCCGGCTGATCGAGGAGACCGCGCGCGGCCTGGCCGCCACCTTCGTCATGGAGGCCAGCGCCGACGGAGGGGCGCTGAAGACCGCCCGCAAGGGCACCTCGCTCTACACCGTGCACGTGCACGGCAGGGCGGCGCACGCCGGGCTGGAGCCGGAGAAGGGGGCGAACGCCGGAATCGAGCTCGCCCACCAGATCCTGGCCGTCGCCGGTATGGGCGCGGGCGCCACCACGGTCACGCCGACGGTGCTGTCGGGCGGCACGTCACTCAACACCGTCCCGGCGCAGGCCTCCGTCGGGGTGGACGTACGGGTGGCCGAGGTCGCCGAGCAGGAGCGGGTCGACGCCGCCGTACGCGCGCTCGCGCCGGCCGTGCCCGGCACCCGCCTGGAGATCCTCGGCGGGCCCAACCGGCCACCTCTCGAGAGCGCGATGTCGGCCTCGCTCTACGCGCTGGCCCAGAAGCTGGCGGCGGACCTCGGGGTGGGCCCGCTGAGCTCGGCGTCGGTGGGCGGCGCCTCCGACGGCAACTTCACGGCGGGTGTGGGCTGTCCCACGCTCGACGGGCTGGGCGCGGTGGGCGGCGGGGCGCACGCCGACCACGAGCACGTCGCCGTCGCCGAGATGCCCCGGCGTGCCGCGCTGCTGCGGGCGCTGATCGAGGCGGTCCGCTAGCCCGCGGCCCCGCCAGCAGCTCGACGCCTCGGCGCCCGGCGATGGACCCCGGCTTGCCGCGGCGCGGGGGCGTCGTGGCTGAATGGGGAGGTGACCGGACACGGCGAGGCGAGGACCGGCGTGGTGATCAGAGAGCTGCGCGAGGTCCCGGAGTTCGAGCAGGTCTACGCGCTCTTCGAGGGCATCTGGCACCCCGGGCCGCGTAACGTGCCCATGCCCGTGGAGCTGATGATCGGCTTCGCGCACACCGGCAACTACGTGGCCGGGGCGTTCGAGGGAGAGCGGCTGGTGGGCGCCTCCGTGGGGTTCCGCGGCGGTGGGCGGTCGCTGCACTCGCACGTGACCGGCGCCGCCGTGCCGGGTCGGGGCATCGGCTACGCGCTCAAGACCCATCAGCGGGAATGGTGCAGGAGGAACGGTCTCGACACGATCACCTGGACGTTCGATCCGCTCGTACGGCGAAATGCGCGCTTCAACCTGCTAAAGCTAGGTGCGCTGCCTGAAAAATATTTGCCTGACTTTTACGGGGAAATGGCCGACGCCATCAACGAGGGGGACGCCTCCGACCGTGTGCTGGCCGTCTGGCGCATACGAGAATCCGTCACCGCCTCCCCCGTACCCGGTCTCGCGAACCTCCCCGTGTTGCTGGAGGCGGGCGATGACGGGTGGCCCGTCGTCAGGAAGGCCGAGGGCGACGTCGTTCTGGTGGGCACACCACCCGACATCGAACGGTTGCGACGGGAGGATCCGGCGGCGGCACGGACCTGGCGGGCGGCCATGCGCGAGGTGCTCGGCGGGCTGATGGAGGCAGGCGGGCATGTCGTGACATTGACGAATCATGGAAAGTATGTGGTGACTGTTCGTCGGCTATTCCACCGGGGTTTCGCCGCTCTGTAATGTGGCACGTAAGCACGCCGAAAAGGAGATCCGCATGACGGAATTCACCCCCACCGTTCCTGCGCGAGTCCTACCACCCGTCACCGTCCGCGACCTGCCCGAGCCTCCCCGAGCGACCTGGCGTTTCATCGGCCCGGGACTGGTCGGCGCCGGAGTCGGGCTGGCATCGGGCGAGTTCATCCTCTGGCCGTACATCGCCTCCCAGGTCGGGCTCGTCTTCATCTGGGGAGCGGCCATCGGGATCATCACGCAGTGGTTCCTGAACATGGAGATCGAGCGCTACACCCTGGCCACCGGCGAGACCGCGCTGACCGGATTCAGCCGGATGTGGAGACACTGGGGCCTGGTGTTCGTGCTGATGACGCTCGCCTCGAACCTCTGGCCGGGCTGGGTCACCACGTCCGCGACCATGGTGACCTATCTGACCGGAGCCGGCGAGGGGTCCGTACGCTGGATCGCCATCGGCATGCTGCTCCTGATCGCCTTCGGGCTGACGCTGGCCCCGGTGATCTACATCGCGCTCGAACGGGTGATCTTCGTGAAGGTCGCCCTGGTGGCGATCCTGATCGTGGTGGCGATCGTGGTCGCGATCACCGCCGACAGCTGGCTGCAGCTGGGCAAGGGCCTGACCGTCGGCGCCCAGTTCCCGGTGCCCCCGCTCGACTTCGCCGTCCTGATGGGCGCCATCGCCTACGCCGGCGCCGGCGGCGGCCAGAACCTGTGCCAGAGCAACTGGATCCGCGACAAGGGCTTCGGCATGGGCCTCTACGTGCCCCGCCTGGTCAGCCCGGTCACCGGGCAGGAGGAGGCGGCCGCGTCGACGGGCTTCCAGTTCGCGCCCACCAAGGAGAACCTCGCGCGGTGGCAGCGGTGGTGGCGGTTCGCCAACCTCGAGCAGGCGTGGACGTTCGGCCTGGTGACGTTCGTGACGATCGCGCTCATGTCGATGCTGGCCTACTCCACCGTCTTCGGGCGGTCGGGCCTGGAGAACAGCATCGAGTTCCTGCGCGTCGAGGGTCAGGTGCTGCAGGAGACCGTGGGCACCTGGTTCGGCGTGCTGTTCTGGGTGATCGGGGCGCTGGCCCTGTTCGCGGCGGCGATGGGAATCGTCGACTACACCTCGCGGCTGGCGTCCGACACGCTCAAGACCGTCTACCTGAAAAAGTCGTCCATCTCGGAGAACAAGGTCTACTTCATCACCGTCTGGGCGATCGCGCTGATCGGCACCGTCATCCTGCTGCTGGGCTTCGACCAGCCGCTCATTCTGCTGGTGTTCTCGGCCTGCTTCGCCGCCGTGATGATGTTCGTCTACTCCATCCTGCTGATCGTGCTCAACCGGCGGGCGCTGCCCGACGCCATCAAGGTCCGCTCCTACCGGCTGGGGGCGCTGATCTGGTCGGTCGCCTTCTTCGGGACGCTGACCGTGCTGGTCGTCATCCAGCAGGCGCAGAAGATCTTCGGCGGTTAGGGAGCCATCGCGGAAGCGGGCCTTCCGCGATGGCGGGCACACTGGGCGCATGCTGGAAACCTCGGCGCGGCTGCTCAGGCTCCTGTCCCTGCTCCAGGCGCACAAGGAGTGGTCGGGCCCCGAGTTGTCCGCCAGGCTCGGGGTCTCGACCAGAACGATCCGCAACGACATCGAGCGCCTGCGCACGCTCGGCTACCCGGTGCACGCCCGGCCCGGGGTGGCCGGCGGCTACCGGCTGGGCGCGGGGGCCGCGCTGCCGCCGCTGCTGCTCGACGACGACGAGGCCGTGGCCGTCGCGGTGGGGCTCGGCAGGGCGGCCGGCGGCGGCGTGGAGGGCATCGAGGAGAGCTCGGTGCGCGCCCTCGCCAAGCTGGAGCAGGTGCTGCCGTCCCGGCTGCGCCGCCGGGTCGGCACCCTCAACGCCTACACCGTGCAGATTCCCGGCGTCACGCGGGCGATGGTCTCCCCCGAGGTGCTCACCACGATCGCCGGCGCGGCCCGCGACCACGAGCGGCTGCGTTTCGACTACACCGGGCACGACGGCTCCTCCAGCGTGCGCGACGTGGAGCCGCACCGCCTGGTGCACCGGCGGGGCCGCTGGTATCTCGTGGCCTACGACGTCGAGCGGCAGGACTGGCGTACGTTCCGGGTCGACCGGATGCGCCCGCGCACGCCAGGCGGGCCCCGGTTCACCCCGCGCGAGATGCCGGAGGGCGGCGACGTGGCGGCGTACGTGGAGAAGGGCGTCAGCACGGCCATGGCGCGCTTCCGCGCGACGGTGCTGCTGCACGCGCCCGCCGGGCAGATCGAGGCCATGCGGCTTGGCGTGGAAGTCGAGCCGGTCGGCGAGACGACCTGCAGGGTCGAGTTGCGCGGCGACGACCCGCAGGGGATGGCGGCGTGGATCGGGTTCCTCGGGGTGGACTTCGAGGTGCTCGACCCGCCCGAGCTGGCCGAGCAGGTGCTGCGGTTGTCCGAGCGCTACGGGCGGGCCGTCAGCGGTCGGTAAGGTCGCGGTCAGCGGGCCGTCAGAAGGCGCGGCGAGGCTGCCGTCATGAAGAACTTGACGCAGGTCGCGGGCGGCGCCGGCGACTTCCAGCTGGTCCGCCACCTCACACTCACAGGCAGCCAGTTCGAGATCGGCAGAGCCCTCACCGAGGAGGCCCGCAGGCTCGGCTGGTCCCCCACGCCGGCCGCGCCGGAGGTCAACCGGGCCCGCAGGATCTGGTTCGAGCGGCACTGGCCGCAGCACAACGCCCGCATGGACGGCGCCGCGGCCGCCCTCGGCCTCGACCCCGACCAGGACGAGCTGGCCCTCGACGGCCTCGACGTGGTCCCCGCGGGCTCCGGCTGCTCGGCCCTGTGGGTACCGCCGCAGGCATCCACCGACGGTCACGGCCGGGTGGGCCGCAACTACGACTTCTTCCGCCTCACCACCAGCGAGGTCATGGGCTCGGCGCCGGAGCCCGGCGAGCTGCCCATGGCCTCGCGCCCCTACGTGATCACCACGATCCCCGACGAAGGGCTGTCCTCGACCGTCATCACCATGTCGGACCTCGACGGCTGCATGGACGCCATCAATTCGGCGGGGCTCGCGGTCATGCTGCTGATCGCCGACTTCGAGAGCGCCGAGCCGCCGGAGCACGTCTCGCCGCAGGTCGGGGTGGGCAGCGTGCAGCTGCCCCGGTTCCTGGTCGACACCTGCGAGAACGCCGACCAGGCCAAGCAGGCGCTGCTGCTGGCCAAGCAGTACGACCACGGCACGCCCCTGCACTACCTGGTGGCCGACGCCCACGGGCAGGCGTTCGTGTGGGAGCGGGGCCTGGACGGCAGGGAGCACATCATCGAGTTCGGTGACGGGCCGCTCTGCGTCACCAACCACCTGCTGCACCGCAACCCCGACCCGATGAACCTGCCCGGCGACACCGAGGCCAGCTTCGGCACGTACGAGCGGCTGCGCACGTTGTACGAGCGCAGCAAGGGCGTCACCCTGTCACCGCAGGATCTGCGCGACAGCCTGCGGGCGGTCCGGCCGGCCGAGGATCCGGCCGTGCCGTTCCGCACGTTGTGGAGCACCGTCTTCGACACCGCGGACCGGACGTTGTCGACCCGCTTCTACCTGGGCGACGGCCGCTATTCGGAGGAGCTGGTGTTCCCCGCCGCGGCGAGATAGGCCTCGCGCACCTTCGACCGCGACAACTTCCCCGTGGGAGTGCGCGGCAGCTCGGAACGGTATTCGATCACCTTCGGATGCTTGAACCTGGCGATGCGCGGCCCGCAGTGCGCCAGCAGCTCGGCGGTGAGCCCGGGGCCGGGCGTGGCCCCGTCGGACGGCTGGACCAGGGCCACCACGCTGTGACCCCACTCCTCGTCGGGCACCCCGATGACGGCCACGTCGGCCACCGCCGGATGGTCGAGCAGGGCGGCCTCGATCTCGGCGGGGTAGATGTTCACCCCGCCGGAGACGATCAGGTCGGTACGCCGGTCGCACAGGAACAGGTAGCCGTCATCGTCCATGAACCCGATGTCGCCCGGCGCGTACCACTCCCCCAGCATGCTGGCGGCCGTCTTCGCCGGGTCCTTGCGGTATTCGAAGGAGCCCATGGCGGACTTGACGTAGACCAGGCCCGGCTCGCCCGGCGGCAGCTCCACGCCCTTGTCGTCGAAGATCTTGGCTTCGAACGTGGGCGCGGGCCGGCCCACGGTGCCCGGCCTGGCCAGCCAGTCGTGCGGTTTGACGGAGAAGGCGATCGTGGACTCCGTGGAGCCGTAGTACTCGTAGAGCACCGGCCCCCACCAGTCCATGATCTGCTGCTTGACCGCGACGGGGCAGGCGGCGGCGGTGTGGATGACCTGGCGCAGGCTCGACAGGTCATAGCGGCCCCTGACCTCCTCGGGCAGGCGCAGCATGCGGTGGAACATGGTCGGCACCATCATCGCGTTGGAGACCCGGTGCCGGTCGATGAGCTCGAGGATGACCTCGGGGCCGAACTTGGGCGCGATCACCAGGGTGTGCCCCAGGTGCAGCGCGAACTGCGTGTGCGCGCACGGCGCGGAGTGGTACATCGGCGAGGTCACGAGATGGGTCTCCGCGCCCGGCCGGAGGTCGACGACCTCGCCGAGGAACCACACGTACAGCGGCACGATGGCCTCCGGCTCGGCGCCGGGCAGCGGCCGCTGCACGCCCTTGGGGACGCCGGTGGTGCCGGACGTGTACCACATCACCGCCCCGGCGGTCCGCTCAGCGGGCGCGCCGGCCGGCTGCCCTTCGGCCAGTCCCGCCGCGCCGATCTCCCCGCCGGGCACGGCGTGCGCGGGCCCGGTGACGACCACCTTGGCGTCGCAGTCGGCCAGGATGTACGCCACCTCGGACGCGGTCAGATGCCAGTTGATCGGCACGTAGTAGAGCCCGATCTGCCAGGTGGCCATGACCATGACGACCTGGTCGATCCCGTTGGGCAGCACGCCCGCGACCACGTCGCCGGCGCGCAGGCCGCGGGCCCGCAGCCCGTGGGACACCTGGTTGACCAGGGCGAGCAGCTCGCCGTACGACGTGCGGGTGCCGTCGGCGTCGATCAGCGCCAGGCGGCCGGGGTCGGCGGCGGCGATGGTGTAGAAGCCGGGCATCGTGCTGACGTCCATCACAACTCCAGCAGTGCGGCGAGGCGGGCACGGTGGATGCGCGGGGGCCCCATCAGCACTTCGTCCGCCTTGGCCCGCTTGTAGAACAGGTGGGCGTCGTGCTCCCAGGTGTAGCCGATGCCGCCGTGCAGCAGCAGGTGGTCGCGGGCCACCTCGAAGCAGGCGCGGCCGACGTACGCCTGGGCGAGGGCGGCGGCCTCCGGCAGCTCGTCCGGCGACTCGTCGGCCGCCCAGGCGGCGTAGCGGACGATGGACTCGGCCTGTTCGAGCTTGGCGTGCATGTCGGCGAGCTTGTGCTTGACCCCTTGGTAGGAGCCGATGTAGCGGCCGAAGGCGACGCGGACCTTGGCGTAGGCGACGATGTTGTCCAGCGCGGCCCGCATCACGCCCAGCTGCTCGGCCGCCAGCGCCACGCACAGCAGGTCGCCGACGTCCTGGCGCGGCCCCAGCACCCGCGCGGGCGCGCCGTCCAGCTCCACGCGGGCCTGGCCGCGGGTGAGGTCGAGCGTGTCCAGCGGGGTCCTGGTCACGCCGGGCCCCGCCAGGTCGACGGCGACGAGGACCACGCCGTCCCCGCCCTGCGCGGGCGCCACCAGCACGCCGGCCTCCATGCCGCTGATCACCTGCGCCAGCGTGCCGCGCACCGCCGAACCGTCGTAGGCCAGCACGGTCTCGCCGGCCGGCTCTGCGAGCGCCGCCAGGACGCGGCCTTCGGCGATGCCGGTCAGCAGCTCCTTGTCGGGCACCCGCGCCAGCGCGACGGTGGTGAAGGCCGTGGCCAGGAACGGCCCCGGCAGCAGGGCCGCGCCCGTCTCCTCCAGCACGACGGCCAGCTCGGTCATGCCGGCGCCCGCGCCGCCGTACTCCTCGGGGACGATCAGCCCGGACAGGCCGAGCTCGCCGTTGAGCCGGGCGTACACCTGCGGGTCGTAACCCTCGCGGACCTTGGGCAGCGGGGACGCGGCGCGCAGGAAGGCGCGTACGGCCTCGCGCAGCTGCTGTTGCTCCTCGCTGAGTACGAGTTTCACGCCTGGGTCCCCACCTTCAGATCCTTGAACGGCACGGTCTTGTCCACGCGGGGCTCGGGCGGCAGGCCGAGCACGCGCTCCCCGACGATGTTGCGCATGATCTCGTTCGTGCCGCCGCCCAGCGCCATGCCCGGGGCCATCGAGATCGCCTGCGCCAGCGGGTGGCCGGCCAGCGCGGCCTCGGGGCCGACCAGCTGCGTGGCGAGGTCGGCCTGGAACATCGTCAGCTCGGCGAGCAGCAGCTTGGCCGCGCTGCCCCGCGCCCCGGGGAAGATGCCGGCCCTGGTCTCCTGGGCCAGCCGCTGGTTGAACAGCGCCAGCGCGCGGGTGCGGATGTGCAGCTCGACGAGCTGGTCGCGGACCAGCGGGTCACCGGTGTCGACGGACCGGCGCAGCGCCTCGACCGAGGCGGGGTGGTCGCGCCGGCCACCCATGCCGACGCCCGCCGAGATCGACAGCCGCTCGTGCAGCAGCGTCGTGACGGCCACGCTCCAGCCGTCGTTGACCTCGCCCACGCGGTGCTCGTCGGGGATGGTCACGTCGTCGAAGAAGATCTCGTTGAAGTTGGCCCTGCCCGACATGTCCTTCAGCGGCCTGACCGTCACGCCCGGGTGGTGCATGTCGACCACGAACATGGTCAGGCCCTGGTGCTTGGGCACGTCGACGTCGGTGCGGGCCAGCAGCAGGCCCCAGTCGGCGTGGTGGGCGACCGAGGTCCAGACCTTCTGCCCGTTGACGATCCACTGGTCACCGCGGGCTCCGTCGCGCACCGCCCTGGTCTGCAGGCTGGCCACGTCGCTGCCGGCGCCGGGCTCGGAGAAGAGCTGGCACCAGATCTCCTCGCCGCGCAGCAGGGGCCGGACGAAGCGCTCGCGCTGCGCGTCGGTGCCCCGGTCGACCAGGGTCGGGCCGGTCATGCCGAGGCCGATCGAGAAGACGTAGGTGGGCAGGGCGTAGTCGCGCGCCTCCTCGGCGAACGCGCGCTCCTCCGCCTGGGTCAGCCCCTGGCCGCCCCACTGGCGCGGCCACGTGATGCCGGAGTAGCCGGCGTCGTGAAGCCTGGCCATGAAGTCCTTGGCCCGGGTGACCGAGTCCGTTTCCTGAGAGTCGTCCTGCGCGTCGTTGTGGGGGGCGTTCTCCTGCAGCCACGCCCTGGCGGCACGCCGGTAGTCAGCGAGGTTCACATCGACTCCTTGGCATCAGTGTTCACTTACTCTAGCCAGGGCGCCGGAGCCCGTACAGAGCATTGCTCTGTACGGGCCCAACTCGAATCAACGGCGGAATCTCCGTAAATTAGAGTAGGAGGCACTTGGTGTGATCACCTGACTACGGGGGGAAGGTGTGATCGCACGGCTGGGCCGTTCCATACGCGCGCGGCTGGCATTGTTCGCCAGTGTCGCCATGGCCCTGCTCTGCCTGACGACGAGTTCCGCGCTGCTGTGGATGGTCTACAACACGACCGTCGACATCCACACCCAGGACGCGGCCGGCACCACCCTGACGGTGGCCCACCTGGTCAGGGAATCCGAGCTGGCGCTCCTGGCACATCTCGACGTGCGAGGCGTCCAGGTCGTCGACCCGCACGGGCAGGTGGTGTCCGCCACGGCCGATCTGGCGGGCGGGCCGCGGCTCACCACCGCGGCACCTCCGCCGGGCACCATGAACCGCGTCGTCCACGCCTGCGACCTGCCGTACCTCTCCAGCGGCTGCCACATCGTGGCGATCTACCGCGTGTACCAGCCGGACGGCGACTGGCTCGTCTACGCCTTCCGCCCCCGTCCGCCCTGGTACGCCTCGCCCGGCGCGATCGCCTTCCTCGTCCTCGCTTCCGGGGCACTGGTCGTGCTGACCTGGTACGGCGTCTCGCACGTGGTGGCCAAGACGCTCGCACCCGTCAACCGCATCACGGGCAAGCTGGCCGAGATCACCGCCGGCGGCGGGGGGATGCGCGTTCCCGTGCCCGAGAACGCCGACGAGATCCGGGCGCTCGCGGAGACCGCGAACCGCACGCTCGCGCGGCTGGAGGAGGCGATGGAGCAGCAGCGCAGGTTCGCCTCCGACGCCTCGCACGATCTGCGCAGCCCGATCACGGCGATGCGCGCCGAGGTCGAGGAGGCCCTGCTCGCCCCCGGCGAGTCCGACTGGCAGGAGGTCGGCGGCAAGCTGCTCACCAGCCTCGACCGGCTGCAGAACATCGTCACCGACCTGCTCACGCTGGCCAAGCTCGACGCGGGCGCCCCCGCCCGGCTCGGACCGGTCGACCTGAGCGAACTGGTCACGGCCGAGGTCGCCAGGCCGCGCACGAAGGACGTCCGGGTCTCGGTGCAACCCGGCGTGGTCGTGACGGGCGACCGGCTGAGGCTGGCCCGCCTGCTGACCAACCTGCTGGACAACGCCGAGCGCCACGCGGAGCGTGCGGTCGCCGTGATCGTGCGCCGCGACGGCGAGGCCGTGCTGGAGGTGCTCGATGACGGGGCGGGCATCGCGCCCGAGCACCGCGAGATGGTCTTCAGGCGCTTCACCCGGCTGGACGCCTCGCGCAGCCGCGACGCGGGCGGGACAGGGCTCGGCCTGCCGATCGCCCGCGAGATCGCGCGCACGCACGGCGGCACGCTGAGGATCGAGGATTCCCACGCCGGTGCCCGATTCGTCCTACGGATGCCGGTAAGGGAGGAGTAAAGGTGGGTAGTAATGGTTTTCGACCCCCTGCCTAGAACGCCCGGAGATCCACCAGTACCATGATCACCGCGAGATGACAGAACAGACGGCGCGCGCCCAGTTTGTCCAATAAAAACCCTTATAGCGAGAAATTAGAGTTACCTGCTGTGGCATCAGGTTTCAGCCGATTACGGCGCGAGGATCTTCTGAAGACGGCCTGCGAGGTGATCGCCGAACAGGGGTTCGGGCATACCAGGACCATCGACATCGCCCGGGCCGCCGGTGTCAGCCAGGCGCTGCTCTTCTACCACTTCGAGACCAAGGACCAGCTGTTCGCGCAGGCCTTCACCTACGTGGCCCGCCTGCACCTCGACGCGCTGAACGACATCGGGCGATCCCCCGGCACGCCGCTCGAACGGCTGCGCACCCTCCTGCGGCTCTGCTCCCCCGCGGTCCCCACCGAGGGCTGGAGGTTGTGGATCGACGCGTGGTCCGAGGCGATGCGCAGCTCCCAGCTGGAGGACATCTCGCGCCGCATCGACGCCCAGGGCCGGCTCCTCCTCCGCGAGATCATCGAGGCCGGCGTGGCATCCGGCGAGTTCACGTGTGCCGACCCCGAAGGGGCGACGTGGCGGATCCTGGCGCTGGTCGACGGGCTCGCGGTCCAGATGCACGTGCACCCCAGGGCCCTGTCGCGGCGCCGGGCCGGCACGCTCATCCGCACGGCCGCCGCCAACGAGATCGGAGTCGCCCCGGAAAAGCTGTGACGAAACCTGCGGTCCTGACCTTCCCGCGCTATTGGATGCTTCGTACAATAACGGGCGAGGAGAGGAGCGCACGCGATGACACAGGCACCGAGCTCTACCGCCGCCAGGGAACGCGACGAGCAGGTCGCGAACAGGAAGGCCTACGAAGCGGTCATCGAACGCCTCTCGAAGGCGTCGGTCGACAAGCACTGGGAGCCCTATCGAGACATTCCCTGGGACGACCCCGAGTTCCAGGTGGACCCGGCCGACCCGCGCTGGGAGCTGCCCACGGTCGACAAGCTGGGCGGCCACCCGTGGTACCGCGGCCTGCCCCCGGAGACGCGGGCGGCGATCGGGCTGTGGCGGGTGGCCACCGCCATGAAGATCGGCCTGCAGTTCGAGAACCTGCTCAAGCGCGGGCTGCTCAACTACGCCTACCGGCTGCCGAACGGCGCCCCCGAGTTCCGGTACGTCTACCACGAGACCATCGAAGAGGGACATCACGGGATGATGTTCCAGGAGTTCGTGAACCGTACAAAGCTGCCCGTGCGTGGCATGCCCGGCCCGCTCTCGGCGATCGCGCAGGCGGCGCCCCTGATCCCGCTGATCTCGACCGAGCTGTTCTTCGTGTTCGTGCTGGGCGGCGAGGACCCGATCGACCACGTGCAGCGCAAGGTGCTCAAGGACGACAGGGCGCACCATCCGCTCGAAGAGACGATCATGCGGATCCACATCGCGGAAGAGGCCAGGCACATCTCCTTCGCCCGCCACTACCTGCGCAACCGGGTGCCGCGGATGCCGGCGCACCGGCGGCTCCTGCTCGGCATCGCCTCCCCGATCATCCTCGGCGTGATGGCCCGCATCATGCTGGCGCCCCCCGGAGCGCTCATCAGGCACTTCAAGATCCCCCTCAGCGTCGTGTCGGAGATCTACCTGCGCAACCCGGCGGCCAGGCAGGAGATCCGCGACTCCATCGGCAAGACGCGGGAGCTGTGCGCCGAGATCGGCCTGGTCAACCCGCTGACCCGGCGGATCTGGCGGCTCATGGGCATCTGGGCGGAGCCAGGGCGCGCCTAGGCGGGCGGCCGCCTGGCGACCAGGACCTCGGTCACCGTCACCTGCTCCCACGTGCCCCGCGGGTTGTGCGCGAGCAGGGCGCGCCTGGCCGACCGGGTGAAGGACTCCACCCGGTCGCCGAGCCTGGCGGGAGAGGTGTAGGAGTAGGACAGTTGCAGGCCGATCACCGCCTCCAGGTCGTACACCTGGCGGTGTTCGTACGCGGTCGCGTCGAGGTCGCTGAACGGCGAGGCGGCGAGCACGTCGTCGTGGTGCTCCCCCGTGGCCTGGTAGGAGTTGGTGGCCGTGAAGGTGTTGACGCCGAACTCGTCGCGCACCCGCCGCATGGCCGGCTCCCACGGCAGCTCCTCACCCGCGCGGGACGGTCCGACGAGCGCCACGACGCCGTGCGGAGGCAGCAGCCCGTCCAGTTCCAGCAGCACCGCGCGGCGGTCCATCCAGTGGAACGACCTGCCCATGACGACATGGTCGAACCCGGGCAACTCCCGCAACCGCGTCGAATCACCGCTCAACCAGCGGATGTTGCCCGCCCCCGCCGCCAGCCGGCGGCCCTCCGCCAGCATCTCCGCGTCGGGATCGACGGCCAGGACCCCCCGCACGCGCCGCGCGAGGGGGATCGCCACCGTGCCGGGACCGCAGCCGAGGTCCAGCACCGTGCAGTCGTCACCGAACGTCATCGCCAGGTGCTCGATGGCCGGCTCACCGTGACCGGCCCGGTATCTGGCGTAGTAGGGAGCCGCGCCGCCGAACAGGTCCGCCATGGATGGGACCATATACAGGTTCGAGACGCGACGATGGAAGGTTTCCCCTGTGAGGCGGCTACTCACGGTCCTGCTGCTCGCCTTCGCGGCGGCCGGGATCGCCCTCTCCCCAGCCGAGGCGCACAACGTGCTGATCGGCAGCGACCCCGAGGACGGAGCCACGCTGACGTCCTCCCCCGCGCGGGTGACCCTGGTGTTCGACCAGCCGGTACGCCAGGGATACGCGCAGGTGGGCGTCACCGGGGCCGACGGGTCAGCCTGGGCCGACGGGGCCGCCGAGATCGCCGCCGAACGGGTGTCGGTCAAGGTCAAGCCGCTGGCGGCGGGCGGCTCGTACGTCGTGGGCTACCGCATCCTGTCGGCCGACGGGCACCCGGTCACCGGGAAGATCGGCTTCAGCCTGGCCGCGGACGCCACCGCCGACCAGGGCACGAACGCCGACCCCGCCGAGGCCGCGGCCGACCCTGATGCCGCCGAGGCCGCGGCCGACCCCGATGCCGCCGAGGCCGCGGCCAACGGCGGGGCCGGGATGGCCGTGGTGTGGATCGTGGGGGCGCTGGTGCTCCTCGCCCTGGGCACCGCCGTGGCCCTCCGCCGCGCGAAACCCGCTGAGGAAACCGCCCTGACCAGCCCGCCCGCCACCGCCACGCCCGGCACCCCAACCGATCCCGCACCCGCCACCGGCACCACGCCCGACCCCTCGCCCGGCACCACGCCCGACCCCACCACGGACCCCGCGCCCGGCGCCACCACGGGTCCCGCGGCGGGTCCCGCGGGCGGCGGGGTGGCGGGTTCCGCGGCCGAGGAGACGAAGGCGTGACCGTCACCGCTCCCCCTGCTCCCCCTCTCTCCGGGCGACGCGTCGGCGGACGGCTCGTCGCCGGCGCGTTCCCCGTGTGCGCCGTCGTCGCCGCCGTGGCCGCCAGCTCGTTCGCCGAGCAGGAGGCCGTGCCCGGCATCCCCATGCCGGGGCCGCTGGTGTCGGTCGGGCTGCCCGTCGTGCGGGCCCTGCTCGACGTGTCCGCCGTCGCCCTGGTGGGGCTCAGCCTGGTGGCCAAGCTGCTCGGGTTCGACCGGCCCGAGTACACCGAGCCGGTGATGGTCCGCGTCCGGCCCCTTGCGGTGATCGCGGCCTGGGCGTGGGCGATCTGCGCGCTGCTCACGATCGTGTTCCAGGCGGCCGAGCTCAACCCAGGGGCCGTGCCGACGTTCGGGATGATCGCGGACTATGTCGGGACCGTCGGCACGGGCCAGGGGCTGCTGTTCAGCGCGGCGTGCGCGCTGGCGGCGGCGGGCATCGGGCTGATGGCGGTGCGGTTCGGCGAAAAGGTGCCGGCGGAGCTGCGCGTGATCGTCGCGCTCTTCGGGCTGCTCCCCATCCCGGTCACCGGGCACGCGGTCAACTCCGTCTGGCACGACCCGATCATGATCTCGATGGAGATCCACGTGATGGGGGCGGCGGCGTGGGCGGGCGGGCTGCTGGTGACCGCGATCTTCGTCGCGCCCCACCCGGGCCTGCTGGCCATGGCGCTGCCCAAGTTCTCCAGGATCGCCTCGGTGTGCCTCCTCACGGTGGCGCTGTCCGGGCTGATCACAGGGCTCGGCACGATGGCGCTCACCCCCGGGGTGACACTGCCCGACGCGCTCCTGACCAGCGACTACGGGCTCCTGGTCGTGGCCAAGGCGACGCTGGTGACCCTGCTGTTGCCGCTGGCGGCGCACATCCGCTTCCGCCTGCTGCCCGCCGTCCGCAAGGGCCGGGCCACCGCCCTCGTGGGATGGGCGGCGGCCGAGGTCGGCGTGATGGGGCTGGCGTACGGCGTGGCGGTGGCGATCACCCGCGCCTCGATCGTCTGACGGCCGCGCCGAGGCGCCCCCGGGCCACGGGAACGGGTGGGGCCGGCCGGCGCTACGGGGTGGCGGGCGCGATCACGGGCGCGGTGGCCGTGGCCGGTCGCGGGCGGCGCCTGCCGGCGACCCACTCCACCGCCAGCCAGGCGGCCAGCAGGCCGAGCCCGGCCCAGACGGCCGACGACATGACCGGCGGGGGCGCGCCGAGCAGCCCCTCCTGGCCCTTGAGCAGGTCGTACACGCCGCCCATGACCGCGTTCTGGGCCGTCAGCGCGGCGTACGCGCCGGCCGTGGCACCCGCGGCCCCCAGCAGGGCGCGTACAGCGGGGATCCGTACCAGGAACGCGACGTCCACCAGCAGCCCGGCGGCCACCAGGAAGAACGGCACCGCCGACGGCGGGAACCCGGTGTACGTCAGCAGCGGCCAGATCAGCGTGCGGACCCCCACGTAAGAGGCCGCCACCAGCGTGGCCGCGCCGAACCTGCCGATCAGCATCCTGGCCACCACCAGCACCGCCACGCCGACGACCACCGCGTAGACGGGGTAGAGGAAGTCGGGCACGGGCAGCGCGAACCCGGTCATCATCGTACGGTCGATCGGCCGCCCCATCTGGTCGGCCGCGAACTGCAGCAGGATCGGCTCGGCGTAGACGACGCCGTTGTCCCAGGCGCCGATCGACAGGATGCCGTATTCCTGGTGCTGCTCGGGGAAGTGCACGTTCTCCAGGAAGAACGCGAGGAACGCGCCGAGCACGACCACCCGCTCCCTGCCGGGCGGCGCGCCCATGAACCAGCCCCTGACCACGCCCGCGATCATGAAGAACGTTCCAAGGTAGAGCATGATGTGCGACGGGCTCCACGAGGTGATGTCGAGCCCGTTGACGCGGTGGTTGATCAGGTCGAGCGGGACCGCGACGAGGAAGATCCCGGTGCCCCACTGGATCAGCCGCAGCGCGGCCTTGTCGACCCCGTAGCCGGTGTAGCCGTGGATGACGGTCAGGGCCAGGGCGAGTGCCGTGCCCGCGGAGTTGAGCAGGTGGGGCGGGGCGAGGTCGTCACGCAGCCACTTGAAGTGCCACGAGACGTCCCACGCCGAGCCGAGCAGCTTGAGCGTGAACGCCACCAGCCATCCGAAATAGAGCACCCTGAACAGGTCGTGCGGCGTCTCGCGCCCCGCCTGGCCTCTGGTCCAGTACGGCAAGGCCCACTCGGCGGCCTTCTTGATCGATGCTGGAGACTTCACGGAAGAGAATCTTACGGTCACCCCTCCAGGACGTCCGCCGGGAGTGGGCGCCGGTCACCCGCCGGCCGAGGCGCGCAGGGAGTACATGAGGGGGAGCTTGGGGGCGCCGCCGCGGACACGGTAGCGGCCGTCGGCGACCTCCAGCGTGGCGAAGCGCTGGAAGAGGGTGAAGTCGTGCTCGTGGAGGAACTCCACCCGCAACCCCGCCGCGCCCACCGCGCTGACGACCTCGCCGAGGCCGTGCAGGAACTGCACGGACGTCTGGTGTTCGAGGGCCTCCCCGCCGGTGTAGGTGTGCGGCTCGACCCAGACCTGCGGCTCGCGGTCGAAGTAGTCGTGGGTGACGGTGGTGCCCGTGGCCTCGTCCAGGATGTCGGGGAAGGGATGGAACTCGGCGAGATAGAGGAAGCCGCCCGGCTTGAGCAGCGCGGCGACCGTCCGCGCCCACCGCGTCAGGTCGGGCAGCCAGACCAGCGCCCCCACGCCGGTGTAGACGATGTCGTACGCGGCCCGGCCCAGCGCCTCGGCCGCGTCGTACACGTCGGCCGTGACGAACCTCGCCGGCAGGCCGCACGCGGCGGCGATGGTCTCCGCCTGGGCGACGGCGGCGCCGGAGAAGTCGAGGCCGGTCACCTCCGCCCCGAGCCGGGCCCAGGCGAGGGTGTCGAGGCCGATGTGGCACTGGAGGTGGGCCAGGCGGCGGCCGGACACGTCGCCGACCTCCTCCAGCTCGAACGGCCGCAGCGGGCTCCGGCCCGCGACGAAGCCGTCGACGTCGTAGAAGTCGCTGCCGACATGGATGGGCACGCGGGAGTTCCAGTTGGCCCTGTTGATCTCCAGATAGTCCATGGTGTCAGAGCCTAGGCACGGGCGGCGCGTCTCAGCGATCTCTCAGGTGCGGTCAGTAGGCTCACCGCCATGAAGCGTGTGGCCGCGTCGGCGGCGGCGCTCGCCCTCCTCACCGTGACGACGTGGCTGGTGTGGCCGTCGGGTGCCGAGGTGCGGGGACAGGACCAGACCATCACCGTCGTGGACGGGCCGGCCGGCGATCAGCGGGTCGAGCTCGACACGACGTTCTTCCCGCCGCCGGGCGGAGGGAAGGCGCCTGCCGTGCTGCTCGGCCACGGTTTCGGCGGCAGCAAGCAGAGCGTCAGGGACGAGGCGATCCGCATCGCCCAGGACGGCTACGCCGTGCTGACCTGGTCGGCGCGCGGGTTCGGCCGCTCGACGGGCGAGATCGCGC
This sequence comes from Nonomuraea sp. B10E15, assembly GCF_039871615.1. Classification (NCBI taxonomy): domain Bacteria; kingdom Bacillati; phylum Actinomycetota; class Actinomycetes; order Streptosporangiales; family Streptosporangiaceae; genus Nonomuraea; species Nonomuraea sp. B10E15. The sequence continues at coordinate 172,771 of NZ_JBDPMB010000011.1, forward strand.
TCAACTCGCCCGACTACGAGGTCAAGGACGTCAAGCAGCTCATCGACTGGCTGGCCAAGCGTCCCGAGGTCCTGCTCGACGCCTCCGACGACCCGCGCGTGGGCATCGCGGGCGGCTCGTACGGCGGCGCCATCGCGCTGATGACGGCGGCGCATGACCAGCGTGTCGACGCCATCGTCCCGCGGATCACCTGGTCGGACCTGGCCGACGCGCTCTTCCCCAACACGGTTGCCCCGCTCTCCGCGGTCGGCGACGCCGGCCAGAGCTCCGCCGCGGGCAGCCTGCCCGAGGCGGAGAACGGCGTGTTCAAGCGCATGTGGGCGGGCATCTTCTTCGGCCAGGGCGTCTCGCTCGACAGCCTCGCGCTGCGGGGACGGCCCGAGGCCGCCCGGCCGCTCACGCCGCAGCAGGCCAGGTGCGGCAGGTTCCGTCCCGAGATCTGCGCCGTCTACGAAGAGGTCGCCAAGACGGGCAGGCCCACCCAGCAGGCCGTCGACCTGCTGCGCAAGTCGAGCCCGATCACCGTGGCGGGCCAGATCAAGGCGCCGACCCTGCTCATCCAGGGCCAGCGCGACTCGCTGTTCCCGCTCAGCCACGCCGACGCCAACGCCAGGGCCATCGCCGCCGGGGGCACGCCCGTCAGCCTCGCCTGGTTCGACGGCGGGCACGACGGCGGCGACGGCGAGAGCGACTGGGTGTTCGAGCAGTCGTCGGCCTGGTTCGCCCGCTATCTGAAGGGCGAGGGTGACGGGGAGACGGCGCCGCCGGTCAGCGCGTTCACGGTGACCCGCGACGGCGGTCGCGACCCCGGCACCCGCCAGCGCATCCGCCTGCACCCCGAGACCGGCTCCTACCCGGGCCTCGGAGGCACCGCCACCAGCACCGTCGAGTTGGCGGGCCCCGCCCAGAACATCGCCAACCCGCCCGGCGGCGCGCCCGCCTCGATCTCGTCGGTGCCCGGCATCGGCGGCCTGCTCGGCGGCCAGAACAGCCCCGGCGTCGCGATCGACATGCCGGGCCAGAGCGCCGCGTTCGAGTCCCGGCCGCTCACCGCCCCGCTGCAGCTCACCGGCAGCTCGACGGCCACGATCAGGGTGTCGGGCCAGGGCGGGACCGAGGCCACCCTGTTCGCCAAGCTCTACGACGTGGCCGACAGCATGCAGCCGCCCACCCTGCCCGCCGGGCTGGTGGCGCCGATCCGGGTGGCCATCCCCGAGGGCGCGACCAGCGCGGAGGCCACGATCACGCTGCCCGCCGTCGACCACGCCTTCGCCGCCGGCCACCGGCTGCGGCTGGTGCTGACGACGACGGACATGGGGTTCGCGACGCCCGCCGAGCCCGCCACGTACCAGGTCTCGCTCGTCTCCCCCACGCTGACCGTCCCGACGGTCGGCACGCTTGCCGCCGCCCCGGGCGGGGTGGCGTGGTGGGTGTGGGCGATGCCGCTGGCCGCCGTGGTGGTCGCGGCCGCGCTGCTGGTGACCGGCCGCGCCCGGGACCGCCGCCGTACGGGCACCCGCCCCGGCCCCGAACCCGCCGCCCCCCTCACCGCCGACGGGACCGCGGCCGAGGCGCCCGCGCCCGATCCGGCCGTGCCGCTGGAGATCAGCGGGCTGGCCAAGGCCTACAGGAACGGCGAGCTCGCCGTCGACAACCTGTCGTTCCGCGTCGAGCAGGGCCAGGTGCTGGGCCTGCTCGGGCCGAACGGCGCCGGAAAGACGACCACCATGCGGATGATGATGGGCCTCATCCAGCCCGACGGCGGCGAGATCCGCATCTTCGGCGAACGGGTGACGCCGGGCGCCCCCGTGCTGTCCAGGCTCGGGTCGTTCGTCGAAGGGCCGGGATTCCTTCCGCACCTGTCAGGCCGGGACAACATCGAGCTCTACTGGGCCGCCACCGGACGGCCCGTCGCCGACGCCCATTTCGACGAGGCGCTGGAGATCGCCGGCCTCGGCAAGGCCCTCGAACGTGCCGTACGCACCTACTCCCAGGGCATGCGCCAGCGGCTCGCCATCGCCCAGGCCATGCTCGGGCTGCCCGACCTGCTCGTGCTCGACGAGCCCACGAACGGGCTCGACCCGCCCCAGATCCGGGAGATGCGCGAGGTGCTCAAGCGCTACGCGCGCGACGGCCGTACCGTGATCGTCTCGAGCCACCTGCTGGCCGAGGTCGAGCAGACCTGCAGCCACGTCGTGGTCATGCACCGCGGCAAGCTGGTCTCCGCCGGCCCGGTGTCGCTGCTGCTCAGCTCGGCTCCCCGGGCGGCCCGCGCCGGCAACGGGAACGGCACGCGCCTGGAAGACGTGTTCCTCGACCTCATCGGAGACAAGGCATGACCGCCGCGCCTGGCTACGCGCCCCGCCGTACGCTGCCGCTGCGGGTGGAGATCGTCCGGCAGTTCAAGCGGCGCCGCACGATCGCGATGTTCGGGCTGCTGCTGGCGCTGCCGTGGATCCTCGTGATCGCGTTCCAGTTCGGGCCGCAGGGCGGCGACCGTGACCAGTCGCTGCGCATCTCCGACCTGGCGACGGAGAGCGGCCTCAACTTCGCCGCCTTCGCGCTGTCCGTGTCGGCCAGCTTCCTGCTGGTGGTCGCGGTGGCGCTGTTCTGCGGCGACACCGTGGCCAGCGAGGCCAACTGGTCCTCCCTGCGCTACCTGCTGGCCGCGCCGGTGCCCCGCGACCGGCTGCTGCGGCAGAAGCTGATCGTGGCGCTGGGCTACTCGGCGGCGGCCGTGATCTGCCTGCCCGTGATGGCGCTGGTGGCGGGCACGCTGGCGTTCGGCTGGAACGACATCCAGGTGCCCGGCACGGGCGAGACCATCCCGGCGCTCGACGTGTTGCCGCGCTTCGGCATCGTGATCGCGTACGCGCTGGTCAGCCAGCTCGTCGTGGCCGCCCTGGCCTTCCTCGTCTCCACCATGACCGACTCCCCGCTCGGAGCGGTCGGCGGGGCGGTCGGCCTGTGGATCGTCTGCACCATCCTGCAGGCCGTCGAGGCGCTGGGCGTGCTGCGCGAGTTCCTGCCGACGTTCTGGAACAACGCCTGGCTCGACGCGCTCGCGCCCGAGCTCGAATGGAGCGGCATGATCAAGGGCGCCTCGGTGTCGATCACGTACGCGGCGATCCTCATCGCCGTGGCCTTCCGCCGGTTCCGCCGCAAGGACGTCGTCAGCTGAGCGTCAGCCGGTCGCGGGCTCGGGCGTCAGCCGGTCTCCGCCCAGTCGAACGCCTTGGTCACGGCCTTCTTCCAGCCCGCGTACCCCTTCTCGCGCTTCTCCTCGTTCCAGCCGGGCTCCCAGCGGCGGTCCTCCGCCCAGTGGGCGCGCAGCTCGTCGGTGTCCTGCCAGAAGCCCACCGCGAGCCCCGCGGCGTAGGCGGCGCCGAGCGCGGTGGTCTCGGCGACGACCGGCCGGCTGACCGGCACGCCGAGGATGTCCGACTGGAGCTGCATGCACAGGTCGTTGGCCGTGACGCCGCCGTCCACCCGCAGCACGTCGAGGACCACGCCGGAGTCCTGCTGCATGGCCTCCACCACGTCCCTGCTCTGGTAGCAGATGGCCTCCAGCGTGGCGCGGGCGAGGTGGGCGTCGGTGTTGAAGCGCGACATGCCGACGATGGCGCCGCGGGCGTCGGCCCGCCAGTAGGGGGCGAACAGGCCGGAGAAGGCGGGCACGAAGTACATGCCTCCCGAGTCGTCCACCTGCCTGGCCAGGGTCTCGCTCTGCGGCGCGGAGGTGATGATGTGCAGCTGGTCGCGCAGCCACTGCACCGCCGAGCCCGTCACGGCGATCGAGCCTTCGAGCGCGAACACGGCGGGCTGGTCGCCGAACTTGTAGGCGACCGTGGTGAGCAGCCCGCTCTGCGAGCGCACCCGTTCGGTGCCGGTGTTGAGCAGCAGGAAGTTGCCGGTGCCGTAGGTGTTCTTGGCCTCGCCCGGTGAGAAGCAGACCTGCCCGACGGTGGCGGCCTGCTGGTCGCCCAGGATCGCGGCGATCGGCACCTCCCCCGCGGCCGGTCCGAACGGGGTCGTGACGCCGTAGGCGGCGGGATCGGACGACGGCCGGATCTCCGGCAACATCTGGCGCGGGATGCCGAAGAAGGACAGGAGCTCGTCGTCCCAGTCGAGGGTGTCCAGGTCCATGAGCATCGTACGGCTGGCGTTGGTCACGTCGGTGGCGTGCACGCCGCCGTCGACGCCCCCGGTCAGGTTCCACAGGGTCCAGGTGTCGGTGGTGCCGAAGACGGCCTCACCCCGGTCGACCGCCTCGCGGACGCCGTCCACGTTCTCCAGGATCCACTGGATCTTGCCGCCGGAGAAGTACGCGTCCGGGTGCAGCCCCGTCCGGTCGCGGATGACCTGGCCGCGGCCGTCGCGCTCCAGCGCGGCGGCGATCTTGTCGGTGCGCGTGTCCTGCCAGACGATCGCGTTGTGGTAGGGACGGCCGGTGCGCCGGTTCCACACGACCGTGGTCTCGCGCTGGTTCGTGATGCCGATCGCGGCGAGGTCGGTGGGCTGCAGCCCGGCGCGCTGAAGGGTGCTCTGGATGACGGCCGCGGTCCGCGTCCTGATCTCGATGGGGTTGTGCTCGACCCAGCCCGCCCTGGGCAGGATCTGCTCGTGTTCGAGCTGGAACTTGGCGACCTCGCCACCGTCGTGATCGAAGACCATGAAGCGGGTGCTCGTCGTGCCCTGGTCCACCGCGCCGACGAAATCGGGCATGTCATTCTCCTTCGCGTTTGTCAGGGTCCGCCGGTCTGACGATGTCACGATCTTCGGGCCTCGGCAGGAACCTGGAGATGAGCGCCTGGTAGAGCCCCGCGCCGATGAGGCCGCCGATCAGGGGGCCGACGATGGGCACCCAGAAGTAGAGATTGCCGTACTGATCTCGCCACGCGTCGTGGTATCCGGTGAGCCAGCTCGCCAGGCGCGGCCCGAAGTCGCGCGCGGGGTTGATCGCGTAACCGGCGTTGGTGCCGAACGCCATGCCGATCGCGACGACGATCAGGCCGATGACGAAGGGCCCCATGTTGGCGTCGGGCGCCATGTTTCTCGTGTCGATCAGCGCGAAGACGAGGAAGAGCAGGATCGCGGTGCCGATGACCTGGTCGCGGAACCCGCCCCACAAGCCCACCGGCAGGGTGCCGTTGCCCGGCAGGGTCGAGAAGACGATCTGGGTCTTGAGCGTGTGCCCCGGGTCCGCCATCGCCAGGATCTCGGTGAAGTTCCAGCGCACGATCAGTGCGGCGACGAAGGCCCCCACGGTCTGCGCCAGGACGTACGGCAGGACCTTCCACCACGGAAAGCCCTGGAAGGCGGCGAACCCCAGCGTGACCGCGGGGTTGATGTGCGCGCCCGAGGTCCTGGCCGCGGTGTAGACGCCGAGCACCACCCCGAGCCCCCAGGCCCAGGCGATGCTGTCGTGATCGCCGACCTCCGCGGCGACGACCGAGGCGACCACGCCGCAGCCGAACAGAATGAGCACCGCTGTCCCGGCGAACTCGGCGAGCAGCTCGCCGGCCAGCCCTCTGCGGTCGAGACGCCCGGCCACGGCCATCCCCTTCCTCTCGCGTACCCGTTGTGTGCCATTCCCGTAATCAGGCAATGCATACGGGCTGTATATGACACATAACATTAAGTGAGGAACGGGCGGCGGCCTGGACGGACGCGCGGTGGGCGCCGTCTCGGATCAGAGCGTGCGTACGAAGGTGACCAGGCTCGTGCCCGGGCCGTTGTAGCCGGGGACGGGATCGCCGGCCTCGAAGCCCATCCGGCGGTGGAAGGCGATGGAGCGCTCGTTGACCGGCGCGGTGATGGCCCTGACGACGTGCCGGCCGTGGTCGCGGGCGATGCCGAAGAAGCGTTCGTACATCGAGCGGGCGACCCCGCTCTCTCTGGCGCCGGGCGCGACGCCGACGAAGTGGATGTACGCCTCGCCGGGCTGCGACGGCGAGACGAAGCCGATCAGGAACCCCGCCATGTCTCCGGGGCCCTCGGGGCCCTCGGCGATCAGGCTCGTCCCGTGGAAATGGTCGAGGAACAACCTGGGCAACGAGGGCAGGACGGGCCGCCCCCACCAGTCATCGACGACGGCCGCGATGGCGTCGTAGTCGCCGGGGGTCGCGGCGCGCAGCGCGTGTCCTGTCATGTGCTGATCCGGAGGCTAGCCCCAGTGCGGCGGCCTGTTGTCGAGATAGAACGCGTCGGGGTCGTCGGAGCGCCACTCGCCCCAGCCCTCGTCCGTGTCGTCCGCCGTCTGCTCAGGTAGGAAATCTTTCACGCCCAACATGCTACCTAGGCATACAAAGCCTTACCCGACGTGTCCACCGGCTCCAGGACAGGCCGCAGGCACGGCGGTACGATGCCAGTGCAGGTGTCGCCTACCCCCCGTGAGGCTGCCCATGGCCACCCCGACAGGATGGCGGCGAGAAGGCAATCTGCCGGCGGAGCTCACCAGCTTCATCGGCCGCACGCGCCTGCTTGCCAACCTCAAACGGCACCTCGCCGAGTCGCGCCTGGTGACCGTCACGGGCATCGGGGGTGTCGGCAAGTCGCGCACGGTGCTGCGGCTGGCGCACCAGGTGCGCGCCCACTATCCCGACGGAGTGTGGTTCGCCGACCTGGCCAGGCTGCAGGACGCGGGCATGGTCAAGCACACGATCTCCTCCGCCCTCGGCATCGCCGACCAGTCCTCGCGGGCGGAGTCGGAGTCGCTGTCGGAATGGGTGGGCGAGCGCGACATGCTGCTCATCATCGACACGTGCGAGCATCTGGTGCAGGGGTGCGCCGAGCTGGTGCACGAGCTGCTGGAGGCCGCTCCCAACCTGAAGGTGCTGGCCACCAGCCGGCAGTCGCTGCACCTGCCGTACGAGCACGTGGTGCCCGTGCCGCCGCTTCAGGTGCCCGGCGACGACCCGGCCGAGAGCCTGTTCACCAACGAGTCGGTGCAGCTGTTCGCGGTCAGGGCCGGGGCCAGCGTGCCCGACTTCCAGCTCGACGAGGACAACATCGAAGCCGTGGCCGAGCTCTGCCGGCGGCTCGACGGCATCCCGCTGGCCATCGAGCTGGCCGCGGTACGGCTGCGCGCCCTCTCGGTGAAGCAGATCCTCGGCCTGCTGACCGACCGCTTCAGCCTGCTGGCCGGGGCGAGCCGCACGGCCCTGCCCCGCCACCAGACCCTGCGGGCGGCCATCGGCTGGAGCCACGAGCTGTGCGAGCCGGCCGAGCGCCTGCTGTGGGCGCGGCTGTCGGTCTTCGCCGGCGACTTCGAGCTCGACGCGGCCCGGTTCGTCTGCTCCGACGAGCGGCTGCCGTCGGAGGACATCACGGACCTGGTCACCGGGCTGGTCGAGAAGTCGATCCTGCTGATCAGGAGCAACCACGCCGGCGTCCGCTACAAGCTGATCGACACCCTGGCCGAATACGGCGAGGAATGGCTCGACAAACTCGGGCAGGCCGAACAGATGCGGCAACGCCATCTCGACTACTACCTGAGCCTGGCCCAGCGCGGCGAGGACGCCTGGTCAGGGCCACGGCAGATCTACTGGTTCGTCCGCATGCGCCAGGAGCACGACAACGTCAGGGTGGCCCTGGAATACGCGCTCAAGACCCCGGGCAAGGAGCCGCTGGCGCTGGTCCTGCTGTCGTCGTTGTGGTTCATGTGGGTCTGCTGCGGGTTCGCCCGCGAAGGGCGCCTGTATTTGGAGCGGGCGCTCGAGGCCAACCCCAGCCCCAGCAAGGAACGGTGCAAGGCACTCTGGGTGCTCTCGTACGTGCGCAATTCCCAGGGCGACAGCGTCGGCGGACAGTCGGCCGCGGAGACGTGCAGCACCGAGGCCATCCGGGTGGGCGACTCCAGAGCGGTGATCCTGGCCTCCAAGATGCAGGGCACCGCGGCGATGCTCCAGGGCGACATGCCGAAAGCCAGCGCGCTCCTGGGCGTGGCGATCGAGTTCAACACCGACAACAAGGAGCTCAACCCGGGCCTGCTGCCCGCCATCGTCGAGTTGTCCATCGTCCTGACCGCGCAGGGCGAGTTCTACGAGGCCGAGTCCCTGCTGCAGGACTGCCTGCAGGTCTGCAAGGAGCGCGGGGAGCTCTGGGTGAGCTCTCATGCGCAGTGGGCGCTGGCGGGCGCCAGGCTCGCCAGCAACCGCCCTCAGGAGGCCCTGCACAATGTGAGAGAAGGGCTGCGCATCAAGCTGCACTTCCACGACACCCTCGGCACTCTGCTGGCTCTGGAGTCATCGGCGCGGATCTTCGTGGCCCTCGACCGGTTGCCGCTGGCCGCACACCTGCTGGGTGCGCTGCAGCAGAACTGGAGGGCGGCCGGACTGCCGCAGTTGGGCGCACCGTTCTTGTCCGCTGACCACAACGCGTGCGTCAGGGAGTGCTCACGCCGTATGGGTGAGCTCGCCTACAAGAACGCCTTCGAAGAGGGCGCCCGACTCGACCTCGATGAGGCAGCATCAATGGCGCTGGGCGAGTTGGTCGCCCTCGATGAAGGCTGACATCGTTGGCTCAGACGGCCTGCGGCCAGCGGGTGTCGTCTGGCCAGGCGTTCACGAACCGTGCGCTGCCGAACGAGAACTCGATGTGGCCGCGGACCCAGTGTTCGAGACCGCGCACGTAGTCGAGCACTGGCCGCGGAGCCCACCTCTCCAGCGCCATCCGCCGGTCGACGAACGCCGCGACGGCCTCGTCGTGCATCCGGGCGACCTCCAGCAGCGCGTCCTGAAGGTGGAGCGACTTGTGGGCGGCCAGGACGGTCACGAGGTTGTGCCGCGCCTTGTCGGCGCGGTGTTCCTTGGCATAGGACAGCAGGTCGTTGTCCCAGCCGACGAGGTCGCAGGCCAAGTCCGAGAGCGCGCGCACGTCGGGGTGGTACCAGTCCTCGGTCTCGATCCGATAGCCGCCCCCGATGTCGATGAGCGCGAAGCAGGTGTACGTGGCACCGGTGGTACGGCGCATCAGGAGGTAATCCGCGGGGGTCGGGATCAGATCGGCTTCGCGGTTCGCAGCCTCCCAGATCTGGGCGAACAGGTATTCCTTCACCGCGCTCCGCCACCGTTCCACCTGTTCCGGAGTGGCCATGGCGGAGATCCGGTCCAGGAGTTCTCTGAGGGCGAGGCCGAACGGCTCGCCGGGCTCCGGCGTACGCTCCTCGTCGAGGCTCTCCAAGAGCGACGGCAGCGCGCGGGCTACGGCTGCGGCCCGGTGCCCCGTGAGCTCGCTCTCGCAGAACCCGTCGTCGAAGGCCCAGAGCCAGAAGTACCAGTCGGTGACCAACCGGAGACTCTCGCGCGGCACCGTGGGGTTGGTCCGCGCGGGGAGAAGGCCGAGTTCGGAGCGTCTGAAGTGCTCGGCGGTCTCGGCGTTGGGGAGCATGTTGGAGGCGACCACCCATGCATGGCTCTCCAAGCCGATCTCCGCCACATGCACGTTGATCTCACTGGGGAACGGACATGGCAACGGGGGGATGTGGAGGGGTCGCCTGCTGGAGGAATGCGCAGAAGTATCCACGCCATCCAGCATGACGATGGACTACTGAAAAGGCCACAGTTAGTAACGTTTGGACCTTTTCTGCATATTTCATGCTATGTCCCGCTTTGCTAAAACCAGCGAAGACCCTGTTCATTCGCGAAGGTCCATGCGGTGTCCAGCGCGCGGGGTTGACCAGCATGCGGATCGGCGCCCGTGTCGCGGAGCGCTCTGACCACGGCCGATTCCTTCATCTCATCCGGCGCCCGCGAGCGGTGTCCGGCCGCGATCATTGGTGTGGTCGCTGTCGGAGCCTCTTCTGACGAGCATCGCGACGGTCTGGGCGTGACCGTAATAAGCCGTCGGCATCAGGAAAGTGTCACCTTTGCCGTTGGTCAGGTCGACCGGTGCCCCAGCCTCTACGTTCGCGCGCGGGGGCTCCGTGTCGCACGCCCTGGCCAGGTCGAACAGCTTCGTGGCGGACGCCTGGGCCTTCGGTTCCCCGTCCGTGCATGCCTTTCTGCCTCGATAGGGTGCCGTGCGCGGAATCGTTCTGTCCCGCCGTAGGTTCTGGAGAGAGTACCTAGGGAAAGGCTGTCCAACCGTGTTCGACCCGAAGGATCTCTACAAGCTCGCAGACGACGCGCCCGAGCTGCCCGATCCGGTGTTGCTGTACCACTTCGACGGTTTCGTCGACGCTGGCGGTGCCGGACGTCTCGCGCTGGGCCACCTGCTGGCCGAGCTGGAGCACCGGGTCGTGGCGACGTTCGACGTCGACCGTCTGCTCGACTACCGGTCGCGGCGGCCCATCATGACCTTCGACACCGACCGCTGGGTCGAGTGCGAGAACCCCGAGCTGGCCGTTCATGCGGCGAAAGACTCGACGGGGACGCAGTTCCTGGTGATGAGCGGGCCTGAGCCCGACAGGGAGTGGGAGCTCTTCACCAAGGCGGTGGGGGACCTGGTGGCGCGGCTGAAGGTGAGCAAGCTGGTGACCATGCACGGCATCCCGATGGCGGTTCCGCACACACGCCCGCTGGGCGTCACGATGCATGCCAGCCGCCCCGAGCTGATCAACGCGCAGACGAGCGCGTTCGGGCGCGTCCAGGTGCCCGGCAGCGTCGCCGCGCTGCTGGAGCTGCGGCTGGGCGCGCAGGGCAACGACGCGCTGGGGTACGCGGTGCACGTGCCGCACTATCTGGCGCAGGCCGAATATCCGACCGCCGCCGTCGCCGCGCTGGAAGCCGTGACGAAGGGGACGGGGCTGGTGTTCCCGACGGAGTCGCTGCGCGAGGCGGCCCGCCGTACGAACACCGAGATCGAGGAGCAGATCCAGGCCTCGGCCGAGCTGTCCACCGCCATCAAGGGCCTGGAGCAGCAGTACGACGCGTTCTCGGAGGGCACCGAGCGGGAGAACCTCATGGCCGAGACGACGCCCATGCCCACGGGTGACGAGCTCGCCGCCCAGTTCGAGCGTTTCCTGGCCGAGCGCGACGACGAGTGACCCGCGCCCGCGGCGATACGGTGGGACGATGAGCGACATCCAGGTCGGGCTGGTCGGCTACGGCCCCGCCGGGGCCTTCTTCCACGCCCCGCTGATCCACGCCACCCCCGGCCTGGCACTGGCGGCCGTCGTCACGCGAAACCCCGGCCGGCAGGCGGAGGTGGCCGCGAAGTACGGCGCGACGGGCGTGAACGACGTGGACGCGTTGTGGGAGCGGTGCGATCTGGTGGTGGTCGCCTCCCCCAACAGGACCCACGTGTCCGCGGCAACCGCCGCGCTCGCCCACGGCCTGCCCGTCGTCGTCGACAAGCCGCTGGCCAGGACCGCCGAGGAAGGGCGGGAGCTGGTGCGCCTGGCCAGGGAGCGCGGCCTCATGCTGACCGTGTTCCACAACCGCCGCTGGGACGGCGACTACCGCACCGTGCGCCGGCTGGCCGGCGAGGGACGGCTGGGCGAGGTGCTGCGGTTCGAGTCGAGGTTCGAGCGGTGGCGGCCGGAGCCCAAGGGCGGCTGGCGGGAGTCCGGCGGGCCCGGCGAGGTGGGCGGCCTCCTCTACGACCTGGGCAGCCACCTCGTCGACCAGGCCCTGCAACTGCTCGGCCCGGCCACGCAGGTCTACTGCGAGAGCGACGTCCGGCGCGCCGGGGTGGCCGCCGACGACGACACGTTCGTGGCGCTGGCGCATGCCGGAGGGGCCCGCTCGCACCTCTGGATGAGCTCGATGGCCGCCATGTCGGGGCCCCGGTTCCGGGTGCTGGGTTCGGCGGGCGCCTTCGTCAAGTACGGGATGGACGTCCAGGAGGAGCGGCTGCGGGCCGGCGCCGCGCCCGGCACGCCCGGATTCGGGGACGACGAGGAGTCACGCTGGGGCCGGCTCGGCACCGAGCACGACCGCCGCACCGTGCTGACCGAGCCGGGCGCCTACCTCGACTTCTACCGAGGTGTGGAGGCGGCGCTGCGCGAGGGCGCGGCGCCGCCCGTCGATCCGGAGAGCGCGGTCGACGCGCTGGCCGTCATCGAGGCGGCCCGCCTGTCGGCCACGCGGGGGATCGTCGTCCACCTGAGCTGACGGCCGGGGTACGTCGTCCCCTGGGCCGGCGGGCGCAGGGGATCGTCCATCTGTGCCTGCGGCGGCCGGCGCCGTCAGTCGCGCAGGCGGGAGCGCATGGCCTCGGTGTCGGCGCCGGTCCAGCCGTGCCCGGCCAGCCACTCGAGCGGCCCGCCGAAACGGTCGTCGAGCACGCCGAGGAACTGCTCGATGTACCCGGCCCGCGGCATGTGGTCGTCGGCGGGGCGCGAGTCGAGGTCGCCACGGTAGGTGTCGCTGCCCCGCAGCCGCTTGAGTATGAGCTCAAGCCGCTCCCCCGTGGCCACGTAGTCCTCGACGATCGCCTCCCTGGTCGCCCCGGCCACCTCCAGGGCGAGCGCCGACAGCACGCCGGTGCGGTCCTTGCCCGCCGCGCAGTGCACCAGCGACGCGCCGTCGTCGAGCGCCATCGCGCGCAGCGCGTCGACCACGGCGTCCGGCCGGTCGCGCAGGTAGCCGAAGTAGAAGCCGGTCACCCGCAACTCCTCGTCCAGGCCGCGCTCCGCCCACGGCAGCACCCGCTCCCCGTCGATGGCGTCGGCCTCGACGTCGGTGTGCCGGCCTCCCTCGGCGAACAGGGTCAGATGGTGGTGCCGCACCTCGCGCACCCGCGTCAGCGGCCCGGGGCCCTCCAGCGAAACCTCCGCGTTCGAGCGGAGATCGACCACGTGCCGCAGGCCCAGCTCGCCCACGAGCAGCGTCACGTCGCCGGGCGTGAGCCCCTGCAGGTTGTCGGCACGGAAGATTCGCCCGCGGCGGGTGCGCCCGCCGTCGCGGGTGGGCAGTCCGCCCAGGTCACGCGCGTTGACCGCGCCTTCCAGGTCTATCCACCTCGTCATCTCGTCCATTATCGCGACCCTATATGTCCACCATGGTGAGCAGAATCGCCGTTCATAACGCAGCATGAACATATGGATCCACGAGCTCTGCCTCCACGGCTGGTGATCGATCCAACGCTGCCCCCGGCGATCTCGAGCGAGCTGCGGTCGAGCCCGCACCTTCTCCGGATGGCTCGATCCGGCCGGCAGCTGGACACCACGCGCCATCCCGCCCTGATCTTCCTGCTGCCCGGCCTCCTGCTGCTGCTCTCCCTGCTGACCAGGTCTCCGTTGTTGTTCCTGGCAGGCTCCGGCGTGGGGATGATCGTGTTGTTCCGCTGGATGGCGCAGGACACCTCCAACAGGTCGGCGCGGCGGAAGCTCCGTGTCGCCCAGAGCCACGCCGACCACTACGTCCTGCCGGAGGACCTCGACTATCCGTGCCAGATGCTGCTGCGCAGGGCGCAGCACGCCGCCGAGTCCGTCCTCAACTCGCGGGTCCACGCGGCGGGCCTGATCGACACGGTCGACAACCAGGTGTCGCTTCCGGAGGAGGTCTGGCAGATCGCGCACCGGCTGCGGCGGCTGTCGTCCATGCACGCCGAGCAGGGCAGGATCATCCCCCGCGAGCTGCCGTCGGGCATGGAGGACGCGTTCAAGCCCTACACCAAGGCGCTCGACGCCGCGTGGACGTCGCTGTCACGGCGCGTACGCCACCTGGAGAAGTACGCCAAGCAGGTGCGCAAGGCCGACAAGGCCTACTCCGCCCATCGGCGGCTGGAGGCCCTGGCCGCCAGGACCCACGAATACCAGGCGCTGATCGCCGACACCGTGCGCGACGAGATGGCGCACGAACGCATCAGGGAGCTGACCGACCATGCGGCGCACGTGCGCAAGATGTTCGAGGAGAGCATCCTGCAGGCGAGGCAGGCGGCCGGCGAGCTGATCAGGAGCCCGCTCGCCTGAGCCCGGGCCGGGGCGAGCTGTGCGGGTTCGAGCGGGCTCCCTCGCGGGTGCTTCAGGCCGATGGGGTACGGCGTCCGGCCGTACCCATCGTGGTTCTAGAGGCCGATCACGTGGCAGGTGGCCGTCACCGTCTTGCCGGGATCGCTCTCCGAGGTGGCGGTGAGCTTGACCTTGGCCAGCCGGGCGCCGCCGGAGTCGCGCGCCGCGTTCACGGTGACGAGCTCGTGCTTGCCGAACCCGACGGAGGCCAGGGCGTTCGGCAGCTGGACGGTCCAGCCCTTGCCCTGCACCTCGGCCTTGAGCCGGTAGACGTCGGCGTTCAGGTAGGCGCTGACGTCCTCGGGGTGCTGTCCCTGCACCGGGGCGGCCCTGCCGGTGTTGAACAGCGGGAACGTGCAGGTGGACAGGTTCCTGCCGCTGGGCACGCCGGCCGCGGGCAGCACCTTGACGCCGCGCCGCTGCGGCCCCGGGCCGTCGAGCGAGCGGATCGCGACCGTGTACGACAGGGTGCCGTCGCGGCCGCGCTTGCGGTCGGTGACGTAGAAGTGCAGGCGGTTGGCCTCGTCGACGTACTCGTACTCGCTGCTGGAGTCGGTGCCGGCGTGGAAGAGGGCGTCGGAGAGCTGGCGGTAGTCGCCGATCGTGATGGGCACCTTGGTCCCGTCGGGCATGACGTAGTCGGTCATGCCGATGTCCTGCGGGTTGGCGTCGATCACCCACTCGAACGGCGCCCGGTCCTCGTTCTTGGTCTTGGCCAGCAGAACGCCGGAGTCGGGGGTGAACGAGTCGGAGCCCATGCGGTCCACGACCTCGACCGTGTAGTTCTGGTAGCCGCCGCCGTCGCAGAGCGGGTCGGTGCGCGGGTCGCAGGCCGGGCTCTTGTCGCCGGTGTCGAAGGAGAGGTTGACGCCCGACAGCTCCTTCTTGCCCGGCTGGACCGCGCGCGCCAGGATCTCGACGGTGACCAGGCCTGACTCGTCGAGCGCCTCGCGTGACAGGCGCAGCACGTTCCGCTCGTCGACCATTTCCAGCTTGATCTTGTTGCGGAGCATGTGCTGGGCGCCCATGGACGCGCCGGCGGTCGGCGGGATGAGCCAGCGGGAGTGCGGGCCGCCGGGCCCGTTGAAGCTGCCGCGGCTGAGCATCTCCCACACGCCTGTGTACGCCCTGCGCGGCGGCACGCCGTACGGGTTGTTGTAGTTGTCGGCGATGCCCATGATGTGGCTGAGCTCGTGGGCGTAGACGGCCATGCCGGAGCTCTCGGCCTGCACCGAGTCGATGCCGAAGCGGGCGTTGGGCCAGAAGGTGGAGCCGGCCTGCCACGAGGTCCAGTCGACGTAGCGGGTGTCGACCCAGTTGGGCAGCGCGGCGTCCGGCGGACCCCACTCGTCGGGCACGTCCTCCTTTGCCGGGAATTTCATCATCCCGAATTCCTGCCAGGTGGACGACTCGTCCTGGCCGGCGCTCAGGTAGAAGACGAAGTCGAACTGCTCGGCCACCTCCTGGCCGACGTCGGCGAGCCAGGCGGCGTTGCCCTCGGTGCGCAGGTTCCTGTCGCACGAGTCGCCGGCGGGGCACCCGTTGCCGCCCTGGAACTCCATGGCGTACTCGTGGTCCTTGCCCGCCATCATGTAGGGCCCGAACCCGGTGAGCTCCACGCCGTACCTGCCGCCCGAGTCCTCCATCCAGTACTCGTGGATGGTGTGTCCCCTGTTGAGCTTGTTGGGGGTGTTGAGGAAGTCCCGGTAGAACGTGGCCACCTCGTCACGGGGGACGTCGTGGGCCTCGGCGCTCGGGTTCCCGAAGATCGTCGAGCCTTGGGGCTGCGTCGCCACGAACGGCTGGTTGGGGTAGTCGAGCAGCACGAGCGCGCCCTTGAAGGTGCGCTTCGACCCCTTGACGGAGGGGTCGGCCCAGTTGGTGCCGGGCGGCTTCTTGTAGTCCGCCCACGTCATGTGGTCGGGGTTCTTCCAGTTCTGCGGGTCGATGGGCTTGAGGCCGCCGGGGAGGCGGGTGCGCAGGGCCTGGGCGTCGTCGGGTGCGTCGACCTGCCAGGGCTGCGTCTGCGGCCAGTGGTCCTGCCGCCAGGGATGCTCGGGATCGGTGGGGGGCGCTGCGGAAGCAGGGGTCGCCATGAGGCTCACCGGGATCATCACGATGACCGCGGGTAAACCCTTCAGCAGCTTCTTCAGGGCGTTCACGGATTGACGGTATAGAGGTAATTGTCGGAGATCAACGATCAGACGGCGGGAAGCAGGACAACTTCGCCGGCTTAGCGATTCGCCCGGTTTGTCCCGATTGCGGGCATATCCTGCCTTCACGTTTAATGCCTAGAGGGGAAGTCTCGACGGGAGTCCTGATGCCGTCTGCGAAGCTTGCCGGTCCAGCTCCGGGCAGGCGCCCGCCCGGGCCCGTCATCCTCCATTCCGCCCCGCTCGTCGTGCCCGTCTGCACCGTCCCCATCCGCGGCGGCGCCGTGGCGATCGGGGGCGAGCGGGTGCTCGCGGTCGGCCCGCGAGCGGAACTGCTCCCCGCGTACCCCTCCGCGCAGGAGCTCCGGTGGCCGGGGATGATCGTGGCAGGGCTGGTCGACGCGTGTTCCGCCGCACCGGCACCCGCCCCGGGGGTGACCGCGCGGGGTGGCGTGCTCTCCGACCTGGCCGACGGTCCGGCTCTCCCCGGCATCTCGTACGTCGAGGTGACCAGCGCCGGCGAGGAGGAGTGGGAGGAACACGACCGGGACGCGGTCATCACCGCCATCCGCGAGGCGGAGCGGCCCCGCGTGGTGGGGATCGCCGCCCACGCGCGCGACCCGCACGTGCTGGAGGACGTGGCCGTGCTGGCCAGGACGTTCGGGCTGCGGCTGATGGTCCGCCTGGACCGCCACTCCCCCGTGGAGCTGGATGAGAACGGGGTGCTCGGCCCGCTGTGCCACGTCGCGAGCGGCAGGTCGCTGGACCCGGGCGAGCGCAAGCTGCTGCGGCTGCGCAGGACCGCCGTGGCGCTCTGCCCGCCTGAGCCGTCACAGGCGCAGGACGCGCTGGCCCTGCTGGACGAGGGCAACACCGTCGCCTTCGGCAGCCGCGGCCCGGCCGGCACGCCACCGACCGGCCCGCTGGGGCTGGCCGGGGCGATCAGGCGCCGCGCGCGGGAGCTGAGGCTGCGGCCCAGGGAACTCGACCGCCGGCTGGTCGAGGCCGCCACGCTGGGCGGCGCCAGAGCGCTGGGCATGGACCGCGGCAGGGGCAGGATCGGGTCGCTGGCCGCCGGCGCCCGTGCCGACTTCGCCGTCTTCGACGCCCGCGGACGTTATCCGTACGCGGCACTGCTCTCCCAGCCGCCCTGCCTCGCCACCGTCGTCGGCGGCGTGCTCACCCGCGAGAGCTGACGCGCTGCCACCGCCTCACCCCCCGTGTCCTGCCTCACATTCCGGGCTGATCGGAATCCGCTTCCTCGAGAGCCGTGTTTGATCCCCCGGTGCATCGTCAAGGCAAGGATCGGTTGTGTCTCCCTCCTCCCCCACGTTCAGGGCTCTGCGTCATCACAACTACCGGCTCTGGGCGGGAGCCGACATCGTCTCCGTGACCGGCACGTGGATGCAGGTGCTCGGCGTCAACTGGCTCGTCCTCACGCTGACGGGCTCGGCGACGAGCGTCGGGCTGAGCCTCGGTCATGCAGACGCTGCCGACCCTCTTGCAGCCGTTTCGGCGCCCAGGTGGTGCCGCCGGCCGACCTGCCGAACGCGATGGCGCTCGGCTCGATCCTCAGCTCCGCCGGCCGCATCCTGGGCATGAGCCTGGCGGGCGCGCTGCTCCCGTTCACCGGCAACGGCGGGCTCTTCGTGATCAATGCGGCCAGCTTCTTCGTGGTGATCGCGGCGGTGGCGGCCATGCGCCGCGCGGAGCTGCACCCGCTGGCCACCGCCGAGCGGCAGCCCGGCGCCGTACGCGACGGCCTGCGGTACGTGCTGCGCACGCCGTGGTTGCTCGTGGTGCTGGCGCTCTGGTTCGTCTCGGGCAGCGTCGGCCGTAACTTCCAGGTCACCATGGCCGCCATGAGCGCCGGCCCTCTGGACGCGGGTGCCGGCGGCTACGGGCTGCTGTCCACCGTGTTCGCCGTCGGAACGGTGCTCGGCGGGTTCGTGGCCGCCTCCCGGCCTCACCTGACGATCCGGCTGCTGCTGCTCACGGCGTTCGTGACCGGGGTCGCCCAGGCGGTGAGCGGGCTGATGCCGGGGTTGTGGACGTTCGCGGCCCTGATGTTGCCGATCGCGGCGGGAGCGGTGACCGTCGACACCACCGTCTCGGCACGGGCGCAGCTCGACAGCCCGGAGCCGATGCGCGGCCGGATCATCGCGGCGCTGTCCATCGTCAGCGCCGGGGCGGGCGCGCTCGGCGGGCCGCTGCTGGGCTGGCTCAGCGACGCCATGGGACCCAGGGCCGCCCTGGAGATCGGCGGGGTGGCCTGCGTGGCGGCGGCCCTGCTCGCGGCGGTGGTGCTGGCCCGGCTGTCAGGCAGGACGATCAGGCAGGCCGCCAGGCTGAGGCCACGTCTGGGGAACGCCTGACCGTCCACGGAAACACCACTTGCCTGTAGCCGTTGATGGAGCTAACCTGTAAATGCACTTGGAGGTTAGCTCCATCAGGAGAAGCAGCAAGGAGGTTAGAAAATGCTCTTGACCTCAATTGACCCGTTCATCCAGGAGTTCGAGCGGCAGTTCAGCCGCCTGGCACGCCAGACCTTCGACAACGGCAGCGCCGTGATGCCCATGGACGGGCTGCGCCGCGACGACGACGTGCTGCTCCGCTTCGACCTCCCCGGCATCGACCCCGACTCCATCGAGGTCACGGTCGACCGCGGCGTGCTGAGCGTGAGCGCCCGCCGCGAGGAGGAGGTCGCGGACAACGAGCGGCTGTTCGTCCGCGAGCGCCCGATGGGTGCCTTCACCCGCCGGGTCTACCTGTCCGAGCACCTCGACAGCGAGCAGATCGACGCGGGTTACGCCAACGGCGTGCTCACCGTCCGCATCCCGGTGCTCGAGCGGGCCCGGCCGCGCAAGGTGGAGATCCGGCGAGGCGAGACCAGGGCCATCAAGGCCTGACGCGCGGTCCGGGGGCGGGCTCCCCGGCCCGCTCCCGGATCACGAGGAGAGCCATGACGCCAGAACTCCCCCTTGACGACGAACACGCGCCTCTCTACTCCCTCGGCCAGGTGGCGGAGATGCTGCAGGTCCAGCACGCCTTCCTGCGGCGGCTCGACCAGCACGACGTCATCAGCCCGAGCCGTTCGAACGGCGGGCAGCGGCGCTATTCCCGCCGCGACATCCTCATCGTCCGGCACGTCACCCGCATGACGGAAGAAGGCATGACGCTCATCGCCATCCGCCGGATCCTGCAGCTCGAACGCGAGCTCGCCGACGTGCGCAGGGAGCTCGACGAGGCCCGCGCCCGGCTGGACGGCGAGCGGCAGTGACCCGGTGATCCGCCCTCCCGCCGGTCCGGCAAGGAGGATTCCGGACCGCTCGCTGGGTAGGGGGCCGGTATGACCGAACAACCTCCGGACCGATACGGCTACGCCGATGAGCAGGAGATCGAGGTCGCAGAGTGGACCGACGACCTCGGCCTCCACCACGAGGTCGCCGAGGACGACCCCCGGCACCGGGACACACTCGACGAGCGGCTGCGGCGGGAGGCGCCGTCCCGGCTCCACGAGTCCCGGCCCAAGCACCGGCTGACCCAGCCGGACGAGGGGCTCGAACCCGACACGGACGACGAGGAACTCGGTGTGGACCAGGGCGGCGACACGGATGACCTCTCGGCGGAGGAGCGGGCCGTACGCATCGACCCCGACGAGAACCTCACGTGAAGGGCGCCGGCGGCGTCGGGAGAAAAGCCGCCGCACGTCCGCCCGACCTTCAGGCGAGACCGTCGAGTGCGGGCAGCAGGGCGTACAGGTCGTCGGCGATCACGTCGGCCGCGCCGGCCTCAGGTCGCTCGGCGTGCAGGTAGCCCCATGGGCCCCGCTTCAGCAGCGCGGTCCGCATGCCGGCCGCCCTGGCAGGCAGCACGTCGTTGTCGAGCCGGTCGCCCACGTAGAGGATCTCGGCGGGCTCGTGGCCCGCGACGGCCGCGACCTTGGCGAAGAATCCGGGCTCGGGCTTGGAGACGCCCCACCCGTCGGAGGTGTGCACGGAATCGGCCGGCAGGTCCATGGCGACGAGCGCGTCGTAGGCCCGCTCCGGCTGGTTGCCCGCGATGATCACCTGGTACCCGGCCGCCCGGATGGCCGCCAGAGCGTCGCGCACGTCGGGATAGAGGTCGCCGGCGTCGAAGGTGTTGCGCATGCCGTGGGGGTCGTCGCGCTCCCACTCGGCTTCCTCCCTGGCGAGGTCGACGCCGGGGCGTACGAGCTCGAAGGCGTCACTGTGCGCACGGTCCAGCGCGGCCATCCCGCCGAGCGCTCCCATCAGCGTGAACGCGCTCACGCCGAGCCGCTCGGCCCAGCGCGACCAGATGCGCGTCTCGCTGATCAGCGTCTCACCGACGTCGAACACCACAGTCCTGATCATCGATCTCCCTGTTTCACCGCTGTGAGCTTCTCCATCGCCTTGGCGATGCGCTTCTCCGACACCGGGGTGGGGGTGCCGAGCGTCTGGGCGAAGAAGCTCACCCGCAGTTCCTCGATCATCCACCCGATCTCCACCACGTCAGGGTCTCCGCGCCGGGCCGGATGGAGCTTCTGCCGCAGGTCGTGGTAGTCGTCCTCGACCTTGTGCACCCGATCCATCCACTCCCGGTCACGCCACGGATCCTCGGGGAGCTTCGTGAGCCGGCGGTCGATCGCGCGGAGATAGCGCAGGACGTCAGGCAGACGCCGGTGGCCCGTGGCGGTGACGAACCCCGGACGGACGAGCCTGCCGAGCTGTTCGCGCACGTCGTCGGTCGCCGCACTCGGCTGCAGCGCGTCGAGCCGGGTGCCCGCCGCGTGCCAGACGCCCAGGATCTGCTCCACCTTCCCCAGCACCTCGGCCGACGTGTCGTAGAGGTGAGCCCGCACGTGCTGGTAGAGGCGGTCGAAAGCCACCGGGTCCCAGGCCGGTCCGCCCGCGTCGAGCATGAGCCTGTCGACGGCCGCGTCGACCACGTCGTCGAACAACGCCACCGCCCCGCCGTGCGGGCTGCGCGACAGGGCCAGCTTCGCCTGGTTGGACAGGCCGCCGAGCAGCGACCTGGCCGGGTTGGTGACGTTGAGCAGGAGCAGGCGGCGCACCCCGGGCCAGTGGGAGCGGCGCTGCTCCACCTCCGTCTCGAAGATCTTGATGGAGACGGAGTCGCCCGCGTCTACCAGCGCCGGATAACCCTTCATCCGGCCCTGCTCGAACACCCTGGGCAACGTCCCGAAGCTCCAGGTGTGCAGGCCCGTCTGCTCCAGGTCGTCGCCCGCCTCCGAGAGCGTCTGGCGCAGGCGCGGCGCGAGGCGGCGCTTCAGCGCGTCGAGGTCTTTGTCCTCGGCGACCGTGCGCCTGCGCTCGTCGATCACCCGGTAGGTGATGCGCAGATGGGCGGGCACCTGGTCGAGCTGCCAGGCCTCGCGCGGCACCCGGACGCCGGTCAGGCGCAGCAACTCGCGCTCCACGGCCTCCAGCAGCGGCTCGCCGCCCGGCTTGACGCCCTCCAGCACCTGCCTGGCGTAGTTGGGGGCGGGCACGAAGTTGCGACGCAGATTCTTCGGCAACGACCTGATCAGCGCGGTGATCAGATCTTCGCGCAGGCCGGGGATCTGCCAGTCGAAGCCGTCGGAGCTGACCTGGTTGAGCACCTGGAGCGGCACGTGCACGGTCACGCCGTCGGCGCCGTCCTCATCCGGGCCCGGCGCGAACCGATAGGTCAGCTTCATGCGCTGGCCGAGCTGGCGCCAGGTGTCGGGATAGTCGCGGGTGCTGACGTCGGCGCCCTCGTTGACCAGCATCTCCGGCGAGAACGTGAGCAGGTCGGGCTGCTCGTGCCTGGCCTTCTTCCACCAGGAGTCGAAGTGGCGGGCCGACACGACGTCCGCGGGCACCCGCTGGTCGTAGAAGTCGAACAGCGCCTCGTCGTCCACCAGGATGTCGCGGCGTCTGGCGCGGTTCTCCAGCTCCTCGACCTCTCCGAGCAGCCGGCGGTTGTCCTTCAGGAAACGATGGTGGGTGTCCCAGTCGCCCTCGACGAGCGCGTGCCTGATGAAGAGCTCGCGCGACAGGTCGGGGTCGATGCGGCCGTAGTTGACCTTGCGGCCGACGACCAGCGGCACACCGTAGAGCGTGACCTTCTCCAGGGCGATGACGGCGCCCTGGTTCTTCTCCCAGTGGGGCTCGGAGTAGGTGCGCTTGACGAGGTGCTGGGCGAGCGGCTCGACCCAGCCCGGCTCGATCTTGGCGTTGACGCGCGCCCACAGGCGGGAGGTCTCGACCAGCTCGGCCGACATGAGCCACTGCGGCTGCTTTTTGGCCAGTGCCGACCCGGGGAAGATGGCGAAGCGGGCGTTGCGGGCGCCGAGGTATTCCTGGATCGGCCTGCGGCCGTCCTGGCCGCGCTTCTCCATGACGTCCTTGACGCCGATGTGCGACAGGAGCCCGACGAGCAGCGACGCGTGCACCTGCTGGGGGTCGGCGGCCCGGCTGCCGGGCTGGGCGCCGAGCGCCTGGCGGAGCTGGCTGTAGATGTCCTGCCACTCGCGCACGCGCAGGTAGTTGAGGAACTCCGCCTTGCACAACCGCCGGAAGGCGCTGGACGACAGCTCCTTCTGCTTGTCGCGCAGGTAGTGCCAGAGGTTGAGGTAGGCCATGAAGTCCGACTCGGGGTCGGCGAAGCGGCGGTGCTTCTCGTCGGCCTGCTGCTGCTTGTCCGAGGGCCGCTCGCGCGGGTCCTGGATCGACAGGGCGGCGGCGATCACCATGACCTCGCGCAGGCAGCCGTTCTTCTCCGCCTCCAGCACCATGCGGCCCAGCCGGGGGTCGACGGGCAGGCCGGCCAGCTTGCGGCCGACGGGCGTGAGCTTGCCGTGGACGTCGAACGCGCCCAGCTCGTGCAGCAGGTTGACGCCGTCCTTCACCTGGCGGCGGTCGGGCGGCTCGACAAAGGGGAACGCCTCGATGTCGCCCAGCCCGATCGAGGTCATCTGCAGGATGACCGAGGCGAGGTTGGTCCGCAGGATCTCGGGGTCGGTGAACTCGGGCCGGTTGAGGAAGTCGTCCTCCTCGTAGAGGCGGACGCAGATGCCGTCGGAGGTGCGGCCCGAGCGGCCCTTGCGCTGGTTGGCGCTGGCCTGCGAGATGGCCTCGATCGGCAGGCGCTGCACCTTGGTGCGGTGGCTGTAGCGGGAGATGCGGGCGTAGCCGGGGTCGACGACGTACTTGATGCCGGGGACCGTGAGCGAGGTCTCCGCCACGTTGGTGGCCAGCACGACGCGGCGGCCGGTGTGGCGCTGGAAGACACGATGCTGCTCGGCGGCGCTCAGCCGGGCGTAGAGCGGCAGGATCTCCGTGCCCGTGAACTCCGCCTTGGCCAGGGCGTCGGCGGCGTCACGGATCTCCCGCTCGCCCGACAGGAACACCAGGATGTCGCCGGGGCCCTCGCCGGTCAGCTCTCTGCAGGCGTCGACGATGCCCTGCGTCTGGTCGTCGTCATCGTCGAGCGGGCGGTAGCGCACCTCGACCGGGTAGGTGCGGCCGGAGACCTCGATGATCGGCGCGTCGTCGAAGTGCCGGGAGAACCGCTCGGGGTCGATCGTCGCGCTGGTGATGACGACCTTGAGGTCGGGGCGCTCGGGCAGCAGCTGTTTCAGGTAGCCGAGGATGAAGTCGATGTTGAGGCTGCGTTCGTGGGCCTCGTCGATGATGAGGGTGTCGTACTGGTCGAGCATGCGGTCGTGCTGCAGCTCGGCCAGCAGGATGCCGTCGGTCATCAGCTTGACCAGGGTGCGGTCACCGGCCTGGTCGGTGAAGCGGACTTTGTAGCCGACCACGTCGCCGAGCTTCTGGCCGTCGCCGGCGCCGAGCTCCTCGGCGATGCGCTCGGCGACCGTGCGGGCGGCGATGCGGCGGGGCTGGGTGTGGCCGATCAGCCCGCGCACGCCCCGCCCCAGCTCGAGACAGATCTTGGGGATCTGGGTGGTCTTGCCGGAGCCGGTCTCCCCCGCGATGATCACGACCTGGTGGTCGCGGATGGCCGCGAGGATGTCGTCCTTGCGCTGGGAGACAGGCAGGTTCTCCGGATAGGTGACCTTCGGTACGGCGTCGCGGCGGCGTACCAGCCGCTGCTCGGCTCGCTCCACGTCGGAGAGGATCTCCGCGACGATCTTGTCGCGGGCCTCTCGCGAGCGCACCCGGCGCATGCCGTCGAGCCTGCGCCGCAACCGCCGCTGATCGCGGGGCATGAGGTCGGGCAGGCGGGACTGGAGGTCGGCGAGTGGAGAGGACAACGAAGACGTTCCCATACTGCTGTCGAGGATATTCGAGCCCCGCGGCCCCGGAGCCAACCGCCCATGGTGCCCGACCGCGCCGGGCCGCGCATCCCAATATCCCGGCGTCTCACGATCGTGGACCGTGCGGTCAGCGGGACGCGGCGGCGCGGGCGGCGCCGACGATGCCCGCCTCGTTGCGGAGGGCGGCGGGCACCACGGGGGTGTCGAGGTGGATGTGCGGAAGGAACTTGTCGGCCTTCTTGCTCACTCCCCCGCCGATCACGATCAGCGAGGGCGTGAACAGCATCTCGACGTACCGGAGATATTCCT
Organism: Nonomuraea sp. B10E15; assembly: GCF_039871615.1. NCBI lineage: Bacteria > Bacillati > Actinomycetota > Actinomycetes > Streptosporangiales > Streptosporangiaceae > Nonomuraea > Nonomuraea sp. B10E15. The sequence goes on from NZ_JBDPMB010000011.1 coordinate 197,399, forward strand.
CCACCCGCCCCGCCCACGCCTTCCAGCTGAGGTCCCGTTCCTCCCTGACCCGCGCCGACGCCCGGTGCTCGGCGTCCTTGCCGCGCAGCCGCAGGTGCCCGAACTCGGTGTTGCGGACGAGCCGCCCGTCGGTGAACAGCGCGCTGCCGATGCCCGTCCCGAAGGTCAGCACGAGCACGGTCCCCCGCTGTCCCTTGGCCTTGCCGAACGTCATCTCCGCCATGCCCGCCGCGTCGGCGTCGTTCAGCACGGTGGCCCCGCCGAAGAGCGCGGCCGCGTCGACCCCTTCCCACGAAGGGTCGACGTTGGCGGCCGTCAGGACGACGCCGTCCACGACCACGCCGGGAAAGGTGATGCCGACAGGGCCGCTCCAGCCGAAATGCTTGATGATCGACGCGACCGCCTCGGCCACCTCGTCGGGCTTGGAGGGCTGCGGCGTCGGAATGCGCAGGCGCTCCTCCGTCAGTTTGCCGGCTTTCGTGTCGACGGGCGCGCCCTTGATTCCCGAACCGCCGATATCGATGCCCAACACGTCCATGCTTTTCCTCTCCCCGCGCGATGCGGGAAAACTCCCGCGCCGCCATTTCCGGACCTGACTGAACCCGCTCCCCGCCCCCCGCGTATCTCGCGTCACAAGCGCTAACTAGGAGGCAACGGATGCGGCCACGCATCATCACACTCTGCGCTGTTGCGGTCGTTCTGGGAGCGACTCTCACCACTCCCGCACACGCCACCACCAGGACGCGTTTCGACGTCATCAACCTTGTGTCGGACGTCAAGGGCAAAGCCCCTGTCACCGACCCCAAGGTCGTCAACCCGTGGGGCCTGGCCATGGGCAAGACTCTGTGGGTGTCCAACACCGGCACCGGCAGCGCCACCGTCTATTCCGGCACGGGCAAGAAGGAGAAGACCGAGGTGGCCATTCCGGGCGGAGCCCCGACGGGCCAGGTGTTCAACCCCGGCGACGGCTTCACCGTGAAGGGCAGGCCGGCCACGTTCATCTTCTCCAGCCCGAGCGGCGCCATCACCGGCTGGAACGCGGAGGCCGACCCGGGCAACGCGATCATCGCGGCCTTCACCCGCGGCGCCGACTACAAGGGGCTGGAGCTGGTCGAGACCGACGACGGCGCCTTCCTGCTGGCCGCCGACTTCGCCGGCGGGCGCATCCACGCCTTCGACGAGGACTTCGAGCGCATCCGGCTGTCGCGCTGGCAGTTCAGGGACAAGGCGATCCCCTCGACCTACAAGCCCTACAACGTCGCCGTCGTCAACGGCAACGTCTGGGTGGCCTACGCCCTGCGCGACAAGACCACGGGCAAGCCGGTGTTCGGCGACGGGAAGGGCTTCGTGAGCCGCTTCGACGGCAACGGGCGCCTCACCGGGCGCATCTCCAGGGTCGGGCTCAACGCCCCCTGGGGGCTGACCGCCGCGCCGAAGGGCTGGGGACAGTACGCCGGAGCGCTGCTGGTCGGCAACTTCGGCGACGGGACCGTACACGCCTACAAGCGCGGCCGTCACCTGGGCTCCCTTCGCCTGGCGAACGGCAAGCCGATCGTGCTGCCCGGCCTGTGGGACCTCGAGCCCGGCACCGCGGCCACCGGCGGCGAGAAGGCTCTGTGGTTCTCCGCCGGCATCGACGGGGCCAAGCACGGCCTGATCGGCGTGATCGCGCCGCAGGGCACGAAGGTGTCCTCGTCGGCTCCCTCGGGCGGCCCGTCGAAGGGCTCGTCGGGCAAGCCCTCCACCCCGTCCTCCAAGAGCCCGTACGGCGGGTACTGACCGGGCGCTCCCTCTCCCGCCCCCGCCCGGCCGGTCGCGTGGCTCGCCCGGCCTGGGTGGGGGCGCCTCAGCCCAGCACCGCCGCGAGGTCCTGGTACGTGCGGTAGTGCACGGCGGTCATGCCGAGCGCCCTGGCGGCCTCCACGTTCTGCAGCCGGTCGTCGACGAACAGGCAGCGCGCGGGCTCGGCGCCGGCGCGCTCCGCGGCGATCTCGTAGATCCGCCGGTCGGGTTTGGCCACGCCGACCCTGGCGCTGCTCACCACGTCGTCGGCGAAGCCGGTGAGCCCCAGCAGGTCGAGGTGGTGTTCCAGGGTGTCCATGGCGTTGGTCACGATGATCAGGGGCACCTCCTGCCGCGCCCTGGACAGCAGCGCCCTGACCTCCTCGTCCACCCAGAAGCGGATCTTCATGAACTCGCCGACGGCCTGGCGGGCCCGCTCGTCGCCGCCGAGCGCCACGGCGATCGACTCCGCCCACTGCGTCTCGGTGACGTGGCCGAGCGTCGGCGGCATGATCAGCTCGGGGTCGAAAGCCGTCTTCATCAGGGGCAGGCCGTAACGGGCTTCGATGTCGGCCTGGGCGGCGTGGTCGAAGTGGCGCAGCACGCCGTCGAGGTCGGACAGAACAGCGGCGAAGGGGATCACAGTCCCTCATTGTGCCGCGTTCGCCACCCTGGCCAGTAGCCATGACTTTTCCGGCGCCGCCGAAGGTGCTCAGGTAACGGTCGGGACTACCATCTCCGAGACAGGATTCGGTATCGGAACGGTAGGGCATGGACGATCACCGGCTGCCACGCGAGCTGTGCAGGCTGTTCGCCGACGGCGGCGGGGGACGACGGCTGCCGGCCGGGCTGCCGCCGGGCGAGGTGGTCTGGCCCGACCCCGGCTACACCCGGCAGGGCGAGGCCGCGCGACCGGCGTTCTGGATGAGCGACGAACCGGCGGTGGGCGAGGACTGGGCGCTGTTGCGCGCCTGGCACGCGCACAGCGGCCTGTGGCCGGTGTTGCTGGACGAGTCGGCGCAGCCGTGGGCGGTCGGGCAGGTCGTGCCGGACGATCCCCGCCAGATCGATCACTTCACCGCCGAGGGGTTCATGACCGAGGTGTGGGAGGAGTGGGTGGCGCAGATGCCGAAGGACGCGCTGGCCGAGCTGGAGCCGTACGGCGCCATCTGCCCCGGTCCCGCCGCGCCCGGCGTGCTGAAGGCCGAGCCGGAGGCGGTCGCCGACTGGCTGGCGGGCGAGCTGGCGGCCAAGGAAATGCCGCTCGGCCTGGTCGCCGCCGGCCGGGGAGCGGACGCGCTGGCGGTCATGGGCTGGCAGGGCGCGCTGCACCACAACGAGTGGATGGTCCCGCTGGCTGCCGTCGTGCGCAGCTGGGAGGACCGGTTCGGGGCGCGCGTGGTCAGCGTCGGGTTCAACACGCTCGACCTGAGCGTGGCGGCGCCGCCGGACGACCCGGAGCACGCCTTACACGTGGCGGCGGAGCACTGGGCCTTCTGCCCGGACAACGTCGTCCAGGGGCCGGGCGACCTCCTGGGCTATGCCGAGCAGATCACGGGCCGGCACGCGTGGTCCTTCTGGTGGGACTGAACCGGCGTCACGGTCGTCCCCGGGCCGCGCGCCCAACCCGCGTCACGGTCGTCCCCGAGCGGGCGGCGGCCCTCTCGAGCGACATGGCGGCGCGGCCCGTGCCGGCGCCCTTCGTGCCCTCAGCGCGCCCGTCCGGCGCCGGTCCTCCCAAGGGCCCGGCCGGCGAAGAAGCCGGGCCCTGTACGGCCGCCCCCGAGCCGTAGCCGTCTCCACGGCCGGGCTCACGGGATGCGCGCCACGGCGCCGTAGGTGCCGGACGAACTCGGTTGGTCGACGCAGGCGCTCTCGTGGCCGTCCGGCCGCCATTCCGGGACCCACACCAGCCCCGGATCTACCAGCACCAGGCCTTCGAGCAGCGCCTCAACCTCCTCCCTCGTGCGAATCGCGTGCCCGGGCAGCGTCATCGCCAACAGGTCGTGTATGGCGGGCAGCAGCTCCGGGGGGATCGCGTCGAACGTGGTCTGCAGCAGCGACAGGTAGCTCCGTTCCGGAACGGCCTGCCGGATCCGCTTGATCACGTAGTGGAAGAACTCGTCGTCGTTCAGGCTGTGGGTCGACAGCAGCAGCACGGCCATGGGCCGGTCCCAGTCGAGGAACGTCTGCAGGACCCTGTCATCGAGGATGTCGTCGATCTCACGCACGTCGCCCTCTACAACGCGTACGAGGTCGGTGACGGGCTCGATGGTCGCCCTCGCTCCGGCGAGCACCATCGGGTCGTTCTCGACGTACACCACACGCGGCGCCGAGCCGTCCAGGGCATCGCGGGCGATGTCGTGCAGTTGCCTGCCGGGCGGCAGGCCGCTGGGGACACCACTCCCGACGATCACGAACTGGTCCACACCCACGCTCGCCAGATGACGGACCACACGGCACAGATAGTGGAGCACGGCCCGTGCGGCCGTCGTCGTGATCGGGGCTGCCTGGTCGTACCGGCGTACCGCGTCGCGGTCCGCCACGAAGTTGTTCTTTCCACCTGCTGCGGCGTCGAGAATACGGGTGATCCTTGCTTGGGTCAGCTCCAGCTTCGCCAGGTTTCGGATGGCACGCTGACGCATTGAGTGTTGCCCCTTTCCCCTCGCCCACTATCTCGGGAAAAGCTGTCCTTTCGGACCCCACTCGATGACCCACACCATATGATCCTCGCTACGGAGCAGATGACAACACGAAAAGCCATTAGTTTTCGGTATATATGCGTTACCCCGCCTCGCGCATAATGATCATTTACGCGGGAAAGAGATCGTTTCCCAGCGAACGCGAAAGTCGTTCGCGATGGGAATTGAGCACCTCGACGGTCTCTTCGCGGGTGGTCGTCGTCACCGACAGCTTGGTGAAGGCCTGGTGGTACGTCTCGACCGCCCCGCCCTCGGTGACCAGCTCGTCGGACTCGATGCCGTGGGCGCACGCGACGTCGGCCTCGAACTCCTCGGCGAAGCGCCAGATGGTGAACGGTCCGGTGCGCGGCACGTAGGCCGGGTCGTCCATCGGCACGACGTGCAGCGAGACGTTGGGCCGCTTGGCGTGGTCGAGCAGCACGTCGAGCTGGCGGAGCTGGACGTGCGGCCCGGCGATGGAGCGGGCCAGCACGCTCTCGTCGATGACCGCCCACAACACGGTGCCGCTCTCGCCGGCCATGGCCTCCTGGCGGGCCAGCACGAGGGCGAGCGCCTCGTCGACCGTCCGCTGCCCGAGGATCGCCGGCCCCGTCGCGGCGATCGCGGCCCTGGCGTAGTCGTCGGCCATCAGCAGCGGCGGGACGAACTGGTTGTGGTAGGTGCGGATGACCGTGGCCCGCTGTTCGAGCGCGTAGGCGGCGGCCAGCCAGACGGGCACCGAGTGCGCGTCGTACCAGGCGGTTCCGCGCTCGCCCCTGGCCAGCGACATCATGTAGTCGCGGACGGGCGGGGCGGTGACGCCGTAGACGGTGAGCAGGCGCTCGGCCGTGATGGGCGCGGGCGCGATGCGGCCCTCCTCGATGGCGGGGATCGCGGCCGCGCCCTTGCCGAGCGCGGTCTCCACCTGCTCGACGGAGAGCCTGGCGGCCTGGCGCAGGGCGTGCAGCCGCCTGCCGAGCGCCCTGCGCTGCGGATCGCTCAGGGGCGCCGCCGCGTCGGGGATGCCGGCGGCGGGCACGGGCTCGTCGGGCAGGCCCTCGGCCTTGCGGGCGAGCTCGACCACGCCGTGCAGGACGGCGAGGGAGCCCTCGGACAGGCCCGAGACGGACCGGCCGATGGTGGCGGCCCGCAACTGGAGCTCCTCCGCGCTGCCCGACTCGAGGTAGTCGTCGCCGACCAGCCAGCCGACGCTCACCTGCAGGCAGGAGGCCAGCGCCCTGAGCACCTGGAGCGTGGGGTTGGTCTGCTTGCCCGTGCGCAACTGGCTGACATAGGCACGCGTGATCGGGATGCCCGCCTCCGTCAGAGTGGAGGCGACCTGCGCGCCGGTGAAGCCGCGCTTGGTCAGCGCGAGATCGAGCCGTTCGGCGAAGTTCGCCACGGCACACCTCCTACCGCCCGTGAACTCATCCAGCGTAAGGGACGCGTGCTTCCCTGTCCCCTGCCATGTGGGCAAGCTCTGCCCAGCGGGGAGGTATTAACATATGCGCAAACTGTCAGTTGACACACCCCCCTTTGTCAGCAGACTATCGCAGCGTATGGAAAGTGGCACTTAACAGCCAGGGGTTCTGGAGAGAGTCCTCGACGAGGAGGTGGCCGGACGTGACCATGGATTCCTCGGGCAGTTCCTGGTTCCAGGAGGATCCGGCCCCGAGCAGGCAGGAGCAGGTGGTCCAGCGCATCTGCACGCGCGTCGCCGGTTCCGGCGTGCACGTCGCGAGCCTGCCGCTCGGCGGCGTCCAGGTCTGGCTCGACAGTCCCCGTCACCGCTGGCGCTTCTACCACCGGATGGCCCGCGAGCTGCGGCTGGCCGGCTGGCACACGGAGACGGGCCCTGATCGGCTGCTGTTGCTCGGGTGGAGTGCGGTCTGCCTGAGCCACCGGGCCAGGATGCTGAGGGCGGCCCTGGCGGGACGGCTGGCCGACTTCGACAGGACGGCGTTCACCGCCGTCATGATCGCCACCCGGCTCGGTCACGAGGGATTCCCGGCCGGCGAGCTTCCCGGCGAGGTGGAGGCCCGTTGCGGCGACGCCCTGCGCTGGCCCGCCCGGCTGGCCGATCTCGACGGTCTCGAACGCGGCTCGTCGCTGGAACCGCTGCGGCTCAGGCTGGCCCAGGTGGCCGGGCTGGAGGCCAAGGTGGCCCGGCGCTGCGGCGAGCATCTCGCGCTCGCCTCGAAGGTCGCGCGTACGGTGGCCGGCGGTGCGGCGCCGGCCAGGTCACACGAACGGGAGTCAGGTGACTCCGGCTCCTCCACGGCGGGCCTGACGGAGCGCATGGTCGGCGTCAGCGTCCCCAACAGCGTCCCTGATGGGGCCCTGAGCGCGGGAACGGCCCGATGAGGCGGGCCGTCCCTTCCGGCGGGCCGGGCGCGGCAGCGCTCGGCACGCCCCGTCACTGCCAGGACGCGGCGACGGTCGTCGCGACCGCGTCCCGGCAGGCCTCGACCGGCGGGCGGCCGGTCAGAGGCACATGTGCGCCGGCCCCGGCGCTTCCTCGCCCCTCCGGCATCGTGCGGCACGTGCCCGACCTAGTCGGCGCGGTGCTGTTGACCAGCGCGGTAGCGGCTGGCGTGCTGGTCAAATCGAGGGGTTGCGCCTGGGGTCGGTATACGTCGCTCCCGCCGGACCAGGCGGGCGCGTTCGCGGTGCCGCGCGCGGGGTCACCCACGACCCCGCGCCGGGGCCGCGCGAACGCGGCAGGCCTGCCGGCGAGGGCGGCGACCCCGGTCGCCGGGCCCCGCCGGCGAGCCTCCGCGCTCGCCGCCACCGGCACGGAGGCGGTGCGGGGTGGGGAGATCGGCGTGACGGGCGCCACGGTACTGATCGACCGGCCGTTTCTGAGGCCGGCGCCCAGGCACGCCTCCGTGCGGGTGGCCGTTTCACCGGCCGCCGTCCTGCTCGCCGCCACGGCGCTGGTGCGGGTCGCCGTGGCTTCGGGCCGTGAGACCGAACCTCGATCTCCACGCGCGGCGGAAGAGGGGCCGCCGGCTCCTCACCCGGTCGCGCGCCGAGCGAGGACGGAGCGCCGGCCGGCGGCCCTACCGCCGCCGATGTTCCCGGCATGTCCCTTCACAGGGTCATCGACCCGCGACCGACAGGAGCGATCATGCTCACCGATGAACTGCGCAGGCCGCAGCCGCACGAGGTGCACGCCCGGGGCGTACGGCCCGGCGCGCCGCCGCCGTCCTGGGGCGAGGACCAGGACGACGTTCCGGCACCGTCGGAACCGGCGCGCAGCGTGCACCGGCTGCGCCGCATCCGGCAGGTGTCCGTCCAGGCCATCACCGAGATCGACCAGGCGCTGAGGCACCGCGCCCAGTGACCTTCCCGCCTTCCCCTCGCAGGAGGAACCCCATGCGCACCGTCCTCACCCCCCGACCCGCACGTCGCGGGGGGGTGCAGTGAGCCGCGGCAGGGTCGGGGTGATCGTGGCGCCCGCGAACCCCTCCGCGGAGCCCGAGCTGACCCGCCTGCTCGGGTCGCGTGCCGACATGCACGTCACCCGCTTCCCCGTACACCATCCGATCCCGGCGGCCCGGCACCCGCTTTCCGCGGGGCGCCCGGGACCCGCCCTGGCCGAGCGGCTGGAGGGCTACAACGAAGCCCTGCCCGCCATGGTGCACGCCTTCGACGGCCTGCCGCTGAGCGCGATGGTCATGGCCTGCAGCGAGCCGCGCTACCTGCTCGACCCCGACCGGGACCGCGAGCAGTGCGCCGAGCTGACGGCCAGGACGGGAGTGCCGTTCGCCTCCGCCACGCTGGCGGCGCGGGAGGCGATGGAGCACCTCATGGTGAGCGACATCGTCCTGGTCTCGCCGTACCAGCCGTGGCTGACGGAGCTGGCCGAGCGGTTCTGGAAGAAGGTCGGGCTCACCGTCACCCGGGTGGTGCAGGTCCGCGCGGCGGGCGGCTACTCGCCGTACACCGTGACACCGGCCGAGCTGATCAGGCAGGTCGAGCTGGCGGATCTGCCCGGTGACGCCGCGCTGCTGTTCACCGGCTCGGGAACGGCCACGCTGCCCGTGCTGGGGCCGCTCAGCACCGGCAACGACCGCGTCCTGCTGACCTCCAACCTCTGCACGGCCTGGTGGGGGCTGTCGCGGGCCATCGGCCGGCCGGTGACGCTCAGCCGCGTGCCCTACCGCCGCCACATGGCCGCCTCGAACGGGGCGCGCGTGGGAGGCATGGCATGAACGGCGTCATCGTGGTCGGCGCGGGCCCCGCCGGGCTGACCGCGGCCCTGTCGCTGGCCCGGGCGGGCATCCCGGTCACCGTGCTGGAGGGCCAGAACGAGCTCAGCAGGCAACCGCGGGCGTGCACCTTCCATCCGGCCACGCTCGACCTGCTCGACGGGCTCGGCGTGGCCTCCCGGCTGGTCGCCGAGGGCCGCGTCGTCGACCGCGTGCAGTGGCGCGACCGGTCCGGGATCGTGCTGGCTGAAATGGGCATGAACCGGCTGGACGGCCTGACCAGGCACCCCTTCAGGATCCACGCCGACCAGGCTTCGCTGACCCGGTTGCTGCTCTCCGCGCTCAGCGTCCACCCGGACGTGGACGTGAGGTTCGGCACCCACGTGGACGGTGTGGCGGAGGGCGGAACAGGGATCCGGGTCCGCGTCGGCCACACCTGGGCGCGGGCCCGGTACATGATCGCCGCCGACGGCGCGCACAGCACGGTGCGCAGCTCGCTGGGGCTGCCGTTCCCCCGGTCCACCTATCCGACGCAGGCGCTGCGGGTGTTCACCGACTCGCCGCTCGACCGGCTGCTGCCGAGCCTGGCGCCGCTGACGTACGTACGCGATGTGCAGCAGTCGTGCACCCTGCTCGGGCTGCCCGACCACTGGCGGATCATCTTCAAGATCTCCTGTGACACGCACGAGCCGCTGTCGCAGGCCAACCTGGGCCTGCTGGTCCGGCGGGCGCTGCCGGGCGCCGGCGAGCCCATCCGCGTGACGGGCGCCGACCGGTTCGCCCTGTCGCGGGGGGTGCTGACCTCGTACCGGTGCGGGCGGGTGTTGTTCGTGGGCGACTCCGCGCACCTGACCTCGACGGTCGGCGGGCTCAACATGAACGCGGGCATCCACGACGCCGTCGAGCTCGGCCAGGTGATCGCGGCGGTGATCGGCGGCTTCGCCCAGCCCGCCGCGCTGGAGGCGTGGGCGTGGCGGCGGCGCTCGGTGCTGCTGCAGCGGGTGGTCCCCCGCGGGCAGACCCGGCCGGCGGGCGTGCGGGAGCACGACAGCGCCAGGCTCGAGGCGGCCATGGCGGGGCTGCGGGCCATCGCCGGCGACCCGGAGGCGACCCGCGCCTACCTGGCGCAGGCCTCGCTGCTGGACACGGTCCCCAACTCCGCCGGGAGGACATGAGCGGGCCCCTGCGACCTCGTGCTCCCGCGTACCGACCGAGGAGGTGTGACACCGGATGTGGCGAACCCTGTCTGACGACGCGCGCCAGGCCGTTCGCGACCTGTGCGACAAGCACGGAGCCCGTCTCTACGACTACTGCCGCACCGAGCTCGCCGCGGGCGACGCCGAGCAGGCGGTCGCGGGCGCGGCGCTGACGGCGCACCTGTACGCGGACCGCGTGGGCGATCCCGGCCTGCGCCGCCCCTGGTTGTACGCGGTGGCCCGCGCGCACCGCGCGGTGGTCGCCAAGCCGGCCAGCATCGGCTCGTGGTCGCGTCCCGGCCGCATGTCCGAGCTGCTGCCCGAGGCGCTGCTCTCCCTGGAACGGCCGCAGCGCGAGCTGCTGGACCTGTCCGTACGGCACGGCCTGTCGGACACCGAGCTGGCCGTGCTCTTCGAGATGGGCCAGAGTGAGGTGCGCGCCACCGTCACCGAGGCCGCGGCCGGCCTGGAGGAGTGGTTCGCCGCGATCATCGCCGCGCGCGCTCCCGACGGCTGCCCCGATCTGACGTCACGGGTGGCGGACTGGGTCAGCGCGCCCGGCCGCCGCGCCAGGGCCAGGATCGGCCGCCACATCCAGTCCTGTGCGACCTGCCGGGCCGCGCCCAGGACCGTGACGGCGGCGGCGCTGCTGCGCCGCCTGCCGATCGCGGCACTGCCCGGCACACTTCCCAGCCGGCTGGCGTCGGCGCAGCCACTGCCTGGCGAGGGGCCCATCTGGCGGGCGGACGGCTTTCCTGTGCAGGCCCGCACACTGGTGGAGTCCGGCTCCGCGCCGCCTCCCCCGGTCGCCGACGCCACGCCATCCGTCCCAGTCGCCGACCCCACGACGGCGACTTCGGGAAAGCCCTGGTCGGCGGCGGGCGCGGCCGCCGCCGACCAGGAGCCTCCCGCCGCGCCCGCCGTGCGCGGGCGGCACCCGTTCACGCCGCCGAGCCGCACGCGGGCCTTCCGCGGCGGCGCGGGCGACGACAAGCTCGTCTACAGCGCCGTCATCAGGGGCGACAGCAACGGGTCGTCGCACGGCGACGGCACGATCGTCAGGTACGGCGGGATCCCCTTGAACGGCGCCGTGCACGGCCCCATGAACGGACGCGCGAACGGCCGTACGAACGGTCACGTGAACGGTCATGCGAACGGCTCCGGCGGCGGGCCTGGCGGGGACGGCGCCCAGGAGTTCTGGCGGGACCGGCCTGAGGACGACGATCCCGATGCGGGCGCGCCGGTCAGGACCGTGGTCAGGCTCGCGCTGCTCCTCGGAGTCGGACTGCTGGCGGCGGGGCTGGTCTGGGCGCTCATGAACGCGGGCGGGCAGCAGGCGGTGATCACCAAGGCCGCCGCGCAGTCGGACGTACGGCTCGCTCAGCCGCACGGCCCAGGGACGTAGGGGGCCTTGGGCTCCCGGCGGAGCCCAAGGCCGCTCAGGTGTCTAGAAGAAGTGGAACCCGGGCTCGGGCTCCGGCAGGTCCACCCGCTCGGGACCGCGGAACCTGGCGGTGTCCTTCGGCACGTCGGTCAGCGGCGTGCCGAGCACGAACGGCACGACGACGCGGCTGCCCGCCAGGTCGACGGTGACGTTGGCTCCGGTGCCGGTCTCCCCGCTGAAGGTCGCGTCGGTGCCGGCGATCACCAGGCCGATCCTGTGCCCCTTCCTGAACGTGTAGTCCTGCGGCAGGGTCAGCCACTTCACCGTGCCGTACTCGCCGGGGGGCAGCGGCTTGGCGTGGCTGAGCGAGTGGCGGTTCTGCACGTCGATCCAGCCGCGGGCGACGATCTCGAGCGGCCGGGTGGCCACGTTGGTGACGACCTTGCGGTAGCAGGCGTCGTCGGCCTCGGTGCTCTCGCCGTGGCAGTCCTCCTCGGTGAGCGTGGTGATGCCCTGGCCGCGCATCCAGTCGACGCGGGTCGCCTCGCCGAAGTCGACGAGCAGGGCGGTCAGGTTGGAGGTAGGCTTGTCCAGCTTGACCCGCAGGTCGGCGGTGGGCGTGCCGGACAGGCGCAGGTCGAGCGGGAGCGGGCCGGTGGTGAACGCCACCCGCCCCGGGTTCGCCGTGCCGATCCCGGCCACCATGTCGTTCTCGCTCATGGCGACGTCGGTGAAGGAGGCGGTGCTCTTCCTGGGGGCGGGCTTGAGCCCGAGCGTGCCGTCGGGCGCGGGCCGTAGCGACGCCTTGACCGCGAACGGCGCCGGCCAGTCGCGCTGGGTGATCCACCGCGCCGGGCCGATCTCGACGTCGGCGCGGGGCTCGCGGGTGATGCCGTTGCGGACGCCGTGCAGCCAGTGGTCGAACCAGCGGTGCAGCGTCTCCACCCACAGGGTTCTGCGGCCCTCGAAGTCGAACGGGTCCACGTGCTGGGTCTGGCCGACCCAGATCTTGCGCGGCACGTTCCTGTCGGCCAGCGCCTTCCACCAGGCGGAGAAGTTGTCGGGTTTGACGTTGAGGTCGTTGACCGTGTGGACGACGAAGACGCTGGCCCTGACCTTGGAGACGTCGCCGAGCAGGCCGTCGATGTAGTCGCGCTCGGCCCAGAACCGGTTGTGGTTGCCGGTGTCGTCGCCGTCCTCGGCGTCCATCCGGTCGCGGACGGCCTGGCACTTGGCGGCGGGGTCGGTGTCGATGTAGCCGGCCAGCCAGGAGGCGTAGTCGTAGTTGTAGATGACGCCGTTGGAGCGCTGGTACTTGTACCAGGAGCTGATCGCCGAGATGGGCACGATCGTCTCCAGGCCCTTCACGCCGGTGGCCGCGACGGCGTTGGCGAGGGTGCCGTCGTACGACTTGCCGATCATGGCGGCTTTGCCCGTCGTCCAGTCGGCCACGGCCGGGGTTCCGTCGGCCCTGACCGCCTTGGCGCGGCCGTTCAGCCAGTCGATGACGGCCTTGCCGCCGAGCACGTCGGCTCTGCCGCCGATGTCGGGGCAGCCCTCGGACCGGGTGGTGCCCAGCATGTCGACGTTGAGGACGGCGTAGCCGCGGGGGACGAAGTAGTTGTCGTAGAAGAGCGGAAATTTGACGACATTTCCGGCTTCGTCGTATTCCTTGCGCTCTCCCTCGTTGCCACGGCCGGAATTGTCGTAGTACGGGCTCTCGTCGATGATCACCGGCACCTTGAGCCCGGGGCCGGACTCCTTGGGCCTGATGATGTCCACACGAACCTTGTCGAGGGCGCCGTCCTGGTCGCTGTCGACGGTGGACTCGACGTACACGTGCTCGCGGACGGCGTCCGCATAGGAGAAGACCGGTTGCGTGCGACCGTTCTCGACGGTGATCGCAGGGGCGGCGGCCGCCTGGGCCGGGGTCGCGATCGCCAGGGCGAGGGCGACGGCGACGAGGGCCGGGCGTAATTGTGACACGCGTGACCTCCGGGATAATTGACCCAAATACCCTGCAATCTCGCAGATGACTGAGAACCTGACAAGATTCCAGATCTGGATGCCGGGGACCGCATTCGAGGCCGGGTTGGGAGCGGAGTCCGGCGGCAGCCTGCCGGGCGGCGCGATCGAGCGGCCCCGCCGCAGGACGGACCCGCCGCCTGATAGCGATCACATCGTTATCCGCCCGCGCGACGCCACGCCACCAGGCCCCGCCCGCGCAACGTCTAGGGTGGATGGTCAACAGCCGGTGAGGAGAAGGTGCATGCGAAACGTCGCTCGGACCTCGCTCGTGGACTCCGCCATCGACGAGCTGCGCCGCGAGATCGCCAGCGGGGTGTGGCCGGTCGGCACCAAGATCCCGTCCGAGAGCCAGCTCGCCCAGAGCCTGGGCATGAGCAGGCTGTCCGTACGCGAGGCGGTGCGCGTGCTGGCGCACGCGGGACTGCTGCACACCCGGCAGGGTGACGGCACCTACGTGACCGCGACCGACGAGTCCAAGATCGCCCTGCGCCGCCGGCTCGACACCGCCGCCGCCATGGACATCATCGACGTGCGCCGCGGGCTCGACCTCGTGGCCGCCAGGCTCGCGGCCGGCCGGCGCACCGAGCAGGACCTCGCCGCGATGCGCGAGGCGCTGGCCCGCAGAGACGCGGCCGGCAAGGAGGGCGACCTCGACGGGTTCGCCGACGCCGACGTCGACTTCCACCTGCGGGTGGCCGACGCCGCGCACAACGCGCTGCTCGGCGACCTCTACCGCAGCATGGGCGACGCGCTGCGCGACAGCGTCAGAGACCAGGAGCAGGCGGCGCTCGACCCCGACAGCTCCCATGCCGACCTGCTGCAGGCGATCGCCGACGGCGACGCGGCGCGCGCGGTCGCGGTCTGCGTCGCCATCCTCGACCGGCAGGAACGCGGCCTCTAGCGCCCTCCGGCGGCAGGAGTCACGCGTCCGGCTTGCGCGCGCGCCCGAGAATGTGCGGCAGCGCCGGAGTGGAGGGCACCGGCTTGTGCGAGAAGCGCGCGTGCTCCTCGATCACCAGCCCGCTCTCCCTGATGGCCCGCGCGGTGTCGCGGTTGGGGCGGCACCCGCCGGCCACCACCCGCCACAGCGGCGTGACGAGGTCCTGCAGCAGGCCCAGCACCGTGCCGCGCGAGCGCACGTGCTCGTAGAACCGCAACTCCCCGCCCGGCCTGAGCACCCTGCGCACCTCGGCCAGCGCGGCCGCCTCGTCGGGCACCGAGCACAACACCAGCGACACCACGGCCGCGTCGAACCCGCCGTCTTCGACGGGCAGCGCCCCGGCGTGCCCGGCCACCACGCGCACGGGCACCGTCACCCCACCCGCGGCCCGCTCCGCCGCCGACCGCAGCACGTCCTCCGGCTCGACCGCGACCACCTCGCGCACCTCGGGAGGGTAGTGGCGAAAGTTCATCCCGTTGCCCGCGCCGATCTCCACCACCCGCCCGGCCAGCCCGGCCAGCAGTCGCTGCCGGTGCTCGGCCGTGCCCGACCGCTCCGACTCGGCGCTCATCCGTTCGTACGCGCGCGCGAACCGCGGACGCTGGAATTTCGACAGATCCCGCATAGCCCCCACGCTAGGTCCCGGACGCGCCGCTGACGCCTCCCGAACGATCGAACACGCTCCGTATCGGCCCGTGGCACGCCACCCAGGCTCGCCGCATTCGCGCGGTGGCCGGTGTCCGGGTTCGCGGCCAGCACAAACGCCACCCGGCCAGATCGATTGATGGCCACCGCGCCGCATCCGGGACTCACTCACCGTAACGCCTCACAGATACTCATGAGACCGTTCAGAGCCGCGATCGTTGCCACTCCGTAACCAGCGCCCGGGGCGCCGCCTATAGCGTCCCTTCAGTGCCGTTATCAGAGGTGAATCCCGGGCCCCTTCCGCAGCGCGAGGACGCCGAGCGCTGCGACCACATGGAGTCAGGACGGCGTTGCGTGCTTCCGGCCATGCACCGGAGCCCGCACGTCTACGCGCCCGTGGGCGCCGCCGTGTAGCCGCCGGGCCTGCGCCGCAGCCAGTACGCGAGCACGGCCGCGCCGAGCAGCACCCCCCACAGCGGATACGGCCACAGCAGCAGCGCCCAGAGTTCCCCGCGTTCGACGGCGTTGACCGCCAGCCCCGGCGACGCCAGGCAGCAGGCGCCCGCAACCGCTCCCCCGACGGCGACGGGGAGCCGCACGGGCACGGGACGCCCGCGCAGCAGGGGGATCCAGCGCGGGAACACCTCGCCCCATCTGCTGATCAGGCCCAGCGTGAGCACGGCTGCCCCCACGGCCGCGAAGGCGAGCATCAGTCCCTGCAGCCTGAGCGGCAGGTCGATCGGCCCGGAGATGTCCGTCGGCCACGGCGTCAGCCAGGTCAACCGGTAGAGGGCGTAGGGCAGCGGGCACAGAGCCGCCCCGATGGTGGCCGCCCTGCCCCACCGCCGCGCCCGCACCGGCCCGGCCCAGCGGGGCAGCGCTCCGCCGAACAGGCGGAAGGTGATCCACACCCAGGCGGCGAAGGCCGCCATGTCGGCGAGCGTCCAGGCGATGCGGCCCGCGTACGAGCGCAGCCCGGCCGTGACGTTTCCCGCGTACGCCAACAGGGCCGCGCCGAGGAACGCGGCCACGGCGGCGCCGGCCACGACCAGAGCGGCGAGGGCGACGTAGCCCCAGATCCTGCCGCGGGCGCAGGCCCTGACAGCGGGCACGACGACGGCCGCGGCGAGCACCACCGGCAGGGACAGCCCTGTCACGTAGCCCAGGACCGACATGACGCCGGCGTCGGACATCACGACGCCGAAGAACAGCACCTGGACGATCGCGCCCGCCTTGACCAGCGGGGTCGGCCGGCCGGAAAGCAGCGCGACGGCCAGTCCCGCGAGACCGGCGGCGACCGTCATCGCGCCACCCGCCTCGTGCTCGAACAGGTGCGAGAGCGAGACCGTGACGCGGTCGCGAGCGCCGAAGGGGTACGACGCCGGAGTCGTCCACCACAGCGCGCCGACGGCCGTCACGGCCAGTGACAGCAGTACTCCGAGTGGTTTCATGGCAGCTCACGCTAGGAAGCCTGGCCGGCCGCCGCCTCCCCCACGTGAGGGAGGTGCGCGCGCGGCCCGTCGGCTAGCTTCTGACCTGTGACCATTCACTGGAGGGCGGTGCTCTACCAGCTGCTGGGGGCGGCGCTGCTGACCCCGGTGGCGGCGGTCCTGGCGCTGCTCGTGGTGACGGAGATGTCACTGTCACGGGTGCTGCTGCTGTGGGTGCTCTGCCTGCCCGCGTCGGGTCTGGTGGCCTGCGTGCCGCTGGTGGGGAGGCTGGAGGTCGTCGCGCTGCGGGAGTTGCTCGGCGTGGCGGTTCCCGAGCATCCGGACCGCGTCTACCTGGGAGTTCTGACCGCCCTGCACCTGTTCGTTGGGGCCACGCTGAGCGCGGGCGCGCTGGCGCTGGTGCCCGGTGTCCCCGCGGTGCTCTCGCCCGGCCGCTGGCGGGCGGATCCCGGCGCGGTGGCGCAGGTCCTGCTCCTGATCGTCGTGGTGCTGGCGGTGATGGCGGGCGCGGGGCTCGGGCAGCAGCGGGCCGCCCGCAGGCTGCTGCGCGCGGACCCGTCGCGGGTGATCCAGGAGCTCGGCCGCCGCCAGAGCCTGGCCCTGGAGTTGCACGACTCGGTGGGGCACGCGCTGAGCGTCGTCCTGGTGCAGGCCATGGCGGCCCAGGCGGCGCTGCGGCGGCAGGACACGGTCCTGGTGGCGGAGCAGTCGCTCGGTCACCTGATGGGCGCGGCCCGCGACGCCCAGCAGGAGCTCGACGTGCTGCTTCGCGTGCTCGACGAGGGCAGCGAGGCCCGCACGCCCGCGCTGGACTCCCTGGACGCTCTCGTCGACGGGCTGGCCGTCGAGCTGCGGGCCGACCCCGTGGACCGGGTGCCGGAGGCGACGTCGCGGACGGCGTACGCGATCGCCAGGGAGGCCGTCACCAACGCGCTCAGGCACGGGCGCGGGCCGGTCAGGATGGACCTGGCGGTCGGTGCGGACGTCGTCCTCACCGTGGAGAACGAGGTCGCCGGGCGCTCCCCGTCGGGGGCCGGGCGCGGGCTGGTGGGCATGCGGATGCGGGCGCGCCTGGCCGGCGGGACGTTCGAGCAGGAGGAGGTGGACGGCACGTGGCGGATCACGGCGACGCTTCCCCGGTGAGCGGCCCCCAGCCGAGCGGGCCCGAGATCAGGCACGCGATCAGGCCCGTGATCAGGGTCGTGCTGGCCGACGACGAGCCGCTCATCCGCTCGGGCTGGGCCACCGTGCTCTCCGTGCACGACGACATCGAGGTGATCGCCGAGGCGGCCGACGGCCACGCCGCCGTCGAGCACGGCCGGACGGCCGACGTGGTGCTCATGGACATCCGCATGCCCGGCATGGACGGCCTGCGCGCCACCGACGAGCTGGCCCGCAACGCGCCCGGCACGCGGGTCATCGTGGTCACGACGTTCGAGAACGACCAGCTGGTCTGGGCCGCCCTGCGCGCGGGGGCGGCCGGCTACGTGCTCAAGCGCTCTCCCGCCTCCGACCTCGTCACCGCCATCCGGGTGGTCCACGGCCGGGACGCCGTGCTGTTCCCCGACGCCCTGCGGCGGCTGGCCGCCCCGCGCCGGGACGCGCCGCACGTGCCCGGCCTCACCCCGAGAGAGCTCGACGTCGTACGCCTGCTGGCCAGAGGGCTGAACAACGCCGAGATCGCCGCCACCCTGTACGTCACCAGGGAGACGGTCAAGACGCACGTCGGGAACGTCCTGGACAAGCTCGGCGCCCGGGACCGCACGCAGGCCGTCGTCCGCGCGTACGAGCTGGGAATCGTGCTCGCGGGTGAGAGCGCTCAGCCCTGGGGCAGGTGACGGGCATGCGAGACCCGGTCACGGTGACCACCTGCGCCGACGGTCCCCTGCTCATCAGGGGCGACTTCGAGCTGCTCACCCAGGACGGCGAGCCCATCGACGCCGGCC
This sequence comes from Nonomuraea sp. B10E15, assembly GCF_039871615.1. NCBI lineage: Bacteria > Bacillati > Actinomycetota > Actinomycetes > Streptosporangiales > Streptosporangiaceae > Nonomuraea > Nonomuraea sp. B10E15. Next base: position 215,666 of record NZ_JBDPMB010000011.1, read on the forward strand.
GGGCGACCGTCGCTCTGTGCCGGTGCGGCCTGTCCTCGGTCAAGCCGTTCTGCGACGGCTCGCACAAGGCCGGCGGGTTCCGTGCCGCGAGCGAGCCGGACCCGCCGCCGTAGCGCGCGCACCGAGTGGGCGGAGCGCCGGATCCGGCCGCCCGCGTACGGCACGCCGCCGGTCAGCGCCGCCCCGAGCGCCAGCCAGCTGCACGCGGCCCGCTCCAGCACCCAGACGGGCGCCGGCAGCGCCGCCGACGCGGGGAACACCCGCCGCCCGCCCGCCCGCCGCCGTCCCGCCTCGGCCAGCCCCACGGCCAGCACAGTCAGCACAGTCAGCGCGGCCGGCACAGTCGGCCCGGCCGGCGCCGGCAGCCCACGTGGCCGCCGGACGGCCAGGGCCGCCAGCGCGGGCAACATCGGCAGGAACGCGGCCATCCGCACCGGTTGTGCCAGGTCGTCGTAGGCCTGCCGGACGCGCTGCGACCAGAACCTGCGCGCGTTACACGGGAGGCGGCGGACGTACAGGCCGGGCGCGTGCAGCTCGCGGCCGCCGTGGGCGCGCACGGTGCGGATAAGCTCCAGGTTCTCGAACAGGACGTCGCCGTCGTAACCGCCCATGCGCACGAAGAAGCCGCGCCGCACGCCGAAGGTGCCCGGGTAGTCGGCGCCGAAGGCGCGGTTGAGCAGCGTACGGGCGGTGTCCCAGCGGGCGTGCCAGGGCAGCGGGTCGAAGTAGTTCTGCGGCCTCACCAGGTCGGCGCGGGCCAGCAGGTCGTGGACCGCGGTCAGGGCGGGGAGGTCGTAGCGCACGTCGTCGTCGGCGATCACCACGCGGTCGCCCGTGGCCAGCAGCAGCCCGGTCGTGACGCCCGCGACCTTGCCGTTGGCGTAGCGCAGGCCGGCCGCCGGTCGCGCGTGCCGGACCAGGCCGCGCCACCGGGCGGCGTGGCGGGCGAAGAGATCGTCGCGGCTGCCGTCCACGACGATCACCCGCGCGTGCCGGGAGAGCCGGGCCAGGTAGCCGGTCAGCTCACCGAGCCCCTGGTCGTCGTCCCAGCGCAGCGGGAGCACGTAGTCGAGGTCGAGCGCGGTGCTCACGCCGGGACCCGTTCGTCGAGCAGCGAGCCGGCCCCGCGCCGCCAGCGGCCCATCACGTGCTCGGCCCACCGCCGTTCGAGCTCCAGCGCGCACGCGGCCCCGTACAGGATGTCGCCCGCCAGCTCGGGGTGGGCGGCCGCGAAGCCGCCGCACATGTCGTGGGCCGCGATCTGCTCGTGCACAGCGTCGGCCTGCACGTGCTCGTCGTAGAAGCGGGCGGTCTCCTGGCCGGCGCCGAGCCGGCGCAGGCCCGTGGCGCAGCGGCGGCTGGCCGGCGACGAGGTCATCTCGATCGCCGCCAGATGGCCGAGCAGCGCCCCGCGCAACCTCCTGTGCAGCCCGAACAGCGACATCACGTTGGACAGGGCCAGCGTCACGCCGGGGACGCGGTGCAGGTAGGCGCCGTAGGAGTCGTCGAGGCCGAGGCCCCGCAGGGTGGCGCGGAACAGTTCGGCGTGCATGCGCTCGCGCCTGCCGCCGCCGTACTCGTCGGCCTGGATCTCCACCAGGGCCGCCTTGGGCCCGCCGCTGAGCCGCGGGATGCCCCAGGTGTGCGGGTCGGCCTCCTTCAGATGGTAGATCGACCTGTGGACGACGAACTCGCGGAAGGTCGGAAGGTCCGCGTCGCGCTGCAGGAACGCGGCCACCGACGGCCCGCCGTCAGAGCCGCCGTCAGAGGAGGTCAGCGCGGTCAGCGCCTGGCGCACCTCGCGCGGCGGAACCGGCGCAGGGCCCGGCACGGCGGCTCGCAGCGCCTCCTCGAACCGCCGCTCCAGCCCTGCCCTGAACCCCAGCAGCCCCGGGTCCCACTCCCACCGGTCGTCGACCTCGTCGAACCCCTGGTAGTGGAGTTCGTAGCAGGCGAACAGGGCGAGCTGGAGATCGTCGTCGTCCAGCCCGCCGGTCGCGCGCGCGTCAGGGAACGGCGCCCCGGGCGGGCCGGCGAGCCGGTCGAACAGCAGCGACGTGATCAGGCCACGCGCAGGCGGCAACCGCATCAGGCACCCCCGCATCCCCCGTACTCCCGCAGTTCAAGCAGGTGGCTGCCCGTGACCGGGACCCCTAAACGCTGACCTCCACGCTCCCGCCGGCCACCCGTACGGGATAGACCGGCACCGTCACCGCGTCCTCGTCCAGGCAGCGCCCCGACACCAGGCTGAACACCTGCTTGTGCAGCGGCGAGGCGACGGTCGGCTCGCCCTTCCTGGTGCCGACGATGCCGCGGGAGAGCACGTACGCCCCGCTGAACGGGTCGCGGTTGGCCAGCGCGTGCAGGGCGCCGTCGTAGGTGCGGAAGACGGCCACCTGCACGTCACCGACCAGGGCGCAGACGCCGCGTTCCGGCAGCAGGGCGTCGAAGTCGCAGACCGGCGTCCAGCTCATCGCGCCATCACCGGCCTGATCTGGCCGCGCTCGCTGCCGAACACGATCGACGGGTCGGGGACGCCGGGCGCGTTGACGAAGCTGACGAACCTGCTGAGCTTGTCCGGGTCGTCCAGCGTGGCCTGCCACTCGTCGGCGTACGTGGCGATGTGGTGCTCCATCTGCGCGTCGAGGTCGGCGCAGAGGCCGAGCGAGTCTTCCATGATCACCTCACGGAGGTAGTCGAGACCGCCGTCCAGCGACTCGATCCAGGCGGCGGTGCGTTGCAGCCGGTCGGCGGTGCGGATGTAGAACATGAGGTAACGGTCGATGGTCCTGATCAGCTCGTCGGTGCTCAGGTCCTTGGCGAGCAGGTCGGCGTGGCGGGGCCGGAAGCCGCCGTTGCCGCCGACGTAGAGGTTCCAGCCCTGCTCGGTGGCGATGACGCCGAAGTCCTTCGACCTGGCCTCGGCGCATTCGCGGGCGCAGCCGGAGACGGCCGACTTGATCTTGTGCGGGGAGCGCAGCCCGCGGTAGCGCAGCTCCAGGGCGATGGCCATGCCGACGGAGTCCTGCACGCCGTAGCGGCACCAGGTCGAGCCCACGCACGACTTCACGGTGCGCAGCGCCTTGCCGTACGCGTGGCCCGACTCGAACCCGGCGTCGACCAGCCGCCGCCAGATCTCCGGCAGCTGCTCGACCCTGGCTCCGAACAGGTCGATGCGCTGCCCGCCGGTGATCTTGGTGTAGAGGCCGAAGTCGCGGGCCACCTCACCGATGACGATCAGCTTGTCCGGCGTGATCTCACCGCCCGGGATGCGCGGCACGACCGAGTACGTGCCGTTCTTCTGGATGTTGGCGAGGAAGGCGTCGTTGGTGTCCTGCAGGGCGGCCCGCTCGCCCTCCAGGACGTGCCCGTTGTGCAGCGAGGCGAGGATCGAGGCCACGGCCGGCTTGCAGATGTCGCAGCCCCTGCCCTGCCCGTGCTCGGTGATGAGCTGGGAGAACGTGCTGACCTCGCGCACCCGTACGATGTCGAACAGCTCGGCCCGCGAATACGTGAAGTGCTCGCACAGGCTCTTGCTGACCTCGACGCCCGACTTCTCCAGCAGCTGCTTGAGCATCGGCACGCAGCTGCCGCAGGTCGTGCCGGCCCGGGTGCACGCCTTGACGCCGGCCACGTCGGTGGCGCCGCCCTCGGCGATGGCGGTGCGGACGTCGCCCGCGCACACGTTGTTGCACGAGCAGACCTGCGCCTCGTCGGGCAGGTCCAGGTTCGCCGCCCCCGACCCGGTGAACAGCAGGTCGGACGGCGAGGCGGGCAGCGGCTTGCCGACGAACGGCCGCAGCGTCGTGTACGGCGAGGCGTCGCCCACGCAGATGCCGCCGAGCAGCGTCCGGGCGTCGTCGCTGATGAACAGCTTCTTGTAGACGCCGGCCACCGGGTCCATGTAGGTGACGTCGAGGGCGCCGTCCATCGCCCCGAACTGCGCCACCTCGACGCCCAGCAGCTTGAGCCTGGCCGACAGGTCTGCGCCCTCGAACGCCGCCCGGCCGCCCATGATCTGCTCGGCCGCCACCTCAGCCATCGTGTTGCACGGCCCGACGAGCCCGTAGATCATGCCCCCGGCCAGGGCGCATTCGCCGACGGCGTAGATGGAGGGGTCGGAGGTGCGCATCGCGGAGTCGACCACGATGCCGCCGCGCTCGCCCACGGCCAGCCCGGCCGACCTGGCCAGCTCGTCGCGCGGCCTGATGCCCGCGGAGAACACCACGATCTGCGCGTCCACCAGCGTTCCGTCGGGCTTGCGCAGCCCGGTGACCCGGCCCTCGCCGTCGGCGACGATCTCCTGGACGCCCGCGCCGGCGTGCACGCTCAGCCCGAGCTGCTCGATGTGGGACTTCAGTACCGAGCCGCCGCCCTCGTCCACCTGCCGGGGCATCAGCCAGGGGCTCATCTCGACGATGTGCGCCTTCAGCCCGAGCGCCCGCAGCGCGTCGGCGGCCTCCAGCCCGAGCAGGCCGCCGCCGACCACGACGCCCTCCGCGGCGTCCTTGGCGGCCACCCTGATGGCGTCGAGGTCCTCGATGGTGCGGTAGACGAAGGCGTGCCCGGCCCCCGGCACCGGCGGCACGAACGGCGCCGATCCCGTGGCCAGCACGAGCACGTCGTACGGCTCGGCGCCGCCGTCCTCGGTGACGACGTGCCCGGCCTGCCGGTCGATCGCGGTGACACGGGTGTTCAGCCTGGTCACGACCCCGCCGGGAACGGGATAGGTGAGGTCCTCCGCGGTGGTGCCCGACAGGTATGAGGTCAGCGCCACCCGGTCGTAGGCCGGGCGCGGCTCCTCCCCGATCACGGTGATGCGGCCGTCGAAGCCCTTGGCCGCGAGCGTCTCCACGAACCGGTGCGCGGCCGGCCCGTACCCCACGACGACGATCCTGTTCATACCGAAACCCCTTCCTGCTCGCACAGCCAGCCGACGATGCCCTCCACGGCGTCGCGGCAGGTGCCGCACCCGGTCGTGGCCCGGGTCGCGGCCGCCACCGCGGCCACGTCCCGCGCTCCCGCCTCCCAGCACGCCCTGATCTCGCCCTTCGTCACGTTGTTGCACTGGCAGACCCTGGCCGCGTCCGGCATCAGCGTCGGGCTGTCGGCGACCGGCGTCGCCGCCGCCCCTGGGAACAGCAGGCCGGCCCGGTCGCCGGGCAGCGGCCCGCCGCGGTCGAAGAGCTGGGTGAGCGTGCCGACGACGTCGCTCTCGCCCAGCAGGATCGCGCCGACCAGCCGGCCGTCACGGATGACGAGCTTGCGGTAGGTGCCGCGGGCCCGGTGGCTGAACCGCACCACCTCGGCGTGCTCCTCGCCGAGCTGGGTCTCGCCCATCGCGGCCAGCTCGACGCTCCTCGCCTTGAGGCGGGTGACCAGCCGGGAACCGCGGTAGCGGGCCTTGCCGCCGGTGATGACGTCCGCGGCCACGGCGGCCTGCTCCCATGCGGGCGCGACCAGGCCGTAGACGGTGCCGTCGTGCTCGGCGCACTCGCCGACGGCGAAGATCGACGGGTCGTCCGTGCGCAGCTCGTCGTCCACCACCACACCGCGCCGCACCCGCAGGCCCGCCTCCGCGGCCGGCCCGGTCACCGGGCGCACGCCGCAGGCCAGCACGACCAGGTCGGCCGCGACCAGCTCGCCGCCGGCCAGCAGGACGCCGTCCTCGCGCACCGCCTCGGCGCTGACCCCGGTGCGGATCTCCACGCCCAGCCCGGCCAGCGTCTCGCCGAGCACCTCACCGGCCTCCACGTCGAGCTGGCGCTCCATGAGGTGCCCGGCCAGGTGCAGCAGCGTCACCGGCAGGCCCCGCCCGGCCAGGCCGCGGGCGGCCTCGACGCCGAGCAGGCCGCCGCCGACGACCACGGCCCTGCGGGCGTGCCCGGCGGCGGCCATGATGCGCTCGCAGTCGCCGAGCGTGCGGAACGGGATGGCCCGCTCCACGCCGGGGACGGGCGGCACGACGGCGTCGCTGCCGGTGGCGAGGACCAGCACGTCGTACGGCTCGCGCCGCCCGCCGTCCGTCACGACGTACCCGGCCTGCCGGTCGATGCGGGTGACCGTGCTGCCGAAGACCGCCTCCACGTCGTGCGCGTCGTACCAGGAGGAGTCCACCAGCCGCACCTGTTCCGGGCGCGAGCTGCCGGCCAGCACGTTGGACAGCAGCACCCGGTTGTACGGCCGGCACGACTCCGCGCCGAAAACGGTGATCCTCATGTGGGGGTCTCGGGCGCGCACCTCGCTGACCAGCCGCGACCCGGCCATCCCGTTGCCCACGACGACGAGTCTCATGAGTCCCTCTCCACTCTGACCGCGCAGACCTTGAACTCCGGCATCCCGGACACCGGATCGAGGGCCGGGTTGGTCAGCCGGTTGGCGCCCTCCCAGTGGAAGGGCATGAACACGGTGTCGCTCCTGATGGCCTCGCTGATCCTGGCCACGGCCTTGGTCTCGCCCCGGCGGCTGCTGATCCGCACGACGTCCCCCTGCGCGATGCCGAGCTGCTCGGCCAGGTCGGGATGGAGCTCGGCGAACGGCTCGGGAGCGGCCTGCACGAGCGGCGCGATCCTGCGCGTCTGCGCGCCGCTCTGGTACTGGGCCAGCACCCGGCCGGTGGTCAGGTAGACGGGATGGTCCTCGTCGGTCTCCTCGGCCGGCGGCCGGTGCTGGACGGGCACGAACCTGGCCCGGCCGTCCGGCGTGGCGAAGGAGTCGAGGAACGGCCTCGGCGTGCCCGGATGCCCCTCCGACGGGCACGGCCAGAACACGCCCGTCTCGGCGGCGATGCGCTCGTAGGTGATGCCGGAGTAGTCGGCGAGCCCGCCCGCGCTGGCCCGGCGCAGCTCGTCGAACACGGCGGCCGGCTCGTTGTCGAAGCGGTGGCCCAGCCGCGCGGCCAGCCCGGCGATGACGTCCAGGTCGCTCCGGACGCCCGCGGGCGGGTCGACGGCGCGGCGGCGCAGCAGCACGCGGCCTTCGAGGTTCGTCATGGTGCCGCTCTCCTCGGCCCACTGCGTGACCGGGAACACCACGTCCGCCAGCACCGCCGTCTCGGACATGACGACGTCGCAGGCCACGAGCAGGTCGAGCGCGCCGATGCGCTCGGCCACGCGCTCGGCGGCGGGCGCCGAGATGACCGGGTTGGAGCCGAACAGCAGCAGCGCGCGCGGCCCTTCCGGCGTGCCGAGCGCGTCCAGCAGCTCGTACGCCGGCCGTCCCGGCCCGGGAAGGTCGCCGGGGCGCACCCCCCACACCGCGGCGACGTGCTCGCGGGCGGCCGGGTCGTCGATCCTGCGGTAACCGGGGAGCTGGTCGGCCTTCTGCCCGTGCTCCCGCCCGCCCTGCCCGTTGCCCTGCCCGGTCACGCACCCGTACCCGGAGCCGTACGTGCCGGGCAGGCCCAGCGCCAGCGCCAGGTTGATGAACGCGCTCACCGTGTCGGTGCCCTTGGCGTGCTGCTCGGCGCCGCGCCCGGTCAGGACGTAGGCGTTGCCGGCGGCCGCCAGCGCCCTGACCGCCTGCCGCATCTGGTGAACCGGCACCCCGGTGATCCGCTCGACCCGCTCGGGCCACCAGCCGGCCAGCGACGTGCGCACCTCCTCGAACCCCGCGGTCCGCGCGGCGACGTACGTCTCGTCCACGAGCTCGTCGGCGATGGCCAGATGCGACATCCCCAGGGCGAGCGCCAGGTCGGTGCCGGGCGCGGGCTGCAGGTGCAGCCAGGCCTCCTTGGCGGTCCTGGTCCGCCGCGGGTCGATGACGATCAGCCGCGCCCCTGACAGGTGCCGCAGGAACGGCGGCATGGTCTCGGCCACGTTCACCCCGGCCAGCAGCACCACGTCGGCCCCGGCCAGGTCGGTGATCGGGAACGGCATCCCCCGGTCCATGCCGAACGCCCTCGTCGAGGCGGCCGCCGCCGAGGACATGCAGAAGCGGCCGTTGTAGTCGATCTGGCTGGTGCCGAGCGCGACCCTGGCGAACTTGCCCAGCGCGTACGCCTTCTCGTTGGTCAGGCCGCCGCCGCCGAACACGGCCACGGCGTCGGGGCCGTGTTCGGCACGCAGGGCGGACAGCCGCGCGGCCACGTAGTCGAGCGCCGTCTCCCATGCGACGGGCTCGCCGTACAGGAGCGGGGCGGTCAGGCGCTCGCCGTTGGTGAGCAGCTCGCCCGCCGTCCACCCCTTCTGGCACAGCGCCCCCGAGGCGTTGGCCGGGATGTCGGTCCTGGGGGTGATGGCCAGGCCTCCGCCCGTTCCTGGGCCGACTGCCATGCCGCACTGCAACGCGCAGTACGGGCAGTGCGTCCTCGTCACGTCAGACCCGGGCATGGGCGAGGCTCGCGATCACGGAGACGCCGACCTTGCGCGTGTAGCACCACCAGGTCAGCGCGGCGCAGGACACGTAGAAGGCGCCGAAGGCGAGGAACGCGGGGCCGGGCGTGCCGGCCGCGGCGAACGACATCCCGAACGCCCGGTTGATCAGGAACCCGCCGAGCGCTCCGACGGCCGAGATGATGCCGATGGCGGCGGAGGCCTGGCGCTTGCCGTACAGCAGGGCCTGCTCGCTCTCGCCGCGCTCGGCCACGGCCTTGGCCTGGAAGATGGCCGGGATCATGCGGTACGTGGAGCCGTTGCCGATGCCGGAGGTGAGGAACAACGTCTGGAAGGCCAGGAAGAACAGCCAGAAGTCGCCGGAGGTGCCGGCCAGCCACACCAGCAGCACGCCGCCGCCCATCGCGGCGAAGTTCCACAACGTGACGGGCGCTCCGCCGAACCGGTCGGCCAGCCAGCCGCCCGCCGGCCTGACCAGCGAGCCGATCAGCGGCCCGATGAAGGCCACCGCGGCGTACGGGGCGCCGGCGAACAGGTTCGCGCTCAGCAGCGGGAAGGCCGTGGCGTAGCCGATGAACGAGCCGAAGGTGCCGATGTACAGGAACGACATGATCCAGGTCTGTGCCCTGCCGGCGACGGCGAGCTGCTCGCGCGGCTCGGCCCTGGCGCTGGTGAGGTTGTCCATGAAGAACCAGGCGCAGGCGGCCGACACGACGATGAGCGGGATCCAGAACCACCCGGCGGCGGCCAGCCCGAGCGAGCCGATCACCAGCGGCATGACGAGCTGGACCGAGCTGACGCCGATGTTGCCCCCCGCCGCGTTCAGCCCGAGCGCGACGCCCTGCTTGTCGCGGGGAAAGAAGTAGGTGATGTTGGCCATGCTGGAGGCGAAGTTCCCGCCGCCGAACCCGGCCAGCGCCGCGATCACCAGGAAGAGCCAGTACGGCGTGCCCGGGTCGTTGACCGCCACGCCGAGCAGCGCGGCGGGGATGAGCAGCAGCAGGGCGCTGACCACGGTGAAGGTGCGCCCGCCGAACTTCGCGGGGCCGAACGTGTAGGGGACGCGCAACACCGAGCCGATCAGGTTGGGCAGCGCCACCAGCCAGAACAGCTGGTCGGTGGAGAACTCGTACGACCCCATCCGCGTGGCGACGATGCTCCACAACGTCCACACGGTGAAGCCGAGATGCTCGGCGACGATCGAGAAGATCAGGTTGCGCCGCGCGACCCGCCTGCCTGATCTCGCCCAGAAGGCTGGGTCATCGGGGTGCCAGTCGGCGATCCAGCGCGCCATCGACCTCTCCTACGCTCGGCGTCCGGGATCTCCAAGCTAGGAAGGGCGCGTTACGCACGTTGACGGTCCGTCGCCGTGCATGCGTTACGGGTGATTCACCTCGGTAACAAGCCACGCACATGTGTCACGGCGGAAACATGCTGGAAATGATCGCTTATCACGTGCCCCTCCGGGTAACAGCACTCCAGCAAGGGGGGAGAAACATGATCAAGAAGCTTCACCATATGGGGATCAAGTCGGGCCACATGTACACCGCGGGGATGGCGTCGATCGCCGTCTCCTTCGCGGCCTGGCTCATGTCGAAGAAGATGGAGGCGGCGGGCATCGACAGGGCCGACCGCTGGGGCATCTTCATCGGCGAGTGGGCGCCGTCGTTCTTCGCGCTGGGGGTGGCGCTCCGCATCGAGGAGACCCACCGCGAGCTCGAAGGGCCGGAGTCCGAGATGTACGAGCAGGCGGAGACTCGGGCCAGGACCCACGCCGGCGTGTGACGCGGAGGTCACGCAGGTCACATCACGCCCCGTGATCTGCGTGGCCGCGCGCCCCGGCCGGCCGAGCCGGTCACAGAGCCCGATCACCTGAGCCGCTCACCGGGACGGATCAGCAGAGCCGATCAGCAGGGCCGATCAGCAGGGCCGATCAGCAGGGCCGATCAGCAGGGCCGATCAGCAGGGCCGATCATGAGGGCCGGTCGGCCAGGCGCCGCAGCGGAGCGTCGCTCAGGCGGTAGTGCGGCCACTCCTCCTGGCGCACCGCGCCGAGGTTCTCGTAGAAGCCGATGGCCGGCTCGTTCCAGTCGAGCACCGCCCATTCGAGCCGCTCGTATCCGCGTTCCGCGCAGATCCCGGCCAGCTCGCCCATCAGCGCCCGGCCGTAGCCGCCGCCGCGGTGCTCGGGGCGTACGTACAGGTCCTCCATGTAGATGCCGTGCACGCCCTTCCACGTCGAGAAGGTCAGGAACCACAGGGCGAACCCGGCCACCTCGCCGTCGTGCTCGGCGATGTGGGCGAACACGGCGGGCGCGGCGCCGAACAGCGCCGTACGCAACTGCTCCTCGGTCACCCGCACCTCGTGCTCGGCCTTCTCGTACGTGGCCAGTTCGCGGATCAGCATGGCGATGACGGGCACGTCAGAGGGCATGGCGGGGCGAATCATGGCATTCAGCGTAGCGGGGGGCATGGGCGTCCCGTCCCGCTGGGTGGCCGCCATACGGGACACTGGATCCCAGGCATCCGTAACGGAGGACGGTTCATGGAACACCGCGTGTTGGGACGTACCGGTCGGCAGGTCGGCGTGGTCGGCCTCGGCGCATGGCAGCTCGGCGCCGACTGGGGCGAGGTCAGCGAGGAGGAGGCCCGCGCGACCCTGGAGGCGGCCGTGGACAGCGGGGTCACCTTCATCGACACCGCGGACGTCTACGGCGACGGGCGCAGCGAGCAGATCATCGGCCGCTTCGTCAAGGATCGTCCTGGCCTGACCGTGGCCACCAAGATGGGGCGGCGGGTGGAGCAGATCCCCGCCAACTACGTGATGTCCAACTTCCGCGCCTGGAACGAACGCTCCCGCCGCAACCTCGGCGTCGACACGCTCGACCTGGTGCAGCTGCACTGCCCGCCGACGCCCGTCTACTCGGCGGACGCCGTGTTCGACGCCCTCGACACGCTGGTGGCCGAGAAGAAGATCGCCGCGTACGGCGTGAGCGTGGAGACATGCGAGGAAGCGCTGACCGCGATCGCCAGGCCGGGCGTGGCGACGGTGCAGATCATTTTCAACGCCTTCCGGCTCAAGCCCCTGGAACGGGTCCTGCCCGCCGCCCGCGCGGCCGGAGTGGGGATCATCGCCCGTGTCCCGCTGGCCAGCGGCCTGCTGTCGGGCCGCTACGACGAGCACACCACCTTCTCCCCGGACGACCATCGCGCGTTCAACCGGCACGGGGAGGCGTTCGACGTCGGCGAGACCTTCTCGGGCGTCGACTTCGCCACCGGCCTGGAGGCGGTCCGCCTCCTGGCTCCGCTGGTGCCGCCGGGCGCGAGCATGGCCCAGTTCGCGCTCCGCTGGATCCTCGACCAGGAGGGCGTCTCGGTGGTCATCCCCGGCGCCCGCAACCCGGCCCAGGCCACCGCGAACGCCGCCGCCGCGGACCTGCCCCCGCTGGACGCCGCGACCCTGGCGGCCGTCCGCGCCGTCTACGACGACCTGATCCGCCCTCAGGTGCACCACCGCTGGTAGGACATCCGGTCCCGTCCCTGCCTGAACCCGCGCGCCCGGAAACTGTCGGTCCCGTCGGGCAGAATCGTCGGCATCATGACTCCTTTCAACGCCGTGCGATCGCCCGCGGGTGACATCGTGGTCTTCTATGTCGGCGCCGAGCCGCGCCTGACGGCCGAGCAGGCCCTCGCCTTCGCCGACCAGCTCCGTGCCCTGGCCGCCGAGCCCGATCCGGCGCCACCCTGCGCCCCCGGCCAGCGGCACCACGTGGCCGCATGACGTCCCGGTGTTGCTGTGAATCGTCCGCAACGCCCATCACGTTGCGGACGATTCACCGCGGCGATTAGCGAACGCGACCGGTTGGCCGTTTGCTCTTCATAACCAATAAGAGCGCTTTCCAGATCCTCGGCAACCGCCGACGGACAGGCTTCCTAACTTTTGCTCCAGGGGTCCGGACCTTCCGGCAGTTCATCGTCCCGGTTATCGTCGGGCTGGGCCGGACTCTGTTCCGGCTCGGATCCAGAATGAGTGTCCGCATCGAATGCCGATCCGGCGTCCCGCGCACGGTCGGCTAGTTCATGGAAGATCTGGCTGCTTTCTTGTCCGAGCGCATGCTGGGCAGCGGTCAGCCGCTTCGCCAGCTCCTCCTGGGCGATCGTCATCTGCTTCGCCACCTCTTCGTGCACGCTCGCCATGCGCTCGCCGGCATCGTCGAGATCAGCGGCGAACCGCGCGAACACGAAACCAGGGTTGCTCCGCTCTTCCTCTTCCCGCTGCTCCACTCTGCGCAGCACCGATGACAGGCGGACCTGCCAGTCCGCGGCACCATCGTGATAGCCGCTGAGCACGCCGGTCACGCTCTCGTCCCAGCCACCTTCACCGAAGTGATCTTGCAGCTCTTTCGCCGCCTGCGTGCGAGCTTCCAGCGCTTGGATCTCCGAATAAAGCCTGCCTTTGAGCTCCTCGTAATTGGGCATGGACTTCCTTCCCCCTGTGTCCAGGAATCAATGACCGGAGGCCGACCTCCCCACTATCGACGCAGACCGGAGCTTTCGAAAGCCTTGCTCCCGATATTTTCCAGGAGTTAGCTTGGCTGGTTCATCAGGAGCCACACACCGCCCCAGGATCAACTTGCGCCGAAATAACGGGCGGCGTACATCCCGCCTTCCTGCGGCGAACCCCTGAATTTGTGGGTGCACTTTCCGGAGATAGGGAATGTTCAGCCGAGGGCGCGGCCGGTGGGGGTGGTCCGGTCGGTGTGGTCGGCGACGCGGCCTTCGAAGAGGACGGTCCCGCCGTGCCTGCCGGGTCCCGGGCCGAGATCGATGAGCCAGTCGGCCTGGCGGATGACGTCGAGGTTGTGCTCGATGACGACGACGGTGTGGCCGTGTTCGACGAGGTCGCCGAGGACGTGCAGGAGCGTGTCGATGTCGTCCATGTGCAATCCGGTGGTGGGCTCGTCGAGCACGTAGACGGTGGGCTGCCCGGCTTCGCGGAGCTCCTTCGCGATCTTGACGCGCTGGCACTCCCCTCCTGACAGCGTGCTCAGCGACTGTCCCAGGCGCAGGTATCCCAGTCCGACGGCGGAGAGCTGCCGCAGGGCGCGGGCGATGCCCTGGTCGGGCAGCCGGGCGACGGCCTGGTCGACGGTGAGGTCGTCGACGTCGGCGATCGACAGTCCGTTCACGGTGTGGGCGAGGACCTCCGGGGTGAAGCGCCGGCCGTGACAGGTCCGGCAGCCGACCTCCTGGCCGTCCATGAAGGCGAGGTCGGTGTAGATGACGCCGAGCCCGCCGCAGTCGGGACAGGCGCCCTCGGAGTTGGCGCTGAACAGGGCGGCGGGGACGCCGTTGTGCCTGGCGAACAGCTTGCGGATGGCGGGTGCGACGCCGGTGTAGGTGATCGGGGTGGAGCGGCGGCTGGTGCTGACCGGCTTCTGGTCGATCACGACCGCGTCGTGCTGGGCCACCAGTTCGCCGGCGAGGCTGGACTTGCCCGAACCCGCGACGCCGGTGAGCACGGTGAGCACACCCGTGGGGAACCGCACGGTGAGGTTGCGCAGGTTGTTGCGGTTGGCGTCCGTGACGGTGAAGGAGCCCGTGGCGGGGCGGGGGGCGCGCTTGATCGGCTGCTGCCTGGCCAGGGCGCGGCCGGTCGGCGAGCCGCTCTCCCTGAGCCGGGCGTAGGTGCCCTGGAAGACGAGCCGCCCGCCCCCGTCGCCGGCACCGGGTCCGAGCTCGATGACCTGGTCCGCGTGGGCCATGACGGCGGGGTCGTGCTCGACGACGAGGACGGTGTTGCCGCTGTCGCGGAGCCGTTCCAGGATTCTGATCATCGACTCCACGTCGGTGGGGTGCAGTCCCACGCTCGGTTCGTCGACGACGTAGGTCATCTCGGTGAGGCTGGATCCAAGGTGCCTGACCATCTTGATGCGCTGTGACTCCCCGCCGGAGAGGGTCGTGGTCGCCCGGGAGAGCGTGAGGTAGCCGAGCCCGATCCTGATCATCCCCTCCAGCCGGGCGGTCAGTGCGTCCACGGCGGGCGCGACGCGGGCGGAGTCGATCGTACGGGCGAGTCCGGCCAGTTTCGTGATCTCCATGCGGGCCATCTCACCGATCGTGTGACCGAGCACCGTGGCCGTCCGCGCGGCCTTGCCGAGCCGGTCGCCGCCGCACTCCGGGCAGGTCTCGGCGCGGGTGAAGCGGCGGATGGTCTCCTGTTTGCGCTCCGACAGGTTGTCGGACGTGTGCAGGTAGATCCGCTCGAACCGCTCGACGACGCCCTCGTAGCCTTTGGGGGGCTTGCGTCCTAGCTGCGCCGCCGCCTGACCGCCGTACAGCAGAGCCTCGCGTTCGGACGGGGTCCACCGGCGGAGCGGGGTGCCGGGGTCGAAGGATCCGATGTCGGCGTACTGGGCGTACCAGTAGCCGCCGTTGCCGAAGCCGGGCAGCAGGATCGCGCCCTCGGCGAGCGATCTGTCCAGGTCCAGGATACGTTCGACGGCGGTGACCACCACCTCCCCGAGGCCGGAGCAGGCGGGGCACATGCCGGCGGGCTCGTTGAAGGAGAAGTGGCTCGACTCGCCCACGTAGGGGTGGCTGAGACGGGAGAACAGCAGCCGCAGGTAGGTCCAGGCGTCGGTGATCGTGCCGACGGTCGAGCGCGCGTTGCCGCCGATCCGGCGCTGGTCGACGACGATCACGGGAGTCAGCCCCTCGATGTGCTCGACGTCGGGGCGGGTCCACTTCGGCAACCGGTTACGCGCGAACGGCGGGAACGTCTCGTTGATCTGGTAGCCGGCCTCGGCGGCGATCGTGTCGAACACCAGCGACGACTTGCCGGAACCTGACACCCCCGCGAAGACGACCAGCCGGTTACGCGGAACGTCGACGTCCACGTCGGCCAGGTTGTTGGTCCGGGCCCGGCGGATGATGATGCTGCGCTCACTCATGTCGGAGAGGCTACGAGCAGATGTGGCCACATTCTGACCGCGATCGGTGGAAGAATCCAGGCTATGGCGGACGTCACCCAACGCATGCTGGCCCTGCTGTCGACGTTGCAGACGGGCCGTTCGTTCACCGGCGATGAGCTGGCCCGGCGGCTGAGCGTCAGCCCGCGTACCCTGCGCCGGGACATCGACCGGCTCCGCGGATACGGCTATCCCGTCGACACCCAGCCCGGCCCCGGCGGCTACTACCGGCTCGCCTCCGGCCGTACGATGCCGCCGCTCGTCCTGGACGACGACGAGGCGGTGGCCACCCTGCTGGCGCTGGCCTCCCTCGCCGCCGTCGAGCCATCCACCGGGCCATCCACCGGGCCATCCATCGGGGAAGGGATCGACGCCGCCGCGACCCGCGCGTACGGCAAGCTCGACCAGTTCCTCCCCGCCCGGTTGCGCCCTCATGTCGCCTCCATCCGCTCCAGCCTGGAGGCGAGCCCTCAACGCGCGCCGAGCGTCGCGGCCCGGCAGCTGGGCCTCGTCGGCGAAGCCATCGCGCACCGCGAGACGATGTCGTTCACCTACACCGACGCCCGCGGCGAACGCACGGAACGGCGTGTCGAGCCCTACCGGCAGGTTCACCACCTGCTGCGCTGGTATCTGCTGGCCTGGGACGTCGACCGTGCCGACTGGCGCGTGTTCCGCCTCGACCGGGTCACCGGCCCGTCCAGGACCGGCCACCGCTACACGCCGCGCCCGCTGCCGGCCGAGTCAGCGTCGGAATATCTGCGTCGAGGGCTCAACAGGAACAAGGAACGCGTCAGCGTCCTGGTCGAGGCGCCGGCGGCGGACGTCGTCGACGCCCTGAAATTCCAGGACGCCGAGATCCACTCCGTGGACGACACGCACACCCGGGTCAGCCTCGCGCTGGACTCCTGGCAGTGGCTGGTCCTCAACCTCGCGTTCCTGGAGGCCGGCTTCGAGATCGACGCGGCGCCGCACCTCCTGGAGGCCTGCCGCACCTTCGGCGAACGGCTCCTCGCCGCGGCGCCTGCCGGTCAGAGCGAGTCGCCCATGGTCGATGACCACGGACGTGCCGGAAGCCGCACGCGGCGCTCGGGCCCGTTAGCGTGGTGAGCCCAGCGACCCCGGAAGTGAGTGACCAGGAGGAGATGCGGTGATGCTGCTCACCCGGCTGAGCGTGCGCGGTCCGCTGACCGGCTGGCCCGCCGGTCTGCCGCCCGTCCGCCACCTGGGCGAGCACGGCCTGGAGCTCTCCGCACCGGTCACCTTCCTGGTGGGCGAGAACGGCTCGGGGAAGTCCACGATCATCGAGGCGATCGCCGACGCGTGCAAGGTCAACTCCGAAGGCGGCAAAGCCGGCACCCGTTACGCCAACACCGGCCCCGCCACCGCGCTCGGCGAGGCGCTCGACGCGTCGTTCACCGCTGAAGGGCTGCGGCTCACGCGCGGGCCCCGCCTCAAGCGCCGCTCGTTCTTCTTCCGCGCCGAGACCTTGATCAATCTCGGCCGCACCGTCTCCGGCCTGCCCGGCTACTGGACGGAGCACCCCGACCAGCAGTCCCACGGCGAAGGCTTTCTCACCGTGCTGGAAAGCATGGTGGCGGGCCCCGGGATCTACCTTATGGACGAGCCTGAGGCGGCCCTGTCGTTCATGTCGTGCCTGCGGCTCATGGGCCTGATGGACCGCGCCGCGGCCAAGGGCGCGCAGATCATCTGCGCCACCCACTCACCGATCCTCAGCGGGCTGCCCGGCGCGCAGATCCTCGAACTCAGCGACGACGGCATCCATCCGGTGGAGTGGGACAAGCTTCAGGTCGTCGACCATTTCCGCCGTTTTCTCGGCAAGCCGGACTTCTATCTCCGGTACGTCCTGGACGACTGACCGGTCGGAGCCGGGCGGGTGCCGGCTCGCGGGAGCCGTCACCCTGGGCCGCCCCGCCGAGCGTCGACGATGACCCGGGCCGGCCGGGGCACGCCTCGTACACCACTCTCCGTGCAGGTCCCAGCCCTCGGCAGGACGGGCGATAGCCGCGCCCGGCGTCAGGTACGCGCGGTCGAGTTCGTACGTCGCCCGCGTGCCGTCCTCCGCCGCGGGAGCGCCGACCTCCCGCGGCGGTGCCACGGGCCGCCTGTCGGACCAGCTCCTGCCGGAGACAGCGCCGCCCTTCCACCATGCCCCGACCGTGGCAGGGCTCGCGTTCATGCAAACGGTTGCAGCCCTGATCCTGGACTGATGTGGCCCACACCCCTAGATCACTGCAACGGGTTGGCCTAGCATCCGGGGTGTCCCGAGCAGGCAGGGAGCCGCCCCATGTTGAGCCGCCGCAACGCCATGCGCGCCATGGCGATGTCCGCCCTCGCCGTCCCGATCCTCGACGCGCGCGCCGTACACGCCACGCCCGATCCGTGGGCGCGGGCGAACCACATCGTGGCCAGGGTGCGCGGGCCGAGATTCCCGCGACGCCGGTTCGACATCCGGGACTTCGGCGCGACCGGCGACGGGGTGACGGACTGCACGAAAGCCATCCGCTCCGCGATCAGGGCCTGCCACGCGGCGGGCGGCGGGCACGTGGACGTGCCGGAAGGGCGGTTCCTGACCGGCGCGATCCACCTGCTGAGCAACGTCGACCTGCACGTCACCGCGGGCGCCAGGCTGCTGTTCAGCACCGACCCGAAGGCGTACCTCCCGCTGGTGCTGACCAGGTTCGAGGGCGTCGAACTCTACAACTACTCCCCGCTGATCTACGCCTACGGCCAGCGGAACATCGCGGTGACCGGGTCAGGCGTGCTCGACGGGCAGGCCAACCACGATCACTGGTGGCCGTGGAAGGGGTCGGGCGACGACGGCTGGGAGCCGGGCGAGCCCCACCAGGCCGAGGCCAGGGCCGCGCTGTTCGCCCAGGCCGAGCAGGGCGTGCCGGTCACGCGGCGGAGATACGGCGAGGGCGGCTACCTGCGTCCGTCCTTCGTCCAGCCCTACCGGTGCGACAACGTGCTCGTCGAGGGCGTCACCATCGTCAACTCACCGATGTGGGAGATCCACCCCACGCTCTCGCAGAACGTTCTCGTGCAGAACGTCACGGTCGAGTCGCACGGCCCGAACAACGACGGTTGCAACCCCGAGTCGAGCCGGATGGTGGTGATCCGCGGCTGCACGTTCGACACCGGCGACGACTGCATCGCGATCAAGTCGGGACGCAACGCGGACGGCCGCCGCGTGAACGTGCCCAGCGAGCACATCGTCGTCGAGAACTGCACCTTCCGCGACGGTCACGGCGGCATGACGATCGGCAGCGAGATGTCCGGCGGCGTACGCGAGGTCTTCATCAGGGACTGCGCGATGTCCAGCCCCAACCTCGACATCGCCCTGCGCTTCAAGACGAACTCCGTACGCGGCGGGTTCATCGAGGGCTTCCACGCCAGGGACCTCGAGATCGGCCAGGTGGGCGGCTCGGTCATCGACATCAACTTCAACTACGAAGAGGGACCCGGCCACGGATTCAACCCCGAGGTGGGCGGGATCGACGTGCGGGACGTGACCGTACGGACCGCCAACCGGGCACTCAACCTGCGCGGTTACGCCGACGCCCCGATCCGCGGGGTCACGCTGACCGACGTGGACTTCGGCGCCACCGCGACGCCGATCGTCGTCGAGCACGTCGAGGACCTGGTGCTCAAGAACGTCACCGCCAACGGCGAGCCGCTGACCGTGCCCTGACCGCGGGACGGGAGGGCTCCGGCCGGCTCTCACTACCATTCCGCCATGATCTTCGAAACCACGCCCCTGGCGATCGCCGGGATGGTGACCGTACTCGGGATGTCCGCGTCACTGTCGGTGACGACGGCGATGTTGTCCGCGCCACGGTCCCGCCATGCGCGCATACACCGGGCCTACGTCCTCGGGGGCATGTTCGTGTCGTTCGTCGGCGTCTGGCTGATGGCGTCCGGCGCGTGGCCGGCGCGTACGGACTCGCGCTACGGCCTCTTCGCACGGGCCGAATTCACCGCGGCGACTCTCATGGGCGCGGGCCTGGTTCTCATCGGGCTGGGCCCCTTCGCCTCGCGGCTGCTGGACGTGCTCGGCCGGTACGCGGAACGGCTGCCGCTGCCCGTTCGCCTGGCGGTCCGCGACCTGGCCGCTCGTCGCACGTCGACGGCTCCGGCGATCACGCTGACCGCGATGGCGACGGCGTTCGGAATCGCGTTGACGATCATCGCGGTCGGCGCGACGGCCCAGCTCAGGGCCGACTACCTCCCGCGAGCCCGGCCCGGCGCCCTCCTGGTGAGCCCTCTTTCGCCGGCGGACATGGACGCCGTACGCACGGCGATGCAGCGGGAGTTACCCGGCGTGCCATCAGCCGAGACGCAGCTCCCCCGTCCCCCTTCGCGTGTCGGCGCGCATGTCGACGGCCTCGACCGGCCGGGAGGGAGCGTCTACCCGGACGCGGTCATCGGCGACGAGGCGCTGCTGCGGTATCTCACGGGTGACCGGTCGACGCCGTACGACGAGGGCACGGCGGTGGTGGTCACCACCGCCGACGTGAAGGTCGGCTCGGTCACGATCAACATCGGCGATTCGCCGACGGTCAACACCCTTCCGGCCGTCGTCGCCAGGACCGCCGATCCGCACATGGAGACGATCTTCGTCCCGGCAAAGGTGATCCGGGACCTCGGCCATCAGCTGGAACCCGGCGAGCTGATCGTCGATCCCTCCGTCCACCGCGTCTCGGCGAGCGAGAAGGAGCGGCTCGACGCCCGGCTGGGTGGCGTCGCGGAAACCTCTGTGGAACGGGGGTTCCAGCCCTGGACCGGCTGGACGGCCGTCGTCGCCGCGGTCCTTCTCGTCGCCCTCGGCAGCGCTCTGGCCGCCGGCGGAGGCGGGGCCACGAGCCCGCGGGCAGGCCGTGTTCTGGCGCGGGCAGGTGACGGCTCGGCCGCGGCGCTCCGGTGGTTCGGCGCCTGTCGCGCAGGACTGGGCGCGGCGTGCGGCACGGTGCTGGGCGCGGTCGCCGGGTGCCCCGTCGGGATGTTGCTGAGCTGGCCGTTGACGGCGGCGACCTCGTGGAATTCACCGCCACGAGTGCCCTTCCCCACCCCGTGGCCGGTGATCGCTGCGGTGGTCGCCGGGCTGCCGATCGTCGCCGCAGCTCTCGGCGCCCTCCTCGTACGCGAGCAGACCCGCGGCGCCCTCTCCGCGCCCGGCGCTCACCCCACGCGGATTCGTTGACTCGAGGACGTTTACCGATGAGTTCCGGTCACGGGAGTGGTCCAACGTCCGACACGATCGGAAGGAGTGGTCCACGTGGACCTGTACAGCGTCATGCCGGTGAGCGACCGTACGAAGTCGCTGGAATGGTTCGGGGTGTTCTTCGGCCGCCCCGCGGACGAGGTCATCGGCGAGGAATACCTGTGGCAGGTCGGCGAGAACGCGTGGGTCGTCGTCGACGACCGGGGCGCTGGAGCCGAGCGGGTGGGAAGAGCCATGATCACGCTCGGGGTGACCGGTCTCGACGACATCCTGGCCCGCCTCGCCACCCACGGCACCAGCCACGAACCGGTGGAGACCTACGGCAACGGCGTGCGCCATGTCGTCGTGCTGGACCCGGACGGAAACAGCCTGTCACTCGCCGAGGCGCCCTGATCGGGTGAAACCGCCCGGCGTGCTCCATTCCAGGTATGCCGGTACGGGTTTCTTCTGTTACCACCGCGACCGTCCTGACACCGCGACGAGCTAGTGGAGGACCGCTGGTCCTTCACGCGCCCATGAGGCGACGACGTCGCTGGGACGGATACCCGCTTGGCACCGCCCACCCTCGCGGGCATCATGGTCGCCATGCCGGAGTTCATCGAGCCGATCGGCAAGATGCTGACGTCGTTCCTGGCCGCGGTGGCGGAGTTCCGCGCCGACCCTGACTATCCGGTTCCCTGGTTCGTCGACGATGTCGACCCGCAGGCTCTGGTGGACCCGGCGGCCTTCGAGGCGTACACCGCGCGCTTGGTCGACGAGCGGAACTCATCGGGGGTGCGCCCCGGATTCGTACCGATGACCACCCTGTGGTGGGTCGACCGCGAGCAATTCCTCGGCAGATTGGCCATCCGTCACCGGCTCACCCCGGCGCTGGAGATGTTCGGCGGCCACATCGGCTATGACGTCCGCCCTGGCGCACGTCGCCAGGGTCACGCGACGGCCATGCTCGCCGCAGCGCTGCCGATCGCCCGGTCTCTAGGCATCTCTCAGGCTTTGGTCATGTGCGACAAGACCAATATTGCCTCGCAACGGGTCATCGAAGCCAACGGCGGACAACTGCTCGACATCACCGCGCAAAAGCGTCGCTACTGGGTCCCGACCACGAAATCTTGATCCTGCCACCGCCCCGAAAGGCACGGGGCTCGGCTTTGAGCGGTTCACTTCGCAGCTCCCACGACATGGGAACTCGGCGCCGCCGACGGTTACGCGGAACCCCGCGCCGTGACCGGCCCCCGGCCGCAGCGCGGCGCGGGGCGCCGCCGCTTGAGTCAAAAGAGAGCATTTCGCCAGGTCACCCGCTCCTTACCACCGCAGAGTCCGCGGACAACCCCATAAAGCTCGCACATTGAACCTTTTTCAGGCTCCTTAGTGTTGGCTCCGTGAATCCTTCGGGGGTTGACGTAGAGCTGAGTGCTGTGCGGACGCGAGAGGCCGGCGATGTCGCCATCCTGGGCAACCTCGCCGCCCACGGCATCGACCACCTTCAGGCGATCATCGAGAACCGGCTCAAACGAATGCCACAAGTCGGCCTGCGATGCCAGATCGCCTACCTGCCAGGTAATCGCCCTGCCTACGAAGGGCGTGTCAGGATCGGCAGCGCACCGAACACCACTTCACCGGGAGGACACCATGCCGGCTTACGTCATCGCCCACCTGCAGGAGGCAGCCCCGCACCCGGAGATTGCCGAGTACATCGAACGGCTCCCCACCACCTTCGAGCCGTACGGCGGCCGTTACCTCGTCCACGCCACCCAGCACGAGGTGAAGGAAGGCAACTGGCCCGGACATGTCGTGATGATCGGGTTCCCGGGGATCGCCGAGGCACGGGCGTGGTGGGATTCTCCCGCGTACCGGGAGATCGCGCCGCTGCGCTCGCGGCGCATCGAGGGCGACATCATCATGGTCGACGGCGTGCCCGAGAACTACATCCCAACGGCGGCCGTCACCGCCATACGGGAGGCGGCGGCCCTGCCCGCGTAGGTCAGCGTCCGGGATGACAATGGCTATCTCCACCTCAGCCGCTGACCCCCGAACGGCTTACGGGCGGGGCCACTTAGCGAGCGCCCCTGGTCACAGCATGATCGCGATGCCGGTGTTCGGCCGGTGACGTACAGAAGCTCCTGGTAGACGGGTTGATCACCACAACCCACACCGTCGCAACCAGGAGCTTCCGGTGCTTTTCTATCGTGCTGCCGTCGATTTGTCGCCTCAGACCCTGAACTACGTCGCCGGGATGATCCGGCGCCACCGTAAGGCGATCGGGTCGCTCCGGCGGCGGCTGAACCCCGGCCAGCAGGCGTTGCTGGTGCTGGTCTACCTGCGCAAAGGCGAGACGTTCAACGAACTCGGGGCCGGTTTCGGGGGTGTCCACGGCGACAGCCTGGCGTTATGTGGAGGAGACCGTGACGCTGCTGTCGGCGCGCTCGCCGGAGCTTGAGCAGGCCTTGCGGAAGGCCCAGCGGGACGGGCTGCACTACCTCGTCCTGGACGGCACGCTGATCCACACCGACCGGATCGCCGCCGATCGGCCGTATTTCTCCGGCAAGCATCGCGTGCACGGCATGAACGTGCAGGTCATCGCCTCGCCGGACGGGACGATCCTGTGGACCTCGGGAGCGCTGCCGGGCAAGGAACATGATCTGAGCGCCGCCCGGATGTGGGGCATCCTGCGCGCGCTGGAGAAGGCGGGCATCATCACCCTGGCCGACAAGGCCTATCAGGGCGCGGAAGGCCCGGTCGTCATCCCGTACAAGGGCAAGGGCAAGCCCGAGTCGCACAAGCAGGCCAACCGCTCCCACGCCCGCCTTCGCGGACCTGGTGAACGCGCGAACGCCCAGCTGAAGAGCTGGAAGATCCTCCGCAAGCTACGCTGCAGCCCTTCCAAGGCCGGTCACCTCTGCAAGGCCATCGCCGTCCTTAAGAATCACCGCGTCGCCCAGGCCGCCTGAGGATGAAATGGGTTCGTTGACACGACCTGCAAGCAGCACCGAGCCGGCACAAGTCCATCGCGCGGCCCGACAAACTCGCGCCGGGATACAGTTCGTCAGATGCGAAGCATTTGGCCTATGACTATACCGCCATAATCGACTACGCGTACCGTCACGTCTACAACTACAACCCCAATCACCGTACTTACGGCGGAGAAGTCGGCGACTGCACCAACTTCCTGTCACAAATCCTCAAAACCGGCGACTGGCAAGAACCCGGTGCATGGCCAGGAGAAGATCGCACAAGCCCCAAGGAATGGTTCTGCGGGGACCTAGTGGCGACCACAACTTATACGTGGGCAGCCGCACATAACTGGTTTCAGTTCGCCAGGGAGTGGTCCGGACGCGTCACTGGATTAACGAATGCCTGGCACGTGGGCATAGCGGACGTTCTTCAGATCGACAGCGACAGCAATGGCAGTATCAGCCACTCAATGAACGTTACCGACATCGGCATAGGCGGCGATGGCGTGGACGAGCTGTATATGACTTGTCACGGCGCGGACACCAAGGACAAGCCGCTTAGCAGCATTATCGCTGCTTACGGAGACGGCACGACCTACTACGCCCATCGGACGTAGAGTCCGAGATATGGACAAGCGCAACAAGGGCATCCGGTTGAGGATCGCCTCGGTCCTCAACGGATGCTTGGCCTTGATCGGCTGTGCCCCCCAGTCCGAGAGTGGCGCCTCCAGCCCTCGAATCGCCGTTGATCAATACATCCACGCGCTGAATCGCTCCGACGATCAGGCCATCGCGCGGCTTGCACCTCCAGGCAACGACGCATCCACCGATATACGGCAACGCGTCCACACCTACGGCGGCCGGAACATCCGGATCACGTCAATCGACATCCGGAGTGAGATCACGCCGAAGGCGGCCAAGGCTCAGGTGGTGGGAGTAGGTGCGAATGGCGCCTACAGCGAGACGCTGCACCTGTCCAGAGAAGGTGAACGCTGGTTCATCACGCTGGGAAGGAATCCCACTCTGCCCTCGAACCAGACGACAGCATCGACTGAACGCCCCACCAACTCCTAGTGAGTTGCGCTTTCCGCGGGACCTGCCGGCTCAGCATGGATCGGTCTTGCCACGGCAAGAATAGGCCACCCTGGGTTGAGGCGATCACACCATTATGCGGAGGCATTCCATCGCCGGCCCTCATGAGTAGCTGTCGATGCGTTCGGCGCCGGAGCGTCCGGCGATGGTGTGGCGGTTGCCGGTGCTGGCGGCGGCGATGGCTCCGCGCAGGGCAGTGCTCATGACGGCGGCGGACGATCAGATCATCCCGCGCGACCCCTGAGCACAGGACGGCGGAAGCCGACCGGAAGCGCCGACGCGAGGAACACCAAGATCACAAAGGCGGCTGAGAGCGAGATCCCCGCACCACCTGATGGCACGAAGCCCAAGATCGGCCAGTCGAGGAGCCAACCTGCACCTTCCCAAGGTCGTCCCCATCAACGCGGAAGCAGTCAGCCGAAGCTAATGGCACGCGAATGGCACACCCATACGGACACATGTCTTCCCACCTGGTGTCGGGGCTGATCGCCGCCGAGAACCGAGGACCATCCGTTCGGGTGGCTCCCACGAGGCATCCATGGAAAGCCTTCTCCGGAGAGCGTGAAACCGTGAACCACTGATCGTTTCCGCCCGTCCTAGATGCATGAAAGGCATCTGGCTCTTAGCCGTGCTCGTGACGCTCGCCGCCTGTGGGCCGGCACCTGCGGCCACCGTTCCCACAATCCAGTACCAGGCCGACGGTACCGTGCTCGCCGACCAACAGCACGGCCCCCAACTCTGCGCCATCGTTGCTCAGTCCCTGCCGCCTCAATGCGGCGGGCCCGACATCATCGGATGGGACTGGAACGCGGTTGAGCACTCTGCCCGGAACGGCGTGCGCTGGGGCAGTTACCACGTAGTCGGCACCTGGGACGGTAAGAGGTTGAGGCTCACCGAGCCGCCGCGCCCCGCCGAGCACCACGATGCCCCGCGTAGCCGATCCGACCTCACCACACCCTGCCCCAAGCCAACAGGCGGCTGGCGCCCCGTCGCCCCCGCGAAGGCGACTCAGGAGGCGATGGCGGACGCGATCGCCAAGGCTCAGAAGCTTCCCGGGTACGCGGGCAGTTGGCTGGACCAGAGCTACCTCGAGGAGATCGAGGGCTATGACTCCCGTGACCGTAGATCTGTGGAGCGACACGCCAACGACCCCAAGCGACTGGTGCTGAACCTGCGCTTCACCGGTGACCCGAGCACCCGGGAGCCCGCGATCCGTGAGGTCTGGGGCGGTGCGCTGTGCCTGAGCCGTGCTCAGCGCACAGAGACGGAGTTGCGGGCGCTCCAAGAGAGAGCGCAGAAGGAAATAAAGGACACGTACTCGGCCTCGGTGGACGAGTGGGAAGGACACGTCAAGATCGCGGTCTGGGTGGTCACGCCGGAGCTGCAGCGCGAGGTCGATGCGAAGTACGGGCAGGGCTTGGTGGTCCTGGAGGGCTTCCTCAAGCAGGTGGGGTCTTGACGTACCGCGGCGTGGGCGCCCTGGCCCTGGTCCGCTTGGCTTGTCCTGGTCAAAAGCCACGGTGGCCGGGGAGCCAAGTACGTGTGATCGCAGGGTGAGACGAGAGGCGCGGTGATCCACGAGGCGGGAATCGTTCTCGCAGCCTCCAGCGCCATCACGGTCGTCGCCGCACTCATGCTTGCGGACGGATCAACGTGGCCCGCTGCGCTCCTCACGAATGCTCGGTGCTGGCGGCGCTGTCTTGTGAGGGCTGCTCAGCTGGTTGGGTCCAAACCCCTGGAACGACGAAGGGCCCGAACCTCCCTGATGCCGGGGTTCGAGCCCTTGCTGTTTGCCTCGTCTACAACACTGCCCGACGGCACGCCTCCGCAGCTTCCCCCTCGCGCATGCCGCCCGGGGTCAAGCGCTCGAGGTCGATGATGCAGCTGACGTGGTTTCCGATCTGGCCCTCGTTCAGCTCGGTCCGCCGGCAGACGTCCTTGTGGGCCTGCCTGACGATGTAGCCCTTCACGAACAGATACGACTCACAGTCGTACCGGTCAGCCTGTGCGGGCGCCGTGGCAGCCACGCTGAATCCAGCACCAGCGAGTAGCCGATGGCGGTGAGTGTGATCTTCTGGAGCGTTCGTGGCATGGTCTTGCCCTCCGGTCTTGAGGTGCATGCGAACACATGATCCATAGTTTGCGTTGGATGCCTCCCAGGGCCAGGCCATCGACCGGACATTGACCGGACTGAAGTCGCCGAGCACGTCTACGTACGACCTGCGCTTCTGATCGACCGCGGCACCGACAGTTCGCGATTCATCCCGCGCCTATCCCGGATCTCGAGTCTCGGCCTTGTCCTGGTGTCCAAGGGGTATGTCGAACCGTTCGCCTTCCTCGTTGCACCGGGAGAACCATGGCTTGACCTCGACCGACAAGCCGAGCCGACGGCGCGCGCTGCCTTTTCTGGAAACAGCGAGGAAACGGCCGCTGTGGCCGGATAGTACGAACGTCGAAACCGGTGTGCCGCGGGACCTCTGGTCCGGCCAGGTCGCTCTCGTTCCCCGTGGAAGGAATCAACCCATGAATCGTGCGGCGACGGCCCGTTCGGCCGGTCTCCTTTCAGGAGCGTTGCTGATGAGTTCTCTCGTCGTCGCTACGCCCGTCTCGGCGGCCATCGGCGAGGTGGAAGGCGCGGCCAGGGCGCCTGCCATCGAGTGGCAGGAGTGCCCGGAATACTCCGACGAGGACCTGCGCCGGTTGGGCGTGTCGGAGGAGAAATTCGAGGAGTACAGGCAACTGCTCGGCCGTACCGAGTGCGGGACGATCAGCGTTCCCCTGGACTATGACGACCCGGCGGGCAAGCAGATCAGCATCGCCCTGACCAGGTTGAAGGCGGCTGACCAGAAACACCGTCGGGGCAGCCTGGCGTTCAACCCCGGGGGCCCCGGCGGGTCCGGCTATCTGATGCCCCACCGGATCGTCACGAATGGGGCGGAGCTGGACGAGCGCTACGACCTGATCGGAATCGACCCGCGAGGCGTCGGCTCCAGTACGAAAGTCGCGTGCCCCGAAGGTCAAGGGAGCGAACGCCCGCCGGGCCCAGTCACCGAGGAACACGCCAGGAAGGCCTACGCCGAGACGGTCAAGATAAACCGGCAGTGCGCCCAGTCGAATCCCGAATTCCTCGAACAGGTCACGGCCGCGAACGTGGCCCGTGACATCGACAGGATCCGCGCCGCGCTTGGCGAGCCGAAGATCAGCTTCCTCGCCGGCTCCTGGGGCTCCTGGCTCGGCGCGGTGCTGGGCAGCCTCTTCCCCGGCAAGGTGGACCGGATGTGGCTGGACAGCGTCGCCTCACCCGACCACAGGAGGGACACCGGGGTGGAGGCCGGGGCCAAGGCCGCTCACCGCAACTTCCAGCGGATGGCCGCGTGGATCGCGGAGCGCGACGACACCTACGGGTTCGGCACGACCACGAAGGACGTGGTGGCGGCGCTTGAGGACATGCAAGAGGCGTACGACGCCGATCCGCTGAGATTCACCGACATCGGGCTCACCGTGGACGGGACGCTGATCGCCGAGGCCGCGGTCCGGCCCAGTACACAGTGGCCAAAGGCCGCCCAGGTGCTCAAGGAACTGGTCGACGCCGAGGGCCCGACCGCGCCGCCGGCGGTCAAGAAGATGTTCGGCCCCCAGCAGGACGGCAGGGAGCTCACGGCGAACCTGGCGTTCCAATGCAACGAGGAGATGGGCGAGCGCACGTTCGAGTCGTGGTGGAACGCCTATCAGAAGCGTGTGCAGCGTTACCCGGTGACCGGGCGGACGGTGGCGGCGACTCCCTACGTCGCGCCGTGCGCGGGGTGGCCGTTGTCGGTACAGAAGACGGACCTGCGGCCCTTCGGCGGCTCGCTGATGCTCTCCGGCCACCTCCACGAGAGCATGTCGCCGTACGAGGCCACGCCCGCCATGCGCGAGGCCATCGGCGGGACCGTGGTGACCATCGACGACGATGTGCACGGCTCCGCCTTCCAGGCGCCCGGCTGCATCGAGAAGCTGGTCGACTACTTCGAGACCGGGAAGCGCACCACCACCTGCTCAGGGATGCCGCTGCCGGAATCGGCCGAGACCCGCAACCGCGTCTGACCCCCGCAACCGATCAAGGTGCGGTGGACACCCGCTCCCCACAGGTGTCCGCTGCATCAGCCCTCATCGTGACCCCGGCCCGCGCCGCCGCCAGGGCCACGTGCCAGTACCAGGCGCGGCCTGGGTGGTGTGGGTGCGGGGTCACCAGCAGACAGCGCTCGACCACGCCGGCAAGCGCTGCTGGTGCACGAGAAGGGCGGAGACCGGATCGGCCAGGCCGCGCGCTGGACAACCTCGGCTGGCTCCACACCCAGCTGGGCGACCATGACGGAGCCCTCGTTCACCCCGCGGTCGCGCTGGATCTGCAGCGGGAGATCGGCGATCGTCGGGGTGAGGCCGCGACCTGGCAGACGGTTCTGTGACGCTGGGTGATGCGTGCTGATCAGGCATCAAGTGCGACGGGCGGCATCCACAGGTTGCCGGTGAAGGCACGGAGGATCGCCTCCAAGGCGCTCAGCCCGTGATTGCGGGCGCTGTCGAGATAGGAGCGGACGGTCAGCCAGTGCGCGGCGCCATCTTCGGATTGGTGGCAGCCGGAGATCTTCATCTTGGTCTTGACCGGGCGCAGCGCGCGGATCACGGTGATGCTGTCGGCGACCAGGGCGGCGGCCTCGGACAGGACGGACGACACCCAGCCGGGCGAGACCCGGGCACCGGTGACATCGGCGATCAGCTGAGCGCAGCGCTCCACCGGAACATGCTGTCTACCGTCGCTTCCAACCGGGCGATCGTCTCCCGTTGGGCCTCGATCGTCTCCATCTGCCGGACCACGAGCGAGGCCAACTCGTCGTATGACGGGCGGCGATCCGGGGTCCTCGGCACCCGACGATCATCCCATCCCTCGGATGCCGCTCACGTCAGCATGATCACGCACTTCTGAATGCTCACTCTTCAGGCGCGCTCGTCCGCGTGAGCTAATGGCACGACAGCCCCGTAGCATGATCGCTGCGGGCTTCTTGGTGCAGGTGGGCGGTACTGGGTTCGAACCAGTGACCCCTCGCTTGTAAGGCGAGTGCTCTACCGCTGAGCTAACCGCCCCTGATCGGCACTACACCTTACGACACCATCGGCGCCGATCGCACATCCGCCGTCCACCCTGGTCCCAGCTCAGGACGGCCTGCCGCGCGCCAGCCGAGCAGGGCCGCCCCCAGCATCCCCGCGTCCACCCCGAGCGCCGCCGGGACCAGGGGTGGGGCGTCGCGGAAGGCCAGGCGCTTGACGAGACGGGTGCGTACCGGGTCGAAGAGGGCGGGGCCCGCCTCCGCCAGGCCGCCGCCGAGGACGATAAGTGAGGGGTCCAGCAGGAGTGTGTACGTGGCCAGCGCCAGCGACAGGGCTTCCACGGCCTCGTCCCAGACCTCGATGGCGATCGGGTCGTCGGAGGAGACGACCTGCTCGGCCTTGACGTTTTCCACGCCCGCCCGCTCGCCGTAGCGGCGCCCCACCGAGGCGGCCGAGGCGTACGTCTCCAGGCAGCCGAACTGGCCGCACGCGCACTCTTCGCCGTCCGGGAAGACCGGGGT
Source organism: Nonomuraea sp. B10E15 (assembly GCF_039871615.1). Taxonomy (NCBI): domain Bacteria; kingdom Bacillati; phylum Actinomycetota; class Actinomycetes; order Streptosporangiales; family Streptosporangiaceae; genus Nonomuraea; species Nonomuraea sp. B10E15. The sequence goes on from NZ_JBDPMB010000011.1 coordinate 245,864, forward strand.
GTGGCCGATCTCGCCGGCCCAGCCGGCGGAGCCGCCGTACGGTTCGCCGTGAATGATCGAGGCGCCGGCGATGCCCGTGCCGATGGGCAGGAAGAGGAAGTCGGCAACGCCCTGGCCCGCGCCGAGGATGCTCTCCGCGAGGCCGCCCGTGCGTACGTCGTGCCCGAGCATGACCGGGATGTCCAGGGCGGTGAAGTCCGTGGCGGGAACGTCGCGCCAGCCCAGGTTGGCGGCGTAGACGGCGGAGTTGTCGGACACCAGGCCGGGAACGGCCAGACCGACACCTGCCGGGTCGCCGTCGCCCGAGCCGGCGAGGTGACCGATGAAGCCGGAGATGGCGGCCACGACCGCCTCCGGGCCCTCAGCCCGCGGGGTCGGGCGCCGCTCGCTCAGCAGCACCGCGCCGGACTCGCTGACCAGGCCGCCCTTCATGGACGTGCCACCGACGTCGAGCGCTACGACGAACGAACTCTTTGCGGACACGAGAGGAGACGATAGCGCAGCTCATCACATGTCCGGAAAGGCGCTGTTGAAGCACTGAACGTAGCGGGCACGCGCAGACGGTCGTTCCCGCGGGCCGGTGCTCCATGCAGTGGCCCGGACGGAACCCTCCGACCGTGCACGCCAGACTCCCCCGACACGCGCCGGAAGGGCCCAGGTGTACGCCTGAGGGCCTGTCCACCAACAAGGGGAGAACCATCCGGCATCGAACCGTCCGGCCGCCCAGAAGCGGCTCAGGCGCGCCCGAGGACCCTGTTGAGCGCCGCCTCCACCTCCGCGGAGAGCCCCGGCGGCGGCGCCACCGATACCGTCAGCGCATCGGAGCGGGCCATCCGCACGGCCCCGCACGATCGGCACTCCACCTCGCCCAGCCGGCAGATCAGCGCCGCGGACCCGCAGGTGGAGCACGCGTCCAGGTCGTGGTCGTGCAGCCGTTGACAGTCCGGGCAGATCAGCACCTGGGACTCGTTGCGCACCCCGCGCTGCCACGGGCTGGCGCCGCGCACCGGGTCGGTCTGCCGGGCCCCGCAGCGGTAGCAGGGCATCGTTGCCTCCGAAGTCAAGAGATGTCGGCGAGTGCCTTCACGTAGTCGGCGACGTCACGTGCGGTGGAGGTCGGATTGACCACCTTCCACCGGATCAAGCCCTCGCCGTCGATGATGAAGGTCCCCCGTAGCGCGAGCCCCTTCGCCTCATCGAAGACACCGTACGCCCGCGCGACCTGTCCGTGTGGCCAGAAATCGGAGAGGAGCGGGAAGGTGTAACCCTCACGATCCGCCCACGCGCGGTGGGTGAACATGGAGTCGACCGAGACGGTCAGCAGGTGTGCCCCGTCGAGCGGGGTGTCGCGCAGCGCGGACAGCTCGCCGTGGCAGATCCCGCTGAAGGCGAGCGGGTAGAAGACCAGCACGACATTGGCGCCCCGGAACTGGGACAGGCGCACCGGCGTGCCGTGCTGGTCCTGCAGCTCGAAATCAGGAGCCTGGGCGCCGACCTCGGCAGGATGTGCGTTCACGGGAACCATCCTGCCGCACGGCGGGCGCTCGAGCTCCTACCGTCGGCCCTTGGGCGTCACGAGCCTCGTGCCTGACCAGTCGGGGGCTGCGGAGATGCTGCTGGTCTGCGAGAGACCCGCGGTCGTGGCATCCTCCCCGATGTCGCTCGGCTCCACGTGGCCATCGCGCCCGGCCTTGGGAGTCAGCAGCCAGATCTGGCCGCCCTCGGCGAGTGATCGCATGGCGTTGGTCAGTGCGTCGAAGAGGTCTCCGTCGCCGTCGCGCCACCACAGCAGCGCCACGTCGACGACGTCGTCACTCTCCTCGTCCAGCAGCTCGTTGCCGGTCAGGTCTTCGATGGAGTCGCGAAGCTCGTCATCGACGTCCTCGTCCCAACCGATCTCCTGCACCACCTGACCCGGCTTGAGGCCGAGTCGTTCGGCCAGGCCGCGCTCGCCCTGCGCCTGACCCGCGGTCGCGCTCACGTTTATCCCTCCTGCTTGAGTGGCCCCGCTTATGCGGTTTATCGCTTCGGCACAGTCCACACGCTGTGACCCTCAGTCGTCAACGGTCGCCACGGGTACGGCCGTGGTCGGTCAGAATCAATCAGACAAAAACGACAGCCGAACCTGGCGTTGCGGGTTGTCGACGTTCAGGTCGACCAGGGCCACGGACTGCCAGGTGCCCAGCGCCATTCTCCCGCCCAGCACGGGGATCGTGGCATAGGGCGGGATCAGCGCGGGCATGACGTGTGACCTTCCGTGCCCGGGCGAACCGTGCGCGTGACGCCACCGGTCGTCGGGCGGCAGCAGGTCGCGCAGCGCGGCGAGCAGGTCGTCGTCGCTGCGTGACCCCAGCTCGAGCAGGGCGACCCCGGCCGTGGCGTGCGGCACGAAAATGTGCAGCAGCCCGTCGTCACCCTGCGCGCGTACAAAGTCGGCGCATTCGGCCGTGATGTCGTGCACCGTCTCCCGTGAACCGGTGGCCACAGAGATGATTTGAGATTTCACAAGAAAATCTTACTTACGGACAACGACCGCATCAGGACCGGGAAAGACCAGCCCCGTGTGCCCGTCGTCGAACCGCACCATGTAGGGAGGCCCGCCGTCCGGGCCTTGGACCTCCACGATTACTCCGACCCGGTCCCTTTCGCCAACGATATTTCCGTGCATCAGGAGCCGGTCGCCTGCCGTCGCCTTCATACCTCCAGCCTGATACTCCGAAAGCCTCAAGAAAAGACCGGATCTGGAGACAAGGGATTTTTTGCGCCCAGAGCGATGACAAGCCGAAATATGACCAAAATGTTACGCAGCTCGGACCATGGGCGCCCGGCGCGCCGACCCCGCGGCGCACTCCCTCTCCGACGATTCACCTGTGAGCGAACACCTGACCCCCGAGGGCAGAATCTGAAGATCACCGGTACGGGAGACGTCTCCACGCGCGCGCCTCTAATAGAGGAGAGCCCGGCGCCCGCCCCCTGTCCGTGGGCGGCACCGGACGGGGGCTAGACTCGCGCGGCACAGCGCCAGGCGCGTACGCCCGCCTCTTCAGGGCAGGTTCACGTACGGCGAGCCCCCGGGACCGATCCAGGCCATATGGGCGAAATTTCGTCCGTTTTCCGGTCTTGTTAAATTGCTCCCGGGATGTAACCTGTGGCGAGATTCGTCCTACCATCGGTGGTCTAGGCCATCGGCACCCCTCCTGCCAGCAGGGACACCCTGGTTACCGGCGAGTAGAGATGCGTTTTCTACGTCTAGCGACCAGGATGGAAGGCGACCCAGACCAGTCATCAGTCCACCTCGGAAGGCGAGACCCAGTGGCTTCCGGACGCCAGCGATTCTCGATCATCAGCGACGGCCTACCCAGCCAGCTGCCTGATGTCGATCCCAGTGAGACCAACGAGTGGCTCGAGTCTCTCGACAACGTCGTCAAGACCGAAGGCCGCACCAGAGCCCGCTACCTGATGCTCCGCATGCTCGAACGGGCCCGTGAGCACCAGGTCGGCGTGCCGGGCTTGCGCAGCACCGACTACATCAACACGATCCCGCCGGAGCGCGAGCCCTGGTTCCCGGGTGACGAGCACGTCGAGCGCCGCATCCGCGCCTACATCCGCTGGAACGCGGCCATCATGGTGTCGAGGGCCAACGCCCGCACCAACGTGGGCGGCCACATCGCCACCTACGCCTCGGCCGCGTCGCTCTACGAAGTGGGCTTCAACCACTTCTTCCGCGGCAAGGACCACGGCGAGTCGGGCGACCAGGTCTTCTTCCAGGGGCACGCCGCGCCGGGCATCTACGCCCGCGCCTTCCTCGAAGGCCGGCTCAACGAGAGCCAGCTCGACGCGTTCCGCCAGGAGCTGTCGCACGGCTTCCACGGCCTGCCCTCCTATCCCCACCCGCGGCTGATGCCCGACTTCTGGGAGTTCCCGACGGTCTCCATGGGCCTGGGCCCGATCGGCGCGATCTACCAGGCGCGCTTCAACCGCTACCTGCTCAACCGGCAGATCAAGGACACCAGCCGCAGCCACGTGTGGGCGTTCCTGGGCGACGGCGAGATGGACGAGCCCGAGTCGCTCGGCGCCATCGGCGTGGCGGCGCGCGAGGAGCTCGACAACCTCACGTTCGTGATCAACTGCAACCTGCAGCGGCTCGACGGCCCGGTGCGCGGCAACGGCAAGATCATCCAGGAGCTGGAGTCCTACTTCCGCGGCGCCGGCTGGAACGTCATCAAGGTCGTGTGGGGCCGCGACTGGGACCCGCTGCTGGCGGCCGACGTCGACGGCGTGCTGGTCAACCAGATGAACACGACGCCCGACGGCCAGTTCCAGACCTACTCCGTCGAGTCGGGCGCCTACATCCGCGAGCACTTCTTCGGCTCCGACCCGCGCCTGCGCAAGATGGCCGAGCACCTGACCGACGACGACATCCGCAAGCTGTCGCGCGGCGGCCACGACTACCGCAAGGTCTACGCCGCGTTCAAGGCGGCCCGCGAGCACGTCGGCCAGCCGACGGTGATCCTCGCCCAGACCATCAAGGGCTGGACGCTGGGCAAGGACTTCGAGGCCCGCAACGCCACCCACCAGATGAAGAAGCTCACCAAGGCCGAGCTCAAGGAGTTCCGCGACCGGCTCTACCTGCCGATCCCCGACTCCGCGCTCGAGGGCGAGCTGCCCCCCTACTTCCACCCGGGCGAGAACGACCCCGAGATCCAGTACATGATGGAGCGCCGCGCCGCGCTCGGCGGCGTGCTGCCCAAACGGGTCGTCCGCGCCAAGCCGGTCAAGCTGCCCGGCGACGACGTCTACAACGCCTTCGGCAAGGGTTCCGGCAAGCAGCAGGTCGCCACCACGATGGCGTTCGTACGGCTGCTGAAGGACCTGATGCGCGACAAGGAGATCGGTCACAGGTTCGTGCCGATCATCCCGGACGAGGCCCGCACGTTCGGCCTCGACGCCATGTTCCCGACGGCGAAGATCTACTCGCCGCACGGCCAGACCTACGAGGCCGTCGACAGGGAGCTGCTGCTGTCCTACAAGGAGGCGGTGCAGGGGCAGATCCTGCACGAGGGCATCAGCGAGTCGGGGTCGATGGCCTCGACCATCGCCGCCGGCACGTCGTACGCCACGCACGGCGAGCACATGATCCCGATCTACATCTTCTACTCGATGTTCGGGTTCCAGCGCACCGGCGACCAGATGTGGGCCCTGGGCGACCAGATGGGCCGCGGCTTCCTGCTCGGCGCCACCGCGGGCCGCACCACGCTCAACGGCGAGGGCCTGCAGCACGAGGACGGCCACACCCCGCTCATCGGCTCGACCAACCCGGCCGCGGTCATCTACGACCCGTCCTGGGCGTTCGAGGTGGCCCACATCGTCAAGGACGGCCTCAGGAGGATGTACGGCGACCAGCCGGAGGACATCTTCTACTACCTGACCGTCTACAACGAGCCCTACCTGCAGCCGGCGCAGCCCCCGCACATCGACGTGCAGGGCCTGCTCAAGGGCCTCTACAAGTTCGCCGAGGGGCCTCAGACGCAGGGGCCGAAGGCCAACATCCTGTCCTCGGGCGTCGCCGGCCCGTGGGCGATGGAGGCGCAGCGGCTGCTGGCCGAGGACTGGGGCGTGTCGGCCGACGTGTGGTCGGCGACGTCGTGGACCGAGCTGCGCCGCGAGGCCCTCGCCTGCGAGGAGCACAACCTCCTCAACCCCGACGCCGAGCGGCGCGTCCCCTACGTGACGCAGGTGTTGTCGCAGGCCCGCGGGCCGTTCGTGGGGGTCAGCGACTACATGAAGGCCGTACAGGACCAGATCGCGCAGTGGGTGCCGGGTGACTGGTCCTCGCTGGGCACCGACGGGTTCGGCCTGTCCGACACCCGTTCGGCGCTGCGCCGCCACTTCCACGTGGACGCGGCGTCGATCACGCTGGCCGTGCTGTCCAGCCTGGTCAAGCAGGGTGAGCTCGGCGGCGAGGTGCTGCGCGAGGCCATCGCCCGCTACCACCTGAAGAACGGCGTCACCGAGGCGGGCGGCGCCGAGAGCAACGACACGCAGTCGATGGGCGTCTGACCCGTCCCGACGGCGGCGCTCCCGCGAGGTCCTCGTGGGAGCGCCGCCGTCGCGGCGCGACCCGGGTGGATACGCGCCGCCTCACCCGGGTTTGGTGCACGGTCACGTATTGTGGGCACTACTTCCCCCTTGAGAGACGAGGGGAAGTTCCATCGATATGCGACGTGTCCTAGCCGCCGCCCTGCTCGTGACCGCAGCCGGCTGCTCCACCGCACCAGCCGAGCCCGCCACGGACGCCCCCGGCGAGACCGCCACGATCGACTGGGGGCCGTGCACCGACATCGAGCGTCCCGATGGTGAGCCTCCCGCGCGCCAGGACCCCTCCGTGCGGTGCGGCACGCTCGCCGTGCCGCTCGACTACGACAAACCCGACGGCGAGCAGCTCGACCTGGCGCTCATCAAGCTGCCCGCCACCGGCAAGGACAAGCGGCTCGGATCCGTGGTGTTCAACTTCGGCGGCCCGGGCGCTTCCGGTGTCGACACGCTCGACCAGGCGGCCAAGGCGCTCACCACGCTGCGGGCCCGCTACGACCTGATCAGCTTCGACCCGCGCGGCGTCGACCGCAGCTCGGGCGTGCGCTGCGGCGACGCCTCCGAGCTGGAGGCGTACACTTCGCTGAACACGCTGCCCCCCAACGAGGAGACGCACCGGCGCGCCACGGCGGCCAACAAGAGGTTCGCCGAGCTCTGCGAGCGCGACTCCGGCAAGATCCTGCCCCACGTCGGCACCGTGAACGCCAGCCGCGACATGGACCGCATCCGTGCCGCCGTGGGCGACTCCAAGCTCAACTACGTCGGCATGTCGTACGGCACGCAGCTCGGCGCCGTCTACGCCACCGAGTTCCCCCACAACGTGGGCCGGATGGTGCTCGACGCGCCGCTCGACCCGACGGTCTCGTTCGAGCAGCGCACGCTCGCCCAGACGCGCGGCTTCCAGCGGGCGTACGAGAGCTTCCTGCGCTCGTGCGTCAAGAGCACGTGCGCGCTCGGCAAGGACGAGGCCACCGCCAACCGCAACGTCGAGAACCTGTTGAGGCAGCTGACCACCAAGCCGCTCAACGTTCACGGCCGCACGCTGACGCAGGGGCTGGCCTCCACCGCCGTGGCCGCCGCCCTCTACTCCGAGCTGACCTGGCCGTTCCTGGAGCAGTCGCTCAGCGAAGGGCTCAAAGGCAACGGCGAGGCGCTGCTCTACCTCGCCGACAACTACACCGGGCGCAGGGACGACGGCACCTACTCCACGCAGATGACCAGCTTCCCCGCCATCACCTGCGCCGACACCGCGGAGCGCCCCAGCAAGGCCGACCTGCGGCGCACCGAGGCGGCGGCGCTGAAGATCTCGCCGCTGTTCGGCAGCGAGGGCTCGGGCGGGTTGTGCCGGGTCTGGCCGATCAAGGGCAGCAACCAGGCGCGGCACGTGGACGCCACCGGGTCCGCGCCGATCGTGGTGGTGGGCGGCAAGGGCGACCCGGCCACGCCGTACCAGTGGGCGCCCAAGCTGACGGCCCAGCTCAGGACGGCCACGCTGGTGACGTACGAGGGCGAGGGGCACGGGGCGTACCTGTCGGGCAGCAAGTGCGTGCGCGGGCTCGTGGACGCGTACCTGCTCGACGGCAAGGTGCCCGAGAAGGGCGCCAGTTGCCCGGCGGCCTAGGCTGGGCCAGGTGACGCAGAACAACGCTCGGAGCACGGGCCAGGAGACGGAGAACAAGTCGCGTAACGCGCGCATCGCGGGGATAGAGACCGAGGCCGCGCGCCTTGCCGCCCTAGCCGGCGACCTGTCGGTGGCGGTGCCGACATGTCCGGAATGGACGCTCGCGGAGCTGATCACTCATGTCGGCCGGACCCATCGCTGGGCGGTCCACGTGCTGCGCAACCAGGTGCAAGAGAAGATCTGGTCGCGGCAGGTGCCGAGCGGGCTGGCCGAGGGGCGGAGCGGCGACCCCGGCTGGCTGATGGCGGGGGCCGCCGAGCTGCTGGACACGCTGCGCACCACCGATCCGGAGCTGGAGGTGTGGACCTGGGGCCCGGACCGGCGGGCCGCGTGGTGGACACGCCGGATGCTCTTCGAGCTGGTGGTCCACCGGGTCGACGCCGAGCTCGCACTCGGCCTCGACCCGGTCGTCCCGGCGGAGACCGCCATCGACGGCGTCGAGGAATTCCTGCACAACCTGCCGCACGCCGCCTGGGTCACCCCGTCGCTGGCCGGGCTCGGTGTGGAGGGGGCCACGATCCACCTCCACGCGAGCGACGGCGAGGGCGAGTGGACCATCACGCAGGGCCCCGCCGGGAAGATCACCTGGGCGCGCGGCCACGCCAAGGGCGACACCGCCGTCCAGGGCCCGGTCTCGGATCTGCTGCTCATGCTCTATGGCAGGCGCTCACCCGTCGACCTGACCGTGCACGGCGACCGCGACCTCCTCGGCCGCTGGCTGTCCGCCGTCGACTTCTGACGATCGCCCTGGACGCGCCGCCGCTCGGCGATCGGCGGCGTGTCCAGGGCGTCATGGTGAACCGCTCCGCGCGGAGCGGCCCGGGCGGGGGCCGGTGGTCGCGGGGAAGGCGCTCCCCCGGCCCGAGCCCGGTGATCACCTGCGGTGGAAGACCCCGAAGACGCTGCCGGACACGTCGCTCACGTAGGCGAAATCGGTGCCGGCACCGTCGTCGATCACCTTCATCAGCACCTTGCCGCCGAGCGACTCACTCCTGGCGCAGGTCTCCTCGACGTCGGCCACCTGCACGTGGAAGATCGCGTGGTTGGGGAACTCGCCCTTGGTGTTGAACAGCCCGCCCATCGGCTGCTCGCCGCCCGGCCGGCTGATCGTGCGGTAGTCGATCGGGCCGCCCTCTCCGGTGAAGGCCCAGCCGAACAGGCCGCCGTAAAACCTCTCGGCGCTCTCCGGGTCGTCGCTCGCGACCTCGAACCACGTCACCGTGTTGTCCATCATCGTCTCCTCAGCTTTCGAACAGGACAACGATCTAACGGCGGAGCGACAACCCTATGTCGGTGTTTCCTCTTGATTTTTCGAGCACGAGTTCAGTCGAGGGTGGTGCCGTGGACGACCATCTCAGGCACGTCCGTGGCGAACCCCTCGAGCGGGCGCTCGGGGCAGCGCTCGCCGGTGACGGTGGCGGAGGCGATGCGGTCGAGGCGGAAGACGCGTACGTCGTCGCGGAGCCGGCACCACGCCACGAGATACCAGAAACCGCCACGCCCGCCCAGGAACACCCCCGGCTCGACGTCGCGCGAGGTCAGCGCGCCCTTGGCGTCGGCGTAGTCGAGCCTGAGCACGCGGCGGCGCAGCAGCGCCTCCTCGATGGCCCGGGAGATGCCCTCGGCGCCCAGGGGCTGGATGCCGGCGGCGGGCTGGTCGGGCGGCTGGACGAGCTGCACCCGCCGGGCCAGCTCTCTGGCGAGCTCGCCCTCGGGCCCCGGCATCGCGGCCACCACCTTGCGTAACGCGCTGCGGGCCTGACGGCCGAAGGGCTGGTCGCCGGCCTGGCTGAGCGCCACCGCGATCGCCACCGCCTCGGCCGGGCTGAAGTTGAGCGGGGGAAGGGACATCTTCTTGTCGATGGCGTAACCGCCCTTGCGGCCCGGCTGGGCGTAGATCGGGACGCCGGACTCCTGCAGCGCGGTGATGTCGCGCTCGATCGTGCGCACGCTCACCTCGAACCGCCCGGCGAGCTCGCGGGCGGAGCGGCAGCGCGGCGCGATGGCGCGCAGGTCTTCGACGAGCGCGTAGAGCCGGTCGGTACGGTTCACATCCGCGACGCTACGCCGCGCCACCGACAACCGCGGGGCTCCGCGGCGCCCGGCAACCCCTGCCTCACCGCAGGACTACAAAGATCTGACGATCGGAGGGAGGGTGTCCGGAGCGTCAGGCCCGGGTCCAGTCGAGGAGCCTGTCCAGGGACCAGGCGTTGACGAGGCGCTCCGCCTCGATGCCGCACATGGCCGCCCGCTCGCAGCCGTACCGCTGCCAGTCGAGCTGTCCCGGGGCGTGCGCGTCGGAGTCGATCGCGAAGACGCACCCCATCTCGTACGCCAGCCGCATCAGCCGCTTGGGCGGGTCGAGCCGGTCGGGCCGCGAGTTGATCTCGACCGCCACCCCGAACCGCCGGCACGCCTCGAACACCAGCTCCGCCTCGAACTCCGACTCCGGCCTGCGCTCCCCGCGCCGCCCGCCGGCCCGAACCACCCGGCCGGTGCAGTGCCCCAGCACGTCCACGAGAGGGTCGGCGATGGCGGTGACCATCCTGCGGGTCATGTCCGCGCGGTCCATGCGGAGCTTGGAGTGCACGCTGGCCACCACCACGTCGAGCCGTTCGAGCAGCTCCCGCTCCTGGTCGAGCGAGCCGTCCGGGTTGATGTCCACCTCGATGCCGGTCAGGACCCTGAACGGGGCCAGGCGCTCGTTCAGCTCGGCCACCACGCCCAGCTGGCGCTCCAGGCGCTCGGCCGAGAGGCCCTTGGCCACCGTCAGGCGGGGCGAGTGGTCGGTCAGCGCCAGATAGTCGTGGCCGAGCCCGGCGGCGGTCTCGGCCATCTCCTCGATCGGCGACCCGCCGTCCGACCAGTCGGAGTGGCTGTGCAGGTCACCTTTCAGCGCCGTGCGCAGCGCGGCCGTCTCGGCGTCGAGCTCGACGCCCTCCGTGGCGTGCAACCTTCGCAGGTAGGTCGGAACCTGGCCATCGAGACTTTCGTTGACCACAAGAGCGGTGACCTTGCCGATGCCCGGCAGGTCGCCGAGCCCATCGGTGCGGGCCAGCCGCACGAGCTCGTCCTCGGGGAGGTCGGCGACGACCGCGGCGGCGCGGCGGAATGCCCGTACACGGTAGGTGGGCTCGCCTGCGCGCTCCAGCAGGAAGGCGATCTCGCGCAGGGCCGTGACCGGATCCATACACCCTCCATAGCCGAAATAAATCGAGATGCACTAATTACTCATTGAACACGGACGGACGCCGCCGCTAGAGTAATCGGCCCATGAAAGCAGGAGCTTGATGGCACCACCGCCGCCCACCCACCACTCGCCTCCGCGGCCTCCGCGCAAGGCGTCGAAAGCCATCCCTCTCACGATCCTCGGCGTCCTGTCCGTCATGCTGGTCGGCTACTGCGCGGCCGTGCAGGACGACGAGGAGGTCACCGCCGACTGCGTCATGCGGCTCGACGACGGCAGCTACCAGATCGTCGACGACGACTTCTGCGACGATGACGACGACGGCGGCACGCACTACTACGGCGGATCGCGAGGGGCCTACCTCTGGTACTACGGCGGCACCCGGGTCGGCAACCGCGTGCGCGGCGGTACCACCTACCGGCCGTCCAACATCGACATCAACACCCGCAACGGCAAATCCATCCAGCGAGGCGGCTTCGGCAGCAAGTGGGGCGGCGGGGGCTGACAGGTGCGGCGCGAGCACGGCACTCCCAGGCCAGGCTGGGAAGAGACGATCGAGAGCCAGGGCCTGGCTTACCACAAGGCCGCGCACCCGTCGGGGCTGAGCCGCCCCTACTGGGACGAGTCCGTCCACTACGTCTTCTCGATGGACGAGGTCGAGGAGCTGGAGGAGCAGGTCGAGGAGCTGCACGCCATGTGCCTGAGCGCTGTCGAGCACGTGGTCTCGGCAGGCCGCTTCGCCGACTTCGCCATCCCCGAATGGGCGTGGGAGGACGTCGCGCGCTCGTGGGAGCGCCGCGACCCCCACCTGTACGCCCGCTTCGACCTGCGCTACGACGGCACGGGCCCGGCCAGGCTGCTGGAGTACAACGCCGACACGCCCACCTCCCTGGTGGAGTCGTCGGTGATCCAGTGGTTCTGGCTGCAGGACGCGCACCCCGGCGGCGACCAGTGGAACTCCGTGCACGAGCGGCTCATCGAGCGCTGGACGCGGCTGGGGCTGCCGCCCGGTCCCACGCACTTCGCGTTCACCAACATGGACGAGACGGGCGAGGAGGCCATGACCGTGGCCTACCTGCAGGAGACCGCCGAGCAGGCGGGCCTGCAGACCGTCTCCGTGGCCATGGAGGACATCGGCTGGGACTCCCTCAACCGCCGCTTCGTCGACGTCGAGGAGCGGATGATCCGCTCGGCGTTCAAGCTCTACCCGTGGGAGTGGATGCTGGCCGAGGAGTTCGGGCGGCACGCCGTACGCCACGCCACCTGGATCGAGCCGCTGTGGAAGACCCTGCTGTCCAACAAGGCGCTGCTGGCGCTGCTGTGGGAGCGCCATCCCGGCCATCCCAACCTCATGCCCGCCTACCTCGACGGCCCTCGTGACCTCACCTCCTACATCGCCAAGCCGCTGCTCGGCAGGGAGGGAGCCTCCATGCGCATCGTCACCCCCGAGGGCACCCAGGAGACCCCCGGCGTCTACGGCCGCGAGGGGTACGTCTTCCAGGGCTTCGAGGCGCTGCCCGCCTTCGAGGGACAGCGGCCGGTGCTCGGCGCCTGGGTGGTCGCCGACGAGGCCGCCGGGCTGGGCATCAGGGAGACCACCGGCCTCATCACCGACGACACCTCATCGTTCGTCCCGCACCGCATCGCTGACTGACGTGTTCCCCGACCGACATCTGCCCGTCCCGGCTCCGGGCGGGCACGCTCCCCGTGATTGGAACTGAACTGACGTGACTCTTCTCGAAATCCTCGCCCGCGGCTCAGGCGCCGTCGCCGCGTACGCCGCCGTCGGCGTGATCCTGATGATCGTCGGGTTCTACGTGATCGACTGGGCCACGCCCGGCAAGCTGAGCGAGGTCATCCGCAACGAGCGCAACCCCAACGCCACCCTGCTGGCCTGCTCGGCCATGGCCGCCATCGGGCTCATCGTGGCCGCCTCGATCTGGTCGTCGGGCGGCCGGCTCACCGAGGGCCTCGCGGGCACGGCGGTGTTCGGGCTGGTCGGCATCGTGGTGCAGACGGTGGCCATGCTGATCTTCGACCGGGTGGTCGGCATCTCCGTACGCGAGCTCGTCAAGGAGCCCGACCTGCAGCCGGGCGCGCGGCTGCTCGCGGTGACCCACGTCGCGATCGGGCTCATCACCGCCGTCGCCGTCATCTGACGGAGGGGACGAGCCGCCGTTCCGGTCAGCCGAGGAGACCTGGCACTCTAGGAGACGTGACAGAGCGGACCCGGGAGGACACGACACGCAGGCTCGAGCGGGCCATGGGCTCGCTCGGCACGGCGGCGATGGCGCGCATGGACGAGCAACTGCCGTGGTTCCGGGCGCTCAGCGCCGAGGACCGGTCGTGGGTGGGGCTCGTGGCGCAGGCCGGCATCGCCGCGTTCGTCGAGTGGTTCTCGACCGCCGGTGAGGGGCGGCGCACGCCCAGCATCGAGTTCTTCGGCACGGCGCCGCGCGAGCTCAAACGGTCGATCTCGCTCCAGCAGACCGTCGACATCGTCAGGGTCGTGGTCGAGGTGGTCGAGGCGCAGACCCACGAGCTGGCCGCGCCCGGCGGCGAGGACGAGCTCCAGCAGGCCATGCTGCGCTACACCCGCGACGTCGCCTTCGCCGCCGCCCACGTCTACGCCCGCGAGGCCGAGGCCAGGGGGTCGTGGGACGCCAGGCTCGAGGCCCTGATCGTGGACGCCCTGGTGCGCGGCGAGGTGGACGACGGCCTGCACTCCTGGGCCGCAGCCCTGGGCTGGACCTCCTCCCCCGTCGTCGTCATCGCCGGGCACGCACCCGAGGGCGACCCGCGCGCCGTCATCGACGGCCTGCGGGAGAAGGGCCGCCGCATCGGCATGGACCTGCTGGCGGGGGTCCAGGCCGACCGGCTGATCGTGATCGTGGGCGGCGCCGGCAGCGTCAACGACGCGGCCAAGCAGGTCGTGGCCCGTTTCGGCGTCGGCCCCATCGTCATCGGCCCCGAGGTGGCCGACCTGCACGCCGCCGCCAACTCGGCCAGGGCGGCGCTGGCCGGGCTGAAGGCGTCGTCGGGGTGGCCCGACGCGCCGAGGCCCGTACACGCCGAGGACCTGCTGGCCGAGCGGGCGCTCGACGGCGACCTCGACGCCAGGGGGCAGCTCATCGAGAGCGTCTACCTGCCGCTCGCGGGCACCCCGCTGCTCGACACGCTGGCCACCTACCTGGAGCAGGGCACCTCGCTGGAGGCCACGGCCCGGCTGCTGTTCGTCCATCCCAACACCGTGCGCTACCGCCTCAAGAAGATCACCGAGCTGACGGGCTACCAGCCCACCGAGGGCAGGTCCGCCTTCACCCTCCAGGTGGGGCTCATCCTCGGGAGGCTCGCGGAGAGTGCGGCGAGCTGGCGCGCTCTAACGTAACCGCGCCGAAATCCCCACTGTAGGGTTCCTACAAATCACCCTGGACAAAGTTCGTACGGATCTCCATCCGCGTGTCGGACTTCTACAGGGCATGGTGGATTTTGTGCTTGTACTCGTCGCTCCGGGCCAAGGTGCCCAAACGCCAGGATTCCTGGCTCCATGGCTTGAGTTGCCCGGTCTGGCCGACAGGCTCGGCTCGTGGTCCGAGGTCGCCGGGGTCGATCTGATCGCCCAGGGCACGACCGCCGGCGCCGACGAGATCCGCGACACCGCCGTCGCCCAGCCGCTGCTCGTGGCCGCCGCGCTGGCCTCCGCCGAGGCGCTCGGCGCGGCCCCCGACGTCGTGGCCGGGCACAGCGTCGGCGAGTTCGCCGCAGCCGCGCTGGCCGGGGTGCTCTCCCCCGAGCAGGCGCTCTCCTTGATCCGCGACCGCGCCCAGGCCATGGCCAAGGCCGCCGCCATCACCGAGACCGGCATGACGGCCGTGCTCGGCGGCGTCGAGGAGGAGGTTCTCGCCGCGATCGACAGGCACGGGCTCACCGCCGCCAACATCAACGGCGCCGGGCAGATCGTGGCCGGCGGCACCCTTGAGCAGCTGGCCGCGTTCAAGGCCGACCCGCCCGCCCGCGCCCGGCTCATCTCGCTCTCCGTGGCAGGCGCCTTCCACACCGCCCACATGGCCACGGCGGTCGAGAGCCTGCGCGAGGCGGCCAGGAACGTCACGCCCGCCGACCCGAGGGTCACGCTGCTGTCCAACTTCGACGGCAGGCCGGTCGCCACCGGCGCCGAGTTCGTCGAGCGGCTGGTCCAGCAGGTCAGCAGCCCGGTCCGATGGGGCGCCTGCATGGAGACCATGTCCGGTCTCGGCGTCACCGGGATCATCGAGCTGCTGCCCGGCGGCACGCTGACCGGTCTGGCCAAGCGCGCCCTGCGCGGCGTGCGGACCGTCGCGCTGAAGACCCCAGACGACCTCGACGCGGCCAGGGAGCTGATCCCGTGAAGATTCCCGACATCGCCGCCGGCGCCAAGGTGCTCGCCTTCGGCCACTACCAGCCCGCCAACGTGGTCACCAACGACGACCTGGCGAAGACCATGGAGACCAACGACGAGTGGATCCTGTCCCGGGTCGGCATCAAGGAGCGCAGGGTCGCGCCCGACGGTGAGTCGCTGGAGGACATGGCCGCCATCGCCGGCGGCAAGGCACTGGCCGCCAGCGGGCTGTCGCCGGAGGACATCGATCTCGTCATCGTCGCCACGTGCACGCTCGAGACCCAGATCCCCAACGCCTCCGCCATCGTCGCCCACCGCCTGGGCATCGAGTCGCCCGGGGCGTTCGACGTCAACGCCGCCTGCGCCGGGTTCTGCTACGCCCTCGGCACCGCCAGCGCCGCGGTGCGCGGGGGATCGGCCAGGAACGTGCTGGTCATCGGGGCGGAGAAGCTGTCGCAGTGGATCGACTGGACCGACAGGTCCACCGCGGTGATCTTCGCCGACGGCGCGGGGGCCGCGGTGGTGGCCCCGTCGGAGACGCCCGGCATCGGCCCCGTGGTGTGGGGCAGCGCCGGCGACAAGTCCGACGCGATCATCATCAAGGACCGCGCCGACTACCTCCGGCAGGAGGGCCAGACGGTGTTCCGCTGGGCCACCACCGCGCTGCATCCGGTGGCGCTCGAGGCCTGCTCGCGGGCGGGTGTCGACCCGTCCGAGCTGGCCGCGTTCGTACCCCACCAGGCCAACCTGCGCATCATCGAGGCCATCGCCCGTAAGCTGGGCGCCGACCAGGCCGTCATCGCGCGCGACATCGTCACCTCGGGCAACACCTCGGCCGCCTCCATCCCGCTCGCGCTCTCGCGCATGGTGGAGCGCGGCGAGGTCCGCACGGGCGATCTCGCGCTGGTGCTCGGCTTCGGCGCCGGCCTGACCTACGCGGGCCAAGTGATCGAGATTCCGTAGGATCGGGCACGGTCCGCGCCGTGCCCGCCCGAAGAAAGACTGGTGCGGCGCAACCGCACAGATTCCCAGGAAACCAAAGGAGAAATAGCGACATGGCTGCCACCGAGCAGGACATCCTCGAGGGCCTTGGCAAGATCATCAACGAGATCACCGGCATTCCGGCGTCCGAGGTGACCCCCGAGAAGAGCTTCGTGGACGACCTCGACATCGACTCCCTGTCCATGGTCGAGATCGCCGTGGCCGCCCAGGACGAGTTCGGCGTCGAGATCCCCGACGACCAGCTCAAGAACCTGAAGACGGTCAAGGACGTCCTCACCTTCATCCAGAACTGAGCCGCAACACCCGATCCGACCAGTACTGATCAGCAAGGGAGCGCGAAACGTGAGTGCGAACCGGGTACGTGTCGTCGTCACCGGGCTCGGCGCGACGACGCCCGTCGGTGGGGACGTCACCTCGACCTGGACGGCGCTCCTCGCCGGTCAGTCGGGTGTCGAGGCTCTCACCACGGACTGGATCGACACCGTCCCCGTGAAGTTCGCGGGGACGGCCGCGGTCGACCCCACCGAGGTGCTGCCGCGGCCCGAGGCCCGCCGCCTCGACCGCAGCGAGCAGTTCGCGATGGTCGCCGCCAGGGAGGCCTGGCAGGACGCCGGCTCTCCCGAGGTGCCGCCGGAGCGGCTCGGCGTCGTGGTCTCCAGCGGCATCGGCGGCATCAACACCACGCTGAGCGCCTACGACACCTACCGCGAGCGTGGCTGGAACCGGCTGTCGCCGTTCACCGTGCCGATGCTCATGCCCAACGGCCCGGCCGCCTGGATCGGGCTCGACCTGGGCGCCCAGGCGGGTGTGCACGCCACGGTGTCGGCGTGCGCGTCCGGCGCCGAGGCCATCGGCCACGCGATGGACATGATCAGGGTGGGCCGCGCCGACGTGGTGGTCGCCGGCGGCACCGAGGCCGCCATCCACGGCCTCAACATCGCCGCCTTCGCGGCCGCGCGGGCCATGTCCACCCGCAACGACGACCCGGCGGGCGCGTCCAGGCCGTGGGACCGCGGCCGCGACGGGTTCGTGCTCGGCGAAGGCGCCGGCATCGTGGTGCTGGAGTCCGAGGAGCACGCCAGGGCGCGGGGCGCGCGCATCTACGCCTACTGCTCCGGTGTCGGCTACTCCGCCGACGCGCACCACATCACGCAGCCCGAGCCTGACGGCCGGGGCATCATCATGGCGATGACGCAGGCTCTCACCGACGCCGGCGTCACCGGCCACGACGTCAAGCACGTCAACGCGCACGCCACCTCGACGCCCGCGGGCGACGTCGGCGAGGTGCAGGCCGTGGCCAAGGCCATCGGCACCCACCCGCTGGTGACGTCGACCAAGTCCATGACCGGGCACCTGCTCGGCGGCGCGGGCGGCATCGAGTCGGTCTTCACGATCAAGGCGCTGCAGGAGCGGATCGTTCCCGCCACCATCAACATCGACGATCTCGACGACGGCATCGAGGTCGACGTCGTCCACGGCAAGAACCGCACGCTGCCCGACGGCGACGTGGCCGCGGTCAACAACTCGTTCGGATTCGGCGGGCACAACGTGACCGTCGTGTTTAAGGGGGCATAAAGTGACCGTCCTCGACAACCGGGTGGTGACGCCCGGCTCCGATCAGGAGCCTGCCGATCCCCGCGATCCCATCGTCCGCCTGACCGCGCTGCTCGACGAGGGCTCGCTGCGGCTCATCACCCCGGAAGACAAGAGCGGCATGCTGGCCGCCATGGGGCGCGTCGAGGGTGTTCCCGTCGTCGCGTTCTGCAGTGACGCCCGCTTTCAGGGCGGCGCCATGGGCAGCGAGGGGTGCGAGCACATCGTGCACGCCTACGACGTGGCCGTCCGCGAGCGGGTGCCGGTCATCGGCATCTGGCACTGCGGCGGCGCGCGGATCCCCGACGGTGTCGAGTCGCTGCACGCCGTCGGCCGGGTCTTCGCCGCCATGACCAAGGCGTCCGGCGTGGTGCCGCAGATCTCCGTGGTCGTCGGCCCCGCCGCCGGCGGCGCCGCCTACGGTCCCGCGCTCACCGACCTGGTCATCCTGGCCGACTCCGGCCGCATCTTCGTGACCGGCCCCGACGTGGTCCGCAGCGTCACCGGCGAAGACGTCGACAGCGCCGCCCTGGGCGGCACCGAGCCGCACAGCAAGCGCAGCGGCGTGGCGCACATCGTCACCAAGACCGAGACCGACGCCTACGTCAAGGCGCGCCAGCTCGCCACGCTCCTCGGCCACCAGGGCCGGATGCGGTCGGGAGAAATCGAGGAAGTTGACTTCTCCACGCTGCTGCCCGACTCCCCGCGCCGTGCCTACGACGTCAAGCCGCTGGTCAACGGCCTGCTCGACGAGCCCGGCCTGGAGCTTCACCCCAAGTGGGCACCGAACATCGTCACGTCGCTGGGCCGCCTCGGTGGCCGGACGGTCGGTGTGATCGCCAACAACCCGATGCGGCTCGGCGGCTGCCTCGACGCCACGTCCGCCGAGAAAGCCGCCCGCTTCGTACGTATGTGTGACGCTTTCGGGGTGCCGTTGGTTGTCCTCGTGGACGTTCCCGGTTACCTGCCGGGCGTCGGGCAGGAGCACGACGGCGTGGTGCGCCGGGGAGCCAAGCTGCTGCACGCGTTCGCCGAGGCGTCGGTTCCGCGGGTCACGCTGATCACGCGTAAGGCGTACGGCGGGGCGTACATCGCGATGAACTCCCGCGCCCTGGGCGCCACCAAGGTCTTCGCCT
Source organism: Nonomuraea sp. B10E15 (assembly GCF_039871615.1). Taxonomy (NCBI): domain Bacteria; kingdom Bacillati; phylum Actinomycetota; class Actinomycetes; order Streptosporangiales; family Streptosporangiaceae; genus Nonomuraea; species Nonomuraea sp. B10E15. The sequence goes on from NZ_JBDPMB010000011.1 coordinate 264,934, forward strand.
GGCCCACCACCGAGGTCGCCGTCATGGGGGCCGTCGCGGCGGTGCGCGTCATCAAGCGGCGCGAGCTGGCGGCCGTGCCCGAGCAGGACCGGGCCGAGCTGGAGGAGCGCCTGGCGGAGGAGCACTCGAAGCTCGCCGGCGGCCTGACCAGAGCGCAGGAGCTGGGCGTCATCGACGAGGTGATCAAGCCGGAGGAGACCCGCGGCGCGATCGCCAAACTGCTCGCCCAGGCGACCCCCGCCCGGGGCGCGCACGGCAACATCCCCCTGTAACAGCCGACGAGCCGTCCGGCATCCCATCGGCATGCCGGGCCGCCTCGGCTCGCCCTCGGCGACGGCTCGCCGTCAGGCTCAACGGCAAGGCCCCGCACCGGTTCGGTGCGGGGCCTTGCCGTTGCCGGGCAGCGGAGCCCGGCCGCAGGGGCTGCTCGTGCCGAGCGGGTGTACGGCGAGGTCAGACGGCGGCGTGCAGCCAGCGGACCGGCGCGCCGTCCCCGGCATAGCGGAACGGCTCCAGCTCCTCGTCCCACGGCTTGCCGAGCATCCTGTCCAGCTCGTCCTCCAGCACGCACCGGCCCTGAGCGGCCATCATCATCGCGGTGCGCAGCCGGTCTTCGGGGATCATGATGTCGCCGGCCGCGCCGATGACCGCCGTGAAGGCGCCGAGCGTCGGCGTGTAGGCGTGCCGGGACCCGTCGACACCCGGGGAAGCGTCCTCGGTGATCTCGAATCTGAGCCGCTGCCAGCCCATGAGCGAAGAGGCGATGGCCGCGGCGACGCCCGGCCGGCCCTCCCATTCCGCCTGCGCGCGCACGACGTTGGGCGCGGCGGGTTGCGGAGTCCACGTCAGATCTACGGGCACGCCGAGGACACCCGCGACTGCCCATTCGATGTGTGGGCACAGCGCAGGCTGAGCCGAGTGGACGTAAAGGACGCCACGAGCAGACACCGGACCTCCCGTTCGGTACGAGGTGCGCCTTCCCCAACGGCCTCGTCCCGGGATGATCACAAGTGACTAGGGAGAGACTACCGTCGGTCGCCATCCGGCACCAGTGGGGGGCCATACCAACTTGGTGCGGGAGTCGTACGTGACAGCGGGGCAGCGGAGGAAAGATACCGCCTCGTGACTCCTCCGTTCCCTGAAGGGAGCGGCTTCTCGCCAAGCCGCTCCCGCAGCGTCGCGAAGGGCAAGCCCTGCCCTCCGGATGTCGATGGCCGCGTTGACGTCGGCGTGCGCGGTATGACCGCATGCCGTACAGGCGAACCCGGCTTGGGTGACGCGGTTCTCCTTCGCGCCGCGGCCACGGAGGGCGCAGGTGGGAGGTGCCGGCGGGGTGCACCGCGATCAGGCGTCGGCCAGACGGCCGGCGGTGGCGGCGAGGTGGCGGGGGTCGGCCACCCGGCCGCCGCCGGAGGTGGTGACGAGCGAGGCCACCCCCATGTCGGTCCCGGCCGGCACGCCCGTGGCGGGCAGCGGTTCGGCGGGCACGTCGCACGGCAGGACCGCGAACCGGCGGGAGCCCTCGCGCGTGACGCTGATCGTCTTCCCCTGGCCGCGCACGGGCCGGTGCCGGTGGACGCGGACGTGCCCGACGCCCTGCACACGGACGCAGGTCGCGGTGGGGTGGCCGGGCTGGGAGTCCCACCGGCAGCCGTGGCCGTCCTTGGGCCACTCGACCGTGTCGAACCGGCCGCGCCCCCTGAACCGGGGAAACCCCGGCGCGCGACCCGCGCGGACCCGCTTGAAGAACGCGGCGAACGCCTTGTCGAGCCGTCGCAGGGTGGCCTGCTGGGAGGAGAACGACCTGCGCACACCCACCTCCCATCACGTGTAACGACAACACCACGATTTCGGCCGGCGCCGACAAAACCGGGAAGGACATCCGTGATGCGCGGAACTGGCAGGTCAGGGCACGATCGGGCCTTGACGGCCCTGCCGTACCCGACCCACCCGTCGCCTGATGGCGGCGGTCGTCTCCGGAGACTCTGATGGACATGCAACCTGCCGGCGAGGCGTTCATCCGGCCAGGTCAGGTGCTGACCGACCGGTCGGCGCTGTCCGCCGCGTCGCGCTGGACCTCCGCGGTCTCGGAGGCGGACGGGGTCTGCGTCGTCCACCTGTCTCCCGGCGCGGACCCCTGCGAGGTCACCGCCGAGCTCCGCGACCAGGGCGTGCGGGCCTCGCCGAACCACGTGTTCCGCGGCCAGCCGCTGTTCTTCGGCGGACCCGCGTCACGGCCCTTCCCCGTGCCGCCCATCCGCTACAAGCCCGGCCGTACGCGCTCGGACGTGGTCATCGGCCTGCTCGACACCGGCGTCGCCGAGCACCCGTGGTGGTCCGGCAGCGACTGGTACGAGCGGCTCGGCCCCGACGACGCCGACGCGGCGGAGGGCGCGCAGGCGGGGCACGGCACGTTCATCGCGGGCCTGCTGGCACGCCGGGCGCCGGGCGCGGCGCTGCGGGTGCGCCGGGTGCTGGACGGCGACGGCCTCGGCGACGAGGCGACCGTCGTACGCGCGCTGCACCGCATGCGCGAGCGCCCTCCCGACGTGCTCAACCTGTCCTTCGGCGGTCACACCTTCGACGACCGGCCGCCGCCCCTGCTGTCCGACGCCCTCGCCGCGCTGAGCGACACGGTGACCGTGGCCTGCGCCGGCAACACCGCCTCCGACCGGCCGTTCTGGCCCGCCGCGCTGGGGTGCGCCGTGGGCGTGGCGGCCGTGGACGCCTCGCAGGAGCACCGGGCCGTCTACTCAGGCCATGGCACCTGGGTGGACGCCTGCGCCCGCGGCGACTGGCTGACCAGCAGCTTCCTGCGGGGCGGCGAGTTCGAGGGCTTCGCGTCGTGGAGCGGCACGTCGTTCGCCACCGCGCTGGTGGCGGGCGCCATCGCGGACGCGGCCAGGGACGAGCCGGCGAAGGAGGTGGTCAGGCGGCTCCTCGGCACCGAGGAGGCCCGGCAAATTCCGGATCTGGGAGTTCTCGTACCGGCGAGTCTGTAGAGTTTACGCTCAGTCCTCACGCAATCACGAAGAGGCATGACCGCCTCGGCGTGCCGCACGGAAGGAGGCCGCATGCCCGATCCACGTGAGCCGGCGGAGCTGGTCACAGCGGCGGCCGACGGCGACCGGACGGCGTGGGACGAGCTCGAGGCCAGATACGGGCCGCGGATGTGGGCGGTGGCCAGGGCGTCCGGGCTCGGCCCCGCCGACGCGGCGGACGCGGTCCAGGGATCCTGGCTGCGGCTGCTCCAGCACCTCCACACGCTCAGGGATCCGGCGAAGGTCGGCGGCTGGCTCATGACCACCGTGCGCCGCGAGGCTCACGCGTTCCTCCGCAAGCGTCATGACGTCACCCCCTTCGACCACGACATCCTCGCCCTCGAAGCCGTCGACGATCCCGACCCCGCCTCCGCCGTGCTGGAGGCCGACGGCAGGCGCCTGCTCTGGAAGCAGGTCTCCGCCCTGCACGAGCCCTGCCGCACGCTCATCCAGCTGGTCGCCATCGATCTGGGCAACCGGCAGATGGCCGCGCGGCTGGGCATGCCCGTGGGCAGCGTGGGCCCGACCAAGGCCCGCTGCCTGGAGAAACTGCGCACCCTGATCTCATCACAGGAGACGGCGCAATGATCAACGACGAGTACTTCCTGGCGGCCCTCCGGCTGGCCGCGGGAAGCGACCCCATCCCGAGCCAGGTGTCCGCCGCCGCACGCGACATCTACGGGCTGCGGATCCCCCGCGCGGTGACCGCCACGCCCGCCGCACGCGCCGCGGGCCCCGACGTGCGCGACCCGGACGGCTGCCACCTGGTGCGCTTCGTCGCCGACGGCCTCACCTTCGACCTGGAGGTGACGGTGGGCGACGGGCTCATCGACGTCGCGGGCCAGGTGTGCCCCCACCCGGGCGAAGACGCCGTCATCGACGTGAAGACCCCGCACCTCACGCTGACCAGACACCTCGCCCACAACGGCAACTTCGCCGCGACGGGCCTGCCTCCTGGCTGGCTCAGCGTGGTGTGCCACCGACCCGGACGTGCCCCCGTACAAACCAGATGGGTGCGCATCCGGCCCTGACCCCGACCATCAGCCGGCAGGGGGAGCCGCGCCCCCGCCCGGCGCCAGACCAAGGCCTGCCATGAGTGCATACCCGGACTCATCAGGCGACCTCGATCCGCTCGTCAGGGCGGCCGAGGCCGCGATGCTGCGTTCCCTGGTGGATCCCGGCCACGCCCTGCGCGCGGGCCGCCTCGTGCTGGCGGCTGCCCGCCGTGTCGGCTCCGCCGAGGCCGCGGTCATGTCGCTCAGGGCGATGGCGCTGGCCGCCCGCGAGCTCGGCGACCTGGAAGCGGCCGAGCAGCACCTCCGCGAAGGCCTCGGCACCCCCGGCGCGCCGCAGGAGCGGCTCGCGCAGGTGCGGCTCTCCCTCGTCACCGTGCGCACCGAACGCGGGCACCCCCTGCAGGCACTGCGCGTGGCCGCCCTGGCCTGGGCCTATCTGCGCCCGCTCGACCGCGCCAAACTCGACACGCAGCGCGCGGTCGCCCTGGCCCACCTCGGCCGCCACCAGGAGGCCATCGCCTCCTGTGACCGTGCGCTACGCGCCCTGGTGACCGCGCCCGGCACCATCGACGACCGCAGGTTCCTGGCGGGCGGCCTGCTCAACCGCGGGCTCATCCACTCCTACCGCGGCGACTGGGACGCCGCGATGCGCGACCTGACCGCGTGCCTGAAGATCGCCCAACACGCCGGGCTGCTGCACCTGTCCCGCCTGTCCGCCGCGAACCTGCCGTTCCTCGCGGTACGCCGGGGCGACATCGCCGGGGCGTTCAAGCACTACCGGGACGCCGAGGACACCCTGTTCGGCTTCCCCGAGCGGCTGGCCACGATGCGGGCGGACTTCGCCGGCGCCCTGCTGGCCGCCCACCTGCCCGGCGAGGCCAGGGCGATGCTGAGCCTTGCCGTACCCGACCTCGAAGCGTCGGGCGCCCAGGTGGCGCTGGCCGAGGCGCGGCTGAAACTGGCCCAGGTGGAGCTGCTCACCGGCGACCCGCACCAGGCCAGGCAGGTGGCCGAACAGGCCGCCGCCGAGCTGGCCGCCCAGGAACGGACCCGCTGGCTGCCACTGGCGCAGGAGGTCGTGCTGCGGTCACGGCTCGCGCTCGAACCCGTCACCCCAGCCCTCGTCGGGGAGCTGATCGCGTGCGCCGACGAGTTGGAGAACGGCTTCGCCCCGCAGGCAGGGGCGGCGCTGCGGCTCGTGGCGGCCGAGGCGGCACTCGCCGTGGACGACCACCCGACCGCCTCCGCGCAGCTCGCCCGGCTCACCCGGTACGCCGAACGGGGCGAACGATGGGTCCCGGCCGGCACCCGGCTCACCCCGCTGGGCTCGGAGCCGCAGTCCAGGCAGCGCGCCTCGCACATCCCGGGACCGGTGCGCCAGCACGCGCTCGCGCTCGAAGCCGCGCTGCAGGAGGACAACACCGGCGCCTTCCGCGCGGTCCAGGACGGGCTGTCGGAGGTCAGCGAGCAGGTCGAGACGTTCGACGATCCGTCGCTGCGCGCCCACGCGGCCAGGGCCGGGGAGCGGCTGGCGGCCTTCGGGCTGGGGCTGGCGGTGCGCAACGGCGGCGTCAAGGAGGTGTTCGAGTGGAGCGAGCGCTGGCGGGCCGTCACCGCCCCCGCGCACGCCGGCTCGCCCGCCGATCCCGAGCGGGTGAGGGCGGAGCTGGGAGGGGGAACCCTGGTGGAGTACGTGACCCACGAGGAGTCGCTGCTGGCCGTACTGATCTCCGAGCGACGGGTGCTGCTTCGACGGCTGGCCGACGTGCGGCAGGTCAAGGAGGCGATCGTCCGGCTGCGCTACTCGCTGCGCCGCCAGGCCGGCCCCGGCGACGTCGAAGCCGCTGCCGTCGACGTCGAACGGCTGGTGCTGCGGCCGCTCCTCGCCGAGCTGGGCAACGGGCCGCTCGTGGCGGTGCCCGTGGGCGCGCTGCACACGCTGCCGTGGGGCGCGCTGCCGTGCCTGCGGGAGCGCCCGGTGAGCGTGGCCGCCAGCGCGGCCGCCTGGGTGCAGGCACTCGATCGGGTACGCCGCGACGGGCCCCCGGTGGTCGTGGCCGCCGCCGGGCCCGCGCTGGCGCACGCGCACGCCGAAGTGGCGCACGTCCTGTCCTGCCACCCGGGGGGACGCGAGTCGCCCGCGCGCACGGCCGACGTCCTGAAGGCACTCGAAGTCGCGGACGTGCTGCACCTCGCGGCGCACGGGGTGTTCCACTCGCGCAGCCCGCTGGTGTCCGGGATCACGCTGGAGGACGGGCCGCTCATGGCGTACGACCTGCTGGAGGCGCCCCGGTCGGCGGAGCTCGTGGTGCTCTCCGCGTGCAATTCGGGAATGTCGCGGGCACCCGTGGACGGGGCGCCGCTCGGCCTGCCGGGGGCGTTCCTGGCCAAGGGGTCGTCGTGTGTGGTGGCGGGGCTCGTACCGGTGCGGGACGAGGCGGCGCGGGCCGTCATGGGAGTGTTCCACGAGCTCGTGGCGGCGGGCCGGCCACCGGACGCGGCTCTGGCGTGCGCCGCTGCCAAGACGGGCGAGCACGCCTTCGTCTGCTTCGGCGCGGGCGACCGGGCGCTGTACTGACGGCGCGTCGCACGCCCGGCGCCTCCACGGCGACGTGCTTCGCCGCGGCCTCGTACCGGTCTGGTCCCCGGGTGGCTGCGTGGTGGTGCGGCCGCGCGGCCACGCAGCGATGCGGCCCGTTGCCGAGCCGCGGTGGGCGTGCGTGGTCGTGCGGTCCTCGGCCCGCGCGGCGCACCGTGGTGAGGTGGCGCTGGGTGGTCAGCCGGTCGCCACGGGTCTTGACGGGTCGGCGACCCACCCGGACCAGGAACCGACGTAGAGTGCGGCCCTGGGCAGGCCCGCCACTTCCAGCGCCAGCACCTCATGGGCGGCCGTCACGCCGGATCCGCAGTAGGCGCCCGTCTCCACCCTTTCGCTGACCCCGAGACCGGCGAAGCGGGCCCGCAGCGTGTCAGGGGCGAGAAACCTGCCGTCCGGCCCGACGTTCCCGGTCGTGGGCGCGTTGACAGCTCCAGGGATGTGACCCGCCACGGGATCGACCGGCTCTGCCTCGCCCCGGTAACGCTCGGCAGTTCGGGCGTCCAGCAGCACGCCGTGACCGGCCAGCGCGGCCGCCTCGTCGGCCGTGAGCATCGGCATCCCGCCCGGCCGCGCGGTGAAGTCGCCGTGGGCGAGCGGGTCCGGGGCCTCCTTCGTGACCGGCAGCCCGGCCCCGGCCCACGCGGCGAGCCCGCCGTCGAGCACGCGGACGTCCTGGTGGCCGAAGTAGCGCAGCGCCCACCAGCCCCTGGCCGCCACCGTGGCGCCCACGTCGTCATAGACCACGACCGGCCGGCGGTCGGACACGCCGAGGCGGCGCATGGCGTCCTGGAACGCGCCGGGATCCGGCAACGGGTGCCGGCCGGCGTCGCCGGGAGGCCCGGCGAGGTCGGTGTCGAGGTCGCAGTAGACGGCGCCCGGGATGTGCCCTTCGCGGTAAAGCTCCACCCCCGGCGGGCCACCGAGCCGCCAGCGGACGTCGAGCACCGTCACGCCGTCGAGCGCGGCGAGATCGGCGGGTGTGATGAGCGGGCTCGTCACGTGCGTACCTCCAGGAGCGGGACGTTCTGCTCGGCCGCCGTCAGCGAACCGTGGTAGCCGGTGAAGACGGCCTCGACCGGATGGTTCGTCGGGGCGGTGATGGCCAGGTCGGTGTAGGGGACGGCCACGACGTCGCCGATGCGCTCCAGCCAGGCGTCACGCACGCGGGGCCCGAACCAGCCCGACTCGACCGCCTCCTCCCTGGAGGCTACCCAGGCCTTCCCCGCGAAGACCCCGCGCCACGCCTCCAGCACCTGATCGCCCGCACCCGGCTCGGCATAGACGTGCCTGGCCCTGGCCTCGCCACCGAGCAGCGCCACTCCCCGCGTCAGCTCGGGGACGCTCTCGGCATCGACCTTCTCGCCGACGTTGACCATGCCGTGGTCGGCGGTGACGTAGAGGGCGGATCCGGGCGGCAGCCCCTCGGCGATCCGCTGGGCCATGCCGTCGACCACGCCGAGCTGCCGCAGCCACTCCTCGCTGCCCCAGCCCGTCATGTGGCCGGCCGCGTCGAGGTCTCCGTAGTAGACGGTGACGTGGGCGGGGCGCCGCCGCATCGCCTCGTGCACGCGGGCGACGCGCTCGTCGGCGGTCTCGGCGGCCACGTAGCGCACGCCACGGTAGACGGCCCTGGTCAGGCCCGTGCCCTCGAACTGCGCGGGCGCGACATAGACGGAGTCGATGCCGGCCAGAGTGGCGCGCTCGTAGACGGTCTCGGCGGGCTGCCACTCGTCCGGGTCCATCACGTGGCCGCCGGGCAGCGTCCAGCGCAGGCAGTTGAACAGGTGGCCGGCGCCCGGCACGGCCAGCATCAGCCCGAGCATGCCGTGCTCGCCCGGCGTCAGGCCCGTGCCCAGCGAGCACAGGCTCGTCACGGTCGTGGCGGGAAAACCCGCGTTGAGCGTCCTGCTCCGCAGGCCGGCCAGGAACGGGGCGGCGTCGGCGTGGGCGCGCAGCAACTCGGCTCCCAGACCGTCCACCAGGAACAGGCAGACGCGCTCGGCGGGCTCAATGGCGAGCGCGTTGGGCGCGCGCATGCCCAATGCGGCCAGCAACGAATCCGGCAGATCCGTCAGCGCCCCTCCGCCATACCCCGGCACCATGCGCACAGCCTAACCGCCGCTCGCTGTCTGCCGGCCGGCGCTGGAACTGGCTTGCATCCGTTACGGCAAAGCCGGCCTGCCCGCACGCGCCGACGTTGCTTCACGTCCGTCATGGCCGGTCGTGAAGGCTCACGCGGTGCTCGCCGTGACGAGCGTCTTCTGGGCCGTGTTCTACGCCGAGCCGTCTACCGGTGATTCCAGTCTCTCGCTTTGCAGGCCGGGGTTTCCCTGGCGGGCGGTGTCGCCTGGTGGGCGTCTTCCGGCGGTGTTCAGCCGGGATCCGGGGGTGTGGGGTGAAAAGGGCGGGCGCGCCGGCGTCGAGGGTGGGCCGGTGCGGGGCCGGGAGAGGTCAGGCGGTGGCGTGGGCCGTGGCTTCGGAGAGGGACTTCGCGAACGCCAGGACGTGGTTGACCGCCTCGGGCCCGTCGGCCGCCTCGCTGACCCGGAGCGAGAGGTCGTCGGCGGTGATGGCGCCGGTGTAGCCGTGGTCGGCCTCGCAGTTTTCGTCGCCGCAGGTGGCCGGCTCCAGATCGACGTGGGAGATGGCGCCCCAGCCGATCGTGAGGGTCACTTCCGTGGGCGGGACACCGGGCGCGTAGGCGGCGGGGTCGGGCACCACCCGGGTGACGGCGACCGACTGGACGCGGCTCAGGCGCACGGCCTCCGTGGTGGTGGAGGCGTGGGACGCGGAGACACCCTCCACCGCCGGGTGCTCGTCGGTGTGGCAGACCAGCAGCCGCGTCGTCGTCAGCACCAGGACCGTGACGTGCCTGCGCACCTCCATGGCAGGATCGAAGGTCGCCTCGTGGTGCACCACGAACGCGGTCACGACCTCCTTGCCCAGCGCGGATTCGACCGCGTCGGTGACGAGGTCGGGATAATAGCCGCTGCGCTCGATCGCTTCGCGCAGGCCCGCGGCGGAGACTCGGGTTTCCCTCATGGGTCCATCCTGCCAGGACCGGGCAGTGCACTCACCCGCCGGATATAACGCTCTATAACGGTCTGTGTACACGTAACACCGAGCACTCTGTTCCCTGCATTCGCTCAAGGCGCATCAGGAGAGCCGGCGCGGGCCACCGTCCAGACGCGGGCCCGCCGGCGTGCGCAGGGTGGCGCGGGCGCCGAGGATCATGACATCCGACTCCCCCACGAGCACCTGGTCGAGGTCCAGCCGGGCCAGCTCCGGCAGGTCACCGGCCAGGCGGCCGACGCGTACGAGCAAATCCTCCAGGGCGCCGACGGCCACGGGCGGGTAGCCGTACTCGCCGAACAGGAGCGGAGCCGCGCGTACGGAGCGCACCAGGGCGGCGGCGTCCTCGCCGGTCAGCGGCGCCAGGCGGAAACCCTGGTCCTGCAGCAGCCGGGCGGTCACCTCGCCCAGCCCGAATGACACGACCGGCCCGAAGGCGGGGTCCTCGATGACGCCCACGACGGTCGGCACGGCGGGCTGCGGAGCCATCCGCTGGACCGCGAGCTCCGCTCCTTCGCCCAGTTGCACGGCGAACTCCGTGTAGGCGTTGCGGACCATCTCCGGCCCCGTCAACCCCAGGCGCACCGTCCCGGCTCTGCGTGAGGCGCCCGGGTCGGCGACCTTGACCACCACGGGCCAGCCCAGCTGCTCGGCCGCCGCCACCGCCTCATCGGCGGAACGCACCAGCTCGGCCCGCCACACGGTCAGGCCGTAGCAGGACAGAAGTTCGGTGGGGTCGATCTCGACCGGCGGCCCCGGCTCGGCGAACACACCCGACGAGCCGAGCCGCCCGGCGTCCGGCCCTCCGCCCGGCGTCCCGGACGGCATTCCGGACTGTGTTCCAGCCGGTGTCCCCGTTGGGGTCCCAGCCGGTGTCTCGGCCGGCGCTCCGGACGCCGCACCGGCCGACGTGGCGGCCATCTCACCCGGCGGCTCACCGGACGACGTGACGGCGGCCTCACCGGACGAGCCACCGGACGGCCCGGTGGTCGCCGTACCTGGCGATCCGTCGGGCGACGCGGCGACCGCCTCTCCCCGCGAGCCACCAGTGGTCCTCTCGTCCGCTGCCGCGATGGGGGCCGTGTCTCGCGATGTGGTCGCCTCTCCGGCGAGGGCGGCGGCCAGGGCGGTTCGGGCCAGGGATCGCGCGCGGGTGGTGTCGATGCCGTCGAGTTCCGGTGGCGGCACCGCCGGATGCGCCCGCCACCTCGCGTACCGCACCACGTGCGCCAGCGCCCTCACCGCCTCCTCGGGCGCCGCGTAAGAGGGGATGGAGCACCTCCCGGGCGTCGCGGAGCCGGTCCCGACACGCAGCGCCGGATGCATGCCCAGATGACCGTGGAACGTGGTCACCACCGGCTTGGCGACGTCCTTGGAGACGCGCAGCAGCTCGGCGGCCACCTCGTCGGACGCGCCGGGGATGGGCGGCATGTGGATCACGACGGCGGCGTCAACGTCGGTGGAGGACAACTCGCCGGCCAGCGCCGTACCGAACTCCGAGGGGCCCGCGCCGGGACCGAGGTTGACCGGCGGGCGGGGCTCGAGGCCCGCGGCGAGGCAGGCGTCGGCGGCGAGCAGGCCGAGCGCGTCGGAGTTGGTCACGAGCGCGACTTTGGGCCCGGCGGGCAGCGGCTGGTACGCCAGCACCTGCCCCACGTCGAACAGCTGGATGAGATCGTCCACCCTGATGAGGCCCGCCTGCTCGAACAGGGAGCTGATCGCCGAGTCGGGCAGCCCGAGCTCTTCCGCCGAGTGTCCCGCGGGGGTGCCGCCGCTCTTGACCACCACGATGGGCTTGCGGCGGGCGATGCGCCGGGCCAGCCGGGTGAACTTGCGCGGATTGCCGAGCGACTCCAGGTAGAGCAGGATCACATCCGTGGAGTCGTCTTCCTCCCAATACTGCAGCAGGTCGTTGCCGGACACGTCGGCCCGGTTGCCCGCGGAGACGAACGACGAGATGCCCATGCCACGCTGCGCCACCCGCTGGAGCAGCGCGGTGCCGAGCGCGCCCGACTGGCTGAAGAACCCCACCTTGCCCCGGCCGGGCACGGTGGGGGCGAGGGTGGCGTTGAGCTTGACGGCCGGGTCGGTGTTGGCGATGCCGAGGCAGTTGGGGCCGACGACGCGCAGGCCGTAGGAGCGGGCGATCCTGGCGAGCTCGTCCTGCCTGGCCCGGCCCCGCGCGCCCGTCTCGCCGAACCCCGACGAGACCACGACCAGCCCGTGCACGCCCTTCTCCGCGCACTCCTTGACCACGTCGAGCACGCTCTCGGCAGGCACGGCCACCACGGCCAGGTCGACCTCGTCGTCGATCGCCGTCACGCTCGGATAGGCGCGTACGCCGTGCACGGCACGCACCTCGCGGTGCACGGGGTAGACGGGGCCGGTGAAGCCGGCGGCCAGGAGGTTGCGCAGGACGCTCTGACCGACGCCTCCGGGCTCGCGCGAGGCTCCGATGACCGCGACGGAGCCGGGGGTGAGCAGCCGGGCGATGGACCTGGCCTCGGCGCGGTGCTCGCGGGCGGCCCTCACCTCGGCTGAGGTGTCGGTGGGGGTGAGGTCGAGCGTCATGCGTACGACGCCGTCGGCGAACTGGCTCTGGGCCGTGTAGCCCGCCTGCCGCAGCAGGCCCGTCATCCGCATGTTGGCGGGCAGGACGTCGGCGACGAAGCGCTCGATGCCGCGCTCGCGGGCCGTGGCCGCCAGGTGCTCCAGGAGCACGGAGGCCACTCCCCTGCCCTGGTGCGCGTCCTCGACGAGGAAGGCGACCTCGGCTTCGCCGGGACCGGTGCGGTCGTAGCGGATCACGGCGACCATCTCGTCGCCGATGGTGGCGATCAGCGCGACCCTGGTGACGTAGTCGACGTTCGTGAAGCGGGCGACTTCCTTGTCGGACAGCCGCGGCCGGGGCCCGAAGAAGCGAAAATAGATCGACTCGTCGGACAGACGGGAGTAGAAGGAACGGAGACGATCGGCGTCGGCGGGCCTGATCGGCCTGACGTGTGCGGTGCCGCCGTCGGCCAGGACGACATCCGCCTCCCAGTGAGCCGGATACTGTTCCTCCACAGTCCTGAGCGTAAACCCGCGTCCCACATGCCAAGACCCGGGGCCCCAGTTGGGCAACGCTTGTGCATCGACTGCTGCCCTGTGTGATGGGTCCGTCCCACGAGCAGCCCGGAAGCTGTTAGTTTTGCCGTGGCCAGGCTCGTTCCGAAGGCAGCAAGGTGGTGACATCATGACGCGGGTCGTCGTGGTGGGCGATCTCATGACCGACGCGGTCGCGCGCGCCCGTTATGCGCTCGCCAGGGCGAGCGACACCCCGGCGATCGTGACGATGCACGGCGGGGGCTCGGGGGCGAACATCGCCTCGTGGCTGGCCGTCGAGGGCGCCGAGGTGGCCTACATCGGCCGCAGGGGCGCCGACATCACGGGGCGCAACCGCGACATGGAGCTGATGGGCTACGGCGTCGACGCCCGGCTCGTCATGGACCCTGAGCGGCCCACCGGCACCTGCGTGGTGCTCGTGACGCACAAGGGCGAGCGCACCATGTTGTCCGACCCTGGCGCCAACGCGGCGCTGTCGCCGGAAGACCTGCCGCGCGATCTGTTCGGCCAGGGCACCCACCTGCATCTGTCCGGCTACACGCTGATCAACGAGGGTTCGCGCGACGCCGGTCTCGCGGCGCTCGACATGGCCAGGCGCACCGGCATGTCGATCTCGGTCGACTGCGCCTCGTCCGCGCCGCTGGAGCGCACGGGCGCCGAGCCGTTCCTCGAGTGGACCAACGGCGCCAAGCTGCTGTTCGCCAACATCGACCAGGCCAAGGTCCTGACGGGCCGCGACGAGCCCGAGGCCGCCGCCAAGGTGCTGACCGCGTGGTTCCCGCAGGTCGTGATCAAGATGAGCGCCGAGGGCGCGCTGTGGTATACCAACGGCCGCCCCGATCCGGTCAGGGTCGCCGCCGAGCCGGTCGACAAGATCGTCGACGGCACCGGTGCGGGTGACGCGTTCTCCGCCGGGTTCCTGCCGCCGTGGCTTGAGGGCAAGCCGCCTGCGGAGGCGCTGGCGTCGGGGTGCCGCCTGGCGGCCAAGGCCATCATGCACCTGGGTGCGCGTCCCCCGTTCTAGTGCCCGACCAGCACGTTCACGCGACGCCGGACGCCCCAGGACGAACACGGGCGGGCCGGCGGATCGGGCAATCGAAGCCGACAGGAAACGGCCTGCCGTTCTCGACCCGTCGAGCGTATGAAGGCAGAGATGACGACCGCAGAGCTCGACCACGTCGACCGTGAACTGATCCGGGCCGCGGCACAGGTCGCGGCCACCCGCTGCCGGGGCGACAACCACACCATGGCGGCCGCGGCCCGCGACCACGACGGCCGGATCGTCATGGCGGTGAACGCCTACCACTTCACCGGCGGCCCCTGCGCGGAGCTGGTCCTCATCGGCGCGGCCGCCGCGCAGGGCGTCTACGAGCTGGACACCATCGTCGCGGTGGGCGACCGCGACCGGGGCGTCGTGCCGCCGTGCGGCCGTTGCCGCCAGGTCCTGCTCGACTACTTCCCCGCCCTCAAGGTCATCGTCGGCGCACGCGACGGACTCCGTACGGTCTCCATCGCCGATCTGCTTCCCGACAGCTACGTCTGGGCGGACCACCAGCTCGACGCCGAGGTGGACGCACCTCCTGGCACGCGCTGATCACAGGGTTGCCTGACGCCGCGCCGGCCTGAGCGCTCAGCCCGGTCCATGGGCGACTACGAACCGGTCACGACGGGTCTCACCTGACCGGACGCGCCGGTCAGGACGCGCCGGTCAGGACGCGCCGGTCAGGACGCGCCGGTCAGGACGCGCCGGTCAGGACGTGGTGGTCAGGACGTGGTGGCCAGGGCGAGCGGGAGCACGGCGGGCGCCCCGGCGTGGCGCACCATGGCCGCGCCCAGCGTCATCGTCCACCCCGTGTCGACACGGTCGTCGATGAGCAGGACCGGGCCGCCGCACTGCGCGATCGCGGTGCCCACGTCCTTCGGCATGGCGAGCGTGCCCCTGATCGCCTGCACCCGTTTGGCGCTGTTGAACTGCTGCCCGGGCGAGCCCGCGCGGTAGCCCAGCTCCCCCAGGTAGGACAGCCGCCCGACCTGGGCCAGCCGTTCGGCGAACGTGCGCACCAGCTTGGGCCGCGTCGCGGACGGCACGCTGACCACGGCCACCGGGCGCTCGCGCCAGTCCCACGCGGACAACACCTTCACCACGGCCGCGAACATGTCGTCGGCCATCGGCCCGTCGCCGGCGCTGAACATCTCGCGCAGCCGGTTGCCCCACCCGATGTCGGTCAGCCGCCCCAGCGCCCTGCCGGGCTCGGCGCCCAGTTCGGGCTTGATCCGGCCGGACAGGTCGGGCAGCCCGGTGGGCCACTGCCTGCGGGCATCGATCTCGACACCGGGCCTGCTCAGGCGCTCGCGGGCGCCCTCGACGGCCTGCGCGCCGATCTCCGTCGAGCGGTGCGTGCCGGTGCAGTTGTCGCAGCGGCCGCACGGCGTGGCGGTCTCGTCGTCGAGGTGCCCGCGCAGGAACCGCTCCCGGCACTCGGAGGTGGTCAGGTAGCTGAGCATGGCGTCCTGCTCGGCCTTGCGTTCCTCGGCGATGCGGGCGTACCGCTCGGTGTCGTAGGCCCACGGCTGCCCGGTGGCCTCCCAGCCGCCCTTGACCCGGCGGACGGCGCCGTCGACGTCGAGGACCTTGAGCATCATCTCCAGCCGGCCCCGGCTCAGGTCGACGGCCGTTTCGAGCGCGGGGGTGGACATGACGCCGCGCTCCTCGAGGGTCTGGAGCGTGGTGCGGACGACGGGCTCGGGCGGGAAGGCCAGCGAGGCGAAATAGGCCCAGATGTCGCGGTCTTCCGTGCCGGGCAGCAGGATCACCTCGGCCCGTTCGACGCCGCGCCCGGCCCGGCCGACCTGCTGGTAGTAGGCGACGGGCGACTGCGGAGCCCCCACGTGCACCACGAACCCGAGATCGGGTTTGTCGAACCCCATCCCGAGCGCGCTCGTCGCCACCAGCGCCTTGATCTGGTTGCGGAGCAGCGCCTCCTCGGCCGCCAGCCGCTCGGCCGGTTCGGTCTGGCCGGAGTAGGCGGCCACCTCGAGCCCCTGCTCGCGCAGGTATCCGGCGATCTCGTGGGCGGCGGCCACGGTGAGGGTGTAGACGATGCCGGAGCCAGGCAGCTCGCGCAGCGTCTGGGCCAGCCAGGCCAGCCGCTGCTCGGCGGAGGGCAGGCGGACGACGCTCAGGTGCAGGCTCTCGCGTTCGAGCGGCCCGCGCAGGACGAGCGTGTCGTCGCCGCCCTCAGGCCGGAGCTCGGGAGGAAGGCTCAACTGCTCGGCCACGTCGCGGGTGACGCGGGCGTTGGCGGTGGCCGTGGTGGCGAGCACGGGGATGCCCGGCGGCAGGTCCCCGAACAATGTGGCCAGCCTGCGGTAGTCGGGCCTGAAGTCGTGGCCCCAGTCGGAGATGCAGTGGGCCTCGTCGACCACGACCAGCCCGGCGCTCTCGGCCAGCTCGGGCAGGACGTTGTCGCGGAAGTCGGGGTTGTTGAGCCGCTCGGGACTGACCAGCAGCACGTCGACCATGCCGTCGGCGACCTGACCGTAGATCTCCTCCCACGCCTCGGGGTTCGCGGAGTTGATCGTGACGGCCCTGATGCCGGCCCGCTCGGCGGCGGCGATCTGGTTGCGCATGAGGGCCAGCAGCGGGGAGACGATGACGGTGGGGCCCTCGCCGAGCTCGCGCAGGAGCGCGGTGGCCACGAAATAGACGGCCGACTTGCCCCAGCCGGTGCGCTGCACGACGAGCACCCTGCGGCGGTCGATCACGAGCGCCTCTATGGCGGCCCACTGGTCGTCGCGGAGCACGGCGTGCTCGCCCGCCAGCGCCCGCAGCCGCGTCTCGGCCTCTTCCCGTAGCATCCCGACATCGGGGGCGTCAATCATGCCTCCCTTGTTACCAGCTCTCCCGGGCGCCGTGGTGAGCGAGGCCCGCAAAACCAGCATCTTTTACGGCATGCGCGGGCAGGTGCCGTGAGGGCTACGCGTCGGCGTGCTCCGGGAAGGCGTTGATGGTGACGCGGTGCATCCGGCGGCGTTCGGTGTAGTCGGCGACCGCGTAGTGCTGGGTGGGGCGGTTGTCCCAGAAGGCCAGCGTCCCGGGCCGCCACCGCAGCCGGAGCTGGAACTCGGGCGAGCGGATGTGGTCGATCAGGAAGGGCAGGAGCGCCTCGTTCTCCCGGTCGCTCAGCCCCACCAGGCGGGTCGTCGACGCGCGGTTGACGAAGAGGGCCTTGCGGCCGGTCTCGGCGTGCACGCGGACGACCGGGCGTTCGATCGGCGGCCACTTCGCCTGGATCTCGGCCAGGTCGAACGGGTGCCCCTTCGAGATGGCCTTCTTCATCGACATCGTGATGTCGTGCACGGCGGTCAGCTCGTCGCACAACCGCTGCAGCGACGGCGAGAGCGTCTCGTAGGCCAGGTACGTGTTGGCCCAGCACGTGTCGCCGCCCACGCTGGGCAACTGGACGCAGCGCAGCAGCGAGCCCATCGGCGGAGTGGGTTCGAAGGTGTTGTCGCTGTGCCACTCGTCGCCGCCTTCGCCCTTGGGCGAGGTCTGGTCGAGCACGTGGATGGGGCTGCCGGCGTCCTTCTTGAAGGCGGGATGGTTGAGCGTGCCGAAGTTGAGGGCGAACTGCAGGTGCTGCTCGTCGTCGATGTTCTGGTCGCGGAAGAACAGGACGAGATGCTTGAGCCAGCCCTCGCGCAGGGTCGTGACCTCTTCCGGGGAGAGCGGCTTGCGCAGATCGACCCCGGTGACCTCGGCGCCGATGTGCTTCGTCACGGGATGGAACTCGATCATGACGCCTCCGGAGACGACGGGACCCTCGTGTCCGGAACGTAACACCCAAGCAATTGCTTGGTCAAGAATGGCAGGACATCGAACATGTTTACGAGAAGTGGCGGGGGATCGCGTATCATCTTGACGCCGGCGACGCGCACACCGCACACTCCCCGGCAACCGGATCATCACCGAGGAGGCGTCTTGACGGCAGCGGCCCTCGCCCGCGCGGCCCCGCGTGCGGCCGGCGAAGGCATGAGCAACGCCATGGATACGTCACAGCGCGCCTGGCTCGTGCCATCATCTCCAGGGGAGAAAACGTCACACCCGCACCGGTCTCGTGCCCGCGCGCGCCTTCGGCCGCCGTCGCGCCGCGACCGGGAGAGCTTACGTCGACGCCCCACCCGCCGACCTGACGCCGCTCTGCCGGGCTGACGGTTACGGTTACCGCACAAGGACAGAAGGAGGATGCGCTTCCCCTCGGCGCGACGACCGAGGCAGCCGCGCAGCACAAGATGGCCCGACGCACGACTGCACCCCCACCTGAGGACTTCGAGGAGCGGATCGTCGACATCGACGTCTCCTCCGAGATGCGCACGAGCTACCTCGAATACGCCTACTCGGTGATCTACCAGCGCGCCCTGCCCGACGCCCGTGACGGCCTCAAGCCGGTGCAGCGGCGCATCCTCTACTCGATGAGCGAGATGGGCCTGCGCCCCGAGCGCGGCCACGTCAAGTCCTCGCGCGTCGTCGGCGACGTCATGGGCAAGCTGCATCCCCACGGCGACAGCGCCATCTACGACGCGCTCGTCCGGCTGGCGCAGCCGTTCTCCATGCGCCTGCCGCTCGTCGACGGCCACGGCAACTTCGGCTCCCCCGACGACTCACCCGCCGCCATGCGGTACACCGAGGCCAGGCTGGCCCCGGCGGCGATGCTCATGGTCGAGTCGCTCGACGAGGACACCGTCGACTTCAAGCCCAACTACGACGGCCAGGAGACCGAGCCCACGGTCATGCCGTCGGCTTTCCCCAACCTGCTGGTCAACGGCACGAGCGGCATCGCGGTCGGCATGGCCACCAACATGGCGCCGCACAACCTCACCGAGGTCGTGGCCGCCGCCCGCCACCTGATCAAGAAGCCGGAGGCGACGCTCGACGAGCTGATGAAGTTCGTGCCGGGGCCCGACCTGCCGACCGGCGGCTCGATCATCGGGCTGCAGGGGGTGCGCGACGCGTACGAGACGGGGCGTGGCACGTTCCGCATGCGCGCCACGTGCACGGTCGAGCAGATCACCCCGCGCCGCAAGGGCATCATCGTCACCGAGCTCCCCTACAACGTCGGCCCCGAACGCGTGGTCACCAAGATCAAAGAGCTGGTGACCAGTAAGAAGCTGCAGGGCATCGCCGACCTCAAAGACCTCACCGACCGGCACAAGGGCCTGCGCCTGGTCATCGAGATCAAAAACGGGTTCATCCCCGAGGCCGTGCTGGAGGAGCTCTACCGGCTGACGCCGATGGAGGAGACCTTCGGCATCAACAACGTCGCCCTCGTCGACGGCGAGCCCCGCACGCTCGGGCTGCGCGAGATGCTCCAGGTCTATGTCGACCACCGGCTCGAGGTCGTGCGCCGCAGGTCGGAGTTCCGGCGCCGTAAGCGCGAGGAGCGCCTGCACCTGGTCGACGGCCTCGTCATCGCGCTGCTCAACATCGACGAGGTCATCCAGGTCATCCGTTCCTCCGACGACTCGGCCCAGGCGCGCACCCGCCTGATGGACGTCTTCGAGCTGTCCGAGGTCCAGGCCGCCTACATCCTCGACACGCCCCTGCGCCGGCTGACCAGATACGACAAGCTGGAGCTCGACCGCGAGAAGCAGACCCTCAGCGACGAGATCGCCGCGCTGACCGAGATCCTCTCCTCCCCGGCCAAGCTCCGCCAGGTGGTCTCGGGCGAGCTGGCCGACGTGGCCAAGCGCTACGGCACGCCGCGCCGGACCGTCCTGCTGGAGGCGCCGGGCGTCGCCCGCACCCCCATCCAGTCGCTCCAGGTGGCCGACGACCCGTGCCTGGCGCTGCTGTCCTCGACCGGCCTGCTGGCCCGCACCTCCGACGCCTCGCCGCTGGCGGGCGAGGGCGACCGCACCGCGCACGACGTGCTCGTCTCCGTCGTCCGCACCTCCGTACGCGGTGAGGTGGGCGTGGTCACGTCGCACGGCCGGCTGATCCGCGTCCAGGTCGTCGACCTGCCGACACTGCCGCCCTCGGCCAACCCGCCGTCGTTGTCGGGCGGCCATCCCGTCTCCGAATACGTCTCGCTCGAGCCCGACGAGAAGGTCGTCGGCCTCGGCTCCCTCGACCCCGACAGCCCCGGCCTGGCCCTGGGCACGGCGCAGGGCGTGGTCAAACGGGTGGTGCCCGACTACCCCGCCAACCGCGACGACTTCGAGGTCATCACCCTGAAAGAGGGCGACCGCGTGGTGGGCGCCGTCGAGCTGGTGTCGGAGAGCCACGACCTGGTGTTCATCTCCTCCGACGCCCAGCTCCTGCGCTACTCCGCCACGCTGGTGCGCCCGCAGGGGCGTCCCGCGGGGGGCGTGGCGGGCATCCGCCTCGACGGTGACGCGCGGGCGATCTGGTTCGGCGCAGTCGACCCCGAGCGGCCCGGCCACGTGGTCACGATCGCCGGCTCCTCCACGGCGCTGCCCGGCACGCAGGTGGGCGGCGGCAAGGTGTCCGACTACGCGGAGTTCCCGGCGAAGGGCCGGGCCACGGGCGGCGTCCGGGCTCAGCGGTTCCTGAAGGGCGAGGACGAGCTCCTGCTGGCCTGGGCCGGCCCCGCTCCGGCCAAGGCCAGCAGGGTCTCCACGGTGGGCAAGCCGGTGCCGCTGCCGGAGGAGCTCGGCCGGCGCGACGGCTCGGGCGTCCGCCTCACGCACACGATCGGCGCCATCGGCGGCGCCATCGCCGCCGATCCCGCCGCCCTGTCCTCCGCCGACGGCGAAACACCCCTGGAGGAGTGACCGGGGCGCACGTTCACCGGCTCCGCCTGCGGTGGAAAGTGTCCCGGCACCGGCGACTCCGCACCTTGAGGTCCCGGCGATCACCCACGTGCCGGTGGCGCGGGGCTGGTCGGCGCGTGTGACGGCGTCGCCGGGTCCGGTCGCGTGCAGCGCCCGGCCCCGGTGGGCCGCGTCCTCATGGGCTGGGCGGGCTGATGTTATGAAACGCGCCTTACCTCCGATGGTCTGGGAGAGCGCTCTCTCCCCTCGACTGGAGGTACCGTGTTCCCATCCAGACCACCCTTATGGGCGGCGGCCCTGACCCTGACCGGCTCCCTGATCGTCGCCCCACACGCCGCGGCCGCCGCCGAACCGCTCACGGTCACCGACTTCGAGTCGGACGGCGTGCCCGCCGGCGTGTACGCCTGGGGCAACGACGCGGCCTCGACCCCGGCGCTCACCGTCGGGCCCGACACCACCCGACCGGAGGCGCCCTCCACGAACCGGGCGCTCACCTCGGTCTACGACGTGAGCCAGTGGGGCGGCTGGTCCCACGACCTGCCCGCCACCCAGGACTGGTCAGCGTACGAGGGGTTCTCCTTCTGGGTGGACGGCACCGGCTCGGGCCAGAAGATCTTCTTCGAGCTCAAGGACGGCGGCGGCGGTCCTGGCAACTCCGAGCTGTTCGAGTCGTCGTTCACCGATGACACGGCGGGCTGGCGGCAGGTGAGGGTGCCGTTCGAGAGCTTCACCCGCCGCGCCGACTACCAGCCCGGCGGAGCCCCGACCGACGGCGAGCTGGACCTGGTCGCCATGTGGGGTTACGGGATGCGCCTGCCCACCGCGCAGGGCACCCTGCGGTGGGACGAGGTGCAGGTGTACGGGATCGCTCCCCCGCGCCCGGTGCGGCTGTCCACGGACCGGCCCGTCTACCCGGTGGACGAGAAGGACAAGGTACGGGTCAGCGTCACGGTCACCACGGCCACCGGAGAGCCGCTCCCCTCCGACCTGGCCGTGGACTACCGGACAGGTACGGGCACCGCGACCCCCGGCGACGACTACACGCCGGCCGAGGGCACGCTGGCGTTCCCCGCGGGCACCGCCTCCGGTTCGGCGCGCACGTTCACCGTCGAGATCAGGAAGGACCGGCAGAGCGAGGTCGCGGAGACCATCCCGATCGAGCTGTCGGGCACGGGCACGCGGCCTCCGGCCGAGCCGCCGGTCATCGTCATCAACGCGCACGACCTGCCGTACCTGAACGCCCGCGAACCCGTCAAGGACCGCGTCTCCGACCTGCTGGGCAGGATGACGCTGGAGGAGAAGGTCGGCCAGATGACGCAGGCCGAGCGCGGCGCGCTGGCCAAGCAGAGCGACATCGCCACGTACCGGCTCGGCTCGCTCCTGTCCGGCGGCGGGTCGGCGCCCGCCAGGAACACGCCGGAGGGGTGGGCCGACATGATCGACGCCTTCCAGCTCCAGGCCCGGCAGACCCGCCTGCAGGTGCCGCTGATCTACGGCGTCGACGCGGTGCACGGGCACAACAACGTGGTCGGCGCGACGATCTTCCCCCACAACATCGGCCTGGGCGCCGCCCGCGACGCCGACCTCGCCGAGCAGGCGAGCAAGATCACTGCCAGGGAGGTCAGGGCCACCGGCATCCCGTGGAACTTCGCCCCGTGCCTGTGCGTCGCGCGCGACGACCGGTGGGGCCGGACGTACGAGTCGTTCGGCGAGGACCCCGCGCTGGTGACGCGGATGGCCACCGTCATCGACGGGCTGCAGGACAACGGGGTGCTGGCCACCGCCAAGCACTACGCCGGCGACGGCGGCACCGCGTACGGCTCGTCCTCCACCGGCGACTACACCATCGACCAGGGCGTCACCCTGACGAGTCGCGAGGAACTGGCGGCGATCCATCTGGCGCCGTTCCAGGAGGCGGTCAAGCGCGGCGTCGCCACCGTGATGCCGTCGTTCTCCAGCGTGGACTTCGGCGACGGGCCGCTCAAGATGCACGCCCACGACGAGCTGATCAACGGCACGCTCAAGGGCGAGCTCGGGTTCGAGGGTTTCGTGATCAGCGACTGGCAGGCCATCGACCAGATCCCCGGCGACTACCCGAGCGACGTGCGCACGTCGGTCAACGCGGGGCTCGACATGATCATGGTCCCGTACGCCTATCCCGAGTTCACCGCAGCGCTCAAGGCCGAGGTCGAGGCCGGTCGGGTGCCGATCGCGCGAGTGGACGACGCGGTCGCCAGGATCCTGACCCAGAAGTTCCGGCTGGGGCTGTTCGAACGCCCGTACGCCGACCGCTCCCGCCTCGGCGACGTCGGCTCGGCGGCGCACCGCGCGGTCGCCCGCACGGCCGCGGCCAGATCGCAGGTGCTGCTGAAGAACGAGGGCGGCCTGCTGCCGCTGCGGCGCGGCGTCAAGGTGTACGTGGCCGGCTCGAACGCCGACGACATCGGCAACCAGTCGGGCGGCTGGACGATCAGCTGGCAGGGTTCGTCCGGTCCGATCACCACCGGCACCACGATCCTGCAGGCCGTCCGGTCGCGTGCCGGATCCGTGACGTACTCGCGGGACGCCTCAGCCGGCCTGGCGGGGCACGACGTGGGCGTCGTGGTGGTGGGCGAGACCCCGTACGCCGAGGGCCAGGGCGACGTGGGCCGCGCGGGCCGCACGCTCGGTCTCTCCCCCGCCGACCGGGCCGCCGTCGACCGGGTGTGCGGGGCGATGAAGTGCGCCGTCCTGGTGGTCTCCGGGCGTCCGATGCTGCTCGGCGACCTGTCGGGCGTCGAATCCGTGGTCGCCTCGTGGCTGCCGGGGACCGAGGGCGACGGCGTGGCCGACACCCTGTTCGGTGCGGTGCCGTACACGGGGCGGCTGCCCTTCACCTGGTTCCGCTCGGTGGAGCAACTGCCGATCAACGTGGGCGACGCCGCCTACGATCCGCTGTTCCCGTACGGGTGGGGGTTGCGCACCGACCGCGCCCGCGAGCGGCTCAAGGGCGTACGACACGAACTCGCCCACGGCGACAGCCGGTCCAAGACGGCGGCCCTGCTGCTGGCGCCCGCCCTGTCGGGCCGCCACTGGCACGCCGACGGCTCCGTCCGTGACACACGCGTGGTCCTGGGCGCGCTCGAAGCGGCTGCGGCGCTGCTCGAACGTTCGCGGAGCGTCCCGTACGCCACGGCGGACACGCTCGTCTCGGTCGCCAGGGACGTCGCGCAGCGCGCCGGCAAGCGGCCAGACCTGCACGCCGCGGCCGACCACGAACTGGCGGCGGGCGCGTACAGGAAGGCGGTGGACCTGCTGGCCCGGTCGATCCGCTGACGCGGTGAGCATGAACGCCGTCTCCAGGCGCATCGCCCGGCGGTGATGGGGACTGGCCCCGGTGTGGGCGGGGTCAGTCCCCAACCCGGTCCCGGCGGCCCGGTCCGGTCCGGGGAGCAGTCCCCAGGGCCCGGGCCGGGGTCGCTGGACCGGGAGCCCGCGTTCAGCCGGCGCAGAGGCAGAACGGGTGCCCGGCCGGGTCGAGGAACACCCGGAATGCGCCGTCCTCGCTCGGCTGGTGCTCGTGTTTGCGCGCCCCGATCTTGACCGCCTGCGCCTCGGCCTCGTCCAGGTCGTCCACGGTGAGATCGAGGTGGAGTTGCTGGGGGTGCTGCGGGTCGGGCCAGGCCGGCGGCCGGTGGCCGGGGGCGAGCTGGAAGGCCAGCCGTCCGGACGACCCTCCGTCGGAGACCACCACCCAGTCCTCCTCGACGGACGTGACCGGCCACCCGAGGAGGTGCGAGTAGAACTCCGCGAGTCCTTCGGGGTCGGGGCAGTCCAACACGATGCTCCGGAACCTCGCGATGCCGCTCATCGATTCACCTTCCCGGCCTGTTTTACCTGGCCGATCGGAGACAAGAATGTTGCCATGGCTGCCAACTCGTTCATGGTCCCGCTCGGCACTCCCGCGCCGGACTTCGACCTGACCGCCATCGACGGCGGGAGCGTCTCGCTGGAGGACCTCAGAGGCTCTCCCGCCACACTGGTGATCTTCCTGTCCAACCACTGCCCCTACGTTCGGCATATCGAGGACGGCATCGGAGCCCTGGCCGCCGGCTACGGCGCGAGACTGTCGGTCGTCGCCATCTCCAGCAACGACAGCGTGAACTACCCGGATGACGAACCGGCACACCTGGCGGAGCAGGCCGAGCGAGCCGGATTCACGTTCCCGTACCTGCTGGACGAGACGCAGGAGGTGGCCAAGGCCTACCGGGCGGCGTGCACGCCCGACTTCTTCCTGTACGACGCTCAGATGCGGCTCGCCTACCGGGGAGAGTTCGACGGCTCGCGGCCGGGCAACGCGGAACCGGTGACCGGCGCGTCCCTGCGGGCGGCCATCGACGCCGTGCTGGCGGGCGACCCGGTGCCGGAAGAACAACACCCGTCACTCGGGTGCGGCATCAAGTGGAAGCCGGGCAACGCACCCGCCTGATCGCCCGCGTGTCCCCTCAACCGGAGGCCGCGATGGCGGACGGGATCGCGAGCAGCAGTTCGTGCGGTTCGCCGCCCTCCCAGCGCCGGATCAGCCGGGTGCCCGCCTCCCCCGGGTCGAAGCCCTCGCAGCCCAGCGGCCCGTAGCAACCCGCCTCATCCAACATGATGATCAGCGGATCGTCGTCGGGGAGACCGGCCGCGTAGGCGGCGGTGTCGAGGAGCGCCAGCGCGCTCCTGGCGTTACGGCCACCGTCGTTCGACTCCACGCGGTCGAGGCGACGCCAGGCTTGAACGCGGAGAAACGCGGCAAGGGATTCGGACCTACTCACGAGCAACCTTCTTCGATCCCGTACATACGGCTACGACATCATCACGCAGAGCGATGGGTATTCGTGGGAGGTTTGCCAAGTCGGGCCATTCGTGACCCCCGGAGAGCATGAAATTCGGCGGGTGAGGGATATTTGTGGTCATGACAGCGTTCGACGACCTGTACGCCGCCAACGCGACGTTCGCCAAGGAGTTCGAGAACTCCACCCTCACCGGCCGGGCGGCCCGCGGGCTGGCCGTGGTGACCTGCATGGACTCCCGCATCGACCCGCTCGGGCTGCTGGGTCTCAAACCGGGCGACGCCAAGATCCTCCGCAACGCGGGCGCCCGGGTGACGGACGACGTACTGCGGACCCTGGTGCTGGCCGTCTACCTGCTGGGCGTCGATCGGGTGCTGGTGATGCCGCACACGGACTGCGGCATGTCCAAGGTGACGGACTCCGACGTGCACGCGCTCACCAGCGGGCAGGGAGTCGACACCCGCAGCCTCGAGTTTCACACCGTGCCCGACCAGGACGAGGCGCTGCGCCACGACCTCATGCGGATCCGCAGCACCCCGTTCCTGCCGAAGGACCTGCCGGTGACGGGCGCCATCTACGATGTCCACACCGGCCGGCTGACCCCGGCCCCGAGACAGGTGTCCGACGCGGCCTGACGTCCCGTCGGAGACGACCTGCCCGGCTCCCGGGTCTGCGCGGTGAACGCACGCACCGGCCGCCGAACCGCACGCTCGACCGACCGCCGAGACCTCCTCCGGCGGATCCGCCGCCCGGAGGAGCGGCGTCGCGGACACATGCCGCGGAGGAGTCGGCGTGCTGGAGGACCGCCAGGCAGGACAAGCGGGGGGCCAGAGGGCGCAGGCGAAACGCCGCTGCATCGCCCGGCGCGACCGCGACACCCGCGACCCTCGCCAACACCGGATCGTGAAGAGGGCGAACGTGGCCTGACGCCGCCCGTAGCCTGCGGCGCCCCGCCGCCGCCGGGTCGGCGCTGTCCGCCCGCACGGCGATCGCCCTCCGTCCCGCCAGCTTGATCTGCTCGACCACTTCATCGGCACGCTGCTGATCGTGCTGCAATGTCAGCGCGGCATCGGCACCTGCTTGGGCCAGGCGCTCGGGTACGCGGGCCCGCAGGAGCCTTGAGCCGGCCCTCATCGCCCGCGCACGCCTCTCTGCAGCCCCAACGGCCCCTGTCGCCACGCCACCGTCGAAACGACCATGGGGCCCAGAGGGGGATCGTTTCGCCCTTCAGGGGCCTCTCCAGCGCCGCACACCGCAGGGCCAGGCATCTCCCGGGCATGCCTGGAAGACTCAGAAGGCTGAGCCCTGTGCGTCGCCGCGGAGGTGCTCCGGCGGTAGGCGGGGCCAGAGAGCGTCAGGCGTCGATGTGGTCGCGATCGACCTCGGCGGCGCTGTTGACGATGAACTCGCGGCGCGGCGCCACGTCGCTGCCCATCAGCAGGCTGAAGATGCCCTCGGCGCCCTCGGCGTCCTCGATGCGGACCCGCCGCAGGATGCGGTGGCGGGGGTCCATCGTCGTCTCGGCCAGTTGGTCGGCGTCCATCTCGCCCAGGCCCTTGTAACGCTGCACCGGATCCTTCCAGCGCTTGCCGCGCCGCTCCAGATCGCGCAGCACCTTCTGCAACTCTCCGTCGGAGTAGCAGTAGATGTATTTCTCCTTGCCCCGGCCGGGGTTGGTCAGCTCGATGCGGTGCAGCGGCGGCACCGCGGCGAACACGCGCCCCGCCTCCACCATGGGCCGCATGTAGCGGTGGAAGAGGGTCAGCAGCAGGCAACGGATGTGGGCGCCGTCGACGTCGGCGTCGGCCATGAGGATGACCTTGCCGTAGCGGGCCGCCTCGATGTCGAACGAGCGCCCCGAGCCGGCCCCGACCACCTGGATGATGGCGGCGCACTCCGCGTTCTTGAGCATGTCGCTCACGGACGCCTTCTGCACGTTGAGGATCTTGCCCCTGATCGGCAGCAGCGCCTGGAACTCCGAGTCGCGGGCCAGCTTGGCCGTGCCCAGCGCCGAGTCGCCCTCGACGATGAACAACTCGCTGCGGTCGACGTCGTCGCTGCGGCAGTCGACCAGCTTCGCCGGGAGCGCGGAGCTTTCCAGCGCGCTCTTGCGCCGCTGGTTGTCGCGGTGCTCGCGGGCCGCGATGCGGGCCTTGGCCGCCGCGACGATCTTCTCCAGGACGGCCCTGAGAGGCTGCTTGTAGCCGCGCGGCGGGTTGGCGAACAGCTCTTTGAGCTCGCGGGAGACCACGTGGGAGACGATGCGGGTGGCCGCGGAGGTGCCGAGCACCTCCTTGGTCTGGCCCTCGAACTGGGGCTCGGGGACGCGCACGGTGACCACGCCGGTCAGGCCCTCGGAGATGTCGTCCTTGGTCACCGGATCGTCGCCGTTTTTCAGCAGGCGGGTCTCGCGCAGCACCTCGTTGACGGTGCGCACCAGCCCGCGCTCGAAACCGGTCAGGTGGGTGCCGCCCTTGGGCGTGGCGATGACGTTGACGAACGAGCGCACGGTCGACTCGTAGCCCTTGCCCCAGCGGACCGCCACGTCGACGAGGAGCTCGCGCTCCATCTGCGTGGGCGTCATGTGGCCCTGGTCGTCGAGGACCGGCACGGTCTCGTGGAAGTGGCCGGCGCCCTGCAGGCGCAGCACGTCGCAGACGGCCTCGTCGCGGGCCAGGAACTCGGTGAACTCGGAGATGCCGCCGTCGAAGCGGAACTCCTCCTCGATGCGCTCCTCGTGCCTGCTGTCATAGACCGCCAGGGTCAGCCCCGGCACCAGGAACGCGGTCTGGCGCAGCCGCACGTGGATCTCGTCGAGCGAGACCTCGGCGTCGGGCAGGAAGATCTGCTTGTCGGCCCAGAAGCGCACGCGCGTGCCGGTGACGTTCTTCGGCAGCTTGTCGCCGACGCGCAGCCCGGACTTCTTCTTGAACTTGGCCGTCGGCCCCTCACCGTCGAAGATGCCGGTGACGCCGCGGCGGAAGCTGATCTCGTGCACCCGGCCGTGGAGGTCGACCTCCACGTCGAGCCGTGAGGACAGGGCGTTGACCACGGAGGCGCCGACGCCGTGCAGACCGCCGGACGCGGCGTAGGCGCCGCCGCCGAACTTGCCGCCCGCGTGCAGCTTGGTATAGACCAGCTCCACTCCGGCCAGGCCGCTCTTGGGCTCGGCGTCCACCGGGATGCCGCGGCCGTTGTCGCGCACCTCGATGGAGCCGTCGGCGTGGAGCTCGACCTCGATGCGGTCGCAGTGGCCCGCGAGCGCCTCGTCGACCCCGTTGTCCACGATCTCCCAGAGGCAGTGCATGAGCCCGCGGCTGTCGGTGGACCCGATATACATGCCGGGCCGCTTGCGAACGGCCTCGAGGCCCTCAAGCACCGACAGGTGACGAGCCGTGTAACCCGCCTCCACTAGCGTCACTCCAGCTCCCCTGGGTCTAGGCATCGAACACGTGTGCGTAGCTTACCGTTCTTCCCACACGCGCGCGTACAAGCTTGCCATGGAGCCGCGTTTCCTGTTACCAAGCGCCTGATCATCATTACTTCCGGACACATTCTGCTCTGGGCGTAGAGAGGGGGCGGTTGGGAACGTCCACGTCCGGTTAGATGTTGTTCCAAGTGACTGACGCCAGATCCTCGCTTCGGCGGGGGTGACCCGAAAGGCGATACGTGACTGGAGCTCTCGCCCCCGTTAAGCCGCTGACGGCCCTCGACCGCTGCGACCGCTGCGGTGCCCAGGCCTACATTCGCGCGACCCTGCCTGTGGGTGGGGAGCTGCTGTTCTGCGCCCATCATGGGCGTCAGCACATCGCAGCGCTGCGCGAAAAGGGCGCCGACATCCTGGACGAGTCGGCTCGCCTCAGCGAAACCCCAACTGTTGCCCCCAACGACGAGCGCTGACCGGCGCTGGTCGTGATGAGATAACCACATAGCGCGTAACAGCGCGGCGACCCCGGGCGTGCCCGGGGTCGCCGCGCTGCGTTCGCCCGGCCGCCGCTGACCCCTTCCCAGCAGCTACGCCCGTCACCCGGCCGGTGCACCCGCTGCCCGGACCGGCACGCCGGCCACACGGTAGTGATAGCTTCCCGCGATCTCGAACCCTTCGCCCCGGTAGAGGGCCTGTGCTCCCTCGTTCCTGGCGGTGGTGACCAGGTAGGCGGAGCGCGTGCCCGCGTGCCCGACCAGCGCCCGCAGCACCGCGCGCGCCAGCCCTCGCCGGCGGGCGCCGGGCAACGTGGCCATGCAGTAGACCCCCAGCATGTCTTTCTGCGGCACGCCCCTCCCGACGGACAACGCCACACCATCCTCCTCGTACGCCGCATACCAGGCCGGCACTCCGGTGCAGATGCGCTCGGCGTCCTCGACGCCCGCCCCGTAGCGCCCGTCCACGGCCCACCACGTCTCCAGCCAGCCCTGCCACGGCCGATCCTGGATCCTGACCTTGTACGCGGGCGCGTTCCCCGGCGCGCCGGCCATGATCACCGTCGGATCGACCAGGTCGTACCCCCTCCGCTCAAGCTCCTCGTCCAGGCCGGGCGCGGCGTTGAGCCCCAGCGAGAAGACGCAGCGCTGCCCGCGCGTGTCGTAGAACGCCTCCGCGGCCTCGATGGCGCCGCCGAGATCGGCAGGGGCGTGCAGCGGCAGCACGGAGTTGGCCCGCTTGGTCACGCCACCGGCGTAACGCAGCACCCATCCGTCATGTACGCGCTGCTCGTAGGCAGGCCAGGCCTCATGCACCAGCACGTCGAAGTCCATCCGCGCAGCCTAACCACCTCGCCCACCATCCCGACGAACCACCCGGCACCCCCGAAACCACGCCCTCCCACACAAATTCGGCCAACCTCGGCATTCCGCACCCACGACACGTGCCATCCCGACGAACGGCCATCCACGGCCGGCGGGCATTCCCCCAGGGGAGAAGGCACGAACAGGGGACGGAACGAGGGCAGGAGCCAACGGACGAGGTCTCAGGACGGCCCCGCGATCGGACGATGGCCATCGATTCGGCGAAGCGGACGGCCCAGGAGGCGCCGTCGCGGCGCTCAGCCGTCTCCACCTGGTGAGCGTCTCCCTGGACAGAGCCCGGCCCCGGTCGGCGGCTGGGGCCCCACTTGGCCTGCCGTGAAGAATGATGAGCAACCCCTAGGCTGGGGCTGTGCTGATTCTGTTGCCGCCGTCGGAGGGGAAGGCGGCGGAAGGCAGCGGCCCGCCCGTCGGCGAGCTGTCGTTCCCCGCCCTGGACAGATCCCGCAAGCGGGTGATGAGCGCGCTCGTGCGGGCGTCCAGGCGCCGTGACGCCATCGACGTGCTCGGCCTGACGCCAGGCCTGGCGGGAGAGCTGGCCAGGAACGTCGCGCTGAAGACGGCTCCCACGCTGCCCGCCGCCGACCTCTACACCGGCGTGCTCTACGACAACCTCGGGCTGCGCACCTTGGACGGCGAGGCCCGCAGCCGGGCCGAGGAGTCGCTGCTGATCTTCTCCGGCCTCTGGGGTGTGGTGCGGATCACCGACCGGATCCCGCCCTACCGCCTGTCGATGGGCGTCAACCTGCCTCCGCTCGGAGGGCTGGGGGCGTTCTGGCGGCCGCAGGTCTCGAAGGTGCTGGACGGCATCCCGGGGCTGGTGGTGGATCTCCGCTCGGCCACCTACGCGAGCGCCTGGCTGCCTGGGGAGCGTTCGGCGACGGTCCGGGTGTTCAGGGACGGCAAGGTGGTCAGTCACATGGCCAAGGCCACCCGAGGCGAGATCGCCCGAGCCCTCCTGCGGCAGGACACCACGCCCACGAGCCCCGATGAACTGGTCAAGGTGCTCGACGCGCTGGGCTACCGCGTCGAAGCGACAGCGCCCACGCGCGCCGGCTGCTCATGGACCCTCGACGTGCACGTCTCCTAGCCACCACTCCCGGCGCTCGACGTGCACGTCTCGTATCACAGATGCTCGACGTGCACGTCTCGGCAACCGGCCGCTCATGACGCTCGGCCTGCGCGTGTCTCATGACCCCAACGCTGGATGCAGACGCCGCCGCCCCGCTCGGACGGGTCCGGGCGGGGCGGCGGGGTGATGCGGTCGATCAGTCCAGGTAGTCGCGCAGGACCTGGGAGCGTGACGGGTGGCGCAGCTTGGACATGGTCTTCGACTCGATCTGGCGGATGCGCTCACGGGTGACCCCGTAAACCTTGCCGATCTCGTCGAGCGTCTTCGGCTGGCCGTCGGTGAGCCCGAAGCGCATCGAGACGACGCCCGCCTCCCGCTCCGACAACGTGTCGAGAACGGAGTGCAGCTGCTCCTGGAGCAACGTGAAGCTGACGGCGTCGGCCGGGACGATGGCCTCGGAGTCTTCGATGAGGTCACCGAACTCGCTGTCGCCCTCCTCGCCCAGCGGGGTGTGGAGGGAGATGGGCTCGCGGCCGTATTTCTGGACCTCGACGACCTTCTCGGGCGTCATGTCGAGCTCGCGGGCCAGCTCTTCCGGCGTGGGCTCGCGGCCGAGGTCCTGCAGCATCTGCCGCTGGACGCGGGCCAGCTTGTTGATCACTTCGACCATGTGGACCGGGATGCGGATGGTCCGCGCCTGGTCGGCCATGGCACGCGTGATCGCCTGCCGGATCCACCACGTGGCGTAGGTGGAGAACTTGTAGCCCTTGGTGTAGTCGAACTTCTCGACGGCCCTGATCAGGCCCAGGTTGCCTTCCTGGATCAGGTCGAGGAACAACATGCCGCGGCCGGTGTAGCGCTTGGCCAGCGAGACCACGAGCCGGAGGTTGGCCTCCAGCAGGTGGTTCTTCGCACGGCGGCCGTCTTCGGCGATCCACTCGAGCTCGGCTTTGACATCGACGGGGAGCCCTTCGGTCTCGCCGCCGCCGAGCTGCTCCTCGGCGAACAGTCCCGCCTCGATGCGCTTGGCCAGCTCGACCTCCTGCTCGGCGTTGAGCAGGGGGACCTTGCCGATCTGCTTGAGGTAGTCCTTCACCGGGTCGGCGGTGGCGCCGGCGGCGGCGACCTGCGCCACCGGGGCGTCATCGTCGTCGTCGGAGAGGATGAGGACCTCTTCCTCGGTCTTCTCCACGGTGACCTCGGCGGCCTTGGGCTCCTCGGTCTCGTCGTCGCTGTCGGAGTCACCCTCCGACTCGGAGTCGCCCTCGGCGACGATCTCCTCGTCGTCGACTTCGATGTCTTCGAGGTCTTCCAGCTCCACGTCGCCGTCGAGCTCGATGTCCTCGTCGTCTCCGTCGGCGCGCGGGGCCTCGGGTGCCTTGGGCTTGGTCTCGGCAGGCCCAGCGTTCTTCGGCTCGGCCTTCTTGGCGGCGGCAGCGGCCGCGGCCTTCTTCGCCGCCGGAGCGGCCTTCTTGGCAGGGGCCGCCTTCTTGGCGGCCGGCTCGGCTTCAGCGGTGCCCACGACCGCGGTCACGGTCTCGGGCTGCTGCTCTTTGGCGGCCGCCGCCGTCTTGGTCTTGACGGGGGCGGCGGTGCGGCGCTTTGCTGGACCACGAGACTTCTTCGGCGCAGCCGAATCCGCGGCGGTCACCACCACGGTCACGCCCTCTTTGCTGAGGTTCCGCAAGAACGCGGCGGCGTGCGACATGGGGATGTCCGCCTCCTCGAAGGCCTGACGGACATCCTCAGACTCGAGGAAACCCTGCGAGCGCCCACGCTCGAGCAGTCGCTGAATGACGGGCTCGTTCAGCTCTTGTGGCTTCGAGCGAGTCGAACTTGCAGGCGACACGAACACCTCTCGAACGAACGCGTGGCGACAATGGACCCAGATGCCCGCTGGGGGGCTGTTGCCTCTCTCGGAGATCGGTGAGGCCGTGCGGACCGCGACGGACCTGCACAGCATTGTGGCACGACCCCGCACTCCATACGGCCACCTCCCGGCGGTTGACCTCCACCCTAGGCCGACCGAGACAGTAGTGCGTACGTAAGCGGGGCACCGATACCCGAAAGCAACCGTTATGACTGTTTCATTCAGTCACTCTTCGTGGCTGGTGGCACGTGAATTGCTAGCGCGGTAACGTCATCATCTTGTTCATATCCAGACAACATCCGGTCAACCAGGAAGTCCAGCAACATGTGAGGACTACTCACAACTTCAGGCGGCGCTTCGGTCACAACACTGCAAATCTCTGCGAGACCGGCATCCAGCCCGCGCTTCCTGTTCTCCACGAGCCCGTCGGAGTAGAGCACGGCTGTATGGCCGGGCGGCACCACGAACCGGAACTGCCTGCGGCTGGTCGGCCAGCCTAGCGGAGTGCCGGGCTCCGCGTCGCACAGGATCGCCGTGCCCTGGGGCGAAACCAGCACGGGCGGCGGATGTCCGGCCACGGCCAGCGTGCCCTCACCGGTGACGGGCTCGACGACCATGTAGGCCAGGGTCGTGACCTGCTCTTCCTCTTCCGTGGCCTCGAAGACCCGGTCGAGCCCGGTGAGCACGGCCGCGGGCGGCGGATTGGTCAGCGCCAGGGCCCGCATCGCGTTGCGGATGCGGCCCATGCCGGCGGCGGCCTTGACGCCCTTGCCCATGACGTCGCCCACGACCGCCGCGACACGCCCGTCCTGCAGGACGAAGGCGTCGTACCAGTCGCCGCCGACCTGGACGTGGCGGCTGCCCGAACGGAAGCGCTGAGCCAGCACGAGGCCCTTGACCACCGGCAGGCGGTCGGGCAGCAGGCTGCGCTGCAGCGTCTCGGCGGTGCGGTGCTCACGCTCGAACAGCGTGGCCCGCTCGACCGCCAGGGCGCACTGGCCGGCCAGCGCCTCCAGGAAGACGCCGTCCTCCTGGGAGATCTTCTGGGGCCGGGTGAAGGAGAATCGGAGCGCTCCCAAAGCCCGTCCGGCGGCCAGCAGCGGCAACCCCACCCACGCGCGCTCGTCGCTGTTGGCGAGGTAGTTGCCCAGGACGTCCTCGTCGCCGCCCGCCTCCAGCAGCTGGGCCTTCAGCGACTCGGGAGACTCGGCGAAGACCGGCCTGCGGCTGTTGACCGCCATGGTCATCACGCTGGAGCTGGACAGCGGGATCTCCTCGCCGGAGGGACCGGACGCCTCGGGGATGCCCTCGCCGTTGATCAGCTTGAGCGCGGCCCTGTCGGTGTCGAGCAGCGCCACCGCCGAGCGGTCGGCGGCCAGGGCGGTGCGGCCCACGTCGATGATGACCTGGACCACCTGCTCGACCGTCAGCGCCTCCGCGAGCATGGCGGTGGCGCCCTGCAGCCGGGCGGTGCGCAGGGCGGCGGCGCCGAGCTGGTCGGTCAGCCTGCCGCGCATCTCCTCGGCCTCGCGCTGCGGGGTCACGTCGGTGTTGGCGCCGACCCACTCGACGACGCGGCCGTGGCGGATGATCGGCACGGCCCGCACCTCGAAGTGGCGGTAGCCGCTGGCACGGGTGCGCACGCGGTAGTTCCACTCGAACATGGTGCGCCCGCGCAGCGCCTCCCTCCAGGCCTCCTCGGTCTGCTGGCTCTCCTCCGGGTGCACGACGTCCAGCCAGCCGTTGGCGAGATATTCCTCCAGGCCCTGGCCGGTGATGGCGCGCCACTGCGGCGCGTCCTCGACGACCGCGCCCGTGGGCGAGGTGATCCACACCAGCTGCGACTGCGCCTCGACCAGCGAGCGGTAGCGCTCCTCGCTGCGGCGCAGCGCCTCCTCGGTCTGGCGGCTCTCGGTCACGTCGAGCCCGATCAGCGCGATCGCCCGCAGCTCGCCGGCGTCGTCGTGGACCGGCGAGAACGACAACGACCAGTGCCGGGTGTCGCCCTCCGCCGACCGCACGCGCACGCGGCCCTCGGTGACGGGCGCGTCGCTCTCGATGACGGCCTGCACGGCGTGCGTGATGAGCTGGCTCAGGTCGGCGGCCAGCACCTCGACGGGCTGGCGGCCCGCCATGCGCTCCGCGGGCACGCCGACGACGTCGCTGAAGACGTCGTTGACCCGCTGGACACGGCCGTCGGCGTCGAAGAACGCGAAGGCGAACTCCGCCTCCGACAACATGCCCTTGAAGAGGGCGGAGTCTGAGATGTCCACATCCGACTCCCGGGGACGGGGAACGGAGGTCTCGGCGCTCATGGTCCGCACCTCCGTCGCGTGCCAGGGTCTCCCACGCGGCACATCTCCATAATCGTGTATCGGCGTAGCGCAGCTCCGGGCGACCGGATCCTGCAGTACATCATCGGCGATGGGCACGCGCGGACGGAAGCCCCCGCCGGTGCCCGGTCGCCTCTAGGGTCTACGCATCCTGTCAAAGTCGCTCCACTTTGCGCAGCAAGATCAGGTTACCGCGCCCGATTGCCGGGACGCTTGCCCGCCACGGTCATCGGGCCTTGGCCGCGCGCTTGGCCTCTTGCTTGGCGGCGCGCACCCGGCTCAGACTGTCGGCGTCGACCACGTCGGCGACCGATCTGTGTGCACCCTCCTCGCCGTAGAGCCCGGCTGCCTCTCGCCAGCCTGACGGCTGGACCCCCAGCTGCTTTCCCAGCAATGCCAAGAAGATCTGGGCCTTCTGCTTGCCGTATCCCGGAAGGGCGTTCAGTCGTTTGAACAAGTCCTTGCCGTCGGCGGCCTCGGCCCAGATCCGCTCGGGCCTGCCGTCGTAGTGTTCCACCAGGTAGGCCGCCAGCTGCTGGACGCGGCCCGCCATCGCCTTGGGATAGCGGTGCACGGCCGGCGGCTGGGCCAGCAGCGCGGCGAACTCCTCCGGGTCGTAGGAGGCGAGCTCCTCGGCGGCGAGGTCGTGACCCAGCCGCTGCGAGATGGTGTGAGGCCCCGTGAACGCCCACTCCATGGGGATCTGCTGGTCGAGCAGCATGCCGACGAGCAGGGCGAGCGGGCTGCGGCCGAGGAGCTCGTCTGCCTCGCTCCGCTGGGCGAGCTGGATGCGCATGGAGACAGCTTCGCATGAAAGGGCACCGGGTGAAGTGAACACAGGCGTCGTGGAGGCTTGACACCCGTCCGAGAAAGGGTGGAATGAGAGCGCAAGTCGCCCTGCAGACGTTCCTAGGGGTTTGCCCTTAGGTCTCCAGAGGAATCTCACTCCTATGCTCGCTCTGGCCACACGGTTCCTGCGCGAACCGGTCAGTCTCAGGCTGGCCGAAGAGTTCCTGACCGTACCCGTGGACACGATCGACCGCTGCGTGGCGGACGTGTGCGCGTGTGCGCAGCATCTGGGCGTCACCGCGACCCCGGAGATCGTCGAACGCATCGCCCGCGAGCACCTGCTCGCGATCGTGAACTCCGCGCCTCCGCCGCGGAGCTCCCGTTGACGTGACGTCGCGAGCGTCCCGCGGCGTGTTCCCGCAGGACGCCGGACGCGGGTCACGGCTGATCCTGTCGATAACATCGGGGTCACCGGGCCGTGTTCTCCGCACCGTTCGTGCCCGGAATACGAGAGAGTGAGGGCGTGCGCCGACACCGACGAGATCCCCGGGAGAGCACTCCGCCCGACGACGTGTTCAAGGAGATGGTGCAGGCGGCTCGAGAGCTGCTCGCCGTACGCACTCCTCTGGACGCGGAGTTGATGGTCTCCGACATGATCGGGGCGTGGTGGGGCCGGCGGGTCCGGGGCGGCGACGTGGAGCAGGTCCTCGGCGAGGGGCTGGTCGACTACGCGGCCAAGGCCGGCACGCCGGCCTCGTTGACCCTGCTGATGTGCCTGGCCTACCTGGGCACGGCCCGCCAGGGCGCCAAGGCCGAGGGCGCGGCGCTCGCGATGATGGAGTCGGGGGTGGCCAGGCCGGGCTGGGCCGACCGGGTGGGCGCGGTGAAACCGGCCGGCTGCTACGTCTCCCGAGACGCCTACGGCGACCAGGACACGGTGATCTGCACGTTCTCCTACCGGTGGAACGACGGCGAGCCCCCCGCCGACCGCCACGCGCTCGTCATGGTCGTCGACTACAACATGAGCGGCATGACCCGCGACGCCTGGGTCTCCTCCCAGGTCGACAAGCTGCTCGAGCAGGCCAGGGCCGAGGCGGCGGGCAACCCGATGCTGCTGTTCGAGGAGATCCAGCCGGAGCAGGCCAGGGCGCTGCTCGAGTCGGCGATGAAGGCCACGAAGGAGCCCAAGACCCCGCCGCCGGTGAGCGACAGCTACAGCGC
The DNA here is from genome assembly GCF_039871615.1 of Nonomuraea sp. B10E15. Taxonomy (NCBI): domain Bacteria; kingdom Bacillati; phylum Actinomycetota; class Actinomycetes; order Streptosporangiales; family Streptosporangiaceae; genus Nonomuraea; species Nonomuraea sp. B10E15. The sequence continues at coordinate 302,466 of NZ_JBDPMB010000011.1, forward strand.
CTACCACGCGTTCGCCAGGGCCAGGCTGAAGGCGCTGCCGCCCGGGCGCAAGCGGCCGGCGCCGCTGCACATCGAGGCCCCCTACAGCAAGGAGCGGCGGGCCATGCTGGCGGCGGAGTTCCTGGCCTCCGACGCGGCCGAGCACCTGTCCGACCCCTCGGCCGCGTCCCGCTGCGCCGACCACATCATCGACTACGGCTGCGAGCAGGACTTCAACCGGCCGCTGCGGGTCAGCCCCACCAAGTGCGAGACGTTCCTGCTCGACTGGCTGCCGCGCAAGGTGATGCTGAGCGTGGCCGAGCAGGAGGCGATGCCGCACGTGCTGGCCGCGTGGGTGCGCTTCGCCGCCCACCGCACGGGGCTGCCCGAGCAAGGGCTGAAGGCCACGCTCGACGCGGTGTGGGAGGCCATCGGCAAGTTCCCCGAGGCCTACCGGGATCCGACCTCGTTCGGCCTCGACCGGCCGCTGCTGGAGCGTCTGCTGCCGGACGGCGACCTGTCGGCCCTGGCCAGGCGGGTCTTCGCCTTTCCCTTCCTGCAGGGCACGCACAACGGCGTCGACCTCGACCACCTCAACCCCGCCGACGAGGCCGACCGTCGCACGCTGCTCGAGATCGACCACGGCGGCGTGATCGACCAGGAGCACCTGGCCTGGCACGAGGAGATCGCCACTCGGCTGTGGGAGGGCGACCCGCCGCAGTTGTGGGAGGCCGCGCAGCGCCTGCTCGATCTCGGGCACGACCGCCACGACGTGCTCCACGTGCTGATCGAGATCGCCGAGCGGATCGGCGACGACCCGGAGGAGCTCGCCGCGGCTCTCGACGACATCGCCGACATTCCCGACGGGATCTAGCACGCCATAGAATTTCGTTCTATGGCGATGTACAGCCGCGTCGGCGAAGGCCGTTACCGCGCGTCCGAGCACACCCAGGGCCCGTGGGATCCCGGCTCGCAGCACATGGGTCCCGTCACCGCCCTGCTCGTGCACGAGCTGGCCCGCACGGCGCCGCGGCCCGGCCTCCAGCTGTCCAGGCTGGTCGTCGACGTGTTCGCGCCCGTGCCCGTGGCCGAGTTGCGGGTCGAGACCGACGTCGCCCGTGACGGCAAGCGTGTGCAGTGCCTGTCTGCGAGCGTCCACTCCGGCGGCCGCGAGTTCGCCAGGGCGAGTGCCTGGCGCATCCGCGAGGCCGGCACACCCGCCACCCCGGCGCAGAAGCCGCCCGCGCCGGTCCCGCCCCGTTCCGAGGAGCACGCGCGCTCGTGGCTGGGCTCCGGCTTCGGGTACGGCAGGGCGCTCGACTGGCGTTTCGTCACCGGCAGCCCCATGGCGCCCGGCCCCGCCACGGTCTGGGGCAGGCTCGGCATGCCGCTGGTCGAGGGCGAGGAGATCACCCCGCTGGAGCGCCTGGCGGTGTTCGCCGACAGCGGCAACGGCGTCAGCCTCGCCGTCGACTTCGCCACGCACCTCTTCGTGAACGTGGACCTGACGATCTCCTTGTTCCGGTCGCCCGAAACGGAGTGGATCTGTATGGAGGCGGCGACCGTGCTCGGCCCGGCCGGCCGCGGGCTGACCCGTTCGACCCTGTATGACGAGAATGGCGAGGTGGGGACGGCCACTCAGACTCTGTTCGTCGCACCGCGCCGGCCGTGAAGCGCCATGATGGTGCCATGGTGATCGACCTCAACGCGGATCTCGGCGAGGGCTACGGCATCTGGCGGCTCGGCGACGACACGGCGCTGCTCGACATCGTCACGAGCGCCAACGTCGCCTGCGGTTTCCACGCCGGCGACCCGGTGACGATCCGGCGCACGTGCGCGGCGGCCGTCGACCGCGGCGTGGCGATCGGGGCGCAGGTGTCCTACCGCGACCTTGCGCATTTCGGGCGCAGGGAGATGGAGCTCGAGCCGGAGGAGCTCTGCGCCGAAGTGCTCTACCAGGTCGCGGCCGTCGACGGCATCGCCAGGGCGATGGGCGGCCGGGTGTCCTACGTCAAGCCCCACGGCGCCCTCTACAACCGGATCTGCCGCGACAAGGTGCAGGCGGGAGCGGTGATCGACGCGGTCGCCGACTACGATCCCTCGCTGCCGGTGCTCACGCTGCCCGGCTCGGTCGTGCACGAGGCGGCGGCCGCCGCCGGCGTGCCGACGGTGAACGAGGCGTTCGCCGACCGCGCCTACACCCCCGCCGGGATGCTGGTCTCGCGCAGGGAGCCGGGCGCGGTCATCCACGACGTCGCCGTGGTGGCGGCCCGTGCCCGCCAGATGGCCGTGGAGGGCTCCGTGACGGCCTCCGACGGGAGTTCCGTCCCGCTGACCGCCCGTTCCATCTGCGTCCATGGAGACACGCCTGACGCGGTCGCGCTGGCGCAGGGGGTCCGCGACGCGCTGCTGGCGGCCGGGGTCGTCCTGCAGGCGTTCACGTGATCCGCAGGGCCGGGGAGCACGGGCTGCTCGTCGAGACGGGCTCGCTCGAGCTGTCGCACCGGCTGGACGCGGCGCTGCGGGCGGACCGGCCCGCCGGCGTGGCGGAGATCGTGCCGGGGCCCGCGACCGTGCTCGTGGTGGCGCCCGGGGCGGATCAGGCGTGGTTGCGCGACCGGCTGGCGGCGCTCGTCGCCGACGAGCGCGGCAGGGCCGGCGCCGGGTCGGCCGAGGGGCCCGTCGTGACGATTCCCGTGACCTATGACGGCGCGGATCTCGATTCGGTGGCGGCGCTGGCCGGCATCTCCGCGGACGAGGTCATCGCCCGGCATTCCGGGCGCGAGCTGGTCGTGGGGTGGCTGGGGTTCGCCCCGGGGTTCGCCTACCTCACCGGGCTCGATCCGGTGCTGGAGTCGCCCAGGCTCGACACGCCGCGCACGTCGGTGCCCGCCGGGTCCGTGGCGATCGCGGGCCCCTACTCCGCGGTCTATCCGACCGCCTCGCCCGGCGGGTGGCGGCTGCTCGGGCGCACGTCCGTGCGGGTGTGGGACGTCACGGCCGACCCTCCGTCGCTGTTCAGGCCGGGCATGCGCGTGCGGTTCGTACGCGAGGGAGCGCCGCCGTCATGAAAGGCGGGCTACCAGGGCTGCTGAGGAAGAGGGTGGCAGATGGCGACCGAGCCCGCCGGACGGAGTGAGGCCACGGGCACGTGATGATCGAGGTGCTGGCGCCCGGTCCGTACGCGACCGTGCAGGATCTCGGGCGGCCCGGCTACGCCCACCTCGGCGTGCCCCGTTCGGGGGCGGCCGACGCGCCGAGCCTGCGGCTGGCCAACCGGCTCGTGGGCAACGCGGAAGGGCTGGCGGGGATCGAGCTGACGTTCGGCGGGGCCTGGTTGCGCTTCCACGACGGCGGGTGGGCGGCGCTGACCGGCGCCCCGGTGGCGGTGGCGGTCGCCCCCGGCGGGGAGAGCACGGGTCCGCTCGAGGCCGCCAGGAAGGCGGGCGCGCGGGCAGGCATGGGTGTGCCGTTCTGGGTGCCCGCGGGGGCGGAGCTGCGTCTGGGGACGCCTGCCTGGGGGTTGCGCACCTACCTGGCCGTGCGCGGAGGGATCGCGGCCGAACCGGTGCTCGGCAGCCGGTCCACCGACTCGCTGTCGGGGCTCGGCCCCGAGCCGCTGCGGGCGGGCGCGCTGCTGCCGGTCGGCCCGCCGCGGGGTGACACCGCGACGGGCACCGCGGCGGGCACCGCGACGGGCACCGTGACCGGTATCGTCGCCGACCTCGCCCCCCTGCCGGGGCCCCGGCCCGCCGTGCTGCGCGTCCTGCCGGGGCCGCGCGACGACTGGTTCACGCCGGACGCGGCGGAGGCGCTGGGCGCGGGGCCGTACGTGGTGAGCCAGGACAGCAACCGCGTCGGCGTGCGCCTGAGCGGGCCCGAGCTGGTGCGGGCCAAGGAGGGGGAGCTGCCGAGCGAGGGAATGGTGGCCGGGGCCGTGCAGGTGCCTCCGAGCGGGCAGCCGATCGTCTTCCTCGCCGACCATCCACCGACGGGTGGCTACCCGGTGATCGCCGTCGTGACGGCCGCGGACCTGCCGGTGGCCGCGCAGCTGAGGCCGGGTGACGAGGTCAGGTTCACAGGACGACCCGCCCGCTGACGCAGGTGACGACCGAGCCGCCCACCCAGACCTCGCCCTGCTCGCCGGTGGAGACGTGCACGCGTCCCGCTCGCCCGAGCGCGGTGCCCTGGCTGGCCACGTACGGCGCCGTGGCCCGGCCGGTCCGGAGCAGCCACTGTGCCAGCGACGCGTTCAGGCTGCCCGTCACGGGGTCCTCGACGAAGGCGTCCTGTGCGGGGGTGAAGGCCCGGACCTCGAAGGCGCACGGCGAGCCCTCCGGGTACGGTCCCACCACGCCCACGTCGTGCGGGACCGGTCCGGGGCTGAGCGCGAGCACCGCGTCGGCGTCGGCGAGCAGCACCGCCACCCAGCCGGGGCCGTTGTCGGCCCACTCGACGTCGACCATGTCGTCCCGCGAGATCCGCAGGGTCTCGGCGATCCGCTCGACGAGCTCGTCCTCGACGGGTCCCGAGCGCAGCAGCGGCGGCGCCTGGAACGCGAGCCCGGCGTCCGTCCCGCGCAACCGGATGAGCCCGGCCGCGCACTCCTGCGTGATCTCGCCGCCCTCGCGCGGCACTCCCCCGGCCTCGAGCCAGGCGTGGCAGGTGCCCAGCGTCGGGTGCCCGGCGAAGGGCAGTTCCCTGTCCGGGGTGAAGATCCGCACCCGGTAGTCGGCCTCCGGCGTGGCCGGCGGCAGCAGGAACGTGGTCTCCGACAGGTTGGTCCACGCGGCGAACCGCTGCATCTCCTCGGTGCTCAGGCCTTCGCCGTCGAGCACCACGGCCAGCGGGTTGCCGCGATAGGGGACGGCGGTGAAGACGTCCACCTGGCTGAATGCGCGCGTCACATGACGGAGTCTTGCAGGAGAGGGCTTTCCCCGTCGCCGTGCCACCCCCAGACTGGTCGGTGTGGCGGATTTCGATGTGGTGGTCCTGGGTTCCGGTCCGGGCGGGCAGAAGGCCGCGATCGCGGCGGCGAAACTAGGCAAGAACGTAGCGATAGTCGAGAAGCGGCACATGATCGGCGGCGTGTGCATCAACACCGGCACGATCCCGTCGAAGACCCTGCGCGAGGCCGTGCTCTATCTCACGGGCCTCAACCAGCGGGAGTTGTACGGCGCCAGCTACCGCGTCAAGGAAGAGATCACCGTAGCCGACCTCGGCATGCGCACGCAGCACGTGATCGGCAGGGAGATCCAGGTCATCCGCAGCCAGCTGGCCCGTAACAAGGTGGCGGTGCTGCAGGGCACGGGCCGGTTCCTGGACGCGCACACGATCGGCGTCGTCCACGAGGAGGGCAAGGAGACGAAGGTCACCGCCGAGAAGATCGTGATCGCCACGGGCACGTCGCCGGCGCGGCCGGCGAGCGTCGAGTTCGACGACAGGACGGTCATCGACTCCGACGCCATCCTGCACCTCGACCGCGTGCCGGAGACGCTCGTCGTGGTGGGCGCCGGGGTGATCGGCATCGAGTACGCCTCCATGTTCGCCGCGCTCGGCACGAAGGTGACGGTGATCGAGCGGCGCGAGCGCATGCTGGAGTTCTGCGACCTGGAGATCGTGGAGGCGCTGAAATACCATCTGCGCGACCTGGCGGTGACTTTCAGGTTCGGCGAGAACGTCGCCGCCGTCGAACGCCGCCCCGGCGGTGCGCTGACCCTGCTGGAGAGCGGCAAGAAGATCCCGGCCGACTGCGTCATGTATTCTGCGGGCCGGCAGGGCAAGACGGCCGAGCTGTGCCTGGAGGCCGCGGGCCTGGCCGCCGACGACCGCGGCCGGATCTCCGTGGACGGCGACTACGCCACTGAGGTGCCGCACATCTACGCGGTCGGCGACGTGATCGGTTTCCCCGCGCTGGCGGCCACGTCCATGGAGCAGGGCCGGCTGGCCGCCCAGCACGCGTGCGGCGAGCCGGTCGGCGACATGGACGACCTGCCGCCCATCGGGATCTACACGATTCCGGAGATCAGCTTCGTCGGGAGGTCGGAGGACGAGCTGACGCGCGACAAGGTGCCGTTCGAGGTGGGCATCTCCCGCTACCGCGAGCTGGCCAGGGGCCAGATCATCGGCGACTCGTACGGCATGCTCAAGCTGCTCGTGTCGCCGGAGGACCGGCGGCTGCTCGGCGTGCACGTGTTCGGCACGGGGGCGACGGAGCTGGTGCACATCGGGCAGACGGTCATGGGCTGCGGCGGCACGGTCGACTACCTGGTCAACGCCGTGTTCAACTATCCGACGCTGGCCGAGTCGTACAAAGTGGCGGCGCTGGACGCGATGAACAAGATGCGGGTGGTGGCCCGGCTGACGGCGGGGATGTGAGCCGGGATGCTCCTATTGATGTCAAGCACTGGGTTCATGATCAGTTCTGGTGATGACCCGATAGAGCTCGCGGGCGATGTAGCGCTTGAGGCAGCGGATGATCTCTTTCTTGGACAGGCCGTCTTGGGT
>NZ_JBDPMB010000012.1:0-304774 GCF_039871615.1 Nonomuraea sp. B10E15
GCGGGGCGGCTCATTTCCTGGAGGTGGGTCCGGATGGGGTGCTGACGGGGTTGGCGCAGCAGAGCGTGGATGCGGTGTTCGTGCCGGCTGTGCGTAAGGACCGGGACGAGGTCCGGGCGCTGGTCGAAGCGCTGGGACGGCTGCACGTCGAGGGCGTCACCGTGGACTGGACGGCGGCGCTGGCCCCGGGCCGGTTCGTGGACCTGCCGACGTACGCGTTCCAGCATGAGCGGTTCTGGGTGCCGGCGGCTCTGGAGTCGCAGGACGTGGGCGCGGCCGGATTGGGCGCCATCGACCATCCGTTGTGGAGCGCGGTGACCGAGGTCGCCGGTGGCGAGTCGGTGGTCTTCTCGGGCCGGTTGTCGCTCGATGGGCAGTCGTGGCTGGTTGATCATCAGGTGGATGGCCGGGTGGTGGTGCCGGGGGCGGCGCTGGTGGAGCTGGCGTTGCGTGCGGGTCGGGAGCTGGGGTGTGCGCGGCTGGTCGAGTTGACGATGCAGGCGCCGTTGGTGGTGGCGGCCGGAGCCGGGGTGGATGTCCAGCTGGTGGCCGGTCCGTGTGACGACGCTGGTGGCCGCCCGGTGGGGTTGTACTCGCGTGAGGGTCAGGCGGAGTGGACGCTGCACGCGCAGGGGTTGCTGGCTGAGGAGGGCGAGCAGCCGGTCGGGGTTGCGGGGCAGTGGCCGCCGGCGGGTGCCCGGCCGGTTGATGTCGGGCACCTGTATGACGACATGGCGGCGATCGGTCTGGAGTATGGGCCGTTGTTCCAGGGGTTGGTGGCTGCCTGGCAGCAGCAGGACGCGGTGTTCGCCGAGATCGCCCTGCCCGAGCAGGGGCACGCTGATGCGGGACGGTTCGGGTTGCATCCGGCGTTGCTGGACGCGTCGCTGCACGCCGCGGCGTTGGGTGGTCTGGTGCCGGGGGCGGAAGGGCGGCCGTATCTGCCGTTCGCCTGGAGCGGCGTGTCGTTGCACGCGGCGGGTGCGACCGGCCTGCGGGTCAAGGTCACCCGCGGCTCCTCCGAGACCAGCGTCAGGTTGAGCATCGCGGACGAGACCGGCGCCCCGGTGGCCGAGATCGACGCCCTCACCCTGAGGCCCGTGTCGGCGGCCGAGCTCAGCGTGGCTGAAAGCCAGGGCCTGCTGCACCAGCTCGAGTGGTCCGCGGCCCCGGCCGCCGCCGATCAGGACGCGGCCCGGTGGGTCGTGCTGGGGACCGACGACCTGGGCACCGGGGCAGAGATCCACCCGGATCTGGCCTCCATCGACGCGGCGGACGTCCCGGACGCGGTCGTGGCCCGCTGCGCGGGCGCGGACCTGCACGCCACGACCCGCGCGGCGCTGGCCCTGGTGCAGGAGTGGCTCGCCGACGAGCGCCTGGCATCGTCGCGGCTGGTGATCGTCACCCGCCAGGCCGTCGCGGCAGCCGGGGACGACGTTCCCGACCCGGCGCAGGCGGCGGTGTGGGGCCTGGTGCGGGCCGTGCAGTCGGAGCAGCCCGGCCGGTTCGTGCTGCTGGACGCCGGCACCGAGCGGCTGGACGCCGAGACGGTGGGCCACGCGCTCGCGACCGGCGAATCCCAGATCGCCGTCCGGGAGGGCAACCTCCTGACGCCGAAGCTGAGCCGGGCGACGGATCTGGAGCAGGGCGAGCCGGTGTTCGGCCCCGACGGCACCGTACTGATCACGGGCGGCACGGGCGGGCTGGGCGCGCTGGTGGCGCGTCACCTGGTCATCGAGCACGACGTACGGCACCTGCTGCTGGTCAGCCGGCGCGGCCCGGACGCGCCCGGCGCGGCCGAGCTGGCGACCGAGCTCTCGGAGCTGGGCGCCCGGGTGGACGTGGCCGCGTGCGACGTGGCCGACCGTGACGCGCTCGCCCGGCTGCTGGAGGGCGTGGACGGGCTGGCTGGGGTGGTGCACACGGCCGGCGTCCTGGACGACGGCGTCATCGCCTCTCTCACTCCCGAGCGCATGGACGGGGTGTTGAGGCCCAAGGCCGACGCCGCCCACCACCTGCACGAGCTCACGCAGCACCTCGATCTGAGAGCGTTCGTGCTCTTCTCCTCGCTGGCCGGGGTGCTGGGCAGCGCGGGCCAGGCCAACTACGCCGCGGCCAACGCCTACCTGGACGCCCTGGCCCACCACCGTCAGGTGCATGGCCTGCCGGCGACCTCGCTGGCCTGGGGGTTGTGGACGACCAGCGGCATGGCGGGCGAGCTCAACGCGGCGGACCTGCGCCGCATGGAGCGCGGGGGCGTGAGGCCGCTGTCCACCGAGGAGGGGTTGGCGCTCTTCGACCTCGGCGTCCGCTCCGGCCGCCCCGTGCTGGTCCCGGCGAAGTTCACCAAGGTCAGGAACCGCACCAGACCCCGCCGTACCCGGCCTGGCCAGGGGCTGGCGGAACGGCTCGCCACGATGGAACCGGACAGGATCGAGGCCACCCTGTCGGAGGTCGTCAGGGGCCAGGTGGCCGCGGTGCTCGGGTTCGCCGACGAGTCGGCGATCGAGCCGCAGCGCCAGTTCCAGGAGCTCGGCTTCGACTCGCTGACCGCGGTGGAACTGCGCAACCAGCTCAACACGGCCACCGGCCTGCAACTCCCGGCCACGCTCATCTTCGACTATCCAACTCCCCACGACCTGACGCGGTTCGTCCTGGAGCAGCTCTTCCCGGCCGTCGCGGCGGGCACGGCCGAGCCCGCCGACGCCCGCAGCGACGCCGAGGTGCGGCAGCTCCTGACGACCATCCCGATCGAACGACTGCGTGCGGCCGGACTGCTGGACAGCCTCTTCCGCCTGGCCGGCCCGGAGGACGAGGAGACGAACGGCAGGACCGAGGAGATCGACAGCATGGACGCCGACCTCCTGATTCAGCTCGCCCTTGAAGGCGGGAGTTCCTAGTCAAAGGAAATGATCATGACTCTGGTTACCACTTGGACGACGCTCAAAGAATCCGGCTCGGGAAACCTCGTCCTCTGCGTCGACTTCACGGAGACCGGCCGGGCGGAGGCCGGCTTCCCTGACCTGCTGGCGAAGATGGACTACGACGGGACGTTCTGGCATGTCTCCCCGCCCGCCGTGACACCTGGCTCGGGTGTCGACGGCGCCGCCTACGTGCGTTCGTGGATGGAACCTCTCAAGGCGAGCGGCCGGAAGGTGCACGCGGTGATGGGCTACTGCATCGGCGCCGTCTACGCGGCCGAGCTCGTGGACCTGCTGGAGAAGGAGCAGGGTGAGGCGCCCCGGCTGATCGTCTTCGACCCGGAGCCCACCAGCCTGGAGAACATCTACTTCCAGTTCGGCAAGGTCTTCGGCATCCTCTCCTCGATCCTCAGCGAGGAGGACGTCGCCGAGACCCGCGAGGCGATGGACCGTCCGCTGCAGCAGGAGGGCGTCACGGTCGAGGGCTACGCCGCCCAGCTGTACGCGAAGTTCCGCGACGTCGGGCAGCGCGCGTTCGAAAGAGCCGGGCTCGACCCGGAGTACTCGGAAGAGATGTGGGGCACGTTCAGCGCCTTCCTGTCCTTCCTCACCTACGCCGACACCCTGGATCCCTGGGAGGGGTGGCAGCGCGCCACCGCGGTGAGCTCGAACAACCCGAACAACGGCCTGAACCGGCTGCGCGAGTCGGGCCGCGGCCCCGTCGTGGCCGAGGAGCTCAGGTTCGACAAGGGCCACGACGTGTTGCTCACCGACGACGAGATCGCCAGGGCCGTTACCAAGCTGCTGGAGAGATGATCATGGAGCAGATGCTGGGCCAGCGCGCCACCCGCAAGGAGCAGGCGCTGTGGTTGCTGGAAGAGCTCGTCCCCGGCGCCGGGGTGAACAACCTGGCCGTGGCGTTCAGCGTGACGGGCCGGGCGCGGCGCGACCTCATGCTGGAAGCGGTCAACCGCGTGGTGCACCGCCACGAGATCCTGCGCACGGTGTTCAGGGTCGAGCCCGAGGGCATGGTGCGTGAGGTCGTGCCCCCGGAGCGGGCCGTGCTGCGGTTCGAGGAGGCCGGCTGGGACGACACGCGCGAGTGGCTGGGGGAGTTCGTCGCGCGGCCGTTCGAGCCCGGCGGCGAGCTGCTGGTGCGCGCCGCGGTCCTGGAGGAGGACGCGGGCGAGGTCTACTGCCTGGCCGTCCACCACTCGATCTTCGACGGGCTGTCGACGGCGCTGCTGACGAACGAGCTCGTCACGCTCTACGACGCGCTGGTGGCGGGAGAGCCGCCGGCGCGCGACGTCGTACCGGCCTGGGAGGAGCCGGAGCCCGACCCGCGCAGCGGCGCGTTCTGGCGCGACAAGCTGGACGGGTTCCACGCCGGCGACCTCGACCTGTGGTGCGAGCAGGCCGAGACCTCCCAGACGACCCTCGTGGGCGACGTGATCAACTGGGAGCTGTCGCCCGCCGCGCGCGAGGCGGCCCGGCAGATGCAGCGCGAGCTGCGGGCGCCCGAGTCGGTCATCCTCCTGGCCGCGTACGGCGTGCTGCTGGCCGCCCACGGCGCCGGCCCCGACCTCACGATCGGCTCTCCCGTCAGCGTGCGCACGCCCGAGGCCGCCACCCGGATCGGCTACCACATCAACGTGCTCACCCTGCGCACGCGGGTCCACTGGGCGAGCACCTTCCGCACGCACGCGCGCAACACCCGCCGCACGTTCATGGAGGCCATGTCGCACGCCGACTACCCGGTGGACGACCTGCTGGAGATCGTGCCGCGCGACGGCTGGCGCAACAACCTGTTCCGGCACACGTTCAACTACGTGCCCGCCGACCTGACGGCCGGGTTCACGCTGGGCGGCCTGCCGGCCGAACAGGTGGTGATCGAGAACGGCTTCAGCAAGTTCGACCTGGAGTTCTTCGTCACCTCCACCTCGGACAGCATCAAGATCAGGACCGCGTTCTGCGTGGACGTGCTCGACCGGTCCGACGTGGAGCTGCTGCTGGCCCGCTACGACGAGCTGCTCGTCACGCTCGCCGAGCAGCCCGACCTGCCGCTCGCGGACATTCCCGTCTGGTGCTACCAGGACCGCGCGGCCATCGAGATGGCCAACGCCACCGAGCACACCGTGACGCCCGCGACCGTGCTGGAGAAGATCGCCCGCAAGGTGTCCGCCGCGCCGCCCGAGGACGTCGTGGCCGTGGTGGACGGCGACCGGCACGTCGGCCTGCGCCGGTTGTGGGCCGCCGCCGAGGCCACCCGCGACGCGCTCCAGGCCGCGGGGGTGGGCAGGGGCGACGTCGTCGCGCTGCTCGCGCGGCGCTCACCCGAGCTGGCCGCGGCGGCGCTCGGCGTGTGGCTGGCCGGAGCGGCGTACCTGCCGCTCGAACCCGACCACCCGCAGCAGCGCCTCGACTACCAGCTCGACGACGCCGGCGCGGCCGTGGTCCTCGCGGGCGACGGCATCACCGTCTCCGGCGAGCGCACGGTCCTGCCGCTCGTGTCCGTCGACGCGGTCACGCCGGTGTCCGGGCAGGTGTCGTCGTTCAGCCCCGTCCGGCCTGAGGACTGCGCGTACCTCATCTACACCAGCGGCTCGACCGGGCTTCCCAAGGGCACCCTGATCGACCACTACAGCCTGGCCAACCTGATCGCGCACTTCGCGCACCAGCTGTCGGCGGGGCCGCGCGACACCGTGCTCTGGCTGACCACGTTCAGCTTCGACATCTCCGCGCTGGAGTTGTTCCTGCCCCTGACGACGGACGCCCGGCTGGCCATCGCGCCCGACGACGCCCGCACCCAGGGCGAGCCGCTGGCCGAAGCCCTGCGGCGCTACGACGTCACCATCGCCCAGGCCACGCCGACCACCTGGCGGCTGGTCGTGGACCAGGCGTCCGGCGAGCTGGCGGGTTGCCGCGTGTTGTGCGGCGGCGAGCCGATGCCCGCCGTCCTGGCCGAGCGGCTGGCCGCCACCGGCTGCGAGCTCTACAACGTGTACGGCCCCACCGAGACCACGATCTGGTCCACCGCCGGACGCATCGACCCCGCCGCGGACCGCATCGACGTCGGCGTGCCCATCGCCAACACGAAGGTGTACGTGGCCGCCCCCGACGGCCGCCCGCTGCCCATCGGCACCCGCGGCGAGCTCTGCATCGCCGGCGACGGCGTGGCCATCGGTTACCACAACCGGCCGGAGCTGACCGCCGAACGGTTCGGCGAGCACCCCGTCTACGGCCGGTACTACCGCACGGGCGACCTGGCCCAGTGGACCTCCGACGGCAAGCTGGAGATCCTCGGCCGGCTCGACCGCCAGATCAAGCTGCGCGGCAACCGGATCGAGCTCGCCGAGGTCGAAGGCGTGCTGCTGGCACACCCCGACGTGCGGGCCGCCGCCGTCGTCGTGGTCGGCGACCCCAGCGCGGACGCCGTCCTGTGGGCGTTCGTGGTGGCGCCCGACCGGCCTGAGGTCACCTCGGAGCTGTGGGAGCACGCCAGCGCGTCGCTCCCGTACGCGGCGACCCCCCAGGAGTACGTCGCGGTGGACGCCTTCCCGATGACCGGCAACGACAAGGTCGACTACCCGGCCCTGCGCAACCTGGCCACGGAGCTGCGCAGCACCGCCGAGACCACCGCGGACGAGGCCGACCTCCCGGCCGGCACCGGGGACGCGCTGGTCGACTCCCTGGTGGCGCTCTGGAAGGCCATGCTGAACCGTGCCGATCTCGGCCCCGACAGCCACTTCTTCGCGCTCGGCGGGCACTCGCTGCTGGCGGTCAAGCTGCTGCAGGAGATCAAGAAGGCGACGCAGATCCGGCTCAAGCTGAAGGACATCTTCGAGGAGCCGACCCCGGCCGGTCTCGCCCGCAGGCTGCAGGCCGCCGACACAAATTCCTGACGAGGCGCGGCCGGGCGACCCCGCCCGGCCGCCGACACGACGTAAGCGGCACTAGTGGATAGGCGGGTTGTCTCGTGTTGGAGAAAGTCGAGGAAGTACGGGCTGTTCCGTCCGCGCGGCCGGGCCGCTCCCCCGGCGCGCCACCGACCATGGAATCGATGCGCGCCGACATCGCCGCCCAGCTCGACCTCGACCCCTCCGAGGTCACGGACGGCGCCGACCTGATCAGCCTCGGCCTCGACTCGCTCCGCGCGATGCGGCTCGCCGGGCGGTGGCGGCGGGCGGGGGCCCGGATCGTCTTCGCCGAGCTGGCGACGGAGTTCACCCTCGCGGCCTGGTGGTCGCTGGTCCGCTCCCGGCTGACCGAGGCCGCCGCTCCGGAACAGGAGCCGGAGCCGGCCGTGGACGAGACGGCGCCGTTCCCGCTCACCCCCGTCCAGCTGGCCTACTGGATCGGCCGCGGCGACGGGCAGGTCATCGGGGGCGTCGGCTGCCACGCCTACCTGGAGTTCGACGGCTCGGGCGTCGAGCCGGACCGGCTGGAGCGGGCCGTACGCGCCCTCGTCGCCCGTCACGGAATGTTGCGGGCGATCTTCCACGACGACGGCACCCAGCAGATCATGGACACCAGCCCGTGGCCCGGCCTGACCGTCCACGACCTGTCGGAGCTCGGCGAGGACGCCGCCGAGGACATCAGGGAGCAGCTGTCGCACCGCCGCTTCGACGCCTCCCGCGGCGAGGTGTTCGACGTGCGGCTGTCGCTGCTGCCGGGCGGCCGGTCGAGGGTGCACTTCGAGGTGGACTTCCTCGTCGCCGACGTGCTCGGCCTCCAGATCCTGCTGAAGGACCTGGCCCGGCTCTACCTGGAGCCCGACGCGCCCATGCCCGCCCTGGCCTGCTCGTTCCCCCGCTACCTCGCCGCGAGGGGCGCGGAGCGGGCGGCACGGCGTACCCGCGACCAGGAGTACTGGCGCGGCCGGCTGGGCGAGCTGCCCGGCGCGCCACAACTCCCTCTCGCCACCGAACCGGCCATGATCGCCCGGCCCCGCTTCGCCCGCCGCGAGAGGTGGCTGTCGACCAGCGCGTGGCAGCGCATCCAGGAGCAGGCCCGCGTGCACGGGCTGACCCCCGCCATGGTGCTCGCCGCCGCCTACTGCGAGGTGCTGGCAGCGTGGAGCGGCGAACCGCGGTTCCTGCTCAACCTGCCGCTGTTCGACCGGGACGACACCGTCCATCCGGACGTCGCCCACCTGGTCGCCGACTTCACCAACCTGATCCTGGTGGCCGCCGACCTCTCGGAGCCGCAGCCGTTCGCCGAGCGCGCCAGGACCCTGCAGGCCCGCTTCCGCGCCGACGCTCGGCACACCGGATACTCCGGCGTCGAGGTGCTCAGGGACCTGGCCAGGAACGGGGAGCACTCGGGCGCGCCGGTCGTGTTCGCCTGCAACCTGGGGACCGAGCTGATCGTCCCTGAGGTGCGGGAGGCGTTGGGCGAACCCGGATGGATGATCACGCAGACCCCGCAGGTCTGGCTCGACCACCAGATCAACGAGTACGACCACGGGCTCCACCTGGCTTGGGACGCGGTGGAGGAGTTGTTCGCGCCGGGGGTGCTGGATGCGATGTTCGGGGCGTATGGGGGGTTGCTGGAGTGGTTGTCGGAGGGTGATTGGTCGGGTGAGGTGCCTGCTCTGCTTCCTTCGGAACAGAGCGTGGTGCGGGAGCGGGTGAATGCCACGGCTGGTTCGGTGCCGGATGGGGTGTTGCATGGTGGGTTCTTCGCGCGTGCGGTGAGTGAGCCGGATCGGGTGGCGTTGATCGTTGAGGGTGGGTCCGTTTCTTACGGTGAGTTGGCGGATCGGGCGTTGCGGGTGGCTGGTCATCTGGTGGGGGTGGGGGTTCGGCCGGGTGATGCGGTGGGTGTGGTGGTGCCCAAGGGGCCGGATCAGGTTGTGGCTGTGTTGGGGGTGTTGGCTGCTGGTGGTGTGTATGTGCCGGTGGGGGTGGATCAGCCGGTGGCGCGTCGGGAGCGGATTCTGGCGCGGGCGGGTGTGTGTCAGGTGTTGACCGAGGTGCCGGTGGGGGAGCGGTTGTCGGGTCCGGTGGTGGTGTCGCCGGATGTGTCGGCGTATGTGATTTTCACGTCGGGGTCGACGGGTGAGCCGAAGGGTGTGGAGGTTTCTCATCGGGCGGCGTTGAACACGGTCGTGGACGTGAACGAGCGGTTCGCGGTGGGTGCCGGGGATCGGGTGCTGGCGGTGTCGGCGCTGGATTTCGATCTGTCGGTGTACGACATCTTCGGCCTGTTGTCGGCCGGCGGCGCGCTCGTGTTGCCCGAGGAGGGTGAGCGGCGGGACGCGCAGGCATGGGCCCGCCTGTGCGAGACCCATGGCGTGACCCTGTGGAACACGGTGCCGACCCTTCTCGACATGCTGCTCACGACGGTCGAGCAGGCGCCCTCCCGGCTCCGGCTGGCGCTGGTGTCGGGTGACTGGGTGGGGCTGGACCTGCAGGCGCGGTTGGCGGCGCAGAGTGGGGGGCGGTGCCGGTTGGTGGCGTTGGGGGGTGCCACGGAGGCGGCGATCTGGTCGAACGCGTTGGTGGTCGATCGGGTGCCGGCGCACTGGACGTCGGTTCCGTACGGGTTCCCGCTGCGTAATCAGCGGTATCGGGTGGTGGATGGCCGGGGTCGTGACTGCCCGGACTGGGTGGCGGGGGAGTTGTGGATCGGTGGTGCGGGGGTGGCGGTCGGGTATCGGGGTGATCCGGAGACGACGGCGGTCAAGTTCGTGGAGGGTGCGGGTGGGCGCTGGTATCGGACGGGGGACATGGGCCGGTACTGGCCGGACGGCACGCTGGAGTTCTTGGGCCGGGCGGATCATCAGGTGAAGGTTCGCGGGCATCGGATCGAGTTGGGTGAGGTGGAGGCCGCGCTGGAGGCGTTCCCGAAGGTGGGGCGTGCGGTGGCGGTGGCGGTGGGGGATCGGCGGCAGCGGCGGCTGGCGGCGTTCGTCACTCCTGGCGACGTGGACCAAGGCAGGCTGCGCGCGTTCCTGGCCGACCGGTTACCGGGTTACGCGATCCCGCCGGCGATCACCATGCTGGACGAGCTGCCCCTGACGGCCAACGGCAAGATCGACAGATCCGCGCTCACCGCACTCGTCGCCGACACACCGGAGACCACGGCGTACGAGCCGCCCGTCGGCCCCGCCGAGACCGTGCTCGCCACCATCTGGGCCGACCTGCTCGAACGCCCGGCGGTGCGGCGCAGCGACAACTTCTTCACCCTCGGCGGCGACTCGCTGCTCGCCACCCGCATGATCGCCCGGCTGCGCGCGGAAGGCGTCACCGACGCCAGGCTGAGCGTGTTGTTCCAGACGCCGGTGCTGGCGGACTTCGCGGCCACCCTCACCCTCGGTGAGGCGGCCCCGCCGGTCCCCGCGCTCGCCCCCGACGTGGCGCACCGGCACGACCCGTTCCCGCCCACCGAGGTGCAGCGGGCCTACTGGCTCGGCCGCGCCGAGCACTTCACGCTCGGCGGCGTCGGCTGCCACTTCTACACCGAGTTCGACGGCGACATCGACCTCGACCGGCTGGAAACCGCGTGGAACCTGCTGATCGAGCGGCACGAGATGTTGCGTGCCGTCTTCGACCAGGACGGGCTCCAGCGCATCCTGCCCGAGGTGCCGCGCTTCGCCATCGCCGCCGCCGACAGCGTCGAGGCCATGCGCGAGCAGATGTCGCACCAGGTGCTCGACGTCTCGGCGTGGCCGCTGTTCGACGCGCGGGCCGTACGCCACGAAAGCGGGGTGCGGCTCGGCGTCAGCTTCGACAACATCATCGTCGACGCGCTGAGCATGATGGTCTTCTTCGCCGAGCTCGACCAGCTCTACCACGACCCCGACACCGTCCTGCCGCCGATCGGGGTGTCGTTCCGCGACTACCTGCTCGCGCAGGACCCCGATCCCGCCGTCTTCGAGACGGCCAAGGACTACTGGGCGGCCCGGCTCCCCGAGTTGCCGCCCGCCCCGCAACTGCCGCTCCGCGTCGACCCGGCGCTGGTCGACCGGCCCAGGTTCGCCCGGCGCGAGCTCCGGCTGCCCGCCGCCCGGTGGCGGGCGATCACCGACCTGGCCCGCCGGTACGAGCTCACCCCGGCCACCGTGCTGGCGGCGGCGTTCGGCGAGGTCCTGGGCACGTGGAGCGCCCAGCAGGAGCTCACGCTGAACCTCACGCTGTTCGACCGGCGCGAGGTGCACCCCGACATCCACCGCGTGCTCGGCGACTTCACCTCGCTGCTGCTCGTCGGCTACCGGCAGGGCGCCGGCTGGCTGGACGGAGCCCGCAAGCTCCAGGAAGAGGTCTGGCGCGGCCTGGAGCACGGCGAGGTCTCGGCGGTCTGGGTGATGCGCGAGCTGGCCAGGCGGAACGCCGCGATCGAGATGACCATGCCGGTGGTGTTCACCAGCACGCTCGGGGTCGGCGGCGAGGGCATGGCCGGGCCGTCGTTCGCCGAACAGGTCTGGGGCGTGTCGCAGACCCCGCAGGTCTGGCTGGACAGCCAGGTCGGCGAGATCGACGGCGAACTGCTGGTCCGATGGGACGCGGTGGAGGAGTTGTTCGCGCCGGGGGTGCTGGATGCGATGTTCGGGGCGTATGGGGGGTTGCTGGAGTGGTTGTCGGAGGGTGATTGGTCGGGTGAGGTGCCTGCTCTGCTTCCTTCGGAACAGAGCGTGGTGCGGGAGCGGGTGAATGCCACGGCTGGTTCGGTGCCGGATGGGGTGTTGCATGGTGGGTTCTTCGCGCGTGCGGTGAGTGAGCCGGATCGGGTGGCGTTGATCGTTGAGGGTGGGTCCGTTTCTTACGGTGAGTTGGCGGATCGGGCGTTGCGGGTGGCTGGTCATCTGGTGGGGGTGGGGGTTCGGCCGGGTGATGCGGTGGGTGTGGTGGTGCCCAAGGGGCCGGATCAGGTTGTGGCTGTGTTGGGGGTGTTGGCTGCTGGTGGTGTGTATGTGCCGGTGGGGGTGGATCAGCCGGTGGCGCGTCGGGAGCGGATTCTGGCGCGGGCGGGTGTGTGTCAGGTGTTGACCGAGGTGCCGGTGGGGGAGCGGTTGTCGGGTCCGGTGGTGGTGTCGCCGGATGTGTCGGCGTATGTGATTTTCACGTCGGGGTCGACGGGTGAGCCGAAGGGTGTGGAGGTTTCTCATCGGGCGGCGTTGAACACGGTCGTGGACGTGAACGAGCGGTTCGCGGTGGGTGCCGGGGATCGGGTGCTGGCGGTGTCGGCGCTGGATTTCGATCTGTCGGTGTACGACATCTTCGGCCTGTTGTCGGCCGGCGGCGCGCTCGTGTTGCCCGAGGAGGGTGAGCGGCGGGACGCGCAGGCATGGGCCCGCCTGTGCGAGACCCATGGCGTGACCCTGTGGAACACGGTGCCGACCCTTCTCGACATGCTGCTCACGACGGTCGAGCAGGCGCCCTCCCGGCTCCGGCTGGCGCTGGTGTCGGGTGACTGGGTGGGGCTGGACCTGCAGGCGCGGTTGGCGGCGCAGAGTGGGGGGCGGTGCCGGTTGGTGGCGTTGGGGGGTGCCACGGAGGCGGCGATCTGGTCGAACGCGTTGGTGGTCGATCGGGTGCCGGCGCACTGGACGTCGGTTCCGTACGGGTTCCCGCTGCGTAATCAGCGGTATCGGGTGGTGGATGGCCGGGGTCGTGACTGCCCGGACTGGGTGGCGGGGGAGTTGTGGATCGGTGGTGCGGGGGTGGCGGTCGGGTATCGGGGTGATCCGGAGACGACGGCGGTCAAGTTCGTGGAGGGTGCGGGTGGGCGCTGGTATCGGACGGGGGACATGGGCCGGTACTGGCCGGACGGCACGCTGGAGTTCTTGGGCCGGGCGGATCATCAGGTGAAGGTTCGCGGGCATCGGATCGAGTTGGGTGAGGTGGAGGCCGCGCTGGAGGCGTTCCCGAAGGTGGGGCGTGCGGTGGCGGTGGCGGTGGGGGATCGGCGGCAGCGGCGGCTGGCGGCGTTCGTCACTCCTGGCGACGTGGACCAAGGCAAGCTGCGCGCGTTCCTGGCCGACCGGTTACCGGGTTACGCGATCCCGCCGGCGATCACCATGCTGGACGAGCTGCCGCTGACGGCCAACGGCAAGATCGACAGATCCGCGCTCGTCCTGGAGACGGAGCCACCACCGGACGGGGACGACCCCCCACGCCCGGGCGTGGAGCAGCAGCTCGCCGAGCTGTGGGCCGAGCTCCTGGAGATTCCGCCGCCAGGCCGTGGCCAGAGCTTCTTCGCCCTCGGCGGCGACTCGCTGCTCGCCACCCGCTTCGCCGAGATCGTCCGCCGCAGGCTCGGCGTCGAGCTGTCCCTGCGCCGCTTCTTCACCACTCCCACCATCGCGGACTGCGCCGAGGCGATCGGCCTGACGACGGACGACACCGAAGAGGAGGGCGTGCTGTGACCCAGGCACCGGCCGCACCAGAGCCGACCGTACGAGACCTGATCGCCGACATGGAAGCGGCGGGAATCCGACTGTGGGAGGACGGCGGCGGCCTGCGCTTCCGCGCCCCCAAGGGAGCGCTGACCGAGGAACGCCGGGCGGCGCTGCTCGGCGCCAAGCCCCAGATCATCGCCCACCTGCGCCGCGAGGCCGAGGCCGAGACCGTGCGCCCCGACCCGGGACACCGCCTCGACCCCTTCCCCCTCACCGACGTGCAGCAGGCCTACCTGCTCGGCCGCAACGACGCCTTCGGCTACGGCGGGGTCGCCTGCCACGGCTACGTCGAGGTCGCCTTCCCCGAGCTCGACCCCGGGCGGGTCCAGGCGGCGTGGCGCACGCTGATCGAGCGGCACGACATGCTCCGCGCCGTCATCCACCCCGACGGCCACCAGCAGGTGCTGGCCGAGGTGCCCGCCTACGACGTGCAGGTGAGCGACCTGCGCGGCACCGACCCCGAGCAACGGCTCGCCGCCATCCGCGAGGAGATGGCGCACACGCTCTACCCCGCGGGCAGCTGGCCCCTGTTCGAGCTGCGGATCTCGCTCACCGACCGCGGCGCGCTCCTGCACGCCTCGATCGACCTGCTCATCGCCGACTACGTCAGCATCCAGCTGCTGCTGGCGGAGCTGCACACCCTGCACGAGAACCCCGGCGCCGACCTGCCGCCCGTCCCGGTCGGCTTCCGCGACTGCGTGCTGGCCCTGCGCGCGCAGCGCGAGAGCGGCCGGTACGACCGCGACCGCGCCTACTGGTGGGCCCGCGTCGACGACCTGCCGCCGGCGCCCGAGCTGCCCGCGCTCGACCAGCAGGCGGAGGCCAGGTTCCAGCGCTGGGAGAGCCGGGTCGAGCCGGAACGGTGGAGCAGGCTGCGCGCCAGGGCGTCGGCGGCCGGCACCACGCCGTCGCAGGCCGTGCTGGCCGCCTACGCCGAGATCATCGGGCGGTGGAGCCGCCGGCCCAGGTTCACGCTCAACCTGACGCTGCTCGATCGCCCGCCCCTGCACCCGTCGATCGACCAGGTGGTGGGCGACTTCACCACGCTCAACCTGCTCGCCGTCGACACCACGCCCGACCGGCCGTTCGCCGACCGCGCCCGCGCCATCGGCGAGCAGCTCTTCGCCGACATGGAGCACCGCCGGTGCGGCGGCATCGAGGTCATGCGCGAGCTGGCCAGGAGGCGCGGTCGTGACGCCGCGCTGATGCCGGTGGTGTTCACCAGCGCCATCGGCCTCGGCCAGGACGAGGCGGAGCACGGCAGACCCGAGTACGGCATCAGCCAGACGCCCCAGGTGTGGATCGACTGCCAGGTCAAGGAACACCGCGGCGCGCTGCTGGTGAACTGGGACGTGCGCGCGGGCGTGCTCCCCGACGGGCTGGTGGACGACATGTTCGCCGCCTTCACCG
This sequence comes from Nonomuraea sp. B10E15, assembly GCF_039871615.1. Taxonomy (NCBI): domain Bacteria; kingdom Bacillati; phylum Actinomycetota; class Actinomycetes; order Streptosporangiales; family Streptosporangiaceae; genus Nonomuraea; species Nonomuraea sp. B10E15. The sequence continues at coordinate 14,734 of NZ_JBDPMB010000012.1, forward strand.
CGCTCCTCGGCGACCTGTCGGCGGAGGAGACGTGGGCCTCCGCGTCCCCCGTCGGCCTGCCCGCCGCCCAGGCCGGCAGCCGCGCCCGGGCCAACGACACCGCCGCGCCGCTCCCCGGCGGGCTGCTGCACGACGAGGTCGTGGCCCAGGCCCGCCGCACCCCCGGCCGCACCGCCGTCGTCACCTCCGAGGGCTCGCTCACGTACGGCGAGCTGCTCGGCCGGGCGACGGCGGTGGCGCGGGCGCTCGGCGCGGCCGGTCACGAGCCAGGACAGATCGTCGCCGTCGTCATGGACAAGGGCGCCGAGCAGGTCGTGGCCGTGCTGGGCATCCTCATGGCCGGCGGCGCCTACCTGCCCGTCGACACCGGCCAGCCGCCCGCCAGGCGCGACCGCATCCTCGCCGACGCCTCGGCCCGCCTGGTGCTGACGCAGTCGTGGCGCGCGGAGGACGGCTGGATCGCCGTCGACACCCTGCAGCCCGTCGACGCGGCGCCGCCCGGGGCCCGGCGACGGCCAGGCGACCTGGCGTACGTCATCTACACCTCCGGCTCCACCGGAGTGCCCAAAGGCGTGATGATCAGCCATCAGGCCGCCCGCAACACCATCGACGACATCAACACCCGCTTCGGCGTCGGCCAGGACGACCGCGTGCTCGGCCTGGCCAACCTGGGCTTCGACCTGTCCGTCTACGACATCTTCGGGCCGCTAGCGACCGGCGGCGCGCTGGTGCTGCCCGACCCGGCGCGCAGGGGAGACCCCGCGCACTGGGCCGACCTCGCCGCCAGGCACGCGGTCACCGTGTGGAACTCCGTGCCCGCGCAACTCCAGATGCTCCAGCACTACCTGGACGCCGAGCCGGCGGCCGGGCTGCCCGAGCTGCGGCTGGCGATGGTGTCCGGCGACTGGGTGCCCGTGGCGCTGCCCGGCCAGATCCGCCGCCGGCTGCCCGGCCTCGACGTGGTCAGCCTGGGCGGCGCCACCGAGGCCGCCATCTGGTCCATCCACCACCCCATCGGCGACCCGCTGCCCGGCTGGGTGAGCGTCCCGTACGGCAGGCCGCTGGCCAACCAGACCTTCCACGTGCTCGACGCCTCCATGCGGCCCAGCCCTGACTGGGTGCCGGGAGAGCTGTACATCGGCGGCGCCGGGGTGGCCATCGGCTACCTCGGCGACGAGGCCAAGACCGCGGAGCGGTTCGTCCAGCACGCGGGCGAGCGCCTCTACCGCACCGGCGACCTGGGCCGTTACCGGCCCGGCGGCACGATCGAGTTCCTGGGCAGGGAGGACTCCCAGGTCAAGATCCGCGGCCACCGCATCGAGCTCGCCGAGGTGGAGACCGCGCTGCAGGCGCACCCTGCGGTCGCCGCCGGCACGGTGATCGTCGACGGCGACCGGGCCCTCGAACGCCGCCTCGTCGGCTTCGCGCAGGCCGTACGGAAGGAGGATGGCGGCGGCGACGAGCCGGACGTCGCCGCGGCGGCCGAGGCGGCGGCCCGCGCCGCGCTCGAAGGCGTCGACCTGCCGCGCGTGGTGGCGGTCGCCGAGACGCTCGACGAGATCGCGCTCACCTCGATGGCGGCGGCGCTGCGCACGGCCGGGCTGTTCGCCGGCGGCGCCCGCCACGACCTGGCGGAGATCCTGGAGAGCGCCCGGGTCGCGCCCGACCATCACCGGCTGGTCCGGCGCTGGCTCGCCGCGCTGCACGAGCGCGGCCGGCTCGGCCGCGACGACGCCGGCCGCTACCACGACCTGCGCGAGCCCGCCGCCCTCGAACCGCTCTGGCAGCGCGTCGAGAACCTCACGACAGGGCTCGACTACGGCGCCGAGCTGGTCAGGTTCCTGCGCGTCAGCACCACGCACCTGCCGGAGCTGATGCGCGGCGAGCTCGACGCCCGCGAGCTGCTGTTCCCCGAGGGGGAGATGGAGACCGCCGAGGGCGCCTACAAGGACAACGTGCTCAGCAGGTACGTCAACCGCATCGTGCGCGCCGTCGTCGGCCGCGTCGCCGAGCGGCACGCGGGCGGGCCGCTGCGCGTCCTGGAGGCCGGGGCGGGCGTCGGCGGCACCAGCGCCGAGCTCATCTCCGAGCTGGCGGGGCACCACGTCGAATACCTGTTCACCGACCTGTCGCGGTTCTTCCTCGGCCAGGCCGCCGAACGGTTCGCCGAGCACCCATGGGTGCGCTACGGCCTGTTCGACATCAATGCCGACTACCGCGCCCAGGGATACGAGCCCAACTCCTTCGACGTCATCCTCTGCGCCAACGTGCTGCACAACTCGCACGACGCCGCCGCCGTGCTCGCCAGGTTCCGCGAGCTGCTGGCGCCGGGCGGCTGGCTGGTGTTCATCGAGACGACCCGCGAACACGTGCAGATCATGAGCTCGATGGAGTTCCTGATGAACCCGCACGACTACGCCGACGTGCGCCAGGGCCGCGACCGGACGTTCGTCGCCCGCGAGGAGTGGCTCGACCTGCTCGCGGCCGCCGGCGCCACCACCATGGCCTGCCTCCCCGGGCCCGACGACGCGCTCGCCGCGCTGGGGCAGTGCGTGTTCGCCGCCCGCTTCCCCGCCGACCGGGAGCACATCGACCTCGCGGAGTTGCGGGCGTTCCTGGGCGAGCGGCTGCCCGGCTACATGATCCCGACCCACGTCCAGGTGGTCGACGAGCTGCCGCTGACCGACAACGGCAAGATCGACCGGGCGCGGCTGCGCTCCCTGCTGCCCCGTACGGCCGGCGAGAGCACGCCCGCCGGCGAGGAGCCGCGCGACGACCTCGAACGGCGGCTCGCCGCGCTCTGGGCCGAACTCCTCGGCCTCCAGCAGGTCGGCAGGGACCAGGACTTCTTCGCGCTGGGCGGCGACTCCCTGCTGGTCACCCGGCTGGCCGGGCGCGTCCGCGAGGAGCTGCCCGAGGCGCACAACTTCTACTGGGACAGCCTCGTCCGCCAGCTCGTCAACCAGCCGACCGTCGCCGCGCTCGCCGCCCACCTCCGCCAGGCCCGCGACGACCGCGACCGCGGCCTGTCCAGGACGGACGTCAGCCCGCTGGTGCGCCTGTCCGGCGGGCAGGGCCCGGTGCGGGTGCTGCTCCACGACGGCACCGGCACGCTGACCCCCTACCGGGCGCTCACCCCGGAGTTGTCCGGCGGCCCTCTGCTCGGCCTGGTGATCAACGACGCGGGACACTACCTGGAGCTCGATCCCGCCGCCGCCGTGGAGTCGCTGGCCGGATCGTACGCCCAGGCGCTGCTCAAGGAGGACGCGCCCAGCTACCACATCATCGGCTACTGCATGGGCGGGCTGATCGCCACCGAGGTCGCCCGGCGGCTCACCGAGGGCGGCGCCACCGTCGACGAGCTCACCGTCATCAGCAGCTCCCGCTTCCCGTACCGGATCAGCGACGAGCTCATGCTCGAGTACGGCTTCGCCCAGGCGTGCGGGCTCGACCCCGTCCGGCTCGGCTACCCCGGGGAGGACCTGGCCCGCGCCCTGCGGGCCGTGCTGGAGTCCTCGCCGGGACACGTGGGCGAGGGCGCACTCGCCGCGCTGGCCGGCTCCGCCGACCCGGGCCTCGCCGCCATCGGCGGCCGCTTCGCCGAGCTGTCCGTCACCTCGGCCGCCGACCGCCTGGCCGCCGTCGCCCGTGGCCTCGACCATCCGCCCGAGCGCGTCGACCTCGCCTACCGGGTCTTCAGGCAGAGCTTCACCGCCGTCACCTGCTACGACCCCGAGCCGTACGCGGGCGACATCACGTTCCTGCGCCAGCGCGGCGTCACCAACCTCGTACCGACCCTCCAGGACGACATGACGGAGTTCTGGCAGGACCTCTGCCTGGGACGGCTCGCCGTGCGCGACGTCGGGGGCGACCACTTCACCTGCCTCGACCAGGGCCACGCCGCCGGAGTCGCCAAGCTGATCACCGGGACGACCGCGTGATCGGCGTCCTCGGCGGCTACGGAGCGGTCGGCGCCGCCGCCACCCTCCTTCTCGCGGGCCGCGCCGCGCGCGTGCGGGTGGGCGGGCGCGACGGTGCGGCGGCGCGGCGGTTCGTCGCCGGCGCTCTGGGCGGGGAGGGCGAGGCGTGGCAGGTGGACGCCTTCGATCCGGACGCGCTCGCCCGGTTCTGCCGGGGCTGCCAGGTCGTCGTCAACTGCGCGGGCCCGTCGTACCTGCTGCGGGACCGGGTGGCACGGGCCGCCTTCGAGGAAGGAGCCGACTACGTGGACGCCGCCGGCGACGCGGCGTCCTTCGCCGGGCTGGCCGCGACCGGCACCGGCGGCCGTACAGCGGTGATCTCCGCCGGGATGCTCCCCGGCCTCACCGGCCTGCTGCCCCGCCACCTCGCCGCCCTCTCCTCCGCGCACAGCGGCCCGGCGGTAAGGCTTGACGTCTACACCGGAGGGCTGGACCGGCTCACCCCCGCGGCGGCCGGGGACTTCCTGCTGGCCGGTGCGGAGGAGCGGGGCGCGGCGCTGGCCGGGTGGCGTGACGGCGGCAAGGTCGCCCGCGCCCTCACCCCCGCTCACGACGTCGAACTGCCCTACTTCCCCGGGCCGGTCACCGCCTACCCCTACCTGAGTGCCGAGGCGGAACGGGTCGCCGCCGACCTGGGGCTGGCCGAGGCCCGCTGGTACAACGTGATCGCCGGCGACCGCGTCCTCGCCACCGCGAGCACCGCCACGTCGGCCGCCGACCTGGCCCGCGTCGCCGAGCTCGAACTGGCCGGGCGCACGCCGTACTATGTCCTGCTTTTTCAGCTCAGCGGCCCGCACAACACCAGCACCCTCGTGGTGCGCACGGCGGACTCCTACGCGCTGACCGCCGCCGTCACCGCCCACGCCGCGCGGGCGGTCCTGGCGGGTGAGGTCCCGGACGGGCTGCACCACGCCGACGCCGTGCTCGACCCGGCCAGGATGCTGGCGGACCTCGAGGGCGTGGCGACGGCCGAGATCACGGACGCGGTCGCCCCCATCGACCTGGCCGCGCCGGCGTTCGAGGAGGGCGCGCTGTGAAACGAGTCGTGGTGTGCGGCACCAAGTTCGGCCAGATCTACCTGTCGGCCATGCGGGACGGCCCCTTCGAGCTCACCGGCATCCTGGCCCGCGGCAGCGCCAGATCCGCCGCGTACGCCAGGGAACACGGCGTCCCGCTGCTCACCGACCCCGACCAGGTGCCCGAGCTCGCGGACCTGGCCTGCGTGGTCGTACGGTCGGGAGTCGTCGGCGGCGAGGGCAGCGAGCTGGCCGCGGCGCTGCTGTCCCGGGGCGTGCACGTGCTCCAGGAACATCCGGTCCACGCCGACGAGCTGGCCCGCACCCTGCGCACCGCCAGGGCCGCGGCCGCGGTGCACCACGTGAACACCCTGTACGTCCACCTGGACCCCGTGCGCCGCTTCATCGATGCCGCCCGCCGCCTGCGCGAACTCCAGCAGCCGCTCTACGTGGACGCCGCCTGCAGCGTCCACGTGGCCTGCGCCCTGTTCGACATCCTCGGCCAGGCCCTGGGCGGTCTGCGCCCCTGGGCGTTCACCGCCACGGCCCCGGGCACGCCCTTCTCGTGCGTCACGGGTACGGTCGGAGGAGTGCCCCTCACCCTCCGGGTGCAGAACCAGATCGCGCCCAACGACCCCGACGCCCACCTCCACCTCCTGCACCGCATCACGGTGGGCACGGAGGGCGGCAACCTCACGCTGGTCAACACGCACGGCCCGATCGTGTGGACCCCGCGGATGTACGTCGCCCGCGACGCCGACGACCGCTTCGACACCGGGGCCGACCACCTGCGCCTGCCGAGCGCCACCACCATCGGGCCGGAGCAGGCGCCCACGTTCGCCGACATCGTCACCAAGGTGTGGCCGGACGGCGTGCGCCGGGCGCTGACCGGGCTGCGCGAGGCCGCCGAGGACGGCCGCGACCCGCTGCGGCAGGGCCAGTACCACCTGACGCTCAGCCGCCTGTGGCAGGACGCCACCGCGGCGATCGGCCGGCCCGAGCTGCTGGTCCAGACGGCACCCCGCCCCCTGTCCGCGACGGAGCTCGCATGAACTGGTTCCACTGCTACCAGCCCAGGCCGTACGCGTCGTTGCGGCTGTTCTGCTTCCCCCACGCCGGCGGCTCGGCGAGCTTCTACCGAGGCTGGCACGCGGCGGCGCCGCACTCCGTCGAGGTGCGCGCCGTGCAGTACCCGGGGCGGGGCGACCGCCGCGCCGACCCGTTCGTCGACGACGCCCACCACCTCGCGGGGCTCGTCGCCGACGCGATGGCGCCGCTGCTCGACCGGCCGGTCGCGCTGTTCGGGCACAGCATGGGAGCGCTGATCGCGTACGAGGTGGCGCGCACGCTGGAGGCCAGGGGAAGGGGCGTGACGCACCTGTTCGCCTCCGGCCGGCACGCGCCCCACGAGCACCGCCCCGGCGACACGCACGCCGGCTCCAACGACGAGCTGATCGACGAGATCGTCGCGCTCGGCGGCGTCGAGCCCGAGCTCATGGCCGACCCCGACATCCGCGAGCTGGCGTTGCCGGCCATCCGCAACGACTACCGGCTCGACGAGACCTACCGGCACCGCCCCGGCGGCGTGCTCGCCTGCCCCGTCACCGCCCTGCTCGGCGGAGACGACCCGGAGGTCACCCCGGAGCAGGCGGCGCGGTGGGGCGAGCTGACCAGGGCCCGCTGCACCGTCCGCACGCTGGACGGCGACCACTTCTACCTGGTGCCACGCCAGGACGAGGTGATCGCGGAGCTGTCCCGCGCCGTCACCACGGCCTGGGCGTCCACCCCCTGACCCCCTAGGAAGGACACGATGGACCAAGAGCTGATGCGCATCCTCACCGGAGGATGGGTGGCGCAGGCGACCTTCGTCGCCGTCCGGCTCGGGGTCGTGGACGCGCTCGACGGGCGCCGCCTGACCCCCGGTGAGGTCGCCGACGAGGTCGGCGCGCACCCCGAGGCCCTGCACCGCCTGCTCCGCCTGCTGGAAGGGGTGGGGCTGGCCGCCGCCGCCGACGACGGCAGGTACGCGCTCACCCCGATGGGGGCGCGGCTGCGCCGCGACGACCTGGGCCCGCTCGCCGCCCTCTATGGCGAGGACTTCTTCGCCGCCGCGTGGAACGGCCTGGAGCAGTCCGTACGCACCGGCGAGGCGGCGTTCGAGCACGTCCACGGCGAGCCCGTCTTCGCGCACCTGGCCGCCGATCCCGGCAAGGCGGCGGTGTTCAACACGGGGATGGCGGCGGGCGCCTCCTTCTTCCGCGGGGTCCCCGACGCGTACGACTTCTCCGGGCCGCGCCGCGTGGTCGACCTCGCCGGCGGCACGGGAGCCCTGCTCGGCACGATCCTGCGGAGCAACCCCGAGGCCACGGGCGTGCTGTTCGACCTGCCCGAGGTGGTCGCCGCCGCGCCCGGTCACCTGTCGCGGATGGGGGTGCTGGACAGGTGCGAGCTGGCCGCGGGTGACCTGTTCTCCTCCGTGCCGGAGGGCGGCGACGTCTACCTGCTCTCGCGCATCCTGCACGACTGGGACGACGAGCGCTGCGCCGCCCTGCTGGCCACCTGCGCCAAGGCGATGGAGCCCGGCGCCGAGCTGCTCGTCATCGAACGCGTCGTCGGGCGCGGATCGTACGTGCCGCTCGCCTTCGACCTGCACATGATGGTGATGACCGGCGGGCGGGAGCGCACCGAGGAGGAATACCGCGCGCTGCTGGAGGACGCGGACCTGACCCCTGGCCGGCTGATCGATCTGCCGCTCGGGATGCGCATGCTCGCCGCGACCCGCTGAGAGCAGCGAAAGGCGCCGGGCTCCCCGTCGAGCCCGGCGCCTTTCGCGCGTCCTCCGACGTTCAGCTCATCACGAGCTCGCCGGCCCGCTCCCGGATCACCTCGACGGTGCCGGCGCTCCCGTCGACGCGGATCCGGTCGCCGTCCCGCAGCAGCATGGTGGCGTTCCTGGTGCCGACGACCGCGGGGATGCCCAGCTCGCGCGCGACGATCGCGGCGTGCGACAGCGGCGCGCCGACGTCGGTGACCACCGCCGCGGCGCGCGGGAAGAGCAGCGTCCAGCCCACGTTCGTCACGGTCGTCACCAGGATCTCGCCCTCGCCCAGCCGGTCGCCGTCCGCCACGGAGGCGAGCACCCTGGCGGTCCCCTCGACCACGCCCGACGCGCCGGGGAAACCGCTGATGGTCCGCGACGGGGGCACCACGGTGGCGGCGGCGTCGAACACGTCACCGCGCCGGCCCGGGTCGGCGGCCCACCGCTCCGGGTCGAACCGGCCGCGGATGATGCCGGGGTACGGAGGCAACGACCGGTACAGCTCGTACGCCGCCCGGCGCCCGGCCACCCGCGTCAGCGGCCGTCCCGAGCCGCGCAGCACGTCGATGATCTCGCCGATCGTCAGGAAGAACAGGTCGTCGCCGTGCCCGGTCACCTCCCCGGCCCGGACCACGAAGTCGCGCACCATCCAGAAGCCCCGCATCATCTCCGACCGGGTCTCCTCGCGGGAGCGGACGATGGCCTCCCAGCGGTCGATCCTGCGCCGGAACTTCTCGGCCTTCCTCGGATGGCGCTCGCGGAAGCGCCGCCAGGCGGCCTCGCTCGCCTCGATCTGGCGGTCGAGCAGCTCGGCCGGGTCGACGGTGAGCCCGGCGAGCTGGTCGTCGAGCCACGCCGGGTCCTCCACGGGCCGGGCCACCGAGATCTCGAACTCGTCGGGGCAGCGGTGGCCGTAGGAGCGGACGTACTCGTCGCGGGTGATCTCGCCCCGCTTGAGCCGGGCCAGGCCGAGCAGCGGACCGAGGCTCTCGAGCCGGCCCTCTCCCGACTGGATGCCGGACATCAGCACGGTGGCGTCGGCCTCACCGACCAGCTCGGCCAGCTGGGCGCCGAGGTAGATGAGCGAGCCGGCGTCCTGGCGGGCCGCGGCGGCGAGCATGCGGTTGCACTGGCTGAATCTCGGCTCGACGTCGCTCTCCCACAGCGCGACCAGGTCGTCGCCGGCGGCGATCGCGGCGCGGATCTCCTCCGTACGCCGCTCCGCGTCCGCGATGTAGGCCGGGATGTGCTCCACGAGCTTCTGGATCTCGCGGCGGCCGCCCAGCATGGGCCTGGCCGCCCTGAGGGTCTGCCAGCGCGTCATCGGCAGCAGCGGCGTCTCGACACCTTCCGGCAGCCTGCCGTAGATCGGCTCCTGGGTGGCCTCGATCTTCTTGGTGATGCCGAGGGCCTTGCCGAGGGAGGCGTTCACGCTCATGTTCATGTAGACGCGGCCGCCGATGTTGCCGCACATGGGGTGGCCGCCGAGGTCGCCGACGACCATGATCTCGGCGATGAACGCCTGCACGAGCGACCAGGTGCACGGCGTCATGACGCTGGGGATGGCCTCGCCCAGGTTGCCGTTGCTCCACAGGTAGTCGCCCTTGACGGAGTCGTTCCACACCTCGCGCCTGCCGGTGATCGGCCGGGCCTGGAGGATGTGGGGACGCCCGTCGTGCAGCGCCCACTCGACGTCCATCGGGCGGCCGTACAGCTCCTCGATCGCCATCCCCAGCTCGGCCAGCCGCTCGGCCTGCGCCCAGGTGAGGACGGGCTCGTCGCGCAGGCCGGGCGGGACAGGGTCCTCGCGCGTGCCGTCAGGCGTGCGCACGGTCATGACGGTCTTGGACGCGATCGTCTCGTCGACGACCGTGTGCTCGGCGCGGTCGAGCGTGATCGTGTCGGGCGTGACCAGGCCGCCGACGACCGCCTCGCCCAGGCCCCACGCGGCGTTGATGGTCAGCCGGTCGCGGTCCTCGGTGAAGAGCACCCCCGCGGCGTCGGCGGGAACCAGCTCCTGGACGACGACCGCGATGGCCACCTCGTCGCGCGGGATGCCGTGCCGGTCGCGGTAGGCGATGGCCCGGTCGGTCCACAGGGAGGCCCAGCAGCGCTTGACCGCGTCGAGGAGCTGCACGGCGCCGCGGATGTTGAGGTAGCTGTCCTGCTGGCCGGCGAACGACATTCCCGGCAGGTCCTCCGCGGTCGCCGACGACCGCACCGCGACCGCGGGCTCGTCGCCCAGCTCGGCGTACGCGGCCAGGATGTCGCCGGCGATCTCCGGCGGCAGCTCGCGGGCCGCGAACAGCGCCTGGATCTGCTCGGCGTCGCCGGTGAGGATCGCGTCCCGCAGGCCGTGGCGGTCCACGAACGCGCGGTAGGCGCCGGTGGTGACGTGGAAGCCCGCAGGCACCGGCAGGCTGGCCCTGGCCAGGTGGGCGAGCGATTCGCCTTTTCCGCCGACGACGTCGAGTTCGGCCCTCGGATCAGCCAGGGCAAGCGTGTTCATACGCGATCTCCATTCCGATTCGGCGGCAGGCCGAAGACGCGAGTCAGGGAAGGGAAAAGCCGGAGGTCAGGCTCTGACCACTTACCTGACTCGTCGCTGGGAAAAAGGGAAAAGAGGGAACGGCCGCCTCTTCAACGGTAGGAAATCGCCGGCGGGCGGCCCACCCCTAGGCGCCCTTAATCAGCCGTCGGCGCCGGGCCTGAGCAGGCCGGTCTCATAGGCCACCGCGACGGCGGCGGCGCGGTCGTTCACCTCGAGCTTGGCGAAGATGTGCAGCAGGTGGGTCTTCACGGTGGCCTCGGTGATGAACAACTTCCTGGCGACGTCGCGGTTGGTCGCGCCCCGCGAGATCAGCGACAGGACCTCCAGCTCGCGGCGGCTGAGCATCTGCTGCTGCGGCGCGCGGATCTTCTGCGTCAGCACCCCCGCCACGGACGGCGACAACACCGTCTCGCCGCGCGCCGCGGCCTGCACCGCGCTGCGCAACTCGGCGCGCGGGGTGTCCTTCAGCAGGTAGCCGGTCGCGCCCTCCTCGATGGCGGGCAGCACGTCGACGTCGTTGTCGAACGTGGTCAGCACGAGCACGCGCACGCCGGGCGACTGCTCACGCAGCCGGCGGATGAGCTCGGCGCCGTTCATCTTCGGCATGCGCAGGTCGGTGAGCACGACGTCGGGGTTGGTGCGCTGGACCACCGCCAGCGCCTCGAAGCCGTCGCCCGCCTCGCCGACCACCTCGAACTCGTCGTCGGTGAAGATGCCCCGCAGTCCGTCGCGGACGACCGGATGGTCGTCCACGATGATCAGGCGAATCGGCATGGTCACCCGGCGTCTCTCAGGCGGTCGGACGGTTCTGACATGGCGTCGGACATGGCGTCGGACACGGCGGCCGCGGGGATGGCCGGCACGGTCGCGGAGATGCCGGTGCCCTCGCCGGGCGCCGACTCGATCTCGAAGTCGCCGGCCAGCCTCGTCACGCGCTGGCGCATCGCGATGAGCCCGAACCCGCCGGCCTCGGAGGCGGGCGCGTGGGAGGAGATGTCGGGCGGCCCGGGGACGAATCCGGCTCCGTCGTCGCGTACATCCAGCACCACGACATCTTCCATGTACGACAGGGTGAGAGCAACTCGTCCGGCCGAGGCGTGCTTGGCGACGTTGGACAGCGCCTCCTGCGCCACCCGCAGCAGCGTGATCTCGACCTCGGCGTGCAGCGGCCGGGCGTCGCCGTTGACCGACAGGGAGGCGGCCACGCCGGTCGTCTCCGACCACCTGTCGGCGACGTCCCGCACAGCGGCGGGCAGCTGCGAGCCGGCCAGCGGCGCGGGGCGCAACGCCTGCACCGACCTGCGGGCCTCGTTGAGGTTCTCCCTGGCCAGGGTGCGTACGGTGTCGAGGCGGGCGAGCGCGGCCGGTGTGTCGTCGATCGCCTCCTCGGCGGCCTCGATCTGGGTGACGATGGCGGTCAGCCCTTGGGCGATGGTGTCGTGGATCTCCCTGGCCATGCGCTGCCGCTCGCCGAGCACCCCCGCCTCGCGCGCCTGGGTGAGCAGCCGGGCCTGCAGGCTGGCGTTCTCCTCGGCGAGCGCGGCCAGCTTGGCGCCGGTCTCCCGCAGCTGCTCGATCATCACCTTGCGGCTCTCGTTCTGGTCGGAGATCGTCTGGATGACCAGCCCGATCGCGGAGGCGATCAACGCGGCGATCAGGAAGGAGAAGAGCATCTCGCCCGGGCTGCGCCCGGCCTCCGGCCGCATGGAGACCAGCACCCCGGCCGTCGCGGCCACCCCGCCGTAGGCCCACCAGCGGGGCAGCAGCCTGAACGACTGGATGAACGCCGCCGGGCCGGTCACCGTGAAGACCGAGTCGATGCTGACCAGCGCCCCGATGGCGGCGAGCAGGACGGCGAAGTAGACGATCGCCACCACCGGGTGCCTGGTCCAGTCGGGGTGCACGCCGATCAGGAACCAGTGCCAGGCCATCGCGAACGACGCCAGCACCAGCGTGTCGAGCCGCCAGTTCTGGGCCAGCGAGAAGGCGGCGGGCAGCAGGATGAACAGGTAGGGGAGCGCGGGCCAGACCCGGTCCCAACGCGAAAGGCCGGGTCCGGTGGAGGCGACCACCGATCCCGACCCTTCACGGCGGGCGCTGCTTACCACCGGAACGCCTTGACCGCGATGCCGGCGGTGACCAGGCAGATCCCCACCATGACCAGCATCGCCACGGGGGAGGCCGCGTGGCCCTCCCAGCCGTTGCGGATGGTCTGCACGGCCGGTGCCATGGGCAGCATGTCGCCGATGGCTCGCATCGAGCCGCCCATCGACTCGCGGGGGATCACCGCGCCGGAGATGAAGACCATCGGGAAGAAGACGCTCAGCCCGAGCACGGTGGCCGTGCGGCCGGAAGGGACGACGGCGCCGAGCAGGAAGCCGATGCCGCTGAGGCTCAGCGCGCCGAGCACCCACGCCAGCACCACGATTCCCGGGTTCGCGGGGGCGGACAGGTCGTAGCCGATGGCGCCGATGGCGATGAGCAGCACCGTGCCGAGAAGGGCCATCAGCATGTGGGCGATCCACTGGGCGCCGAACAGCATGCCGGGGGAGGCGGGGGTGGCGAGCAGCCGCTTCAGCACCCGGCGCTCGCGGTACTGCGCCAGGGTGGCCGGCAGGATGACCAGCGTGGCCAGCCCGATGACGAAGATGCTCAGCATCGGCACGTTGGCGTCGACCGACGGCAGCCCGCCGGGAAGGGGCTTGCCGTTGCGCAGCTTGACCCAGATCATGATCGTGGGGAAGGCCAGCGCGAAGAACGCCGACATCGGGTCCCGGATGATCAGCTTGAGCTCGACCGCGATGACCTGTGTGATGCCTTTCATGCCGCCTGCCCTCCCGTCAGAGCGAAGTAAGCGTCCTCGAGCGATTCCGTGCGGCCCTGGGTGATCAGCTCGCCCGGGGTTCCGTGGGTGATGACGCGGCCCTGGTCGATGATCGCCATGCGGTCGCACAGCGCCTGGGCCTCGTCCATGAAGTGGGTGACCAGCACGACGGTCACGCCGCGGTCGCGGACCTCGCGGACCAGGCCCCACGTCATGCGGCGGGCGGACGGGTCGAGGCCGGTGGTGAGCTCGTCGAGGAAGACGACCTCCGGGTTGCCGACCAGGGCCAGCGCGATGAACAGGCGCTGCTTCCAGCCGCCGGACAGGCTCGCGAAGCTGGAACGCTGCCGTTCGGTCAGGCCCCACTCGTCCATGAGCTTGCGCCAGTCGGCCGGCTTGTCGTAGAAGGAGGCGTACATCTTCAGTGCCTCGCCCACCTTCAGCGCGTCCGGCAGGGCGGCCTCCTGGAGCTGGACACCGATGCGGGGAAGCAGTTCGCGACGGTCGCTCTGGGGGTCGAGGCCCAGGACCCGCAGGACGCCGCCGTCCCGCTCGCGCAGGCCCGACATGCACTCCACCGTGGTGGTCTTGCCCGCTCCGTTGGGGCCGGCGATGCCGAAGATCTCGCCTTGTTCCACCTGCAGGGACACGTCCGTCAGCACCTGGCGGCCTTTGTAGCTTTTACTCATGCCCTCGATTTCGATGACTGTCATGTTTAAAGAATCATCGGGATCAGCCGCGTGCGACATCCCCCGAACGGTTGATAGGGGGTCAGCCTCCCGATTCCGGGTCCGACCTGCGGAATGGCTTCACGACCAGGTGAAACCCTAAATAGGGGTGTCGTACGCGGCGCTGATCCCCAACTCTGAATGCATGAGCGATACAGCGGTGCGCGTGCGTGAGCTGCGCAAGCGATACGGCGACCTGGTCGCCATCGACGGCGTTGACCTGGATATCGCCCGTGGCGAGGTGTTCGCGCTCCTCGGCCCCAACGGCGCAGGCAAGACGACCACTGTTGAGATCCTGGAAGGCCATCGCCGGCGAGACGCCGGCGAGGTCAGCGTGCTCGGCGAGGACCCCGGCGTGGCCGGCCGGGCGTGGCGCTCCCGTCTCGGGATGGTGCTGCAGTCGGCCACCGACGCCGCGGAGATGACCGTGCGCGAGATGGTCCATCACTACGCCCACTACTACCCGAGGCCCCGCGACCCCGAGCACGTGATCGAACTCGTCGGGCTCGCCGGCAAGGCGGACGCCCGCACGCGCAACCTCTCCGGAGGTCAGAGGCGCAGGGTCGACGTGGCGCTGGGCGTGCTCGGCAACCCCGAGCTGCTCTTCCTCGACGAGCCGACCACCGGTTTCGACCCCGAGGCCCGCCGCCAGTTCTGGAGCCTGATCTCCCGGCTGGCCGACGAGGGCACCACCATCCTGCTGACCACGCACTACCTGGACGAGGTCGAAGCGCTGGCCAACCGGGTCGGCGTGATCGTGCAGGGCAAGGTCGTGGCACTGGGCGAGCCGGCCACGCTGGCCGGACGCGCGCAGGCCATGGCGACCGTCAGCTGGACCACCGCCGACGGCGACCACAGCGTGAAGACGGCGACGCCGACGCAGGTCGTCGCCGAGCTCAGCGGCCAGTTCGACGGCGAGATCCCCGAGCTGACCGTGACACGTCCGTCTCTCGAAGACGTCTACCTCGGCCTAATCGGAGATCACTCGTGACCACCACGTTGTCAAGACCACCGGCCCGGACGGCCGCCGCGACGGCGGCGCCCCTGCCCAGCGCCGGCCGGCTGGCTCTCAAGCGAGGTGCGCTGGAGCTCAAGAGCTTCTTCCGCACCAAGGGACAGTTCATCGTCATCTTCTCGCTCCCGGCGATCATGCTGATGCTGCTCGGCGCGATGCAGTCAGGCAAGCCGGACTTCAACGGCGTCACCGGCGCCCAGATCCTCACCGCCGGCATGATCGGCGCGGGCATCATGGGCACGACCTTCCAGAACCTCGGGATCAACGTCGCGCTGGAGCGCCACGACGGCACGCTGAAGCGGCTCTACGGCATGCCCATGCCGCGGATCGCCTATTTCGGCGGCAAGGTCATTCAGGTCCTCGTGTGCATGGTCGCCGAGGTCGCCCTCCTGGTCGTGGTCGGGGTGCTGATGTTCGGCGTGCAGGTGCCCGGCACGCTCGACCGGTGGCTGACCCTCGCCTGGGTCCTCCTCCTCGGCGGCGTGGCCTGCACCCTCCTCGGCATCGCGGTCGGCAGCCTGCCGAAGTCGGCGCGCGGCGCGAACGCCATCATCACGCTGCCCTTCCTCATCGTGCAGTTCATCTCCGGCGTCTACATGCCCTTCTCCGACGTGCCCGCCTTTCTCCAGTTCATCGCGTCCCTGTTCCCGCTCAAGTGGATGACCCAGGGCATGCGTTCGGTGTTCCTGCCCGAGCACGCGGCGGCGCTCGAACCGGCCGGCTCGTGGCAGCTCCCGCTGATCGCCCTCGTGCTCGCCGCCTGGTGCGTAGGCGCGTTGCTGCTGTGCATGAAGACGTTCCGCTGGACCGCCAAGGACAGCTGACCGTAGTGGCAGGACAGGATTGCGCGGATTTGCTGACGAGGGGAGGGGAGCGCGGCGCGGACGAGTCAGGGTGACGGTGGCGGGTCCTTGAGGACGCCACCGTCATCCTCATGTCCGGCCGCATGAACGGCGGTGCTCCTACGCGGTGCGGTGTCCCTGGACGGGATACGGCGCCGCCTTCCGCTGCGGGGGCGTGGCCGCCGGCCCTTCACAGCCGGCGGGACGCCCTGGGACGGGCGCTGGAGAGGGTCCCCCGGACGAGCGCGCCGGAGAGGATCCTCGGACAGGACGCCGCAGAAGGCGCGGACCCGGGGCCGCGTAAGGGCGCCAAGGCGGGCGCGGGGGCGGGGCCCGGGACGGCCGCGGGAGGGCGCGGGGGCGGGAGCCGGGGCTGCAGAAGGGCGCGGGACCGGGCGCCCGGGCCGGGCATGGCGGGCGTCGGGTACGGCCTGCCGCGCCTCCCGGCCGGGTCAGGTCCTGACGGCGGACGCGTACGGCGCGTCAGGCCCTGACCGGCTGCGGCACGGGTCGCCTGAGCACCGGGCGGTGGCGGCGGGAGGCCGTGCTGGCGGCCATGACGATGGCGGTGAGGAGCAGCCCGTCACGGGCCATGTACTTGCCGGTGAAACCCGTCAGCTGCTGCCCGCCCACGTGCGGGCCGGTGACCAGGAGCCGGGCGGAGAAGGCGCCCAGGACGGGGTTGAAGGACAGGATCGCGTCCTCGAAGTCCAGCCACCGCTTGGCCAGCGGGAACCAGGCCTTGTAGACCGACTCCTTGGCGGAGAACAGCAGGCGGTCCCAGGCGACCTCCGGGTGGTCGGTGGCGAGGGCGCGCAGGGCTTTGCGCTCCTCGGCCAGGGAGACCGCCTCCAGCACGCCGTTCGACAGCGGCTCGTTGGGTTCGGCGTCGATGCCGATCGTGATGGTGTCGCCGCCGGGGCTGACGACGGCTCCGCGGTAACCCGCGCAGTGCGTGATGCTGCCCACGAAGCCCTTGGGCCACTGGGGCTCGCCACGCAGGCCGGGCAGGAGGGGCTGCGGCGGCAGGCCGAGCAGGCTCATGGCCTGCCTGGCGCACATGCGCGCCGTGACGAACTCCTTGCGCCGGGTCTCCACCGATCGGCTGATCACCTCTTCTTCAGCGGGGAAGAGCATCGCGTCGTGGTCGTCGAACGTGTCCACGGCCACCACCCACGGGGGGAGGATGCTCCCGATCAAGGCATTGGTGTTCACCCTTCCAAGCTAGATACGGCCTTGCCGGGAGAGAACGTCTGACCAGGTCTTCTCGGGCCGTCCGGAGCCGGTTGCGGGGTGAACCCGCCCTCAGAAGGGGGTGCGATCGGCGCAAATTGTCCACATTTATGGTCAATTGTCGGATCGCGCCCGCGATGGCGTGATCAGCGAGGCGTCGATCGCGCGGTTGACGGCGTCGATGCGCGACGCGGCCCCCAGCTTGACGAAGATGTTCCGCAGGTGGCGCTTGACCGTGGCCTCGGTGGTGTTGATGCGGGCGGCGATCTGCCGGTTGCTGAGCGCCTGCGCCGCCAGTTCGAGGACCTCGCGCTCCTTGCTCGTCAGCACCTCGGCGGGCGCGCTCTCCATCTGCGCCAGGCTTTCGCGGGAGACGGCCAGGACGATGCGGTCCGGCTCGTCGTGCACGCTCCGGATCGCCGACACCAGCTCGTGCCAGTGGACGCTCTTGAGCAGGTATCCGCGGATGCCGGCGGCGAGGAGCCTGCGCAGCAGCTGCGGGCCGTCGTACATGCTGAGGATGATGATCTGCGTGTTCGGGACCTGGCTGCGCAGCCGCGTCACGGTGTCGGTGGCCGAGTCGCCTGGGATCTCCACGTCCAGCAGGAGGATGTCCGGCTTCTTGTCGGCGACCAGGCGGAGGGCGTCGTCGGAGGTGCCCGCCTCGCCCACCACGGCCAGCCCTTCCTGGGCTTCCAGGATCTCCCTGAGTCCTTCGCGGAACAGGGCGTGGTCGTCCACGATGGCGATCGTGGTGGGCGGGTCACTCCTGATCATCGAGGCGCCTCTGGATGGGCACGGCGAGATCGACCCTGGCGCCCCTGCCGGGCTTGCTGGCGATCGTCACCGTGCCGCCGAGTAACTGGGTGCGCTCCCTGATGGACGACAGCCCGAGGCTGCCCTTCGGCGGCTGGCCGTCCGGATCGAAACCGCAGCCGTTGTCGATCACGCACGCGACCAGTTCGTGCGGCGCGACGTCGATCCTGATGAGGATGGCCGACGGGTCCCCGTGGGTGAGCGCGTTGCGCGCCGCCTCACGCAGGATCAGCAGGCACTCCTCGCTGACGGTCGGGGGCGCCCAGGTCTGGTCGCCGTTCACGATCAGCTCGATCTGCACGTCGTCCGTCCCGATGATGTCCAGGTAGCTGAGCAGCCCCTTCTCCAAGGTGCTGCCCCCTGGGGGATGGAGGTCGGAGGTGACCTGGCGCAGGCTGTACATGGTCTCCTGGATGGCCTGCTGGGCCATCTCCAGCTTGGCCAGTGCCTTCGCCGGTTCCCCCGGGCGGTACATGTTCGACAGCTCCAGCTGGCGCTGGGCCACGCTGAGGCTGTGGCCGATGCGGTCGTGCAGCTCCCTGGCGATCCGCCGGCGCTCGGCCATCTGCGCCTCGGTCACCTTGTTGAGCAGGATGCCGGTGTAACTGTTCGCGGCCTCCCTGATGCGCAGGGAGATGCTCTGTTCCAGTGCCGTCACGACGAGCCTGAGCATGTGAGCGGCATGGGTGTCGTCCTGGAGCCGCTGGCTCAGCGTGGCGAACGCCGCGCGGAAGAACACCGAGGCCGCCATCAGCGACTCTCTCGGATGCACGCCCGCCGACGCCCGTGCCACGCCGATGTCCCAGGCCAGGAAACGGGACGTCTCGTCGTCGTCCTGAAGACGTCCCGCACGCAGTGCCCCCGCCATCTCCGTCAGGATCTGGCCTGCGTTCGTCATGACCTGGGCTTTCGTCACCTGATCATTGATCAGCACGCTACCGATGGCCGCAAGTCCCTGCTCGTACTTGCTCAGTATGTCCGCTCGGCACTCCTCGATAAGGCTCGCCGGCCCCGTAGCGTCTTGCTCACCCGTATGCGCAATTTCTCCCACCGTGTCCCCTTGGAGAGTGCACGAATGCTTACATCTTGGGTCAACACTGGTGAGTAGGCAACTGTATGCCGATGGCGGGCATACGCGGAGTGTCCTCCGAGCAGCCTCTGCCGGCCCTGTGACCTGCTGAAACGGGGCGCGACATGGAAATGTCAATATTGCGTGAACGGCGCGCCGCAGGCCCGGGCTGGCGCGCCAGCCCGCCGGAGTGGCGCGACGGGGCGGCGGTCGACATGAGCGCGACTCGTATTAGCGCGATTCACGTTAATGACTCATAACGATACTCGTCGGTAAGGTTTGGGGCCTCTCCACCCCCTCCCGCGTGCGCAGGCGGCGGGGCCCGCGGGCCCGGGGGATCCGCCGGGGGCGCGCCGCCCGGCGCGGGCCCGCGATGACTCGGACCTGGGCGTGGTCCGAAAGTTGAAGACCGGCTGGTCCATACGGAGCGACCCGCGTTATTAAGGATAAGCCGTATTGTGAGCCCCCAGAGCCGCACCTAACGTGATGAACGTCAACCCAGAAACGGGTGCGGAAGGGGTTGAGGTCATGCGGCGGGTGCGACAGTCCACGACATCGAAGCCGAGAAAAGAGCAGAAAAGCTCGTTGGACCTCAGAACTCCTTCCGGTCGTGAATTGCCTTTCTAAAAGGGGTGTCCAATCATGGGGCTGTTCGAGAGAGATGCGGCCATGACCTCCATGCACGGCCTCCTCGCCGAGGCCGTTGGCGGCAAGGGCAGGGTCGCGATGGTGACGGGGGTCGTCGCGACCGGCAAGAGTGAGCTTCTGCATGCCTTCGCCGAACAGGCACTCGAACGGGGTGCTCTGCCGCTGGTGGCGTCCGCCACCCAGGCGGAGAGCGATATTCCGCTGGGCGTGCTCGGCCAGCTCTTCCAGAACGCGCCGCTGCGCGAGGACGTGCGCGCGGTCGCGGCCGACCTGCTGCGGGAGGGCGCGGAGATGGCCTCGCCCGCCAAGGGGGACCGCGTCGAGCAGGTGGACGTGCAGATCGTGCACTCGCTCTGCGCGGTCCTGCTCTCGCTGGCCGAGCGCCATCCGCTGGCGATCGTCGTTGACGACGTCCACCTCGCCGACAGGGCCTCGCTGCTCTGCCTGTCCTACCTCGTCCGCAGGTCCAGGTACGCGCCGCTGGTAGCGGTCTTCAGCCAGGCCGAATACCGCCAGCACATGCACGGCTTCTTCGCCACCGAGATGCTCCGCCAGCCCCACTGCACCGCCGTCAGGCTGGCGCCGCTGTCGTACGGCGCCGCGCTCAGCATGACGGCAGAGCGCCTGGGCGAGGCGGCGGCCAAGGAGGTGACGCCGGAGTGGCACGCGCTCAGCGGCGGCAACCCGCTCCTGCTCCGCGGGCTGATCGAGGACCACGAGAGCGGCGGGAGCGCTCCCGCCGAGCGCTACGGCGAGGCCGTGCTGTCGTGCCTGCACCGGGCCGACCCCGGGCTCATGCAGGTCGCCGGCTGGCTCGCGGTGCTGGACGACCCGGCGCTCCTCGAGCGCCTGCTCGGCTCCGACTCCGCGGCGATGGCGCACGCCATGCACTGGCTGGAGACCGCAGGCCTGCTGGAGTCGGGCCACTATCGGGCCGAGATCGCCAGGAGGACCGTGCTGGCCGAGCTGGGCGACGAGGTGCGCCGCAGCGTGCACCGGCGGGCCGCCGAGCTGCTGCACGAGGAGGGCGCCGACGACATCGCGATCGCCGAGCACCTGCTCGGCGCCGACGCGACCGACCTGCCGTGGGCCGTGCCCGTGCTGGAGGCGGCGGCGCTGAGCCGGCTGGACGGCGGGTCCGTCACCTCGGCTGTCGACTACCTGAAGCTCGCCTGGCGCGGCTGCACCGACGAGCGGCACCGCACCACCATCGCCACGGTCCTGATGCGCGCCGAGTGGCGCATCAACCCCAGCACGCCGGCCGAGCACATCGCCGAACTGACCGACGCCCTGCACAACGGGACCCTGCGCGGCAGCGACGCGGTCGTGCTGGCCAGGGCGCTGCTGTGGCACGGCAAGGTCGACGACGCCTGCCAGGTGCTCGAGCACCTGAAGGAGAGCGGCGACACCGAGCCGCAGACCGTGGCCGAGCTCATCGGCACCCGGCTGTGGCTGCGCTGCTCCGCGCCGCCGCTGCTGGCCCACGTCAACAGGTCGACCAGCGAGCAGGCCAGGGAGGCCGTGCTGCCGGTACGCGTGAGCCGGCGGCTCGAGTCGATCAACGCGCTGATCTCGGTGCTCACCCGCGGGCCGCGCGAGCGCGTTCTCGGCACCGTCGAGCGCATCCTGCACAGCTCCCGCCTGGACGAGATGTCCATGGACACGGTCGAGAGCTCTCTGCTCGCGCTCACGTACGGTGGCTGGCCGGACAAGGCCGTGCCCTGGTGCGACGCCTTCATCGAGGAGGCCCAGTCCCGCAGCGCCCCTGCCCGGCGTGCCCGGCTGACCGCGATCCGCGCCGAGATCGCCATGCGCCGCGGCGACCTCGAGACCGCGGCGTCGTGCGCCCGGCAGGCCCTGGAGATCATCCCGCCCGCCAGCTGGGGTGTCACCGTGGGCGGCCCGCTGGCCAACCTGATGCTCGCCAGCACGGCCATGGGGCAGTACGACCAGGCGCTCGCCCAGGTCAACACGCCGGTGCCGGACGCCATGCTGCAGACCCGCTTCGGACTGCACTACCTGCACGCCCGCGGCCGCTACCACCTCGCGGTCGACCACCCGGCTGCGGCGCTGCGCGACTTCCGGTTCTGCGGCGAGCTCATGGCCGAGTGGGAGATGGACACGCCGGGATTCATCGCCTGGCGTACCGACGCGGCCGAGGCGCTCATCAGGATGGGCGAGCAGGCGGAGGCCCGCGCCCTGATCGAGGAGCAGCTCTCCCGGTGCGGCCCGATGGCCTCCCGTACGCACGGGATCGCGCTGCGCCTGCTGGCCGCCACGAGCGAGCTCCGGCACCGGCCCATGCTGCTGCGGCAGTCCACGGACCGCCTGCAGGCCTGCGGTGACCGCTACGAGCTCGCCCGGTCGTTGTTCGACCTCACCGAGGCCTTCCACAGCGTCGGTGAGTTCCGCCGGGCGGGGATCATCGCCAGCCGTACGCGCATCCTCGCGCAGGAGTGCGGCGCCCAGCCGCTGAGCCACGCGCTGGACGGCGACGGAGCCGCCGCCGAGGGGCAGGGCTCCGAGATCAGCAAGGTGGTGGCCATCCTCAGCGACGCGGAGCGACGCGTCGCCGGCCTGGCCGCGGTCGGCTACACCAACCGGGAGATCGCCGCCAAGCTGTTCATCACGGTGAGCACGGTCGAGCAGCACCTGACCCGCATCTACCGCAAGCTCGGGATCACTCAGCGCTCCGATCTCCCTCCCAATCTGGAGCTCAGCCCCACCCTGCGCTGACCTCTTGAGCTCCTCGAGCTGCCCACCGCGTGGATCCCGCGTGGTGGGCAGCGACATTAACAATGTGTATAACGAAGAGTTGCGTACAGTGTCAAGTGCAGATAAAGCGTAATGATGTTTCCCATATTCGCCCGGTGCTCCCGGGGGATAGGGGTTGTGGCGCGAACTTGGCCCACAGATCGTATGTAGCAACGGTGAGGGCCAATGGGAGGGGGTGTCGTGGACAGCAGAAGGCTGGGCGACACAGGGCCGATCACCTCGTGTCTGGGCTTCGGATGTCTGGCTCTCTCCGGCGTGTACGGCGAAGCGGACCGCTCGGAGTCGCTGGCGTTGCTCCACAACGTGCTCGACACAGGTGTGACCTTGCTCGACATGTCCGACGACCACGCCCACGGTGAGATCGAACGGCTCGTCGGCGAGGCCGTCAGGCCCTGGCGCGACGACGTCCTGCTCTCGACCCGCACCCTCCAGCGCCGCGCGGGAGACGTGCCGCTGCGGCAGGCGTGCGAGGCCTCGCTGGAACGGCTGGGCGTCGACCACGTCGACCTCTACGTCGTCGGCAGGGAGCCGGGCGCCGTGCCCGTCGAGGAGACCGCGGGCCGGCTCGGCGAGCTGGTGGCGGCGGGCAAGGTGCGCTACGCGGGCCTGACAGGGGTGACGGGGGACGAGCTGCGCCGGGCGCACGCGGTCCATCCGATCACCGCCCTGGCCATGGAGTACTCCCTGTGGCACCGTGACGCCGAGCTCGACCAGCTGCCGGTGGCGCGCGAGCTCGGCATCGGGCTGATCGCCGGCCGGCCGCTGGGCCGCGGCTTCCTGGCCGGGCGCGGCGGCTCCGCCCGCGAGCTCGACCCGGGGGACGCCCGCCGTACCGACCCCCGGTTCGACCCGGCCAACCTGCCGGGCAACATCGCCAGGCTCAGGAAACTGGAGGCCGAGGCGGCGACCATGGACGTCAGCACCGGCCGGCTGGCGCTGGCCTGGCTGCTGGCCAGAGGGCCCGACGTGGTGCCCGTGCCCAGCACCCGCGACCCGGTCCACCTGGAGATGAACGCGGGTTCCGTCAGGCTGCTGCTGACCGACGCGACGTGCCGCCGGCTGGAGGCGGCCTTCCCGCACGGCGCGGCCGCCGGAGCACCGCTGCCCGGTTAGCCGGGCCGATCGGTCAGGCCCTGTCGGTCAGGCCCCGTCAGTCAGGCGGGACTCGCCGGCGGCCACGGTCAGAGGGCTCAGACGAGGGTCAGGATCACCAGGCCGTGCAGGGCGTACTGCGTGGCCATGAAGGCGCCGTACGGCTCGCGGCGGCGCCCCTGGACGCACAGGACCGTGATGGCGATCGCACCGGCGACCATGGCGAGAGCGCTGGGCCACAGCGGCAGCTCCAGCAGCAGCACCGCCGCCGTGAACGCGAGCGCCAGGCCGATGGCGACGGCGCAGATCGCCCGCCGCAGGGCGTCCTCGCCGTGCGTGACCGCGAAGGTCGTCCGGCCGGCCTGCGTGTCGCCCTCGATGTCGGGCAGGTCCTTGGTCGTCGACCCCACCAGCGCGGTCCAGAGCGACGCCGCCGGCACGAAGACGACCAGCATCAGGGAGACATGGAACTCGCTGGCGTAGGAGAGCGCGCCCGCGACGTAGGTGAGCACGGTGGCGGCGCCTCCGGTCAGGACCGTGCCGCCCGAGCTGCGCTTGAGCGGGAACGGCGGGCCCGAGTACAGGTAGCCGAGCACCAGCACGACCGTGAGCAGCAGGCCCATCCGCGGGTCGAGCGCGAAGCCGCTGAGCAGGCTGACCAGCGCCGCGCCCACCGCCACCGCGGTGGCGAAGGTGGGCGGCAGGTCGCCTCTGCAGATGGGCCTGCGCGAGCCGTTGAGGCGGTCCTCGGAAACGTCCATCACGCCGTTGAAGAGATAGACGGAGAAAATCATCAGCACCCATGTCAGGGCGCCCCAGGCCGTTCTGCCGAGATGCCCGTCGGCGCCGGCGACCTGCGCGCACAATGCGGTGCCGGTCAGAAAACGCAGTAAGAAGATTATTTGCACAGAAGGGCGAGACTCTGCCAGACACAGACCGCCGCGCCGCAGCGCCACGGTTTCGATGGTCGCCATGATCGGATTGTGCGCGACCGCCGGGAGGCGGAGAAGGGGGGTGCGCCTAAAGATACCGGGGTGGGCACTCTCGATACCCGGGCGGATATCTATGGGTAAGGACCGGCACTCTCATGATCCTCGCCCTATTCGGCGGCGCCCGGCCGATTGTACGTTGTGATCGGAGATCTCCTACAGGCAGACCATGACCAAGGCGAAGGAGATTCAACCATGGTCCCGACCCGCCCCGTAGAGCGCTATTCGGACTTTACTCCGTTGGCCCTGGCCGACCGTACGTGGCCGGACAAGAAGATCGTTTCAGCGCCGCGCTGGCTGTCGACGGACCTGCGCGACGGCAACCAGTCACTGGCCAATCCCATGTCGCCGGCCAGGAAACTCCAGATGTTCGAGCTGCTCGTCGACATCGGCTACAAGGAGATCGAGGTCGGATTCCCGGTGGCCAGCCAGGACGACTACGACTTCGTACGCCTGCTCATCGAGGAGAACCGCATCCCCGACGACGTGTGGATCTCGGTGCTCGTGCCGGCGCGGGACGAGCTGATCGAGCGTTCGGTGAGCGCGCTCGCGGGGGCGCCGCGCGCCACTTTCCACCTTTACAACGCGACCGCGCCGCTGTTCCGGCGCGTGGTGTTCGACATGGACCGCGCGCAGTGCAAGGACCTGGCCGTGCAGGGCACCCGGATGATGATGAAGTACGCCGAGCGCGACCTGGCCGGCTGCGACCTGCGCTACCAGTACTCGCCGGAACTGTTCAACGAGACCGAGCCCGACTTCGCCCTCGAGGTCTGCGAAGCGGTCATGGACGTGTGGGAGGCCGGCCCGGGACGCCCGATCATCCTGAACTTCCCCACCACCGTGGAGCGTTCCCTGCCGTCGGTGTTCGCCGACCAGGTCGAGTGGCTGGACCGCCACCTGTCCCGCAGGGAGCACGTGTGCCTGTCCATCCACCCGCACAACGACCGCGGCACGGGGGTTGCCGCGGCCGAGCTGGCGATGCTGGCAGGCGCCGAGCGGATCGAGGGCTGCCTGTTCGGCAACGGCGAGCGGGCCGGCAACGTGTGCCTGGTGACGCTGGGCATGAACATGTTCACCCACGGCGTGGACCCCGAGATCGACTTCTCCGACATCGACCGCATCCGCGGCACGGTCGAACACTGCAACGAGATCCCCGTGCACCCCAGGCACCCGTACGGGGGCGAGCTGGTCTACACCGCCTTCTCCGGCTCGCACCAGGACGCGATCAAGAAGGGGTTCGACGACCTGGAGCGCCGGGCCGCCGGGTCCGGCGTCGGCGCCGACGAGATGCCGTGGACCATGCCGTACCTGCCGGTGGACCCCAAGGACGTCGGGCGCACGTACGAGGCGATCGTGCGGATCAACAGCCAGTCGGGCAAGGGCGGCATCGCGTACATCATGAGCGCCTGGCACGGGATGGAGCTCCCTCGCGAGCTGCAGCGGGAGTTCGCCGGGCTCGTGCAGGAGCGGGCCGACCTGCGGGGCAGCGAGCTCTCGCCCGACCAGGTGTGGGAGCTGTTCCAGGAGGAGTACCTCTCCCGCGACGAGCGGTCCGGCGCGCTGGGCGCGGGCGGCGACCGGATCACCGCGACGCTGCACATGGACGGCCAGCGCGAGCAGGCCGTGCGGGCCATCGGCGCCACGCTGGCGCCCCTGGGCGTGGACGTGCGCGCGGTGCACCGGTCCGGCGGCGCCGAGCGGGTCGCCAGCATGGAGACGACGGTGTACGCCGAATGCAAGGTGGACGGCGAGACGGTCTGGGGGGTCGGCGTCGCCACCAACGTGGTGGACGCGACCCTGATGGCGGTCGGCTCGGCCGCCAGGAGGAGCGGGCGGACGGAGGTCAGGCTCGCGAATGCAAGCTGACGCCCAGCGCGCGACAGAAGCCCGGCAGCGGCCGCCATCAGGCGGCCGCTGCGGCGTTTCCACGGCGCGGCGCGCGCGGCGGCCGATGATTCCCGGGCACGACGAAAGCCACCGCTCATTTTCTCGATGAGCGGTGGCTTTCGTTCTCGGAAGGCCTCGCAAAAGGGGTACGACGTCTAGCTCAATGCCTCACCTCGCCGGCGGGATAAACACCTTCAAAACTGTGTTACCTGTATTCAAGCGCCGCCCGGAGGCTTTTCCCACCCCTAGCTCACCCTTAGGGTGGACGCGAATTCCCCGGTCAGCTTATTCGCCGCGGACGGCCCGGCTCGGTGGGCCGCGGGCGCCATTCGCGGGGATATCCCAGCGAGACCTCCTCGAAGCGCACGCCGTTGTGCCAGGTGGTGCGGGGAATGTGCAGGTGCCCGTAGACGACCGTGCGCGCGTTGAACCGCACGTGCCAGTCGGCGGTGCGCTCGGTGCCGCACCACAGGGCGAAGTCGGGATAGCGCAGGACGTCGGTCGGCCGGCGTACCAGGGGATAGTGGTTGATCAGCACGGTCGGCAGGTCGGCGGGCAGTTCGCCCAGCCGCCGCTCGGTCAGCTCGACCCGGGCCGCGCACCAGGCCTGCCGGGACGGGTACGGGTCGGGATGCAGCAACATCTCGTCCGTGCACACCACGCCACGCTCGTAGGCCTGCGCCAGCGCCTCGGCCCGGGAGTGCACGCCGGGGACCCGGAAGGAGTAGTCGTACAACACGAACAGCGGCGCCACGACGAGCGAGCCCTCCCAGACCGGGTAGGGATCTTCGGGCGTGACGATGCCCAGCTCGCCGCAGAGCCGCACCAGATGGTCGTAACGCTCGACGCCGCGCAACCGCACGGGGTCGCTCGGATGGGTCCACAGCTCGTGGTTGCCCGGGGCCCACACGACCTTGGCGAAGCGCCCGCTGAGCAGGCGCAGCGCCCATTCGATGTCGGCCATGAGCTCGGCGACGTCGCCCGCGATCAGCAACCAGTCGGTGGCGGACCGGGGCCGCAGTGCCTCCACGATCTCCCGGTTGTCCGCATAGCCCACGTGGAGATCGCTGATGGCGAGCAACGCCGACATTCTTACTCCGCGATGGCCGTCCGCATGATCCAGGTGTAGACGGGAAGCTCCTGCCCGTCCACGCGCGTTCGCTCACCTCTGTGGAGGAAGTGCTCGTACCCACTGCCGAAAGGCAGTTTGATCTTCTCGCAGCCCGGCGCGACGGTCAAGAACCGCCGTTCGGTCGGCAGGTGGTTCGGTCCCCCGATGAGCATGACTTTGACGTACGACATGGGTCACCTCGTTTCATAGCGGGATGTTGGAGTGGCAGCCGCGGGACTGCGGCGCCCGTGCGAGTGCTTCCGCCAGCCGGAGCCGGGTCTCGGAGGGGGAGATGACCTCGTCCACCACGCCGAGTGCCATGGCCCGCTCGACCCCGCCGGCCGTGCGCTGGTGCTCCTCCACCAGGCGCGCGTGCAGGTCCGCCCGCTCGGGCTCGGGCACCGCGGCCAGCTTCTTGCGGTGCAGGATGCCGACCGCCGCCTCGGCCCCCATCACCGCCACCTCCGCGTCGGGCCAGGCGTACACCGCGGTCGCGCCCAGCGACCTGGAGTTCATGGCGATGTAGGCGCCGCCGTACGACTTGCGGGTGATCAGCGTCACCCGGGGGACGACCGACTCGGCGAAGGCGTGCAGCAGCTTCGCGCCGCGCCTGACCACGCCGCCCCACTCCTGCTGGACGCCGGGCAGGTAGCCGGGAACGTCGACCACGACCACCAGGGGGACGCCGAGCGAGTCGCACATCCGCACGAAACGCGAGGCCTTCTCCGCCGAGAGCGAGTCGAGGCAGCCGCCCTTGCGCAGCGGGTTGTTGGCGATCACGCCGACGGCCCGGCCGCCGAGCCGCCCGAGCCCGACCACCATGTTGGGCGCCCAGCGCGGCTGCAGCTCCAGAAAGTCGGGGTCCAGGACGGCGCGGACCAGCGGCCGGACGTCGTAGGCGCGCCGTGGCATGTCGGGGAGCAGCGCGCGCAGGTCGCGCGGCTCGCTCAGCGCGGCGAAGTCGAAGCCGCCGGGCCGGGTGAAGAACCCCGCCAGCAGGCGGGCGCGGTCGTACGCGGCCTCCTCGGAGTCGACCGTGACGTGCGCGACGCCCGATTTGGGGCCGTGCGCGTCCGGGCCGCCGAGGCCGGCCATGTCGATGTTCTCGCCGGTGACCGTGCGGACGACGTCGGGCCCGGTGATGAAGACCCGGCCGGCGTCCGACATGATGATCACGTCGGTCAGCGCGGGCCCGTACGCGGCCGCGCCCGCGGCCGGCCCGAGCACGACCGAGATCTGCGGGATGAGGCCCGAGGCGGCCGTCATGGCGGCGAACATGCGCCCCACACCGTCCATCGACTCCACGCCGTCGGCCAGCCGGGCGCCGCCGGAGTGCCACAGCCCGATCACCGGGCAGCGCCGGCGCACGGCCAGCTGGATGGCCTCGACGATACGGTTCGCGCCCGCCCAGCCCAGCGCGCCGCCCATGATTGTCGCGTCGGTGCAGTAGGCGATCACGGGCGAGCCGTCGATCTGCCCGTGCACGGCCTGCACGCCGCTGCCGTCGTCGCCGTGTATCGGCACCACCGAGCCGGGATCCAGGAGCCGCGAGAAGCGCACCGATGGAGTCCTCGGATCGAGTATTGCCTCCGTGGGAAAAGCGGTCAGGACCGTCATCGTTGTCCTTTCGCCGGAATCTGTCCTTCGAAATGTCCCGGGCGACCCCTATCGCGGACAACCCCTATCGCCTCGTACCTCTAGCAGGGGAGCTCTCGGACGTAGGGGGTGCGTGGGGTGACCGGTAAATGGACGCCGTGTGACACTCGGCTTGTGTTGTTCGCCGAATTCCAGCGTGCCGGCCGGTGTACGGCAGGCGCAGAAAGGTGCGCAAATCATGAAACGCACACAGCTCAAGAAAAGCCGGCAGACCTCACGTGATCCCAGGTTCGAGGCGCCGGACACGCGCACCCCGTCCGGCCGGCTGCTGCGGTTCTAGGAGCATGACATGACTACCGAAATCACCGCACCGGCCATCGGCCTCGCCGCACTCCTCGACCAGGACCCGGCCTTCCGCCTGCACGAGGGCGGCAAGCTGGAGACGCGCCCGTCCGTCCAGGTGCGCGACCTGGACGATCTGTCCCTCGCCTACACGCCGGGGGTGGCCCGCGTCTGCACCGCCATCGCCGAGCGGCCCGAGCTGGCCGACGAGTACACCTGGCGCTCCAACGTCGTGGCGGTCGTCACCGACGGCACCGCGGTGCTCGGGCTCGGCGACATCGGGCCCACCGCGGCGATGCCGGTCATGGAGGGCAAGGCGCTGCTGTTCAAGCAGTTCGGCGGCGTGGACTCGGTGCCCATCTGCCTGGACTGCACGGACGTCGACGAGCTCGTGGAGACGATCGTCCGGATGGCCCCGTCGTTCGGCGGCATCAACCTCGAGGACATCAGCGCGCCGCGCTGCTTCGAGGTGGAGCGCCGGCTCAGGGAGGTGCTGGACATCCCCGTCTTCCACGACGACCAGCACGGCACCGCCATCGTGGTGCTGGCCGCGCTGCGCAACGCGGCACGGGTGACCGGCCGGCGGTTGTGGGATCTCCGCGCCGTCGTGGCGGGGGCGGGCGCCTCCGGCCTCTCCGTCGCGAGCATGTTGCTGAACGCCGGCATCGGCGAGGTCGCCGTGTCGGACAGCAAGGGCGTCCTGCACACCGGCCGCGACGACCTCAACCGCCACAAGGCCATCATCGCGGGCTGCACCAACCGGTCCGGCCGCACCGGCACGACCGAGGAGGCCCTGGCCGGGGCCGACGTCTTCATCGGCCTGTCGGGCTCGACGATCAGCGAGCGGGCCATCGCCTCCATGGCGCCCGGCTCGATCGTCTTCGCGCTGTCCAACCCCGAGCCGGAGATCCACCCCGGGATCGCCCAGGAGCACGCCGCCGTCGTGGCCACCGGGCGCAGCGACTTCCCCAACCAGATCAACAACGTGCTGGCCTTCCCCGGCGTCTTCAGGGGCGCCCTGTCGGCCCGCGCCTCGGCCATCACCGAGAACATGAAGATCGCCGCGGCTCACGCGCTGGCCGCCGTGGTCGAGGAGGAACTGTCGGCCGACCGGATCATCCCGGAGCCGTTCGACCCCCGGGTCGTGCCCGCCGTCGCCGCCGCGGTCGCCGACCAGGCCCGCCGCGACGGCGTGGCCCGGCTCCCCGGCCTCTGACCCGCCTGTCCCCGCTGGTCAGCGGTAGTAGCCCTCGACCGGTACGCGGGCCTCGGCGTAGAGGGCAGGCCCCTCGCCGGGAGGGTCGGTGAAGGCGGTGCCGGGCGGCTTGAGCCCGTCGAGCTGCTCGCCGGACAGCGCGTAGACGACCCGGCCCAGGCCCGAGCGCGCGATGGCGCCCGCGCACATGCCGCACGGCTGGCAGCTCGTGTACATGGTCGTGGCGGCCGCGGTGGCCGGGTCGAGCTCGCGGCCGGCCCAGCGGGCCAGCTTGAGCTCCGGGTGGGCGGTGATGTCGCGGTCGGTGAGCGAGGAGTTGCGCTCCTCGGCCAGCACGGTCCCGTCGGGCCCGGCCAGCAGCGAGCCGAACGGCGGGTTGCCGCCGGCGCGGGCCTCGGCGGCCAGCGCGATGGCGCGGCGCAGGAGTTCTTCTTCGTCGGGTGTCATGATTTCTCCTCGGACCTTCGCCTACGGCTCCAGGCGGCGGATCACGGCCTGCTTGGCCGTGGTGAACTCCTCGTCGGTCAGCACGCCGGCGCGGTGCAGCTCGCCGAGCTCGGCCAGGCGGCGCAGCACGGCGTCGTGCACGTCGCCGGAGGCGGGCGCCGGCGCGGGCGGCAGCTCGGGCACGTCGCGCGGCAGCCGGGCGAGCACGGCGGCGGCGACCAGGGCGGTGGCGCCGCCGAAACGCTGGATGCCCCAGGACACGCAGCGCAGGTCCTTCTGCGGCGGCTGCTGGATGGGCCGCTCGCCCTTGATGCGGAAGCGCAGCGTGCCGGAGCCCATGCCGGACTGGGGTTTCCACTCCACCCCGGCGATGTCGGACAGCGGGAACTCCTGCGGCCCCGCCTTCTCCTTGTCGGTGCTCGCCCAGCCGGTCCACTCCAGCCGCACCCGCTCGCCGTCGAACAGCGCGGTGCCGTCGCCGGCGGTGGCGGAGATGGGCACCGGAGGGGGCGGCAGCAGGTAGTCCTCGCAGGGTGCGCTCGGCGTCTGGTAGACGAGCAGGGTGTCACGAACCTCATCGGCGAAGTATTCGCCCGCGCCCGCGCGGTTCTTCGGCACCGTCAGCCGGTAGGGGTCGGCGGGCGGCTCCAGCAGGCCGGCGACGACGTCGGACAGCGCGTCGGCCCCCTTGCGCAGGCGCAGGCGTACGTGCCCGCCCTTGCGCCCCGGTTCGTACGTCACGCCCGCGATCGCCGTCATCGGGACCACGACCTCGCCCAGCGTCCTGCGCAGCTCGTGGACGTCCTTGTCGCTGCCGGGCACGATGCGCAGGACTTCTCCGTTGAACGTCCACGACCCGTCGGGGACGGCGATCTCGGCCATAGTGTTCAGCCTAAGACACCTCGGGGCACGGCCATATCGAGAGGAACGGGATGGAGACCTTCACGAGCTGGACGTCCTGGAGGCAGGCGGAGGGGCCTCTCCGTGCGGCGCTCCCGCCGGAGACCGTGGGCGCCCTGCGCGACGCGGTGACGTTCGCGCGGAGGTGGCACGGGGCGCAGCAGCGGCCCACCGGGCGACCGTACCTCGACCATCTGCTGGAGGCGCTGGAGGTGGCGGTGGCGGGCGCCGGGGTGGAGGACAGGGACGTGCTGGTGGCGATCGTGCTGCACGACGTGCTGGAGGACACGTCGTGCACCGAGGCGGAGATCGCGGGCAGGTTCGGGCCCCGCGTGGCCGCGCTCGTGCGCTGGGTGACCAAGCCGCGCGGGGGGAGGAAGGCCGACTACCTGGCTTCTCTCGTCAAGGCCCCGCCGCAGGCCGTGCTGGTGAAGCTGGCCGACCGGGCGAGCAACGTGCAGGAGCTGCAGCGGATGCCGTGGCGCTTCCAGCGGGCCTACTACCTGGAGACGGTCGCCTACGTCATGCCGCTGGCCGGGTCTCATCCCTGGTTCGCGAGGTGGTACGCGGACTGGCGCGAACGCTGGCGCCGCGTCGAGCGCTGGCCCGCGCACTGACCCCGCCGCGCCCGCTGCTGGTCCCGCACCGTACGGCTAGCCGCTGATCCTGCCCACGCGGTTGCGCACGCCCTTGAAGTGGGCGAGTACGGCGGCCACCGCGGCGGCCCGGTCGCCCGCGAGCACGGCGGTGTAGATGTCGCGGTGCCGCGTGACCACGTCGTCGGGCGACTCGTCCGGCACCCCGAGCTGGTCGCGCAGCTGGTAGTAGACGTCCCAGAACGCGCCGAGCAGCTGGCCGACGAGCGGGTTGCCGAGCGGCCGGTAGAGGAGGTCGTGGAAGAGGCGGTCGGTCTCCGGCGAGACGGGCCCGGCCTCCGCCTCGGCCTCCATCCTGACGATGACGTCGGCCACCGGGGTCAGGTCGGCGGCGGGGTCGAGCTCGATGAGGCGTTCGACGAGGCCGCTCTCCAGGATCTCGCGGATCTCGATGAGGTTCGCCAGATGGTTCTTGCCGTTCTGCAGCGTGATGCGGCTGTGGAAGGTCAGTTCGTTGACGAGCCCAGCGAGCGACATCCGTCCCACGAACATGCCGAAGCCGTGCCGGATGTCGACGATTCCGACCGCCTGCAGGGCTTTCAGCGCCTCTCTGATCGAGTTGCGGCTGACCTGGAGCTCTTCCATGAGCTCCGACTCGGTGGGCAGGGGGTCGCCCGCCACCAGCCCGCGCCTCACGATGAGGTCCTTCACGCCCTCCTGGGCCTCCACGGCCCTGCTCGGACGTACCGGGCGCGGGACTGTCGTCATGAAGAGTCACCTTCTCTTAGCCACTTACGTAACATTACGGAAATCTTTGGTTGACCTCAGGCCGGATTGCCATCTAGCGTCCCACTTACGCAAAAGATAGGACATGGGACGTCCCATGTTCTACCCCTCAGGAGGCATCCGTGAGCTCTGACTTCAGCCGCCGCGACTTCCTGCGTTACAGCGGAGCGACGGGTGCGGCGGCGTTCATCGCGGCCACCCTCTCCGCCTGTTCCGGAGGCCCGGCGTCGACCGGCTCGGTCGGCGCCGGAACCAACAAGGACCTGATCACCGCCGTCATCGGCTACGGCAACGATCAGAGCTGGGACCCGACGCAGACCGCGTCCGCCTTCGCGATGGCGGGGATCAGCCACGTCTACGAAGGGCTGCTCGACACCGATCCGATCACCCGCGAGCCGTACGCCGCGCTCGCCACCGAGCTGCCGTCCGACCTGGACGCGACCTCATGGAACTTCACCCTCCGAGAGGGCGCCACGTGGCACGACGGGAAGCCGGTCACCGCCGACGACGTCGTCTTCACCTTCGAACGGGTCCTCGACCCCGAGGCCAACGTGCTGATCGGCAACTTCTTCAGGTCCTGGCTGAAGGAGGTGAAGAAGATCGACGACCGGAACGTCGAGCTGGTCTTCACGTTCCCCTTCGCCGACGCCGCTCCCCGGCTGACCATCGCCAAGATCATGCCCAAGCACGTGTTCTCCCAGGCCGGCGCCTGGGACCAGGCCAAGGGCGGCAAAGCCGTGGGGTCGGGGCCGTACAAGCTGGCCGCGCACAACCCCAAGTCCAACACCTCCTTCGAGGCGTACGACGGCTACAACGGCCCGCGCCCCGCCACGGTCAAGAAGATGAACTGGCTGACGATCGTCGACGCCGCCGCCCGCGTGGCCAAGATCTCCGGCGGCTCGGCCGAGGCGCAGATCGCCGACAACATCCCCTACGCCAACGTCGACCAGCTCAAGCAGCAGGGGCTGACGGTCGAGGGCGGCAAGGGCATGAACCACATGTTCCTGATGTTCAACACGGAGGCCAAGCCGTTCGACGACGTACGGGTGCGCCAGGCGCTGCACTACGCGATCGACAAGCAGAAGATGATCGACGTGGCGCTCAAGGGCCACGGCACGGCCTCCAGCTCCTTCCTCAACGAGGGCCACCCCGACCACAAGCGGGCCTCCGTCGTCTACGACTACGACCCCGACAAGGCGAAGGCGCTGCTGAAGGAGGCGGGCGTCAGCGACCTGACGGTCAACCTGATGGCCGTCAACGTGAGCTGGATCGCCGACTGCCTGCCGACCATCGCCGCCTCGTGGGAGGCGGTCGGCATCAAGACCACGCTGGAGCCGCAGGACACGGCGGCGTTGTTCACCAAGATGGACCAGGACCAGGACTACCAGGTGGTCGCCGCGGCCTCGAACCCCAACCAGTTCGGCATGGACGCCGACCTGATCTGCCGCTACAACTTCGTCAAGGGCGGCCTGTGGATGAAGTACGCCGGCTACGACGGCAGCAAGGACGCCGATGCGCTGTTCGCCCTGATGGACGAGGCGACCAAGGAGCCGGACAAGGAGAAGAAGAAGGCGACGGTCCACAGATATCTGGACATGATCGCTGAGCAGGCCGTGCTCTACCCGGTCGTCCACACCGAGCTCATGACCGCCTGGGACGCGAAGAAGCTGTCCGGCGTCGAGGCCCAGCCGTACCCCGGCATCAACCTCCTCCAGGCCAAGAGGACATGACGCTCGTCGCCCGGATGCTGCTGCGGCGGCTCCTCATCCTGATCCCGCTGGTGCTCGGCGTGATCGCGTTCGTGTTCATCGTGATGCGCTTCTCCAACAGCAAGCCGGAGTACGCGTACTTCCAGGGCGCGAACCCGACCGCCGAGCAGATCCGCCGGTTCCAGCTCGAGAACGGGCTGCTGGACCCGCTCCCCGTGCGCTACGTCCGCTTCGTCATGGACCTGGCGCAGGGCGACATGGGCACCAGCGTGCTCACCAGGAAACCGGTCATCGAGTCGGTGACGACGGCCCTGCCGCTGACGCTGCAGCTGACGCTCCTCGGCCTGGTCGTGGGGCTCGTGCTGTCGTTCGTGTTCGGCGTGGTCGCGGCGCTGTACCGCGACCGCTGGCCGGACCAGCTCGTCCGCCTGGTGTCGCTGATCGGGGTGGCGGCGCCGTCGTTCTGGCTGGCGCTGCTGATGATCCAGTGGCTGGCGGTCGGTGAAGGGCTGTTCCCCACCAGCGGCTACATCAACCCGGCCGACTCGTTCGCCGGCTGGCTGCGGTCGATGACGCTGCCCGCCCTGTCGTTGTCGTTGCCGATCGCCGCCCAGCTCACCCGCATCATCCGCACGTCGGTGGTGGAGGAGCTGGACCGCGACTACGTACGCACCGCGTACGGCAGCGGACTGCCGCCGATCGTGGTCATCGGCAGGAACGTGCTGCGCAACGCGCTGATCAACCCGCTGACCGTGCTCGGCCTGCGCATCGGCTACCTGATCGGCGGCACCGTGGTCATCGAGACGATCTACGGGCTGCCCGGCATGGGACAGCTCATGATCAACGCTGTGCGCGACGGCGACCCCGCCGTCGTCCAGGGCGTGGTGCTGACCATCGCCGTCGGCTTCATGATCGTCAACCTGGCCGTCGACGTCCTCTACCTGCTGGTCAACCCCCGCCTCAGGAGCGCCTCATGAGACGCGGACTCACCGACCGCCTGGCCCGGCCGGGCGTGACGTTCCGCAGGCTGAAGCCGCTGTCGTGGATCTCGCTCGGCCTCATCGCCGCCGTCGTGCTGGCGGCGGTGCTGGCGCCGCTCATCGCGCCGCACTCGCCGTTCTTCCAGGAGGCGTCCGGCGGCGGCCCGTCGGCCGAGCACTGGATGGGGCTCGACAGCGCCAACCGCGACATCCTGTCCAGGCTCCTGTACGGCGCCCGCTGGTCGCTCATCATCGGCCTCGGCGCGACCGGGCTCGCCCTGGTGGCCGGCGCGGCCATCGGCGCCGTCGCGGCCACCTCGCGCAGGGCCGTCGACGAGACGATCATGCGCCTGCTCGACGTCATCATGGCGTTCCCCGGCATCGCGCTGGCGGCCGTGCTCGTGGCCGTGTTCGGCGGCAGCATCCCCGTCCTGGTCATGGCCATCGCCTTCCTCTACATGCCGTCCGTGGCCAGGGTCGTACGGGCCAACGTCCTCGCCCAGTACGGCGAGGACTACGTCGCGGCCGAGCGCATCATCGGCGCCCGCACCCCGCACATCGTCATCAAGCACGTCGCGATCAACTGCGCGGCGCCGGTGCTGGTGTTCTGCACGGTGATGGTGGCCGACGCCATCGTGTTCGAGGCGTCGCTGTCGTTCATCGGCGCCGGCGTGCGGCCGCCGGACCCGTCGTGGGGGAGCGTCATCGCCGACGGCAAGAACCTGGTGCTGCTCGGCGGCTGGTGGGGCACGGTCTTCCCCGGCCTGCTGATCCTGCTGACCGTGCTCGCCCTGAACATCCTCTCCGAAGGCATCTCCGACGCCTGGGCCGCGCCCGCCGCCCGCAAGGCGCCGGTCAGGAAGGACGAGGACGCCTTCGAGCGGGCCCAGCCGGGCTCCGGCGAGGCCGTCGAGCTGCCCGGGCTGGCCGAGGCCGCGCGCCGGCTGGCCGAACGCGCCCGCCCGCTGCCCCAGGGGCCGCCGATCCTCACGGTGGAACGGCTGCGCATCGGGTTCGCCGAGGGCGTGGACATCGTCGACGGCATCGGCTTCGAGGTGCGCCCCGGCGAGGTGCTCGGCCTGGTGGGCGAGTCGGGCTGCGGCAAGTCGCTGACCGCGCTGACCATCATGGGCCTGCAGCCCCGCGACGCCCGCGTCAGCGGCCACGTGCGCTTCGACCAGCGGGAGCTGCTCTCGCTGCCGCGCCGCGCCCGCCGCCGGCTGCTCGGGCACGAGATGGCGATGATCTACCAGGACGCGCTGTCCTCCCTCAACCCCGCCATGACCATCAACGCCCAGCTCAAGCAGCTCACCCGCCGCGGCGGCCGGCGCACCCCCGCCGAGCTGCTCGAACTCGTCGGCCTCGACGCCCGCCGCACCCTGACCTCCTACCCGCACGAGCTGTCGGGCGGGCAGCGGCAGCGGGTGCTCATCGCGATGGCGCTGTCGCGCGAGCCCAAGCTGATCGTCGCCGACGAGCCCACCACGGCGCTCGACGTGACCGTCCAGGCGCAGGTCATCGAGCTGCTGCTGAAGCTGCGCGAGGAGCTCGGGTTCGCGCTGATCCTCGTCTCGCACGACCTCGCCCTCGTCGCCGACGTCACCGACCGCGTGGTCGTCATGTACGGCGGCCAGATCGTCGAGACCGGCGCCACGCCCTCCCTCGTCGGCGCGCCCGCCCACCACTACGCCCGCGGCCTGCTCGGCTCGGTGCTGTCTCTGGAGGCCGGGGCCGAGCGGCTCACGCAGATCCGCGGCGTCGTGCCCGCCCCCGCCGACTTCCCCAGCGGCTGCCGGTTCGCCGACCGGTGCCCGATGTCCACCGACGTGTGCCGTACCGAGGCCCCCGTCCTGCGGGGCCCGCTCAACGGGGACGCCACGCACGCGGTGGCCTGCCACCACCCGGTGACCGCCGCACCGGACCCGAACCGCGAGACGAGGAGTGAACAGCGTGCTTGAGCTCGACGACGTGCACGTCGTGCACAAGGCCCGCTCCGGCGGCCTCTTCACGCGGGACCGCGTCTACGCCCTGACCGGCGCGAACCTCACCGTCGCCGCCGGCGAGACCGTCGGCATCGTCGGCGAGTCGGGCTGCGGCAAGTCGACGCTGGCCAAGGTGCTGGTCGGCCTGCAGCGGCCGACCTCCGGCACCGTGACCTTCCGCGGCGAGGACCTGTGGGGCCTCAAGGAGGCCGACCGGCGCGCACTCGTCGGGTCGAGCGTCGGCATGATCTTCCAGGACCCGTCCACGGCGCTCAACCGGCGCCTGCCCGTCCGGCAGGTGCTGCGCGACCCGCTCAACGTGCACCGCCGCGGCACGCCCGCCCAGCGCGACGCCCGCGTACGCGAGCTGATCGACCTGGTCGGGTTGCCGTCCAGCGCCGCCGAAGCGCTGCCCAGCCAGCTGTCCGGCGGCCAGCGCCAGCGCGTGGCCGTGGCCAGGGCACTCGCCCTCGAACCCGAGCTGGTCGTGGCCGACGAGCCCACCAGCGCGCTCGACGTGTCCGTCCGCGCCCAGATCCTCAACCTGCTGCTCGACCTCAAGGAACGGCTCGGGCTGGCGCTGGTGTTCGTCTCGCACGACATCCAGACCGTACGCAGGATGAGCGACCGCGTCGTCACCATGTACCTGGGCCGGATCGTCGAGCAGACACCCGCGCAGGCCGTGCCGCTGAGCGCCCGGCACCCGTACACGCGGGCGCTGTTCTCCGCCACCCCCGGGCTGATCTCGCCGATCAACCCGATCCCGCTCGTGGGCGCCGTGCCGTCGGCCACCAGGCCGCCGAGCGGCTGCCCGTTCCGCACGCGGTGCTGGCGGGCGGACGACGCCTGCGCGGCGGAGATGCCCGCGGCGCAGACGGACGACGACCATCTGTTCCACTGCCACCATCCGGTGGCGGCAGGAGCGACCGACCTCGAACTGATCCAGGAGCGCCCATGAGGCTTACCGGTGTGATCCCCCCGGTGTGCACCCCCATGACCCCCGACCACCAGGTGGACACCGCGTCGCTCACCCGGCTGGTCGACCACCTGCTGGGCGGGGGAGTGGACGCGCTGTTCGTGCTGGGCTCCTCGTCGGAGGTGGCGTACCTGACGGACGCGCAGCGGCGGGCCGTGCTGGACACCGTGGTCGGGCACGTGGGCGGTCAGGTGCCGGTGCTGGCCGGGGTGATCGACATGACGACGCCGCGGGTGCTCGAACACGCCCGCGTCGCGCGCGAGGCAGGGGTGTCGGGGCTGGTGGCGACCGCGCCGTTCTACACGCGCACCCACCCCGACGAGATCCGCACGCATTTCCGTACGATCGCCGCGCGGGGCGGGCTGCCGGTCTACGCCTATGACCTGCCCGTCTCGGTGCACACCAAGTTGAGCGCAGAGCTGGTGCTCGGACTGGCCGCGGAGGGCGCGCTGGCCGGGGTCAAGGACTCCAGCGGCGACGACGGCGGCCTGCGCGAGGTCATCATGGGCCGTACGGCGCCGTTCAGCGTGCTGACCGGGTCGGAGGTGACCGTGGACTCGGCCCTCTGGATGGGCGCCGACGGAGTGGTGCCCGGGCTGGGCAACGTCGACCCGCACGGCTACGCCGAGCTCTACCGGTGCGCCTCCCGCGGCGACTGGGAGGCGGCCAGGGTCGAGCAGGAGCGCCTGGTCAGGCTGTTCGAGATCGTCCGCGTGGGCGGCTCGCGCATGGGCGGCAGCTCGTCCGGCCTTGGAGCGTTCAAGGCCGCGCTGCACCTGCGCGGGATCATCGACTGCCCGGTCACCGCGCTCCCGCAGACCCCGCTCAACGACGACGAGACCGGCGAGATCGGCAAGCTCCTGGCCGCCGCCGGCCTGCTCTAGCCCTGGTGAGACGGCCGGCCAGGCCGGCGGGTCAGGCCCTGGCAGCTGGACAGGGCCGGCTGGACAGGGCCGGCTGGACAGGGCCGGCTGGACAGGGCCGGCTGGACAGGGCCGGCTGGACAGGGCCGGCTGGACAGGGCCGGTCAGGCAGTGCCGGACAGCTGGGCGACGTCCTCCGCGCCGTCCTGGATGAGCTTCGCCGACAGGTCGGACAACGCCCGCCCGACGGCCAGCTCGTCCCCGATCCCGGGTACGGGCCGGTCGACGGGATTGCGCCGGGCGCGCCCGACGCTCTCGTGCCGCTTGCCGTCCGCCGTGAACAGGGCCACCGTGGCCGTGGTCACGGCGTCCTCGTCGTCCTCATGGATCCAGATCTGCACGTTCCACTGCTTGTCATCCATCGTGGGCACCTCCCTATGCCCGAGCCCTACCCCGGAGGCCCGGACATAAAGTGGCAGGTCAGCGCTCGGCGTGCGCGGCGCGCTCGGAAGGCGGGGTTCTCCGCGTCGCGGCGAACGTGACGGCGATCGCGACCAGGTAGCCGACGGCCGCCAGGATCATGGGCAGTCGCAGGTGCGGCAGGCCGGCGGCCGGGACGCCCGTGGCGGACCGCTGCACCGCGGTGCTGCCGAGCAGCGCGACGCCTATCGCGCCCCCGGCCTGTCGTGCCGCGTTGAGGGTGGCGGCGCCGAGGCCGGCTCGCCGCGGCCCGGCGGCGCCCAGCGCCACTCCGGTCATGGCCGGCATGCACAGGCCGACGAGGCCCGTGATCGCGCCGAACCCGGCAAGGACCGCGACCGACGAATCGTCTCCCCAGCCGGCCAGCAGACAGGTGCCGAGGAGGCCGCCGGCCAGGCCCGACACCATGGGCACCCGGGGCCCCCACCGGTGGGTCACACGGCCCGAGAACAGCGCGCCGAGGGCGACGACCGCGGTCAGCGGCGACAGCACCACACCGACCACCAGGGGTGACTGGCGAAGCGTACGCTCCAGAAAGACGGTGAGGCAGAACAGGACGCCGTAGAGCCCGAGATTGAACAGCAGCCCCACACTGGTCGCGCCGCCGAACCGGCTGCCGGCGAAAAGTGCCGGCGGCAACATCGGCTCGCTGACGTGGTGTTCAACCACCACGAACGCGATTGCGGCGATCACGGCGACGCCGAGCAGGCCCAGCACCGCAGGTGCGTGCCAGCCCAGCGTCGAGGTCATGGTCAGCGCAGCGGTCAACGCGAGCAGGGATGCGATGGCGAGCGACTGACCAGGCAGATCGGGCCGGGTCGCGGTGTGGCGCGGGGTCTCCCCGATGCGCGCGGCGACGATCCCCATGGAAACCAAGGAGATCGGCACCACAACGAGGAAAACCGCGCGCCAGCCCAGCGCCGCGACCAGCCAGCCGCCGACGACCGGTCCAGCGGTCAGCCCGATGCCGGACACGCCGCCCCAGACGCCCAGCGCCCGGGCTCGGTGCGCGCCCTCCGGGAAGCGGTGCGCGATGAGCGCCAACGAGCACGGCACCACCGCTGCCGCACCGGCCCCCTGCGCGGCCCGCGCCATGATCAACGTGATCGCGTCAGGAGCGACTGCGCACGCCGCGCTGGCCAGCGCGAACAGCACGGCGCCGGCCTGGTGGGTACGGCGTGCGCCCCACCGGTCACCGATGTTGCCCGCGGTGAGCATCAGGGCTGCGAACGCGACGGTGTAGGCGTTGAGCACCCATTGCAGGGTGACCATCGACGCGCCCAGATCGGCGGCGATGTCCCCGGCAGCGACGTTCACCGCGGTGGCGTCGAACAGGACCAGGAAGAACCCGAGGCAGATCCCGGTCAGGGCGAGCGCGCTCCCGCGCGCAGTGCTGGGTGGAACCGAATGTGTCATCAGGTTCTGAGCATGCTACTTGTGAAGAACCTGGTAAATGCGGAGTGTTTGCAGGGTGCCTTCGGCAGACCCGAAGGCTGGCACGGAGACGGGAGCCTCCAGTGGACCTCATAGATCTCGACCTGGTCATGGCGGTGGCCGAGACGGGCAGCATCACGCACGGCGCGGCAAGAGCCCGCCTGTCCCTGCCCTCGGCCAGCGGACGCATCCGCGGCCTCGAACGCACCCTGGGGGTGACGCTGTTCGACCGAGGTCGCCGCGGTGTGACCCTCACCCCGGCCGGGCAGTTACTGCTGCGCCACGCCAGGACCGTGAGCCGTACGGTCGACCGGCTCCACACCGAGCTGGACGAGTACGCGCAGGGGCATGGTGCCACCGTCCGCGTCCAGGCCAACGCCGCGGCGAGCACGAGTGTCGTGCCCGCGGCGGCCATCTCGTTCCTGACCGCACACCCGCGTGCCCGCATCGAGCTGGAGGAGCGCCCGAGCCGGCGGATCGTCGCCGCCGTGGCGGAACGGCGGATCGACCTGGGGATCGTCGCCGACTCGGTCGACCTCGGCCGGCTCGGGACCCGGGTGATCCGCCCCGATCCGCTGGTGGTCGTCACCCTCCCGGACGATCCGCTGGCCGGGCAGCCCGAGGTGTCCTACCCGGACGTGCTCGGGCGCCCGCTCGTCGGCCTGAACAGCGCCAATCCGCTGCAGGAGCATCTGGAGACACATGCCCTGCCGCTGGGCGCCCGTCCGGTGTACCGCATCGGGCTGCCCAGCGCCGAGCTGGTCTGCGACGCGGTGGCGGAGGGCATCGGCATCGCCATCCTGCCCCGCCACAGCGTCCGCGACCGGCTCGCCGGCGGCGCCCTGGCCGCCACGGAGCTGGCCGAACCGTGGGCCGCCCGCCGGTTGGTCGCCTGCTTCACCAGCGAGCGCGAGCTGTCGGACACGGCCCGCGCGCTCCTCGACCACCTGCTGGCCCGAGCCCGAGACGACAGGGGCCCGTAGCCGCCCGAGCGGGAAGTACACGGCGTCAGCGCTCGGCGTGCGCGGCGCGCCCGTTCGGCACGCAGTGCGTCATCTTCAGCCCCTCGACGTCACGAGGGCCGTTCCTGCCCAGCTTGGCCAGCCGGTCACGGTCCTCGTCGGTGAGGTCCTGGCTCTTCAACGGCTCCAGCCCCGCCACGTCGTCGGGGCTGATGCCCAGCCCCTCGCCCACGCGCAGCCCGAGCTCGTCCTCGGCGAGCAGGAAGTGCCAGACCATGCGCTCCTGGATGCCCCGGTCGCACTGCCGCAGCGCGGAGACGAAATTGTGCACGAGGTCGTCGCGCTCCCACTGCTCCATGAGCAGGTAGCGCTGCCCCGGCTGGACGTAGTCGTTGGCGCGCGGGATGCGCTTGCGGGTGAGCCTCCCGCTGACCTCGGGGCCGACCTCGTCCGGATGCGGGTACTCGGCCTCGCGCAGGCCGCCGCGCAGCGACGGCTCGTAGTTGATGTGCGGGTCCTCGCCCCCGGTGTCGACGAAGTACGTCATCAGCCCGTCGCGCTGGTTGGTGCGGATGGCGGCGTTCCTGGCCTGGTTGACCGGCAACTGGAGGTAGTTGGGCCCGACGCGGTAGCGCTGGGTGTCACTGTAGGAGAACGTCCGGCCGATGAGCATCTTGTCGTCGGAGAAGTCGAGCCCGTCCACGAGCACGCCGGTGCCGAACGCGGCCTGCTCGTTCTCGGCGAACTGGTTGTCCACGTTCCTGTCGAGCACCAGCCGGCCGACCGGCAGGGCGGGGAACTCGTTCTCCGGCCACACCTTGGTGTCGTCCAGCGGGTCGAAGTCGAGCTCGGGATGCTCGTCGTCGCTCATCAGCTGGACCAGCAGCTCCCACTCCGGGTAGTCGCCGCGCTCGATGGCGTCGTGCAGGTCCTTGGTGGCATGCCCGAGGTCGTTCCCCTGGATGACCGAGGCGTCGGCCTCGGTCATGCTGCGCACGCCCTGCTTGGGCATCCAGTGGTACTTCACCAGGAACGACTCGCCCTGCCGGTTGACCCACTTGTAGGTGTTCACGCCGAACCCCTGCATGTGCCGGTAGCCGGCGGGGATGCCGCGCGGGCTGAACAGGTTGACCAGCATGTGCAGGCTCTCGGGCGTCTGCGACATGAAGTCGAAGATGCGGTTGGGATCCTGCCGGAACGTGACCGGGTCCGGCTTGAGCGAGTGGATCACGTCAGGGAACTTGATGGCGTCCCTGATGAAGAAGACCGCCAGGTTGTTGCCGACAAGATCCCAGTTGCCGTCCTCGGTGTAGAACTTGACCGCGAAACCGCGCGGGTCACGGGCGGTCTCCGCGGAGTCCCGGCCGCCGATCACGGTGGAGAAGCGCAGGGCGACGTCGGTGC
The DNA here is from genome assembly GCF_039871615.1 of Nonomuraea sp. B10E15. Lineage (NCBI taxonomy): Bacteria > Bacillati > Actinomycetota > Actinomycetes > Streptosporangiales > Streptosporangiaceae > Nonomuraea > Nonomuraea sp. B10E15. The sequence goes on from NZ_JBDPMB010000012.1 coordinate 58,801, forward strand.
GCTTGCCCGCCTCCTGGAAGAGCTTGGCCCTGGTGAACCGGCTGATCGGCTCGTCGCCGAGCTTGCCGTACGCCTCGAAGAAGCCATAGCTGGTCGTGCCCCTGGCGTGCACCACGCGCTCGGGAATGCGCTCCCGGTCGAAGTGGCTGATCTTCTCCAGGAACTGGTAGTTCTCCAGCGTCGCGGGGCCGCGCGGGCCGATCGTCCGCTGGTTCTGGTTGTCGTAGACCGGGTGTCCCTGCCGGTTGGTGAGCACCTCGCGCTCGTCGTTCGGCCCGGAACCCATGCCGGAAACATCAGTCATCATCGTTCCTTCCCCCGGACGAGTCCTCCCCGCCTGCCCCCAAGCCCGTAGCGGAAACAGGGAAAGGAATGGCCCCGATGACGCGGACGCCGGATCCGGCCCGGGGCTGCTCGCTAGGCCCGGTGGCCCTTGGGGGGACAGACCCGCAGCGCGGCCTCCAGCGCGGTGGCCTCCTCGGGCGTGAGCCGCTCCAGGAAGTGGACCAGAGTGGCGGCCTGGTTGCCGCTGGCGGCCAGCGCGTGCCGCATCAGCTCCGCGGTGTAGGCCTCCTTGGTGAAGATCGGCTCGTAGACGTAGGCCCGGCCGACCGGCTCGCGCTTGAGCAGGCCCTTGGTGTGCAGCTTGTCCATCACGGTCATGACCGTGGTGTAGGCGATCTCGCGCTCCCGGCGGAGGTCTTCGAGAACGTCACGAACGGAGGCGGGCCGGCGGTAGGACCACATCCTGTCCATGATCGTGGACTCGAGCTCTCCCAGCGGGCGCTTCATGGAGGCCATGCTACGGGCCGGCGTACGAGTCAACCGTTCGACAACCGGCGGCGAGGTGGCGTGATCACCTGCTCACACCGTCGGCGGGCCGCCGCAGCAGGTTCAGGTCGGCCCGCCGCGGCAGGCTCTCCCAGTCGCCCTGCGAGGTCACGGCGAACGCCCCCGCCGCGCACGCCGTGCTGAGCCGCTGCGCGGGCTCCGCCCCCGCCAGCCAGTCCGCCAGCCAGCCGGCCGCGAACGCGTCGCCGGCCCCCACGGAGTCGACCTCGGTCACGGCGTAGGGCTCCGCCCGCCGCTCGACGCCGTCGGACAGCTCCATCGCGCCCTCGGCCCCGAACTTGATCAGCACGTGCCGCGGGCCGAGCTTCGCCAGCGCCCCGGCCAGCTCGGTGGCGCCTTCGACGTCGGCGATCAGCCGGCCCTCGGCCTCGGTCGCGAACAGCACGTCCACGTCGCCGACCGTCTCGCGCAGCCACGCCCCCGCCTCGGCAGGCGTCCACAGCGCCCTGCGGTAGTTGACGTCGAGCGAGACGAGCACCCCCGCGGCCCGGGCTTCGGCGATCGCGTGGTGTACGGCCTCGCGGGCCGAGCCGGAGAGCGCGGGCGTGATCGCGGAGACGTGCAGCACGCGGGCCGACCGGATGAGCTCCGGGTCGAGGTCGGCGGCGCGCAGCCGCGAGCCCGCGCTGTCCTTGCGGTAGTAGCGCACGTCGATGAGGTCGGCCGTGCGCCTGCCCTTGATCATCAGTCCGGTCGGCGCGTCGGGGTCGGCGATGGCCCGCGCGTCCACGCCCTCGCCCTGCAGGGTCGAGCGGATCAGGTCGCCGAACTCGTCGGCCCCGACCCTGCCGATCCAGGTCGCGCGGTGGCCGAGCCGGGCGACGCCGATCGCGACGTTCGACTCGGCACCGCCCAGACCGAGGTCGAAGTCGCGGGCGAAGCGCATCGGCCCCGTGCGGCGGGCGGCGAACAGCGCCATCGTCTCGCCGAAGGTCACCAGCTCGGTCGTCGGCCCAGTCGTCGGCCCAGTTCTGCGTTCTGGCACGTGGGCCAACATACCGACAGAACCACCTTTGCAGCACATCGTCCTCACATGCGGGGCGGCCCGCCGGCCGTCAGGACGACGTCACGATCGGGAGGGGCCGTCCGCGACCGCGATCGCGTGCTTGTCGTCAGGGGCCAGGAACTCCAGCAGCCGCCGGCCCTCCTCCTCGGCCTCCTCGATGACGGAGATCGGCTCCCACTGGTGGAGGGTGAGCGTGGAGGTGCCCCTGGCGCGGTGCTGCCGTACCGTGTCACCATCGTGCTGACCTTCCGCGTGCTCGGCCCGCTCGCCGCACACCTCGACGGCGAGCCGGTCGCGCTGGGCAGGCCCCGCCAGCGTTCCGTGCTCGCCCGCCTGCTGGCCGCCGGTGGCCAGGTGGTGCCGGTCGACCGCCTCATCGACGACCTCTACGCCCACGAGGTGCCGCCCAAGGCGCTCGCGGCCGTGCAGTCGTACGTGTCGAATCTGCGCCGGGCCCTGGAGCCGGGCAGGTCGCCCCGGGCGCCCGCCGGCGTGCTCGTCACCCAGCCGCCCGGCTACGCGCTGCGCCTGGAGGCGGGGGCGGTGGACGCGTGGAGGTTCGAGAGCATCGTGAGCGACCCGGCGGCCGGCCACGAGCGGCTGGCCGAGGCGCTGGCGCTCTGGCACGGCCCCGCCTACCAGGAGTTCGCCGGCGCCCACTGGGCCGACGCCGAGGCGGGACGGCTGGAAGAGCTGCGGCTGTCCACGATCGAACGCCACGCCGACGCGGTCATCCGGCTGGGCCGGGCGGCGGGGGCCGTACCCGATCTCGAACGGCTGGCGGGGGAGCACCCGCTGCGCGAGGCGGTGTGGGCGCTGCTGGCCAGGGCGCTCTACCGGTGCGGCCGGCAAGGTGAGGCGCTCGGCGCGTTGCGCAGGGCCCGCGCCCACCTGGCCGAGGAGCTCGGCGTCGACCCGGGTCCCGAGCTGCGGCGGCTGGAGGAGGACATCCTCGCCCAGGCCGCGCACCTCAGCGAGGCCGCGCCGCCGCCCGCCCCCGCGGCGCGGCCCGCCGCGGTCGCGCAGCCGTACGTCGGCAGGCGCGCCGAACTCGCCGGCGTGACCGCGCTGGACGGCGGCGTCGTCCTGGTCAGCGGGGAGCCGGGCGCCGGAAAGACGGCGTTCATGGAGCAGGTGCGCGACGCGCTGGAGGGCAGGGGCTGGACCGTCGGGTGGGGCCGCTGCCCCGAGCACGAGGGCGCCCCCGCGGGCTGGGCCTGGGCCGAGCTCCTGCGCGAGCTCGCCGCCCGCTTCCCGCCCGGAGATCCTGAGGCGCTCGCGCCGCTGCTGTCCGACGCCCCGGTGCGCGGTGACGTCCCGGGGGCCAGGTTCCGGCTGCACCGGGCGGTCGGCGCGTTCGTCACGTCGATCGGGCGCCCACTGCTGCTCGTGCTCGACGACCTGCACCGGGCCGACGCCGAGACGCTGGCCATGCTCACCCACGTGATCGGCGCCGCCGCCGGGCTGCCGGTCCTGGTCGCGGGCGGCTACCGGCACACCGAGCCGAACGACCACCTCGCCGACGCGCTGGCCGCCATCGCCGCCCGCGAGCCGCACAGGGTGGAGCTCGACGGCCTGGCGGCGCCCGAGGTGGGCGAGCTGATCAGCCTGACCTGCGGCCGTCCGGCGGACGCCGCCACGGTCGCGCAGGTCGCCGAGCGCACCGGCGGCAACCCGTTCTTCGTCAGGGAGACCGCGCGCCTGCTCGACGCGGAGGGCGTGGCCGCGGTGCCCGCGGGCGTGCGTGACGTGCTGCGCCGCCGCGTGGCCAGGCTGCCCGCGCAGGCCCAGACGATCCTGCGGCAGAGCGCGGTCATCGGCCGCGAGAGCGACATCGACGTGCTGACCGCCGTCAGCGGCGCCGACGAGGAGTCCGTGCTGGCGGCCATCGAGTCGGGGCTGGTCACCGGGCTGCTGACCGAGCCGGAGGCGGGGCGGCTGAGGTTCGCGCACGTGCTCATCCGCGACACCCTCTACGACGACCTGTCCCGCATCCGCAGGGCCCGCCTGCACCTGCGCGTGGCCCGGGCCATCGAGGAGCACGACCCGGGCGACGTGGCCGCGCTCGCCCACCACTACGCCGCCTCGGCCGCCGACCCGGCCAGGGCCGCGCGCTACGCCGGGCTCGCCGCCGAGCAGGCCGAGCGCCGCTTCGCCCATCACGAGGCCGCCGCGCTCTGGCAGCAGGCGCTCGACGCGACCGGAGACCCGCGCCGGCGCCTGGAGCTCACCCTGTCCCTGGTGTCCGCCCTGGCCAACACCGGCCGGCTCGTCACGGCCCGCACCCACAGGGAACGCGCGCTCCGCGACGCGCTGCCGCTGGACGACCCCGACCTGCTGGCCCGGGTGATCGTCTCGTTCGAGGTGCCGACGTTCTGGAGCAGCCGCGAGTACGGCACCCTCGACACCACCCTGATCGAGGCGGTCGAGCGGGCGCTGACCCGGCTGCCGCCCGGCGACGGCACGACCCGCTGCCGGCTGCTCACCACGCTGGCGTTCGAGCTGGAGGGCGAGCCGACCGAACGCGGTTACCTCGCCTCCCAGGAGGCCGTCGCGATGGCCCGCCGCCTCGGCGACCCCGCCCTGCTCGTGCTCGCCCTCAACGGCCGCCTGCACCAGACCTTCCGGTACGGCGGCCACGCGGAACGCGCCCTGATCGGCGCCGAACTGCTGCGCCTGTCGGGCTCCGACGTGACCGTCGAGGTGCTCGGCCACCTCATCCTCATGCAGGCCGCCATCAACCGCGCCGAGCTCTCCGTCGCCGACCGGCACGCCGCGAGGGCCAGGCAGCTGGCCGACCTTCACGACATGCCGCTGCCCCTCGCCGTGACCGGCTTCTACGACGGCCTGCGCGCCGCGCTCGCCGGTGACTTCGACACCGCCGAATCCCGTTACCGTGCCGCCGCCGAGCTCGCGGGCCGGCTCGGCATGTGGCAGCACGAGACGGGGCTGCTGCTGCTCAGCAGGTACGCCATGTGCCTGATGCGCGGCGACCTCACGCCGATCCTGCCCGACCTGGAGCCGTTCGCGACGGTGGGGCCGTGGCGCGAACAGTGGCTGGAGCTGTACGCGCTCGCGCTCTGCCGCGCGGGCCGGGCCGGCGAGGCTCGCGCTCTGGTGCCCGCCGAGCCGCCTCCCGTGCGGCGCGACTACTTCTGGCACCTGCTGACCGCGGTCCGGGGGCTGCTCGGCGTCGCCCTCGGTGACCGGGGGCGGGCGCAGCGGGCGTACGACGCGTTGCTGCCGCTCTCGGCCGAGCCGGTGGGGAGCACCGGCTATCTGGCTGTCTGGCCCACCGCCCAGGTGCTCGGCGACCTGGCCGCCTTCCTGGGGCGCCCGGCGGAACCCCACTACAGGGAAGCGCTGGAGGTGGGTGAACGGGCGAACGTCAGGCTCTGGATCGACGCCGCCCGCGCACGGTTGACCTCGCCACCCTCCTGAGCAGTATGGGAGCTCTTGTGGTGAAACGCTAAGATCGGATCACCATCGGGGGGAGCGTCATGACTGAGGTGCGGCCGAAAACCCTGCTCGCCATGGGGCGGCAGGTGGCGGGAAGGCTCTTCACCGGGCAGGCGCGCGACCGGCTGACCGCCGTCGCCGACACCGACCCCGGCCTGGTCGCCGACGACTTCGCCGACCCGGCCGTGGCCGGCGCGCTGGCCGAGGCCGAGGTGCTCTGCACGAGCTGGTGGTGCCCGCCGATCACCGGCGACGTGCTGGCCAGGGCGCCGAGGCTGCGGGCGATCGTCCACGCGGCGGGCAGCGTGAAACACCACGTCACCGAGGCGTGCTGGGAGCGCGGCATCCTCGTCTCCTCCGCGGCGGCGGCCAACGCCGAACCCGTCGCCGAATACACGCTGGCCTCGATCCTGTTCGCCAACAAGCGCGTGCTGGACATCGCCAGGCTCTACCGCGAGCAGCGGACCTCCCTCGACCTGGAAGGCCTCTTCCCCGGGTTCGGCAACTACCGGCGCACGATCGGCATCGTCGGCGCCTCCTGGATCGGCCGGCGGGTCATCGAGCTGCTGCGGCCGTTCGACCTCGACGTGCTCGTCGCTGACCCGTACCTGACGGAGGACCTCGGCGTGCCCCACGTCGAGCTGGACGAGCTGTTCGAGCGGTGCGACGTGATCAGCCTGCACGCGCCCGCGATCCCCGAGACCAGGCACCTCGTCGACGCCGCCCGCCTCGCGCGGATGCGCGACGGCGCGACCCTGATCAACACCGCCCGCGGCGCGCTCGTCGACCACGACGCGCTCGTCGCCGAGCTGTCCAGCGGCCGGCTGTACGCGGTGATCGACGTGACCGAGCCCGAGGTGCCGCCCGCCGGCTCACCCCTCTACGACCTGCCCAACGTGCTGCTCACCCCGCACATCGCCGGCTCGCTCGGCGGCGAGCTGGGACGCATCGCCGACCTGGCGCTCGACGAGATCGCCAGGTACGCCCAGGGCCTGCCCTTCCGGTACGGGATCGAGGCGGACGCGCTGGCCACGAGTGCCTGACCGCGGGAAGGATAATCTGCTCCTCATGCACAGACGGGTGATCGACGGCCGTTTCGAGCTCGTCGAGCGGCTCGGCGGCGGGGGCATGGGCCTGGTGTGGCGGGCCTGGGACGTGGCCCTGCACCGCGAGGTCGCGCTCAAGGAGGTACGACCGCCCGACCCCGTCATGGACGAGCACGATCCCGCCGGCGCCCGCGAGCTGCGCGCCAGGGTGCTGCGCGAGGCCAGGGCGCTGGCCCGGCTCAACCACCCGCACGTGGCCGTCATCCACCACATCGTCGACCCGGGAGAGCACGACTACCCGTGGATCGTCATGGAGCTGGTCCCCGGCGGTTCCCTGCAGGACCGCATCCGGCACGGCCCCATGCCTCCCGACGCGGTGACCCGCCTCGGCCGCGAGGTGTTGTCCGCCTTACGCGCCGCGCACGCCGTCGGCATCCAGCACCGCGACGTCAAACCCGCCAACGTGCTGCTGCGCGAGGACGGCCGGTCGGTGCTCACCGACTTCGGCATCGCGGCGGTACGCGAGTCCACGACCCTGACGGCCACGGGCGCGTTCATCGGCTCGCCCGAGTACATGGCGCCCGAGCGCATCAACGGCGTCGAGGGCGAGCCGGCCGCCGACCTGTGGTCGCTCGGCATGATGATGTACGTGGCGGTGGAGGGGCGGCATCCGCTGCGCAGGAGCACGGCGCTGGCCACGCTGGCGGCCGTGCTCAACCAGGAGGTGCCGCCGCCCGAGCGCGCCGGGCCGCTCGCGCCGGTGCTCGCCGCCCTGCTCGTACGCGACCTGGAGGCCAGGCCGGACGCCGCGACCCTGGACCGCATGCTGGAGTCGGCCGGCGGAGCGCCACCCGGCTCCTACCCGCCGGCGTTCTCGGACCCGCCCGGCCCCGGCGCCGCCTCCGGCCCGCCGGCACCGCACGCCCCGATGCCCTCAGGACCGCAGCTGTCCGGGTCGCACTCGTCGGGGTCCTGGGCTGCACGTCCGATGGCGGGTGGTGCCGGCACCGCGCCGCCCGGACACCGCGGGGCGCCGCACCCGCCCCCGCGGGGTGGGACGCCGGTCGCGAAGGCCGGCGCCCGTCCGCGCAAGGGCGCCCGCACCGTGGCGATCACGGCGTCCACCGCTGTGGTCGTGGCGGCCGGGGTGCTGGTGTGGCAGTGGTTCCCGTCGCTGGGGACGGCCGGCCCCGGTGCTTCGCGCTCGCTCGCGAACGCTCCCGTGACCGAGCCCTCGGACCGGGGGCCGGCCGGCGGCGAGACGTCCGGTCCAGGACCGTCCGCCGGCGAGCCTTCCGGACGGGGGCCCAGCCGGGAGCCCTCCGGCGGCGACTCCTCCGGCCGCCGGCCCACAGCTTCCGGGTCCCCGAGCGCCGGCACGCCGGCCGCGAAGGAGAACCTGCTCACAACCGCCGGTGTCCGCGCCATGATCGCCAAGGTCAAGCCCGTCATCGGCGGGACCAAGGTGGTCAAGATGGTCGTATATCCGGAATATGCCTCCGTCGACGTGCCGGTGAAGGGCGACCCGGAGATCTACAGCAGCTTCTCCTACCGCGACGGCGAGGTCAGCCAGTCGCCCATGGGCGGCAAGGTGCGCGGCCCCACGGTGGACCTGTCCACGTACAACTGGGACGCCCTGCCCGCGCTGGTCAGGAAGGCGACCAAGGACCTGGGCGTGCCCAAGCCCACCTCGCGCTACGTGATCGTGGACCCCGACTACGGGTTCGACGGCATCCGGCAGGCGCTGCTCGTCTACGCGTCCGACGGGATCCGGTCCGGCTATCTGGTCGCCAACCGGAAGGGCAAGGTGCTCAGGATGTTCCCTGACGACTAGCCGAAGGCCGCGCGCTCGCGCCTGGCGTACCGGCCTCTGGTCAGGGCGACCAGCACCCGCAACGGCGCGCCGGCGCCCGCCAGCAGCCGCTCCGCCTCGTCCTCTGTGGCGTGGCGCAGCAGCCACGGAGCCGTGAACGTCAGCTGCCCGAACGACGCCCGCTTGGCGACCTGCCTCTCCGTCCAGGCGTAGGCCTCGTAGGGCACGAACCTGGAGATGATCGGGAAAAGGTCGGACTCCTCCTCCGCGATGTGCTCGTCCAGGAAGCCGAGCAGCTCGGCCAGGGCGCGCTTCAGCACGTGGCGCTCGCCGTGCAGCGCGGCCCGGCAGCGGTCGAGCACGGGGCCGAGCGCCTGGTGGTCGTCGGTGTACGGGCTGAGGTCCACGGCGTGGCCGGCCGTGCGCTCCACGATCGGCCACAACAGGTCGTCCTCGTTGGCATGGTGGTGGTGCACCTCGGCCAGGACCGAGGCCGCGTACGCGCGGGCGGCCCGGTTCCTGCCGCCGGTGAGCGGGGCGGTCCCGCCCAGCACGCCGATGAGCCGCCGCAGGTCCGCGAGCATGGCGCGGTGGATGACGTACATCGATGTGAGGTCGGGTTCGCGCTCCCCGTCCTCGCGGGGGGAGACGGCTGGGATTCGCACGGTTTCCATGCGGCCAGCATGGGCGGGAGCACTTTGCGTTCTCTGGTCGCCGGCTTGTCGCCCGAGTCAGCAGATGTCTCTGTAGCCGCTCTCCGGGATCAGGCGGCTCCACTCCTCCTCGCTCAGCGGGCCGTCGGCCCTGGCGCACACCTCCTGCGCCGTGAGCGCGGGATCGACCGGGGTCTCGCGAACGGTGCCGTCGAGCGCCACCCCGCGCAGCCGCCTGCCGTCCTGGCTGAACGCCGGCCCGGCGGCCCAGGATCCCAGCTCGCCGACCTCGCGCAGCGTGCGCACGTCCCAGAGCGACGTGCGGGCGGCGTCGATCGCGAGCAGGTCGCCCTGCGGCGAGAAGCGCAGCTCGTCCACCGGTGTCGTGCCGGTGCCGATGGTGCCGCGCGGCTCGCGCTCGTGCACGTCCCAGAGGAGCACCCGGCCGCCGTCCAGCCCGAACGCCAGGGTGCGGCCGTCGGGGGAGAAGGCGAGGGCGGTCGGCGTGGTCCGGGCGTTCCGCGCCGCCGCGAGGTCGAGCGGGGTGATCCCGCCGGTACGGAGATCGAGCAGATTGGCGCCCGCGGCCAGCGTCGAGCCGTCGGGGGAGAAGGCCAGCGCCGGGTCTCCCGCGCCCTCGTACACCTTGATCCGCCGCCCCTCGCGCACGTCCCACGTCTCCAGGGTGCTGCCGCGGGCGGTGGCCAGCGTGCCGCCGTCGGGGGAGAGCGCCACGGCGACAACGTCGCCGCCCGCGTCGATGGAGGTGACCTGCCTGGCGCCGGCCACCTCCCACACGGTCACGGGGTCGCCCGTGACGGCGAGCAGGCGCCCGCCCGCGTCGAAGGCCAGGTCGCCGGCGGCGGCGATCCGGCCGAGCGTCCTGCCCGCGACGGTGTCGGTGAGCTCGATCGCGTCGCCGACCTCCTTGGCGGCGAACCGGCCGTTGCCGCTGAAGGTGGCGGTGCGGCCCGCGTCGGAGGGGGCGGGGAGACCTGCGACGTCCAGCGAGACGACCGAGCCGGTGCCGCTCAGGTAGCGCAGGCTGCGCCCGTCCGGGGAGAACGCCAGGCCCTGCCCGGGAGCCTTGAGCGGGTAGGAGCCGGAGACCCGGCGCTCGGCCACGTTCCAGACCCGCACCTCGCCGGCGCCCGGCAAGGCCAGCAGGCGGCCGTCCGGGCTGAAGACGGGCGGGCCGTCCAGCGGGCCGTCCACCGTGCCCAGGGCCAGGGTGCCGGTCTCGGTCGGTGCCCGCTGCTCCTCCGCACGGAACATCTCCGCGCCGTTCTCAGGGCTGGGACTCCTGACCCCGTCCACACCGCCAGGCGTCGTGCCCTCATCGCCGGGCACCTTCACCTGCGAGAACCGCGCACTGTCCGCACCCGGCCGCCCGCCGCCGGGAAGGGCGCCGGTGGAGGGACGTCCGTCGCCCGCCGCCGGTGGTTTCTCGACCGAGGAGGGCCGGGCGGAGGGCCGGGTGGAGGGCGGGGAGGAAGGCAGGGCGGAGGGGTGCGAGGACGGCGGGATGGAGGGCGGAGTGGAGGACAGGGTGGAAGGCGGGGCGGAAGGCGGGGTGGAAGGCGCAGGGGACGCCGGGGCCGTGGCGGTGGTCAGCGGCCCGGAGGGCTGGGAGCGCGGTGTACGGGCGGCGGCGCGGCCGGCGGCGACGAGCGTGACCCCCTCGCGCCCCGCCACGGCCAGCGTGGTCCCGTCGGGGCTGAACGCGAGGGCGGGCGCCGCGGCGTCCGGGCCGGTGAGCGGCTGGACCTCGATCGTCCCCGTCCGGGCCTTCGGCGCCAGCTCCCAGATCTCGACCCGCCCGTCCAGCCGGGAGAACGCCGCCCTTGACCCGTCGCGGGCGAGCGCCACCGTGCGGTCGGCGACGTCGAACAACACCTGCGACCCCCGGTAGACCCGCGTCCTGCCGGCCCTGGCGATCGCGAACGTGGCGGCCGGGGACGGCGGCCGGCCGGTCGCCACGTCGAGCGGCCTCCCACCCGCCCCCTCGGCGTGGCGCCCGTCGTCGCTCAGCGCCACGATCCCCGCCGGCAGCCGGTACGAGGCGAGCCGCCGCCCCCGGGCCACGTCCCAGACGGTGACCGTGCCGGTGTCCCACCGGACCAGCTCGTCCCCGCGCAGCAGGTAGCGGGCGCGCAGGTCGGCGGCCGGGTCGGTGAACACGCCCAGCTCCGGCTGGACGAGCGAGGCCTGCAGCGCGGCCCGCGCCTCGAAGACGGGTGACAACCGCCAGGCGGCCACGCTGAGCCGCATCGCCGTGCGCGGGTCGCTCGACCGCATCGCCTCGGCCCTGGCGGCCACGGACCGCGCGTCGGCGTCGAGGAGCCGGTCGCGCAGGTCGTACTGGCCGTACACGGACACCACGGACATCGTCACCGCCGCGGCCAGCAGCGCGCCGAGCGTCACCACGGAGGGGGCGAGGAGCTTCCTGCGCTGCTTGGACAGGGCCACGCTGTCGTTGATGAAGTCGCGTTCGAGCTGGTTGAGCCGCAGGTGGCGGCGCTTGGTCGCGGCCCAGCCGAGCGCCGAGTCGAGGGCCTCGCCGCGCAGGAGCCGGCTTCGGCCCCGCTGGTGCTCCGACCACTGCCGGGCGGCCACCCGGATCCGGCGGTGCACGTGCATGCTCTCGCGCTCGTCCGCGGCCCAGCCGCGCAGCCTGGGCCAGGCGCGGTAGAGGGCGGCGCTGGCCGGGGCCACCCGGTCGTCGCTGAGGGCCACGAGCTTGCCCATGGACGTCTCGACCGGCGCCACGCGCACGCTCCGGCGTACCAGCAGGCCGGCGTCCATGAGCGGGCCGAGCACCTCGCCCTCGTCGTGCGGGTTGTCGCCGTCGAGCAGGCGCAGCAGCAGCCCGGGCACCTCCTCCTGCTGCCGGGGCGTGAGCGACTGGTAGACCTCCTCGGCCACCTCGCCGAGCGAGCGCGGGCGCGCGTGGCCTTCCGGGGGGCGAAGCACCTCTCCTGCCCCGATCAGCAGCTCGGCCGCCGCGGGCCGGTCGGCGGGATCCTTGGCCAGGGCCCGTCCGACCAGGCCGCGCAGGGGTTCGGGCAGGTCGCTCAGGTCGGGGTCGAAGGTGAGCAGCCGGTGCATGATGCCGCCCAGGCTCTCGCCGCGGAACGGATCGCGCCCGGTGGCCGCGTACACCACCACCGCCCCCCAGGCGAACACGTCGGCCGGCGCGCCCGCCTCCTCCCCGGTCAGGACCTCGGGAGCGAGGTAGGTGCACGTCTCGCCCACCGGCCGGCAGGAGGGCAGGCCGAGCTCGATCACCTTGAGACCTCCGGCGGCCAGGAGCACGCATTCCGGGTTGATCCCCTGGTGCGTCAGCTTCTCCTCGTGCAGCGCGTCGATCGCGGCCCCCAGCGAGCCGGCCAGCGCCAGCAGCTCGTCGCGTTCGTACGGCCCGTGCAGGGCGATCGCCTGCCGCAGGTCGGGCCCGTCGACGAACTCGCTCACCACGTAGGGGACTCCGCCGTCGACCCCCGCGTCGACCACCTCGGCCAGGTGGCGGCAGGTCACCCGCTCGAACCGGCGCCCCGCCTCGCCCCGCGACTCGGGCGCCGCCTCGCCGCGCGGCACCGTGACGGCGAACCTGCGCCCGTCGTCATCGTAGGCGTCGTAGACGACGCCGCGCCCGCCCGCGCCGAGCCTGGCGGCCAGCCAGTAGCCGCCAAGCCTCTCGGGGTCACCAGGCACCAGGCGCATCGTCACTGAGGCTTAGATGCACGACACCGTCCAATGGTTGTCCGAAATGACGCGACAGGTCCCCCGCGCGCCTCGGGGGACCCATGCGTCATGATCATTATGCCAGGGTTCCGGATCTTGCCTGCCACCCGGGGCGGAGCATCGCCATGATCACGCAGTCGTGCCATGCGCCGCCCCACAACAAGGAGTCACGTTTCACGCCCTCCTCCACGAAGCCGATCTTCTTGTAGACGTGTCGTGCGCGGTCGTTGAAAGCGTAGACCTCCAGCGCGATCCGGTGCAGTGGGGTCGTGCCGAAGGCGTGTCCGAGGACCAGCTCGATGGCCTCCGTGCCGTAGCCCCTGCCGAACGCCCGAGGGCCGATCAGCGCGATGCGCAGGTTGCACGACAGGTTGGCGCGGTCGAGGGCGTTGAGGACCACCTCGCCCGCGTAACCGTCGCCGGTCATGATCGCCAGGTCGAGCCGGTCGGCGTGCTGCGCCCGGCTCGCGCACCACCGGCGGGCGCCCTCGAAGTCGAACTCGCCGTGCGAGCCGGTCAGCCGCCGCACCTCCGGGTCGCGAACCAGCTCGTACAGGCCTTCCGCGTGCTCGGGACCGACCGGGCGCAGCGTCACGCGCGCGCCCTCCAGCACGGGTTTCTCGGCGAACATCTCCCTTGCCTATCGGTCGCGATCACCGGCGGGCAAACCCATTTCCCGCACCACCTTGTCGCGCACCTGCTCGGGGCTGAGCTCGCTGACGTCGCACACCGTGTCCGCCACCTCACGGAAATAGCCCTCGCGGCGGGCCCGCATGGCCGCCGGGTCGAAGTCGGGACGGTGGTCGCTCGAACGCATCCGCTCGGCCAGCACCTTGTCGGGGGCGTCGACCCAGGCCACGAACGCGGCCCGCAATGCCGCCCGGACCTCGGGGTCCTCGACCGTGCTCGCCGCCGCCGCGATCACCTTGGGCGGGCCGGCCAGTTCGCGCAGCACGTGTTCGGCCTCGTAGAGGTGCAGCGCGGCCGCGCCCTCGCGGGCGGCGATCTGCGCGGCGGTGCCGCCGTACCTCGACTTCAGAAACGGATCGCTGTCGCTGAACTCCCGCCCCAGCGCCTCGGCGATCAGCACGCCCGCCGTCGTCTTGCCCGATCCCATGAGCCCGATCACCACGACTGGTTTGTTTTTCGACATGTGGATAGAGGTCCTTCGTGTTAAGGAGGTAAATCAGATGACCATCGCCGGAAGCATCATCCTCATCATGCTCGGTGCGATCCTCACCTGGGCCGTCGAGTTCGACCTCGCCGGTCTCGACATCAACGTAGTGGGTCTGGTCCTCATGCTCGGAGGCCTGGTCGGACTCGGGTTCGGCATCTACCGGATCAGCGTCACCCGCCGGGCGGTCGGCCCCATCGACGAGCCGGTCCACCGTCACGAGATCTACGAGGAGCCCGAGGCCAGGAGGACGACCGTCTACGAGGAACGGCGTCACTACGACGAACCACCGCTGTAGGAGGTGAAGCGACATGCCAGCAGTCGAAGAACTGCCGTCGACCATCAGGCGCTCGCCGAAGAAGGCACAGAACACGTGGATCAAGGCGCACGACTCGGCAGTGCAGGAGTACGGCGAGGGGCGGCGCGCCCACATGACGGCGTTCGCGGCGCTGAAGCACTCCTTCGAGAAGGTCGGCGACCACTGGGAGCCGAAGTCGAAGAAGGGTCCTTCCGACAAGGGCGCCACGGACCGGTCCGGCAGGACGGCCGAGGGCGTCGACGCCAACGCCAGCAAGGAACACCTGCAGGGCGTGGCCGCCAAGCTGGGCGTGCGCGGCCGGTCGAAGATGACCAAGCAGGAGCTGGTGTCGGCGATCAAGAAGGCCAACAGGAAGGCCACGGCGAAGGCTCGCTGACCGGCGCGCAGTCCGGAGGCGGCCGGCTCGTCACGAGGCCGGCGGGAGAGGGAGGCGGCACCGCGCCACCCCCTCGACCGCCGGCCTTTCCATGCCCCGCCTAACACCCGGCCGCCCGGCCGCGCGAGCACCCGGCCGCGCGAGCAGCTCGGCCTGAGCGGGTCACAGCACCCGCTTGACGGCCTCCACGATCGCGCGGCGGTCGATGCCGGCGTCGGCGAGCTGCTCCTCCGGTTTGGCGGACCCCGGCAGCCCGGTCACGGCCAGCTTCACCACTCGCGGCCCGAGCTCGCTGACGGCGTCCAGCACCGCGTCGCCCAGCCCGCCTTCGAGCCGGTGGTCCTCCACCGTGATCAGGTTGCCCGTGGTGGTGGCCGCCTCCACCAGCACCGCCGAGTCGACCGGCTTGACCGAGTACAGATCGATCACTCCCACGGGGACTCCCGCCGTCTCCAGCTCGCCGGCCGCCGCCAGCGCCTCGTGCACGGTCACCCCGGCGGCCACGATCGTGGCCCGGTCGCCGCTCGACTGCCGCAGCACCCGTGACCCGCCGACGGGGAACCGCTCGCCCGGCGGATAGATCACGGGCGTGCTGCCGCGCGTGGTCCTCAGGTAGGACACGCCCTCGACGCCGGCCATCTCGGCGATCAGCGAGGCGGTCTGGTTGGCGTCGCACGGGTAGAGCACGGTGCTGCCGTACAGGGCCCGCATCATGGCCAGGTCCTCCAGCCCCATCTGCGAGGGGCCGTCCTCGCCGATCGACACCCCGGCGTGCGACCCGATCAGCCGGATCGACGCCCGGCTGACCCCGGCCATCCTGATGAAGTCGTGCGCCCTGGTCAGGAACGCGGCGAACGTGGCGGCGTACGGGATCCATCCGCGGATCTGCATCCCGACGGCGGCGGCGACGAGCTGCTGCTCGGCGATGTACATCTCGAAGAACCGCTCGGGGAAGCGCTGCGCGAAGGCCTCGGTCCTGGTGGAGTCGGCCACCTCGCCGTCCAGCGCCACGACGTCGCCGCGGGCCGCGCCGAGCGCCGCCAGCGCCTCCCCGTACGCCGTCCGCGTCGCGACCTGCTCGCCCACCTCGTACGCGGGCGGCTCCAGCGGGCCGGAGCCGAACCGGTACGGCTCGGCGGCCGCGTCCGGCCTGCGCACGGTGACGCGTACGTCCCGCGGCCCGCCCAGCTCGTCGACGGCCTTGTCGGCGTCCTTGAGCGGCTTGCCGTGGGCGCCCTCGCGGTTCTCGACCTCCAGCACGCCCTCGCCCTTGCGGGTCTTGGCCAGGATGGCGGTGGGGCGCCTGCGCGTCTTGCAGGCGTCCTGCAGAGCGAAGTCGATCTCCCCGGGGTCGTGCCCGTCGATCTCGATCGTGTGCCAGCCGAACGCCGAGAAGCGCCGCGCGTACGCGCCCGTGTCCCACCCGTGCCGGGTGGGTCCCCTCTGCCCGAGCCTGTTGACGTCGACGATCGCGGTCAGATTGGCCAGGCCCTCGCCGCCCGCGTGCTCGGCGGCCTCCCAGATGGACCCCTCGGCGAGCTCGCTGTCGCCGCAGAGCACCCACACCCGGTACGGCATGCGTTCCAGCCGCCCGGCCATCGCCACCCCGACGCCCACCGGCAGCCCCTGCCCGAGCGAGCCGGTGGCCACGTCCACCCAGGGCAGCCGAGGTGTCGGGTGCCCTTCCAGCCGGCTGCCGCGCCGCCTGAACGTCAGGAGCTCCTCGTCCCCGATGACACCGGCCGCCTTGTACAGCGAGTACAGCAGGGGAGAGGCGTGCCCCTTGGACAGGATCACGTGGTCGTTGGCCGGGTTGTCCGGCTGGTCGAAGTCGTAGCGGAGGTGTCTCGCGAACAGCACGGCCATCAGGTCGGCCGCGGACATGGATGACGTGGGATGTCCCGAGCCGGCCGCGGCGGCGGCGCGGACGGAGTCGACGCGCAGCTGTGCCGCCAGCTCCGCCAGGAACTGCAGATCGTGTTCGGCCATCATGACCTCCTGGAGAGTTTCGGCCCGCCCTACCCCCGCCGCCTCGCTCGACGCGGGCGGCCCCCGTCGTCTGTGGTGCTGTCGTGGACGGTCAGCGCCGCAGGCGCCGGCCGAGGGTGGCGAGGGCGCCGGCGGCCGTGCCCGCGGCCAGCGTGATCAGGACCGGCCGGCGGTGCCGGGAGAGCCAGACCTGGGGACTGCGCGCATGGGAGCGCTGGTCGAAGATGCCGTGGGCGCCGTAGTCCGTCGTCTCGTCGGCCGGGTCCCAGAGGTTGGACACGCCGCTGGGGGGTTTCTCGTCGGTCTGCTGCGAGCTCACTCCCGTCCGTGCCAGATAGCGGTCCACCAGGGCCGGGGCCACGCGCTGGGCCAGGAGGGTGGCCGCGGTGCTCATTCCCACCCAGTACTCCTTACGCTCCGGGTGCTCGGCGGCGTACACGATCGCCCGCGCCGCGACCTCGGGCTGGTAGATCGGGGGGACCGGCTGGGGGTGGCGGCGGAGTTTGGACAGCACCCACTCGAACTGGGGGGTGTTGACGGCGGGCAGCTGGACGAGCGTGACCTGGATGTCGCTCCCGTCCGCCAGCAGCTCCGTGCGGACCGATTCCGAGAAGCCCTTGATCGCGTGTTTGGCGCCGCAGTAGGCCGACTGCAGCGGGATGCCGCGCTGGGACAGCGCCGAGCCGGTCTGGACGACGGCGCCGGTGCCGCGCGGCCGCATCAGGTCGAGGGCCACCTTGGTGCCCCAGACGTAGCCGAGGTAGGTGACGGCCGTCGTACGGCTGAACTCCTCAGGGGAGATGTCCTGAAATTTCGCGAAGACGGAGGAGAAAGCGGTGTTGATCCACACCGAGATGGGGCCCATCTCCGCCTCGATCTTCTCAGCGGCCTTGCGTACCTCGTCATAGTCCGCCACGTCCGCCTCGTAGACCTGCCCGCTGCCTCCCTCGACCCCCACGTCCACCGCTGCCGCGCCCAGCCCGGCCGTGCCTCTGGCGATCAGGGCCACCCTGGCCCTCCGCCGCCCGAGCTCGCGGACGACCGCACGCCCGACCCCGCCACTCGCGCCCGTCACCACCACTACGCGCCCGCTCAACTGCGCCATGTCGGGATCAGCCCGCCTCTCCGTCGCTCCGCTGCTTCTGGCGGCGTACGGCCAGCGTGATGTCGATCACCGTGAGCACCGCCAGCACGGCTGCGATGCCCGTCATGACCGGGGCGCCCGCGATGAGCCCGAGCACCGCGACCGCGAACAGGAACACCAGCAGGAACGAGCCCACCCTGATGTGCACCACGTCGCGAGGGGTGGCGGGCACCATGGCGTGACCTCTGCTGGACTTCTCCTCGTGCCACTCTCCGTGTTCAGACATGCCGCTCACCTGCCCGTCCCGTTTGCGAGGTAACGTCCTGGGTAGCCGTGCCCGGTGCCCGAGCCTGACCAGAACGTGGACCCGCGACCCCGCGCCGGCGGTCCCGACCTGCGGCCCAGCGACCAGAACGAGCCGGGGATCGTACGACGGCGATGCGGCCGGGGATTCTCCTACGTGGCCCCGGACGGCGGGCCGGTGCGCGACCGCGCCACGGTGGAGCGGATCAAGGCGCTGGCGATCCCGCCGGCCTGGAAAGACGTGTGGATCTGCGCCTCGCCCGACGGGCACCTGCAGGCGGTCGGCACGGACGCGGCAGGGCGCAGGCAGTACCGCTACCACGACGTCTGGCGGGAGCAGCAGGACCGGGAGAAGTTCGACCGGGTGCTGGAGGTGGCCGAGCGGCTGCCCGCGTTCAGGAAGGCCGTGGACGACCAGCTCCAGGGCCGCGGCCTGACCCGGCGGCGGGTGCTGGCCGCCGCCGCCCGCCTGCTCGACATCGGCTTCTTCCGCATCGGCGGCGAGAGCTACGACACCTACGGGCTGGCCACGCTGAGGATGGAGCACGTCACCTGCGCCCGCGGCGTGGTCGTCTGCTCCTACCAGGCCAAGGGCGACGTCGCCCGCGAGGTCGAGCTGGCCGATCCCGGGGCGTGCCGGGTGCTCAGGTCGCTCAAGGCGCTCGGGGAGGACGGTGAGTTGCTGCGCTACCGGCACGCGGGCGGCTGGAGCGACATCAGGAGCGAGGACATCAACGACTACCTGCGCCAGATCATCGGGTACGAGGTCACGGCCAAGGACTTCCGCACCTGGCACGCCACGGTGCTGGCCGCCGTGGGGCTGGCGGTGTCCGGGCCGGCCGGCGCGGAGGGGCGGACGAAGAAGCAGAAGGCGATCGTGCGCGTCATGCGCGAGGTCGCCGAGTACCTGGGCAACACCCCCGCCGTGGCGCGCGCCTCGTACGTGGATCCGCGCGTGGTCGAGGCGTACGAGCGGGACAGGACCATCGCGGCGGTGCTGACCGAGCTCGGGGCGGACGCCGACTTCGGGCAGCTGGCCACGGCGGGCACGGTGGAACGGGCGGTCATAGACCTAATTCGTGCTGTTTGACCGGTTTATACCCGGGAATGCGGCGACAGGGAAGGAGACAGCGATGGAGGCTCCGCAGTACGTCGCGGCCCGCGTTCAGCAGGCGCTGGCCGAGGACGGGCGCACCAACGAGCTGGGCATCCGCGTGGACATCAGAGGCGACCAGCTGTTCCTGCGCGGTCAGGTGAGCGAGGCCGAGCAGCGCACGCGGCTCGGCCAGGTGGCGCACGAGACCGCGCCCGAGCTCCGCGTGCACAACGAGATCAACATCGTGGACGCCACCGAGCCAGGAGAGGATGAGCATCTTGACTGACCTGCGCATCGCCGCAGTGGGCGACATTCACCTGGGCGAGGACGGCAGGGGCCACTACCGGCGCAGGCTGGAGGGCATCGAGGAGCGCGCCGACGTGTTCATGCTCGCGGGCGACCTCACCAGGCACGGCACGCTGCAGGAGGGAAAGGTGGTGGCCGACGAGCTGCGCGACCTGCCGATTCCGGCCGTAGCCGTGCTCGGCAACCACGACTACCACTCCGACCTGCAGGACGAGATCGCAGATGAGCTCCGCGACGCCGGGGTGATCGTGCTCGACGACGACGGCGTCGTGCTCCAGTGCGGTGACACGAAGCTGGGGGTCGTCGGCGGGAAGGGCTTCGGCGGCGGGTTCGCCGGCAAGTGCGCCAGCGAGTTCGGCGAGCGCGAGATCAAGAACTTCGTCGCCCACACCCGCTCCATCGCCGAGGCGTGGAAGGTCGCGCTGAAGGAGATCGTGGCCGACGAGCGCGTGGTGCTGTCGCACTACTCGCCCGTCAAGGAGACGCTGGAGGGCGAGCCTCCGGAGATCTACCCCTTCCTCGGCAGCTATCTCCTGGCGGAGGCCGTCGACACGGCCGGCGCGGACCTGGTCCTCCACGGGCACGCGCACAAGGGCAGCCCGAAGGGCATGACGCCGGGCGGCATCCGGGTGCGCAACGTGGCCCTGCCGGTGCTCGGCCGGGCGTACGGCGTTTACTGCCTCGAATGCGAGAACGGGTTCTGACGCGCAGGGTGGACAGATGCGATGGAGCCATCGCGCTCGACAGGCCGAGTCCTCCGGTGGCCGAAATCCGGTGTCGCGGCGATGCCCCCACCTGTTAGAACGCTGGAATGACAGATCGCAGCATCGTCGTGGTCGGCGCCGGCATCGTCGGGGCGTCACTGGCGTACCACCTGGCCGGGCACGGACGACCCGTCACGTTGATCGATGCGGGCCTGCCTGGTTCGGGCGCCACCCGCGCTTCGTTCGCCTGGATCGGACGACCGGCCGTCAGCGACCTGCCCTCGGCGCCGCTGCGCTATCTCGCACTGGACGAGTACCGGCGGCTGGAGACGGAGCTTCCCGGACTGTCGATCCGCTGGTCGGGCTCGATCAGCTGGGACGGCTTCGACGAGAGCCCGGGGGCGCGCACCGACGACGTCGGAGCGCTGGAACCGCACCTGCTCCATCCGCCGGCCGAGGCCGTCCATAGTCCGGAAGATGCGGCGTTCGACCCGGTCGCGGCGACCGAACTCCTGGTCGCCGCCGCACGAAACCGAGGCGCGCGGTTGCTGACGGGCGTGCTGGCGACTGCCCTCGACCACCAGGCGGGCACGGTGAGCGGCGTCCGGACGACCGCCGGAACCGTTCCCGCTGAGACCGTCGTCCTGGCCGCCGGTACCGGCACGGTGGCCCTGTGCTCGGGGATCGGCATCGACCTGCCCGTCGAGCCGTCGCCCGCTGTCCTTGTCCGGTTGCGCGCGACGCCGGGCCTGGTCCGGACGATCGTCGCGACGCCGTCACTGGAGGTCCGGCAGCTCGACGACGGCACGGTCCTCGCCCCCGTGGCGTACGGCGGGGAGACGGACCAGGCCGCGCTGCTCGGGACCGCCCGGCGTGCCCGCGACCGGTTCGCTGCTTCCTTCACCGGCGCCGCCGACACGAAGATCGTCTCCGGCGAGATCGGCTGGCGCCCCATGCCTGCCGATGGCGAACCGGTCATCGGCCGCCCCGCCGGCACCCGGGGTCTGTACATCACCGTGATGCACTCGGCGATCACCCTGGCCGCCGCAGCCGGCCGCCTTGCCGCTTCCGAGATCCTCGCCGGCTTGCCGGCCCCCGAGCTCGCCGGTTGCCGGCCGGACCGGTTCCGCTGAGTTCCCCAGCGACGACCTGACCGTGCGATGCGTTCCTGCCCGAGGGCGCCGCGGCTTGGCGCAACGCTCTATTGACGGCCCTGTTCAACTTCTCTAGGCTGTCGGAAATCGATTTCCCCGTCCGCTCCCGAAGGGACTCCCTCCATGGAGGAAACCACCGGCGGGCCGGCCGTCGGACCGCCCGGCGGCCGGGGAGGCGACCCGACCAGGCGCGGCGTGCTCAAGGCCGCGGCAGCCGCGGCGGCGCTCCCCATACTGACCACCGCGTGCGGCGGGACCGGCGAGGGCACGCTGACCTTCGTCTACATGGGGGACGCCAACCAGCAGGCGCAGTTCCGTGCGCTGTTCACCGAGTTCAACAAGGTCAACCCGAACATCCGACTGGTCGCGCAGGCCATCCCCGCCGGCAACTGGGCCGTGTTCGCCAACACCGTGGCGACGCGGATCGCGGGCGGATACGTTCCCGACATCATCCAGGTCGCCACCGAGGGGCAGCGCATCTTCGCCTCGAAGGGACTGCTCGAACCGCTCGACCCCTACATCAAGGCGGACCAGAAGATCGTCGACGACTACTTCGCCGACATCGATCCCAACCTGATCGACTGGAACACCCGCTATGCCTCCCACGACGGCCGTACGTACTACATGCCCGGCGGGTACAACACCGTGGTCCTCTACGCCAACACCGAGGTGTTCGCCCGTGCCGGCGTCGAACTGCCCGAGGACGGCAAGTGGACCTGGGACGAGTTCCGGGCCGCCGGCGAGCGCGTCAAGGCCGCGACGGGCGCCTTCCTCGTCCCCACCGACCTGAGCTATTTCGGCGGCATCATGCCGTGGCTGGCCACGAACGGCGCCAGCACATTCGACGCCACCTGGCGGCGGCCGACGTTCGACAGCCCCGAGGCGATCGAGGCGGTGACCTTCGTCAAGGGCCTCATCGACGCGGGTCTCGCGCCCAAGCCGGGAGGTCAGTTCGACGCGGCGACCGCGCTGGCCCAGGGCAAGCTGGCGACGCTCAACGGCGGCCGGTGGCCCGTCATCGACCTGCGCCGGCTCGGCATCGTCGGCAAGACACTGGTGGTCTCGTTTCCGACCAGGCGGACCGACGGCTCCCCGGTGGGCTGGGACGGCTGGCCCATCACTCGAGATTCGAAGAACAAGCAGGAGGCGTGGACCTTCATCAAGTTCCTGATCTCCAAGCAGGCGGCCACGTTCTTCGCGTCGATCGGCGGCACCATCGTCCCCGCACGCAGGTCCGTCGCCGAGGGCCCCGCGTTCACCGGCAACGCCTCCGAGCGCAGCGAGCGTCTGGCGGAGGCGATCTCGTACGCGACGCCGATCCCCTCCCCCGACCGCGGCCCGGAGGCGCAGAAGATCATCGAGGAGGCGTGGCTGAAGGTGTTGAGCGGCAACGGAGAGCCGGCTGCGACGCTCGCCGAGGCCAACCGGCAGTTGGGCGGGCTGCTGTGACCGCGCCGACTCTCGCCTCCGGCCGGATCTCCTCCGGCGGAGCGCGGCGGGCCGCCCGGCCACGACGGTCACTCGCCGGATACGTCTTCATCAGCCCGGCCCTGCTGCTCTTCCTGATCTTCGTGGCCGGCCCGCTGGTCTTCGCGTTCGCCCTCAGCCTGTACTCCTGGGACCTGCTGACCCCCGCACGGTTCGTGGGATTCGCGAACTTCGCCAACCTGTTCGCGGACCCGCTGCTGATCAAGGCGCTCGGCACGACCTTCGCCTTCGCCTTCGCGTCCGTGGTCACGCACATTGTCGGCGGCCTGCTGCTGGCCGTGGCGGTGAACCGGATGAAGAACCGGGTGCTGTCCTACTTCGTGCGAACCGCGATCTTCTTTCCGTTCGTCATCTCCTGGGCGGCGGTTTCGCTGCTCTGGAAGTACGTCCTGGACCCGAACTTCGGGCTGGTGACCCACTATCTCGGGGTGCTCGGCATCACCGCGCCGTCGTGGTTCGCCGACCCCGCCTGGTCACTGCCGGCGATCATCGGCATCGACTTCTGGCACACCATCGGGTTCACCTTCATCATCATGCTGGCCGGACTCCAGGCCGTGCCGGAGCGGCTGGTGGAGGCGGCCCGGGTGGACGGGGCGAGCAGCTGGCACGTGTTCTGGCACATCACCGTGCCGATGATGTCGCCGACGCTGTTCTTCGCCACGGTGATCACGTTCATCGGCGCATTCCAGATCTTCGACCCGATGCAGATCATCACGCAGGGCGGACCGGACAACTCGACGATGAGCATCGTCATGTACCTCTACCAGACCGGGTTCGAGAGCTTCAGCGTCGGTTATGCCTCGACGGTCGCCGTGGTGGTCTTCATCGTGATCATGAGCGTCACGGCTTTCCAGTTCTGGATGTCGAAACGATGGGTGCACGAGCAGTGACAGCGACGACATCGACGACGGTGGGCACGCCACGGCGGAGGCGGTGGCGGACCGGCTCCGTGGTGATCGACGCGGCGCTGCTGGTCGTGGGGATCGTCATGGTGGCACCGCTGGTCTGGCTGGTCAGCAGCAGCCTGACCGCGGCCGGCCAGGCGTTCACCCTGCCGCCCAAGTGGATTCCGAGCCCTTTCACGCTCGACAACTTCGCCGAGGTGCCGGAGCTGCTGCCGTTCGGCCGGATGGCGATGAACTCGCTGGTGGTCGCCGTGACGGCCACCGCCGGGTCACTGTTCACCAGCGTGCTCGCGGCCTACGCGTTCTCCCGGCTGGAGTTCCGCGGCAGCCGCGTGATGTTCATCGCCATGCTCAGCGCGCTGATGGTCCCGCCGCAGCTCACGATCATCCCGGTGTTCCTGATGATGCGGAACCTGGGGCTGGTGGACACCCTGCCCGCGCTCTGGCTGCCCGCCCTGATCAACGTGTTCGCGATCTTCTTCCTGCGGCAGTACTTCAACACGATCCCGAGGGAACTGGACGACGCGGCGAAGATCGACGGAGCCGGTCACCTGTGGATCCTGTTCCGCATGCTGGTGCCGCTGTCGGGCCCGGCCCTGTCGGCGCTGGCCATCCTCGCGTTCGAGGCGTCGTGGAACAACTACTTCGCCCCGCTCATCCTGGTCTACAGCCCGGACAACATGACGCTCCCGCTGGGCCTGGTCACGCTGCAGAGCAGCTTCGGCACCAGCCCCACCGTGGTGGTCTTCGCGGCCATCACCATGGTGGTGCTGCCGGTGCTGATCCTCTTCCTGGCGTTCCAGCGCAGCTTCGCGGCCAGCATCGCGATCTCCGGGATCCGCGGATGAGCGGTGCGTCCCTGCCCCGGCTGTTCCGGGCCGCCTGGCCGTCCTTACCGGCGCTGCTCGCGGGCAGCGTCGCGGTCTGCGCCGGAGCGGCGGCCACCGCGCTGACCGGCCCCGGCCTGACACCGATCTCCGTGGCCGCCGCCGCCGTACTCATCGGCGCGCCCCTGGCCGCCCTCGTCCACCTCGCCGTGCGGATGTGGCACGGCGAGGAGCCCACCGTACGCGACTGGCTCGGCTGCCTGCGCTCCGCGCCCGCGCGCGGCGTCGCGGTGACGGCCGTTCCGGCGGGGATCGCCGCGCTGACGCTGGTCAGCCTGGAGGTCTGGGCGCAGTCCCGGCAGGCGTGGGTGCTGGTGCCGCTCGCGCTCGGCGGCGCCCTGACCGTGGTGACCGGGCTGGGCGCCTGCGTCGCACTCCCGCTGGCGCTGCACCGGCCGGAGCTGCGCGGCGCGCCTCTGTGGGCGGGTGCACTGCACCTGGTGGCCCGCAACCCGGTGAGGGTGCTGGCCGTACCGGCGGTGGCGGTGCTGGCGGCGCAGGCGGCCACCGGCCTGACCGCCTCGCTGCTGCTGCTCTTCCCTGCCCCCCTCGCCCTGGTGATGGTCGCGGCCGCCTTCACCTCGACCACGTCCGCACAACCGACCATGGGGAGGACCACCCGATGACCCCGCGCAACGCCGCCCGGCCGGATGCCGCCGCACCGCGACGCATCGAGCACGCCGACGGTCGCCACATCGCCATGCCGCTGGGCGGCATCGGGACGGGCAACGTCGCGCTCTGCGCCGACGGGGCGCTGCGCCAGTGGCAGCTCCACAACATCGGCAACCACAAAGGCGACCTGCCAGGGTCGTTCTTCGCGCTGCGCGCCACGCGGATCGAGCCGCCGCTGGACGAGGTGCGCGTACTCGCCGCTCCGCCAGTGGACGGGCCGGGCACGCCATTGGTCACGGACGACCACGTGCCCGGCTGGCAGCGGGACCTGCTGGCCCGCGAGCGCGGCGTGGAGGGGACGACCTTTGAGTCGACCTACCCGTTCGCGCGGATCGACTACCGCGACGCCTCGCTGCCGGTGCGGGTCTCCTTGGAGGCGTTCACCCCGCTGGTGCCGCTGGATGTGGCGCGTAGCTCGCTGCCCGCGGCCCTGTTCACCTTCACCCTGACCAACATCGACGACCTGCCGATCCACGGCCAGCTCGGCGCGACCCTGCAGAACGCCGTCGGCCACGACGGGGTCAGCCCCATCACCGGCACGGCCGGCCCCGGCTACGGCGGCAACACCAACCGGGTGCGCCGACACGGCGGGTGGACCGCCGTGGTGATGGAGAACGCCGGGCTGCCCGCCGCCCACCCGGGGGCCGGGCAGATGGTGCTCTGCGCCGACTCCGCCGCCGCGGGCGCGCTGCCGCAGTGGAGCGAGCCGGAGGAGTTCTTCGCGTACCTGCGGGGACGCGCGCCCGCGGTGGACGCCGCCCGGAGCCGGCACGTGCCATACCTGGCGGACACCATGGTCAGCGGACCCAACCCGGCGGAGGGTCCGAGCCCGGCCGGGCGCACCTGGAACGCGGGCCTGGCGGTGCCGTTCCGGCTGGCTCCGGGCGAGCGCGTCCAGATCCGGTACGTCATGACCTGGTGGTTCCCCAACCGCTACGTCAACTTCACCCAGTTCGGGCCGCAGCACACCGAATGGGGACCGACCCGGTTCTGGCTGGGCAACGCCTACGCCACCGCGTTCCCCGACGCGGTGGCGGTGGCGGAGCACCTCGGCGCGAACTGGGCGGACCTGGAGGCCGACTCGCGGGCCTGGACCGACACGCTGACCAGCGGCTCGCTGACCGCGGACACCGCCGAGCGGATGGCCGCGCAGGCCGCGATCATCCGCAGCCCGAGCTGCTTCCAGACCGCCGACGGCGCGTTCTTCGGGTTCGAGGGCGTGCAGGGGGCGTCGACCGTGATGTGGGCGGGCGACGCCGGCGGATCGTGCCCGCTCAACTGCACCCACGTGTGGAACTACGAGCAGGCGCTGGCCCGGCTGTTCCCCTCGCTGGAGCGGAGCATGCGGGAGACCGAGTTCGACGTGATGCAGGCCCCGGAAGGCTACATCCCGCACCGGGTGATCTCCCCGACGTACCTGCCCCAGCTCTGGGACGTCATCATCGGCGGCCCGGAGGAGCCCGCGCTGGACGGCATGCTCGGCACGGTCCTGAAGACCTACCGCGAGGTACGGCAGGGCGCGGGCGAGGACTGGCTCCGGCGGTACTGGCCGAACGTGCGCAGGCTGCTCGACCACATCCGCGCGAAGTGGGACCCGGACGGCACCGGTGTGCTGCGCGGCATCCAGCCGAGCACCCACGACATCGACCTGTGCGGCGTGAACAGCTTCATGGGCACCCTGTGGCTGGCGGCGCTGCGGGCGGCCGAGGAGATGGCGCGGCTGACCGGCGAGCCGGACTTCGCGACCGAGCTGCGAGGGCTGTTCGAGCGGGGCAGCGCCGCGTACGACGAGTTGCTGTGGAACGGCGAGTACTACACGCAGGTCCTGGAGCCGGGCGAGTCGCGGGAGTTCCAGTGGGAGTCGGGCTGCCTGGCCGACCAGGTGATAGGCCAGTGGTGGGCGCACCAGCTCGACCTGGGCTACCTGCTGCCGCGCGAGCACGTGCTCTCCGCGCTGCGCGCGGTGGTCCGGCACAATCTCCGCACCGGGTTCAAGGACTTCGACCACGTCTTCCGGGTGTTCGCCGACGAGGACGACACCGGCCTGCTGATGTGCACCTGGCCGGAGGGGGGACGGCCCGCGGTGCCGACCCGCTACGCCGACGAGGTGTGGACCGGGATCGAGTACCAGGTCGCCGCGCACTGCCTGTACGAAGGGCTGCAGGAGGAGGGCGACGCGATCCTCTCCGGCCTGTGGGCGCGCTACGACGGCAGCCGCCGCAACCCGTACAACAAGATCGAGTGCGGCGACCACTACGTGCGCGCGCTGGCCGGCTGGAGCGTCCTCGACGTGATCACCGGGCAGAGCTGGGACGCCACCACCGGCACGCTGCGCGTGGCGCTGCCGCCGGACGGGGGGTCGTGGCCGGTGGTGACCGGCACGGGCTGGGGCACGCTCCGCCGCAGCGGCGTGGCGGTGACGTTGGAGTGCGCGTCGGGCCGGTTCGACCTGAACCGCCTCGCCCTGGTCGGCCCGGACGGTGAAAGCGCCGGCGGGCACGCGCAGCCCGTCGTCGTGGCGCGTGGTGAGGAGCTGACCGTAGAAGTCTGAAAGCGGGACTGCTGTGGTTCCTGGCGATCGCGTACGGCGATGCCCAGCTGGCCCACATCCCCGAGCAGACCATCGGGGACGGCGTCATCCCCGACCCGCGACGGGACGCCGAGCACCGCCTGACCTGGTCCATCTGGCGGCGACGACACCAACACCGCGCTTCTCCGCAGAACGCACAGGGAAACGTATGCGTACTCCGGTTGTTTGTTGCGTTATTCCGGCAAGAAGGAGAACCGCTGGACCGTTCTCGGGGAATCGGCCCAGCGGTCGGGTCGGGCGAGGAGCCATTCGGGTGGCGCCCCTAGACATTGAAGATGCTGACCCCGCCGGGCCCGACCAGGAAGCCGAGCACGATGAGCACGATCCCCCAGAGGAGGTCGCGGCGGGCGAGGATCACGTAGATCCCGGAGATGACGAGAATTACCGCGATGATCCAGAGCAAAGTAGCCATGACTCCGCCTCTGCCCTGAGGGGTGGCCGCTTAACATGTTTTTCCGCTCGGAGGCGAGAACGAGAAACATCGGGCCGCGCCTTTATCGCCGCATCATTCAAGAGGCCGACTTCATCAATTTCGCGTAGGCGAGCTGCAGCCAGTCGGAGATCGCCACCGCGGTCATCGTCGCCCCCACGAGCCGGGTGACCTTGGGCGCCAGCACCAGCCCGGCGGCGTACGCGGTGGCCACCCACTGCGACAGGCAGAACGGGCAGGCGAGCAGCTCGCCCACCGGGCCGCGGGGCTTCTCCTGCACCTCGGCGGGCCCGCCGCCGCCCTTGTAGCGGGTGAACGGCGCCCGGAGCGGGCTGGTGACGGGGTCCTTCGCCAGCCGCCGTGACACCTTGTGCGTGCAGGCCGCCATCAGCCAGGATTTCGGTCATACGCTCCTCGTTCTGCCCCCAGGCCCAGGGCGTACTCGCGCGAGAGCCCTTATAACACAACGCCTAGTGGGGGATCGTGTGGGTAGCCCGAAACCATGAGCAGCCACGGTCACGCGGTCACGGACGCGATCCTCGACACCCTCAAGCGCGCCAGCTCCGGGTTGAAGGACGCCGGAGTGAAATTCGCGCTGGCCGGAGGCTGCGCCGCCTACGCCAGAGGGGCCGCGCCGTCGCTGCACGACGTGGACTTCGTGGTCACCGAGCACGACGTGCCCGCCGCCCTGGAGGCGCTGCGCGGGCTGGGCTTCCAGACGGCCAAGCCGCCGGAGGACTGGCTGGTCAAGGCGTACGACGAGGGCCGCCTGGTGGATCTGATCTTCCGGGTGTCGGACCTGGCGATCACCGACGAGCTGCTCGACAGGGCCGAGCCGCTGAAGGCGTCGGCCGTGATCGTTCCCGTGCTGGAGGCCACCGACCTGGTGATCTCGTGGCTGCTGCCGCTGTCGGAGCACGCCTGCGACTACGGTGCGCTGCTGTCGCAGGTGCGCGCGCTGCGCGAGCAGGTCGACTGGCCGCGGGTCGCGGCCGTGATAGAGGACTCGCCGTACGCGATGACGTTCCTCACCTTGCTGGAGCGGCTGGGCGTGCTGGAAGGGCCGGTCGTGCCGTCGGGCGACCCCAAGTGGCCCTGACGGTCTCCTGTGACGCGCTCAGCCGCGCCGGGTGGCGGCGGTGACGCGCTTGAGGATGCGGTCCCACTCCGTGCCGAAGGGGTTGTCCTGCACGAGGTAGGTCCACGTCGCCGTGGGCCGCCGCAGATCCGGCTCGGGCGCCTCGAACGACTCCAGCGAGCGCCGCTCCACCTCGGCCAGCAGCGATTTGTACTCGGCCACGGCCTCCCTATGGAACTCGTCGACCGGGCTCATCCGGCCGAGCGCCCGCAGGTGGATGCCCTCGCGCAGGTCGGTCAGGAACGCCAGGTGCTCGGTCCAGCAGCGGTCGATCGCGTGCAGGACGATCTGGCGGGCCGTCTCGTCGCGGGCGTCCTCGGGCAGCGACTCCCAGCGCTCGGAGTCGGCCTTCGCCAGCGCCGTGGAGGCGGCGTCGCCGTGCAGGACCTTGTCGCGCCACTCCAGGATGAGCTCGCGCTGGTGCTCGAGCAGGCGGGTGTAGCGCCACGTGTTGCGGTGGATCTCCAGGTTGACGCCCTCGGCGACGCGCTGGGCGTGGCCGACGAGGTAGGCCCCGCGCCGGTGGCGGACGATGCCGTCGGGGTCGGCCGCGGGCGGCCGCTCGTCGGGGACGAACTGGGTGATCAGATCGTCCTGCATGCTGACGAAGAAGACCGAGCCGCCCGGGTCGCCCTGGCGGCCCGCCCGGCCGCGCAGCTGGTCGTCGAGCCGGCTGCTGGCGTGGCGGCCTGACCCGATCACGTAGAGGCCGCCCAGCTCGGCCACACCGTCGCCGAGGCGGATGTCGGTGCCGCGGCCGGCCATCTGGGTGGAGACCGTGACGGCGTCGCGCTCGCCGGCCTTGGCGATGATCGCGGCCTCTTCCGCGTCGTTCTTGGCGTTGAGCACCACCGGCTCCAGGCCACGCCGCTGGAGGAGCTTGGCCAGGTTTTCCGACTCGGCCACGTCGAGCGTGCCGATGAGGATGGGCCGGCCGGTGGCGTGCACCTCCTGGATCTCCTCGACCAGGGCGGCGTCCTTGTCGGGCACGGTCGGGTAGATGCGGTCGGGCTCGTCGGTCCTGACACACGGCCGGTTGGGCGGGATCACCGCGACCTTGAGGCCGTAGAACTCGCCGAGCTGCTCGCTGACGGCCACGGCCGTGCCCGTCATGCCGCAGATCTGTGGATAGCGGCGGATGAGGCCCTGCACGGTGATCGAGTCGAGGATCTCGCCCTTCTCGCTCGGCGGCAGCGCCTCCTTGGCCTCCACGGCCGCCTGCAGGCCGTCGGGCCAGCGCTGGAGCAACGCCACCCGGCCGCGCGAGGGGTTGATGAGCTGCACCTTGCCGTCGCGCACGATGTAGTCGACGTCGCGCGCGAGCAGGGCGTGGGCGTGCAGGGCCAGGTTGAGCTCGATGAGGGTGCCGGGCTCGTGCTCGTCGTAGAGCTCGACGCCCAGCAGGTTTTCCACGCTGTCGGCGCCCTTGGGCGTCAGGTAGACGTTGCGCGCCTGCTCGTCGATCTCGTAGTGGTAGCCGCGGACGAGCTGCCTGACCAGCGCCGCCATCTCCGGCACCGCGTTGCCGGGGTCGGCCGCGCCGGCCATGACCAGCGGCACGCGGGCCTCGTCGACGAGCACGGAGTCGGCCTCGTCGACCAGCGCCACCTCGGGCGCGGGCACGATCAGCTCGGCGGCGTCGGTGCGCAGCCGGTCGCGCAGGACGTCGAACCCGATCTCGCTGACCGGGCCATAGGTGACGTCCTTCGCGTACGCCTCGCGCCGCTCCTCAGGCGTGGAGTTCTGGCCGATCCAGCCCACGCTGACGCCGAGCGCGGCGTAGAACGGCCCCATCCACTCGGCGTCGCGCCGGGCGAGATAGTCGTTGACGGAGATCACGTGGACGCGCTTGCCCTGCAACGCGTAGCCGGCCGCGGCCATGGCGCCGGAAAGCGTCTTGCCCTCACCGGTCGCCATCTCCGCGACCTTGCCGTCGAGCAGGGCCAGCGTGCCCAGCAGTTGCACGTCGTAAGGGCGCAGCCCCAGCTCGCGGTCCGCGGCCTCGCGCACGATGGCACAGAACCCGGCCAGATCGTCCATCTCCGGCTTGGGCAGCTCGTCGAGCTCACCGATCTTGGCGGCTCGCGCTCCGGCGGCCCTGACGGTCTTCTGGTAGGGGGCCAGAGGCACTCCGCCCGGGCGATCCAGCAGGTTCCTCAGCATTCCCGAGATTGACGCCACAGTTCCTCCAACGCACGCTTCGCCGAGACCGTTCCCTCGGCCAAGGGGTGGGAGCGGAGCGACGATACGGCAAGCGCCGCCGTACCGGACCTTAACTCATCCGGCGGCCTGTACCGTCACAACGCACCCGCCCGAGTCACCCCTCTTCGGCCCGGAGCGCGAGCACTGTCACCGCGGCCAGCAGCAGAGCGCAGCCGGTCCAGGCGAGTGGCGTGAGCCGCTCCCCGAACAGCGCCACGCCGAGCAGCGCCGCGCCCACGGCCTCGCCGAGCGAGATGACGGCGACCGTGGTGGCCCGCAGCGCGGTCAGCGCCACGAAGTACAGCCCGTACGCGAGCGCCGTCGGCACCGCGCCGAGATAGATCAGCAGTGCCATGGACGGCCAGCTGATGTCCGGCACCACGCCTTCCGCCAGCGCGAACGGAGCCAGGCACACCGCGGCCACGGCGAACCCGCCGATGGCCGTGCTCCGCGGGTCGCGGTCGTTGTGCCGCCGTGACAACAACGTCACCCCGGCGTACCCGGTGGCCGAGGCCAGCGCGAAGGCGACCCCGGCGACGGGGGAGCCCGCCGAGGGAGCCGCGGCGTGGTACGCGGGCTCCACCGTGAGCAGGACGAGGCCGGCCAGCGCGGCGGCCAGCGCGAGGAGCGCTCCGCGGCCGAGCCGCTCGCGCAGGAAGATCCGGCTGCCCACGGCCGTGAGGACGGGCGTCGCGCCCATCGTCACCACGGTCGCGACGGCCACGCCGGAGTGGGCGATCGCGGCGAAGTAGGCGGTCTGGTAGACGGCCATGCCGGCCCCGACCGGCAGGACCCGCCAGTCGAGGTGGTCGGCCAGGACGAAGCGGCGGACGATCACGAGGAGGAAGGCGGCGCCGAGAAGGTGACGCCACAGGGACACGCCGACGGGGCCGAGCTGGCCGGCCTGGAAGAGCAGGGAGCCGGCGGCGCCGCCGGTGCCCCAGGCGGTCGCGGCCATGGTCACGTAGAAGGCGCCCCGCCGCGCGGAGACATGGGTCATGACAGATTGCTCCGGATGGAGTGGTTGGGATGGGCCCGGCGTGCGGGCAGCAACCACTCACGGATCTGTCAGACCCGTGAAATGCAGGAAAGCCGCCCGCTAGCGGGCGGGCGGGGGAGAGCAGATGAGCATGCGTCGCGGCATGGGGCTCACCTTACCGTCAGCGACGGTCACCCGGATCGCGGGGACTCACGGCTTGCGGGCGACGCCGCCCAGGAGCAGTTCCTCCCACGGCGCGAGCGGGCCGGGGACGCGCTCGTCGGGGTGCCACTCGGGGAAGTGCACGACTCCCGGCTCCACCAGCACGAGGCCGTCGAAGAACGCGGTGATGGCGGCGCGGTCGCGGAAGAAGCCGGCGCCCATGGTGGCCTGCAACATCACCTCGAGCGCCTTGGCCTTGGGGCTGGGGAAGGCGAGCATGTTGGCGGCGGCGAGGTAGCTGCCCGGCGGCAGCGCCGACATGTATCTCCTGACCAGGGCGTGGGGGTCCTCCTGGTCGGGGAGGAGGTGCAGCAGCCCGATCGCCATGATCGCCGTCGGCTGGGACAGGTCGATGAGGCCGCGCAGCACCGGGTGGCCGAGCACGGCGTCGAGGTCGCGGGCGTCCGCGGTGATGGCGCCCGCGTGGGGGTTGGCGCCCAGCAGGGCCCGCGCGTGCGGCTCCACCGTGGGGTCGACGTCGACGTAGACGACCTTGCACGCGCGGTCGGCGAACTGGGCGACCTCGTGGGTGTTCTCGATCGTGGGCAGCCCGGCGCCCAGGTCGACGATCTGCCTGATGCCGGCCTCGCGGACCAGGAAGTCGACCACCCTGCCGACGAAGGCGCGGTGGCACCAGAGGAGGTCGACCACCTCGGGCACCGTGTCCTTCAGCTTGCGTGCCACCGAGCGGTCGGCGGCGAAGTTCTCCGTGCCGCCGAGCAGCGCGTCGTGCACGCGCGCCACGTTCGGCCGCTGGGGATCCACACCGGGCGGAGCCCACGCCGGCTCGTCCGTCTCACTCATCCGGCCCCCTTCACTCTCCGTGACGCGGATCGTATCCGCACCTGGAGCCCGGATGCCCGGCGTGCCGGCCGGTTGTCAGAAGAGTCAGCCCACCCTGTCCGACGTCGGGCGGGGCGTCTCGCGCTGGGCGTGCCTGGGGACGTGGGCGGACGCGCCACCTGCCAACATGGCCTTCAGCCTGGGCGCGAGCGGCCGCTCGACGAACCTGTACACCAGGTACGCGGCGCCGAGCATGACCACGATCAGCCCGCACAGCAGCACGTACTTGTTGACCGAGTCGCCCAGCCTGGTGAAGAGCACGAAGCCGACGTGCGCGTGCAGCAGGTAGAGCGGGTACGTCAGCGCGCCGGCCGTCACCAGCCACGGCCTGCCCAGTCCTCGGGTGGCGCGCAGCGCGATGAGCGTCATGACGAGGAAGAGCAGCACGACCACGGTGATGATCGCGGCGTGCGAGTACGTCACGGAGTAGCGTTCACCGACGGCGTCGGCGTACCCGATGGCCCGGTAGACGGCGTTGCCCAGGCAGATCGGCAGCAGCAGGGCGATCTGCACGTTCAGCCCGAACTTGTAGAGCATGAACAGCGCCATGCCGGCGATGAAGTAGTGGGAGAACTCCGACTGCACGACCAGGTCGGCGATCCCCGGCAGCAGCCCCGCCTGCACGAGGAACGTCAGCCCCAGCCAGGCCCAGAGCCCCACCATGACGCGGGTCCGCGTCATGCCGATGAAGGTGAAGGCCAGGATGAGGAAGTAGAACCGCATCTCGGCCCAGAGCGTCCAGTAGACGACGTCCACGTTCGCGATGTTCGGCACCGACTGGAACATCGTCAGGTTCGCCAGAACCTGAGGCAGGCTCACCTCGAACACGCCCTGTCCCAGCGTCACGGTCACCACGCTGGTGACGGCGATGCCCACCCAGTACGCGGGATAGAGCCGCACGAAGCGCGAGACCACGAACGCGCGCGGGCTCCTGCCCCATGCGCTCATCAACACGACGAAGCCGCTGACCAGGAAGAACAGGTCCACGCCCAGGTAGCCGTACTTGGACCAGGCGCTCTCCGCGGCGAAGACGACCGGGCTGTGGTCGCCGGCCCAGCCGGAGAACGTGTAGTGGAACAGCACGACGCAGAGCGCCGCCAGTAGCCGGAGGCCGTCGATCTCGTATAGACGGTCTGAGCTAGTTGGCATTCTTATCACCCTTCTTGTCCAAGAAGAGGGTGGCGTAGACCGCTTGCTGACCGATGAATGATCGCTTGCTGTTAACCGCTTTGTTACCGGTTTACGGAGCTCTGTTCGGGTAGCGGATGGGGGCCCGAGAAGGACGGAAGAGGAGAGGACGAGTTCCTATGGAGCTCTGGGACTACCGACCTGACGTCTACGACCGTGGCAGGAGCCTGGATCTGGCGGGCTTCCGCGTCCAGGCGACCGACGGGAAGATCGGGACCGTCGACGAGGCGACGTACGAGGTCGGCGAGAGCTACATCATCGTCGACACCGGCCCCTGGATCTTCGGCAAGAAGGTCATGCTCCCGGCGCAGGTCGTCACGAGTATCGACCCGCAGGAGCGCGACGTGCACGTCGCGCGCACCAAGGCCGAGATCAAGGACGCGCCCGAGTTCGACGAGGCCACGTTCAAGGAGCCCGAATACCGGACCCGGCTGGGTGACTACTACGGCCGCTTCCCCCGGTGACTCCGTGTCGTGACGGGAGGGCCGCGTCCGAACCCGGGGCGCGGCCCTTCGCCGTACCTGACACAAGATGGCAGGTACGGCTGGAACGCTCGACCCCATGACGACGAAAGCGAAACTCCTGGCGGTCACCATCGACTGCGCGGAGCCCAGGAAGCTGGCCGCGTTCTACCACGAGGTCACGGGGCTGGACATCCAGTACTCCGAGGACGAGTACGCGGCCGTGGGCGACGGCACCACGAACATCTACTTCGGCAGGAACCCCGATCGCGAGCCGGCCGCGTGGCCTGGCCCGGCCAAGCAGTTCCACCTGGACTTCCGGGTGCCGGACGTGGAGAAGGCGGTCGGCGAGTACATCGCGCTGGGCGCGACCAGGCCAGAGTTCCAGCCCGGTGTCACCGAGGAGGGCACGGGCTGGGTCGTCCTGCAGGACCCGGAGGGCCACCTTTTCTGCGTCTGCCCCGAGCGCTCCTAGCGCGGGCCGGTGCGGCCTGACCGGCCCCAAGAATGAGCCACAAGTTCGTGCTGTTCAGGATGGGTCCAGGTGGATTTATCAGCCTAAAGGTGGATTCTAGAAGCTCGCTGGGCTCATAAGCTGGAGCAATGCCTCTGAAAGGACGCCTGCCCCTGCGCGGGCCGCGATGACCTGGGTCGGCCTGCTGATCGCTCTGGCCGGCGCGCTGGGCTACGCGCTCGGCGCCGCGCTGCAGCAGTACGAAGCCGTCGCCGAGGGCGCCTCGCTCCGGCTGGTGCGGCGCCCCCGCTGGTGGATCGGCGGCATCATCGGCTTCACCGGCGCGTGCCTGCACGCGGTGGCGCTCAGCTTCGCCCCGCTGGTCGCCGTCCAGCCGATCAGCGTCGCGACCCTGGTGTTCGCGGTGCCGCTGGCGGCGTTCCTGTACGGCCGCCGTCCGTACCGCGCGGAGATCTTCGGATCGATCGCCGTGGCCGTGGGCCTGCTCTGGCTCATGATGCTGGTGCCCGAGCACAACGTGCCGCCGCACCTGGGCGACGGCGCGGCCATCGGGTTCATCGCCGTGATCGGGGTGGTCACCCTGGTCACGCAGCTGATGGCGCGCCGGGTGCACGGCGCGGCCAGGGCCGCGCTGCTCTCGGTGGGCGCGGGGGCCGTCACCGCGAGCGTGTCCACGTTCGTCCGCGTGGTCGGCGGCGGCCTCCAGGGCGACCTGGGGCGGCTGGTCCACTGGTTCACCCTCGCCGTGCCCCTGCTGCTGGTTTGCGCGGTCGTGCTGCTCCAGCGCTCGTACGCGGTCGGCTACTTCGGCATCGCCTACGCGGGCGTGCAGGTCGTCGACCCCATCACCTCCGTGCTCGCGGGCGCCATCCTGCTCGGCGAGCCGCTGCCCACGTCCCCCGCCACGGCGATCCCCGCCCTGCTGGCCGGCGCGCTGACCATCGGCGGCACGATCACGCTCGGACGCCTGGCCCCCGACCACCGCCCGGCACCGGCGGGCACCCCGGCGGGCACCCCGGCGGGCACCTTGGCGGGCAGCGCTGAGGACGGCGCAGGGGCGTCCCTCCCCGTGTCGGCGACGTCGGACGTGAACTGAGGCGCGGCCCTCTCGCGGCCGTCCCTGCGGGCGGCCACCCGCATTGGTCAAACGGTTGAATTGACATGGCCTGCAGGGTTACGGTGCATCGGCGATGACCTTTGTGGTCTGTCACATTGCATTGCCCCGGAACGAGCGGAGTGCACGAGCATGCCGAGAAGAGCGATGGGTGTCCTGATCGCGTCCGTCCTGGTGGTCACGGCGGCCGGAGCGCCGGCGTCGGCGGAGCCCGGCTTACCCGCCGGCAAGACCGTTGTCCACGTGGCCAAGGACGGCGAAGAAGGCGCCACCGGTACGAAGTCCGATCCGTTCGCGACGGTCGAGCAGGCCCGCGACGCGCTGGCGGGACGGACGAGCGCGCGGCGGCCCGGCGTCGTCTACATCAGGGAGGGCGTCTACCAGACGTCCAAGACCGTCCAGCTCAGCGGCGCTGAGCACTCCTACGTCACCTATGCCGCATATCCGGGCGAGCAGGTCGAGTTCGCCGGAGTCACCACCCTCGCCCCCGGCGACTTCCGCAAGCTGAGCGACGTGCCGGACGAGGCCAGGTGGTCGTCGAAGGCGCGCGTCCCCGACACGGCGGCCGGCCACGTCTACGTCTACGACCTGGGCGCGAAGGGCATCCCCGCCGGGGTGATCATGAAGAACGGGTTCAACTGGAAACCCCAGCCGTTCGCCCCCGAGCTGATCACCGACGACGCGACCCAGACCCTGGCCCAATATCCGAACGGCGACGAGAAGCTCGACAGCGCCGCCATCACCGTCAAGGAGGCGCCGAAGGGCGCCAGGGACTACTTCTCGGACAAGACCGAGGACGGCACCACCATGCCGTACGAGGACATGCTCAAGCTGCCGGGCCCCGTCTACACCCCCGTCGACGCCACGCTCAAGGAGCGCTCCGCCACGTGGGCGCCGCCGCAGGGCCAGGAGGCCGACAACACCGTTCACGAGACCGACGGCTGGCTCTCCGGCTATTTCGGCAACAACTACGCCAACGACCGCGTCCGCATCGCCTCCGTGGACCCCGGTGCGGCGGAACTGCGCACGACATATCCCACGATGTACGCCGCCACCGACAAGTGGACGTCGTTCGTCGCCCAGAACGTGCTCAGCGAGCTCGACACCGAGGGTGAGTACTACATCGACCGCTGGAACGACGCCGGCACCCTCTACTACTACCCGCCGGGCGGGACCGTCGAGGGCAAGGAGATCAGCCTGACCTCCTTCGACGCGCCCTTCTTCCAGCTGGAGAACGTGCGCGGGGTGACGCTCAAGGGCCTGAAGCTGAACGGCACCACCGGCACCGCCGTACGGCTGCTCGACGCGGAGTCGTGCACCGTCGACGGCCTGGAGATCCTCAACGCCAGCATGGACGCGGTCGCGATCGGAGAGGCCAACGACGCCATCACGGCCATCGCCGAATACCGCACCAGCCGAGGCGGCCACCGCAACAAGGTGATCAACAGCCGGCTGCACGACCTCGGCGGCGGCGGGGTGTTCACGGCCGGCGGCGACCGCGACTCGCTGGAGCGCGGCGACCACGTCGTGGAGCACAACGAGATCTACGACTTCTCCAAGCTCGCCACCTACACCCCCGCCGGCTACATGTACGGCGTCGGCAACACCTTCCGCTACAACCACGTCCACGACGCGCCCCACATGGCGATCCAGATCATGGGCAACGACATGGAGATCAGCCACAACAGGTTCGAGCGGCTGGTGACGCACGCCTCGGACCAGGGCGTGATCTACGCGGGCCGCGACTACACGTACCTGAACAACCTGGTGGCGTACAACCTGTTCAAGGACATCGGCGCGGACGGCAACCAGGCCGTCTACATGGACGACGGAATGTCGGGGATGGTCGTGCGCCACAACGTCTTCGACAACGTCCAGCACGGCCTGTTCTTCCAGGCCGGCCACAGCAACGTCGCCTCGGACAACGTGTTCAAGGACGTGACCTACCTCGGGCACGACAAGCTCTACCACGAGGACGACCTGCCGGTGCCGAACTCGAAGGTCGTGGTCGAGCGCTTCAACGACATGCTGAAGCCCGGCGACGGCACCGGCTTCACCAACACCAGGGAGAACATCGAGAGGTGGTACCGCCACTACGGCAAGCAGTATCCGAACATCCGTGACTGGTACGTCCCGTCGAAGGCGAACGGCGAGCTCTGCACCTCTATCGACGCCACCGAGTGCACCGAGGCGTACGTGTGGACCGACCCCGACTCCCTGTACGTGCCCGCGCACAACGTGCTGACCCGGTCGGTCAGCATCGCGACGGGCGACTTCGCCTACACCGACGACGCCGGCGGGCTGAGCGTCAAGACCTTCAACCCGGACTTCGACTCGTACAACGTCAAGAAGGACAGCGCCGCCGCGTTGGCCTTCGATCCCGCCACGGGGAAGTTCGACGCCAGGTCCACGCCGCTCAACTCGGCCGAGGGCTTCGGCCCGAAGTGGGTGCGCGAGTGGAACAGGAATTTCACCCTGGACGGCATCGGGCCCCGGTGAGGAGCCCGGCAGCCGGCTCGTGACGGGCTCATGACGGGCCTGGCGGCGGCGCCCGCCTCAGCCGTCAGACGGGACGCTCGGTGCTTTCCTTCGGCCGGTCGCCGCGGGGCGGGCGCCAGCCGAGCACGTCGTGCATGGAGCGCAACATCAAGTCAGGGCTGAGCCGGGCGGCCGTGGACATCCCGAGGTCGCGCAGCCGTACGGCCAGCGGATGGCGGAGCCTGGTCATCCGGTTGATGGTCATGGACTGGCGGACGACCCGCCACGTGCGGTCGAGGCGGGCGGCGGTGTAGGCGGGGAGCACCTCCTCGACCGCGGGGGAGCCGCCCGCCAGGCGGGCCAGCACGACGGCGTCCTCGATCGCCTGGCAGGCCCCCTGGCCGAGGTTGGGCGCCATGGGATGGGCGGCGTCGCCGACGAACGCCACCCTGCCGGTGTGCAGGGCGGGCAGCGGCGTGCCGAACGAGAAGATGTCGTTACGGATGATGTTCGCGGGGTCGGCCGCGCGCAGCAGCGAGGGGATCGGCTCATGCCAGTCGCCGAACCTGCGCAGCAGTTCCTCCCGCTCGTCCGCGTGGACGGCTCCGGCGGGGGACACGTCGGTCGCGTACACGTACACGGTGTCCTCGGCGTGCCCGGCCTTCCCGATGTCCCCGGCCTCTCCCGCCAGCAGGTGGACCCCTATCAGGAGCCCTTTGCCCCAGGTCTCCGTGCTCTGGATGGGCAGGTCTGACCTGGGTATGAGGGCGCGCCAGGCCGTCACGCCGGAGTAGGCCGGGCCTGGATGGCCGGGGAAGAGTGCCCCGCGGGTCGCCGAGTGGATGCCGTCGGCGGCGACGACCAGGTCGGCCTCCAGGTCGCCCTCTCCGGTGCGGACGACTCCGCGGGCGGCGTCCACGTCCGAGACGGTGACGCCGAGCCGCAGGCGGGCCCCGCCCAGGGCGTCGGCGAGCACGTCCATCAGCGCGGCCCGCAACAGGACCACCATCGAGTCCCCGTAACGCGCGAGCGCGTCGTCCTCCGTGGTGTGCACGAGCCACCGCCCATCGGGGCGGCGGATGCCCACCTGCCCCTCGAACCTGCCGAGTTCGCGGATGCGATCCCCCAGGTCGAGCGTGTCGAGCGCCTTCAACGCGTTGGGCGCCATCGCCAGCCCCGACCCCACGGGGGCGAGGTGGGCGGCCCGTTCGAGCACGGTCACGTCCCACCCCTCGCGGCGGAGCGCCACCCCGGCGGTCAGCCCGCCGACACCTCCGCCGATCACCACGGCCTTCGGCATGTCCCTGCCTCCTTCGCACTACGTCTGTAGTTTCTCATACTACGCGTGTAGTCGGGTGGTTGTAGGATCGGGTCCCGTGAAACGCTCAGAGCTGGTCGCGGACACGGCCATCACGCTGCTGGCCGAGCGCGGCATGCGCGGCCTCACCCATCGGGCCGTCGACGAGGCGGCCGGGCTGCCGCCGGGGTCGACGTCCAACCTCGCCCGCACGCGCGCCGCCCTGCTGGAGCTGACCCTGTCCCGGCTCACCGAGCTGGAGATACGCGCGCTGGGCCCGGCTTACACGACCGCCAGGAACGGCACCCTGGGCGCCCAGGCAGACATGGCGGACACCGTGGCCGAAGGGCTGCACATCCAGATCAGAGACCGCAGGCGCGCGCTGGCCCGCTACGAGCTGGCCCTGGAGGCGACGCGGCGGCCGGAGTTGCGCGAGATCTACGACGCGGCGGGCAGCCGCTTCCGCGATCCGGCGGTGGCGCTGCTGGCCGCCCAGGGCTCCCGCGATCCGGTCCGGCACGCCCGCCAGCTCGTGGCCTTCAGCGAAGGGCTCATGTTCGACGCGATCGTGGGGGCGGGGGGCACGCCCACCTTCGAAGAGCTCCGGCAGGCCGTCGAGGACTTCCTGGCCGGCATGCTCGGCCGGCCGTCCAGGGGTCCGTGAGGGTCACCGGGCCATGGACGGTCTAGGGGCCCGTGAGGGTCACGGGCCCTGGACAGCCTAGGGGCCCGTGAGGGTCACGAGGCCGTAGCCGCCGGACAGGACGGCCGTCAGGACGGGATGGGCCTGCTCGTCGACGTCGAGCCGGGCGCCGACGGCCGCCAGCGCCGCGCGTACGGCCTCGGCGTCCGGATGGCCGCCCGCCAGCGACACCAGCTCGAC
This sequence comes from Nonomuraea sp. B10E15, assembly GCF_039871615.1. NCBI lineage: Bacteria > Bacillati > Actinomycetota > Actinomycetes > Streptosporangiales > Streptosporangiaceae > Nonomuraea > Nonomuraea sp. B10E15. The sequence continues at coordinate 100,131 of NZ_JBDPMB010000012.1, forward strand.
CGCGGGCAGCCCCTGCCCGGCCGGATGCGGGGTGCCGCCCCACTCGATGAGGAACGGCACCAGGCCGTCGTGCCCGGCCCTCTCCGGCGGCGTGAGCCGCCAGCTGAGCAGGTCACCGGAAGGGGTGCGCCGCGACATGTCCCGCGGGTCTCCGGGGTCGTGGCCGCGGGCCCGCGCCCTGGCTGTGACCGCGTCGATGTCCTCGACCGCCACCGCCCAGCCGACCAGCGCCGCCGCTTCCAGCTCGTCGATGCCGAACGGCCGTGGCACGGCCGGGGCCTCCTGCTCGGGATCGGGCCCGATGATCTCCAGATAGCTCGTGCCGCCCAGGCCGAGCAGCCGGTTGTGCGTCCCGAACCCCGGGTGCCGCCCGCCGGCCGCGGGGCGTACGCCGAGCAGCCGTTCCAGCTCGGCGGCGGTGGACTCCAGGTCCGGGGTGGCGTAGACGAGGTGATCGAGGCTCATGGGTGCAATTGTGCGTGACGGCAGGTCACCGGCAGGTCAGGCGCCGCCGTCCCGCGGCGTGCCCAGGCGGGCCCGGTGCTGCGGCCACTCGTCGTCGAGGATGCCGAAACAGACCGTGTCGCGCCAGGTGCCGTCGGGCCTCCTGCGGTGGCGGCGCAGCGTGCCCTCGTGCACGCCGCCGATGCGCCTGATGGCGTTCTGTGACCGGATGTTGAGCACGTCGGTCTTGAGCAGGACCCGGTTGTGGCCGAGCGCGAAGGCGTGGTCGATGAGCAGGAGCTTGCACGCGGTGTTCACGGCCGTACGCCAGACCGCGCGGCCGTACCACGTCCAGCCGATCTCGACGCTCTCGTCGAAGCCGGGCACGTCGCAGTAGGTGGTCCAGCCCACCGCGCGTCCGCTCTCCTTGTGCACGACCGCCAGCGGGACGTGCCGGTCGTCGTCGATGAGGTGGCGGGCCACCTTCGCGAGCTCGGCCTCGGTGCGTGGCGTGCCGGCGGGCAGCCAGCGCCAGACCTCCTCGTCCCCTCCGCCGGCGGCGAACAGGTCGGGCACGTGCCCCATGGCCAGCGGCTCCAGCCGGACGACGGCGTTCTCGAGCACCACGGGCTCGGGCAGCTTGGAGGTCATGGCGGCAACCCTACGGAGGGCCGGGCGGTCGCGGTGATGGCCACCTGTGCCTTTTTACGGGGAACCACTGTCGACACTCATACCGGCCGGTCGGTAGGCTCACGGCATGGACTTCGCTTACGACACCGTCACCGAGGACCTGCGCGAGCGACTGCTGCGCTTCATGGACGAATGCGTCTATCCCGCCGAGCCCGCTTTCGAGGAGCAGGCGGCGACCAGCGGCTGGAGCGCGCCGCCGCTGATGGCCGACCTCAAGGACGAGGCCAGGAAGCGCGGCCTGTGGAATCTGTTCCTGCCCGGCGAGCACGGCGCCGGGCTGACGAACCTCCAGTACGCGCCCCTGGCGGAGATCATGGGCCGGAGTCCCACGCTCGCCCCGACGGCCACCAACTGCGCCGCGCCCGACACCGGCAACATGGAAGTGTTGTCCATGTTCGGCAGCGAATGGCAGCGCAAGGAGTGGCTGCGGCCGCTGCTCGACGGCGAGATCCGCTCGGCGTTCGCCATGACGGAGCCCGACGTGGCCTCCTCCGACGCCACGAACATCGCCACCTCGATCGTCCGCGACGGCGACGAGTACGTCATCAACGGCCGCAAGTGGTTCATCTCGGGGGCGATGAACCCCGACTGCAAGATCTTCATCGTCATGGGCAAGACGAACCCCGACGCGCCCAAACACCGCCGGCAGAGCATGATCCTCGTGCCCCGCGACACCCCCGGAGTGCACATCAAGCGGGGCATGCACGTGTTCGGCTACACCGACGCCGACCACGGCGGCCACGCCGAGATCGTGTTCGAGGACGTCCGCGTCCCGGCGGAGCACCTGATCGGCGAGGAGGGCGGCGGCTTCGCCATCGCCCAGGCCCGGCTCGGCCCCGGGCGCATCCACCACTGCATGCGCCTGATCGGCATGGCCGAGCGCGCCGTCGAGCTGATGTGCGGGCGGGCGCTGGCCAGGAGCACGTTCGGCAAGCCCGTCGCCCAGCAGGGCGTCGTCCAGGACTGGATCGCCGAGTCGCGCATCAGAATCGAGCAGCTGCGCCTGCTCGTGCTCAAGACGGCCTGGCTCATGGACACGGTGGGCAACCAGGGGGCCCACACCGAGATCCAGGCCATCAAGATCTCCACCCCGATCACCGTGGAGTGGATCCTGGACAAGGCCGTCCAGGTGCACGGCGCGGGCGGCGTCTCCCAGGACTTCCCGCTGGCCGCGCTCTGGGCGCACGCGCGCTCGCTGCGCCTGGCGGACGGCCCCGACGAGGTGCACAAGAGGTCACTGGCCTACCGCGAGCTGAAGAGGTGGATGTGAACGAGGCGGAGATCAGGGAGCGCGTGGCCGCGTTTCTCGGCGGGCATGACCCGAGCGGCGACCGGCTGGAGTTCCTGCGGGCCAGGTACGACGCCGGGCTGGCCTGGGTGTGGTTCCCCGAAGGGCACGGCGGGCTGGGGGCGCCTCGGGAGTTGCAGCAGGTCGTGGAGCGGGAGCTGGCGCACACCCCGCAGATCGACGGCGGCATCCAGGGCATCGGCCTCGGGATGGCGGCGCCGACGATCCTGGCGTTCGGCACGGACGAGCAGAAGCGGCGTTTCCTGCGGCCGCTGTGGACGGGGGAGGAGATCTGGTGCCAGCTCTTCAGCGAGCCCGGCGCCGGGTCCGACCTGGCCACGCTGGCGACCCGGGCGGTCAGGGACGGCGGCGAGTGGGTGATCGACGGCCAGAAGGTGTGGACGTCCGGCGCCCACCACTCCCGGTGGGCCATCCTCGTCACCCGTACCGACCCTGACGTGCCGAAGCACCGCGGCATGACGTACTTCATCTGCGACATGCACGCGCCGGGCGTCGAGGTGCGGCCGCTGCGGCAGATCACCGGCGAGGCCGAGTTCAACGAGGTGTTCCTGACCGGCGTCCGGCTCCCCGACGAGCTGCGGCTCGGCGCGGTCGGCGACGGCTGGCGGGTCGCGCAGACCACGCTGATGAACGAGCGCGTCGCCATCGGCGGCGGGCCCGCGCGGCGCGGCGGCGGCATGATGGCCCCGGTGCTCGACGCCTGGCGCGAGCACCCCGAGCTGCGCAGCCACGACCTGCACCAGCGGTTGTTGTCGCTCTGGGTGGAGGCCGAGGTGACCCGGCTGTCGGGAGCGCGGTTGCGCGAGCAACTCGCCGCCGGGCAGCCGGGGCCCGAGGGCTCGGGCATGAAGTTGTCGTTCGCCCGGCTCAACCAGGCGCTGACCGGGTTCGACGTCGAGTTCCGGCGCGATCTCGGCTACGACGACTGGACGTTCCGGCGTTCCGAGAACGTCGACTTCTACGGCCGCGGCCCCGGCTACCGCTATCTGCGGGCCAAGGGCAACTCGATCGAGGGCGGCACCTCCGAGATCCTGCGCAACATCATCTCGGAACGGGTGCTCGGCCTGCCCTCCGAACCCCGCATCGACAAGGACGTTCCCTGGAAGGACCTGCCGCGATGAGCCGCGACCGGATGACGCTGCTGTACACGGACGTCGAGGAGGAGTTGCGGGCCGCCGTGCGGGGAGTGCTCGCCGACCGGTGCCCGCCCGCCGCGGTGCTCAAGCGCGCCGAGTCCGAGCCCGACGACCTGGACCTGTGGAAGACGCTGGCGGGGGAGATCGGGGTGGCCGGGCTGCTCATCCCCGAGGAGCTGGGGGGCGCGGGCGCGTCGGCCAGCGAGGCGGCCGTCGTGCTGGAGGAGCTGGGCAGGGGAGTGGCGCCGGTGCCGTTCCTCACCAGTGCGGTGCTGGCCACGCGGGCGCTGCTCCCGACCCGTGACGCCCTGCTCGGCGAGCTGGCCGAGGGCAGGCGGACGGCCGCGCTGGCGGTGTCGTTCGCCGCGTCCCCCTACCGGCCGGAGCGGGGTGCGTCGCTGAGCGTGGACGGCGCGGGCCGGTTGTCCGGCAGCGTCACCGGCGTGGCGGGGGCGGACGTGGCGGACGTGCTGCTGGCACCCGTGGACGGCGGCCTGTACGCGGTGGAGACGGGCGCGGCGGAGGGAGGTCCGGTCACGGGAGGCGCGGTCGAGGTCGTGCCCTCGCTCGACCTGACGAGGCCGGTCGCCACGGTGACGTTCGACCGGGTGAGCGCCCGCCGGGTGGGGGCGTGCGACCTGACCGGGGTGCTGCGGTTCGGGGCGGGGCTACTGGCGTCGGAGCAGCTCGGCGTGGCCGAGTGGTGCCTGGACACGACGCTCGCCTACGTCAAGGAGCGCCACCAGTTCGCCCGGCCGGTCGGCTCCTTCCAGGCGATCAAGCACCGGCTCGCGGACCTGTGGCTGGACGTGGTCAGGGCCAGAGCCGCCGCGAGGAGCGCCGCCGCCGACACCTCGGCCGTCACCGTGGCCGTGGCCCAGTCGTGGAACTCCGGCGTGGCGGTGCACGCGGCGGAGGAGGCCGTGCAGCTGCACGGCGGGATCGGCATGACCTGGGAACACCCCCTCCACCTGTTCCTCAAGCGCGCCAAGGCGAGCGAGATCGCGCTCGGGACGCCGGGCGACCACCGGGAGGCGCTGGCCTCACTGGTCGACGTTCCCGGCCCGGAGTGAGGTGAGCAGCAGGTCGGCGAAGTGCCTGCCCACCTGGGCGCCGGTCAGCGGGCCGTCCGCGTGGAACCAGGTGCCCAGGTGGTGCACGGAGCCGAAGAAGTAGTCGACGACCAGCTCGGCGGGGACGCGGTCGCTGAAGACGCCCGTGCGCTGCCCCTCCGCGACGAGGTCGCGGAACCGCTCGTGGTAGCGGCGGCGCTCGGCGCGTACGGTCTTGCGCGTCTCGGGGGCGAGCAGGTGCATCGACCGGAAAAAGATCTTGGAGTCGTCGAGGTTGGCGGTCGTGGTCTCGACGACGTCGGCCGCGGCCCGGCGCAGGCGCTGCTCCAGCGTGCCGGGGCCGTCGGCGATCTGCGCCAGCCGGTCCGTCTGCATGCGGAGCACCCGGCCGTAGATTTCGTGCAGCAGGTCGTCCTTGGAGTCGAAGTAGTGGTACATCGCACCTTTGGTGACGCCGGCCGCCACCACGATCTCCTGCACGGAGGTGCCCTCGAAGCCTCGATCGGCGAACAGCCTGGTCGCCTCGGCGAGGATCCGCTGCCTGACCGGTTCTTCTCTCACATGGTCCCCCTTGGTCACCCGCCCTAGCATACCGACTGGTCGGTTGAGCTCATTGGGTGGTCTTGCAGGTACTAATTCCGTCACCTTAGGCTCGCCTTGGTTGGGAGCGGGTATCTCTTGACCGGCGAGGGATCTTCGGCGTGGCAGATCCTGCAAGACACCTACTCATTCGGGGAGTTTGCCGTGCCAGGTGGCTCTATCTACGTGAAGCAGGACGAAAAGTACACAGGCTCATCCCCGCAATGGTGGTACGAGAAGTTCTGGCGCGAGGACGCCCAGAACCGGCGCAGGTCCCGGTACATCAAGGCCGGGGTGGGGCTCGTGATCGGCGTCGCGCTGGCGCTCAGGTTCGACCTCACCGCCCTGTCACCGCTGTTCGGCCTGTTCTTCGCCGGCCTCGTGGCCGGGGGAGACTGGTTTCTCCACTGGCGCTCCTTCCACGCCACGGCGGTCTGGCGCGGAGCGCGGCGCGGAGAGGCGATCACCGGCAGGCACCTGCGCAGAGCGCTCCGCCGCCAGGGCTACAACGTTCTCGACGGTCGTGCCATCCGCGGGAAGGCCTCCATCGACCACCTGGTGATCGGCCCGGGAGGCGTCTGGGTCGTCGACAACGAGTCGTGGAGTCCCGACACCGAGATCGCCTGCTACGCGGGGCGGCTCTTCTTCGGCGAGAAATACGGCTCCAAGACGGCCAAGCCGCTGGTGGAGGCCGCCGAGGCGTTCGCCGAGCTGCTCAACCGCGAGACGGGCATCGCGGTGACCATCACGCCCCTGCTCGCCGTCCACTGCGGGCTGCTGCCCAAGGGCGGCTTGGTGCACGCGGAAGGGCTCACGCTGCTCAAACCCCGCCTGGCCGGCAAGCTGATCAGGGCGGCCGAGGGCGGCGTGCTCACCGGCGAGCAGATCGAGGTGCTCACCCGCACGGCGGCCAGGGAGCTCCAGCGCGTCTGAAGGTCAGGCCAGCGTCTCGACGAACGCGGCGAGCTGGGCGACGTTGCGGCACTCGTGCATCGGCACGACCTGCCCGTAGTCGCTCGCGAGCGAGTCGCCCGTGTCCCACTGCCGGCGCGGCTCCGGGTTGAGCCAGTAGGCGTGGCGCGCGCGGGACACGAGGGACGCCAGCACGTCCAGGGCCGGCGGCTGGTAGTTGGAGCGGGCGTCGCCGAGGATCAGCAGCGAGGTCTTCGGGCCGATCGCGTCGCCGTACCGCTCGGCGAAGCGCTCCAGCGCGTGCCCGTAGTTGGTGCGGCCGAAACGCACCATGTCGGCCTCGTCCGCCAGCCTGGCCATGGCCTCGACGACGTCGGCGCCGGGGGCGAAGAAGCGGGTGATCTCGTCCACCGTGTCCACGAAGCCGAACGCCCGCACCCTGGCGAACTGCTCCCTGAGCGCGTACGTGAGCAGCAGCGTGAAGTGCGCGAACGACGAGACCGAGTCGCTGGTGTCGCAGAGGATGACCAGCTCGGGCCGGTGCGGGCGCGGGGGTTTGAGGTGGACGGCCAGCGGCACGCCGCCGCTCTGCAGCGAGGCCCGCATCGTCCTGCGGAAGTCGAGCCGGCCGCGCCTGCCCTTCCTGTGCTTGATCGTCAGGCGCGCGGCCAGGCGCCGGGCCAGCGGATGCACCTCCCGGCGCAGCCTGGCCAGGTCGGCCCTCGTGATGCGCAGGAAGTCGATCTGGTCGAGCGGCGGGCGTACGGCGGAGCGGGCGATGCGCTCGATGCCGGAGTCCTCGGCGATCCGGCGGCGCACGTCGGTGGCCACCGCCTCCTCGAAGCGCCGCAGGCCGGCGCCGACCCGCTGGCGCAGGGTCTTCTCGGCCAGGCCGCCGCGCTCGCCGTCCCGCAGCCCGGCGCGGAGGATGCCGGCCATCAGCGTCTCGGGCGACAGGGCGCGCATGACGCTGTAGGAGAACCAGTTCTGGCGCCCAGGACCGGACTCCTGGCGGCCGAACCGGCCGACCATGGCCTGGGCGAACGCGCGCACCTCCGGGTCGGAGCCGCCGGTCAGCAGCCCGGCCAGGTGCTCGCGCAGCTCGGCGACCGTGGCCGTGTCCGGGTCCGCCGCGCCTGCGGGCCGCGCGGCTCCCAGCCCGGTCGTCGACGCCGGGAACCACAGGTCGAACAGCACGTCGAACCCCGGCCGGTAGGCGGGCTTCTTGACCAGCGTGGCCGCGTACGCGGCGCGCAGCGACTCGCGGTCGCCCAGCTCGATCGCCCGCAGGGCGTTGGCGGCGTCCAGCCCTTCCGCCACCGAGACCGGCACCCCTGCCTCGCGCAGCGCGTGCACGAAACCCACGTGCCGGTCGACCAGCGACTCGCGGTCAGGCATCCGGCAGCCCCAGCTCCTTGATCGCCCTGGTCTGGTCGGAGGCGTGCTTGAGCACCACGCCCAGCGTGCCGGCGACGGTCGCCTCGTCCAGCTCCGCCCGCCCGAGGGCCAGCAGCGTGTTGGCCCAGTCGACGGTCTCGGCCACCGACGGCGCCTTCTTCAGCTCCAGCGCCCTGAGCGTGGCGACCGTCCTGGCCAGCTGCTCCGCGAGTCCGGCCCGCAGCCCGGGGACCTGGGCGAGCACGATGTCCCGCTCCCGCTCGGGGGTGGGGTATTCGATGTGCAGGTAGAGGCAGCGCCGCTTGAGCGCCTCCGACAGCTCGCGGGTCGCGTTGGAGGTCAGCACCACGTACGGCCGCCGTGTCGCGGCGATGGTGCCCAGCTCGGGGATCGTCACCTGGAAGTCGGACAGCAGCTCCAGCAGCAGCCCCTCGACCTCGACGTCCGCCTTGTCGGTCTCGTCGATGAGCAGCACGGTGGGCTCCGCGGACCTGATCGCCTTGAGCAGGGGCCGCTCCAGCAGGAACTCCTCGGTGAAGATGTCGTCGTCGGCGCTGGTCGCCTGGATCCTGAGCAGTTGCTTCTTGTAGTTCCATTCGTAGAGCGCCCTGGCCTCGTCGAGGCCTTCGTAGCACTGGAGCCTGATCAGCCGGGCGCCGGTGGCCTGCGCCACCGCCTTGGCCAGCTGCGTCTTGCCCACCCCTGCAGGCCCTTCGACCAGCAGCGGCTTGCCCAGCGCCGCAGCCAGGAACACCGACGTGGAGATGGCGTCGTCGGAGAGGTAGTCCACGGCGGCGAGCCGCTCCGTCACGTCGGCGGGCGAGTCGAACATCGATGCTCCTGTCTCGAGGCCGAACTTTATTCTAGCGGCTCGGGTCCGGCTGATACCGATTCGACCAGGATGCGGATCACCGGTATATTCCTCTCTGCCAGCGCCGCTAGCTCAGTTGGTCAGAGCAGCTGACTCTTAATCAGCGGGTCCGGGGTTCGAGTCCCTGGCGGCGCACCAGTTCTGATCAGGCCCGGCTTCCGTTATGACAGCCGGGCCTGATCTTTGATGGGGCCGTGATGAGGCCAGGGTGAGCGCGTCAGCGAACAGCAGCCTGATGACGCTTCCGTCGGCCTACGGTCTGGCTCTGCTTCCGGACAGAGCCACTACGGCGACGGGGGCGATTGCTCCCAGGCGGTCGGCGTCCGGCCTCGCGAATGAGGCGGGCTACGGCTTCGGCGGTGTCACGGGCGACCTGTGGGACGACGGTTACGTAGGTATCGGCCGTCAGCACGATGCTGGAATGACCAAGCTGGTCCTGGATGACCTTGAGGTCCGCGCCTGCCTGAAGCGCGAGACTGGCCGCCCCACGTCGAAGGTCGTGCAGGCGAATGGGTGGAAGCCCGCTCTCCTGGATCATGGCGCCGAAGGTCCGGGTCAGGCCGTCGGGGGTCATCGGCCGGCCGCGTTGGGTGGTGAAGACGTAGCCACCGCCGTCTTAGTCGAGGAGGGCGAGGTCGGCCTGCTGGAGGTCGCGGTGACGGCGTAGCGCGGTGACGGTGGTGCGATCGAGGGCGATGGTGCGGCGGCTGGTGGGCGTCTTGGGCGGACATTGGGCCAGCCCGCCGCCGTCCAACCGTTGTGTCTGGCTGTTGATCGTGATGAGTGCCGCGTCGAGGTCGAGATCGCACCAGCGTAGTCCGGCGGCCTCTCCGCGGCGCAGGCCGCGCAGAGTGATGAGGTGATAGACGGCATACAGCCGGTGGCCGCTGATCGCGGTGAGGAACGTAGCGGTCTGGGCGGCGGTCCAGATTGCCACCCGGGGACGGGTCCCGCTGCGTTGCCATTCGGCGATCTGGTCGCTGGTCCACACGACTGCGTGAGGGCGGCGTAGCCGGGGGAGTTCGATATAGCGGGACGGATTGTCAGGCAGAAGGTTCTCTCGAACGGCGGCGTTGAGCGCGGCTCGCAGGGTGGCGTGCAGGCGGGCGAGCAAGGTCGCCGAGGCTGGCCGGCGGGTAATGGTGCCGTGTCGCATGATCGTGGTGAACATGTGCTGCATGTCGCGGATGGACAGGTCGCGGAGCGGGATGCCGCCCAGGTGTGGGATGAGGTAGCTGTCGATGTGCGCGGTGTAGTTTCGCAGCGTGGCGGGCTGGAGGGAGACCCTGGAGGCGATCCAGATGCGCAGCCATTGCGCGATGGTCAGCAGGCTGGCTTGAGGATCGGAGCCGGACGTCTGTAGCTGGGCGAGTGCTCTGACAGCGGCGCGGCGGCTGGTGAAGCCGCCCTTACGGAGGCGGCGGCGGGCACCGTCGAGACTGGCGGGAATGTCGAGGGTGAGGTACCAGCTGCCGTGGCCGCGGGTGGTCAGCTTGGGGCAGTGGGCTCCGAGCTGACGTCCGGTTTGTGGATTCCGGCAGCCGCAGCGCTTGTGGACGTGACCGGCGACGGGCATGGCGACTCTCCGATCAAGATGGGGTAATGGTGAGTGGATCGTGGGGATGTTTGCGATGATGAAGGGGGCCGGGTCGAGCGAGGGAGGTGAAGTGGGTGTCCTATAGTCCGAAGCTAGCGGCGGCGTTGTCGGGTGCCACGCTTCGTCAGCTCGCGCACTGGCGTAAGGCCAGTTCTGGGCGTGGCGCGGTGCTGGTGCCGGAGGTCTCTCCGGTGCGTCCGGTGCTGTATTCGTTTCGGGATCTGGTGGCGTTGCGTACGTGTGTGAAGCTGCGCAATGACGCGTCCTTGCAGAAGATTCGCCGGGCGTTGGACACGCTCCGTGACGACCTGCAGGAGCGTGAGCATCTGTCGGCTTACCAGTTGGTGACCGATGGTTCGACGATCTACTTGGTCGAGCAGGGTCAGGCCACCGATCTGGTGCATCGCAAGGCCAACCTTGTCATCCATGACATGGTCGAGGTGTTGCGGCCGTTCTACCGCGATGGACGGCACATTCCGGACCTGCTACGTCCCCGGGAGCACGTCACGGTTGACCCGGCGGTCCGCGGTGGGATGCCGGTGATCGACGGGACCCGCGTGCCGTACGACGAGATTGCGGCGTTGCTGCGGGATGGCGTTCCGGCTGAGCGGATCGTGGAGTACTACCCGAGCGTGTCGGCCACGGCGGCGTTGGACGCCGCCGACTTCGCCGACTACGTCGACAGTTACGAGCCTCCCAGGGAGCAGCGTGCGGCTGCTGCTGGATGAGAACGTCCCCCGTCCGCTGCACCTGGTCCTGACGAGTTTCGTACTGAACCACGACATCGTCCACTTGCTGGATCTTCCTGGCTGGTCGGGCACGCGCGATGAGACCTTGTATCCGCGAGCCGCGGCCGAGGGGTTCCACGTGGTTCTCACCAACGACGGCCGCCAGATGCAGCGACCGCGGGAAGTGGCCGCTATCGCCGCCTCTGGTCTGCACCGGATCGAATATCCGCACAAGCACCCTGGGCTGGTCGGGATGGGCGCCGCGATCGCGACGGTCGCCGCTGGATTGCCGAGCGTGCTGGCGTTGCTGGAAGAATCCAGCGGACCACGCTTGATCACTTTGCGAGGCGTCGATCCCACGGTGGCGAGTCGGCTGCGGTTGATCGATCCTGCGCTGAATCCGCCCAAATTCTGGCCTACGTCTCCGTCTGGGCGGACCCGGCCAGGTGCCAATGCCGAAAATATGTGAAGGGCAACGGCGAAGCGGTCGAACTCACTCGGGCATCACGCCGCGGCGAGTCCCGTCCTGACCTTGCCTGCGACCGACGCGCCTAGCGTTTTCGCCTGTCTGCTGGTTTGCGCCAGTACGGCAGCGCCACGCACCTGATCCTGCGGCCGTCCCATGAGGACGTGGGACGGCCGGGGGAACGGATGGTTGTTGAGATGCCGGCGCTGGCCCGCGCTGCTCGGGCCCCACTGCGTGCCGCACCGACGCAATCTCTCAATCACAGGAAAGATGGCGCTGACGGTCATACCCTGAAATCTGATGCCGGGCGGAAAGGCCAACGAGCCGTGATCATCAATCAGGCGGGGAAGAGCAGCCTGCAGGTTTCGGAAATCCTGTTCTCCCCGCTGCTCACCCTTGACGAGCTTGGACCTATGGGGCACATAGCCATCACCTACTCGGTGAAAGAGAACGGCTGCTCGCACAGCCCTTCCTGCCGGCAGCGGGGAAAACACGCGGCGGAACCCACAACCACGAGCCTGAAGGAGTTTCGGGGACATCGCCATCACGAGCGGATGTGCCGAACATGCGGCGGCGCGGACCTGCCTGCGTTGAAACCGGAGGAGATCGCAAGCGTCGAGGAACTGGCGCTGTTGCTGCCCCCACGGTTGGAGGCGGCGCAGCGGAGGGCTGAGGCCGAACGCGTTGTGGCGGCTCGGGTGCGTGCTGCTGATGCACTCGATGAGCGGGCACGGGCGATCCTCGATGGGTGGGAGTGGAGGCTCGCTGAGGAGCGGCAGGGGGCTGAAGGAGGATCCGCCGACGTCCTGAGCGCAGTGACTCGTTGCTGCGAGGACGGGATGTGCACGGCAGAGCCGATGTGTCGTTCGATCCGCGCACGCTGAAGGTCGATTTCCGGTGCCGGGCCAATCCGATGCACGGCCGACTGGCCTGGAAGGATGACGAGACCCACGAGATATGGAAGCACTGGGATGAGGCCAAATACGACACTCTTGCCCTCATCGCTTCGTTGATCGCTGAGGATGACCCCTGCTGGAGCGAGGTCTACGGCACCCGGGCAGATGACTGGCGAGCGGTGACCGCCGCGCTGCGGGTTTTCGATGAGGCGAACCCACAGCCCATGGACCTCGGCCCCAACGTTCGGTGTGGTTTGTGCAGTCGGCGGATGACGCTCCACGAGAGGGCAAGCCGTGCGGACGTGCCCTCGGTGTACGAGTGCGGGCACCGGCACACGGATGGCCGTTTCCACCGCGAGAAGAAGGCTGATGTCCACCGTGTGGTCGACCGCGTTTTGCTCGACGCGCTCAACGGACGCTTCTCCTGGGTGACCGCGCCCGAACTGGCGCCGGCTCCCGCTGCCCTGGTTGCCTACGCCGACTATCTCACGGCGAAGATCGCGACTTACGATGCGCACATCGGCGCGGCGAAGGCAGACGCGGCTCTTTCGCGGCAGCACACCGACCGGGTGGCGCGGTTGGAGCAGGTCGGGATGATGCAGGAGCACGGAGTGTTCGCGGTGGCCGGCCTGGATGCACTTGTCCGGGAGCCCTGGCGCGGCAGGTCGGTGCGCGACGATGGCGTGTTTACGGATCTCGGACGTGCGCTGCTGGTTGATCGGGTTGTGTGCCATCGCGACGGCATCGAGGTCTTCACTCGTCTCGATGAGGGCACCGCTCTTTATCGGAGACTGTACGCGGAGGATCTCCGGGAAGAAATCCGCGTGGCTCGTGCCCAGTTGCAAATGCTGGAGGACGAACTTACGGAGTTGGAGGAGACGCCAGCAGGCCCTCCAGACTCACCGTCATCGTGACATGACTCCGATCAGCGACTGGAGTGGAGTTGTCCCGGATGGCCGGACAGCCCGTGGGCCGTGAGGTCGGCGGCGAGACGAGAGCCGACCGAGAGGAGGTCGGCTGCTGCCTGGTCGAGGACGTGGATGAGCGCGGTCATCGCGGCTGGGTTGATCCCGGCGAATGTGCCGCGTATGGCTGTGATCATGGCGGCTGAGGACGCGCTGGCGGGGACGGCTGGTGTGGGGCCGCTGTGCCGTACGGCCAGGGTGGCGAGCTGGTGGAGCGCGTCCGCCAGGGCGGACTGGAGGAGACGACGGTGCTTGTTGAGGCTGTCGGCGAAGCCTGGGGCGGCCGCCACCGCCCCAGGCGCAGGCGCTCGTCTGGCGGGCAGCGGAGTCGAGAGCGTCGCGATGGGCGACGGCGAGTGCGCTGACGCGCCGGAATGCTTGAAGGGTCGCTGCGTACTCCGCCATGACGAAGGTAAGGATCTCAGGCCAGTGGGCGTCGACCCGCTGGTTTGGCAACTCCTCCTAAATCGTCCGACGCGACCGCTGCTATGGTCCGATCTCTCCGAATACCAGAGTGGGATCGTAGTCGTCGACCATGGCAATCGGCTCGTCGAGAGTGATCGTGAAGTTCCAGCCCTCGTTCTGGATTGCCTGGCCAAGTTCGTCCCAGGTCAGCTGTCGGCCATCGACGACCACGGCCATCTCATCCGGGCTGCGCCAGATGATCCTGCCGCGTACCTCGCGGTCGGCGATGGTCGGCTTGCCGCTGAATGGGCTGCGCTCGAGGTAGTGCCTGCCGATCTCGCGGCGGGCGGTCTCCCGTACGTGGTCAAGAGCGCGTTGCGGGTCGGCGTAGGGGGCTGCGAGTGAGCGGAACTCATACCCTTCCTCGACGCCGACTTCCGTGAGGTCGGCTTCGATGCCGGTGGCGCCGTGTGTGAGGCGGTAGGCCAGGACATGCGGCCGACCGTCAGGATCGACGAACATCTCTGGTGGCGGAGGCGACGGCAGCGGATCACGTCCGGTCCGGTCACACATCCACGAGTTCCAGCAAGCGTCGCAGAGCATGCCCACCGGGTTGAGATGAATCCGGGCGGGTTGCCCGCACCTGCTGCATTTCGCGCTTTCGGTAGCCACCTGCTGACTCTACGTCTTCGGGTGTCTCGGGCCGCGTACATGAGATCGGCGAGGCGATACGCTCGCCGTCATGCTCTCCGTAGCCGAGAGTCCGGTGTTCGCAGCCGCCCACGCCCTGGCCGCCTGGGTAGGCGAAGGACGTGCGGTCACGCCGGGCGGCGTACTTAAGCCCACTCTCGTCCCGGATGTCGCGAAGGCCATCAACGTTCCTTGTCCGATCAAGGTACGGCGGCTGAGCGATGTTCCCGAGGTGTTTCGGGCATGGCTGACCGCGGTAGCCATCGAGATGATCACGGTCAGCGGGGCGCGTGCCGTACGCTCCGAACCCGAACCGCACCTGGACGCCGCCCGCGGGTATGTGGCGCTGGAGCAGGTGATCGCGGCGCAGGTCACCGATCCGTGTGGGGCAGACCCGCGGATCTGCTGCCAGGTGACGCTCGACCTGCTCGCCGAGGAGGAGCCGCCGCTCGGGCAGGCGCTGCGGCGCGAAGTCGAGGCCGTCATGCGGCAGCGTCGCGACTGGGACTGGCGCGCATCCGGGCTGATCGACGGGCATCCCGCGGACCAGGTCGTGACCATTCTGCGCGAGTTCGGCGCGCTGGACACCCGGCTGAACGTGACTGAATTGGGCGAACATGCCCGCCGTGAACTGGCGGACCGGATCCCGCTGCCGGTCACGCCGGACTTGGACGCGGCCGAGGTGCTGCGCCGAGTGGCCATGTCCGCCGAGGAAGACGTACCGGAACTGTTGCGGCGATGGCGGATCCCTGACTACGGTTCGCTCGTTAGGCCGCCGAGGCCGCGCAATTGCCCGGTCGGTTGCTCGGTGGTTGCTCTTCGGCCATCGGCACCCGTGAACCCGCGGTGGCATTTTGGGGCATTTCGAGGACAACGGAAAGGGACGGAGCGCTACAAGGAAGTACATTTAGGTACGGCTTGACACAAAGGCTAGTGACTCTTAATCAGCGGGTCCGGGGTTCGAGTCCCTGGCGGCGCACCGCGCGAAAACCCCAGCTTGATGTGCCGAGCTGGGGTTTCTCGCTTCGTCGGCGGGCGCGTGGCCGACCGGCCCGGCTCCGGCTGGTCAGCTCATCTTCGGTACGCGCCACATCGGCCAGACGGCTGGGCCGTCGGGCAGAAGGATCGGTTCTCCGCACCGCACGAACCCGTGGCGTTCGTACAGCCGCAGGTTCGCCTGCCCGCTCGCCTCCAGGTAGGCGGGCAGACCGGCCGCGTCGGCGCGTGCCAGACCGCGGGCGAGCAGCGCGGAACCGGCGCCCTGCCCCTGGCAGGCGGGGTGAACGCCGAGGAACTGGAGGTGGAGGTGGTCGCGATCGCTCGGGTGCCGAGCGGTCGTGAGCTCCACATACTGCCTCAGGCGGACGGGCAGTTCCGGTGGCAGCCCGTCGGTCGCGGAGCCGGGCGTGGAGTCGTCGGCGGACCAGGGCAGCCAGACGGCGACGGCCACCTCGTCCTGGACCTCCAGGCCTCCGGCCGCGGCGGACTCGGCAACCACGAAGGCGAACATCCGGGCGGAGACCTCCGGGGTGAGCCAGCGGATGACGGCGTCGGCGGCGAAAGCGGCGGTGAGCACGCGAACGGCCGCGCCCGCGTCCCCTTCCGGTGTCCGGTCACGACG
The DNA here is from genome assembly GCF_039871615.1 of Nonomuraea sp. B10E15. Classification (NCBI taxonomy): domain Bacteria; kingdom Bacillati; phylum Actinomycetota; class Actinomycetes; order Streptosporangiales; family Streptosporangiaceae; genus Nonomuraea; species Nonomuraea sp. B10E15. The sequence goes on from NZ_JBDPMB010000012.1 coordinate 115,911, forward strand.
AAGGCCGCTCCCCTGGCCGCGGCTCGTCACGCGCCCTCCATCGGCGTCGCCGCCGCGGCGGCGGCCGCGGTCTCGAGAAGACGGCAGCGCTCGTCCGGCCCGATGTACCGTCCGGCGGCCACGACCGCGTGGATCCTCCGGGTGTTGGTGATGTCGGCCAGCGGATCGGCGTCCAGGACCAGCAGGTCGGCCAGCCTGCCCGGCTCGACCGTCCCCGAGATTCGCTCGCGTCCGAGGAACCTGGCGGGTTCGAGCGTCGCGGCCCGCAGGGCGCGCATCGTGCTCAGCCCGGAGCCGACCAGCAGTTCGAGCTCGTCGTGCAGGGCGAAGCCCGGGAACAGACCCGGGGTCACCGCGTCCGTGCCGGCCAGCACGCGCACGCCCGCCTCGTCCATGGCGGCGACCGTCGCCCGCCGGTGGTCGAACAGCCTGCGCCGCTTGGTCACCTCGTCCGAACTACGCCCGCCGCCGTGGAAGATCTGGTCCCGGACGAACGCCCACATGTCGGAGGTGCCGGGGGCCATGTAAGCGAGCCGCTGGTCGTCCAGCCGGATTCCCTCGGCCAGGTCGACCGCGGCGTGCATGATGAGCGTCGGGCAGTAGGCGACGTCCTCGGCGACGAACCGCTCGAACAGCGCCGTGGCGGATGCCCGGCTGTAGCGGTTGACTGACCCCCATTCCACCTCGTTGACCTGCTTGAACCAGTTCGCGTAGTGGAAACCGGGTTCGGGGGAGATCCGGGCCATCGCGGCCTCCATCCGCTCCACGTCGTCGGCGGTGGCGGGCCACAGGCCGTGGACGTGCTCGAAGGACCGCTGGCCCGCGCCGACCTGCTCGACGAGCGGGATCAGGTCGGACCGGTGGCCGACCACCGGGATGTCCTGTTTGGCCGCCTCGTCCAGTAGTGCGAAGTAGGGCTCCCTGCCCAGCCGGGAGTACGCCTTGACGAAGTCCGCTCCACCGTCCTTGGCCTCGCCGACGGCGCGCCGGGCCTCCTGCTCGGTGGTGACCGAGATGATCGGCGCGTCTTCGAACAGCTCTTCCCACAGGGCGGGGGAGCCGTCCACGATCGGGCTGGCGATGATCGACCGAGGTCCGAGCATCTTGCCCGCCTCCGTCCGCCGCCGCCATTCGTGCAGGTGCGGCTGACCCCACATCTCGCGTACCGTGGTCACGCCGTTGGCGATGTAGAGCGCGGGAAACTGCCGTTCGTCGTCGCCGCCCTCGCTGTGCACGTGCATGTCGGTCAGCCCCGGCAGCACATAACGCCCGGTAAGATCATGGATTTCGGTCCCCGGCGGGATCACGACCTGGGATGCGGGCCCCACCGCCACGATGGTGCCACCGGCCAGCAGGACGGTCTGGTCCGGCAGGGACGGCCCGCCGGCGACGTCGATCACGGTGACATGGGTGAGTGCCATGGGTACGTCGGCGAATGTCATGTGTACACCGTATGGATCGGCACGCCCGCAGGCTCGATCACCTGATGCACTTCTTCAACCGTACTGCTGGCTGGGCGCTGAACGGCGGCTCGCCGGGTTGCCCGCGTTCGCTTCCGAACTAGTACAGTTGGGCCGTGGCAGCGGTGCGGGATGATCAACGACCGGCGCAGCGCGTCGTTCTCGAGCTGCGCCGCAGGATCGCCGACGGCGTCCTGCGGCCCGGTGATCGGGTGCCTTCCACCCGGCAGATCGTGCGCGATTTCGGCGTCGCCATGGCGACCGCGAGCCGCGCGCTGACCCTGCTGAGGGAGGAGGGCCTGATCGTCACGCGGCCCGGCTCGGGCAGCGTGGTCAGGGTCCCCGAGACCCGCGCGCCCGCCGCGCCACGGTTGTCGCCCCGCGACCTGACCAGAGCGAAGATCATCGCGGTGGCCATCGCGGTCGCCGACCGCGAGGGGATCGAAGCGGTCTCCATGCGTGGCCTCGCGGGCAGGCTGGGCGTGGCGGCCATGTCCCTCTATCACCATGTCGCCGGCCGTGACGAGCTCGAGCTCCTGATGATCAACGCGGTGTTCCGGGCGCAGCCGCTGGCCGCCGTCCTTCCCGAGGGGTGGCGCGCGCAGCTGGAGGAGATCTACCGGCTGCAGTGGCGGCTCTACCGCCGTCACCCGTGGCTGGCCGGGCTGCTGTCGCTGACGCGGCCGCCGTTCGTCCCCGAGGCCATGATGCACAGCGAGCGGACCTTCGCGGCGCTCGCCCAGCTCGGCCTGTCGCCGGACGAGCGCAAGCGCGCGGCCCTCGCGCTCCCCGCGCTGGTGCGCGGGCTCGCCTTGACGGCGGCGGATGAGGTACGCGCGGAGCGCGAGACGCGCATGCGCACGACCGACTGGTGGGCGGCCATGGAGAGCGAGGCCAGGATGACGTTCCGGTCGGGGAGCTTTCCCCATCTCGCGGCCGTGGAGCAGACCGTGCTCGCCGAAGACCTGGAGGTCGTGTTCGAGCATTCGCTCATGCGCTATCTCGACGGGCTGGCGGGGCTCGCCGAGCAGCGATGACCGGGCTCGCCGCCAGCCCGGCAACCGACGCGAGAGCAGACGTCGCGCTCCGCATGCACGGCTTCCTCGATCTTGGTGAGTGAACCGGACCGAGCCTGCCCGAGCCCCGCGGCGTCGGTCCACCGGATGGCCGAGAGGGAGGGAAAATCCGTCCGGCCGGCCGCGATGCGCGAGCGGATCGTGGACGCTACGACAAGGGAACGTGGAGGCTCCGGCATGGCCCACCGTGCGGCGATGGGTGAGGCTTTCCTCCAGATTCAGCCGTTCCGATCAAAGGAGGGATTCCATGCCCGTCCTCCTCCAAGGGGGTCGACCTGGAGCAACTCCACGGTGATCCGCATGCGGTACTGGTTGCCCCCGACGAAGCGCCGCCGCGACAACATCAAGATCGTGGACTTCGGCAAGCGGGGGGAACACGGGGCCAGTGATCGATGACGGGATGGTGGACAGCTTCGGATCCGACTGGAAACCCCTTCTCATCCGGAGTTACCAGCGCCGCGTCGGCAAGGTCCGCGTGGAGTTCGTCTTCGACCGCAAGGGTAAGGACCCGCGGTGCTCGAGGACGTTCTGACCGACGGTCCGCTCTCGCCGGCCGCCCGGCGCCCTCATGGGTCTCCGACGCCTCGCAGCCTTGGGGCGGTTTCGGTGGGTGCCGGGAGGTGCGCCGGCCAGCGCCGTGCCACAGGCAGCATGGCCAGGCAGCCGGCGAGGCCGCACCCGCCCACGATCAGGGCCGGGTTGCCGGCGAGGTCGGTGAGCGCACCCGCCAGGCTGGTGGCCAGCCCGATTCCGGCCATCATCCCTGCGGCGGCGACGCCGAAGGCCCGGGCGCGGTGGGAGCCGGGCACCTCGCGTACGAAGCGGGCGTTGAGCGCGATCTGAAACGCCGTGCCGTACCCGCTCAGGGCCAGCAACCCGAGCACCACCGGGAGGGGCGGGCCGGCGGCGATCGGCACGAGGGCGAGGCACGACAGCAGCGCCATCGGGCGGACCTGCCTCCAGCGCGCGGCCGGCGAGGTGAAGCGGCCGTAGATGATCGCTCCGATCATGCAGCCGAAAGGCATGGCCGACAGCAGCAGCCCGACGGTCGCGTCACCGCCGCCAACCCACTGCGCGTAGGCGGTCATCAGCCCTTCCGGTGCCGTGGCGAAGGCCGCCCCCGCCCACCCGAGCAGGAGATACGCCCGCAGCTGCGGGTCGCGGGTGACGAGGCGGAAGCCGTCGGCGGTCGACCGGAGTACGGTGGGCGCCCCCGCCCGTGCCGGAGCCGGACGGCGGATGAGATGGCGGGCGAGGAGAAGCGCCGAGATGGCGAAGGTGGCGGCGTCGATGAGCAGCACCTCCCGCGCGGACAGGACCGCCAGCAGCAGCCCGCCGCCGGCGAAGCCGAGCATCTGAGCGATCTGGCCGGTCAGGCTGCTGATGCCGGCGGCGACGACGTACTTGTCCCCGTCGAGCACCTCGGGCATGGTCGCCGAGCGAGCGGCCTGGGCGGGCGGGGCGAGCAGCGCGGACACGAACAACACGCCGATCAACACGGCGACCGGAAGGCCCGGCGTCACCAGCAACGCGATCAGGCACATGCGGGCCGCATCGCTGACGATCATCACGGTACGCCGGGGAAAGCGGTCGGCCAGAGCCGACAGCACGGGTCCGAGGACCACCCACGGCAGATAGCCGATACCGAAGGTGACCGCCGCCAGGAACGCGGAGCCGGTGCCGGTGAACACAAGAGCCGCGACCGCGACCTTCGTGAGCTGGTCGCCGATCAGCGAAAGCAAGTGGGCGGCGAACAGGGCACGGAACTCCCGGAGCCGGAAGATCTCTCGATAGGTGGCGGCCGTTGTGTCTGTCGGCATTCTCTTCCCCGGATCAACTGCAGTCGAGGTGGGCCCGCACACCCCTGCACGCGGGCCCACCCCTTACCCTTCAATCGGCGCACACGACCGAATCAATACCAGGTGTTCCCTCGACGTGCCTTCACGTGAATCACCTCCGTCCTTCTCCGCTTGAAACGTTCGTTCTTTGGCTAGGCTATTGAATCTGGCACGCGAAACGATGTCGCGGGGTCCACGCTTTTTGGCGATGCGTCCACAGGAAAGGCGGATATGAGCGGGGAAGCGGAGCGGGTGCGGTCGCATCCTGCCGACTGGTTCGAGGTGTGGCGCGAGCAAATGAGCAAGGGCGCGGGATTGGAGATGGCCAGCGAATTCGCCGACGACATACGGGTCAGCGGGCAGGAAACGCCCCTCGGTCCCGTGGACCTTCAGGTGAAGTCGTTCCGGTCGGCGGCGGCGCGGCGACTGCGGGGCAGCACGATCGACGATCGCACGTATCAGATCGTCCTGCCCCTGCGCGGGAGCCTGCGCGCCTGCTGGGACGGGCGAGAAGCCGAGGTCGGCGCCGGAGACCTCTACGTGCACGACATGGCGCGGGCCGATCGTTACGAGTTCAGCGCGCCCCACGAGCACGGGTTGTTCGAGATGGCGGTGATCGCGTTCCCGAAGGTTCTCCTGCCCCGCAACGCGAGGCACGAGCAGATGCTCGGGCAGCGCATGTCCGGCAGGGAGGGAACGGGCGCGCTGCTGAAAGGCTTCATCGCCGAACTCGCCAACGGAAAGGGCGAATTCAGCACGTCAGAGAGAGTCAGGCTGGGTATGGTTCTCGTCGACCTGGCCACGGTCCTTCTCTCCTGCCCGGGCGGCGAGGAGATGATCGACCCAAGGGCTCGGGACAGATATTCCCTGACCCTGCAGGTTCAGCGGTTCATTCAGGTCAATCTCGCCGATGCCGAACTTTCGCCGAGGTCGGTCGCCGCCGCGCATCACATCTCGGTCAGTTATCTGCACAAGCTTTTCCAGGAGCAGGAAATCTCGGTCGCCGCATGGATAAAGACGCGCCGGCTGGAGCGGGTGCGCCGCGATCTGGCTGATCCGTCGCTGGCCGACGTCCCCATTCACGGAATCGCCGCCCGGTGGGGATTTCCGGACGCGGCCGGTTTCAGCCGTTCGTTTCGCGCGGCGTACGGCATGCCCGCCAAGGACTTCCGGGCGCAGGCGCTGGACGGCGGCGCCTGACGGCCGGTCGTCAAACGGTCGCCGGGCCCCTTCGCCAGCGGGCCGCGGCGGTCCTGACGATCGTGGGCACCATCCCGCGCACCCCCAGCGCCTGGATCCCGGAAAGGGGGCTCCAGTAGTCACGCCAGGTGACGATCTCCCCGCCCCGCGCGCGCAGCACCTGAATGTAGGGCATGCGGTACGGCTTGCCGGTGCTCACCACCCGCCCCCGCCCTTCGTACTCGGCGACGACGACCTCCGGATCGCCGGTCTCATAGACGCGGAGCCCGTGAAAGCCGGTCAGTTCCAGCGGAGTGGAGGTGATCGAGGTGAGATAGCGGCGGATCTCCTCCCGGCCCCGCAGGAACTTCGGCACTCCGGGTGGAGCGAAGGGCAGTTCGTGTGTCCCGTCGGCCGCGAACATGTCGGCGAAGCCGTTCAGGTCTTTGGCGAGGAAGAGCCGCTGCGCGCGTTCGAGGATCGCCTTGGGGAGGGTGTCGGGCGTTGGCATGGCGGGTCTCCTCATTGGGTCTACGGTTGTTGACTGAACTGATGCTAGTGCGAGCCGGCGGGTTGGGTCAACGGCTGTAGACTCAAGTTTCATGTCCGACCACCGTCCCCGCCTGTCCCGGGCCGAGCAGCGCAGACAGACCGAGAACCGGATCCTGGCCGCCGCTCGTCACCTCTTCGCCACCCTGGGGTATGACCGCACCACGATCAGGGGAGTCGCCGCCGCCGCGGAGGCCGACCCCGGGCTGGTGATGCGCTACTTCGGCTCGAAGGACGCGCTGTTCGCCCGGGTCGCCGAGGTCGCGCCCGACCGGCCGGTGGCCGGGACGCCGGAAGAGGTCGCCGAACTCCTGCTGGCCTCCATGGCGGACAAGCTGGAGTCCGATGCCCCGGGCGCCCTGGCGATGCTGCGTTCCATGCTCACGCACCCGGACACCGGCGACGAGGTGCGCGCCGCGATCGCAGAGCAGCAGCGGCAGGTGGCCGCCGCACTCTCCACCGACGACGCGGTTCTTCGCGCCGGGCTCATCGGCGCCCTCACCGTCGGGGTCCTGCTGAGCCGCCACCTCCTCCACCTGGAAGGGGTGAGGGACGCCGGAGCGGCGGAGATCGTCAGCGTGCTGCGGCCCGCCGTGCACGCCATCGCCCAGGGCACGGCCGCGCCCGATCCGCGGCGCGATCACTGATCGCGAGGTCGTCCCGAACCCGCCGGCGGTTCGGTGTTCGATGCCGTGGAAGGACACCCCGGCGTCCAGCACGCCGGGTGGCGAACTCGCGCACGGAGCAGAGCCAGGCCATCGGATGCCCTCACTCGGAAAGGGATCCGGATGCGGCACCGGCGGGACGCCTGCCGAGGACGAAGGCGCCGCCCTGGGCGTGGAAGACACCCATGGCCAGCACGCCCGCCGCGCCGGCGGCGAGCGCGGGGATCGGGTGTCCGCCGAGCTCGCCGGTGATCACCAGAGTGATGGCGATCACGTACATGGCCCAGCCGGCCACGAGATTCACCAGCGGGCTGGTGCCGAAGAGGGTCGGAAATCGTTCTCTGGTGATGCCCTTCACGAAATGGGGTGTGGCGTTGGCGGCCAGGACGCCGGCCAGGAAGCTGAGCAGAATCGTCTGCGTCACGGCACTCTCCTTGGGTCTTGGTCAGATCAGCATTCGGCCGGTGAGGCCGGTGAGGCCGGTGAGGCCGGCGAGCCGGCGTAGCCGGGTGCGCGGCACGGCCGGCTCCTCGTCCTGCTGGGCATTCCGCCGAGCACGTCGATCACCGCGAGTAGACCTGCGTGCGCCACGTGACACGCGCGCTCGAGGTGTCGGATGAGCTGTACGCCCGCAGCGCCGAGGCTCGGTAGCCGACCAGCTTCGCCGAGTCCCCGGCCGACCACGGGACGCTGACCGAGCCCGACCTCCCACAGGTCTCGGCCTTGAACCCCTTCTCCTTGCCGTTGACGTAGCCGCGCACCTTGACGCACACGCGGGCGGTGGCCGACCAGCGGTAGGACAGCCGCGTACCGAGACGGTGGGAACAGCCCTGCTGAACCGGGCCCCATGTCCTGGCCGGCGCGTTGACGCTCTTCTGGCAGTTCACCGGATCGGCCGCGGCCGGCCCCGCCGCCACCGGCGTCAACGCGATCGCGGCACCAGCCGCCGCCACCAGGCCGAGAATCCTTCTCATCGGTGTTTCCCCTCAGTAGGAGTGACCGCGCTCCCGCGGGCCTCCACCCAAGGATCTTGGCCGGGCACGGCGGCGTCCATGCCGGGAAGTCGCCCGCACTTGACTCCGCGTCCACAGGACGCTGATGCCTGGAGCACCCAGCCGCGTTCGACGTCGAGGACCAGCTTTCCGGTGCTGCCGCCGGACCCGACGCGCCGGTGTGCCGTCGCCCCGGCTCGCGGATTCCCTGGCGGCCTGGCCGCCTACGGCAGGCGCAGGCCGCGCAGCCGCGTCCACGACAGCAGCACGTGCACCCGGTCCGGCAGGTCCAGCTTGGTCAGGATGCTCGACACGTGCACCTTCACGGTGTATCGGCTGATGACGAGCCGGCGGGCGATCTCGTCGTTGGACAGGCCCTCGGCGATCAGCTCACACACCTGCCGCTCGCGGTCGGTGAGCCGGTCGGCCGCAGCCAGCAGCGCCCTGTCGGCGTCGGTGGGCAGCGTGGGCTGCAACGCCTCGATCATCCGGGTCGTCGCCTCAGGAGCCAGCACCGACTGGCCGGCGGCGACGATCCTGATGCCGTCGCGGATGCGCTCGCCCGGCGCGTCCTTGAGCAGGAAGCCGCTGGCTCCGGCCTGCAAGCCGGCATAGACGTAGCTGTCCAGGTCGTACGTCGTGAGAATGAGCACCCGGCTGTGCCCGCCGGCGATGCGGCGGGTGGCTTCGATGCCGTCCATGCCGGGCAGCCGGATGTCCATGAGCACCACGTCAGGACGGTGCTCCGCGACGGCGGCCACGGCGGCGGCACCGTCACCCACGGCGGCCACCACGGTCAGGTCGTCCGCCGCCCCGACCAGCCGGACCAGCGCCTCGCGAAGCAACTGCTCGTCGTCGCAGACCAGGACGCGGATGGCGGTCACGACACCGCCCGCAGCGGCAGCGTCGCGCACAGCTCGAACATCTCCCGCCCCGAGCTCACCTCCACGGTGCCGCCGAGGAGCCCGACGCGTTCGCGCATGCCGATCAGCCCCACCCCGCTCGGCCCGCCGGCGGGGGCCTCGGCGGGGACGGCGTTGACGACCGTGACCCTCAGGTGGGTGGCGGTGTAGTCGAGCGACACCCGTACGTCCACGGGGCCGGCGTGCTTGGTGACGTTGGTCAGCGCCTCCTGGACGACGCGGTAGGCGGCCAGCTCGATGCTGGTGTCGACGTGCCGTACGTCGCCGGAGCGAATCAGCGTCGCCCGTGGCCCGCCCGGCGGGATGGCCGCCACCAGAGCGTCGAGCTGGTGCAGCCGCGGAGGAGGAGCGAGCGGATCGTGCCCGGGCGGCGCCTGCCTGAGCACGCCGAGCAGCCGCCGCAACTCGGCCAGGGACTCCCGGCCGGTACGGGCCACCCGGCGCAGCGTCTCCTCCATGTCGTCACGGGTGTCCGCGCCGGCCTCCGCGTCCAGCACCATGGTGGTGACCGAGTGGTTGAGGATGTCGTGCAGCTCCCTGGCCAGCAGTGTCCTCTCGCGCTCCGCCGCGCGCCGCTCGGCCAGCTCGCGTTCGGCCTCCAGCCGCCGCGAGCGGGCCTGCAACTCGTGGATGCGGTCACGGCGGCGCCCGTCCACACGCCCCATGGCCCAGAACCCGACGACGAGCACCGCCGCCACCGCGTACACGGCCACCACCCGCAGGGGGTCGCCGAGTGACACCAGCGTGACCGGCAACCCGATGCCCAGCAGCGCCAGCACCGCCGCGACGCCGATGACCCGGTGGCCACCCCGGCCCCACGCCCCGAGACGGGACGCGGCGACCAGTGGCGCCACCAGGACGGGCATCTTGACGAGAATCAGCGCCAGCTCGAGGACGACGCTCACGCCCAGCACGGAGAGCGGAAAGCGGCGCGACAACATCAGCGCCGCCGACTGCGCGCCCGCCAGCGCCAGTTGCACGCCCGGCTCGTCACCGGGCACGACCAGCCAGGCGGCCAGCGGCGGCAGCAGGGCGGGCAGGCCGTCGCTCAGCCACTCCAGCCTGGTTTCGCGCTTCGCCGGATCGCCCGCGTACGCGCCCAGCCGGCCGCCACCAGCACCAGCACCGGTGCCCACGGCAGCAGCGCGATCGTCCAGCTCACCCCGAGCGGCGGGCCCGGCTGGTCGATCGCCTGGACCGGCAGGACTCCCGTCGAGGTCGCGCCCGCTCTCTCCACGGCGAACTCGAAGCGCCATGTGCCCTCCTCAGGCAGTGAGACGACGTCCAGCCCCCAGACCTGCTCCGCGCGGGGATGCCGCGGCAGCACGATGGCATCGCCGCGGCGCTGCAGGACGATGCCCTTCAGCCCTTTGCGGTCGCCGCTGGGCGACACGGTCGTGACCAGGCCTGTGCGCCCGCCGATGCCGCCCGCCGGTTCGAAGGTGAAGTCGAGGGACTGCAGGGCGCGGACCGGCCACTCCGTGAACCCTACGGTGATCGGGGCCCCGTCGCTCATGGTGACGGTCTCCGTGTGCACGATCTCACCGGGGAGCGGGGCGGCGGCGGCCGGTCCCGCGGCGGTCATCACGGCCAGGGCGGCCGCAAGAGCCACCAGGACGCGCCTCATGCCGTCACCGCCTGCGGGACGGAGAGGCCGCGCTCGTTGAAACGGCGCAGCAGGACGGCGCACTGCCAGCCCAGCCATCCCGCCCCCGCGCCCAGGGCGGTCGCCGCGGCCAGCGTGATCGGCAGGTTTATCTCCAGAATCCCGAGCCCGCCGTAGAAGAGCGCGGTGTTCGTACCGGCCAGCGCGCCGGCCGCCATCGCGATCCGCACCGGCTGCACCGCGCGCCGGACCGCCCACGCCGTCATGGCGCCGGCCAGCAGCGCGACGAGCGGATAGGTGACCGGGAACCCGATCAGCGCCTGTGGCATGTTCGCGGCGTAGTCGCGCATCGGCTGGCCGATCGCCTCGGCGTACCACCGGGTGGCGGCCGGGGCGAACAGTGAGAGCCCGCCTTGGACGAGCACGAACGTCAGCCCTGTCGCGGCGGGCCAGTGCCAGGAACGAGTGAGGCCGATGACCAGGCTCAGGATGAGCGCCGCCGCCGCGCTCAGGCCCAGCACGCGGGGCGCCACGCCGGGCAGCCATTCGAAGATGATCTCCGACACCATGCCGAAGGCCGACGTCGAGCCGAGGGTGGCCAGGCCGACGGCCAGGGCCAGGCCCCATCGCTCGGCCCGGGTACGCCGCAGCACGGCGAACGCCATGATCATGGCAAAGATCTCGACCTGGATGGACAGCCCGAGCCCGAAATGCGACGGGGTGGTCCCGGCGGCGATGTCGAAGCCGTACACCTCGTGCCACCACAGGTCGGAGCCCGCGTACAGGAGGTTGCCCGAAGCGCCCAGCCCGCCCACCAGGAACGGCCACGGCGCCCGGAACGTGCGCAACACCGTCACGGAGGGCGTGCTGGTGGGCGCGCCACGCGCCCACGTGGACTGCAGCACCACGATCAGGCAGGTGAGCCCGATGATGCCGGTGCCGGCGTAGAGGAGCAGGTGCGGGGCGGTCCAGAAGTTGTCGGGCCCGACGTCGCCGTGCCACTGCCCGTCCCACACCATGCCGGTCAGTAACGTGGCGTAGCCGAGGAGCAGGGACCAGGCGCCGGTGACCTCCCGGCGGGGTATGTGTGGAAGTTCGGATGACATGGGGGAGTCACTCCTAAGCTGTGATCAATGTGTTGACTTTGATGACTTCGGTGCCCGAGGTGTCGTGCACGCGGACGCCGATCTCCCACGGGCCCGTCATGGTGAACAGTTCGCCGCGGGCCACATAGCGGCCCGGCCCGTCGGACCGGGCCTGGAGCTCCGGCGTGGTGTGCCCCATGTGCGGCATCACCGCGGAGATCGAGACGTCCGCCGGGGACGCCGGGTGGAGCTCGACGCGCACGTCGAGAGGGCCGAGCCGGGGTTCGAGACGCACCACGACGGCGTGGTGGGTGCCCCGGCCGCGCAGCTCGGCCGGTCCGGGAGCGGCGGGACTCCCGTGGAAGATCCAGGCGATGCCGGCCGCGATCAGCAGCACGGGCAGGACGATGTACAGGCGGCGCCTCATCGGCCGCTCCCTTCTTCGGCGACCTCGATGACGTGGGGCACGGTGACGATCCGGTAGTCCCGGGCGTACTGGATCCAGACCAGGTAGCGGCCCGGCCGGGGAAAGCTGAAGACGAACTCGAGCCGGGGCCCGTAGCGGGCGACCGACTCGTCCGGCACCCGGGCGGCGGTGGCGTCGGCCATGGAGCGGGCCTCATGGACGTGGCCGAGGTAGCCGCCGTCATGGCTGCGCAGGATCAGATGGCCGGCCATGCCGAGCCATGGCCGCAGCGCGGTGGCGCCGGTGTCGAGCGTGAGGCGGAGCGGCCGTCCGGCTACGGGATGCGCGGGTTCGGTGACCGGCCGCGCGCCGGTGGAAGCGGTCACCGGCCGCGCGCCGGTGGAAGCGGTCACCGGCCTGTCCCCCCGATCGCGGTGATCCGGGTCGGGGACGGTGAACGTGCCCGAGACGAGCTGGCCGCCCGCACCGGCCCGTTCGAACTCGACGTACACGAGGTGCCGCCCCGGCTGCTCCGCGCGCAGCCGCACCTCGTACACGCCCGGCGCGGTCCTGATCGGGTGCACGTGCCGGAAGAAGCGGCCGTCGTCGCTGGTCACGACCAGGTGTGCCAGGGCGGCGTGGTGCTCGGCCAGGTCGTCCGCCGGGGCCCCGGTAGAGCCGTCGAACAACGTCACCCGCAGCCGGTAGGCCGACTGGAGGGCGGGTCGCTCCGGCGCCACCTCCACCAGCGGCTGCGCGTTCGGCCGGGTGAGCGTCTCGGGAGCCGGGGCACCCTCCGGCGCGAACCAGGGCGAGATCGCTCCGGTGGTGAACGCCACGACGATCGCCACCGCGAACGTCCCCGCGAACCCCACCGCCGCGCCCCTGCGCCGAAGCGCCGCACTCGCCAGTGCGCCGAGCAGCGCCACCGCCCCGCACGCGAAGGCCGCGTACACGACGACCTCCCACCGCGGCGTGGTCGGCACCAGCAGGCTGAACGGCAGCACCGACCGCTCCCCGCCCGCCCGCACCTCCAGCTCGTGCGGTCCCACGTCCTGGGCGCGCAGGATGGCCGGGTACATGCCGGGGCGCCCGCCCTCGACCCGCACGGAGGCCGTGGACGACCCGCCGTTCTCGACGGACCGGACGGCCAGCTCGACCTGCCCGCCCTTCCCGGGGTCGTGCGCGACCACGTCCACCTGCAGCGGAGCCGGTACCCGTATGCTCGCCCGCACCACGACGGTGAGTTCCATGCCGCCGATCGTCTGGGCGAAACGCGCATCGGCCTCGGCGTCCCGGCCGTGCGCGGCCGCGGGGGACGCCCAGGCGAGCAGGGCCACAAGGGCGAGCAGAACCGGGGTCAGACGGTTGATCACGGCGTCGAGCGTAGGAGCCGGCCCGCATCCGCCACATCGCCCGGCGGCACTGACGTGCCTAGTTCCACGGAACTACCGACGTCGCCGGATCGATCGTGCCGCCCCGCCCGCGCACGCCCGATGGCGGGGACGCGGCCGGCGTCCCCGCCAGGTCGGTTGGGGACGGCTACCGCTCGGCGGAGCGTTCGGCCTCGCGCTTGACCTTCTGGATCTGCTCGTCGGTGACGACCAGGTTGCCGAATTCCTTGACCGCCTGGTAATAGGTCCAGGCGAGCCCGTCACAGGTGGACTTCGACACTCCCGAATAGCCGGCGCACACCCGGCGCATGTCGAAGTAGAAAGCGTCGTCTATGCGGGGCTTGTTGGCCGGGAACTGGCTGACGTCCTTGTAATTGCGGTAACCGAAGTCGTGCCGCCTGCACGGCATGCGGAAATCGAAGCCGAGCGGCTGGTCGGGGCTGCTCGAGCAGAGGTCGGTGGACCAGTCGAAGGCGTAGTCGGCCCAGGCCGACTGGTTCTCCCACGCGTTGCGCCACGCATTGGCGCTCGTGGTGGTGGGCTGGCTGAACGAGGAGAGAGCGGCGAGTTTCTGCTCCAGCGTCACCGCGTGGGCCGGCAGCGCGAATCCGAATAAGGTGAACAGAAGGACGACGGCGGGGGTGATGAGGGCGATTGGTCGTCTGATCATGAAAACCTGCTCCAGATGCCCGGGGATATGGCAGGGTTCGCCTGATGTCCTTACGATGACGCGCGGTTCCGGGAAAATCCGAAGCAGATCTTGCCCAAACTTCCGGGCAGGCTTCGCACAGCATTGATCTTTACAATGCGACGCGATTCTGTCAGCTGTGGAGTCAGCGGGTGACGCGGCGGGACAGCAGCAGCCGCGCCGACCAGCCGGCGGCCCACAGCAGGAGCAGCGCAACGAGCGCGCCGCCCAGCACGATGGTCAGCCCGGCGCCGATGTTGGCCCCGACCGTGCCCGCCGTCACGACCCGCCAGCCGGCTCCCACGACGGCGCCCGCGGCCAGCACCGGGATCAGCGCCGCCCACCACCGGCGGTCGAACCGGCGCCGCCGCGACGCCCGCACCAGCAGTGCCGCCGTCACGCCCGCCACCACCAGCGCTCCCAGGCCGACGGCGCGCTCGGCCCACGGGCCCAGGCCGGGTGGACTGATCAGGTGGTCGAGGACCGTGCCGGGCGGCACGTCCGCGCTGAGGTCGCCCACCAGCCACCAGACGGCCACCGGTACGGCCAGCGCGCAGCCCGCGGCTGCCGCGAGAAGGCCCCGTCCCGAGGGCGATGCCGTGTCTCCCATGCGGTAAGTCTTACCGCCACGAGGGCCGGCATGCGCCCGGCCTTCAGCGTTCGCTCCCCAGCCGCTGCACCGAGCACCTGACCACGATGTGGGTGCCGAGCGTGATCGGCGGTTCGGCCAGCGGATCCCTGCCCGACAACGCCAGGCGCACGGCGGCCCGGCCCAGCTCGGTGTGCGGCAGGTGAACGGTGGTCAGCCCGATGTCCTCGGCGGGCGGCACGTCGTCGTAGCCGACGATCGAGACGTCCTCGGGGACGCGCAGCCCGTGCTCGCGCAGCGCCTTGACGGCGCCGGCGGCGATCAGGTCGGTGGCGGCGAAGACCGCGGTGAAGTCACGCGGCCCCTCGGCCAGCCGTCGCTTCATCGTCACGTAGCCGCTGCGCCGGTCGAAGTCGCCGCACATCTCCAGCGCGGGGTCGGCCGCGACCCCGTGATCGGCGAGGGCCGCGCGATAGCCCGCGACCCGGGTGTCCGACGTGGTGTTGCCGGGGCGGATCCCCAGGTAGAGGATGCGGCGGTGCCCGGCGGACAGCAGGTGCGCGGTGATCGCGTGGGCCCCGCCGGTGTTGTCGAAGTCGACCGTGAAGGCCGGCACCCCGTCACCGAGCGGGGGCCGGCCGCACAACACCAGGCGGGAACCGGAGGCCGCCAGCCCGTGCGCGTAGCGCGTCATGCGTTCGCGGTAGTCGTCGTCGAGGACCACGCCGCCCACCAGGATCACCGCCTCGGCCCGCTGCTCGCGCATGGTCTGGACGAAGGCCAGCTCGCGTTCGGGATTACTGCCCGTGGTGCAGACGAGCGACAGGCGGCCCTCGGCGGCGGCCTGCTCCTCCACCCCCTGGGCGATGTAGGCGTAGTAGGGCGAGTCGACCGAGTGGATGACGATGGCCACCGCGCCGGGCGAGGCCACGGACAGCGCTCTGGCCTGGGCGTTGGGCACGTAGTCGAGCTCGCGCACCGCGCGCAGCACCTTGCGCCTGGTGCTCGGGTGCACCGGATAGTCACCGGCCAGCGCGCGCGAGACGGTCGCCACCGAGACCCCCGCGTGCGCGGCGACGTCGCGGATGGTGACGCGTCTAGCCGGTCCAGACAACGCGTGCTCCCGCGGATCCATGCCGGCGGTAGGCGGGCTCGCGTCCGAGCCGGACTTCGACCCGCGAGCCGGCGGCATCATTCCACGAGACCTGCTCGCCGTGCACCGAGATTTCCGGGCTCTTGGCGGAAGGGGCCCGCCCCAGCCGCACCGCCGAGACGAAGATCGCCGTGCGACCGCCCGGGTGGGCGCCGACGAGGTAGGGGGTCGCGGAGTGGGGGCCGAACGCGTTCTCGTCGTGGCGGAGGGCGGCGGCTGCCGTGTCCCAGCCGTGCAGCCCGGCGATCTCGCTGACCAGTTCCTTCCCCGAGGTGGTGGTCACCGAAGCGGTGAGCCCGCCCGGCGTGACCGTGCACGGTTCGTCGGCGGCGACGGCGTGCCCGCCGTCGCGGACCACGCTCCCCGCGGGGGCGCTCACCCGGTGCACGCGTATCTCCCAGGGCCCGTCGAGCACGGACGCGGTCTCCACGACCACCTCCCCGTCGGCGTAGCGGGACGCGGCGAAGCCGTCGGCGACGCCGATGCGCTCGATCCGGCGGCGGCGGGTGGCCCGCCCGTCGGGCAGGAGCACGGTGAGATGGTTGTCGATGTTCTCGGCCCGGCCGCCGGGGCCGGTCTCGGGCGCGGTGTGGGTGGAGTAGCCGAGCTTGGCGTAGTGGGGGTCGTCCCTGGCGGTGTCGGGGTCGTTGCCGTCGCTGCCGTGGTTGACCAGGCGGGTGATCCCGTCATGGCGGTGCAGCAGCCAGCCGGGCGCGGGCAGGGCCAGGCTGAGCTCGCCCGCGTCGGGGTCGGCGGCCGGTGCGGTCCACACCGGGTGGTCGGGGCCGAGCAGCAACCCCAGGAAACCCTTGCTCGCCCAGTAGGGGGAGGCCGGCCCCGAGTAACCCTGGGTCACGGGCAGGAAGGGACGGTGCCAGCCCAGGCTGAGCAGGCCGCGTTCGTCGGGCGCGCCGTGGGCGGCGAAGTGGTCGAGTGTGCGGCCGGCCATCAGGCGGGTGGCGCCCGGCTCGATCGGGGAGGCGTCGAAGAGCGCGCCGAGCCAGAGCGGGGCCAGGCTCGCCATCCGGTAGGTGAGCGAACGCCCCTGGTGCATGGGAGCGCCGTCGGGGGCGAACAGGTGCCGGTAGCCGTCGAGGAACGTGCGGAGCCGGTCGCGGTGGACCGTCGCGTCGGCGCCCGACATCCTGGTCCACAACAGCGTGTAGAGGTGGATCGCCCATCCGCAGTAATAGTCGTAGTTCTGGCCGGCGCCGTCGGTGTACCAGCCGTCGCCGACGTACCAGCGCTCCACGTCCGCGAGGTGCCGGTCGATCTCGTCCTGGTCGTACGGGCCGCCGACCCCGGCGAGGAACTGCTCGACGATCACCTTGAACAGCACCCAGTTGCACGGCCAGGCGTGCTTGCCGACGATCCCGCCCAGCCAGGCGACCACCCGCTCCTGGACCCCGGGGTCGAGCCGGTCGAAGAGCATCGGCCGGGTCTCGTGCAGCGCGATCGCGATCGAGGCGGCCTCGACGATGGTCTGGTGGCCGTCGGCGATGGGCAGCCAGGCGAATTCGTGGCCGGGGTCGGTGCCGCCGGCCAGCCCTTCTGCGTAGCGCTCCAGCAGCGGCGCCGGCGCGGCGGCCGGGTCGCCGGCGAGGCGGAACGCGGCGAGCAGGAAGGTGCGCGCGAACCCTTCGAGCCCGTCGGACTCGGGCCCTGACCTGCTGGTGCGGCCGGGCAACCGGTATTGCGCGTGACCGGGCGTGGCGTAGGGAGTCACCGCGTCGAGCAGCCTGTCCGCGACGCTGACCCAGTTCTCGCGAGGGTGGTCAGCGCGCATGACGACTCCTTGGTAACGGGTTACTGTGATGCCGCGCCGAAGATACGCACGCACCGCGATGAGCGTCAAGCCTCGGTGTGTAACCGGTTACTACGACCCGTCCGCGTGGGCGCGGGCGCGCCACAGGAGATAGACGAAGTACGGCGTGCCGATCAGCGCCGTGACGAGCCCCGCCGGCACCTGCGCGGGGGCGATGACCGTACGCCCCAGCGTGTCGGCGAGACTCACCAGCAGCGCGCCGAGCAGCGCCGCCACCGGCAGGACCCTGGCGTGGTGGGCGCCCACCATCGCCCGGGCGGCGTGCGGGGCCACCAGGCCGACGAAGGCGACCACGCCGACCGCCGACACCGCCGTGGCGGTGAGCAGCACGGCGCCCGCGAGCGCGGCCAGCCGTACGGGCTCCAGAGGGACGCCCAGGATGCGCGGGCTGTCCTCGTCCAGGGAGAGCAGGTCAAGGTCCCGGCGCAGCCAGGCCAGCAGCGGCACGGCCAGCAGCAGCGCCAGCGCGACCGGGATCAGCTGCGCGGGCACGCGGCCGTACGTGGAGCCGGACAGCCAGGTCAGGGCCAGGGCGGTGTTCCACGGGTCGGCCTTGACGATGATCAGCACGGTGAGGCTCGTACAGGCGTACTGCACGGCGATCCCGATGAGGACCAGCCGGTCGGAGCTCAGGCCGCCGCGCCACGCCAGCCCGTAGACCAGGCCGAAGGCGGTCAGCGCGCCCAGGCCCGCCGCGCCGGTCATGGCCCAGATCCCGGCCACCGGAGCCAAGGTCAGCAGCGAGATCGCGCCGACGCCCGCCCCTGCCGTGACGCCCAGCACGCCCGGCTCGGCGAGGGGGTTGCGGCACACGGCCTGTACGGCGGTGCCCGCCACGGCCAGCGCCGCCCCCGCCAGCACGGCGGCCAGGACCCGCGGGTAACGCTGGTCGAGCACGAACGTCAGGGCCCGGCCCGTACGGCCCTGCAACCAGTTGAGCACGTCACCGGTCAGCAGCCACCGGTCACCGGCCAGCAGGCCCAGGACCAGCGCCCCGGCCAGCAACGCCGCGAACGTGCCGGTCACGGCCAGGAAGGCCGCGCGCGACCGGGTGGCGCCGATGCGCGCGGCCGGAGGGCGGCGCGTCGGCCCGGCGTCCCGGTAGCGGCGTGCCAGCCACACCATCGCGCCCGCGCCGAGCAGCGTGGTCACGACGCCCGGCGGCACCTCCACGCCGGCCTGCGCTCCCAGCACGGCACGGAGGGCGATGTCGGAGCCCAGCACGATGAGCACGCCGGCCAGCCCCGACAGGGGGAGCATCGACCTGTTCCTGTGCAGCCCGGGGATCGACCGGGGCAGCAGCCGGACGATCACCGGGGCACAGAGGCCGACGAACCCGATCGGCCCCGCCACGGTCACGGCGGCGGCCGCCAGCACGATGGCCAGCAGCGTCAGCCACAACCGCAGGCGCCGCACGTTCACGCCGAGCACCGAGGCGGTGTCGTCGCCGAGCCCGAGGATGTCCAGCCGCGGCCCGGCCAGGATCGCCGCCGCCATCGCCACCGCGATCACGGGGGCGAACTGGGTGACGGCGCGCAGGTCGCCCTGCACGAGAGAGCCGCTGCCCCAGGCGTACAACCCGGTCGTCTCCTCCTCGAAGAGGATCATCACCAGGTTGGTGAGCGAGCTCAACGCCAGCGCCGTGGCGGTGCCGGCCAGGATCAGCCGGGTCGTGCCGCTGCGCCCGCCCGCCGACATGGCCATCACCAGGGCCGCCGCGGCCAGGCCGCCGACCAGGGCGAGCCCGCCGGACACCGGCAGGGGCAGCGTCAGGCCGAACGCGGCGGCCGTGGCGATGGCGAGGTGGGCGCCGGAGCTGACGGCCAGCGTGTCCGGCGAGGCCATCGGGTTGCGGGCGACCGACTGCAGCAGCGAGCCGGCCACGCCCAGCGCGCAGCCGACGGTGACGCCGGCCAGCAGGCGGGGCAGCCGCGAGGCCAGCAGGACGCGGGCGGCCTCCTCGCTGCCGCCGAAGGGCCCGTTGAAGAGCAGCGCCAGGAGGTCCAGCGCGCCCACCGACGAGGTGCCCTGCGTCACGTGCACGGCGGCCACCAGGACGGTGGCGGCCACGGCGAGCAGGAAGACCCCGGCGGTCCCCAGCCGCCGCAGTGGCGTGGCGGGAGGCGCCGGAGCCAGGACCGGGACGCTCAACCCGCGTACGCCTTCACCAGCGCCTCGGCGTACTGCCGGCACGACAGGGGCCCGCCGAAGGTCCAGATGCCGTCGGGCAGCTTGGTGACCTGCCCCTTGGCCACGAACGGCAGCGACTTCCAGATGGCGTTGCTCTCCAGGCCGTCGGTGAACACGTCCACGCCGTCGGAGGCGTTGTAGAAGAAGCGGATGTCCGGGTCCTTCAGCGGGGACAGGCCCTCGACGTCGGTGGCGCCGAGTCCCCACACCTCGTCGACCTTGCCGGTCCAGGCGTTCTTCAGCCCGAGGCGGATGGCGACCTGGGAGACGAGCGAGCCCTCGCCGAACGGGCGGATCGAGATCGTGCTGCCCTGCTTCCACCCGTCGGCCATGACGAACGGCTTGCCCGCGGCGCCGGCGGCGGCGATCTTCTCCTTGGCGGCGGTCATCGCGGCGTCGAAGTCGGCCATGAGCTTGCCGGCCTCGTCCGTCCTGCCGACCGCGGTCGCGATCCTGTCGAGGTCGTCGCGCATCCGCTTGAGGTTGTCCTTGGCGTCGCTGCCCTCGAACGCCAGCACCGGCACGAACTTCTCCAGCTGGCTCACCAGCGCCGAGTCGCGTCCGGACTCCATGACGACCAGGTCGGGCTGGAGCGCGCTGATGGAGTCGACGCTGGGCTCCTGCCGGCTGCCGACGTCCTTGACCGAGGCGTCGAGCTTGATGGAGGTGTTCCAGGTGGCGTAGCCCTTCACGTCGGCCACGCCCACGGGCATGACGCCGAGGGAGGCCAGCATCTCGGTCTCTCCCCATTCCAGGCTGACCACCCTGGTCGCCGGGCGGTCGAGGGTGACCTGCTTGCCGCGGTCGTCGGTGACGGTCACGGCGGCGGCGGTCGATCCGCCGGGAGAGGGGGTCTGCTCGGTGACGGGCGCCTCGGTGGTGCCGCAGGCGGCGAGGGTCACGATCGCGGCGAGCGCCGTCAAAGCGCTGCGCAGTGAGGTCATGGTCGTTCCTGTCATGTCGTGGCGGGGACGTTTTTGGTGTGCCGGCCGATCGGCCGGGTGCTCACCGTCCCCGTCCTGGGGTCGTGGCTGACCTCGATGCGGATGCCGTACGTGTCGCTGAGCTGGTCCTCGGTGAGGACCTGAGCGGGCGGGCCGTCGGCGATGACCCGGCCCTCCCGCAGGAGCACGACGTGGTCGGCGATCTCGGCGGCCTGGTTGAGATCGTGCAGCACGACGCCGATCGCCACGCCGTGCTCGTCGGCCAGGTCGCGGACGAGCTCCAGCAGCTCCACCTGGTAGCGCAGGTCGAGGAACGTGGTGGGCTCGTCGAGCAGCAGCACGCCGGTGTCCTGCGCCAGGCAGGTGGCCAGCCATACGCGCTGCAGCTCGCCGCCGGACAGCTCGTCGACCGGGCGTTCGGCCATCGCCGTCACCCCGGTCAGCTCCATGGCCCGGCGTACGGCCTCGGAGCCGCCGGGGTCGCCGGCCCTCCAGCGCCCCCTGTAGGGGTGGCGGCCGTACCCGACGACGTCGCGGACCTGCACGCCACCGGGGGTGGGCCGGCTCTGGGCCAGGAGCGTCACCCGCCGCGCGAAGTCGCGGGCCGACAGGGCGAGCGCGGAGGCGCCGTCGCCCAGCGTCACGGTGCCGCGGTCGGGACGGTGCAGGCGGGCCAGGGCGCGCAGCAGCGTGGACTTGCCACTGCCGTTCGGGCCCACCAGCGCGGTGACGTGGCCGGGCCGCAGCACGATGCGGCCGTCCTCGACCACGGTGGCTCCGTGGTAGCTGAGGCACAGCTCCGCCCCGCGCAGAGAGATCTCCTCGGTCATGAGGATAGGTTAGGCTAACCTTGCCAAATAATCACCATGCCGCACGTACGGATTTATGGGCCGTTCGGCGAACGCCGGGCGGGCCTGCGCAACCACAGGCCGCCCGTGGCGGCGAAGACGACCAGCAATCCCGTGGCCACCAGCACCCGCCCGTCCGGCCCAGCCATGCCGCCGCCCCCGGTCGCCACGCCTCCCGTCGGGAGCTCGGTCACCGTCCTGGTCGTGGTGGAGGCCGGGCTGGTGGTCGTGTCCTCAGGGGTGGAGACGTCGGGGTCGGGCGTCTCCGACCCGGCGGTCTCGTCAGGGCTGGGGCTGGTGGACTCCCCGGTGACGGTGAGCGGATATTCGCGTAGCGACTCCTCGTCGTCGACCTCGCACTCGATCACGCGCTCCTGCGGGGTGGGGCCGAAGTTGACGGCGGCGGCGTGCACCGTGCCGGTGCCCGGGAAATTCGCGGTGGTCTTCATCTCGACGGTCGTCGCGGGCAGCGTGATCGGCTGCCCCGGCGTGACCGTGCCGAGCTGGCCGACTCCCGTGGCGGAGGTCAGCCTGTCGATCCCGCTGATGCCGGCGTAGGCGTACATCTTGAGCTGGCCGTCCGTGGCCGTCGTGGGGGCGAGCAGTCTCGCGGAGCCGACGTAGGAGCCGCGCCAGCCGATCGTCATCTGCGTGCCCACCGTGGCGTCCGTGGGCACGGTCAGCTCGATGTCGAGGCTGATCTGCTGTTGCATGCCCGTCGCGACGGTTTCGCACGTGTACGCCACTGTGTCGGCGTGCGCCGCCGAGGGCAGGGCGGTGTACGCGAGGGCCAGGGCCACGGCCGGGACGGCCAGTCGAACGCGCAAGGCGGCTCCTTGAGGCAGATGGTGCGCAAGAGGAGACGGGGCGCGAGGGCATTCGGTTGACAGATGTGTCCGCATCGGGACAACGCATGCGTTTCCTGGCCCGACCGATCTGTGGCTAGTTCATGACATGTCTGAATTTCGCCATGGCGGAAAGTCCTATGACCAGCGCAGTTGTGCCATCTTAGACCAGATGAAATGACGCACATGTGGAGGAAAGAGATGTGGCCTGGTCGATGGGCCCCAGTCCGGCGATGGGCCGCGGTGGCGGCCGCGCTGGCGGTGAGCATGACACCGGCGCCGGGAGCGCGGGCAGACTCCGTACCGGAGCTCTTACCGGCCGCCAACCCGCGAAGTTACGACGTCACGCTGATCACCGGTGACAGGGTGCACATCACCGTCGGCGAGGACGGCCGGCAGCGGGCGAAGGTCACCCCGCGAGACCCGGCACGCACCGGCTTCCGCATGGTGGACCACGGCGGCGAGCTGTCCGTGGTGCCCGCCGACGTGGCGGACCTGGTGCCGGAGCGGCTCGACCCAGAACTGTTCAACGTGACCTCGCTGGCCGCCCAGGGCTACACCGACCAGCAGACCGACTCCATCCCGCTGATCGTGCGGCAGGACGCGGGCGCCGCGCCCCTGGCCGGGCTCGCGGCCGTCACCCGGCTGGAGAGCATCGGCGCGACCGGGGTCAGGCTCGCGAAGAAGGACGCGGCCACGTTCTCGACCGGCCTGGTCACCGGCTCCGGACTGGCCGCGGGCGTGCACAAGATCTGGCTGGACCGCAAGATCACCGCACGGCCGGTCACGAGCGCGTCCACCGCCGGGGCCGCGGCGACGGCGACGGCGGCGGCCGGCGGCGACGGCGCCGGCACCACCGTCGCCGTCCTCGACAGCGGAATAGACGCCGGCCACCCCGACCTGGCGGGCAAGGTCGCGGGCACGCGCGACTTCACCTACGACGGCGACGGGGTCGACCGGTACGGCAGCGGCACGGCCATGGCGGGTGTCATCGCGGGCAGCGGCGCGTCGTCCGGAGGCACGTACACGGGCGTCGCTCCCGGGGCGCGGCTGCTCAACGGCAAGATCATCGATGGCTCCGGCAGCGGACTCGCCTCCTGGGCGATCGAGGGCCTGGAGTGGGCGTCGGGGGAGGCGGGCGCCGAGGTCGTGACGATGGCGGTGAGCGTCCCCGGCAAGGGCGGCCCGCTCACCGACGCCGTGAACGAGCTGACCGCCAGGAACGGCACGCTCTTCGTCATGAGCACGGGCGACCGGGGCTGCGAGGCCTGCGTCGAAAGTCCGGCGGACGCCCGGGCCGCGCTCACGGTCGGCGCCGTGGACGGCAAGGGCGGGCTCGCGGAGTTCTCCGGCTACGGGCCGGTGGGCCTGCACCGCGCGGTCAAGCCCGAGCTGAGCGCGCCCGGGGTCGGCGTGGTCTCGACCCGCGCCGGCGACCTCCCGCCCGCCGAGCCCGTCGGCGACCACTACGCGCGCTTCTCCGGCACCGCCCTCGCCGCGTCGTACGCCGCGGGCGCCGCCGCGCTGCTGCGCCAGGCCAGGCCCGGCATCACCGCTCCCGAGGTCAGGTCCGCGCTCGTGGGCGGCTCGGAAGCGCTGCCCGGCGTGCCCGTGGACAAGGGCGGAGCGGGCCGGCTCGACGTGGCAGGGGCGCTCGCGCGCACGGTGCTGGCCGGCGACGCGACGCTCGACTTCGGGCTCGCGACGGCCGGCGCCGGCGACCCGGTGACGCGTACGATCTCCTACCGCAACGTCGGTGCGGAACCGGTCACGGTCGCCCTCGACGCCGGTGCCCCGTTCACGCTCTCCACGACCGAGCTCACCCTGCCCGCGGGCGGCAAGGGCCAGGTGGACGTCACCCTCGACCCCGCCGGGGCACCGGCGGGCTGGGCCCGCGCGGAACTCGTCGCGACGCCCGCCGGCGGCGCCGCGCTGCGGACGCTGCTGACCGGCAACGTCGAGGTCCAGCGGGTCGAGCTCCGGGTGTCCGCCGTGGCACGGGACGGCCGCCCCCGCCGCATCCTGCCCAGCGTGGTCGACCTGGGCAACGGCGACCTCTTCGGCCGCGAGCTGCCGAGCGACCCCGACAGGCGGTGCGAGACGGACGCCGGGGACTGCTGGCTCGTCCCGCCGGGCACGTACTCGATCGCCGGAATCATCAGCACCCTGCGGCCGGGAGCCACCAGCGAGGGCCGCGGAGACATCGTCAACCAGAGCTTCGCCGGGTATCCGGAGATGGAGGTCACCCGCGACACCGACGTCGTGCTCGACGCGCGCAAGGCGGTCGCGGTGAAGATCGACACGCCTGACCATCACACCGCGCGGAACCGCGGAGCTGCCACCAAGCTCGTCTACACCAGGCAGCCGGTGAAGGGACCCAGGTATACCGAGAGCCTCCTCGTGGACGGCCGCCTTGAGGAGAGCTATTACCTGCAGCCCACCGCCAAGGTGACCAAGGGCGAGTTCGCGGTGGCCACGCGGTGGCGGCTGGAGGCGCCCGCGCTCACCATGTGGACGTCCGGCGTCGACCTCGACCCCGTATACGTCGACCCGGTCCACTTCAGCAACCGGTCCACGCAGTATCCGCGGTTCGACGGAACCGCGGTGCTGGCCGTCGCCGACGCCGGTGACGGCAGCGCGGCGGCGCTCAAGGGCCGTGACCTGCGCGGCCGGCTGGCGCTCATCCGCCGCACGCCCGGCACGCCCGTCTCGGCCCTCGCCAACGCCGCTGGGGCGGCCGGCGCCCGCATGGTGGCGATCTACGGTGACACGCACCTGGGCTGGGACGAGAGCCGGCTCACCGTGCCGACGGTGACGCTCGCGGAGGCGGAGGGCACACGGCTGGCCGAGCGGGCGAGCCGCCGGACGACCCACGTCGTCGCCAAGGGCATCGTGGCCAGCCCTTACGTCTACGACCTGTACCTGAGCGAGGAGGGCCAGGTCAGGAAGCAACCGTCGTACGTGGTCGGGAAACGCTCCCTGGCCCGCGTGGACACGGCCTTCCACAGCGAGCTGACCGACGACGTCGCCCTCTCCGAGGTCAAGTACGGCTGGATGCCGTGGGAGACCTTCTCGTGGGACTCGGTCAGGCCGGTGGCCAGGGCGCCGCGCGTGCGGACCGACTACCTGAGCCCAGCCCCCGACGTGCAATGGCACAGCGGGACCGACATGCCGGAACGGTCGTACAACTCGATCCTCCCCGAGGAGCCGCAGGGCGTGATGACCGTCAGGGACACCGTGCGCGGTTACCAGGCGGGCAAGCGGATCGAGCGCACGTGGCTGAAGCAGCCGGTGGCGCCCGGGTTCCCGGCGGACTCGCCCACGCAGCGGCAGGGCGACACGCTCACCGTCGACATGCACGCCTTCGTCGACGCCGAGGGGAACACCGGGGCCCAGCAGACCGACCCGTTCCCGCACGGCTACCTGTCGGACTGGCGCATCTACAAGGGTGACGAGCTGCTCGGCAGGACGGCGACCGGCGGCTCCGGACGGATCCTGCTGCCGCCGGAGCGGGCCGGCTACCGCGTGGAGTACACCGTGGAGAACCGCTCGACCTGGGCGCGCCTGTCCGCCAGGACGAGGACGGTGTGGACGTTCGACTCGGAGCGCGCCGAGGGCGATCCCGTCGTGCTGCCGCTGCTGGCCGTCGCGTACGACGTGCCCGTTGACCTGCGCAACCGCACCGCCTCCACCAGGCTCGGCCTGACCGTCGCCCACCAGGAGGGTTCGGAGGGCAGCGCGATCGAGAAGGTGACCCTCGAGACGTCGTCCGACGACGGCAGGACCTGGCGCCCCGCCCGCCGGCTGCGCGACAAGGGCGACGGCACGTACGAGGCCACCATCGAACGGCCCCGCCCGGGTGCGGTGTCGTTGCGCGTCACGGCCTCCGACGCCGCCGGCTCCACGGTGACGCAGGAGGTGATCCGGGCGTACGGAACCCGCTGACCCGAAAAACATCGTCTCTGGCGTTGACGACGATTCCTGCTCCAGGGTACCGTCTGTCTCTGTCAGAGACGATGTTCTGCCCGCCCGGGTGCCACTTCCCGGCGTGGTAGTAATGAGATCCCCGCAGGAGGCAGGAAAGACAGAGCTGGCACCATGACCGAGCACTACCTGGGCGTTCTCGGCGTCGCCGAGGCGCTGGGAGTGACCCGGCACGCGGTGCACAAATGGCGCTCCCGCCATCCGGCCGGCTCCGACCGCCCGTTCCCCGAGCCCGACGTCGAGATCGACGGGGCTCCCGGATGGCGTCCCGACCGGGTGGAGGAGATCGTCCGATGGCGCGACGGCCTGCCGGGCCGGGGTGCGGGCGGAGGCCGTCCGTCCGCCGCCCGCCAGGACTACCTCAGGGCGGCCCTGGCGCGCGGTCTCGACCGCGACGAGGCTCTGCGCGCGCTCGCCGCGTTCGTCGCGGAGTTCCCCGAGATGACCGAGCCGGAGGTCTGCGCCTGGCTCATGGAGAAGTGGCGCGGCTAGCTTGCCGGATCCACCGGCGACCCCAAGGAGACCCCTCGATGGCCCACCTTCCCCGGCCCGGCCGCACCCCCCTCACCGCGGAGGAGAAGTCCCGGGCGGAGGCCAGCTTCGTCACCCTCGTCGCCGAGCACCTCACCGCCGCCGGCCGGTTCAGGGTGAGCGCCGACACCCCCGAGCTGACCGAGATGTTCCAGAACGTCGCCCGCAGGGTGGGCGAGCTGCTCGGACGGCCCGTGGTCAGCTACGCCAACGGCAGGTACATCGTGATCACCTTCGGCCCTCAGGAGTAAGCGCCGCCGGCGAGCAGCACCCCATCCACACCGACGGAAGGCGATGACGCATGCCCGACATCAGCGGGGAGACCGCACCGGGATTCGAAGCAGTACGTACGGCCTTCGCCCGCAACCTGGCCGAGCACGAGGAGATCGGCGCCGCGGTCGCCGTCTACCTGCACGGCAGGAAGGTCGTCGACCTGTGGGGCGGCCTGGCCGACCCCGATGAGGGCCGTCGCTGGGAGCGCGACACCCTGCAGGTCGTCTACTCCACCACCAAGGCGATCACCGCCGCCTGCGCGCTCCTGCTGGCGCAGCGGGGCGAGCTGGACCTCGACGCGCCCGTCGCGCGATACTGGCCGGAGTTCGCGGCGCAGGGCAAGGACCGCATCCCGGTGCGCTGGCTGCTCACCCACCAGGCCGGCCTGCCCGCCATCGACCAGCCGATCACCCCGGCAGAGGCGATCGCCTGGGAGCCCATGGTGGAGGCGCTGGCCGTCCAGCGGCCCTTCTGGGAGCCGGGCACGGAACACGGCTATCACGGGCTCACGTACGGATGGCTCGTCGGAGAGGTCGTCCGCCGGGTGAGCGGCCGCAGCATCGGCGCCTTCCTCGCGGAGGAGATCGCCGGCCCGCTCGACCTGGACCTGTGGATCGGGCTGCCGGAGAGCGAACTGCACCGGGTCAGCCGGATCGTCACGTCCATGCCCGGCATGGCGGACCTGGCCGGGATCGACCTGGACGCCCTGCCCGAGCCCGCCCGCGAGGTGATGCGGGCCTACACCGACCCGGCGTCGCTGACCGTACGCTCGATGTCCGTGGTCTCGCCCCCGCTCGACCACAACGACCCCCGCGAGCAGCAGGCCGAGATGCCCTCGACCAACGGCATCTGTACGGCCCGCGCGCTGGCCCGCTTCTACGCCGCCCTCATCGGCGAGGTCGACGGCCACCGCGTCCTCACCCCCGCCACCCTGGCGGCGGCGACCGCCGAACAGGCCGCCGGCCCCGACCGCGTCCTGCGCATGCCGGTCAGGATAGGCACCGGCTTCGGCCTGCCGACCCCGGACATGTTCTTCTACACCCCCACGACCTTCGGGTTCGCCGGGCTCGGCGGTTCGCTCGGCTTCGCCGACCCGCAGAGCGGGCTCGCGTTCGGCTACGTGATGAACCACGTCAAGGAGGACGGCGAGAACCGGCGAGCCGCCACCTTGGTGGAGGCGGTCAGGAGCGCCATGACCGCCTAGCGGGGAGGCGCGGCGTGTGAAACGGCTTTGCCGCCGATCTCCGAACGTATGACAATGGCCGCTCGGAGCGCGGCGACCATCGGAGATGCGTTATGTCCCCAGAAGAGCGTGACGGTGCCGACGCGGAAGCCGCAGAGGAGTCGCCGGCGGCGTTCGGGACGATGTTGCGGGGCTGGCGTGAGCGGGCGTTGCTGACCCAGGAAGAGCTGGCCGCACGGGCGGGACTCAACGCCCGCACGGTCCGCCGGCTGGAGGCCGGACAGTTGCGACGGCCACGCGGCACATCGGTGCGGTTGCTGGCCGAGGCGCTGGGCCTGGACGAGGCGGAGCGGGCGACGCTGACGCACGCCGCGAGAAGTGCCCCGGCGAGTCCGGCGCCCGTGCGGGTGCCGCCGCGGCACCTGCCCGCCGACGTGGTGGCGTTCACCGGGCGGGAGCGGGAACTCGCCGCTCTCGACGGCGTCGGCGATCAGGGCACGGCGGGCACGGTGCTGATCACCGCCATCGACGGCATGGCGGGCGTGGGCAAGACGGCGCTGGCCGTACACGCCGCGCACCAGCTCGCCGCCCGGTTCCCCGACGGCGACCTGTTCCTCGACCTGCACGGATACACGCACGGCATGGTCCCGGTTGACCCGGCCGAGGCGCTGGCCAGGGTTCTCGCGGTGCTGGGCGTGCCCGGTGAGTCCATCCCCCAGCACGCCGACGACCGGGCGGCCCTGTACCGGAGCATGCTGGCGGACCGGAAGATGCTGATCGTGCTGGACAACGCCGCCGACGAGGCGCAGGTACGCCCGCTGCTGCCGGGTTCGGGCGGCTGCCTGGTTCTGATCACCAGCAGGCGGCGGCTGATCGGCCTGGACGATGTGCGTACGGTGTCGGTCGACGTGTTGCCGCCGGCCGAGGCGGTCGCGCTGCTGACCCGTACCGCCGGCCACGAGCGCGTCGCGGGCGAGCCGCCGCAGGCGCTGGCGGAGCTGGCCCGGCGGTGCGGGTGGTTGCCCCTGGCGATCCGGCTGGCCGCGGCCCGGCTCAAGGCGCATCCGACGTGGAGCGTGGGGCATCTGCTGGCACGGCTGGAGGAGCATCACCGCCGGCTGGGCGAGCTGCACGCCGGGGAGCGCAGCGTCACCGCGGCGCTCGATCTCTCCTACCGGGGGCTGGAGACGGCCGAGCGGCGCGCGTACCGGCTGCTGGGGTTGCACGCCGGCACCGACATCGCCCCGGACGCGGCGGCCGCGCTGCTGGCCACCTCCGTCGCGGCGGCGACCGGCCTGCTGGACCGGCTGCTTGAGGGAAACCTGCTGCAGGAGCCGGTGCCCGGCCGGTACCGGTTCCATGACCTCATCCGCGCTCATGCCGCCGCCCTGGCCGGTCAGGAACCGGAGGCGGAGCGGCGTGCCTCGGTCACCCGCCTGCTCGACCACTACAGCGGGGCCGCAACGGCGGCCATGGACCGCCTCTACCCCTACGAGGCCGACATGAGGCCGCGCCTTCCGCCGGGCGGCGGTCCTCTGCCCGCGATGGACGACGCCGAAGCATGGCTGGAGGCGGAGCTGCCCAACCTGCTGGCCCTCGCCCAGCACGCGGCCGAACACGGCTACCTGGACCACATCCGGCACCTGTCGGCCACCCTGCACCGGTGCCTGCGCATCCGAGGCCGCAACCCGGAAGCCGAAACCCTCAGCGCACGCGCGCTGGCAGCCGCCCGCGCCGCCGCCGACCACACGGGAGAGATGGAGGCTCTCATCGCGCTCGGCGAGATCCGTCACCGGCAGAGCCGCTACGAAACCGCGATCGAGGACAACGTGCGGGCTCTGGACATCGCTCGCGCCATAGGGCATCACTCCGGAGAACTGCGGGCACTCAACTCCCTGGGGCTGCTCCGCGCCGTCCACGGCGAGCACAGCCGATCGATCGAGAACTTCGCGCAGGCGCTCGCCATCGCCCGCGCGACCGGCCACCGCAGCGGCCAGCTGGACGCGTTGATCGGCGCCGGCCACATCCACCGGATGGTGGGGCAGCACGGCGAAGCAGCCGACTCCCTCGCCGAGGCTCTGGACATCGCCCGGGAGACCGGCCACCGCACCGGCGAGGTGCGCACGCTGCTCGCGCTCGGTCACCTCCATCTCGGCCGCGGCGAGTACGACGCGGCCACCGACCGCTTCACCCGGGCCCTCGACCTGGCCAACGGCACCGAGCACCGGCTCGGCCAGCTCGACGGCTGGATCTCTCTGGGCGACATGCACCGCATCGGCGGGCGATACGAGCAGGCCCATGCCTGCTACGAGCACGCCCTCGACCTCGCACGCGAGCTCGGCAACCGGAACTGGCAGTTCGAGGCCATCCACGGCATGGGCCGGCTGCGGCACGAGCAGGGCCATCACGACCAGGCGCTCGACGACCACCAGGAGGCGCTGCGGCTGGCCACGGACCTGGGCCAGCCGGGCGACCAGACCCGCGCCCATGACGGCCTCGCCCGCGCCCACGCCGCGCTGGACCAGGACGACGACGCTCGCCACCACTGGTCGCAGGCGCTGGCCATCCTGAGCAAGCTCGGCACCGACCACACCGACGAGCCAGGCGTCGACACCGACAACATCCGCGCCCATCTCGCCGCTCTCGGGTCGGACGGGTCCGAGCTCCGTCGCGACCCCTGAGGCGGGCGTGCGGCGTTCACCGGCGGCGGGGCGTGTAGGGCGGGAACGCGGTCCTGTCGTCGAGGTCGAGGTCCGTGTCGGGCCAGCGGCGCCGGAGCAGGGCGGCCAACCGGCGGGCCCAGCCCGCCAGGTGGGGCAGGCTGCGGTGCTCGTCGGCGGTACGGGCGGCGGCCTCCAAGGTGGCGACGAGCTGGACGCGGCTCCCGTCGCCCGGCGGGCGCGCCTCGACCTTGGCCAGGCGTTCCAGCCGGACCAGCACGTACGAGAAGCAGGCGGCGGCCAGGCCGAACCCGTAACGCCGGTCGTCCTCCGCCTCGGGCAGGCCGGCGGCCAGGGCCCGGCGGTAGCCGCCGGCGAAGGCGGCGTCCACCGACACCCAGCCGGGACCGGGGACGTGCAGGCAGACGGCGTCGTGCAGCGCGTGCGTGTAGCCGGCGAACTCGAAGTCGATGAGGCGGGCGTCCGGGTCGCCCGTCGCGTGCACGAGGACGTTGTTCGCCTCGGGGTCGCCGTTGCTCAGCGCCAGGAACGAGCCCGGATGCTCCAGCTCCTCCAGCGCGGCGGCGAGCTCCCGCTCCGCCCCGCCCTCGACCGGCGCGCCGAGGCGGGCCGCCTGCCTGCGTCCCTCCTCGCGAAACCCGGGGAACCGTTCGGCGTCGCCGGCCGGCCCGAGAACGCGCCTGCGCGCGCCGTAAAGTGCTGACCCGCCCGCTGTGGCGGCGCTGAGCTCACCGCGGATGCGGGCGAAGGCGGCCAACCCTTCCGCATGGGCGGTGGCGCCCTCCGCACGCAGCAGCCCGTCCAGCGCCGTACGCGGAGCCAGGTCCTCCAGCACGACGAGCTCCGCGTCGAGGTCGGCGGCGATCACCCGAGGCGCCAGGCCGGACGCCAGGTCGTCGGAGAGGAAGCGCAGCGCGGCCACCTCGGTGCGCAGCCGCTGCGACGTCGCGAGACGGGCGGCGCCCGGGTGCGGGCGCATCCACTTGACGATAACCCGCTCCCCGCCCTCCAGCCGCGCCCGCGCGATGGCGTACGGCTCCAGCCGCCGCCACCCGGCCACGGCCACAGGGCCGCAACGGTGACGCGACAGCAGGGACTCCACCTGGGTGACGATCACATCCACGGTCACCGGCGCCAGCCTATGGGGCCGCGCCCGTCGCCGAAAGATACCCTTCTCGGGACGAGCCGTTCGACGACACCGCCATGGAGCCGGGGACCGACTGACGATGGGCGCGGAACAGGATTTCAAGCAGGTCGGCGCCGAGCTGGCCGACCTGGGTGTGCGGATCTCCAGGATGATGGGGAGTCCCGCGCTCAAAGATCAGGCGGGGAAGGTTTTCGCGAGCCTGCAGCGCGACGGCGCGATGGTGTTCCGGCTGGTCAGGGACACCCCCGAACACGCAGCCGCGCTCCAGCTGGCCGGTGCGTCCCTGTTCGACCCCATGGGGCGGGGCAGGGTGATGAAGGACTGGGTGGTCGTGCCCCACACCGCGGCCGAGCGATGGACAGACCTGGCCGAGGCCGCCCTCAGCCGCCCGCGCTGACAGCGGACGCCGCTCGTCACGGAACGATCGTCCGGCCCTGCGCGGTGCCCTCCACGGCCGCGACGTAGGCGCGGGCCACCTCGGCGACCGGCGTCCCGCCCGCGCCGTCGAGGCCCATGCCCTCCAGGGTCTCCTTGATCCAGCCCGGGGCGATCACGTTGATCCGCAGCCCGCGGGGCAGCTCGCTCGCCGCGTTCCGTACGAATCCCTCGAGCCCGGCGTTGACCAGCGCGCCCAGTGACCCGCCGGCGAGCGGGGCGGCGAACGTGCCTCCGGTGAGGGTGATGGACCCCCCGTCGCGCAGGCGACGCAGCGCCCGTCTGGCGAGTGCGACCTGTCCCAGCAGCTTCCCCGCCGTTCCCGCGGCGAACTCCTCGTCCGTCACCGTCTCCAGCCGCACCAGCGGCCCGCTGGCCGCGCAGCACACCACCGCGTCGGCGTCGGGCACCGTCTCGAAGAGCGCGTCCAGCGACTTCCCGTCTTCGAGGTCCACCCGGACCGGCCCTCGCCGCGAGGCCGCGACGACCTCGTGGCGAGGGCTCAGGGCGGCCTCGACGGCTCGCCCCACGGTTCCCGACGCTCCGATCACGATCACCTTCATGTGATCCATGATGGCTCGTGAGCGTCTGTCACGCGTTGATGACCTCCTCCCTGTACTGGGCGTGCAGCGGGTCGCCGGTGGAGCCCATCCACGCGTCCATGGCGGCGCGCCGGCGGGCCAGCTCCTCGGGCGCGCCCCCGTCGGCGAGGTTGTTCAGCGCGTGGGGGTCGTTCGCGAGGTCGTACAGCTCCTCCCGGACGCGGAGCAGGTAGAACTGGGCACGCGCGGCGACCGCGGGGTCCGTCGAGTCGCGCATCGCGGGCCAGGTGAGGCCCTGCATGTTCTCCGCCCGGTAGTTCAGGCTGCCGTCGGACCAGGCGTTCCAGATGTAGCTCCAGCGCTCGTCGTGGACGCCGCGCATGTCGTAGCGCTGGTCCGAGCTGGACTCGTGGAAGACGGTGTTGATCTGGTCGCGGCCTGACTGGCTGCCGCCCTTCAGCAGCGAGGTGAGGTCGCGACCGTCCAGCCCTTCGGGGACGGTGGCGCCCGCGGCCAGGCACAGGGTGGGGAAGAGGTCCATCGTGGACACGAAGTGCTCGTCGTCGGTGCGGCCCGCGCCGGCCACGCCGGGCCACCGGACGATCAGCGGGGTGCGCGTGCACTGCTCGTACACGTTCGCCTTGCCGAACGGCACCGCCATGCCGTTGTCCGACATGAAGATCACGATCGTGTCGCCGGCCAGCCCGGACGCGTCGAGCGCGGCCAGGACCGCGGCCAGCGTGTCGTCGGCGCGCCGGGCGCTGCTCATGTACTGCGAGACCTCCAAGCGGATCTCCGGCACGTCCGGCAGGCAGGTACCCGGGCACCTCGGCGTCGTCGGGGCCGTACACCTTGGACGGCTTGGCGATGCTGGCCAGCTCGTCCCCGTCGAACCTGTTCTGTTCGGCCATGCTGCCGCTGAAGGGCCGGTGCGGGTCCTCGGAGTTGGCCATCAGGAAGAACGGGCGATTCTCGGACTTCGCCCGGTCGAACAGCTCCGTCGCGTGCCGCGCGTAGTCGGCGGGGTTGCGCCCCATGCCCAGCTGCTCGTCCGGAATCACGCTCAGATCCCAGGCGAACCGATCATCCGGGCCGAGGTGGGCGACCTTGCCCAGGATGCCCGTCAGGTAGTTCCGCGGGCGGAGCAGCTCGTTCAGGATCGGCACGCCGGGGTCGATGTCCTCGAAACCCTCGGCGCCGTTGCGGTGGGGGAAACGGCCGGTCATCAGCGCCGACCGGCTCGGCTGGCAGAGGGCGATCGGCACGTGCGCGCGGTGGAAGGCGACGCCCTCGCCGGCCAGCCGGTCGATGTTCGGCGTGAGGTCGGCCCGGCCGCCGAAGCAGCCGGGCGAGCCGCCGTGCATGTCGTCGACGGTGAAGAGCAGGATGTTCGGCGGCGCCGCGTTGCGGGCCCGTGGGGTGTCGCTCCAGGCGGCCCGCACGCCGAGGCCCGCGGCGACGGCTCCCGCGCCCGCCCCGGCCAGCAACGTACGCCGTGAAAGGGGTGTGTTCATACGTGTGATCTACCGGTCGGCGCGTTACGTTTCCGTTTCCGCCGGGACGCCCGATGGGCGGGACGCACAGGTCGACCCCTACTACGCTCCATGGAAGGGCATCATTGGGGGCGGAGGGATTCGTGACGGTCAACGGGGCGAGCCAGGCGGTGGAGGAGGCAGCACCCGCGGCGGGAGACGCGGTCGGGCGGGTGCTCGGCACCCAGGCGGCCTCGCCACTGTCGTTCTGGGTGGGCCTGGAGCCGGGCAAGGTCGTCCAGCTCGACGACGTGGTGGTGACCAGGCGCGACGTGCCCGGCTACGGCCCGGTGCTGGTCGCGGGCGTGGTGACGACCGTCGAGGCCCGGCACGAGGGCGCCGCCTACGACTCCGACGTCTTCCTCATCGCCGACGGCGCGTTGCCCGCGGCCGTGGTCGAGGTGGCCGAGGTGCGGGTGACCAGGGTCGAGCCCGAGGTGTTCGTGCCGCCGCTGCCCGGTGCCAAGGTCCATCTCGCCGGGTCCGACGACCGCGAGCAGGCACTCTACTTCGACGTGATGGACCGGCGCATCCCGATCGGGATGGGGCGCGACGGCCGGCCGATGTACGCCAACTTCGACTTCCTCGACGGCACCCGCGGCGCCCACGTGTCGATCTCCGGCGTGTCCGGCGTGGCGACCAAGACCTCCTTCGCCACGTTCCTGCTCTACTCCATCTTCAACTCGGGGGTCCTCGACGCCGAGTCGGCCAACACCAAGGCGCTGATCTTCTCCGTCAAGGGGGAGGACCTGCTCTTCCTCGACCACGACAACCTCCGGCTCGACGACGATGCCCGCGCCGTCTACGCCCGGCTCGGGCTGCCCGCGCGGCCGTTCGGCAGCGTGCACGTCTTCGCCCCGCCGCGCCCCGGCGACGCCAACGGCGTGCCCCACGTCTCGGCCCGCACCCAGGGCGTGAGCTCCTTCTACTGGACGCTGGTCGAGTTCTGCGAGGAGGAGCTGCTGCGGTTCGTCTTCGCCGACGCCGACGACGAGCGGGCCGGCTACTCGCTGCTGGTCGGGCAGGTCGCCGCCCGGCTGAAGGCGTGGGCGGAGCCGGTGGGCGACGGCGGCGCCGTCATGGTGCAGGGCACCGCCGCCCGCACGTTCGCCGACCTGGTCGAGTTGCTGTCCGACCAGCTGCAGGACGAGGGCACGCGCCAGCAGTGGACCGGCGCGCAGACCCCGCTCGGCACGGTCAACGCCTTCCTGCGCCGGCTGCGCAGCGCGGTGCGCCCGCTCTCGCCGATCGTCCGGGGCGACCTGCCCTTCTACCGCAACCACACCGTCAGCACCTCCGACGCCCAGGTCTCGATCGTCGACCTGCACAACCTGCCGGAGCGGGCGCAGCGGTTCGTCGTGGGCGTGGTGCTGCGCGGCGAGTTCCAGCGCAAGGAGTCGTCCGGCACCGCGAAGCCCCTGCTGTTCGTCGTGCTCGACGAGCTGAACAAATACGCGCCGCGCGAGGGCGACTCCCCGATCAAGGAGATCCTGCTCGACGTGGCCGAGCGGGGCCGCTCGCTCGGCGTCATCCTCATCGGCGCCCAGCAGACGGCCTCCGAGGTGGAGCGCCGTATCGTCTCCAACAGCGCCGTACGCGTCGCGGGCCGCCTCGACCCGGCCGAGGCCGCCAGGTCGGAGTACGGCTGGCTGCCCCCGGCGGTCCGCGAGCGCGCCACGATCGCCAAGCCTGGCACCATGTTCGTCGCCCAGCCGGAGATCCCGGTGCCGCTGGCCGTCGCCTTCCCCTTCCCCGCGTGGGCGACCCGGCCCGCGGAGGCGGCGGCCCCGGCCGCGAAGGCCTCAGGCGATCCGTTCCAGGGGCTGCCCGGCGTCGAAGAAGACATCCCGCCCTTCTGATCACAGGTGATGACGTGAAGATCCTGCACACCGCGGACTGGCACGTGGGCAAGGTGCTCAAGGGCCGTTCCCGCCTCGACGAGCACCGCGCCGTGCTGCGCGAGCTGGTCGCCGCCGCCCGCGACCACGACGTGGACGCCGTCATCGTGGCGGGCGACCTCTTCGACACCTCCGCGCCCACGCCCGAGGCGCAGGCGCTGGTGCTGAACGCGCTCATGGCCCTGCGCGGCGACGGCCGCGACGTGGTGGTGCTGGCGGGCAACCACGACAACCCGCAGCTGCTGGAGGTCTACCGGCCGGTGCTCGGCAAGCTGGGCCTGCACGTCATCGGCAGCTTCCGCCGCCCCGACGCGGGCGGCACGCTGGCCTTCACCGCCCGCTCGGGCGAGCCGGTGCGGCTGGCCGTGCTGCCCTTCCTGTCGCACCGCTACGTCGTACGCGCCGCCGAGGTGCTGGCCGGCACGGCCGCCGAGCACAACCGCGACTACGCCGCCCGCATCTCCGAACTGATCGGCGCGCTGACGGCCGGCTTCCACGGCGACACCGTCAACCTGGTCACCACTCACGGCACGCTGCCCGGCGGCGCGTTCGGCGGCGGGGAGCGGCAGGCCCAGTCGATCTTCTCCTACTACTTCGAGCCGACCGCCTTCCCGCCGTCCACCCAGTACGCCGCCCTCGGCCACCTGCATCGCCGCCAGCAGATCCCGGGCCCGTGCCCGATCTGGTACAGCGGCTCGCCCCTCGCCGTCGACTTCGGAGAGGAGGGCAACACCCCCGGCGCGCTGCTGGTGGAGGTTTCGCCCGGCCGCCCGGCCGTGGTGCGGGAGGTGGCCTTCGGCTCGGCCCGCAGGCTGCGTACGGTGCGCGGCACGCTGGAGCAGCTGGAGGGCCTGGAACAGGGCGACGACTGGCTCAAGGTGATCGTCGAGGAGAAACCCCGCGTGGGCCTGGCCGACGACGTCCGCGAGCTGCTTCCGGGTGCCGTGGACGTCATGCTGGACGAACGGTTCAGGCCGGTGCCGGCCACGCGCAGGACCGGCTCGGCCGACCGTGGCGCCCGCGAGTTGTTCCGCGAATATCTCACCGCCACCGGGCGGCACGACGACCAGGTGGCCGCGCTGTTCGACCGGCTGCACGACGAGGTGACCAGCTGATGCGCCCGCTGCTGCTCCAGCTCGACCACTTCGGCAGCTTCCGCGAGCCGGTGAGCGTCGACTTCTCCGACACCGAGTATTTCGCGCTGGTCGGCCCGACCGGCGCGGGCAAGAGCACGATCATCGACGCGATCTGCTTCGCCCTCTACGGCACCGTGCCGCGCTGGGGCAAGGAGAACGTCATCGCCCACGCCCTGGCCCCCTCGGTGTCCTCGGGGAAGGTGGCGCTGGTCTTCGAGAGCGGCGGCCGGCGCTACGGCGTCGTGAGGGCGATGGTGCGCGACAGCAAGGGCGCGGTGCGTACCAAAGAGGCCAGGATCGACGAGCTCGACCCCTCGGCCCCGCTCGACCAGGCCTACGACGCGGTGCTCAAGCCCCTGGCCGAGGGCGAGAACGTCACCCCCGAGGCGCAGCGGGTGACCGGGCTGGAATACCGGTTCTTCACCCAGTGCGTGGTGCTGCCGCAGGGCCGCTTCGCGGAGTTCCTGCACGCCGCGCCCCGCGAGCGGCAGGACCTCCTGGTGCAACTGCTCGACGCCGACGTCTACGAGCTCATCAGGCAGCGGGCCGTGCAGGAGGAGGAGCAGGCCAAACGCGACGCCGCCTTCGCCCGCGACCAGCTCGGCAAGCTGTCGGGAGCCACGGCGGAGGCCGAGCAGGAGCTGGCCGACCGGCTGGCGGCGCTGCGGCGCCTGGCCGAGACCATCGGCGCCGATCTCGACCTGCTGCGGGCCCGCGAAGCCGACATCCGGCGGGCCGAGCAGGAGCGCGCCGCCGTGGCCGAACGCCGGTCGGTGCTGGCGTCGCTGCGGATGCCGGACGCGGTGCCGACGCTGGCCTCGGCCCGGCGGGCCGCCGCCGAGTCGGTGGAGGCACTGGCCGCCGAGGTCGCGACGCTGGAGGCCGACGACCACGAGGCGTACGAAGCGCTGGCCGCGCTCGGCGACCGCGGGGCGCCCCGGGCGGCGCTGGCCGCCCTGGACGCCCGCGAACGGCACGCCGCGCAGGCCGCCCGCGCCCGCGCGGAGGCGGCGGCCGCGGCGGAGCCGCTGCCCGGCCTGGCCGCCGAGCGGAAGGCCGCGGAGCAGGCGCTGGCCGCCGCCGAGACCCAGCGCGAACGCCTGCGCGACGCCCACGCCGCCGCCCACCTCGCGCCCCGGCTGGCCGTGGGCGAGCCCTGCCCGGTCTGCCGGCACCCGGTCGCCGAGCTGCCCCGCCACGAGCCGCCCGCCGACATCCGCACCGCCGACCGCGCCCTCGCCGGAGCCCGCGACCGGGCCGAGCGCGCCAGCTCCGCCCACGCCAGGGCCGAGGCGTCGGCGTCGATGCTGGCCGGTCAGGCCGACCGGCTGGCGTCCGAGCTGGCCGCGCTGCCCGAGCCCGGCGACCGGGCGGAGCTCGAAGGGAGGCTGGCCGCGATCGGCAAGGCCGAGGAGGTCGCGGCCCAGGCCCGCAACGCCTTCCGCGCCGCCAGGGGCAGGCTCGAACGTGCCCGCACGGGCGCCGAGCAGGTCGAGCGGCAGGCCGAGTCCGCCTGGCGTACCCTCGAGTCCGCCCGCGACCGGCTGCTCGTCTCCGGCGGACACGACGACCCGCCGCCGCCGCTCACCCGCGACGACCTGCACCGGGCCTGGACCGACCTGCTCGGCTGGCGCGACCGGGCCGCGCAGGCCGCCCAGGCGGCGCTCGCGGCCTGCGACGGGCAGCTCGCCCAGGCGGGCGACGCGCTGTCCCGCGAGCGCCGCAAGCTGGCCGAACGCCTGGCCGAGCACGGCGTCGTCCCGCCGCGCGACGCCTCGCCCGACCAGCTCGGCGCGGCCGTCGCCGGGGCCGCCGCGCGCGTCGAGAGCGCGCTCGACCGCGTCAGGGACGACCGCAAACGCGCCGCCGACCTGGACGCGCAGATCACCGGGAAGGAGCACGAGGCCAAGGTCGCCCACGAGCTGGCCCTGCGCCTGCGCGCCAACGCCTTCGAACGGTGGTTGTGCGCCGAGGCTCTGGCGGTCCTGGTCGCGTCGGCGTCCGAGACGCTCCGCGAGTTGTCCGACGGCCAGTACGAGCTGACGCTCGGCGACAAGACCGGCGACATCGAGGTCGTCGACTTCGGTGAGGCGGGCATGCGGCGCAGCGCCCGCACGCTGTCCGGCGGAGAGACCTTCCAGGCCGCGCTCGCGCTGGCCCTGGCGCTGTCCGGGGCGGTCGCCAGAGGGCTCGACTCGATCTTCCTCGACGAGGGCTTCGGCACGCTCGACCCGGCCACCCTCGACACGGTGGCCACCACCCTCGAACGCCTGGCCGCCGGCCAGGACCGCATGATCGGCGTCGTCACCCACGTCCCCGCGCTGGCGGAGCGGGTGCCGGTACGCTTCGAGGTCAGGCGCGACGCCAAGGGCTCCCACGTGCGGAAGGCGGCCACGTGACCGGTTTCACCGTCGATCCGTGGGATCCCGGCTACGCCGCGGCCCTCGCCGTCGAGGCCCTGTCCGAGCTGGGCTCCACCAGCGCCGAACTGGTGCTCGACATCGAACGCCCGGCCGCCGACTGGAAACCCGTCACGCCGGGGCCTGACGCCGACCCGCCGCGCACCCTGCTGGTCGCCGACGGCGTCCGCAGGATCGACGCCCGCGTGTGGGTGCACGACCCCGGCTCGCCGATGCCCGTGCCCGGCATCGCCGCCTCCTACGCCGCGGGGATCGTCAGGTGCGGGCAGGACGGCGCCGAACTGGCGGAGATCCAGGTCAACCGCACGCTGATCTCCGCGTCGCCGGACACCCCCGAGGTGAGGACCGGCCACGCCCTCTACCGCGCCGGCAAGGCCGCCGACTCCAGCTTCGAGGAGCTGTCGCTGGCACTGCAGCGCCAGGTCACCCAGCTGGAGGTCGACCTCGCCGTGCGCCACCGGTCGGCGAGCGACGACCTGCTGCTGGTGGACGGGCCGCTGCGGGGCCGCACCCACCTGCCGCGCACGGTCGGCTACATCAAGACCCACCACACCGCCTACCTGCCGTCGCCGCAGTCGGCGGTGGTCGCCGCGCTCGCGCCGGGGCAGCGTACGCCGGTGTTCCTCATGGGCACGAGCTGGCGGCGGCACGCCTGGTACGTACGCCTGCCCGTCAGATCGACCGCCCCGTGGGCGGGCGTGGCGCGCTGCGAGGCCGGCGCCGACCTCGACCCCGCGCAGGTGGTGCGGCTCGCCGACGCGCTGACCCTGGCCCTGCCTCCGCTGGCCGGAGTCGACTACAAGGACCCGCGCGCGCCCCAGAACCTGGTGCCGATCGGCGGCCTGGAGAAGCTGCTCCGCCACCACCTGGGCGACGCGCGCCTGCTCTACCGCGCGCTGCGCAACGCCGCCCGCGGTTAGCGCCCGCTCCCAGCCGGTCGCTCGGCCGGTCGCTCGGCCGGTCGCTCGGCCGGTCGCTCAGTCGGCTGCGAACACCTGCGCGTCGTCGGCGAACGCCTTGAACTCCAGGGCGTTGCCCGCCGGGTCGAGCAGGAACATCGTCCACTGCTCGCCGGGCAGTCCCTCGAACCGCAGGTACGGATCGATGACGAAGGCGGTGCCGGCCGCGCGGAACCGGTCCGCCAGCTCATGAAATTCCGGAATCGTCAGGATCAGCCCGAAGTGCGGGACCGGCACGTCGTGGCCGTCCACCGGGTTGTGCACCCGCTCCGGACGCGCGGGCGCCAGGTGCGTGACGAACTGGTGGCCGTGCAGGTTCCAGTCGATCCAGCTGTCAGAGCTGCGGCCCTGGGCGCAGCCGATG
This sequence comes from Nonomuraea sp. B10E15, assembly GCF_039871615.1. Taxonomy (NCBI): domain Bacteria; kingdom Bacillati; phylum Actinomycetota; class Actinomycetes; order Streptosporangiales; family Streptosporangiaceae; genus Nonomuraea; species Nonomuraea sp. B10E15. Next base: position 157,251 of record NZ_JBDPMB010000012.1, read on the forward strand.
AGCTCGCCGTAGAAGTGGCGGGCCTTGTCCAGGTCGTCGACGGGCACGGCCAGGTGGAAGCGGGGAATCATGGGCATCGGGAACGCCTGCCTTCCGATAGTGGCACGATCACACGCCCACCCTGCCCCTCCGCCGCCCCTCGACGCCAGCGCCCGCCTACCAGCCCTCGCCGAAATCGCAGATCTTCACCGTGGCGCTCTTCCTGGCGCGCGTCGGCTCGACCACCTCGAAGACGACGCTGTACGTGCCCTCCTTCTTCCACACGATCGACGGCAGAAGCGGCTTCGACGACGCGTTGCCCACCTTCGCGCCCTGGCTCTGACCGTTGAGCCGCCACCGGTAGCTGTAGGAGCCGGTCGCCGACACCTTCGCCCAGATGTTCATGTCGTAGCGCCAGCAGTCCCCCATCCGGATGCCCTCGTAGTCGAACGACACCGACGTCACCCCGCCCGCCTGCCTCGTCCTGGTGGGTTTCGCGGTGGTGGGCCGGGCCGACGGCCTCGGCGTGGTCCTCGTGCTCTTCGCAGGCGTCGGCGTGGCCCGGGTCCTGGTGGGTTTCGGGGTCTTCCTGCCGGGGCGCCGGCCGGCCGACGGGTCCAGCGGCCTGGGCGACCGCTTCGTGTCCGCGACCGTACGCGAGCCGGTGGGGGAGGAGGGCGCGGCGACGGTGGCGGTGGAGGCACCGACGTCACCGGGCGGGGTGGGAAGCAGGACCCAGGCGGCCGCCAGCCCGCCCGTCACGACCAGCGCGGTCGCGCCGGCCAGCAGGGCGATGCCGAGCCGGTTGCGCGACACCGGTCGGGTGGGACCGGTCCGGCCGGGCAACCCCTCCGGCGGCGGCCACCCGCGCCCTCCCACCGGAGGTGCCGCGACCGGCGGACCACCAGCGAAGGGAGCCTGGGCCGGGCCGCCGGGGAAGGGAGCGTGGGCCGGGCCGCCGGGGAAGGGCGCCTGGGACGGAATCGGGCCGCTGCCGGGGGAGTACCGGTCGTCGGCGGCTGACGCCCCGGCCCGGCCGCTGATGAGCTGGAAGAGCACGTCCTGCATGGCCGGCCGGGCGGCCGGATCCTTGGCCAGGCAGCCGTACACGATCGAGCGCAGCGGTTCGGGCACGTCGCCGAGGTCCGGCTCGTCGTACTGGATCCTGCTGAGCACCGCGGGCAGCGAGTCGTTGCCGAACGGAGGCGCGCCCGTGGCGGCGTACACGATGACCGAAGCCCAGGCGAACACGTCGGCGGCGGGCCCGGCGACCGCGCCGAGGAACTGCTCGGGCGCCATGTACGCGGGCGTCCCCACGATGCTGCTGGTACGGGTCAGGGCGGCGTCCATGGCACGGGCGATGCCGAAGTCGATGACGCGCGGGCCGTCCCGTCCGAGCAGGACGTTCGCCGGTTTGAAGTCGCGGTGCACGACGCCGGCCCGGTGGATGGCGGCCAGCGCGGTGGCCGTGGCGACCGCCAGCCGCTGCAGGTCTGCGCCCGTGTGGCGGCCGGCCCGCTGGAGCGAGGGCCCTTCGACGTACTCGGTCACGATGTACGGCCGCGCGCCCAGCGAGGCGTCCAGCACCTGCGCGATGCAGAACGGCTCCACCCGCCGCGCCGCCGCGATCTCCTTGGCGAAGCGGCCGTCGCCCGGCACGCCCTCCCGCAGCACCTTGACGGCGACCTGCGTCCCGTCGGGGGCCGTGCCGAGGTAGACCACTCCCTGGCCGCCCTCGCCGAGCAGCCTGACGACCCGGTACGGGCCGATGGCCTCCGGCGTCACCAGGTTTCCAGCGCGCAGACGCTGAACGACATGCTCTTGCGCGCCGAGGACGGCGAACTGACCTTCAGGGTCACGGTGTGGCGTCCCGCGGGCAGGTTCCACTGCCTGGCGGTCACGAACGCCGTGTAGTCGTCCTCGGGCACCCAGGACTTGCCGCTCTCCTTCGTGCTGCCGTCGACCAGCCACGCGTAGGAGACCCACACCCCGCGTCTGGTCGACTCCACGCGGGTCTGGACGTGCACCGGAGGCATGTAGCAGCCTCCGGACTCCGACTGGCCGGGGCCGCCCCTCAGCTCGAGCGCGAGGATGCTGGCCCTGGCGCTCGTGACCGGCTTCTTGGTGGTACGGGTGCGGGACGGCGTCGGCCGCGCAGTCGTCCGCTCGGGCGTCGCCGTGGGCGTGTGCTTCTTCGGAGTGCCGGCGGGCTTGGTGGTACGGCGGGCGGGGGGCCTGGTCTTCCTGGGGGTGCGCTTCGGGGTGGTCGACGGCGTGGCTTCGGCGGTGGGTTCGGCGGTGGGGGTGGTGGTGCTGGGGGAGGGCGCGGCGATCGGCTTCTCCTCCTGCGTACCCCATCCGGGGGCGATCCAGACGATCCCGCCGATCAGCGCCGCCACGACAACACCCGAGACACCCGCCACCAAGGGCACCACCAGCCCTCTACGGCCAGCCGCCCTCCCCGCGCCCGGCCCGCCCGGGTGCCGCCCGTTCGGAGGCAGCGGACCGCCCGCGCCGGGCCCGCCCGCGTACCGCACGTTCGGAGGCGGGGGACCCCCCGGGTGCGGCCCGGCCGGCATGCTTCCGTGCTGCGCGGCCGTTCCGGGCAGAGGACCGCTCCCTGGCCGGCCGGCTCCGGGCACGTGCGGCGGCAGCTGCATCGGGCCGGAGCCGCCCGCGTGCGGCACGGGCGGGTTGTTCCCGCTCAGCAGCCGCAGCAGCACGTCCCGCATGGTCGGCCGGGCCCGCGGGTCCTTGGCCAGGCAGTCGTACACGACCGAGCGCAGCGGAAGCGGCACGTCGCCGAGCTGCGGCTCGTTGTTCAGGATCCGGTTGATGATCGCGGGCAGCGTGTCCTGCCCGAACGGCGGCGTGTCCGTGGCCGCCCACACCATCACCGACGCCCAGGCGAACACGTCCGCCGGCGGCCCCACCGGCTGGCCCGCCAGCTGCTCGGGCGCCATGTACGCGGGCGTCCCCACGATGCCGCTGGTGTGGGTGGCCGCGTCGTCCGTGGCGCGGGCGATGCCGAAGTCGATGACGCGAGGGCCGCCCGGGCCGAGCAGCACGTTCGCGGGCTTGAAGTCGCGGTGCACGACGCCCGCCGCGTGGATGGCGGCCAGCGCGGTGGCCGTGGCGACCGCCAGCCGCTGCAGATCGGCCCCGGCGTGCCGGCCGGCCTCGTGCAGCGACGGGCCCTCGACGTACTCCGTCACGATGTACGGCCGCGCGCCCAGCGAGGCGTCCAGCACCTGCGCGATGCAGAACGGCTCCACCCGCCGCGCGTTCTCGATCTCCTTGGCGAACCCGTCGTCGAGCCCGGCCCTCGAACGCAGCACCTTGACCGCCACCCGCGTGCCGTCAGGCGCCTGCCCGAGGTAGACGGTCCCCTGGCCGCCCGAGCCCAGCCGGCCGAGCAAGCGGTATGTCCCTACCGCCGTCGGGTCGTCCTCCCGCAGCGGTTCGACGTGCGCCATGAGAGCAGTGACTCCTGAGACGGGTGCGGTGATCTTTACGTACGATACTCACACGAAAGAAGTTTTGTAGTGATGTTACTGGCCTGTAGGAAATCGCCGCCGCAGCCAGAAAACTGGGTCGCGGATCCGCGTACCGGCGCCTATCGTGACAGCGCCGAACACGGACCAAGGAGGCCCGCCATGCACCGCGACGAGATGTCCTTTTGAGCCCACCAGCAAGCGCCGCCGGGGGTTCCCTCCAGCGAGACGCACGTCAAGCGCGGCGACCGGCGCGTCGGCCGCGACAAGGAGCTGATCGAGAAGCTCGGCGGCAAGGACCCGTGCCCCTGCGGCTCAGGGCGGCGCTTTCCGACGGTGCTGCCGTCCGACCGGCCGCTACGACGGCACGCTCGGCGACTACTACGTCCGCGACCGCCCGTAGAGCCGCCGCAGGTGTCGCCCAGCCCTCACCGGCGAACCCCCGCCCCGCCCTCACCCCGCCAGCCTGACGACGGCGGCGGGGACGGCGGCGGGGCGCCGAGTTCTGTCGGTGGGACCTGGCAGGGTGACTCCGCATCCTCCCGACCGCCCCCGCCACAGGGGCCGGGCGCCGATGACGCGGGAGGGCCGGAAAGAGGTGCGGTGACCGGTGAGCGGGTCCGTCCGGATGATGTTCGCGCCGCTGGCGGTCCGCGGCTTCCGCCGCTACTACGCGGGGCAGACGGCCTCGGCGTTCGGTGACGCGCTGACGCCGCTCGCCGTCGCGTTCGCCGTCCTTGACCTCACCGGATCCCCGGTGGATCTGGGAATCGTGGTGCTGAGCACCCGCCTGCCCGTGATCCTGCTGACCCTGCTCGGCGGCGCGGCCGGCGACCGGTTCTCGCGCAGGACCGTCATGCTGCTCGCCGATCTGGCCCGGTTCGCCGCGCACGGCGTGACGGCGGTGTTGCTGCTCACGGGCACGGCGAGCGTCTGGATGCTGGTCGTCCTGCAGCTCGTCGCGGGCGCGGGATCGGCCTTCTTCAACCCCGCCGCCGTGGGGCTGGTCGCCTCGCTGGCCGGCCGGGAGCGGCTGCAGGCGGCCAACTCGCTGATCTCGATCTCCAGGAGCACGGCCTCGATGCTGGCTCTCGGCACGGCGGGGGCGCTCGTGGCGCTGGCGGGGCCGGGCTGGGCGATCGCGGCCGACGCGCTGACGTTCCTGGTGAGCGCGGCCTTCCTCTACCGGTTGCCCGCTGATCTGGCCGCCGAGCGGCTCCAGCGCGGCGGCGGGCTGCTGGCGGGCATCCGCGGCGGGATCGCCGAGGTGCTCGGGCACTCCTGGTTGCAGGTCTGGACCCTGCATGCCGCGGTCACCAACCTGATCGTGGTCTCCCCGATCCTCGTCCTCGGCCCGTACGTCGCCGACCAGCACCTCGGCGGCGCCCCCGCCTGGTCGGCGATCGGCATCGCCTACGCCTTCGGCGGGCTCGCCGGCGGGCTGGCCGGGGCGCGGTGGAGACCGGCACGGCCCATGGCGGCGGCGATCCTGCTCTTCCTCCTGATGGCGCCCTTCCCGGCGTTGCTGGCTCTGCCCGCCGACGTCTGGCTGCTGGCGCTCGCGGCCGTCGCCGCCGGCCTGCAACTGGTGGTGTACAACGTGCTCCAGACCACCTGCCTCCAGCAGCACCTGCCCGAGCGTTTCGTGGCGCGGGCGACGTCGGTCACGATGCTGGGCGGGCTCGTGGCCGCACCGCTCGGCATGGCGCTGGCCGGCCCCGCGGCCGCTCTGCTCGGCACCCGTCCCGTGCTGGGCGCCGGCGCCGCGACCGCCGTGCTCCTGACGGCCGCCGCGTTGCTCGCGCCGGCGGTGTGGCGGGTCCGGGGAGAGCCCGCCGCTGTCCAGGATCCCGTGCCGGAGCCCACGGGATGAGCCGCATCGTGTACTTTTGCCGCCTCCGGCGCTCTCATCAAGCAGCGGCTCCTCCTCTGCAGAGGGGCCCCACCATCACGACCGAGGAGACGATGACCATGGGCAAGGCACTCGTAGCCGTCCTGGCCGGCGGGGCGCTGCTCGCCACCGGCACACCCGCACACGCCCGGACCGTCCGTGCGGAGCAGGCCGCTCAGGCCGTTGAGGGTGCCAAGACCAGGCTGGGCCCCAACGGCTACGGCAAGGTCAGGCTCGGGATGAGCGCGAAGAAGGCGAGGGCGACGGGCAAGGTCGTGCTCAAGATGCCCCTGCGGGGAGGCTCGTGCTCGGGCTGGGACCTGAAGGCGCACCCCACCGGCAAGAACAGCGTGGGCCTGTACATCTCCAAGCGGCGCGGCGTGGCCGTGATCTTCGCCCCGAAGGGGGTCAGGACACCGGAGGGCATCGGCATCGGCTCCACGACCAAGCAGGTCAAGAAGGCGTACCCACGGTGGAAGACCGCCGCGAGCGGCTTCCTTCTCGCCTCCGTGCCGGGCAACAAGAAGGCCTACTACGCCTTCATCGCCTCGAAGAAGGGCACGGTCAAGGAGCTGGCGTTCGGGCTGAACACGCAGGACTGCGTCAACTGAGCAGGGCCTTTCGCCGACGAGGGCGCGGCCAGGTACGACATCGTCACCGTCGAGCCGGGCCGGCTCACGCGGCGGGCACGCGCTAGGCGCGGGGGCGGGGCAGGGAGGCGATCACGACCAGGCCGCCGCCCTCGCGCGGCCGGGCCCGCACCTCGCCGCCGTGCGCGAGCGCCACCGACCGCACGATCGACAGGCCCAGCCCGGCGCTCTTCCCCGTGACCGTCCGTTCGGCCCCGTGCCGGTGGAAGGGCTTGAAGAGCAGCGGGACGTCGTACGGCGGCACGCTCGGGCCGGTGTTGCTGACCTCCACCTCGACCTTCCCGTCCGACACGGTACGGCTCACCACCCGCACCCATCCGGTGCCGTCGTCGAGGTTGTATCGGATGCCGTTCTCCACGAGGTTGTGCACGAGCCGTTCGAGCAGCAGCGCGTCCCCGGTGGTGGGGGCCTGCTCGGCGACCTCGTACATGGTGACCTTGGCCTCGAAGGCGTCGGAGGAGGTGTGGGCGACCACGTGGGTCACCACGTCGGCCAGGTCGACCGGCGACCGGTCCGCGATGTGCTGGTCCGATCTGGCCAGCAGCAGCAGTCCGGAGATGAGGCGTTCGTGGCGGGCGTTGATCTCCAGCAGGTTCTCGCCCAGTTCCTTGACGTCGGGCGTGGCCGTACGCCGGTGCATGGCCAGCTCGACCAGGGCCCGGTTCAGGGTCAGGGGTGTGCGCAGCTCGTGGGAGGCGTTCGCGACGAACCTGCGCTGCCCGTCGAAGGAGTGGTCGAGTCGCTCGACCATGGTGTCGAAGGTGTCGGCGAGCTCCTTGACCTCGTCGTCGGGCCCGTCCAGGGAGATCCGTTCGTGCAGGCCGCGATCGGCCATCGGGGCGGCGGCGATCCTGCGCGCCGTGGCGGTCACCTGGTGCAGCGGCGCCAGCACCCGGCCCGCCACCACCCATCCGAGCACCACTGCGGCGGCCCCGACCACGATCAGCGCGATGACTCCCTGGGTGATCAGCGACGTGACGGCGACGCCGCGCAACTCCATCTCCTGCTGCTCTATGAACTCCCTCGCGGCCTCGCCCGAGAGCTCGACCCCGTCGCGGAGGAGGAAGGTCTTCTTCAACTTGCCGGGCTCCGGCGTGAACCGGCTCTCGAAGTAATGGTTGAGCTGCTGGTTGAACAGGAGATAGGTGACGCCGAGCAGCGTCAGCCCGGCGACCATGAACAGGGCGCCGTAGACGAGGGTGAGCCGCAGCCGGAGCGTCGGCTGCGGGCGTGGCAGACGCAAGAAGATCATGCGATGCGATACCCCACTCCGGGCACGGTCTCCACGACCGGCGGGTCGGCGAGCTTGCGGCGCAGCTTCAGGATGGTGAGCCGGACCGCGCCGGTGAAGGGGTCGGCGTGCTCGTCCCACGCCTTCTCCAGGAGCTGCTCGGCCGAGACGACGGCCCCGTTCGCCCGCATCAGTTCGGCCAGGACGGCGAACTCCTTCTTGGACAACGGTACGAACCGCCCCTTCCGGTACACCTCCCGCCGCGCCGGGTCGAGCGTGATCCCGGCCCGCCGCAGCACGGGCGGCGTCGCGGGGCGGGAGCGCCGGCCCAGCGCCAGCACGCGGGCGGCCAGCTCGGGGAAGGCGAACGGTTTCGGTAAGTAGTCGTCCGCGCCGATGGACAGCCCGGTCACCCGGTCGTCGAGTTGCGCGGCGGCCGTCAGCATCAGCACCCGCGCGTCGGAGTCCGACGCCACGAGCTCCTTGCACACGTCGTCGCCGTGCACGCGCGGCAGGTCGCGGTCCAGCACGACGACGTCGTAGTCGTTGACCGCGATCCGCTCCAGCGCGCTCTCGCCGTCGTGCGCCAGGTCGACCGCGTGGGTCTCGTCCCGCAGCCATTCGGCGATCGCCTCGGCGAGGATTCGCTCGTCTTCCACCACCAGCACTCGCATGGCGTATCCAAGGCCCTTTCATCCGCTTGCCGAGGCCGATTGTGGCGCAAGAGATATTCGCTCGAAGTAAGCCGAAATGGAAACGTCGAGGAAACAGCCGGCTCTATTGCATCTCCCTTCGACGACATTTCGACGGAGGAGAGCTCTGATGCGAGGACGAGTCCTCAGCGCGCTGGCCGTGGCGCCGGTCGCGTTCACCCTGGCCCTGACCGGATGCGGATCCGGCAGCGACGGCGGATCCGATGTGGCGTCGGTGAGCGGCGGCACCGGCAACCAGGCCGCGGCCACCAGCAAGCCGAGCGTGGATCCGCAGGAGCAGGGCCTGAAGTTCGCGCAGTGCATGCGCGAGAACGGCGTGGAGGTCCCCGACCCTGAGCCTGGCAAGGGCGTCAGGATGAAGCTGGAAGCGAAGGGCCAGGAGGATCGGGAGCGGATCGAGAAGGCCCAGGAGGCCTGCAAGGAGTTCGCCCCGAGCGGGCAGAAGTCGGGCCAGGGCGACCCCAAGATGGGCGAGAACCTGCGCAAGCTCGCGCAGTGCATGCGTGACAACGGCGTCGAGAACTACCCCGACCCCGAGGGCGGCATGATGCGCATCACGGGCGAGGTCGGCAAGGACCCCGACTTCAAGGACGCGCAGGCCAAGTGCCAGAAGGAGTCCGCCGACGCCGGTATGGGAGATTCTTGATGGCTCCGGCGACGGACCGGGCCACGCCCCTCGACGGGAAGGCGGAGCCCGGCGCGACGCCCGCCCGCCGCCGACGCGGCGGGCGGGGCAAGCTGGTCGCCGGCCTGCTGGTCGCCGTGGCCGTCGCCGGCGGCGGGCTGATCGCGGTGAACGGCGCCGGCCTGCTGGACGGGAAGGCCGGGCCGACGCAGCCGGCCGGCGCGCTGCCCCCGGCCACCACCGAGGTGACCGAGCAGACCCTGAACGACACCAGGGAGGCCGACGGCGAGCTGGGCTACGGCCCCGTGACCACGGCGGTGAGCAGGAGACCGGGCACGATCACCTGGCTGCCCGACAGCGGCCGGCAGATCACCCGCGGCAAGTCCCTCTACCGGGTCGACAACGAGCCGGTCATGCTGATGTACGGCAAGACGCCCGCGTACCGCGACCTGAAGGCCGGCCTGGAGGGCGACGACGTCGAGGCGCTGGAACGCAACCTCAGCAAGCTCGGCTACGACGGCTTCACCGTCGACGACGAGTACACCTACGACACGGCCGAGGCCGTCATGCAGTGGCAGGAGGATCGAGGGCTGGACGGGACCGGCGTGGTCGAGCTGGGCCGGATCGTCTTCGCGCCCGGCAAGGTGCGGGTGGAGAGCCTGGAGACCGAGGAGGGTCAGCCGACCGCGCCCGGGCAGAAGGTGCTGACCTACACCGGCACGTCCAAGGTGATCACGGTCGACCTGGACGCCGAGGACCAGCGGATGGCCAGGAAGGGGGCCAAGGTCGAGGTCACGCTGCCTGACGGCAGGAGCGTGGACGGCAAGGTGACCGAGGTCGCCACCGTCATCCAGCCCGGCGAGAGTCAGGACGCCGAGCCGGAGACCCGGCTGGAGGCGCTCGTCTCGATCGGCGACTCGAAGGCCGCCAAGGGCCTCGACAAGGCGGCGGTGGACGTGACGTTCACGGCCTCCAAGCGCGAGGACGTCCTGACCGTGCCGGTCGCGGCGCTCGTGGCGCTGCAGGAGGGCGGGTTCGGCCTCGAGGTCATCGAGGGAGGAAGGTCCCGGTACGTCGCGGTGGAGACGGGGTTGTTCGCCGGAGGCCGGGTCGAGGTCAGCGGCGACGGGCTCGCCGAGGGCATGACCGTGGGGATGCCGACGTCATGACGTACCCCATGATCGAGCTGACGGATGTGTCCAGGACCTATCCCGGAGGCGTGGCGGCGCTGCGGTCGGTGTCGCTGCGGATCCGGCACGGCGAGCTGGCCGCCATCGTCGGGCCGTCCGGCTCGGGGAAGTCGACCATGCTCAACGTCGTCGGCACCCTCGACCGGCCCTCCTCGGGGACCGTCCACATCGACGGTTACGACGTCTCGACGTTGTCGGACGGGCAGCTGTCGGCGCTGCGGGCCACCACGATCGGCTTCGTCTTCCAGTCGTTCCACCTCGCCGCGAAGGTCCCCGCGCTGGACAACGTGGCCGACGGGCTCATCTACACGGGCCTGAGCAGGCAGGAGCGGCGCCGCCGCGCGGCGGCCGCGCTGGACCGGGTGGGGCTGGGGCACCGGATGGACCACGAGCCGCACGAGCTGTCCGGTGGTGAACGGCAGCGCGTGGCCATCGCGAGGGCCGTGGCGGGCGACCCGCCGCTGGTGCTGGCGGACGAACCCACCGGGGCGCTGGACTCGGTGTCGGGGACGGGGGTGATGGAGCTGCTGCACGAGCTGAACGCGAGCGGCACGACCATTCTGATCATCACGCACGACCGGGAGATCGCGGCCGGCCTGCCCCGGCAGGTGCGGATGCGCGACGGCCGGATCGTCTCCGACTCCGCCGCCGCCCCGCACGGCGAGCCCTGGCCCCGGCACGCCGGATCAGGGGTGGCGTGATGGCGGGCATCGAGGTGGCGCGGCTCAAGCCGTCGCCGGCCAGGATGCGGCCGGGCGACGTCCTGCGGGTCGGCGCGATCGGTCTGCGCACGCGACCGCTGCGGGCGTTCCTGTCGGCGCTGGGCATCGCGATCGGCATCGCCGCCATGGTCGGCGTCGTCGGGCTCTCGTCCTCGTCGGGCGCCGAGCTCGACCGTACGCTGTCGGCGCTCGGAACCAACCTGCTCACCGTGTCGTCGGGCACCACGCTCATGGGCGAGGCGGCGCAGATGCCGAAGGACGCGGAGGTGATGATCGAACGCATCGGCCCCGTCGAGCGGGCGTCGTCGGTCGGGAAGGTCTCCGAGGCCAAGGTGTACCGGTCGGAGCGGATCCCCGAGGCGCAGACGGGCGGCATCAGCGCGTACGCCGCGAGCCTCGACCTGCCCGCCACGGTGGGCGCGACCCTGAGCAGCGGCACGTGGCTGAACGCGGCCACCGAACGTTACCCCGCCGCCGTGCTCGGTTCCGTCACCGCCCAGCGGCTCGGCATCGGCGCTGCGGGAACGGACACCCAGATCGTCGTCGGCGGCGTGCGGTTCACGGTCGTCGGCGTCCTGAACCCGGTGGCGCTCGCCACCGACCTGGACAGCGGGGTACTGGTCGGATGGCCGGTGGCGGAGTCGAGGCTGGACTTCGACGGCCACCCGACCACGCTCTACACCCGGTCGGATGAGGCCAAGCTGGAGTCGGTACGGCAGGTGCTGGCCGGCACGGCCAACCCCGAGGCGCCGAACGAGGTGGACGTCTCCCGCCCGTCCGACGCGCTGGCCGCCAAGCAGGCGACCAGCCAGGCGTTCGCCAACCTCCTGCTGGGCGTCGGCGCGGTGGCTCTGCTCGTCGGCGGCGTCGGCGTGGCCAACACCATGGTCATCTCGGTGCTCGAACGCCGTGCGGAGATCGGCCTGCGGCGGTCCCTGGGCGCCACGCGCGGCCAGATCCGCACGCAGTTCCTCGCCGAGTCGCTGCTGCTGTCCGCGATGGGCGGGAGCGGGGGGATCCTGCTCGGCACGGGCGTCACCATGGGGTACGCGCTCTACAGCGGCTGGCCGTCCGTGGTGCCGGCCTGGGCCACGGTGGGCGGTCTTGCGGCCACCCTGCTGATCGGCGCCGTGGCCGGCCTCTACCCCGCCATCCGCGCCTCCCGGCTGTCACCGACGGAGGCCCTGTCCACCCCGTGAGCCGCCGGGCGCGGCGGGGCCGGCGGCGCGTCAGGGGCGCCAGCGGCGCAGCCCGGTGTCCTGCTCGTACGGCTGCGCGTCCGGGTAGGTGACCAGCTCCACCACGCTGCCCCAGGGGGTGCGGCAGTGGACGAACCGGTTGCGCCCGCCCGACTCCGGCCCCGGCAGCGGCACCGGCTCGCCCATCGGCGACCCGCCGGCCTCGATCACCCGCTGGACCGCCGCGTCCACGTCGTCCACGTACAGGGCGACGTGCTGCCACCCCAGATCGCACATGAGGACCGGGTCGGCCTGCCGCGGCCCGCCGAACTCGAACAGCTCGATCCCGGGCCCGTTGGGCAGCCGCAGCATGCGGATCGCCACCTCGACCGTCCCCTGGGGCACCCCGAGCCGCCGCTCGACCGCCCACCCTCCCTTCGGTCCGCGCTCCTTGGGCAGGGTGTCGTAGAGCACCTCGGCCCCGAACGCGCGGGCGAAGAACTTCGTCGCCTCGTCGAGGTCGGGCACCGTCACCCCGACGTGGTCGATGCCGTGCACGGTCATGGACTGTCTCCCCTCACCGCCGCCGGGCCGCTGCCGATCCGTCGTCGAGCCGTCGTCGTCCTGACGCCGTCGCGTCGTCCTCTCTCGCGCCGGCGTCACCGGCCGCGGAGCTTGGAGATCAGCCCCAGGTCCTCCGCGCAGCGGCCGAGCCCGAGCGCCACGGACTCCAGCGGCCGCTCCGCCCTGCTCACCGGAATGCCCAGCGCCGCCCGCAACCGCCGGCCGAGCCCGCGCAGCAGCGCGCCGCCGCCCACCACCACCGCGCCGCGGTCGGCGAGATCCACGGAGATCTCGGGCGGGCACTGCTCGACGGTCTCGATCGCGGCCCGCACGATGGACTCGATCGGCTGCCTGGTCGCCTCGTAGATCCGCTGCACGGGCAGCGGCACCGAGCGCTCGCGGCCGGTGTCGCTCTCGCGTCCGCGCACGGTGACCTGCCGATACAGCGGCTTCCACGCGGTGCCGGCGCGCCGCTTGGCCGACTCGGCCTCCTCCTCGTCGAGTTGCAGGCCGTGGTCGCGTTCGACCTGGCGGATGATGGCCCGGTTCATGCCGTCGCCTCCGCCGGGGACCGTGGCGGCCGCGATCACGGAGCCGTGGGAGAGCACGGCGATCCGCGTGGTGTCGCGTCCGATGTCGATCACCATGCGCCCGGCGCAGTCCTTGACCGGCAGGCCCACGCCCAGCGCCGCCGCCAGCGCGTGCGGGATCAGCAGGATCCCCCTGGCCTCCGCCTCGAACGCGATGTCGCGCAGCGCCGCGCGCTCGATGGGGGTGGAGTTGTTCGGCAGCGCCAGCACGACGCGCGGCCTGGAGAACGGGTGCCCGTGCACCTTGCGCAGGAAGTATCTGATCAGGTGCCGGGCGAGTTCGTCGTCGACCGGGAGGCCGCCGCTGACCGGCCAGCGTGTCTCTCCCCGCTCGCCCTGCGCGGCCTCGGCGCCGTACCCGACGACCCGGCCCGTGCGGCTGTCCAGCATGACGGCGGAGGGCTCGTCGAGCACGATGCCTCTGCCCTTGACGTAGATCCGGGTGCTCGCGGCACCCAGATCCATCGCCAGGTCATGACCGAGCACGTTCATCGCGGACCGTCCATCGTGGCGCCTGGGGCGTCGACCAACATGCGGGGTGTATTTCCTGGGCCACTCCAACACAACACCAGGAACCGAACGGTCTCCTTTTACCCGGCGGCGTACGATTCGGGTCGTGCTCGACTATGACCTCGAAGCCGCACATTACGACGAGACCCGTGGCGGTCTGCCGCGGGCCGAGGCCGCCGCGGAGGCCGTGCGCGCTCTGCTGCCCGGGGGCACGCTGCTCGACGTCGCGTGCGGCACCGGGCTGGTGAGCAGGGAACTGGCCGGGCGTGGCCTGCGGGTGCTCGGCGTGGACGCCTCCGCCGGCATGGCGCGGGTCGCCGCGCGGCGCGTGCACGTGGTCCTGGGTGACGGCTGCGCGTTACCCGTACGCGACGGGTCGGTCGACGCGGTCACCACGATCTGGCTGCTGCACCTGCTCGACGACGCCCGCCCGGTGATCGCCGAGGCCGCGCGCGTGGTGCGGCCGGGCGGGGTGTACGTCACGACGGTGGACAAGCGCGCCGCCCACGGGCCTGGAGGGCGGCGGCGTCCCGCCGACGGCCGGGAACTGGTCGTGGCGGAGGCGGTCCGGCACGGTCTGCGCCAGGCCGGCGAGACCACGTTCGTGGGTCACGGGCAGGGGCGGGACGGGCCGGACCCGGTGTTCCGGCTGCTGGCGTTCACCCGCGACGGGTGACAGGGCGGAGTCGGTTTCGCATCGAAAGCGACGCCGTGCGAAGCTGTGGTTGTCCCCAACACCATGGAGGTCCTCATGGCGGAATCACCGGAGCCGGAAGTCAGCGAAACTCCCGAGGACGAGATGAAGCGCAAGTTCCGCGAAGCACTGGAGCGCAAGCGCAACCAGCACGCGGGCTCCGGCGCTGGTGGCAGGGGCGTCGACCCATCGAAGATTCACGGGGCGCACGGCCCGGCTGCGAGTAAGAGATCGTTCAGGCGCAAGAGCGGCGGCTGAGCCGGAAAGGACTGAGGGGGTACGGCATGCCGTACCCCCTTTCGTATTCCCGCGCAAGGTAGATCTTTGCCCGGTTCATGGCGAATCGTTTGCGTATGTCCGATTCGCTGCTAGAGTTGCCGCCATTACCAGCCGGTGACCTGGCCCTTACCCAAGAGAGGGCCTCCGGCTGGCGCCGAATCCCGACTCGATCGGGAACCGGGGACCCACCTCACTGGGGTGAATCCGGCCCGTGCCGGTAGGGCATCTCCACGCCCGAACCCGTCAGCTAACCCGGTAGGTGTGATGGAGAGGACAGAACGCATGTATGACCGCAGCGCACCCCCGAATCGCGTAGCGCCGGCCGCCGCCTGAGCGGCCTCCCTTCCCCCCTTTCTTTCCCTCGCCCGATGTAGTCGCTCGGGCGTGCCGCAGCGCCGTGCCCTCTTGCCGGCGTGCCTCCCCCTCGTCCCCTCGCGAAGGACTTCACACTTTCATGTCTCCCCGTTTTGGCCTGCGTTCCCTTGCCCTGCTCACCGCCTCCGCCGTCGGCTCGATGAGCGTCGTCTGCACCGCGGCACACGCCGATCCCGGCGCCGAGGAGAAGGCCCTGTACAAGGGCTCCACCACGGCGTCGTACTTCTGGGACGACGGCTCGGGCAGGGCGGGCGACACCGGCCTGCCCGCCAGCGGCAAGCCGATGCAGAAAGGCATGGCCGCCAGCCCGAGCTGGCCGCTGCTGACCGAGGGGTACGTGATCTACAAGGGCAAGAAGATGCCCTTCTTCGTCGGGGACAGAGGGCCGGGGGAGCCCTCCAGCCGCGGCATCATGCTGGATCTCGACGCCAAGACGTTCGCCGACCTGACCGGCGGCACCTTCAACTCCCGCTCGCTGATGGTCAACGGCAACGGCGGCAAGGGGCACATCAAGATCGACTATGTCATCACCAAGTGGGGTGACGGCCTGGGCAAGAAGGGGCGGCCGGTGCCCTTCTCGACCGGCGCCTACGCCCGGCGGGGCTGACTTTACGAACGCGACACCGCGGGCTTCATGGACGCCATCGGCTGGCCGGCCGCCCACGTGGTCGGCGCGTCCATGGGCGGGATGATCGCCCAGTCCCTGGCCATCCGGCATCCGGCACGGGTGCTGACCCTGACCTCGATCATGTCGACGCCCGGCCACACGGTCGCTCCGCCGACGGAGGCCGCGTTCGCGGCCCTGACCGCCCGCCCCGCCGCCGAGCGCGCGGCCGTCATGGCGCAGGCGCTGGAGACGTACGCGGTGATCGGCTCGCCCGGCTACGCGATGGACCGGGAGCGGGTCGTCCGGAGGGCCGGGCGCGCGTTCGACCGCTGCTTCGACCCGGCGGGCACGGGCCGGCAGCTGGCCGCGATCATGGCTTCGGGTGACCGTACGGACCTGCTGGCGAGCCTCACCATGCCGGCGCTGGTGCTGCACGGGGAGGACGACCCGCTGGTCCCGGTCGAGGGCGGCCGGGCCACGGCGGCGGCCATTCCCGGCGCCCGGCTGGTGACCTATCCGGGCATGGGACACGACCTGCCCGAGCCGCTCTGGCCGGAGATCGCCCGCGAGATCACCAAGCTGACCGCCGCCTGACCGCGCGGCCGCTCCCGGGCTACGCGGACCGCTCCCGGCGCCGGAGGATCTCGGCCACGTGGGTCTCGGCCCACGCGGCCACCGCCGCGATCGGGGTGTGCAGGGAGCGGCCGAGGTCGGTCAGCCCGTACTCCACCCGCGGTGGCACCTCCGCGAACACCTCGCGCGTGATCAGCCCGTCCTGCTCCATGGTCCGCAACGTCTGTGTCAGCACCTTGGGCGTGACCCCGCCGATCCGCGAGCGCAGCCGGGTGAAGCGCATCGGCCCGTCGGCGAGGCAGAGCAGCACCAGTGCCGACCATTTGTCGCCGATCCGATCGAGAACCACCCGCGTCGGGCAATTCGGGTCGAAGACATCACCGGTATCCACAAGGTACTTATAGCACGGTGAAGTAACCAGTATCCGATGGATATCGTGACGCCATGAAGATCCTGCTTTTCGGCGCGACCGGCATGCTCGGTCAGCGCATAGCCGCCGAACTGGCCGGTCGCGGGCACGACGTGACCGGCCTCAGCCGCAGCGGGCCCGTCAAGGGCGACGTCCGCGACGCCGCCACGCTGGCCAAGGGCCACGACGCCGTCGTCTCCGCCATCGCGCCGCCGCGCGACGGCACCGAGCCGGGACCGCCCTTCCTCGCCGCCAACCGCGCCCTCATCGAGGGTGTGCGCGCGGCCGGGGTGCGCCGGCTCATCGTCGTGGGCGGCGCCGGCAGCCTCAAGGTCCCGTCCGGTGTCGACCTGGTCGACACGCCCGGCTTCCCCGAGAGCCTGAAAAAGGAGGCGCTGGCCGCTCGTGCCGCGCTCGAGCTCTACCGGGAGGTCACGGACCTCGACTGGACCTACGTCTCGCCGGCCGCGGAGCTCGCGCCGGGCGAGCGTACGGGCGCCTTCCGTCTCGGCGGCGACATGCTGCTGACCGACGAGCGGGGCCGCAGCGCCATCAGCGCCGAGGACCTCGCGGTCGCGATCGCCGACGAGGTGGAGCAGAACGCCCACCCGCGCAGCCGCATCACCGCCGCCTACTGAGCCCGAGCGTCCTCGTCGGGGAGCAGGGCCTTCTCGTCGGGCTTGTGCACGAGCACGTTGTCCACGTACGACTTCACGGCCGCGGCCAGTCCCACGTCGGCGTCCGCGCCCTCCGACAGGTACCAGCGATGGTCGAGGATCTCGTGGAAGAGCTGCGCGGGCTCCAGCTTCCCGCGCAGCCCGGCGGGGATCGCCTCGACCGTGGGCTGGAACACCTCCGCCAGCCACCGGTGCGCCACGATGGCCTCGTCCTCGTGCCGCAGGCCCTTGGCGACCCGGAAGCCGTCGAGGTCGTTGAGCAGCCGCCGCGCCTGGTTCTCCTCCACGTCGAGCCCGGTCAGCCTGAGCAACCGCCGCTGGTGGTGCCCCGCGTCCACGACCTTGGGGCGTACGATCAGCCGTCCGGTGCCGACCTTGCGCCGCACCATCATCTCGGCCACGTCGAAGCCGAGCAGGTTGAGCCGTCTGATCCGCTGCTCCACCCGGTGCCAGTCGACCTCCTCGATGATCTCGCTCTGGGTGATCTCGTCCCACAGGCGGTGGTAGCGGGCGACGATGTCCTCGGCGGTGTCCATGGGGTCGATCGACGGGTGCAGCAGCCCGCCGGCCTCCAGGTCGAGCATCTCGCCGAAGATGTTCGTGTGCGCCACGTCGATGTCGCCGCGCCGCTGCCCCTCGCTGATCATCGGGTGCATCTCGCCGGTCTCGGCGTCCACGAGGTAGGCCGCGAAGGCCCCCGCGTCCCTGCGGAACAACGTGTTGGACAGCGAGCAGTCCCCCCAGTAGAAGCCGTTCAGGTGCAGCCTGACCAGCAGCACGGCCAGCGCGTCCAGCAGGCGGGTGAGCGTGTCGGGGCGCAGGGTGCCCGACATGACCGCGCGGTAGGGGAGCGAGAACTGCAGGTGCCTGGTGATCAGTGCCGCGTCGAGCCCGTTCTCGCGGCCGGTGACGTACGCGACGGGCTCCACGGAGGGGGCGTCGAGCCGGGCGAGGTCCCACAACAACTGGTATTCGCGCTTGGCGTACCGCTCGCTGATCTCCTTGATCGCGTACACCTTGCCGGACAGCCTGGCGAACCGCACCACGTGACGCGAGATGCCGCGGGGCAGATCCACCAGGTGACGCTGCGGCCAGTCTTGGAGGGGCACCTCCCAGGGGAGGCGGATCAGGTCAGGGTCGCCTAGCGCGCCGGTGATCTGCAGGGGCATTTCATCAGGATATGGTGCACCGGTGGACGAGTTTCTCAAGTGGTACTTTTCCGACCGTCCCGTCATCGCCAGCACTTTGGGGGCGGACGGCTACGATCACACCCTCGGCGATTTCACCGCCACCGCCTGGACCGCCCGCGAGCAGGAGGAGGTCCGCTGGCACGACCGCCTGTCGGCACTCGAGACCACGTCGCTCGACGACACGATCGACAGAGACCTGGTGCTCTCCCAGCTGAGAGGCTCGATCGCGCTGGCGTCCTGGCCCGCATGGCGGCGCGACCCCGCCACCTACCTGTCCGCGATCTTCGCCTCGATGTTCACGCCGTTCCAGCACCGCCTCAAGCCGGAGCCCGAGCTGGTGACGGCCGCCGTCTCCCGTCTCGCCGAGGTGCCCGGCGTGCTGGCCGCCTGCCGCGCCAACCTGGACCCCGACCTGGCGGCCCCGCTGCTGGTCCAGCGCGGGCTCGGCCAGGCCCGCACCGGCCGCAACTTCCTCACCCGCACGATCCCGTCCATGGTCCAGGACGAGGCCCTGCGCGCGACGCTCGCCGAGGCCGCCGAGCCCGCCGCCCGGGCGTTCGACGAGCTCGTCACCTTCCTGGAGGGCTTCGAGTGCGGCGGCAGCTGGCGGATGGGGGAGAAGCTCTACTCCACGCTGCTGCGCGAGCGCGAGATGCTCGCGTACGGCGCCGCCGAACTGCACGAGAAGGGCAAGGCCGCCTGGGCGGAGCTGGACGCGCGGATGCGCCAGGTCGCGCTCGGGGTCAACGGCGGCGAGGACTGGCGGGCGGCCATGGAGTCCCTCATGGACGACCACCCGCCGACGCTGGCCGACATGCGCGCCGAATACGAGGCGGAGACCCGGCGGGCCCGCGCGTTCGTCAAGGAGCACGACCTGGTCACGTTCGCCGACGGCGAGGAGTGCCACGTGCTGCCGTCGGCCGAGTACACGCGGCCCGTCCTGTCCGTCGCCCACTACCTGTCGCCGCCGCCGCTGAGCGCCTCACGCACGGGTGTCTTCTTCGTCCCCTACACGCCCGACGACTTCACCCCCGAGCAGGTACGCCAGCGCCTGCGCACCAACTCGCGGGCCCAGATGCCGTCGATCGCCGTCCACGAGGCCTACCCGGGGCACCACTGGCATCTGTCGTACATGGCGGGCAATCCGCGCCCGGTCAGGAAGGTCTTCCGCACCCCGTACTTCACGGAAGGCTGGGCCCTGTACGTCGAGAAGGTCCTGCACGAGCAGGGCTACTTCGACACCCCCGCCACGGAGCTGGCCCATCTCGACTGCCGGATCTTCCGCGCCGCCCGGATCGTGGTGGACACCGCGCTGCACTGCGAGGACATGTCCGTCGAGGAGGCCGAGACGTTCATGGCCACGAAGGCGTCGCTGTCGCCGGGGACCGCCCAGGGCGAGGTGAACCGCTACTGCGCCTGGCCCACGCAGGCGCCGTCCTACCTCACGGGCGCGATCGAGATCGACCGGATCCGGGAGTCGTTCCGCGGCACGCCGAAGGAGTTCCACGACCGGATCGCCGGGTCAGGGGGCCTGCCCCTGGGCCTGGCCGAGCAGGCCGCGCTCGCCTGACCGTCACCGGCGGTGCGTTCGGACCGCACGGCCGGGCCGGGCGGGTCAGGGGCGGCGGGGGAAGGCCGGCGGGTTGAGGGCGCGGTCGACGACGGCGGCGAGCTGCTCGTCCGTGAGGATGGCCGGCTTGCCGACGCCGAGCCCTCTGACGTACACCTCGCACAACCACTCCAGCAGGCGGGTCGCCTCGAACGCCTGCTCCAGCGTCGGCCCGATGGTCACCCCGCCGTGGTTGGCCATCAGGGCCGCCTGCTTGCCCACCAGCGCCGCCCGTACGTTGGCGGCCAGCTCGGGAGTGCCGTACGTGGCGTATTCGGCGACCTTGACCACGCCGCCGAGCGCCAGCGCGTTGTAGTGCACCGGCGGCAGCTCCGTCATCGTGGTGGCCACGACCGTCCCGAACACGGAGTGCGTGTGCACCACGGCCAGCGCGTCCGTGGCCTCGTAGACGGCCAGGTGCATGGGGGTCTCGCTGGACGGCTGGGCGTCGCCTTCGACGAGGTGGCCCGAGACGTCCACGATCGGGCACAACTCGGGCGTCAGCCGGTCGAGCGCCACCCCTGAGGGCGTGACCGCCACCAGGTCGCCCTGGCGCACGCTCAGGTTGCCCGAGGTGCCGATGACCAGGCCGAGCTCGACGGCCCGCCGCCCGTACTCGCACAGCTGCTCGCGGAGGCTCATGTGCGTCGAATGTAGCGGGTCGTCCGAAAAGCGGCAATTAGCGGCGGTCGAGGGCGCCCAGCATGATGCGTTCCGCGCCCTCCCGGGTGAGCCGGCCGGGGTAGAGCAGCAGGTGCAGGCTGAGGCCGTCCACCAGGGCGAGCAGGTGCTCGGCGAGGTCGTCCAGCTCGTCGTCCCGGTACTCGTCCCGGTGATCGTCGCAGTGCTCGTCCCGGTGGCCGTCCGGGCGCAGCTCGCCGGCCGCGCGGGCCTGCCCGAGCAGGTCGCGTACGGCGGCGCGCAGCTCGGCCGCCTCCGCCCGCTGGACCTCGGCCAGGCGTTCGGAGGTCAGGCTGCGGCTCCAGAAGCTGACCTCGAGCCGGGTCTCCCGGCCGCGCTCGTCGTCCAGCGGCAGGTTGTCGAGCAGCAGCTCGCGCAGCGCGGCCAGCCCTGTCGCGCCCTCGACCTTGGCGGTCAGCCGGGCGCGGATGCGCTGGTGCGACTGGCGCAGCGCAGAGAGCAGGATCTCGTCCTTGTCAGCGAAGTAGTGGGCGAGGACCCCGTTGGAGTAGCCGGCCTCCTTGGCGATGGCCCGCGTGGTGGCGGCGTCGATGCCGTCCCTGACGATCACCCGGCCGGCCGCCGCCATGACCTCGCGCCTGCGTTCGTCGTGGTCGACGATTTTCGGCATCGGGTAGCCCCTCTCGTAGGCGTACCTCACCATATTGACTTTTTATTCGGACGTCTGTCTATTTAAACCATGACCGTCGCCACCGTCGGCGTGCACATCGTCGACATCCTCGCCAGACCCGTCGAGCACATCCCCGACGGCCAGGACACCGTGCTGGTCGACCAGATCCGCCTCACCGCCGCGGGCGCCGCCGCGGGAACGGCGGTCGACCTGGTCAAGCTGGGCAACTCCGTGGTCACCATGGGCGCCGTCGGCGACGACGAGCTGGGCGACTTCCTGCTGGCGGTGCTCACCAAGCGCGGCGTGGACGTCTCGCGCCTCGCCCGCAGGGCGGGGGAGCAGACCGCCGCGTCGATCCTGCCCATCAGGCCCGAGGGCGGCCGGCCCAGCTTTCACGTGCCCGGCGCGAACCTCGGGGTGACGTACGCCGACCTGGACCGCGAAGTGCTGCGGGGCGCGCGGGCGATCCACCTCGGCGGGATGGACGTCACGTTCGGCCTGGGCGACCCGGCCTTCTTCGCGCTCCTGGACGAGGTACGCGCGGCCGGGACGATCGTCACGATGGACCTGCTTTCGGAGATGCCCGACCTGCTGGACATGGCCACGGCGTTCCTGCCCCACGTGGACTACGTCCTGCCCAACGAGTCGCAGGCCCTCCTCATGACGGGCGCCACCGACGTCGCGGCGGCCGCGGACGCCCTGCTGGCCCGCGGGCCGCGCGGCGTGCTCGTCACCCTCGGCGCGGCGGGCAGCCTCGTCGTGACCGCGGACGGCGCGGAGCGGGTGCCCGCGATCAAGGCGGAGGTGGCCGACACGACCGGCTGCGGCGACGCCTACTGCGCCGGCTTCCTCACGGGCCTGCTGCACGGCCAGGACGTGCCGGTCGCCGCCCGCTGGGGCACGGCCGCCGCCGCCCGCGTGGCCACCGGCCTCGGCTCGGACGCCGGCCTCACCGACCTCGCATCCACCCTCAGCCTCCTGTAAGGACCCCAAGATGACCGACGCAGAACTCCGCCGCAGGGCCTCGAAGGTCGTCCCCGGCGGCATGTACGGCCACCTCAACGCCGCCCTGTTCGCCCCCGGCTTCCCGCAGTTCTTCGAACGCGGCGAGGGCTGCCGGCAGTGGGACGCCGACGGCAGGGAGTACATCGACTTCATGTGCAGCTGGGGCCCCGTCGTGCTCGGGCACCGGCACCCCCGTGTGGAGGAGGCCGCCGCCCGCCAGGCCGCGCTCGGCGACTGCCTCAACGGGCCCGGGCCGATCATGGTGGAGCTGGCCGAGCTGCTGGTGGACACGGTGCCGAGCGCCGACTGGGCGATGTTCTCCAAGAACGGCACCGACGCCACCACGCAGGCGCTCATGGTCGCCAGGGCCGCCACCGGGCGGGCGAAGGTGCTGATGGCGCACGGCGCCTACCACGGGGCCGACCCCTGGTGCACGCCGTCACCCGCGGGCACGACGCCGAACGAGCGGGCCGACCTGGTGGAGTTCACCTACAACTCGCTGGAGTCGCTGGAGGCCGCCGCGGCGACCGTGGAAGGGGACGTGGCGGCGATCATCGTCACCCCCTTCAAACACGACTCGTTCGAGGACCAGGAACTGGTGGAGCCGGCCTTCGCCCGCGGCGCCCGCGCCCTGGCGGACCGACTCGGGGCCGCCCTGGTGATCGACGACGTGCGGGCCGGGTTCCGCGTCGACCTGCGCGGCTCGTGGGAGCCGTACGGGGTGCGCCCCGACCTGACGGCCTGGTCCAAGGCGATGGCCAACGGCTACCCGATCGCCGCCGTGACCGGCACGGACGCGCTGCGCGGCCCGGCGCAGACGCTGTACTCGACGGGGTCGTTCTGGTTCTCGGCGGTCGCGATGGCGGCGGCCAAGGCCACCATCGAGACCCTGCGCGACACGGACGGCATCGCCGCCATGGAGCGGGCGGGCGCGCGACTGCGCGAGGGGCTCTACGCGCAGGCCAAGTCGCACGGGTTCGCCGTGAACCAGACGGGACCGGTCACGATCCCGTGGCTCAGCTTCGACGGCGACGCCGACCTGTCCGTGGCGATGCACTGGAGCGACGCCTGCCTGCGGCACGGCGTCTACCTGCACCCGTGGCACAACTGGTTCATGTCGGCGGCGCACACGGAGGACGACGTGGCCAAGGCTTTGGAAGGCACGGACCGGGCGTTCGCGGAAACCCGCGCCCACGTCGGCTGACGGCCGCCACACAACCTGGTACCGGTTCCCCCAACACGTTATGTGATCGGCCGGTCACTCGTTAGAGTGGGTGCCTCTCGGAGCCCTCATGCCGGAGGGGCTCGAACCATGGGGGTCTCATGCGCGTGTCCAAACTTCCGCTCGTCCTGCTCGCCGTCGCCTGCGCCGGAGCCTGCGCGGGTCCGCCCGCCCCGGTCCAGAACGCGGCCGGTCCCGAGGCCGCCAAGAGCCCGGAGAGCGCGATCACGTTGTCCGGTTCCGGCGAGTTCACCGACGACGACACCTCGGCCATCGCCTACGACCGCAAGCTCGCCCCGAAGGGCGCCCAGGCGAGCGTCACCGTCGAGTCGTCAGGAGACGAGACCACGACCTCGCTCGTCGCGGAGGGCCTGCTGCCCGACCGGCGCTACGGCGTCCACCTGCACACCAAGCCGTGCGGGAAGAAGCCCGACGACTCCGGTCCGCACTTCCAGCACAACCCGGGCAAGATCAATCCGGAGAGCGAGGTCTGGCTCGACATCCGCACCGACGACGAGGGGGCCGGTCGCTCGACGGCCCGCAACGACTGGGCGCTCGACCCCGACAAGCTGCCGAGCTCGCTGGTCATCCACTCCAAGCCCACCACGCCCAAGGGGTCCGAGGCCGGCATGGCGGGTGACCGCGTCGCCTGCCTGACGCTCGCCAAGGTGTGACACGTCCCGATTTCTCTCTCGGCCCGCCTCCCGAACGCTCAGGAGGCGGGCCGACGCCGTGTGCCGGCCGCTTTCCCGTAGGGTGACGAGTCCTTGGCGGAGTTGTGCGCGTCGTAGCGTTACACGCTCGGCACGGTCGATTACGTTCGGTGATGGAACCGGCGAGTCGTACCCTCTCACCCGCCCGCCGGCACACACCGCATGCCCATGCCGTGCTCCTGCGGCGACCCGACCTGGGCCCGACGGTGGGCGTGAAGAGCGCGTCAGGCCCCCTGGTTCCTGTCCGAGCCGGTCACAGCCACCAGGCTTTTCGCAAAACACAGGAGTCCACATGCGATTCACGTCCAAAGTCTGCACGGTCGTCGCCCTGGCGGGGGCGGCTCTCGGGCCCGTCGCCACTCCCGCCGTCGCGGCCCCCGTCACCTGCTCGGATGCCGCGTTGAAGCGCGCGATCGAGAGGGCCAACACCGTCGGCGGGACTCTGGACCTCCAGGCCGGCTGCGTCTATCGCTTGGCAAACGCCGACAACGGCGCCAACGGGCTGCCAGTGATCAGGGCGGATGTCACGGTCAACGGCAACGGCGCGACCATCGAAAGGGCGGCGTACGCCTCGGCCTTCCGCTTCTTCCAGGTGAAGCGCGGAGGCAAGCTCACCCTCAACCGGGTCACTCTCCGTAACGGCCGGGTCAACGGCGCGAACGGCGGCGCGATCCTCGTCGACACCGGGGGTGCCCTGACGTTGCAGGACAGCGTCATCACCGGCAGTTCCGCCGCCAAGGGAGGCGCCGTCTACACCCAGGGCACCATCTCGGTCAGGAACTCCCAGATCGTCGGCAACACCGCGACCGAGGTCGGCAACAGCATCGGAACGGGCTCCAGCGCCGCGGTCATCGTGTCCAACTCCACCGTGGCCGACCAGGCGGGTCCCTCCGTCAACCTCGGCAACACCGTCGAAATGGGAGACCTCTTCGACGGGGACGGCTTCCTGTAAGCCGCGCCGCCTGCGCGAAGTCGCCGGACCGGGGCCTCACACGCATGGCGCGTGAGGCCCCGGTCCGGTTCCGCAGCCGCGTGCTCAGGAGCCGTCGGCCAGGGGGAAGGCGCCGCGGGCCAGGGCGGTCAGCTCGGCGCCCAGCTTCCCGTCGTCGAACGCCGCCTTCGGGTTGACCGCCATCGAGGTCACGACGTACGTCTTCCCGGCGGAGGTGCGAGCCAGGAAGCTCTGGTCGTGCACGCCCGGCTCCGAGCCGCCCTTGTACCACACCGTCGGCCACTGCTTCGGGTCGAGCCCGAGCGCCGAGGCGGGGACCGACATGGCCTTGTCGACCTGCTTGTCGTCCATCTTGATCAGCTGGGCCTGGGCACGGCAGATGTCGGAGGGCGAGGCGAAGTACTCGATCGTGTCCAGCTCACGCGGCTTGGTCCAGGCCTTGACGCGGGTCAGCGGGACCTCGGCGACGACCTTCTCCAGGTAGTCCCGCTTCTTCGCGGTGCTCAGCGACAGGTACCTCTTGGCGTGGCGGGGATAGTCGGCGCCCTTGAGCACGAACAGTTCCCGCGTTTTGAGCAGCGGGAAGTTGCGCTTGTCGGTGGCGCCCCAGGCGCGCATGGTGCGCTCGACCGCCTTGCGGCCCACCTTGTGGATCAGCAGGTCGGTGGCCGTGTTGTCGCTGATGGAGATCATCAGCTTGGCGGCCTCCATCACGGTGACCTTGCTGCCGTCGGGCCGGTCCTGGAGCTCGCCGCTGGGCAGGCTCTTCAGCTCGGGGGTGATGGTGAGCTCGGTGTCCCAGCTGAACGCGCCGGCCTTGATGCGCTGGGCCACGGTGCCGAGCACGTACAGCTTGAAGATCGAGCCCAGCGGGCGCTTCCTGTCGCGGGCGATGGCGTGCACGGGGCGGCAGTTCCCGTTCTTGGCCCCGTTCCCGGCCACCTCGGCCGCGAGGAAACCGGCCTGCGGCGCCGCCTTCTTCAGCCGCTCGTCCAGTTCCGCCCAGCTCTTGGGGGCGGGCGCACGGAACAGCAGGCCGTTGATCAGCCCGGCGGTGTCCACCGACAGCGAGATCTCGTGTCGCCACTCGCCCTCGGTCGCCAGGGCGATCAGCGCGTCCTCCCTCGACGTCGTGACCTTCTCCAGCCGCATGCCCTTGAAACTCGTCAGGACCTGGTTGATGACCTTGGCCGGGGTTCCCTTGAGGAAGTCGGCGGCGAAGTGCTTGCCGATCTCCGCCTCCGGGACCGGCGGGGAGGCCAACGCGTCGAGCAGCCAGGCCAGCTGCTTGCCTGCGGGCGTGTCAGGGATTCCGGGCGCGGCGACGGCGGTCGCCGGCACGGTGGCTGCCGGGACGCTCGCGGCCCCAGCGGGAATGGGCTGGTTCACGCAGGCCGTCATGGAGACCGCGACCGCGGCAGTCGCCAGAACCCGGGTGGGCTTCGACGGGATGTTCATGAGGGGGCTCCTTCGACCTCGACTTCGGCGTATCACCAGCGAACCGGAGCGCGGGGTTGCGGGCCACCAGGTGGACCGCCGTTCTCGCAGGTGAGGCTGTCCGTAGGAAATATGCGGATAACCTCATAGACGCCCTCCCGATCCCCCATGACGATGGAGGCTTATGACATCCAGGCTGGTGGCCGGGCTGCTCGCGGTGGCCTCGGCCATGGGGATCGTGGCGGGCATGTCGCTGGTGGGAGGCTGGCCGTCCTCACTGGTGGCGCTGGTGTCCATCATGATCGTCCTGATGCTGCCCGCCGTGGGCTGGTTGCTGGCGTTCAGACGTCCGGAGATCCGCTACGGCTGGGTCCTGCTCGCGGCCGGCCTGTCGCTGGGGATCGGCACGCTCGGCGTGGGGCTGACCGCTTCCGGCGCCCCCGCGGGACTGTTCAACCACGTGTCCACCGTCGCGTACGCGCTGTTCTACGGGCTGACCTGGATCTTCGTCCCGCTGCTGTTCCCCGACGGCCGGCTGCCCTCGAGGCGCTGGCGGGCCGTCCCGTGGATCTCGGGCCTCGCGATCGCCGTGCACGGCATCGGCACGGCGATGGCCGGGCTGGATCCCGGCAGCCCGGCGATGACGTCCTTGCCGGCTGACCGCCTGGTCGCGGCCTCGGTGGGCGGCTTCGGGCAGTTCGTCACGTGGGTCATCGCGGGGGTCGTGTTCTGCGGCCTGGTGCTCCGCTGGCGGCGCAGCGAGCCGCCCGAGCGCGGGCAGTACGCGTGCATGGTCGCGGGCGTCGCCGCGACCGCTGCGGGCGGCGTGCTGACGTCGCTCTTCCTTCTCGGGCTGAGCACGCCGACCCTCACGGCGATCGCGGGCCTTGCGCTGGTCGGATCCCTTCCCGCCGCCCTCGGGGTGGCGATCGTGCGGCACCGGTTGCTCGACATCCGGTTCGGCATCAGGGGGTCGCGCCTGCACCTGGTGTTCGACGTGCGGCCGACGGTCGGTGAGATGCTGTCGGACCTGGGCACCGCGCTGGAGGACACGCCGGAGCCGGTGGAGCAGCTCGGCCGGCTGGCCGCCGCGGTGCGCGCCGGGCTGGAGCTCGAATGGGCGGCCGTGACGCTCGCCGACGGGACCCGCGTGGTGGCGGGCCGGGCGGAGGGCCCGGCCGCCCTGACGATGCCGGTACGCGGCGGTCTCGGGCACATCGAATGCGGCCCCAGGGACGCCGGACCGCTGACCGCCCAGGACCGGCGGCTCCTGGAGGCGCTGGCCGTGCCCGCGGGCCTGGCGATCCAGAGCGCCGGGCTGGTCACCCGGCTGGTCAACGCGCAGGAGGCCGAACGCCGCCGCATCGAACGCAACATCCACGACGGCGTCCAGCAGCAGCTCGTCGCCCTCATCGCCGGCATCGAGCTGGCCCGCGCCACGGGAGCGGGCGCCGACATGCTCGCCCACCTGCGCGAGCAGGCCCGCCAGACGCTCGCCGACCTGCGCGAGCTGGCAGCCGGCATCCACCCGTCGTCCCTCAGCCAGGGCGGCCTGGTGGAGGCCGTCGAGGAGCGCTGCTCGCGCCTGCCCGTGCGCACGACGGTGACCTCGTCCCCGGACCTGCGGTCGAGGCGCTTCACCGACGAGATAGAAGGTGCGATGTACTTCACGGTGAGCGAGGCCGTGGCCAACGCGCTCAAGCACGCGAAGGCCGCGACCATAGACGTACGCCTGTCGCGGGCGGGCGGCCGCCTGACCGCCGCCGTCACTGACGACGGGAAGGGCTTCGACGCCGCGCTCACGCGGCGCAGGGGACTGGCGACGTTGTCGGACCGGCTGGACGCCCTCGGCGGCGGCCTCGCCGTCGGCAGCGAGCCGGGGAAGGGGACACGGGTGAACGCGTGGGTGCCGGTCGATGAGTGAGCCGATCCGCACGGTCGTGGCCGACGACCACTATCTGGTGCGCGAGGGCACCCGCCGGCTGCTCGAGATGTCGGGCGAGGTGGCGGTCGTGGGCGCGGTGGGCAACGCCGACGAACTCCTCGACGCCGTACGCCGGCTCAGCCCCGACGTCGTGATCACCGACATCCGCATGCCGGGAGGGGAGTGGCGGCCGGGCTTCGAGGGCATCGACGCCGCCCACCGCATCCGCTCCGCCCACCCGGGCGTCGGGGTGGTGGTGTTGTCGCAGTTCGCGGACGCGCTGTTCGCGTTCGAGCTGTTCAAGCACGGCACCGAGGGCTACGCCTACCTGCTGAAGGACCGGGTGGGGGATCTGGACGAGCTGCTCGGCGCGATCAACGCGGTGGCCTCGGGCGGCTCGGTCATCGACCCGAAGGTGGTGGAGGGCCTGCTGGCCAGGCGTGACGTGCGCGGCCAGCGGGAGGAGCTGACCGGCCGCGAGCGCGACGTGCTGCGGGAAATGGCGCACGGCCGCTCGAACTCGGCCATCGCCCGGGCCCTGCACCTGTCGATCTCGTCGGTGGAGAAGAACGTCAACGCCATCTTCACCAAACTCGGCCTGGAGAACAGCGGGGACGTGCACCGCAGGGTGGCCGCCGTCCTCGCCTACCTGGGACCCGACCCGTCGTAGCGTGCTGCCCCCGCTCAGCCCTCGCTGCTGGCGTGAGCGGCCTGCACGGCCTTGCGCAGCGCGGTGGCCACCGGTTCGACCGGCTCCGACAGTTGCTCGATCCGTCTCCTGCCGTGGTGGCGTTGCTCCCGCGCCGGCGGCATGATCTTCAGCCTGGCCGCCGCCGCGAGGGCCGCCAGGATCCGGACGTCCTGGTCGAGGCGGCTCACGGGCCGGCCGCCGAGCGCGGCCCTGCTGACGCGCTCGGCGAGCTTGCGCGACAGGTACGG
The DNA here is from genome assembly GCF_039871615.1 of Nonomuraea sp. B10E15. Taxonomy (NCBI): domain Bacteria; kingdom Bacillati; phylum Actinomycetota; class Actinomycetes; order Streptosporangiales; family Streptosporangiaceae; genus Nonomuraea; species Nonomuraea sp. B10E15. The sequence continues at coordinate 186,505 of NZ_JBDPMB010000012.1, forward strand.
CCTTCGCGGCGTGATCCGCTCGACGGGGAACAGCAGCACCCGCCGCCGCTCCACCCGGATGAGCCGGGCGGCCTCCAGCTCGTCGCGGACGAGGCGGAACGCGTCCGCGCGGTCCTTGCGGATCCACTGCCGCCACGACTTGGGTGGGGAGTTGGAGATCTGCTCCCACACGGCCGCCTGGAGCGGGCCGGGGTCGACGGGGGCGATGACCGCCCGCGCCATGCCCGCGTCGTCCGTCAGGTTGCCGGCCACCAGCAGCTCGGCCAGCGCCGCCGCGCGCAGCAGGTAGCCCAGCTCGCCGCGGTTGGCCAGTCGTTCCTTGCGCAGGTCGAAGGCGAGCAGGAACGCCGACCTCGGCAGGGACTCATCCCGCTTCACCTGTATCTCCGTCTTCATCCGGCGGCTCCTTGTCCTCCTGGGTTTCCTCCTGGCTTTCCTGGTTCTTCCGGGGGCGTCCGCGGGGCCGCATCCGACCCACGCCGTCGGGCAGGCGCCCGGCCTCCGACAAGGCCCTGCGCAGCAGGAACTCGATCTGCGAGTTGGTGCTGCGCAGGTCGTCGGAAGCCCACCTGGCCAGCGCGTCGTGGACCACCGGGTCGAGCCGCAGGAGGATCTTCTTCCGTTCCACGACGTTTACTGGTAGAGCGTTCCGGTGTTCACGATCGGCTGGGTGTCACGATCGCCGACCAGTACCACGAGCAGGTTGCTCACCATGGCGGCCTTGCGCTCCTCGTCCAGCTCGACCACCTCGTGCTCGGCGAGCTTGGCCAGCGCCGTCTCGACCATGCCGACCGCTCCTTCGACGATCCGCTGGCGGGCCGCCACCACCGCGCCGGCCTGCTGGCGGCGCAACATCGCGTGGGCGATCTCCGGCGCGTAGGCCAGGTGGATGATGCGGGACTCGATGACCTTCACCCCGGCCGCGGCCACCCTGATCGAGATCTCCGCGGACAGCTTCTCGTTGATCTCGTCGGCGTTGTCGCGCAGGGACAACCGCGGCTCGCCGTGCGAGTCGTACGGGTAGCTGCCCGCGATGTGGCGCACCGCCGTCTCCGCCTGGATGGCGACGAACTCCACGAAGTCGTCCACCTCGAAGACCGCCTGCGCCGTGTCCTCCACCTGCCAGACCACGACGGTCGCGATCTGGATGGGGCTGCCGTCCGCGTCGTTGACCTTCGTCACGTCCGTCTCATGGTTGCGGATCCTGGTGGACACCCGCCGCCGCAGGGTGATCGGGTTGACCCACTGCAGGCCGGGCGTGCGCAGGGTGCCGACGTAGCGGCCGAGCAGCTGCACGACCCTGGCCTCACCCGGGGCCACCGCGGTGAGCCCGAAGGACAGCACGATGCCGATGAGGATCGCCAGCACGGACGCCACGAGCAGCCACACGCCGCCCTGCCCTGCCCCCGAGGCGAGCATGGCGATGGCCACGACGAGCAGGGCCACCCCCGCGAGCGTGACCAGCGTGGACACGCCGGCCATCACGAACCCGTTGGCCGCCCGGACCGGGCGCTCGCTCGTGCGCGGCGCCGGCATGTCGATGACGGCCCCTTCGACTGCGACCCCGCCTGTTGTGCCGCTCATGGCCGGTCTCCTTCTCTGCTGATTTCACGTTGCTATCTAAGTGATATCACTTTTTGAGCAAGAGGGCGAGAGGGATTTCCGGGCACAGGTCGGCCCCGCCCGGAGCGGGGCGCGTGCGGGCGGGGTGGTTCGGGATCAGCCGAAGACGGCGGGTGGGGGGACGGGCGCCAGGACGGGGTCGCCGTCGTTGATGGGGGCGGCCCCGGCGACGAAGTTGGTCAGCGCCTCGCCGTGCACGCAGCGCGCCTGCGTCAGGCCCCCGGCCGCCCTGCGGCTCAGCAGGTCGAGCGGGAGCGCGGTGCGGGACGCGGCCACGATGAGGTTGCCGAAGCGGCGGCCGCGCATGATCCCCGGCTCGGCCATCAGGGCCACGTGGCCGAAGGTGGCCGTCACGGTGGCCAGCAGGCGCCGGGCGAACGCCAGGCCCTTGCCGTCGGCCAGGTTGATCAGCAGGGTGCCCGACGGGCGGAGGACGCGCGCGATGTCGCCCATGTACTCGGTCGTGGCCAGCTCCACCGGCATCGTCGCGCCGGAGAAGGCGTCGAGCACCACCAGGTCGGCCGAGGCGTCCCAGATCTTGGCGGTGCCCGCGCGGCCTCCGTCGACGATGACCTTCAGTTTCGGGACGGACCGGAGGTTCAGCTGCTCGCGTACGAGGTTGACCAGCAGGCCGTCGGGCTCGATGACGATGTGGCGGGAGCCGGGGCGGGTGGCGGCGACGTAACGGGGGATCGTGCAGGCGCCGCCGCCCACGTGGAGGCAGCTCAGCGGCCCTTCCGCCAGGAGGTCGATCACGTCCGCCATGAGCCGGACATACTCGAATTCCAGAAATGTCGGGTCTTGTAGGTCTACGTACGACTGAGGTACGCCATCCTTGGACAGCACCCAGCCGTCCTGCCTGTCCAGATCCCGGAGAAGTTCGATCTCGCCGAACGTCACCGGATAAAGGCCGGGCATCGGTTCCCGCTGTCCACGTGCCACGCTGATCCCTCCTGGGAGAACCGTATGCGACGAAGAAGACTGATGGTGCTCGTTGTCGCTCTTGTCGCGGTGCTCGGTGCGGGTGCGTTCGCCGTGATGGCGTCGAGCCGGGTCCGGGGGAGCGCGTCCGAGACCGCCGCGGCGTATTTCACGGCGTGGCGCGAGGGCGACGTCCTGGGCATGGTCCGCCTGGTGCACCGGCCGCCCCCCGACTTCTCCCAGCGGCACTACGCGCTGACGGAGGAGTTGCACGTCGAGTCCATCCAGCTCACTCCCGGCCAGGTGAAAAGCGCGGGCGACGAGAGTGCCGAGGTGTCGTTCTCGGGGGTGCGCCGGCTCGCCGAGCTCGGGGCGTGGCCGTTCACCGGCGTGTTACGGCTCGGCGTGCGCGAGCGGGCCTGGAAGGTGTTGTGGGCGCCCGAGACGCTGCACCCCCTGCTCAAGGACGGCGGCACGCTGGAGCTGGGCGAGGTCGAGGCGCCGGCGGCCGAACTGGTCACCAGAGAGGGCCACAAGATCCCCAACGACAGCTACGCGGAGGCGTACCTCGATCCGCTCAAACCCGAGTTCGAGACCGCCCATCACGGCTGGGAGCTGGTGTCCAGGGTCCCGGGCCGGCCCGCCAGGCGGGTGCTGGCCCGCGCGCCCGAGGCGAACGTCGAGCGCACCACCCTGTCGCGCCCGGTCCAGGCGGCGGCCGCCAGGGCTCTGGACGGGGTGGACGACTCGGCGGTCATCGTCATCCGGCCGAGCACCGGCGAGATCCTGGCGCTGGCCGACCGCCTCAGGAACAACTACAGCGCCGTACGGGACGTCTTCCCGCCCGGCTCCGTCTTCAAGACGATCACCGCCGCCGCGCTGCTGAAGTCGGGGCTCGACCCGTCGGCCCAGGTCGAGTGTCCCGGCACGTACACCATCCCGTTCCACCGCGCCTTCCAGAACGACGGCCAGGTGGACCGCGGCGTCGTCAGCTTCGCCGACGCGTTCGCCCACTCGTGCAACACGACCTTCGTCCAGCAGGCCACCACCAGGATCGACGCCGGCGCGCTGCGCGAGACCGCGGACCTGTGGGGGTTCGGCCGGCCCATCGCGACCGGCATCGGCGGGACCTGCGGCGCCATGCCCGACACCGACGATCTCGACATGTTCGCCGCGGACGCGATCGGCCAGGGTGAGGTGGTCGCCACCCCGCTGTGCATGGCCACGCTGGCCGCCGCCGTGCAGAGCGGCGTCTGGCGCTCGCCCCGGCTGCTGTCGAAGGAGCTGGTACGCCGCATCGACGGTCCGCCGCACGACGACGTGCCCATGGACCAGGCGGTCGTGAGCGCGCTGCGCGACATGATGGCCGCCGTGGTCGATCACGGCACGGCCAGTGAGGCCGGGCTGCCCGAGGGCGTGGCGGGCAAGACGGGCACGGCCGAGGCCGTGGACGGCGAGGGGCCACACGGATGGTTCATCGGTTACCGCGATGACCTGGCCTTCTGCGTGTTCGTCCGGCATGGGGGATCGGGGCGCCGGGCGGCCGTCCCCATAGCGGCCCGGTTCCTCAACGGGCTGTGACCTCTGTTGCCTCTGAGCTGAGGGGCCGGCCGCGTGAGGGAACAAACCTACGGTACCGTAGGTTCCCATGACGACCCTCACCGTCAAGCCACGGCTGCGGGGCTGGTTGCACACCGGAGCATTGCCCGTCACGCTGGTCGCGGGGTTCGTGCTCGTGGCGCTCGGCCCGACCCTGCAGGCCCGCCTGGCCTCCGCCGTCTACGCGATCACCTCGGCCCTGCTGTTCGGCATCTCGGCCACCTACCACCGCAGCACGCTGGGTCCCCGCCTGGCGGAGTTCCTGCGCAGGTTCGACCACGCCAACATCTATCTGATCATCGCCGGCACCTACACGCCCTTCGCCCTGCTGGCGCTCGACGGGGTGGCCAGGGTCGCGGTGCTCTCCGTCATCTGGGGCGGAGCGCTGGCCGGCGTGCTGTTCCGGGTGTTCTGGATGAGCGCCCCGCGCTGGCTCTACACGGTCCTCTACCTGGCGCTGGGCTGGACCGCGATCTTCGTGATGCCGCAGTTGCTGCAGGGCGCGGGCGTGGCCGCCGTCGTGCTGGTGGCCGTCGGCGGCGTGTTCTACTCGGCCGGAGCGATCGTATACGGCCTGCGCCGTCCCGACCCGGCGCCCCGCTGGTTCGGCTTCCACGAGGTCTTCCACGCCTGCACCGTCGCCGCCTACCTGGTGCAGTACATCGCGGTCTCGATCGTGGTCTACTCGCACGGGTGAGCGCGGCGGCGACCCGTGGCCGGCGACGACGGCCGGGTCACTGACATTTGACCCGGTGCTGGTCTGTTCTCGGGTGTTTCTCGGAAAACAGACCAGTATGGGTGATATCGCAAGTTCGTGGTGGATGTTGCTGATCCGTGGCCTCGCGGCCATCGTCTTCGGCTTCCTGGCGCTCATCTGGCCGGGCATGACGTTGCTCGTGCTGGTGATCTTCTTCGCCGCGTACGTCCTGGTGAACGGGGTGTTCGCGCTGCTGTCCGCCTTCCGTCACGGCGCCGGGTCGCGGATCTGGCTGCTCATCTCCGGAATCGTCGGCATCGTGGCCGGCGTGGTGGCGTTCGCCTGGCCGGGGATCACCTCCATCGCCCTGCTCTACGTCGTGGCCTTCTGGGCCATCGTCGCCGGCGTCGCCGAGGCCATCGCCGGGATCCAGCTGCGCAAGGACATCGAGAACGAGTGGATGCTCATCGTCGGCGGCATCCTGTCGGTGATCTTCGGCGTCCTGCTGCTCATCTGGCCTGGGCCGGGCCTGCTCAGCCTCGTCTGGCTCCTCGGCATCTTCGCCATCCTGTATGGCATCGCCGAGGTCGCTCTGGCGCTTCGCGTGAAGAACTTCACTTCCAGTCCACGTGTGCCGTAAATTTTATGTGTGAGAAGGCGTTCCTCGAAAGGAACGTACGACCCTACGTGGAGGCGCCATGGACGTGCACACCCGCCTTGCCCACCACCTGCTCGTCGACGGCTACCGCCTGGTGCTCGACCTGGAGCTCAGCCGCGGCTCCTGGCTCGTCGACGCCCGCGACGGCCGCCGCTACCTCGACTTCTACACCTTCTTCGCCTCCGCCCCCCTCGGCGTGAACCCGCCCTTCGACGCCGACTTCACCCAGCTCCTCGGCCAGGTCGCCCGCAACAAGCCGGCCAACCCCGACATCTACACCGAGCACCTCGCCGACTTCGTCGACACCTTCGTCCGCGTGCTCGGCGACCCCGCGCTCCCGCACCTGTTCTTCGTCGAAGGCGGCGCCCTCGCCGTCGAGAACGCGCTCAAGACGGCCTTCGACTGGAAGAGCCGCCGCAACGAGGCCGAGGGCCGCTCACGCGACCTCGGCACCAAGGTTCTGCACCTGACCAAGGCCTTCCACGGCCGCAGCGGCTACACCCTCAGCCTGACCAACACCGAGCCGGGCAAGACCGACCGGTTCCCCATGTTCGACTGGCCGCGCATCGACGTGCCCGCCATCCACTTCGGCGACGTCGAGGCGGCCGAGCAGCGCGCCCTCACCCAGGCCAGGGAGGCGTTCGAACGCCACCCCCACGACATCGCCTGCTTCATCGCCGAGCCCGTCCAGGGCGAAGGCGGCGACAACCACATGCGACCGGAGTTCCTCCAGGCCATGCAGCGCCTGTGCCACGAGTACGACGCCCTGTTCGTCCTCGACGAGGTGCAGACCGGCGGCGGGACGACCGGGACGCCGTGGGCCTACCAGCAGCTCGGGCTGGAGCCCGACGTGGTGGCGTTCGCCAAGAAGGTGCAGGTCGGCGGGATCATGGCCGGTCGCAGGGTGGACCTGGTGCCGGACAACGTGTTCCAGGTGAGCGGCCGCATCAACTCCACCTGGGGCGGCGGCCTGGTGGACATGGTGCGCAGCAGGGGCATCTTCGAGATCATCGAGCGCGACGGCCTCATCCAGCGCGCCGCGACCCTCGGCACCGTGCTGCTCGAACGCCTCACCAAGCTGGAGGCCGAGCGCCCCGAATCGGTGGCGAACGTCCGCGGCCGGGGCCTCATGTGCGCGTTCGACCTGCCCGACAGGGCCGCCCGCGACGCCCTGGTGGCCAGGCTCAGGGAGGACCAGGGGGTGCTGGTGCTGCCGTGCGGCCCCCGGTCCGTACGCCTGCGGCCGGCGCTGAACATCCTGGAGAGCGACATCGACCACGGCATGGCGGCCCTGTCCGAGGCGCTCTGAGCGGCGTCACTGCGTGACGCTGGTGGCGGTGCGGCGCGGTCCGAAGTAGCGCCAGAAGAAGTTGATCAGCACATTGACCCGGTTGCGCCCGCCCAGCAGGTACGCCACGTGCACGAAGATCCACACCAGCCAGGCGGGCAACCCGCGCATGGTCATCCCGTTGGCGAGCTGCAACACCGCCTCGGCCTTGCCGACGGTGGCCATGATGCCCGGGTCGCGGTAGGAGAAGCGCCGCAGCGGCCCGCCGTGCGCGGCGGCCAGGATCTGCCGGCCCACGTGCTTGCCCATCTGGATCGCGGGCTGGGCGAGCTGGGGCAGCGGGTCCGGCTGTCCCGACAGGTCGCCGGCCACGAAGATCTCGGGATGGTCGCGTACGTTCAGCGCCTCCGTCAGCGTCACCCGGCCTCCCTTGCCCTGCGGCAGGCCCCAGTCGGACACCTGCTTGGGCGCGGCGACGCCGAGCGCCCACACGGTCACGTCGCTCGGCAGCCGCGTGCCGTCGCACAGCACCACGGCGTCCGGTTCCACGGACGCCACCGTCGCCCCCAGGCGCAGCTGCACCCCTCTCCTGCGCAGCGCCTCGGCCGCCGCGTCGCGTAGCCGCGGCTTGTACGGCGACAACACGAAGTCGAACCGTTCGACGAGCGTCACGCTGGTCTGGTCGGGGCGGAGCTCGGGATGCGTCAGCGGCGTCGTGTGCCGGCGCAGCTCGGCCAGCGTGCCCGCCATCTCGACGCCGGTCGCGCCCGCACCCACCACCACGACGTGCGTGCTCTCGCGCCGGCCCGCCGCGGTGTCCTCCAGGTAGTGCTGGAGCCGCCGGCGCAGCGCCGCCGCGTCACCGAGGGAGTAGATCGGCAACGCGTTCTCCGGCGCGCCCGGCACGTTCAGCCAGTTGGTGGTGACGCCCGTGGCCAGCACGAGGTAGTCGTAGTCGAGCCCGCTGCCGTCCTCGAACTCCACCCGCCGCTCCGCGGGCAGCACCTTGCTCACCGCCGCCCGGCGGGCCCGCACGTTCGGCCACCTGGCCGCGAACGTCCTGATCGGATAGGACACGTCGGCCGTTCCCATCCCCGCCGTGGCCACCTGGTAGAGCAGCGGCTGGAAGGTCGAGTAGGGGTTGCGGTCGACGAGCGTCACCAGCGCGCCGCCCTTGGCCAGTTCCCGGGTCGCGTTCAGACCGGCGAAGCCGGCTCCTACGACGATGACTCGTGGTCTCCTCGTCATGACAGTCCTCTCCCCGCGAAACGGCGTCATGCATCCCTATGGCACCGACAGCGGCTTTTAAACCACCACGGGGAGAAGAGCGCTCCTCCTGCGCGGCCGCCGGGACGTGGCCTCAAGGGGCGGATCGGCCAAGGGCGGGTGCGACGAACCCGGCCGGGGAGCATGGGCGCGCCGCAGCCGTGCGGCGCGGCCGGTCAGGAGGTCAGGGGCGCAGGGGCACGGCCCACCGGCGAAGCCGTTCCGGTGGGCGTTCCCGGGCGCGGACGGCTACTTCTGGCGTGACTGCCACAACCCGATGGCGGTGACGCGTGAGCTGACGCCGAGCTTCGCGTAGATACGGTTGACGTGGTTTTTCACCGTCTTCTCGCTGAGGAACAGGCGCTGCGCGATCTGACCGTTGGACTGGCCAGTGGCGATCAGGTCCATGACCTCGGCTTCGCGTTTGCTCAAGGACGTGAACACGCTATCGAACGCTGCGTCGTCGACTCTCATCCGGCCTCCGGGGGCGCGCAGACGGTCAGATCGCCGATGGCCCCCGTGCTCCGGCGTTAGCGGTAGACAGCGAGCATAACTCGCATTGTCAGGATTTGGGGGCGTTGTTGGAAGAAAACGACGACGGCCGGTCCCGAAGGACCGGCCGTTCGTTCAGGGTGAGTGAAGGGACTTGAACCCTCGACATCCAGGACCACAACCTGGCGCTCTACCAGCTGAGCTACACCCACCATGGCCGCCGCTGCGCGGTGGCACAAGAAAAGTGTAGCGGTGTTCGGGAGTCTTTACGCCACTGGTTTAGTCTCCGACACGCTCGGCAAGCGATCTCGCGGTGGCAGAATCGGGCCCCGGCTGGGCCACGAAGATCGCCGCGCGGTAGTAGCGAAGCTCCCTGATGCTCTCCTTGATATCCGCCAGAGCACGGTGTCCGCCCTGCTTTTCCGGGGCGGCGAAGTAGACCCGGGGATACCACCGGCGGACCAGTTCCTTGATCGACGAAACGTCCACCATCCGGTAGTGCAAATAGGCATCGACCCCGGGCATGTCGCGGGCGATGAACGTGCGGTCCGTGCCGATGGAGTTGCCGCACAGCGGCGCCTTCTTCGGCTCGGGCACGTGGCGGCGGATGTAGTCGAGCACGAGGGACTCGGCCTCCGCCAGCGTCACGCCGCCCGGCAGCTCGGGAAGCAGCCCGGAGGCGGTGTGCATCTCGCGCACGACCTCCGACATCTGCTCCAGCGATTCGGGCGGCGGCTTGATGACCACGTCGACGCCTTCGTCCAGCTGCCGGAGCTCGCTGTCGGTGATGACGCACGCCACCTCGACGAGCGCGTCGCGCCCGAGGTCGAGCCCGGTCATCTCGCAGTCGATCCAGACCAGCAAGTCACTCATTCGCTCTCCTCGCACAGCGGCTCGGAGCAATCCGCCCGCTTGTTACCCCCACCAGCCTAGTGCCACCGGTCATGCGGGCTTGAGCGAGTCGATGACGTCACCCACCACATCGGTGCCCAGATTGTCGGGGACGGAGACGTAGACGATGGCCGGCCGCCGGCCGTCGCCGCGGTCCATGAGCACGATAGCGCCGTTCTCCTTCTTCCACTTGTAGTCGTTCTCCTCCGACACCTTGCTGAAGTCGAGCTCGAACTGCAGGATCCAGGCGTCACTGTCGCCGATCTTCATCGCCTTGTCCTCGACGATCTTGCTCTCGTGCGCGAGCCGGTAGTACCTGCCGAAGTTCATGAAGACGGCCTTGGCCGTGTCACCCAGACGGGAGGCGCCGGTGTAGGGGTAGATCGGGTTGAGCACGCCCGCGTAGACGTTGCCGATCCAGTCGCCGTCGCCTTCGTAGTTCTCGTGCGAGACCTTCTGCACCCCGCTCGACCACTTCTGCTGGGCGGGGTCGGGGCCGTTGATGGCGCTGGACTCGGGCACCGTCCAGTCGTCGGGCGCCTCGAAGGAGACCCCGGCCTGCGGGTCGGTGACGCGGCCGCTCACCGGTTGCGGGAGCTCGACGGCGCCTTGGCTGGGCGGCGGCTGGTTCGACGGGGGATCGTTGGTGGGCGGGTCCGGCTGGAACGTGTCGGTGGGCGACGGGCCGGCCATGGGTTCGGTGCCGCCGCGGTTGACGAGGACGACGCCTCCGACCACGATCAGCGCGACCACCACGAGTGCCGCCAGCCCGCCGAACACCCACGGCATCGGATTGCCCTGCCTGGGCGGCGGGCCGTGGCCGGGCCCCGGCAGCGGAACGCCGCCCCACTGCTGCGCGGGCGGCGCGGGCTGGCCGTAGGCCGACTGCCCGTACGTCGGCCCGCCGTACTGCAGCGTGGGGTTGGCCGGCGTCGCCGACCAGCCAGGGTCCGGCTGCGGTCCGGAACCGGGTGACCTGGGCCCCGGACCCTGCGACGGGGGCTCGAAACCGGGCGGCTGGAGATCGGGGCCGTGCGCCTGGGGCCCGGTGACCGGCTGCTGGGGGGCGCCGGCGGCCGGCTCCTGCGCGTGGGTGGCGTCGGTCCACTGGCTGCCGTCCCACCAGCGCAGCCGGGGCTCTCCATAGGGGTCCGGGTACCACCCCGCGGGGGTCTGCGTGGTCATGTTCGCCAGATTAGTCCTCTCTCACGCGAAACTCGGACTTCCCGGTACGGCGGCCGGCCCGTGACCCCTTCGAGCCGGGAGTGAGAGCTCTCCTGGCAGCCGGCCCCGGCGCTCAGCACTTGTAGGTGAAGGTCGCCTCGCCCGATCGCACGGGGCCCGGCGTGAGGACACGCAGCGTCGCCGTGGCCTTGACGGTGCTCTTCCCCTGCAGCTTCCAGCGCAGCGGCAGCGCGTACGACGTCTCGCCGGCCCTGGCGCGCAGCGTCCCCTTGACGACCTCCTCGTCCAGGCTCTTGCGCCATTCGAAGGCGATCTCGCCGGGCGCTCCGTTGGTGACCACCGTGCCGGTGACCAGGACGGAGCTGTCGCAACCCTGGGTCTTCTCCGGCGCCGTCACCTCGACCGACGTGATCGCCAGGCCGGGCGTTCCGCCCAGCCTGTACCAGGCCAGGATCGCCCCCGCCATGACGGCGGCGAACACCGCGGTGGACAGGATCGTACGCCGGCGCCGGGCTCGCGAGGCCCTGCCCGCCTGCTTCGGGCGCGCGGCGGGTTCGCCGCGCCCGTCCCGCCAGATCCGCTCGGCCGTGGTCTGCGGGCGCTGCGGCTCCGTGCCCACCCCCGGCCCGAACCGCACGGGCCCAGGGGAACGGCCGGGCACGTGCAGCAGCGTGACGACGTCGCCCTCGTCCCGCGGCACGACCGGCGCCCGCGCGTGCGCGGGCGGCTGCGCGAACGCCGACCTGCCGCGGGCCGCCCGGGCCAGCGCGTCCCTGCTGACCGTGCCGCCGGGCAGCGCCGAACGTCCGGTGACCAGCGTGTCCCTGGCGGCGGCCAGGCCGAGGGTGGTGGCCGAGGTGGCGGCGCGGGTGAACAGCCCGGCGGCCTCCGGCGTGCTCTGCTCGCAGGAGGCGGCCAGCCCGCGCGCCAGGGACGCCCAGCCGGTCGCGTCCCGCGCGGGTGGGGAGGCCTGGCCGCGGACGGCGTCGGACAGGCCGCGTTCCGACAGCAGCGCGGCGCCCTCCGCCGTGATCACCACCGTGCGCGGATGCACGGAGCCGTGCGTGACCCCGGACGCGTGCAGCGCGAGCAGGGTCTGGGCGGTCTCCACCAGTACGGCCGCCGCGCCGTCGGCGGGGATCGGCCCCGAGGCGAGCAGGTCGGCCACGGTGGGGCCGGCCGCCTGCGCGGTGAGCAGCCACACCTGCTCGCCGGTGGCCACGACGTCGGCCACCGGGATCAGCCCGGTCAGGCCGGCGAGCACGAGCCGCTGGTCGGTCATCACCGACTGGACGACCCGGTCGCGGACACCGGGCAGTACGATGATCTTGGGATCGAACAGCAGCGCCCCGGCCCTGCGGCCGTCGGGGGAGATGGCGTCGATCCAGTTGCCGAGCTCGGTCACCCAGGTGTGCTGGGTGAGCCGGAAGCCGGCGATTCCGTTACCGGGGCCGTTCGCAGGGTCGTCCATCGCCGCTACCCCCCGCCTGTGAGTGTCTAGCGCCTGCCTCCGTGGCGTCGCGGGGTGCGGCGCCGCACCGCAAGTGTGACCGGAAGCGTGCCCGTCGTCACGAGTCCGGTCGCGAACAGCAGGGCCTGCGCCTGACCCGAGGCGTCCTGCCGGGGCTGCTCCCCGGCGGTCGGCAGGTCACCGGCGGGCCGGTCGTCTCCCGGCTCGCTGCGCGGCGGTGTCCCGGGCCCCGGCGGCTGCTCGCCTTCCGGCCCGTCGGAGGCGGGCGGTTGCGTGGGCTCGGTCGGCCGGTTCGTCGGGATGGTGAAGGTGGGCGCGGACGTCGGGGTGGGGTCGGGCGACGTCGACGGCGGCCGGTCACCGTCGGGCACGTGGACGTCGCCGCTGAGCCGCGGCCGCTCGGGGGTCGGCGTCGGGGTCGGGGTCGCGGTCGGCTTCCTGTTCTGGCGGGGAGTCCTGACCCGGGTCGGCGTGGGCCGGGGCTTCGGGGTGCGCGTCCGCGTGGCCGGGCGGTTGCTGGGCGGGGCGGTTGGCGCCGTGCCGCTCACGGTGGGAGCCGGCGTGGACGGCGTGGCGTCCGGCGTACGGCTGGTCCCCTCCGGTGAGGGCGGCTCCTCATCCGTCATCGGGGGCTCCGGTGCCCCCGGCTCGGTCGTGGCCGGCGTGACCAGGGTGAGCTGCGCCTGCAACACGGGTTTGTCCTCGGCCGCGTTGACGAGGAGCACGATCGCGGCGACCAGCACGACGGCGGCGGTGGCGCCGATGGCGAGCTTGGCGGGAAGCGTGCGAAGGAGGCGCGACGGGTCGCGGAAGCGGGTCTCGACCACCGTCGTGCCCGTCTCGGCCGGCTCGTCGAGCCCGGTCGGGAAGAACAGCACCAGCATGCCGGCCAGGGCGGCCAGGCGGCGGCGTCCGCGCTCTTCCCAGTCGGGGCCGTACGCCCCGGCCGCGACGGTCTCCAGCTCGGCCAGGAACGCCTCGGCCGACGACGGGCGCGCGGCCGGATCCTTGGCGAGGCCGCGTTCGACCAGGCCGCGCAGGTGCTCGGGCACGTCGCCGACCGGCGGGGTGGCGCGCTGGTGCTGGTGGGCCAGCGCGGCCACGTTGGCCGCGCGGAAGGGGCGGGAGCCGGTCAGGCACTCGAAGAAGACGACGGTGGCGGCGTAGACGTCGGTGGCGGGCCCCGCCGGCGCGCCCGACCACTGCTCAGGAGCCATGTACGGGGGCGTGCCCGCGGGGCTCGCCCCCTGGCCCGTCCTGACCGCGATGCCGAAGTCCACCAGCTTGCTGGTGCCGTCGCTCTGGACCATGACGTTCTCGGGCTTGAAGTCGCGGTGCACGACGCCGATCGCGTGGGCCGAGGCCAGGCCCCTGAGCGAGCCCTTGAGCACGGTCAGCGCCGCCTCGGGGCCCGTGGGGCCCTCGGACCGGATGAGCTCGCGCAAGGAGACCCCGTTGACGAGCTCCATGATGATCGCCGCGCCCTGGCCGCTCTCGACGTAGTCGATGAGGCGGGCGTGATAGGCGCTCTGCAGCGTGGAGAGCAGCCGGGCCTCGTGCCGGAAGCGGGCGACGAAGCCGACGTCGGAGCGGAGCTCGTCGCTGAGATATTTGATGGCCACCTCGGCGCCGTCGTAGTCGCGCCGGGCCAGGACCACGCGACCGGCGGCGCCCGCCCCGAGCTCACGAACCGCGGCATAGCCAGGGACCCCCCACTGACCATCACCATGCATAGCGGTCTCCTCCGGAGTCGTACGGGCCCCCACCTCATCAAACGGTCCGTAGCTTAACCAGAGGGAACCACAATCCCGCTACTGATATCGCTAGATGTCAGCTTTGTCACCTGATGGTGCCGGGTGACTCCGCCCTCGGGCTCTGGCTCGGCTCGTCCTCCGGCTCCTCCTTGGGACATTCCGGCGTGCTACCGGAGGCGCCGGCGTCGCCGTTGCCCGCCGCGGGCACGGTGGCGGCCGTCACCGTCCACGTCGAGCCGCAGCGGAGCTTGGCGGGGAAGCGCAGCGTTCTCGTGTACGAGGTGCCGCCGGACAGGGTGACCGCCCGGGTGCCCAGGCGTTCGCCGCCGGCCGCGAACGAGACGGCCAGGCGTACCCGCTGGGTGTCCGACGTGACCACCGCGACCGTCGCGGCCAGCCCGTCGCCGGACGCCGCGGCCCGCTGGACCGACACCCGCCGCACGGCCGGAGGGCACGGGACCCGGGCCCGCGCGCCTGCCGTCCTGCCGCCCGCGCGCACGGTCACCGACAACGTCGCGCCGCACGGGCGTGACCGGAAGGTGTGGGCGAGCGAGCGGGCGTACGAGGTCCGGCCGGACAGGTTCGCGGAACGGGTGGCGACCTGGTCCCCGTTGACCGCGAACTCGGCCCGTACGGGGATCTCCGCCGTGCCGCTCGCGCTCACCCGCAGCCGGGCGGTCGCGGTGCGGCCCGGCGCGGCGGGCAGGCCGAGCGAGACGCGCAGGCCCGTCACCTCGGTCGGGCAGGGCGGCAGGGAGAACGTGCCCGACCCGGCGCCACCGGCCGCCGCGGGTGACGTGGTAACGGCCAGCCGGAGCGCGCCGCCGCACGGGCGCTCTCCCATGGCCCAGGTGAGCGTGCGGGTGTACGACGTGTCGCCGCTCAGGCGTACGCGCTGGACATGGCCGTCCGTGCCGGGGGCCCGCCAGGTCGCGACGGCGACGACGGGGGCGGTGCCGCTGGTGCGCAGCGTGACCGTGGCGCGGGCGACCCCTTTCTCATCCACCGCGAGAGCGCCCACGCCGACCCGCAGCACCGTGGTGGCCGGTGCGGACGTCGGCGTGGAGGTGCCGGTGGGCCCGCCCGGCGCGGACCCGGACGCGTCCGGGGTCCGTACCGGAGTGGTGGTCGCGCCGGGACTGCGCACCGGCGTCACGGGCGTCGCGGTCGCGCCGGGGGTTCGTGCCGGTGTGGTGGCGCGGGGTGTCCGCGCGGGGCCGGTGGTCGCGCGCGGCGGGGCGCCGCTCTCCTCGGGCGTGCTCGCGTCCCTCGTCGGCGTGCCCTCCGGCGGCGTGCCGGCCGTGCTCTCCGAGGGTGTCCCCGGGGTCGTCGCGGGCGTCGTCTCCGGCCCGCCGGAGACCGGTGCCGTCGAGAGCTCCGTCGGCGGCACCGCCGCAGCCGCGCCGATCTGCGCCGGTGGCGGCTGCCGGTTGACCAGCACGACCGCCACCGTCACGGCCGTCGCCGCCGCCACGCCGGCGGTCACCACCACGCGGGCCGCCTTCGAGCGCATCCCGCGGAGCACCCTTGCACGGGCCGCTCCCGGCTGCATCCTCACGCGGCTCGCTTTCGAGCCCGTTCCGCGGAACACCGTCCTGGCCAGCGACGTGCCGACCTCGGGGGCGGGCGTTTCCGGCCGGGGCAGCAGCAGGGCGAGCAGCGCGACGAGCGCCGCCAGCCGCCGCCTGCCGCGCTCCTCCCAGTCGTCCCCGTACGCCGCCCTCGCGGTGGCCTCCACCTCGGCCACGAACGCCGACGCGCTCGCCGGCCGCAGCGCCGGGTCCTTGGCCAGGCCACGGCTGATCAGCCCGCGCACCGGCTCGGTGACGTCGTGGGCGGGCACCGGGGCGTACAGGTGCTGGTAGCCCAGGACGCTCGGCTCGGTGGACCGGTACGGACGGTGCCCGGTCAGGCACTCGAAGAAGACGGCCGTGGCCGCGTACACGTCGGTGGCGGGGGAGGCGGGCCGCTCCTCC
Organism: Nonomuraea sp. B10E15; assembly: GCF_039871615.1. NCBI lineage: Bacteria > Bacillati > Actinomycetota > Actinomycetes > Streptosporangiales > Streptosporangiaceae > Nonomuraea > Nonomuraea sp. B10E15. The sequence goes on from NZ_JBDPMB010000012.1 coordinate 202,326, forward strand.
CACAACTCGGGCGCCATGTAGGGAGGTGTGCCCTCGGTGCGCGCGACCGTGCCCTGGCGTACCGCGATGCCGAAGTCGACGAGCTTGCTCACCCCGTCGTCGCGGACGATCACGTTCTCCGGCTTGTAGTCCCGGTGCACCAGGCCGAGGGCGTGCGCCTTGGCCAGGCCGAGCAGCGAGCCCTTCAGCACGACCAGCGCCGCCTCCGGCCCGGTCGTGCCGTTCTCGCGCAACAGCGCCCGCAGCGAGACGCCGTTGACCAGTTCCATGACGATGGCCGCGCCGTGAAGGTCCTGGATGTACTCCCACAGCGTGGCGATGTGCGGGTCGCGCAACGTGATCAGCAGCCGCGCCTCCGACTGGAACCTGGCCAGGGCGGCGGGATCGTGCAGCAGCCGCGTCGACAGGTATTTGACGGCGACCTCGACGCCCGTCTCGTCATGGACGGCCAGCGTCACCCGCCCGCCGGCACCCTGCCCGAGCTGCTTGATCTCCGTGTAACCGGGGGCGCTCCACTGCATATGCCTCTCCCATCAGGGCCGGCCCACCTGATGAGACGCGTGATCAAGCAGTCAGGTTTTCCAGGTGCGCCTGCTTTATGGAACTACTCACGGGAGAGGACGTGAACAGGTGTGGCGATACCTTCTGGGAGCACCGGATCGGGCTCCGGCTCGCCCCGGGACGTGACCAGGGGCACCACCCCGGCCCACACGGGCAGCTCGTAGTCCTCGGGTTCGTCCTTGGGCGCGCCGCGCCGGATCTTGACCGACGCCTCCTCCAGCGACAGCGCGAGCACGGCCGTGGCGGCGAGCTCCTTGCGCGAGGGCAGGCGGGCGTAGTCCCACTGGCCGGGCGCGAGCTGTTCGGACAGCGCCCGCAGCGCATCCATGCGCTCGTCGGGGTCGGTCACCAGCCTGGGGCGGCCGTAGATGATCGCCGAGCGGTAGTTGAAGGAGTGGTTGAAGATCGAGCGGGCGAGCACGATGCCGTCCAGGTGGGTCACCGTGACGCACACCTCGCTCCCGTCACCGGCCCGTAGGGACCGCGCGCCGGTGGAGCCGTGCAGGTAGAGGGTCTCACCGATGCGCCCGTAGCCGGTCGGCACGACCATGGGGTGGCCGTCGACGACCACCCCCAGGTGGCAGACCAGCCCGGTGTCCAGCACCTCGTAGAGATCGTTCCTGTCGGTGCTGCCGCGCTCTTTGGCACGGCCGAGCGTGGTGCGCGAAGTGGTGGAGAGCATGGTTCGACCGTACGGGCGAAGTGGACCTATTCTGTAGGGCCACTATCAGCCCCTTCGTAGAGACCACTTCCGCCGGTGCACACTCCGCCATCCACCGCGCCATCCACCGCGGGCCGTCGGCCGCAGCCTACCGCCCGCACCCACGTCGACCTGCCCGTGTCCCTGTCGCGCGACTCGGCCGAGCCGCTCACGGCGCAGCTCGCCGGCTGGTTGCGCCGCGCCATGCTGGACGGCGCCCTGGCGCCGGGGGAGCGGTTGCCGTCCACGCGGGCGCTGGCGGTGCAGCTGGCGGTGAGCAGGACCGTGGTCACCGAGGCGTACCAGCAGCTCTACGCCGAGGGCTGGCTGGACGGGCGGCACGGCTCCGGCACGTACGTGGCCGACATCGAGACGCCGCGTCCGCCCCAGGAGAGGCCGTCACAGGAGGCGCGCGTGCCCGCCGAGCCGCTCCCGGGCAGGGAGATCGACGGCGGGATCGACCTCAGGCCGGGCCGGCCCTGGGTGCGCGACTACGACAGAGCGGCGTGGAAGCGGGCCTGGCGCAAGGCGGCCGACCTGCCGCCCGGCGGCTCGCCCGACTCCTACGGCCTGCCGCGGCTGAGGGAGCTCCTCGCCGACCATCTGCGCCGCGCCAGAGGGATGGCCGTCGGCCCGGAGAACGTCCTGGTCACCCGGGGCACCGGCAACGGGCTCGACCTGTGCGCGATGGCGCTGCTCGGCACGGGCGTCAGAGCGGGGGTCGAGGACCCCGGCTATCACGTGGCGCGCACGGTCTTCGCGGCCAGGGGCGCGGAGGTGGTGCCGTGCCCGGTGGACGCCGACGGCGTCGTCGTCGACAGGCTCCCGCGCGACCTGCGCGTGCTCTACACCACGCCCGCCCACCAGTATCCGCTGGGCGGCAGGCTGCCGATCCCGCGCAGGGAACGCCTGCTGGCCTGGGCCAGGAGCACCGGCGCGACGATCGTCGAGGACGACTACGACGCCGAGTTCCGCTACGACGTCGCCCCGCTGCCCGCCCTCTACGGCCTCGACCCCGCGCGGGTGGTGCTCCTGGGCACGCTGTCCAAGATCCTCGCCCCTGACGTCGGGGTGGGCTGGCTGGTCGGCGACCCCGCGCTCGTCGAGCGGATCGCGGGGCTGCGCCACACGGTGGCCGACCGCACCAGCGGTCCCGTGCAGCAGGCCGTCGCCACCCTGCTGGAGCGCGGCGACCTCGACCGGCACCTGCGCAGGATGCGCCTGGAATACGCGCGCCGCCGGGCGCTGGTCGTCGACCTGCTCGGGCCCGTCTGCAGGCTGCGGGGCGACACGGCGGGGCTGCACGTGCTGGCCGAGCTGCCCGAGACCGTCGCGCCCGCGGTCGTCGCGCGGGCCAGGGAACACGGCATCCTGCTCGACTCCATCGAGCACCACCACCACGGCCGTCCCCGCCTGCACGGCCTGGTGATCGGGTACGGCTCCGCCTCGCTCGCCGACGTCCGGCGCGGCTGCCACATCCTGGCCGGCCTGATCAGGCGGGCGACCGGCTGACGGGGCCCTCCGGGGGCTCCAGACGGCGCAGGGCGGGCAGGGCGCGGGCGGCGTACAGCGGGTCGACGGGCAGCACGTGCCCGGCCCACCAGCGCGCCGGGGCGGGGTGCGGTGACGCCTCGGCGTAGCCGGGCGCGTAGTCGTCGTACGGCGGGTCATACAGGTAGCCCGTCGCCACCCCGTGCCACTCCAGCTCGGCGATGGCCGCGTCCCTGTCGCGGACGAGCAGCGGCACGCGGAACAACGGCTGGTCCAGGTTGTCGCGCACGGCGGGAGCGACCGTGGGCAGCTCGGCCAGCCGCCGAACGCCCGCCAGGCGGCGAGCCCGCGTCCTGGGCACCTGGGCCAGCCGCCTTGACCGGTACCAGCGGACGAGCCGGCCCCGGTGACGGCGGTAGTCGTGCAGGTCGGCGCGGACCCAGGGGTCGAAGGGCGGCAGCGCGGGCGCCTGCTTGAGCGCCGCCCGCAGCCCGTCGGGGTCGAGCGGGATCCGGTAACCCTCGCGCGACTCGTGCAGGCCGAGGGCCCTGGAGAGGGCGAGCGCGGGGCGTACGAGGTTGGACCGGAGCGCCGCCTGGCGGGCCATGGACGTGGCCACGCTCATCAGGTCGGCGCGCAGCGAGCCGGGGGCCAGCAGCTCGTCGCGGGCGCGGGCCAGCGCCCTCATGTCCGACACGCTCTCGACGGCGAGCACGCCGCCCGAGCCGGCCCCGGCGTGTTTGGAGAGGCTGAAGACGCCCGCCTGGCCGAACGTTCCCAGCGGCCGGCCGTCGACGTGGCTGTCCAGGGCGTGGGCCACGTCCTCGATGAGGATCTTGCCGGTGAGGGCTGGGACGCGGTCGGGCAGGCCGTACAGGTTGGTGGTCAGGACCGCGTCCACGCCGTCGAGGTCCACCCGGGTGACGTCGATGTTGCCGTCACGGGGGGAGAGCGGCGCGATCACCGGCCGCAGCCCGGCGGCCAGCACCAGGAACAGGATCTCGTCGGCGGAGATGGGCGACATGAGCAGCCGCTGGCCGGGCCGGCACCAGTGGCGTAACGCCAGGTAGAGGCCTAACCGGTTGGACGGAAGCGACAGACAGTGACGGCCTGTGCGCTCTGCGATTGCCTTCATCCTTGTAGGACAGTACGCAGCTTTCCATACGTTTTCAACGCTTTGTCGGCCGTCTTGAGCAAGATCGGGTTGGCCATCACCGTGGCGCGCGTCTTGCGCGCGGGCACCCGCACCATCCAGTGCAGCCCCGCCGCGGCGCCGACCCTGGCCACCCGGCCCTCGGCCACCTGCAGCTCGCCGGTCTTGAGCTTGTCTTTGTACTCCTTCTGGCCCCGGCCCATGTCGATGACGCGGATGCCGGCCTCGGCGGCGCGCTCGGCCATCGCGAGATGGTGGATGAGGCCGGGGGAGTATTTCGCGAAGCGGGGGTCGTAGGCGGGGAACCAGCCGACCAGCGCGGTGCCGGTGCGCAGCCCGAAGTGCCCGGCCACCGGCTGGTCGTCGGCGTGGACCATGTCGAGCACCCCGGCGAAGCTCTCCGACCGGGTGGCCAGCAGCCGCTCGACCAGCTCCACGATCCACCGCTGGGAGAACCGGTCGGTGCGGCCCGTGCGGCGGTACTGGTCGGTCTTCCAGCCGAGCAGCGTGCGCAGCGGCGCCACGTCGGCGCTCGCGTAGTCGTGGCGGATCTTCCCGACCTCGCGCTCCAGCTTGCGCGCCTTGGCCAGGGTTGATTTGTACGTCTTGCCGGAGTGCTGCCTCAGGAACTCGGTGTAGCGGTCGTAGCCGTCGCTCAGGTCGATGATCGGTGACGGGTGCCGCTCGTGCCGGGGTTCCAGCAACGGCTGCCCGGCCACCAGGTGGTCGAACTCGTAGACCGACAGCCCGCAGTCCCTGATCAGCCGGCGGGGATCGAGGTCGAGGCCCTTGACGTGGACGATGCCCTGCGCGTCGGTGAGCCCGGCGGCGACCGGCTTGCCGATGCCCAGCGGATGCCGCTCGAAGGGGAAGAACCCGACGATCTCCGGACCGTCGTGAAGCACGGCCACGCGGACGACATCGCGGACCTCGCCCACCGTGATCGTGAACTCGGGCGACAGGAACGGGTTGTCGAAGACGGTGCCGGGCTCCTGCAGGCTCCGCCACCGATCGATCTCGGGCTCTCCCAGCTCACGAGGCAGGGCAAGGGTGACGCGCATGGGCTCCTACTGTGTGCAGCCACTCTGTGTCCAGCGTCTGGGCAGACGTGTACTCCCCAGGGTAAAGGATCTCGCGCCATGCACATCGCCGCTGGTCTGGAACGTTACGCAACTCCCAGCTGGCATTCAGCACAGAATGAGGTTCTAATGTGTGTTCATGACCGTACCTGGCATCGACCACCCCAGCCTGGTCGCGTGGATGGGCCGTAACGTGCCCGACGCGGGCGAGCCCCTGTCCGTCTCGCTGATCTCGGGTGGGCGGTCGAACCTGACGTATCTGGTCGAGGCCCGCGAGCGCCGGCTGGTGCTGCGCCGGCCGCCGCTCGGCCATGTGCTGCCCACCGCCCACGACATGCGGCGCGAGTTCCGGGTCATCTCCGCCCTCGCGCCGACGCCCGTGCCGGTGCCGGGTCCTGTCGCGTTCTGCGGCGACGAGGACGTGATCGGGGCGCCGTTCTACCTCATGGAGTACGTGGCCGGCGCCGCCGTACGGACCAGGGAAGAGCTCGGCCACCACACGCCTGAGCAGGCGCGGCGGCTGTCGGAGCGGCTGGCCGAGGTGCTGGCGGCCATCCACGCCGTCGACTACCGCGCCGTCGGGCTCGCGGACTTCGGGCGGCCGGAGGGCTACATGGCCAGGCAGCTCGACCGGTGGTGCCAGCAGTGGGAGCGGTCGAAGACGTCGGAGTCGCCGGAATACCACCGGCTCGTCGGCCGGCTGCGGGAGCGCTTGCCCGCCGAGTCCGCCGGCACGCTGGTGCACGGCGACTACCGGCTCGACAACACGCTGATCAGGCTGGGGGAGCTCGAGATCGCGGCCGTGGTCGACTGGGAGATGTCCACCCTCGGCGACCCGCTGGCCGACCTGGGGCTCACGCTGACGTACTGGCACGACGCGGGGGACGACGAGCGGGCGGGGATCCCGGTGGCGGGCGACGTGACGGTGGCGCCCGGGTTCATGAACGCCGCCGAGTTCGCGAGCCACTACATCAAAACATCAGGTCGGGATATTTCGGATCTTGGGTTCTATGTAGCTTTCGGTAACTTCAAGCTGGCGGTCATCGTGGAGGGTATCCACGCCCGCTTCCGGCAAGGTAAGACCGTGGGAGAGGGATTCGACCACATCGGCTCCGCCGTACCCACGCTGATCGCCCGCGCCCACCGCATGCTCGACCAGCACTGAAGAAGCTCGGCCGGCGAACGACCGGCACTCGACCGCGGCCGAGACGCTCGACCAGCCTGGACCCCGGGCCGACCCCGCAAGGAGCGCCATGAGCACAGTTGCACTGATCACCGGAGCGGCCAGCGGCATAGGAGCCGCCGTGGCACGCCGGCTCTCGGCCGGCGGGGTCAAATGCGTGCTCGTCGACCGCGACGGCGAGGGCGTGGAACGGCTGGGCAAGGAGGTCGACGGCGCGTGGCTGGCCGCCGACGTCAGCGAGGAGCAGGCCTCGCTCGACGCCGTCGCGCTGGCCGAGCAGCGGTACGGCCGGCTCGACCTGGTCCACCTCAACGCCGGCGTCAGCGGGCGGGTGGACCTGGCCGACTTCGACGTCGAGCGCTACCGCCAGGTGGTCGGCGTGAACGTGGACGGCGTCGTCTTCGGTGTCCGGGCCAGCGTCCCGCTCCTCGCCCGTTCCGGCGGCGGCGCCATCGTGGCCACCTCGTCGCTGGCCGGGCTCGTGGCCTTCTCCGGCGACCCCGTCTACACGATGACCAAGCACGCCGTCGTCGGCCTGGTCAGGGCGCTGGCCGAGCCGCTGGCCGCCCAGAACATCCGCATCGGCGCCGTGTGCCCCGGCTTCACCGACACGCCGCTGGTCGCGGAGTCACGCGAGGTGTTCGTCAACGCGGGCTTCCCGCTGCTCACCGCCGGCGACGTGGCCGCCGCCGTCGAGTCCGCCTTCTACGCGGAAACCCCGGGCACCCTCCTCATCGTCCAGCCTGGTAGGCAGCCGGTGCCGTACCGTTATGCCGGGGTCCCCGGCCCCGCGGGCGGCCAGCGGCCACCACGTGTGGATTGAGGTACGCGATCTACAAGTGGGACGCATAGTGTCATTAAGGCTGGCCTACGCCCAGCCTTTCTGTATGTTCGTCCTCTTGTGGACTCGTGAGGAATGAGGAGCGTTCAGTGATCCCGACCGATGGCCGTCATGCGCGCCGACGATCGCCCTGGCCCATAGCCCTTGGAGCCGGCATCCTCGCGGTCGTCCTCGTGGCGGGCATCATGGTCTACGCCTCGCTCAGGTCGCAGGGGCGCAGCGACTTCGACGGTCAGGTCGCCACGAGGGTGCCCACGGAGCCGGCCCCCCGGCTGGAGGAGCCGCCCGCGCTGCCCAACTGGCCGCGCTGGGGCGTCACGCACACGCAGTTCAGCGCAGACAACGAGCCGGAACACGTCCTCGAGCAGGCCAGGGGCGTGCTCGGCCGGGTGCCCATGGTGCAGAACCAGCACATCATGGGCTGGGGCGTCGGCAACCCCGAGCCGAGCCCGGGACAGTTCAACTTCGGCGACCTCGACCGGCGGCTGACCTTCATGTCGTCGTCGCGAGGGCTACCGGTGATCACGTTGTGCTGCGCGCCCGACTGGATGAAGGGCGGTAAGGCCGGGCGTACAGACTGGAGCAAGAACCACACCGTCGCCCCCGAACCCGAGCATTTCGACGACTTCGCCAAGCTCGCCGTCAGGGTCGCCAAGCAGTATCCGACCGTCAAGCACTACATGGTCTGGAACGAGTTCAAGGGCTTCTGGGATCCGGCCACCAATAAGTGGGACGCCAAGGGATACACCGAGCTGTACAACAAGGTCTACACGGCCTTGAAGAAGGTGAACAGCGACATCAAGATCGGCGGGCCGTACATCCCGATCGAGAGCAACGCGAGGAGCCAGGAGCCCTCCGAGCTCAGCGGCTCCTGGGGGTCCGTCGACCAGCGCGCGCTCGACGCGGTCCAGCACTGGATCGACCACAAGCAGGGCGCCGACTTCATCGTGGTCGACGGCGCGTCGATGACCAACGACAAGGGCAACGTCCCCAACGACTTCGCCGCCCAGGCCAAGTTCGGGGCCATCACCTCGTGGCTGCGGCAGAAGAGCGGCGATCTGCCGGTGTGGTGGGCGGAGTGGTACGTCGAGCCGGAGAACTCCGGATGGACGGAGGAACAGCGCACCGCGGTGCAGGCGACGGCACTGATGGAGTTCGCCACCAGCGGCGTCACCACGGCGCTCTACTGGAACCCGCAGATGAAGGACGAAGGCGAGTGCCCCGGCTGCCTGTGGGCGCCGAAGGTGGGCGGCGAGATGCCGATGGCCGGCCTGCTGAGCGGGTTCGCCAAGTGGTTCCCCGCCGGGGTCGAGGTCTCCAAGGTCAGGACCTCCGACCAGCGGATCAGAGCCATCGCCCAGCAGCGCCAGAGCGTCATGGTGAACACGTCCGGCGAGGACGTCACCGCGACCGTCGACGGCAGGCAGGTCACCCTGCGGCCGTACGAGATCAGGTGGTCCGGCAGAGGCATGTGAGCATGCCTGCCGGGTTCCTCATCGGCGACCGGGAAGGCGACGGCTTGCTCCGATCGGGCGGGCCGGCCTGGTCCCGTACGTCAGGTAACGCAGCAGCCACTCCACCGGCCCGTACCCATGCCCGCCGAGCCACCACCGGCTGTAGACGACCTGGGCGGCGAAGACGCCCGCGGCGATCAGCAGCTCCATCGGCGGGCTGACCCGGTCCACGAGCGCCAGCCCGTACCCCGTGAAGATCAGCGCGCAGATCAGCGACTGCGCCAGGTAGTTGGACAGCGCCATCCGGCCGGGCGCGGCCAGGGCTCGCCCGATGCGCGGCACGCGCGGCAGCAGCCGCAGGAACGTCGCCGCGTACGCGGCCGCCAGCAGCGGCGCCGTCGCCAGGTCCACCGCCTCGCCCCAGAACTTGTGCACCACGCCGGTCCAGGCGGCCAGCGCGGCGAAGGACGCCCCCGCAAGACCGGCCGTGAAGCCCGTCCACTGCAGCCTGCGCAGCGTTGTCGCGTGCGCGGACAGGTCGCGCAGGGCGCCTGACTTGCCGGCCGCCAGCCCGAGCAGGCACGCGGCCAGCACCGCCGGCCCCTGGAACAGGACGCGCAGCACGGTGATCAGCGACAGCTTCCTCAGGTGCTCCGACACGATCTGCCAGAAACCCCCGCTCAGCGCCGCGTCCGACCTGGCGGCTTCGGCCGCGCCGTCCGTCATCGTGCCCGACAGATCCAGCCCCAGCGTGGCCAGCACGGCCGCCAGCACGAAGCCGAGCGCCAGCACCGCCGTCAGCGCGACGGCCAGCAGCACGGCAGTCCTGGGCCTGATCCGGTGGAGGAACAGCAGGGCCAGGCCCACCACGGCGTACGTCGTCAGGATGTCCCCGGGGAACAGCAGCACGGCGTGCGCCAGCCCGATCAGGAGCAGCCCGGCCAGCCGCCGCAGGAACATCGGCCGGAACGCGCGCCCCTGCCGCGCCGCCGAGTCGAGCTGGAGCGTGAAGCTGTAGCCGAACAGGAACGAGAACAGCAGGTAGAACTTGTTCTCCGCGAACATCGTCACGAACCATCGCACGGCCCAGTCGGACGGCGAGCCGAAGGCGGGCTCCGCCATCCCGGCCATCCGGTATCCGGAGGCCAGGAAGGCGATGTTGACGACGAGGATGCCCAGGAGCGAGAAGCCCCGCAACGCGTCGACGGAGACGATCCGTGCGGCAGCGGTACGTGCGTCCGGTTCTACGGGAAGTGCCCTCTGTGCCCTCATTGAGGGCATCATCCCGTAGAACCTGAGAGTTTCCTGGGAATTCAGTTATTTTGTGCGATGTAAATGAACCGTTCGATGATGACCGCGATGGCCACCACGAACGCCGGGACCGCCAGGAACAACAGGCGTTTGCGCGTCTTGCGCGCCCGGTTGGGACCGTTCAGGCGGATGATCTCGTAGCCGAGCAGCGCCACCCACGTCACGATCAGAGCCCCGATGCCGACCGGCGTCCACGGCGAGGTGGGGTCGCCGCGGCTCTTGTAGGAGTTCGGTTCGGGGATCTCCGTCCCCCTGACGAACTTCTTCCAGGTGTAGAGCGCCGCGTCCTCGTTGGAGAACACCCGTTTCAGGCTGGGCGAGGTGTCCAGCGCCGCACGGAACTTGGCCCCCCAGTCCGCCGGATAACCCTCGTTCAGCTGCAGGTAGCTCACCTGGCCGGTGCTCACCATCAGGTACGAGTTACGCGGCTGCTCCTGCAACGCCTTGACCGCGTCGGCGATCTTCGTCGGATCCTTGTGCACGAGCGCCTGCACGTTGAAGCTGACCCGCTCGACGTCGCGCTCGCCCCACGGCAGGGTCGGCGTGACCTCCGGCCCCAGCTTGGGCACCAGATAGAGCACCCGCGCGCTGGGCTTGTCGTGGTCGTAGACGTAGTGCAGGGCCGCCACCTCGCCGGTGGTGACCCGCTCGAACTTCTCGTTGCCGTACCTCGCCAGCAGGAACGCCATCGCGAACAACACCGCGAAGCACGCCGCGAGCACGACCGAGATCTTCCTGGTCAGCTCGGGGTTGAAGCGCACGTTCCGCTTGCGCAGCGGCACGGTCTCCTCGCGCACGTCGGCGCTGTCGGCCGGCAGGTTGGGGAAGAACGCGTACGCGGCCAGCAGGCACGCGCCGGGCAGCGCGAACATGTAGATGCGCAGCCCGATCTCGCCGCCGTAGCTCTGCAGCCCCAGCGCCAGCACGGGAACGCAGAGCAGGATCAGCGCCGACCTGTCGAACACCCCCCGCCGCAGCCGCCGGAACAACCCGGCCGCCGCCAGCCCGAGGATCACCACCAGGATGCCGAGCCGGGCCTGCAACACCATCGCGTGGGCGGGGTCGGTGCCCTCGATCCGGTCGCCGGTGTTGCTGCGCAGGTTGGACAGGACGTTGCCCAGGCCACCGAAGATCGTGTCGATCTGGCTCGCCCAGAAGCCCACCGTCATGTAGCTGATCCAGGCCGCCACCACGAGCCCGAGGAAGAACGGCAGCCCCCACGTCAGCGAGGTCCGCTTCACCAGCAGGAACGCCGTCAGCACGCCGAGCATCATGAACGGGGTGATCTGGTGCGAGGCCACCGACGCGATGAACAGCGCCATCAACATCATCAGCATGAGCAGCTTGTCGGCCCGGTAGGTGCCGGTGTTGGCCAGCTCGCCCGGCGTCATCGCGTCCAGCCTGCCGAGCAGCTTGCGCAGGCCCTTCGGGGCGATCGGCCTGGTCCGCGGCTCGACCCGCCCGAACCATCGCAGCAGGATCGCCACGTACGCCAGATACAGGGCGAACGTGAAGCCCTGGGGCGAGAAGTAGTCCTGCCCGATCCACTGCACCAGCACGAACAGCAGCGCCGCGAACCACCGCGCCCGCGTGGTCGCCACCACCTGGCGCAGGATCAGCACGAACGGCAGCAGGTACAGCAGGTTCGACAGGAGCGGCGTCCACTGCAGGATCGTCGTCATGTCGCTGATGCCGGCGGCCTTCGTCACGAACGCGAACAACGCGAAGAAGCCCGGCCAGCCCATGCGGGCGTCGATGCCGATCGCCGTCTCGCCCGTCCTGCTGATGAACTCCACGAAACCGGCATGGATGTACGCCGTCGGGAAACGCGGCTCGCTCGCCACGAGCGACCCCACGCCGTGCAGGGCGAACGCGATCGCGGCGATCTGGAACAGCAGCAGGAACTTGCGGTCGGTGCTCTGGGCGACCGTGACGAAGAACGACACGAGCATGATCAGGATCGCCAGGAACGCGGTGACCGGGAGCGCCGAGATCAGCCCGAGACCGTCGATGTCAGCCGGGTCCACACCCCGCAGCGGCCCCGGGGACACCTTGACGGCGAGCACGAACATGAGCAGGCCCTCGAGGACCAGCAGCACGGGCAACCACCGGGGCGCGCTGGCGATCAGCGCGCTGACCCGGGCTTTCAGCGACTGCGGTCGCGCCGGCGCCCGCCGCGCGACCGGCCCTCCGGCCGGACCCTGCGGCAGCGCCTCCTGCACCACACCCACGCGCCCGTACGGCGGCCCCCCGACGTGCGCCCTGCCGGCGGGTCCTCCACCGGCGGGCCCTCCACCGGCGGGCCCTCCACCGGCGGGTCCTCGACCGACGGGCCCTCCGACATGAGGACTCCCCGTTGCGGGCGGCGCTCCGGTGTTCGGGTTCCCGCCGTGTGGGGTTGCCGCTGTGGGTGGCGCTCCGAGGTTCACATTTCCGGCGTGAGGGCTTCCCGTGGCCGGGGTCGTGGCCGGCGGCGCTGCGGTGTTCGGGTTCCCGGTGTGAGGGCTGTCTGTGGCGGGCGGCGCTGCGCTACCCGGGTTTCCGCCGCGAGCTCCCGGCTCGGCCTTACCGGCCGGTTGCGGAGGCACACCCGCCTGCCCGCCTCCCGCCGGTTTCGTCCCGCCGGCAGCCTGCGGCTTACCGGCACCTGGTGACGTACCGGTGCCCGGTGCGGCTGCGGTCGGCTGGGTGCCGCTGGAAGGCTTCTCCTCGGACGGTCCTGGGCCGGTGGCGGGCTTCGTTCCACCGGAGGGTCGGGAACCGCCCGACGACTGCGATCCGCCGGACGGCTGCGAACCGGAGGGTTGCGACTTGCCGGACGGTTGGGAGCCGCCGGGTGGCTGGGCGTCGGCGGCGGGTGGCGGGCGGAGCCCGGGGCTGGTCGGGGCGGTCTCCGGTGAGGAGCCCGCGTCGCCCTTCCCTGGCGGAGGTGTCACCGGGAGGCGGATGGCCGTGGTGCGCTCGGAGCCGGGCTCGGCGGCGCTCTCCGCGGCTTCCGCCTCGGTCTCCTCAGACGTGCCGGAGCCCTCACCAGGGGGCTCGAACGTCAGCTTCGGGATGATCCCGGTAGCTTCCGGATCGAAGGGCACGTCTGAGTCCTCCTTGTCCCCGCGCGCATCCTGGGAGCCCGTGGTCCCCGGTGTCACGCCATTGCTGTCCCGTTGCCTCGCGTTGACCATCATGCGGTCCCGGACGACCCCTGAGTGACAGCCGGTCGACCTGTATCGCCGAATCCGAGAATCTTACGCAGATTTCCGAAGATCAACAGCGCAACGAGGAGCTCGCTGGCCAGCAGACCGTATCCCACCGCGTTCACTCCGGCGAAGGGGAACAGCACGCACGTGGACACCAGCACCAGGACGGCCAGCCCGATCTGGACGACGGCCAGCGTGCGCGCCCTGCTCTGGGCGCGCAGCGCGCTCAGATAGACCTCGATCAGCACCCGGGGCAGTACGGCGAGCGCCATGAGCCGCAGCAGCGTCGTGCCCTCCTCGGCGAAGGCGGGCCCGAAGATGGTCAGGATGAGCGGCGCCCCGGCGATCGCCACCGCGATGATCGGAACGACGATCATGAAGGCGCGCCGCAACGCCCGCCGGCAGTTCTCGGCCAGCTGGGACCGGTCGAACGCGCCCTCGACGGTCAGCGACACCGCCATGTTCATGGCCAGCAGCTCGATCATGCTGGCCAGGGTGTGCGCCATCGAGAAACGCCCGAACGTGGCCTCGCCCACCTGGGTGGCGATCACCACGGGCACCAGGTAGACGATGGCCAGGATGGACAGCGTCCCGGGGAAGTCACCCGCCAGGAACCTTCCAATTTCGCGCAGACGAGGAGGCTGCAGCTCCGCGCCGGCCTGCCTGGTGTGCCGCGGCACCACGACGCCGAAGATCAGGAAGTTGATCGGGATCAGTGCGAGGGCGGTCGGGACGACCCAGGAGACGAAGATGCCGCCGGAGGGCAGCGCGCCGGCGAGGGCGACCAGCAGCCCCATCTTGACCAGGCCGAAGACCAGGTTGTTCAGCGGTACGAACGGGGCTCTGCGCAGGCCGGTCAGCACGACGTCCTGGAGGGTGAACACCGCCCACACCACCACGGACGCCAGGAAGAACAGCCCCGGCCCGAACCCGGCCAGCACCGAATAGGTCTCGCCCCACAGGGGGAGCGTCAGCAGGAAGCCGACAGCGGCGACCCCGCCCGTGGCGGCGGCCAGGCCGTACCCGCGCAGGATGAGCTCGGGCGTGCGGCGGCCGGCCACCGGCAGGTAGCGGGCGAGCGCTCCGACGAACCCGAGCGCGACCAGCGACGCGAACAACCGCATCGCCGTGATCACCGCCTGGCCGCGGCCGAACTCGTCGGGGGTGTAGTAGTGGGCGGCCAGCAGCCAGTAGCCCATGCCGAGCACGCCGGTGATGACGGTGTTCGCCATGAGCGCGTAACCCTGCCGGAACAGCGGGTTGCGCAGGTCGACGAGGATCCGTCCCCAGACCCTAGACATTGCCGCGCACCCGTTGCAGCCCGTACCTCGTCCTGCGCACGACGGCGTAGCCCTTGGTGAGGATGCGCTCGCGCATGTAGATGAGAGGTACGGCGGTGCCTTCGACGGCGCGCTTGAACATGTTGATGGTCGTGCCCTTGCCGACCGTCAACCGGGGGATGGCCAGCATGTCGTGCCGGTCCGCGGCGATCGTGTTGCTGACGGCGCAGGCGGCGAAGTAGCCGGCCTTGCGCACCTCGCGGCGTACGCGGGCGCTGGAGTAGCCGTAGGGGTAGGCCATGGTGGCGACCGGCGCGCCGATCTTCTCCTCCAGCAGGCCCTTGTTCCTGCGCAGCTCCTGCCGGAGGTCCTCGGTGCGGAGCTGGTCGAGCTGGGGGTGGCTGTGGCTGTGGCCGCCGATCTCGATGCCGGTCTGCGCGGCCTCGCGGGCCTGGCCCCAGGACAACATGTCGTCCAGCGGCCTGCCCGCCGCGTCGTCGCCCGCGTCGGACACCCAGCCGCTGGTCAGGAAGACCGTGGCGGGGAAGTTGTAGCGTTCGAGCAGTGGAAGCGCGTGGCTGTGGAAGTCGGCGTAGCCGTCGTCGAAGGTCACGACGACCGGCTTGTCGGGCATCGAGCGGCCGTTGTTCTTGTTGAGCGAGGCCACCAGGTCGCCCAGCGTGAGCGGGGTGAAGCCGCTCTCCGACAGGTAGGCCAGCTGCTCGGCCAGGTCGGAGGGCCGCACCGCGTGCGGCCTGGTGTCGTCGTTGGGGCTGTCGGTGACCGAGTGGTACATCAGGATCGGGACGCGGATCATGAGCGTGCCACCTTCAGCCGTGCCGTGCCCACCACGTATCCCCAGGTTGTCCAGGCCAGCCCGATCACGATCGCGGCGGCCCGGCCGAGCCCGCCCAGGTCGCCCCGCAGGGCCTCGCCCACGCCGCGCAGCGCGCCGAGCGGCAGCGTCTTGATCGCGTGCGCCCGCTCGCTGGCGAGCCCGTCCTGGGTGCCGACCTCCTGCGTCACCAGGGCCTTCGACAGGCCCTCCGCGTAGCACCTGGACCGGAAGTAGGCGAAGCCCTCGCGCTGCTTCGACACCTTGTGCCCGATCACCGCGCGCGGCTCGAACAGCATGACGGAGCCGGGCTTGCGCTGGGTGAGCCGGATGCAGAACTCGGTCTCCTCGCAGCCCAGCGGCCGCGACTTGCGCCCCTGGACGCTGCGCCCGATGCCGCTGTGGAAGCCGCCCACCTCGGACACGACGTCGCGCAGGAAGGCGGCGTTGCCGCCCATCACGTTGCGGATCGGCGCCCTGACCGCGGGCATGCCGCGGTAGGTGCAGCCGACCGTCCAGTCGAACTCGTACGGGAACCACCGCGGCCGCCTGCCGGACGCCCACAGGGGGTCGGTGCGACCGCCCACGCCCACCACGCCGGGTTCCTGGAAGCCCTCCTCCAAAGCCTCCAGCCACCCGGTGTCGGCGACGGCGTCGTCGTCGAGGAACGCGACGATCTCACCGTTGGCCGTGGCCGCCCCGGTGTTCTTGCCTCCGGACAACCCCTGCTCGTGCGTGTTCTCCACCACGATGGCCTGTGGATATTCGCGCTTGAGCTTGAGGTGCAGGTCGGGGTTGTGGTCGACCACCAGGATCAGCTCGTGGGCCGGGCGGGTCTGGTTCTCGACCGACTCGACTGCCTGCCTGATGTCCTCCCACCGCTCCTCGGTGTAGACGCAGATGACAACAGACGTGTTCACAACGGTCCTTTTTATGCGACGCCTCGGTCAGCGGCAGGAGTGGCGGTGGGCTCAGGCTGGGGCGGAGAGGGCTGGCGGCGCCACTCCTTCAGGATGGTCTTGAGCACACGGAAGCCATCTCGTACGACGTGCAGGTTGCTCTCGCCGTGGATGCGGTTACGCTCGTGACTCGGCACCTCGTGCACCTTCAGCCCGGCCTTGGCCGCGCGCACGTTCATCAGCGTCTCCACCTCGAAGCCGTCGCAGTCGAGGTCGAGCACGTCGAGGTGGCGCGCCCAGAAGGCGTTGTAGCCGTAGCACAGGTCGGTGTACTGGGTGCGGTACATCACGTTGACGATGCCGGTGAGCACCTTGTTGCCCAGACGGCGGTTGAGCGTCAGGTCGTCGCTGCCGCCGCCGGCGGCGTAGCGCGAGCCCTTGACGAAGTCGGCGCCGGTCACCAGCGCGCCCACGAAGTTGATGATCTCGCGGCCGTCGGTCGAGCCGTCGGCGTCGATCATCACGATGATGTCGCAGGTGCACGCCGCGAAGCCGGCGGCCAGGGCGTCGCCCTTGCCCTTGCCCGTCTGGGTCACGACCTTCACGTTGGGCCGCAGCCGCCTGGCCACGGCGACCGTGTCGTCGACGGAGTTGCCGTCGACCAGCACGATCTCGTCGACCCACTGCGGGATGGTGGCGAAGACGTGCGGCAGGTTCTCGGCCTCGTTCATCGCCGGCACGACCACGCTGACCGTCGGTGAGATGGCCAGGTGCGGCGTCACGGGCGTGAAGCTCGACGGTGGCGGCATCGACCGCAGGGGTCCGGCCTGGAGCTTGCCGTTGTGCTTGGTTATCTCGGGACTCATGGCGAGGGAATTCCTTCCGGGACCCCGTCGTGCGAACCGGACGAGGCCATCCCCGGGTGCTGCGGGAATGACGAAACCGGTGGGCGGTGCATTGGGGGTCCTGTGTGGAGAGTGAGGGTGTTAGGTGCTGGTGCCGGGGGTGGGAGCGGTCAGCTCGCTCCCGATGCTTCCTTGACTACATTGGGTGACTCCTGCTGTTGCACTGAGGTGCGCACCCGACCAAAGCCCTTGAGGACACGGTCGGCCGCCTTATAAAGAGACGGTCGGTCCATGACAATTGTTCGGGCCTTGTTGAAAGGAGTTCGGCCGATCCAGTGCACCGCCGCGGTCGCGGACGGTCTCGAGATGCGGCCTTCTGCGACGTACAGGACCCCGCTCTTGAGCCAGTCTTTGTACTCCTTGCCGCCCTTGCCCATGTCGACCATGTGCAGCCCGTCGTTCGCGGCGGCCTCGGCCATCTGGAGATGATGGACGATGCCCGGCGAATAACGGGCGAACTCTGTGTCGTAGGCGGGGAACCACCCTACAAGCGTGGTGGCCGTACGGAGGCCGAAATGTCCAGCCACCGGAGTGTCGCCCGCATAAAGCATGGTGAGCACGCCTCCGAAATCAGATGACTTTTCGGCATGCATCATTTCCGTCAGCTCGACGATCCACGGCTGGGCGAACCTGTCGACCCGGCCGGTCCTGCGGTATTGGTCCGACTTCCAGGCCAGCAGGGTGCGCAGCACCTCGGGGTCGGGCGAGGCCCACGCGAAGCGCAGCTCTCCCTGGTCTCTGCCGAGCTTGCGCTCCTTGTAGCGGACGGTCTTGAGGTTCTTCGGCGAGTTGGCCTTGACCTGGTCGATCCAGGCCTCGAACCCCGAGGTGAAGTCCATGACCGGGGCCGGGCGGACATCCTGCTCGTAGGGGGCGAAGGTGGGCTGCCCTGCCACCAGATGGTCGAAGTCGAACACGCTGAGCTTGCAGGCCCGCAACAGCGCCTTGGCGTCGAGCTCCAGGTCCGGCGTGGCGATCAGGCCGTGGCAGGTGGTCAGGAAGCCGCCGAGCGGCTTGCCGATGCCGAAGCTGTGCCGTTCGTACGGGAAGAAGCCGGCGATGCCGCCGCCGTCGGAGATGACCGCCACCCTCACGTAGTCGCGCAAACGGTCCATCGCGACGGCGAACTCGACGGAAAGGAACGGGTTGTCCAGACCCGGGTCCGCCTTCTGCAGCTCCCGCCACCGGGCGCGTTCGGAGTCTCCGAGGTCTCCCGGCCGAACTACCTGGATGTTCACCTTGCCCTGGCCCCCTGTTCGGTCTGCATGCTCTTCCCCCGGTACAACACGCGAAGCACGTACATGAACCCTCCGAGCACGGCGACGGTCGCCACACCGGCCCTCGGCGACCACGCGTTGAACAGCAGCATGGCCTGCGCGAGAAGCACGTTCAGTACGAGACTTGCGGCAGCCCCTACTGATAGTGCGGCAAGGGGATCACGATCACGCAACAGTCCCACCACTGCGGCCCCAGGAACGAACAGCAGGAACAGGGAGATCAAGAACGGGCGCAGCGGTGTCTCGATGTCGAACAGCGCGACTGTCGCCCCCGCTATGCAGGCGAACGCCAGCACCCACGCCAGCGCTCTGCGGTGCTTGAGCATCTCCTGGATTTCTCCTGATCTTCCTGGTCGGGGCGTGTTTGATCGCAGTTCATGGGACCAATCAGCGCCTGGGCACGTCAATGCCGACGCTTGGTGACGCTGACCGGTTCACCCTCGGGCTGAGATTTCTCATGTGAACTTCAACACATGGTCAAGCGCTCTTCGGCCCCGGAGTGGTCCCCAAGCACACCAGAATGCCCTATGAGGCAGGGGATCTTCGAGCCAGGGCCCGAATTATGCCCAATTGTCGACTAAGCACCGATCTACCAGCGCTTGGTACGACGATGACCCGTTCACTCGTCCATGGTGTCCACGGAGGAGCTCTCCGCACCGGCGGTGGGCGTCTCCGGTGGCTCGGTGATCTCCGTGGGCACGTCGCCGTCCGGCGCGTCGGAGGCGGGCGGCCGCTGGTCGGCCACCCAGGACAACGAGCAGGATCTGGTGCCGCCGTTCGAGGTGAAGGCGACGCGGCCACGGCCGGACACGGTCGGATCGACGGCCGTCACCACCACCCGCACGGAGCCGCCCGCCTTGATGGACCCGCTCGCCGGGTGCACGTCCAGGCCCTGCGAGGCGGTGGCCACCCAGGAGACCGGGGCGTTGCGGGCGCTGAGCCCGATCCTGGCCAGGCCGTCCATCCCCTCCGGGCACGACGCGACGAGCCGCGGGCCGGGCGCGGGCCTGCGCCGGGAGGCCGTGGGAGCGGGGGCGGGCCTGGTGCGGGGCCGCGTGGCGACCGGCCGCCCGCTCGGCGCGCGCCTGTCCGGCCGGGTCGCGCCCGGGGTCGGCGTCCGGGTCGGCGTCGGCGTCGGCGAGAGCGCCGGCTCGTCCTCCTCCTCCAGAACGGGCTCGGGATCGGGGCTCAGCGCCACGGAGAGCGCGGGGGACGGTGCCGGCGGCAGCGCGGCGCCGCTGGAGACGTCCCGCCCGTTGATCACGACCACGGCGCCCGTCGCGGCCAGCAGACAGGCCCCGGCCAGCGCGACCGGCGCCAGCCGGCGCGGCCTGCGCCGGCGCGAGCGGCCCTCGGCGGCCACGGGGAACCCCGTCCGGTCGAAGCTGTCGCCGCGGTCGGTGATCAACGTACGGGTCTGGTCGCGCTCCGGGTTGACGCACGTGTCGACCACCCGGCGGCGCAGCGACAGCGGCGCGAAGACGACCGGCACCATGTCCAGCAGCCGAAGGGCCGAGATCTGCCGGTGCCGGCCCTCGGTGCACACCTCGCACCCGCCGATGTGCCCCGACAGCCGCCGGCGCAGCAGCGGGGTGAGCGGCCCCTCCCACGAGTCCACCATCGCCGACAGGTCAGGACAGTGCGCCCGCCCGGTCCTGGCCAGCACCACGGCGGCGGCGGCGTTCTCCAGGTGGTCGCGGGCGCGGCCCAGCCTGGCGGTCACCTGCCGCGAGGTCAGCCCGAGCACCGCGCCCACCTCGGCCGGGGTCAGCCCGTGGCGCAGCGACAGCACCAGGACCTCGCGCTCGTTCCTGCTCAGCTCGCCCAGCGTCTCGTGGACCAGGTCGGCCAGTTCGGGGTCGTCGTGGTCGCCGGGCTCCGGCAGCGGCAGGCCCTCCACGGGGGTGCCGCTCCGGTGCGACATCCTGGCCTGCGCCTGGAACCGGGCCAGCGCGTACAGCCAGGCCCGCAGCCTGGCGGGCTCCTTCAGCCGGTCCGCGCATCCTTGCGCGGTGACGAGCGCGTCGTGCACGGCGTCCCCGGCGACCTCCCGCTCCTCGATGAGCGAGCAGGCGTAGTCGTGCAGCCGCTCGCCGTAGGAGTCGTACAGCCTGGCGGGGGCGTCGGTGTCCGCGCGCCGCAGAGCCTCGACGAGCTCCTGATCGTCGGTACGGTCGACGCTCGGCCATCCAGGCACGGATTCCCTCCCCGCGGGTGGTACGGGCTACTCAGCCCCACGCGGAGAGGACGCCGCCCCCTTTGAGCCGGTTCGCCCACCATGCCGAACGGTTATGAGGGTGGGCGGGTTCAGCCGTCGCAGTTGGGGGAGCAGAGGCGGCGCTCCATGCCCTGCAGGAAGAAGTCGCGGACCTGCAGGATGTCCTTGGCGATGTACGCCTCGCCGCCCGTGGCCTTGGCCAGCGCGTCCATCTGCCGCTTGCCCTTCTCGGCCTCCGGGCCGAACGCGATGAGCAGGATGCTGATGGGCCGCTTCGGGTTGTAGGTCTTCTTCAGGTACCGCAGGATCTCGGCGTTCTTGACGCCACCGTCGGGATCGTCGTTGCCGGCGCCGTCCGTGAGGATCAGCAGCGTGTTGATCTTGTCTTGCCGGAACGTCTTGGTCAGCTCGGCGTAGGCGGCCCTGATCGTGTCGTTCAGCCCGGTGTCGCCCGTGGGCTTCGCCTGGATCTGGGAGAACGTCGTGGCCAGCGCCTCCTTGCGCAGCGCCCCGTCGATCGACTCGGAGAGCGGCCCGACGGAGACCAGCTCCTTCCAGTCCTTGTCCCGCCCGTCCAGATGCGTGGAGAACGTCCACAGACCCACCTCGGAGTCGGCGGGGAAGAGCGCGAGCCCCTCGGTCGCGATCTTGTTGATGGCCTGCATGCGGGTCATGTTCGTGCCGGGCACGGGCAGCGCCATCGTTCCCGAGACGTCGAGCAGGGTGAGCAGCCGGGAGCCGAGGTTCAGCCTGGACCAGGTCTGCACCATCCTGGCCACCGTCGCGGTGTCGGGCGGTTCCAGCGCGGTCGGCGGGTCGGCGGTGAAGCCCTTCTCCTCCGACAGCGCGTCGCCCGCCTTGCCGTCGGTGCCGCGGAACCCGGCGGCGCGCAGGATCTTCCCGGCCGACTCCGTCGTCAGGTTCTGCTTGAAGTCCGCCGCCGCCTTCAGCACCGCCGGGTCCTTGGTCAGGATCGTGACGGGGTAGTCGAGGCTGAGCGTGCCTTCCTTCGGATAGAGCGCCACCACCGGCGCCTCCGGCTTCTTCGCGTTGTGGGCGTGGATGGCCTGCTCGGAGGTCACCCCGACGGGCACCCTGCTGGACTTCACCGTGAGGCTGGCCAGCAGCGCCGTCGGGTCGGGCGCGAGCTGGCCGGACAGCTCCTTCAGCGCGCCCACGAGCGCCTTGTCCTGCTTGGCCTCCCTGGCCGTGCCGGCGGCGGCCAGCAGCGCGGCCAGCCCGGCGGAGTTCTTCTGGGGGTCGAGGGCCAGCACGCGTACCTTCTTGCCGGGCCCGTCCACGTTCGCGACGTTCGCCGCCGCGATCATCGCGCTCCAGCTCGGCTGCAGGGTGCCGGTGAGCTTCTGCGCGGCCGACTCGGCCGCCGCCAGCACCACGGGAGAGGTCGCGATCGACCCCTCGACCTGCGGCAGCGCCTTGCCTGCCGAGGTCTGGCGCATGCTCTCCATCAGCAGGCTGGAGTCGGCCACCCAGAAGTCGGCCGGCATCTTGCCCGCGGCCAGCGCGTTCGCGGTCTTCGCCGCCGCCTGCTTGGCCACCGTCACCTCGACGCACTTGCTGTCGATCGAGTGCATGGCCTTGTTGTAGTTGCCGGCGATCTTGTTGAGCGCGGGGTGGATGTCGGGGGTCGCGACGACGCGCAGCGGCAGCTTGCCGCTGGAGCAGTCGTGGTTCCTGTTGAAGATGACGAACGCGGCGACGCCGAGGAGCACGGCCATCGCGACGGCGCCCGCCAGCGGCACCAGCACCCTGCCGCGACCGTTGCCGGATCGTTTGCGCGGGGGTGGAGGTTCGCTGGCCCGGTATCCGCCGTCGAGATCGTCTGTGCGGTGTCGCCCCACGATGCCCTCTTAGGTGTGTAGGAACCTTCCGGAGACCCTAGCGGGAGAAGCTCCGCAATACTCCGGGAACGATACTCGGTGCGGTCAGTGTGGTTAAACAGCCCTTTTGGTGCGTTGATTACGGTGTGTTGCCTTCAATGGCAGCATGCGTGACCGCGCCAGGCGCGCCTTCCCTCGCGTACGGCGACCACCGCCAGGGCGACCGCGACGGCCGGGTCGACCCACCACCAGCCGATCGTGTTGAGCCACAATCCGGCGAGCACGCCCGCCGCCATGGCGGCACAGATGAGGTTCTGCGTGCCCTCGCCCGCCGTCGACGGCGACGCCAGCCGCGCGCCGAGCCGCCGCTTGGCGATGCCCAGCAGCGGCATGCTGACGAGGCTGACCGCCGTCACCACGATCCCCAGCACGCTCGGCACCGCCCGGTGCCCCGCGCCCAGGTCGTACGCCACGTGGATGACCAGATAGGGCGCGAGCAGCCAGAAGCTCACCGCCACCGCCCGCCTGGCGGTGGTCTCCGCGCTCGGCGACAGCGTGCGGGCGCCGGT
The DNA here is from genome assembly GCF_039871615.1 of Nonomuraea sp. B10E15. Lineage (NCBI taxonomy): Bacteria > Bacillati > Actinomycetota > Actinomycetes > Streptosporangiales > Streptosporangiaceae > Nonomuraea > Nonomuraea sp. B10E15. The sequence continues at coordinate 225,117 of NZ_JBDPMB010000012.1, forward strand.
GAACCGCCACACCACGATCATGCTGGCCGCCGCCTCGACCACGGCGCACAGGCCCCATCCGATCAGCGCGACGGAGTGTGCCACGAGGCCCGCCGCCAGGCCGAGCGTGCTTTCCACGCCCAGCCAGACGAGCGTAGCCACCGAGAGTGAGCGAGCCGCGCGAGCGGCGCGCAACCAGTCTGCTGACGCGGCCGGATGCTCACGAATCCGCTGGTCAGGCACCATGAACCCCCGAACTCCCGGCTTCCGGCCGTCGACAGCGCTACGTACCGTACCCACTACTCTCCGTAACTCTAGAGTGCGGGAGCAAAGGATGTTCAAGGTTCGGCGCATAATGGACGAAGATCGTCAGATGGGGGGAGACGATTGCCGTTCACGCCCAGTCACATCGCCGCGGTGGTGCCGCTGCTGGCATCTTCCCGGGTGCGCAGGTTCGCCGACCCGTGGGCGCTGGCGCTGGGGGCCATGGCGCCCGACCTGCCGCTGTTCCTGCCGTTCCTGCCCGACTACACCGACTGGCACTCCTGGCCGGGTGTGGTCACTCTCGACCTCGCCGCGGTGCTCGTGCTGCTGCCGCTCTTCCACGTCGTGTTCAGGGACCCGCTGGTCGCCCTCCTGCCCGCCGCGCTCGCCGGCCGCGCCGCGCTGCTGGCTCCCGAACGGCTCAGGCTCCTGCCGATCGCCGCGGGCGCGGTGATCGGCGCCGCCTCTCACGTGCTCTGGGACTCCTTCACCCACTCCACCGGGGTCGTGGAATGGGGCGGCCGGCTCGGAGACCCCCTTTTCGGCGAGATCCCGCTCTTCCGCCTCCTGCAGTACGCCTCCTCCGCGATCGGGCTGGCCGTCGTCGTGTGGTGGGGCCGGCGCGGACTGGCCAGGATGCCCGCCGAACCGGTGCCCGGCCGCCTGCGGATCTCGCCACGCGCACGGTGGTCGGCCCTGGCCGCGTGCGCGGCGGGCACGGTGGCGGGCGCCCTCCTGTGGCCGCTCGTGGACGAGCCGAGCCCGGAACTGGGCGTCCCCAGCGTGCTCACCAAGACGGGCGCGGGCACCCTGATCGGACTGTGCCTCGTCCTCACCTGCTACGCGGTGGTCTGGCAGGTCAGGCGGCGCATGGCAGTATCGGAAGGTGCTTGAGTACGTCACCGACCCCGACGACCCGCGCCTGAGCGACTACACCCGGCTCAGGGACGTGGAGCTGCGCAAGAGCCTGGAGGCCGAGCGCGGGCTGTTCCTCGCCGAAGGCGAGAAGGTCATCAGGCGCGCCATCGGCGCCGGCTACCCGATCCGCTCGGTCCTGACCACCCGCCGCTGGCTGGCGCCGCTGCAGGACGTGCTCGGCGACGCCACCGTCTACGTGGTGAGCGACGAGATCATGTCCGGCATCGCCGGCTTCCAGGTCCATCGCGGGGCGCTGGCCTCGATGGAACGCCTGCCCCTGCCCGGCGTCGAAACCCTGCTCAAGCGGGGCGGGCGGCGCCTGCTCGTGCTGGAGGACCTGGTCGACCACTCCAACGTCGGGGCGATCTTCAGGTCCGCGGCGGCGCTCGGCGTGGACGGCGTCATCCTCTCGCCCCGGTGCGCGGATCCGCTCTACCGCAGGGCGGTCAAGGTGTCGATGGGTGCGGTGTTCTCGATCCCGTACGCGCGGATGGACGACTGGTTCGAAGGGCTCGCGCACCTGCGGGAGGCGGGCTGCCGGACCCTGGCCCTGACCCCGGACCAGACCGCCGTCCCCATAGACGAGGTCAGGGCCGCGGGCCGGGTGGCGCTGCTGCTGGGAGCCGAGGGCGACGGGCTCTCGTCCCACTGGCTGGAGGAGGCCGACCAGGCCGTGTGCATCCCCATGAGCGCCGAGGCCATGGCCGCCGGGGTCGACTCCCTCAACGTCGTGGCCGCCGCGGCCATCGCCTGTCACGGGCTGATGCGCTCGTCCCCCTGACGTCTCATCCCGGGTGGCTCGGCCGGGACGCGTTTAGGACGCGCACACGGGGCACGGCGAAACCGTCGTGAGGAGACGGAGATGCACCCTGTACAGAAGGCCACCTCGCTGGGCATGGGCGTGCTCAGCGGCGCGCTGGCGACCCTGTTGTTCCGCCGGATGTGGAAGCTGGCCGCGGGCGAGGACGACTCGCCCGACGCCGAGGACCTCGAGCGCGACCTGACGGAGATCCTGGTCGCCGCGGCCTTGCAAGGGGCGCTGTTCGGCCTCATCAAGGCCATGGTGCACCGGGCGAGCGCGAAGACGTTCCGGCGCAGGTCGATCCAGGGCCGGGCGAAGGTCTGACGAACGCTCCATGACCGGTCCCCGGCGGGGCGGACTCTCGTACGATGAGGGCGTGCTTCGCTCCGTGTGGAACGAGCCCCCTCCCCCCAGCCCGCCCGCGCGGGGCCGGCGGGACTGGGCGCTCGTAGGGGTGCTCTTGTCGCTCGCCCTGCTCGAAGGAGCCGTGCGGCCGGACATGCCGTGGCGGGCCGTCTCGGTGATCGTCACCGTCGTGCTGGTGCCCACGCTGCTCTGGCGCAGGACGCGGCCGCTGCTGATGGTCGTGATCGCCTTCACCACCTCGAGCGTGGTCCCGCTGTTCATGGACGGCGGTCGCCCCGACGCGTACACGATGGTGTTCGTGCTGATCCTGGTCTATTCGTTGTTCCGCTGGGGGTCCGGCCGCGAGGTCGTGATCGGGCTGGCGGTCATGCTCCCCGGCGTGCGCTTCTCGCTGGCCGGCGCGCCGCTCGCCCCCGCCGACGCCGTCGGCGCGTTCGCGGTCCTCTTCTCGGCCATGGCGCTCGGCGGGGCGCTGCGTTACCGGGCGCGGGCGCGGATGCGCGAGCTCGACCAGGTCAAGCTGCTCGAACGCGAACAACTGGCCCGCGACCTGCACGACATCGTCGCCCACCACGTCTCGGCCATGGCGATCCGCGCCCAGGCGGGCCTGGCGACGGCGGTGAACCGGCCGGAGGCCGCCACCGACGCGCTGCGCGTGATCGAGGCCGAGGCGACGCGCGCCCTCGCCGAGATGCGCGCCATGGTGCGCGTCCTGCGCAGGAACGAGCCGGCGGAGCTGGCGCCCAGCCGGCACATCTCCGACCTGCGGCAACTCGCCGGCAAGGGCCGCGTCGGCCCGTCCGTGGACGTGCGGCTCGCCGGAGATCTCGACGGCCTCTCCCCGTCGGTCGGGGCCGCGATCTACCGCATCGCCCAGGAATCGATCACCAACGCGCGGCGGCACGCCCGCCACGCCACCCGCATCGACGTCCTGGTGGCCGCCGACGACACGTCGGTGCGCTTACGGGTGAGCGACGACGGCGACACCGCCTCGCCGCGCCAGGCGGACTCGCCCGGCTACGGGCTGCTCGGCATGATCGAGCGCGCCGACCTGCTCGGCGGCACCTGCGAGGCCGGCCCGGGCCCCGAACGCGGCTGGACCGTGACCGCCGTCCTGCCCAGGGCAGGGGCGGCGACGTGAGCATCCGGGTGATCGTCGCAGACGACCAGGAGATCGCGCGCACCGGGCTCAGGATGATCCTGGACGCCCAGCCGGACATCGAGGTCGTCGGCGAGGCCGGCGACGGGCGGCGGGCCGTCGAGCTCGCGCGCCGGTTACGTCCAGACGTGTGCCTGTTCGACATCCGCATGCCCCACCTCGACGGCATCGAGGCCACCCGCTCCGTCGCGGGGCCGGCCGTGGACGCCCCGCTGGCCGTGGTCGTCATCACCACGTTCGACCTCGACGAGTACGTCTACGCCGCGCTCAGGGCCGGCGCCCGCGGATTCCTGCTCAAGGACGCCGGCCCCGACCTGCTCGGCCAGGCCGTACGCGCCGCCGCGGGCGGCGACGCCCTCATCGCCCCGAGCGTCACCGCCCGGCTGCTCGCCGCCTTCGCCGACTCGGGACGCGGCACCCCGCCGGCGCAGCCCGTCGAGGCGCTGACGGACCGCGAGGAGCAGATCCTGCTCACCGTGGCGCGCGGCCGGACGAACAGCGAGATCGCCGCCGAGCTGCACATCTCGCTCAGCACCGTGAAGAGCCACATCGCGAGCCTGATGACCAAGCTCGGCGTGCGCAACCGCGTCGAGATCGCCATGTGGGCCTACGAGACCCGCCGCGTCAGGCCCTGACCGGGCGGCCCGCCCGCCGCCTCCTGACGATCCACTCGGCCACGGCGAGGTTGATCACCCAGCCGGCGCCCACGAGCAGCGCCCTGCCGGTCCCATCAGGGGGAGCGGGCACGAAGAGGAACCAGAGCGCCTGCGTCACCGCCTGCGACCCCGCGGCCAGGCCGAGCGCGTACGCGCGCATCATCCAGGCGCGGTGGCGGGCGATGTCCCGGCGCAGGACCGCGGCGACGCCGAGCACGAGGGATCCGGCCATGACCGTGCCGAACACGAGCCGGAAGGCGGCGAGGAGGCCACCGTCCCCGGGCGGCAGGGCGGAGAACAGCGTCAGCCACAGGCCCGTCAGCGCCGCCACGAGCCCCAGCGGGACCAGGATCCTGCCGAGCACGCGATGCCGCCGCGGCCGCCACCGCCCGCCGAACTGGAAGGCGCCCAGCAGGTTGTACAGGCAGGCGGCGACGATGTGCAGGGCCACGGGGAGCGGCGCGGCGAAGAACCGCGCGTTGTCCGGCGTGACCTCGGCGCCGCCGGTCAGCTCGGTCAGGCGGATCGCCCCCGCGAGAAGGGGGACGAAGCCGAGCGCGATCAGCCCGGTGCGCGCGAGCCAGGTCGCCCTGCCCGCCCCGAGGCGCGTGATCGTCGTGCTCTCGTGGGTCATGCCCCGATCGTGGCCGCGCGAGCGGTCGCGGTCATCGCCTTTCAGGACCGGTTCCGGGCGTCCGAACGGCTGACGGGAAGGTCGTACTTTCGGCTGTTACGCCCTCGTGCAGGGCTGTTCACACTGACGTTCGTGGTGGTACGCGACCGGCGTCACCAACGGCACGAGGAGCATCCCATGAAGGCGTTCGTTCTGCGCTCGTACGGCTCACCCGACGTCCTGGAGCTCAAGGAGCTCGGCAAGCCGGAGCCCGGTGACGACGAGGTGCTGGTCCGGGTGCGGGCCACCTCCGTCCAGCCCTACGACTGGCATCTGATGAGAGGCGAGCCGATCGTCGCCCGCCTGATCGGCGAGCTCGGCCTGCGCAGACCGAAGGTCGGCATCCTGGGCGCCGACGTGGCCGGCGAGGTGGCGGCGGTGGGCAAGAACGTGACGGAGTTCAGCCCGGGAGACGAGGTGTACGGCATGCCCCTGCAGGGCGGCTTCGCCGAGTACGCCTGCGTTCCCGAGCGCATGCTGGCGCCCAAGCCCAGGAACCTGTCGTACGAGGAGGCCGCGGCGGTGCCCCTGGCGGCCGGCACCGCCCTGCTGGCCGTGCGCGACCACGGGCAGGTGCAGCCAGGGCACAAGGTGCTCGTCAACGGGGCCTCGGGCGGCGTGGGCACGTTCGCCGTGCAGCTCGCCCGCGCGTACGGCGCCGAGGTCACCGGCGTCTGCAGCTCGCGCAACGTGGACATGGTGCGGTCGATCGGCGCGGACAAGGTCATCGACTACACCCGGCAGGACTTCACGCGGAACGGGCAGCGCTACGACGTGCTGATCGACATCGCCGGAAGCCGCCCGGGATCGGCCTGCCGGCGGGTGCTGACCGGCAGGGGAGCGCTCGTCGCCGTCGGCGGGCAGGCCGGCCGGTGGTTGCAGCCCGCCGGGCACGTCTTCTCGGTGCTGGCCGCGGGGCCGTTCGTGTCCCAGCGGGTGTCGTCCGCGGACGTGGTGAACTGCGAGGACACCAAGCGGAACCTGCTGGCGCTGACCGAGCTCCTCGAGGGCGGCGAGGTCTCGCCCGTCATCGACCGGAGCTTCCCGTTCGAGCGCATCCCGGAGGCCGTCGCGTACCAGGAGGCCGGGCACGCTCCCGGAAAGGTCGTCATCACGGTCGGCGACTAGGAGTCCGGGGCCGTGGGACCGTGTCGTCGTCCCCGGGCCGTGCGCCGGGCGCCGTTCGGCCTTCCCGCCGTGCACCTCTCAGGGCTGCTCTTCGTTGAGCCGGTCAGTGTGCCGGTAAGGGCGCAGGTCAGGGTGCCGGTCAAGGTGACTGCCGGGGTCGGCGACGACCGGACGGCTCACGATGGCGCTGTCGAGGCCCGTCTCCCTGATGTGGCGTTCGAGCGCGGGAGCCTGCCACGCGGTCGTGATGAGCGTGAGCTCCCAGCTGATCTCGTCGTGGCGGGCGGTCGGGCGTGGCGTCTCGGCTATGTCGATCGACGTGGCCAGTCCCGCGCGGAGGATGCCGTTGGCCAGCACGGCCGCCCTTTCGTGGCCCTCGATCGTCGCGCGGACCTCGATGAATTCCGCCATGGTCATCCTTTTCGAGGGGGTGAAGGCCAACCCTACTGTCCTCAGGTGCGAGAGAGATGTGCCCCAGATTGATTCTAGCATTGCTAGAAGTCTGGTCATTGCTAAACTACGGTGACTGGAGTACCTGTCAATGACCGAAGCTTGGAATGCATGCCATGGTTGCCACCGCGTACGTGATCGCCGCGCTCATCGGCGCCGGACTGATCGTGATCAGCCTGCGCTTCCTCCTTGTGCCCGAGTCCGCCGCCGCGGGTTTCGGGGTGCCCGGTACGGCCGCCGGCGCCTACTTCTCCGTCAAGGCCGTGCGCGACCTCGCCACCGCACTGCTGATCTTCGTCCTGCTCGCCCTCGGCGAACCGCGCACCCTGGGCTGGGCCTTCCTGGCCATGGCGGTCATCCCGCTGGGCGACGCGATCATCGTGGCCCGCCGCGGCGGCCACCCGGCGCTGGCGTACGGCATGCACGGCGGCACCGCCGCGGTCACCGTCGCTGCGGCGCTGTTGCTGCTCCTGAGTTGAGCGCGCCGTCAGCCCCGGGCGCACCATGGCCACTCCGACCCGCCGGGAGCGACGCCGAGGGCCGGTCCGTCAGCCGAGGGCGATCCGGTCGCCCGCGTAGTCGAGGAGCCGTTCGGCCGTGGTGAAGCGGCGCTCCGCCGAGCTGTCGTTCAGCAGCACGCCCACGACCTGCTCGCCACCGCGTACGCCCGCGAACAGCAGGCAGTATCCCGCGGCCCTCGTGTAGCCGGTCTTCACGCCCAGCACCCCGTCCGCGCGCGTGAGCAGCTTGTTGGTGTTGTGCCAGGTGTGCGCCCGGTGCACCTTCGTCTTCGCCACCCTGTGGACCGTGCGCCTGACCACGGTCGTGAACGTGTCGTCGTCCAGTGCCCACTGGGCCAGCCTCGCCTGGTCGGCGGCCGTCGAGTAGCCGCCGTTGCCCGGGGTGGGCATGCCGTCGGCGTTGGTGTAGCGGGTGTCGTCCAGGCCGAGCGAGCGGGCGGTGCGGTTCATCTTGGCGACGAAGGCGGTCTTGCCCGGGCCGTAGCGCCGCGCCAGCGCGTTGGCCGCGTCGGCGCCCGAGGGCAGCATGAGGGCGTACAGCAGGTCCCTGACCGTGAAGCGCTCGCCCTTGCGCAGGCCCGCCGTCGCGGCGCCGTTGCGTGCGGCGTACGCCACGTCGGTCGCGGAGATCCTGACCGTGTCGCTCAGGCTGGCCTCGCGCAGCACGACGTACGCGGTCATGATCTTGACGAGGCTGGCGACCGGCATCCGGCGCGTCTCGCGCTTGTCGAGGTGGATCGTCCCGGCCGAGTCGATGACGTACGCCGCCTTGGCCGCCACGGCGGGCTCGTCCGCCGCCACGGCAGGGGTGGCGACCCCGACCAGCACAGTGACCACGACAGAACCCATGAAACCGGCGATACGCATGGCAATCATGGTGTCAGGAGATCAAGGGTTCGTTTGCCTGACACGGCCATAGGTATGGATCTGGCACGGGTAAATGGTTGATAGATCCGACATGACGGGGGCGGCGGCCATGGCAGGCAGGTTCATCATCAGCAAGGACGAACAGGGCGGTTACCGCTTCGCGCTCGTGGCGAACAACGGGCAGACGCTCGCGGTCGGCGCGGGATTCCCGACCAAGGTGGCCTGCGTGAACGGCATCGAGACCGTACGCAGGAACGCCCCCGAGGCCGTCATCGACGACCGGAGCGGGCAGGAGACCTAGGAGACCAGGGCCTCGTCCTCGGAGGCCCGGCGGCGCCGCCGGCGGCGGATTACGAGCGCGGCCACGGCGGCGACGGCCACCACGGCCACGGCGGCCGCGGCGAGGGGCGAGGCGGCGGCCAGTTGCAGCCACCCCCACACGATCGCCGTGCCGCCGAACCACCACAGCGGTGCCCAGGTCAGGCAGCCCAGCGCGCTGGCGACGACGTACCAGGGGTAGGACACGCGCAGCGCCCCCGCCACCCACGGCAACGTGTGGCGCAACATGGGCACCCAGAAACAGCCGTAGACGGCCAGCGCGCCCCACTTCTCGACGACCTGCTCGATCTTCGTGATGCGCTCGCGGCCCAGCTTGACGCCGACGCGGGACTCGTAGAGCTTCTCGCCGAGCTTGCGGCCCACCCAGTAGTAGACCTGGAACGCTCCGAACAGGGCGAGCATCAGGATGGCGCCGACGAGCCAGTAGGGGAGGCCGAGCCAGAACGGCTCGGCGATGCCGTCGGAGACGGGGGCGATCGCACGTACCATCCGCAGCCACCCCTCCCAATGCCTTAGGTCAGCCTTACCTTAATCAAAGTCCCGCTTGCCTGCCACAGCGGCTGCAAGTCTCCCGCAACGGGTGCAACCAGCCGACAAGCGGGACTCAACCGCCCTGCCTCACTCTATGGCGGAGGCGAAAGAGGTGTTGACGATGACGACGAGAAGCGCAGCCGCCCTCGCCAGCGGCACCGCGAACACGGTCAAGCTCTTCGTGGCCGCGCTCGCGTTCACCAGCGCCTACGTCGGCTTCTCCGCCTACCACAACGCCATCTCGGCCACCGAGCCCGTGACGACCATCACCCTGTCGGCCCGCGAGAGTCCCATCTCCGCTCCCACCAGGCGGACGGCCCCCGCCGCCAGGGCGGGTGAGGTCTCCGTCGGCGGTGGCGCCGGCTGCGCCGACCCGTACGTGGCCCGGAGCGTGGTCGTCAACCCCGACCCCGACCAGGCCGTGACGTACGGCTGGCGGCTCACCCGCTGGAGCCCCGCGAGCCGGGCCTGGCGCACCTACCTGGTGGACCACGGCGGCTTCGCCGCCGCCGCTAGCACCGTCGAGTGGCGGCCCCACGTCTCGGGCAACCCCGGGTGGTACCGCGTCGAGCTGGCCGTCGAGGGCGCCGAGACCATCAGGAGCGAGCGATTCCAGGTCAGCTGTTGACCGACTGCCGCGCCGCCTCCACCCAGCGCGGCACGCCGACCCGCCCGGCCACCTCGAGGGCCTTGTGATAGTGGTCGCGCGCGGCGTCGGGCTGCCCCAGGCGGATGGCGAGGTCGCCGAGCGTCAGAGCGACAGGCCACAGCGCCACCACGCCGGTGCCGGCGCCCGCCACCCGGTCGGCGAACGGCTTGAGCTTGTCGTAGCAGTCGACCATCCGCTCCCGGTCGTCCAGCAACATGCCGGCCAGCGCCCGCCAGGTCATCACCAGCTCGTAGAGGAAGTCGGGACGCACCGGCGGACGGGTGGCGGCCACGGCCCTGGCCTCGTCGAGACGGCCCGCCGAGGCGAGGGCGAGGGCGTAGGCGTCGAGCGTCCACTTGGCGCCCCGCAGGTGGGCCTCGGCGAGCTGGTCGACCATCCCGGCGGCCCGGCCGTCGACCAGGTGCAGGCAGAACGTCGTGATCAGCGGCAGGTCCTGGCGGCCCTCCAGCATGCCGGCCCGCTCCGTCATCCTGGCCGCGTCGCGGTAGGCCCGCCCGGCGCCGGCGTAGTCACCGGCGATCATGAGCCGCTGGCCGGCGTACCAGACGACGACCGCGGCCGGCGCCGACAGGTCGTACTGCTTGGCCAGGCGGTCGGCGGCGGCGGCGTGCTCGTCGGCGGTCGCGAACTCACCCCTGGCCGCCGCGCACTCCAGCAGCACCAGATGGGCCAGCGCCTGCGTGGCCATCTGGCCGGAGCGCTGGGCGACCTCCAGCAGCTCCCTGCCGATGCTCTCGCGCGTGTCGACCGCGGGGATGTCGTACGACTGGCGCAGCCGCCCGCTGAGCGCGGCCGCGATCAGCGCGGAGTCGCCGCTCTGCCTGGCCAGCTCCAGCGCCTCCAGCGACGCCTGCCGGCCTCGCTCGGGGGAGGAGGAGCCCTCCAGCTCCAGGGCGAGCGTGGTCAGCAGACTGGCCCGCAGCCGCTGCTCGCCCTCGGGCAGCTCCATGAGCGCCCGCTCGGTGACGTCGACGATCTCCCACGCGGTGCGGGTGAAGTCGCGGGCCATGCCCTTGTGCGGCACGGCCAGCGAGGCGGCCACCTTCGCGGTGATCTCGAGGTCGCCCAGCGGGAGCGCGGTGTCCATGGCCTGGCGGCGCAGCACCCTGGCCGCCGACATGTCGCCGCACAGCGCCAGGGCCCTGATCTGGCGCAGCATGAGCGCCAGCCGCTTCTTGGTGCGCTCCGGCGTCTGCGCGCCGCCCGGCTCGTCGTTGCGCGAACGGTCGAACGCGGCGATGGCCTGCTCCCACAGCGTGGCCGCCTCGCGGTGGGCGAAGCGCCGCTCGGCCTGCTCGGCCGCCAGCCCCGCGTAGTGGACGGCCTTCTCGGCCGCGTCGGCGAGGAAGTAGTGGTGGCCGAGCGCGGCCACGTCGGACGGAGTGCGCTCCTCGATGACGGCGGCCACGGCCGCGTGCAGCCGGGTGCGGCGCAGCCGGGACGCGTCGGAGTAGATCGTGTCGCGCACCAGGTCGTGGTCGAACCTGAGCAGCCCGGGCCCCGGCTCGGTCACCAGGCCCGCCAGCAGTGCCGCCTCGACGGCCTCGATGACGGCGTCCTCGTCGCCCGCCACGGCGATGAGCACGTCGAGGTCGACGTCGCGGCCGATCACGGCGGCCTGGAGCAGGATCTGCTGCGCGCCGGACGGCAGCCGTGAGATGCGCCGCCGCAGCACGTCGCGCACGCCGGAGGGCACCTGCGAGAGCACCTCGGTGGCGCTCGCCCGGTCGGCCGCGCCCTCGGAGTCGAGCAGGCGCACGGTCTCGCGGACGAAGAACGGGTTGCCGCCGGTGCGCTCGACGATCGACTCGACCGCGTCATCGTCGATCTCGCGCACGCAGGTGGCCTTGACCAGCTCGGCCACGGCCTTCGGGTCGAGCCCCGACAGGCCCACGCGGACCGGGCCGAGCCGGGCGAGGGCGGCCAGCACGTCGGACTGGCGGTCGTCGAGCTCGCTCTCCCTGCACGTCACCACGAGCAGCACCCGGCTGGTGGCCAGCAGGCTGGGCAGCGCCCGCAGCAGGGCCAGCGTCTGGTCGTCGGCCCAGTGGAGGTCTTCGAGCGTCAGCAGCACGGGCGACCTGCGCGCGACCCCCGCCAGGTAGCCGCCGACCGCGCGGTGCAGCCGGAAGCCGCCGGACACCTCGTCCTCGTCGGGGTCGGGGGCGGCGTCGTCGAGCAGCGGCGCGAGCAGCTGGGCGTATTCGCCGGCGCCGGTCACGCCGATGAGGGCGCGCAGGATCTCGACCCACGCCCAGCCGGGCGGGGTGGCGCTGGAGTCGGGGCAGGCCCCGGAGGCGGCGATCCAGCCGTCGCCGGCCAGCCGGGTCTCCACCTGGCGCAGCAGGGTGGTCTTGCCCGCGCCCGCGACCCCGGTCACGATCGCGACCTGGAACCTGCCGGTGCGGGAGGCCGCCGTGGTCAGCCTGGTCAGCTCGGCGTCGCGGCCGACGAACGGCTCGGGCTCCAGCGGCGGCGGGTCGACGGGCGTGGCCGGCCGGGGCGGCCAGGTGTCGGTGACCGGCGCTTGCCGCGCGGGCCGCGCCGGAGCGGCCAGCTCCAGCTCGGGCGACTGGGCCAGGATGTCGGACTCCAGCTTGCGCAGCGCCGGGCCCGGGTCGATGCCCAGCTCGTCGGCCAGGATGTTGCGCGCCCTGCGCAGCGCGGCCAGCGCGTCACCCTGCCGGCCGCAGCGGTAGAGGCCCAGTGCCAGCAGCCGCCAGCCCTCCTCGCGCAGCGGATGCTCCGTGGTCAGTGCCTCGAGGTCGGGCACGGTCTCGGCGTGCATGCCGAGCCGCAGGCCGGTGTCGGCGTGCCGCTCGCGCGCCACGAGGCGCAGCTCGGTCAGCCGGTTGACCTCGGCCTCCGCCCACGGCTGGTCGGCGAAGTCGGAGTAGGGGGTGCCGCGCCACAGGCCCAGCGCCTTTTCCAGGCGGCCGCGGGCGGCCTGCGGATCGCCCTCGTCGAGGTGCTCGCCGGCCGCGCGTACGAGCTGCTCGAACCTGAGCGCGTCGACCTGGTCGGAGGCCACGCGCAGCGCGTAGCCGGACGCGACCGTCACGAGCAGCCGGTTGGGGCCGCCGCGCGGGCGGCCGGGCTCCAGCACCCTGCGCAGGCGCGAGATGTAGACCTGCAGGCCCGACTGCGCGCCCTTGGCCGCATCGTCGTCCCACAAGTCGTAAAGAAGCGTGTCAACGGGCACGACCTGGCCTCTGGCCACGAGGAGCCGGGCGAGGACGGCCCGCTGCCGCAACCCGCCGAGGTCGAGCTCGTCGTCGTGTTCGTACGCCTCGACTGGCCCCAGAACTCGGAACGCCACCATGTCAGCCGCCACGCTATGCGGGCCTGCGAATCACGCACAAGGTCTTTGTTGGGTTTGGGATTGTCACCGATCTACCTCCGCTTGGAAACCGCGTCCCCCGATGCGGTGAGTCGTTGCAGGGTGCCAGGACATGGTGTTCACCTCGTGGTCGTGGTGCAGTGACCTGGAGCGCGTGCCGACCGGCCGCCGGGCGCGGCGGACGGCTCGATCCGGGTCGCGGAACGTCTTCGGCCGAGCGGGCCGGAGCGGTGGTCAAGAGGGGGCCTTCGAGATCGTGGACGGGGGCTCCGCCTCGGCGTCTCGGCCGTTTCGCCGGCGCAGGAGCGCCCATGCGCCCAGTGCCAGGCCGCCGAACGGGATCTCGATAGTGTAAGTCCAGAAGCCGAAAAGCAGTGCGGTCGCGATCGCGGGAGTGCCCGGCACCCCGAACGCGATCAGCAGGGCGGCCACGCCGCTCTCCATGATCCCCGCGCCGCTGGGCGTGATCAGGGCGCTGGTCAGGACCCTCGACAGCGCGAAAACGGCGATCGACTCGGCCAGGCCGGGCCAGGCGCCGGTGGCCTGCATGCAGGCGGCCATGATCGCCCACTGGAAGCCGAGGAAGAAGATCATGCCGAGCGACAGGCCGGGCCACCGGGTCCTGACGACGCCGGCGGTGTCGGCGCGCAGCCGGTGGAAGGCCGCGGAGGCGTGGAACTTCACCCGCAGCACCTTGGTGAGGCCGTCGAGCGCCCGGCCGAGCAGCGTGGCGGCGCGCTCCCAGTAGAGCGCCGCGGCCACGACCGCGCAGAGCACGAGGATGGAGATCGCGCCCGTCCAGCCCGCCTTGGCGACCGTCGCGTTGGGCGCCTCGTCCGCCATCAGCAGCGCGATGATCCCGACGGCCGGCAGGATGAACCTGAACAACGTGTTCCAGATGCCGCTGACCAGCGTCATGACCACGAACGAGCGGTTGGAGAAGCCCCATCCCTTCGTCATGGCGAACGACACCGCCACGCCGACCGCCCCGCCGAACGGCAGGAGGTTGCTCACCGCGCTGCCCGCGGCGTTGAGCGTGAGGCCCTGCAGGTTGTTCAGCCCCGGCAGGGAGTTGGTCAGCACGAACGTGTAGGCCACCAGGCTCAGCAGCCACAGCACGGCCATGATCGCGATCTCGCCCGCGCCGAGGGCGGCGAACAGGGCGCCGATCTCGGCCCAGGAGACCGGTTTGCCGGTGAGCGCGCGCACGATCTGAGGCAGGTAGACCACGAGCAGCACGGCCAGCCCGAGCGACAGGACGGACAGGGCGATCTGGAGCCACTTGTTCTTCATCGGGATCCAGTCTGACGGGTGACGCGGCGGCGCTCGTCGTTCGGGGGAACTTCGGGGAACTTCGGAGAACTGCGGGGGAACTCCGGCGGGGGACTAGGTCGGCCACCGGTCGAACGGATGGGTGAGGCGGGCGCCGGGAGGGAGGTCACGGCGAACGTACCACTCCGTGCCGAAGACCAGGCGGTAGAGAGGGCGGGGGACCTTCAGCATGACGGCGAGGGTGCGGTCGCTGTCGCCGCCGCTGGCCTGCGAGGCGTGCGCGGCCATGGACGCCCGCTTCTGTTTCGCATATTTCCGGACATTGACGCGGTGGGTGATCGTCTCGCTCGCCGAGTACGCGCTCTCGAACGTCCGCACGTCGAACTCCGGCGGGAACCGGTAGAAGCGGCTCGCCAGCCGCAGCAGCCTGACGAGCGGATCGCGGTTGACCGTCGCCTCCAGGACGATCGGCGTGCCCGCGATCTTCGACGCCCGCTTGCCCACCCGGTGCACCTGCACGTGGTCGGGATGGCCGTAGCCGCCCGCCGGGTCGTAGATCGCCAGCAGCTCGGCCTCCTCCTCCTGCAGGATCGCGGCCAGCGCCTTGGCCGCCGCCTCGGTGTCGGCGTCGATGAAGGCGTTGTCGGGTCGCTCGTCCGCGCTGCCGCCCTGAGGGCTCAGCCCCGAGTCGCCGTAACCCAGGCATTCCACGCGGGCGCAGCCGAGCAGCGCGGCCGACGCGTAGAGCTCCTTGAGCCTGGTCTCGCCGAGCGCCTCTCCCGGCTCCATCTCGGCCAGGCCGCGCTCGCCCGCCGTGGCCACCACGAGCACCACGCGGTGCCCCTCGGCCGCGAGCATCGCCATGGTGCCCGCCGTCAGCAGGGCCTCGTCATCGGGGTGGGCATGAAAGAACACAGCGGTACGTGGAGGCACACGCCCAGATTAGTCTGGGAGGGGTGCGGATCTTTCACGTGAGCGACTGTTACCTGCCGCGACTCGGGGGGATCGAGGTCCAGGTCGCCGATCTCGTGCGGATGCAGCGGGAGGCCGGACACGACGTCTCCGTGGCCACGGCGACCAGGGGCGAGCCGCTGCCGGGCGTGCACAGGATCGTCGCCAGGATGCCGTTCGACCTTCCCGTGCACCCGTTCGGAGTGGGGCATCTCACGCGCCGGCTCGCCTCGGTCCGGCCCGACGTGGTCCACGTGCACGCGGGGGCGGTCTCGCCGTTCGCCTGGATGGGCGCGCGGGCCGCGGTGCGTGCCGGGGTGCCGTGCGTGGTGACCGTGCACAGCATGTGGGATCCGGTCACGCGGGGCCTCTACCGGCTGCTGCGGCTCGCGTTCGGCTGGCAGCGGTGGCGGCTGGTGGCGACCACCGTCAGCAACGCCGCCGCGGCTCCCATCCGCGAGGTGGCGGGGCCCGGGGTGCCGGTGCGCGTCGTCGCCAACGGGCTCGACCTGTCGGGCTGGGCGCCGCCGCCAGGCCCGCCCGCCCCGCGCGAGGAGGTGCATGTCGTCGCGGTCGGGCGGCTGGCTCCGCGCAAGCACCCCGTACGCCTGCTGAAGCTGCTGCAGGCGGCCCGCGCGCGGGTCCCCTCCGAGATCCCCATGCGGGCCACGATCGTCGGCGACGGGCCCGCACGGGGCCAGATGGGACGATTCCTCGCCAAACACGGCATGACCGGCTGGGTCTCGCTGCCCGGGCGGCACACCCGTGAGCAGATCGCCAAGGTCCTGGAGACGGCCGACGTCTTCGTGGCTCCGGCGCCGCGCGAGTCGTTCGGCATCGCGGCGCTCGAGGCGCGGGCGGCGGGGCTGCCCGTGGTGGCCAGGGCGCAGAGCGGGGTCGCCGACTTCGTCAAGCACGGCACGGAGGGGCTGCTCGGGCGCACGCCGGGCGACCTGGCACGCGCGGTGGCGCGGTTGTGCGCCGACGAGAAGCTGCGCGAGTCCATCGCGGCGCACAACCGCGCCACGCCGCCCGCCGCGGGCTCGTGGCCGGCCGTGATCGAGGGCTTCGACCAGGCGTACGCGCAGGCGAGGTCCATGCGCCGCTCCCGCGAGCGGCCCGGTCAGGGGCCCGGTCAGCCGCGCCGCAGCACCACGTAGCCGTCGCGCTCGAACACCTTCACGTAACCCCGGGCCTCCAGCTCGCCGACCGCGGCGAGCTGCTGCTCGGGCGAGCCGAAGGGGAACTCCCAGCGGGAGGTGTCGGCCACCACCCACGGCGCGCCGTGCGGCGTGGCCCCCCACAGCAGGACGGTGGTCCTCGAGGTCAGCGCGGGGCCGACGGAGTTGGCGGCCTCGACGGTGACCCCCGAGGGCACCTTGGCGACGGCCTCGGCGGCGGCGGCCGCCTTGGGCTCGGTGTAGAAGCCCGGATGGTAGAGCTGGTCGAGGGCGAACCGGGGCACCAGGGTGAGCGCCACCGCACAGGCGCCCGCCGCCCAGGCCAGCTTGAGCGAGCGGTCGCCGGAGCGTCTGATCAGCCGTAACAGCCTCGACAGGCCGTCGACGCCCGCGCAGAGCAGGATCACCACGGTGAACGCGCTGTAGTGGAAGTCCGCCTGCCACCACTGGGGCCGGTCGGCCAGCATGCGGACGAGCACGTGCGGCAGCGCGACCAGCGACAGCGGGGAGAGCAGGCACAACAACAACGTCGGCCACACCATCAGGAGCAGGGTGTCGACCTTGGCCTCCTCGCTGAAGGCGAGCAGCACCGCGGCGAGCGGGTCACGCAGGATGCCGAGGAGGGCGCCGGGCAGGTCGTCCCCGAGATGCCCGTAGGCCCAGTAGTCCTTGGCGTCGCCGCCGAACACCGAGATCGTCAGCCCGCGCACGAGCAGCACGGCGCCGAGGCCGAGCAGCGCGCTCAGCACGCCGCGCCACCGGTCGCCGAGAGCGATCAGGCAGGCCCCCGCGCCGATCACCATGAGCCCCATGTCCTCCTTGACGAGGAGGAGGGCGGCCATCGCCAGGAACGCGGGCAGCATGCGTCCGGCGTGGTAACGCTCGATCATGATCGCTGTGAGCACGGGGACGAACATGGCCTCGTGCACGTCGAACGCGACCGCCTGCGCCACCGGCCACGACAGCGCGTACGCGACGCAGACCAGGTAGGCGGGCCAGGTGCCGAGGACGCGCCGGGTGAACAGCCAGACGAACGGGATCGCGGCGGCGAACAGCGCCGCCTGCGCGACGACCAGCGTCCCGGGGCCGTCGTGGATCCAGTAGAACGGCGCCAGCACCGCGTAGATGGGCGAGAAGTGGTCGGCGAGCTGGACGTAGTCCATGCCCCGGCCGCCGAACATGCCGCGCACCGGGATGTACGGAGGCCGCAGGCCCGCGTAGTTGCGCACCGCCTGGTCCACGATCACCAGGTCGAACGTGGTGGCCCTGAAGGTGGCGAGCTTGACCAGGCCGAGCACGGCGTAGGCCACCCCGGCGACGAGCGCGACGGCGCCCACCCGCACGCGGTGGCCCGGTAGCCGGCTCTTCCATGACGGGACGTCGCCGCCGCCGGCCCCCACCGGCGTCTCGAGCGTCTGTCCCGTCACGGGGAGCAAGACTAGAACGGATCAGCCCGAACCCGGACACGGCCGCCGCCCCTTACCGCCCCCCACGGGCGGAGCGGCGACCGTGCGCCCGGCTAGGAGCAGGCGGCCGTGATCTTGCTGGTGAAGCCGTTCACCTTGCCGCTGAACTCGGAGACCGAGCTCAGGTCGCCGCCCTTCATGGAGTCGAACCCGGCCGCGAGGTCGTTGAGCGCGGCGGCGACCTCACCGTCGTACTTGCCCGCGAGCTCCTTGGTCTTGTCGGCCGCGGTCTGCGACGCGGTGCCGATCGCGTCGGTGTCGGCGGCGTTCTTCGTGACCGCGGTGCTCCACTCACTGGCGATCTTGCTGGCCTCGCCGGCCGCGGTGTTGCAGTCTACGGCGTTGCCCAGGGCACCACAGGCGGTGGTGAGGACGGCAAGAGTAAGCGTCGCGGCCGCGACGGCCAGACGACGGCGTGGGGGAGTCATTTCCGTGCCCTTCGTAGGTTTGCTAACGAAGGGAACATTATGGGGCACGACTTGACCGCCACTTGCACCCCACTAACACCACGGGCGTCAGACAGGCGTAAAGCCGTGCAGCAGGACCTGCACGATCTGCTCCGGCTCGGGTAGGGGAAGATCCAGGAGCCCCCGGTAAGCGACGAAACCGGCGAACATATCGGTAAGCATCCAGAGGTCGGCGTTCGGCGGCAGCTCGCCGCGTTCGATCGCGCGCTCGTACACGATCCACGAGCGCTCCATCCTGGCGCGCATCCCGGTACGGATGATCTCGGCGACCGCCGGGTCCCGGCCCGCCTCGCCGAAGACCTGCCTGGCCAGGCGCGCGACGTCGGGATGGTGCCAGAGGGCGAGGGTGTCGGAGACCACCACGCGCAGGTCGCCCTCGAACGAGCCGGTGTCGGGGATGGCGACGTGCGCGTTCATGAGGCCGGTGATGGCTTCGAGCACCATGTCGCGCTTGCTGGCGTAGCGGCGGAACACGCTGGCCCGGCCCACGCCCGCCGCCGCCGCGACGTCGTCCACGGTGAAGTCGAGGCCTTGGGAGAGCACCAGCCCGGCCACGGCCTGCCTGATGCGGTGATCGACCGTGGGATCGGGCTTGCGTCCACGCGCAGACATAATGATACTCCCAATATCAGATATCAACGGTCTCACAATTAGGGGTTGCTATGAGGGTAATCGTGGTCGGAGCGGGCGTCGCGGGGCTCGCCGTGGCGCGCGGCCTGCTCAACGCCGGTCACGAGGTCGAGATCTACGAGGAGGCCCCCGAGCTGCGTACGGCCGGCGGTTCGGTCACGCTCTGGCCGGCCGCCACGGCCATCCTCCGCGAGCTCAAGGCCGACTACTCCGGGACCGGGCGGCGCCTGGAGACCATGGAGTCCTGGGCCGTCGACGGGCGCAGGCTGTTCACCGTCGACCTGACCGAGGCCGAACGCCGCTACGGCCACCCGAGCGTGCACGTGGCCCGCCGCGACCTGGTCGAGCTGCTCGCCGACGGCATGCCGGTGACCTACGGGGTGGGCGCCGAGCACGTGGTGCCCGAGCGGGCCGAGGTGCGCCTGTCCGACGGCCGTACGGTCCGCGGCGACGTGCTCGTGGGGGCCGACGGGCGGCGCTCGGCGGTGCGCGAGGCCCTGTGGGGCGGCGACCGCGCGAAGCTGAGCGGCTGGGTGACCTGGCAGGGGTTCACCACCAGGCCCACGACGCTCACCGAGCAGGCCAGGGCCGTGATGATCGCCGGCGCGCGGGGGTTGTGCGGGCTGATCCCGGCGGGCGGGGGCCGGCTGTTGTGGTGGTTCGACGTCAAGGCCGCGCCGGGCGGGCCCTTCTGGGACGGCGATCCCGACGTGGCCGAGCGACTGCGGGAGCGGTTCCGCGGATGGGCGGAGCCGGTGCCCGACATTCTGGAGACGATCACCGAGATCGACTTCTTCCCCCATCACAAGCAGCCGTTCGCCGCGGCCTGGGGCAAGGGGCCGACCACGCTGGCCGGCGACTCCGCCCACACCATGCCGCCCACCATGGCCCAGGGCGCCAACCAGGCGCTGGAGGACGCCTGGCTGCTGAGTACGGCGATCGGCGGCCTGGGGTCCGGGCCCGGTCGCGACGAACTGGCCGGCGCGCTGCGCGCGTACGAGCGGGCGAGGTCGAAGGTCGTACGCCTGCCCGCCCGGCTGGCCGCCACCGCGATCACCGACAGGCAGGGCTCGTTCGCCGGATTGTTCCCCGACCGGTTCGCGACCTGGCTGTATGTCAAGTGGTTGCGGAGAGTCAGCACATACCTCTTGACAGCGTCCTGAGCGCGACCTGACGATGTCGCATATAGAGCAACTCGGTGCGTAATACGCAACAAGAGGTGACGGTTGACGACGACGTCAAGCTTGATCGCGACCCTTCAGGGGAGCTCCTACACGGACCCTGAGGTGTTCGCGCACGAGCAGGCAAGGATCTTCGAGAACCTCTGGTTCTGCGCCGTCAGGGCAGGGGATCTGCCCAAGCCGGGCGCGTTCAGGACGGTCCAGGTCGGCAGGGAGAACGTGATCGTGGTCCGCGGCCGGGACGACCGGCTGCGCGCCTTCCTCAACGTCTGCAGGCACCGCGGCGCCCGGCTGTGCGTGGAGGAGCAGGGCGAGGTGCGCCGGACGATCAGGTGCGCCTACCATGCCTGGTCCTACGACCTCGACGGCCGGCTCGCCGCCGCGCCCAACCTGGTGAAGATGCCCGACATCGACCGCGTGGCGTACGGGCTGGTGCCCGTGCACCTGCGGGAATGGCTGGGGTACGCGTGGGTGTGCCTGGCCGCCGAGCCGCCCTCGTTCGAGGAGACGGTGCTCAACGCCGCCACCGAACGGCTCGGCGACCCGGCCGCCATCGACCGCTACCACGTCGAGGATCTCGCGCTCGGCCGCAGGATCCGCTACGACGTCAAGGCCAACTGGAAGCTCATCGTCGAGAACTTCATGGAGTGCTACCACTGCGCCACCATCCATCCCGAGTTGACGGCCGTGCTGCCGGAGTTCGCCGGCGGCTACGCGGCCCAGTACTACGTGGGCCACGGCGCCGAGTTCGCCGCCAGGGCCGAGGGCTTCACCGTGGACGGCGGCCCCGGCTTCGGCCGGCTGCCCGAGTTGTCACACGAACAGGACCGGCGCTACTACGCGATCACCGTCAGGCCGCAGGTGTTCGTCAACCTCGTGCCCGACCACGTGATCATGCACCGCATGTACCCGATGGCCGCCGACAGGACGGTCGTCGAGTGCGACTGGCTCTACCATCCCGACGTGATCGCCTCGGGGGCGGACCTGTCGACGTCCGTCGAGTTGTTCCACCGGGTCAACGAGCAGGACTTCGACGCCTGCGAGCGGACCCAGCCCGGCATGTCGTCAAGGGCGTACGTGGAGGGCGGGGTGCTCGTGCCGAGCGAGCACCACATCGCCCTCTTCCATCAGTGGGTGAACCAGCGCTTGCGGGGATAGCGCACGGTGAGCCCTCCGTACTTCGCCCTGCCGCTGATCACCACCTGGAGGGCGCCGGGGCGAGGCCGGCTCGGGACGTGGCTCGTCGAGGTGTTGCCCCAGTCGCTCTGGAAGGCGTCCACGTTCACCACCGCGCCCTCGGGCAGGATGATCTTGGCGGAGCCGTACGTGAGGTCGAGCTCGACGTCGACGACCGAGTGCGTGATGACGGCCTGGGAGAGGTCGAGCTCGGCGCTGCCGTACTTGGAGGACACCCGCAGCCGCCGGGGGACGGCCCAGTCGCCCGAGCGCTTGAGATGGCCGTGCTTCGCCTCCAGCTCGACCACGTCGTTGACCTGGGGCTGGTCGACGGGGAGATCGTTGATCAGACTCAGCAGGTCGCCGTAGGTCTTCGCACTCAGGGCGACCTCGAGCCGGTCTTCGAGCTCCATCTGGGTGAGACGACCCTCGGTGAACGCCCGTTGAAGCTGCTGGGCGGTGCGTTCCCGATCTTCGTCGGAGACCCGCATCTGCATTTCCGACATGTCATGAGCATAGGTTCGCAACGCTCAGAACGGGAGACGTCGGCCGGAAGGGGTGCGCAAATCGAGGGGCGGCGTCGGGCGCACAGGCCGGGGGCGGTGGCTGACCTGTATTCTCTTCACATCTATTGGGTACCCGGCGGATCGCCGTGAAGTCGCGATCCTTGGGTAGCGTGAAGGCTGATGTTGGCAGAACCGTTCTCGCATCCGGCTCTCCTCTACCGAGGCGAGCCGGAATACGTTGCTGCCACGACCGCCTTCGTCCGCGAGGGCCTGGCGGCCGGCGATCCCGTCGCCGTAGCCGTCCCCGCCCGCAATCTCTCGCTCATCGAGGCCGCGCTGGGGCCGGAGGCCAGGGCGGTCAGCCTGATCGACATGGGCGAGGAGGGGCGCAACCCCGGCCGCATCATCCCCGCCGTGCTGCGCGACTTCGCCGACCGGCACGCCGGCGACCACGTGCGCATCATCGGCGAGCCCGTCTGGCCGGGCCGCACCACGACCGAATATCCCGCGTGCGCCCAGCACGAGGCGCTGATCAACCTGTCGTTCGCGGGCCGGCACGTCACGATCCTGTGCCCCTACGACGTCGCAGCCCTGGCCCCGGCGGTGATCGAGGAGGCGGCGCGCACCCATCCCGTGCTGCGCGACGCCTCCGGCGAGCGGCGCAGCCCCGCCTACGCGCCCGAGCTGGTGATCGACGCGCACAACCGGCCGCTGGACGAGCCCCCGCCGAAGTGCCCCACGCTGCGGTTCGACAGCGGCAACCTGTCGGCGGCGCGGGCGCTGGCCGCGCGCGAGGCCGCCACGCTGGGCTTCGACGGCGACCGGCTCGACGACGTGCGGCTGGTCGTGGCCGAGCTGGGCGCCAACAGCCTCGACCACGGCGGCGGCGACGGCACGATCAAGGTGTGGTTCGCGGACGGGCGGCTGGTGTGCGAGGTCAGCGACGCCGGCCACATCACCGACCCGCTGGCCGGGCGCAGCCCGGTCGACCCGCGCCAGGCGGGCTCGCGCGGGCTGCTCATCGTCAACCTGCTCAGCGACCTCGTACGCGTGCACTCGACGCCGGAGGGCACCACCACCCGGGCCTATTTCGACGCCCCCCGCCACCGCTGAGCGGCGGCGTCAGAGCTCGACCTCCGCCATGCTGGGATAGCGCGTGCCGCGCACCGCGCCGGCGGGCACGGCCGCGGCCAGCGCGCCGAGCTGCTCGGGCGTCAGCCTGATGTCCGCGGCGGCGGCGTTCTCCTCCAGATAGCGCAGCCGCTTCGTGCCCGGGATCGGCACGACGTCCTCCCCCTGGGCGAGCACCCAGGCCAGCGCGAGCTGCGCCGCGGTGACGCCGGCCGCGTCGGCGATCTTCTTCACCTCGGCCACCAGCGCCTGGTTGTGCCGGGCGTTGTCGCCCACGTTGCGCGGCATGTGCTTGCGGAAGTCGTCGTCGGGCAGCTCGTCGGCCGGCGGCAGCGTGCCGGTCAGGAAGCCGCGGCTGATCGGCGAGTAGGCCACCAGCGCGACGCCGAGCTCGCGGGCCGCCGGCCGGATCTCCTCCTCGATGCCCCTGGTGAACAGGGAGTATTCGCTCTGCAGCGCGGCGATCGTATGCACGGCGCAGGCCTCGCGCAGCGTGCGCGCGCTCACTTCCGACAGCCCGAGATGGCGCACCTTGCCCTGGTCGACCAGCTCCGCCATGGCGCCCACCGACTCCTCGACCGGGACGGCCGGGTTGCGGCGGTGCATGTAGTAGAGGTCGATGTGGTCGACGCCGAGCCGCTTGAGCGAGGCGTCGCAGGCGGCCCTGATGTACCCGGGGCTGTTCTCGACCGAGCGGCTGTCCCCTTCACGCTTGACGCCGAACTTGGTGGCCAGCACCACCTCGCCGCGGCGGCCCTTGATGGCGCGGCCGACGAGCTCCTCGTTGGCCCCTTTGCCGTACATATCGGCGGTGTCCAGAAAGTTCATGCCGAGGTCGAGTGCGCGGTTGATGACGGCGATCGACTCGCCCTCGTCGCCCCGGCCGTAGAATTCGGACATCCCCATGCAGCCGAGCCCGAGCGCGGAGACCTCGGGTCCGCCGTTTCCGAGCGTGCGCCTCTTCATCACTGCCTCCTTGGTCCTCCCTCCAGGGTCACCTCTGGAGCGCACTCCAGGTCAAATCGGGCTGCGGCCGGCTCCACCCACCCTGAGGGGGCAAGCCCTACCCAGGGTCATGTCCAGGCAGGTCACCGGTGTCGGCCAGGGTCTGCCGCGACCAAGGTATTAGGGGATCCTTCAGGGCCGGTTCGGGCCCATCTCCGATGGTCGCAAAGCTCGCGTTCCACGAGCTTGGAGGCATGAAGGGATTGCTTGCCACGGGATTCGCAGCCATCGGCACCGGGAGCGGCGCCATGCTCGCCCTGCACGCGGGATCCGACCTGGACCCGCTGCACAGCGTGATCAGCGAGTACGCGTGGCAGTCCGCCGGATGGCTGCTGCCCGCCTCGCTGACGTTGTTCGCGGCAGGCTCCGCGCTGATCGCCGAGGCACTGCGCCGGTCCGGGACGAACCTCTGGGTCGTCGCGCTGCTCCTGGTATGGGGGACGAGCATGTTCCTGGTCGGCGCCTTCCCCACGGACCGGCCTGGAGTACCGCTCTCCCTGTCGGGAGGCATCCACCGTTATGCCGCCTTCGCCGCCTTCCTGGTGATGCCCGCGGCAGGATTGTTGCTGGCCCGGGCGAACGTGCGGTTCGCCAGAGCGGTGCGGGTCCTCAGCGGGGTGGCGCTGGGGGCGCTGCTGCTGGTCGTGATCCCGTACGTGGTCCGCATGCTCGGCGTCCCGCTGACCAACGAGGACATCCCGGCCGGCCTGACCCAGCGGGTCGTGGTCATCACGGAGCTGGGCGTGCTGGCGCTGGCCGGCCTGTCGATGCTCAAGCCCTCGGCCCGGCGCTCCGGCGTCTCGCCGATCATGGCCTAGCCCCAGGAGTGAAAGCAGCCTCCCGGGAAAGGGGAGAGTTCCGCATTCACCTGAGGAGTGGCTGTAATGACGATTCTGATCGCGTACGACGGTTCCGACGACGCCAAGGCCGCGATCGCGTTCGCGGCCGAGATGTTCCGCGGCGCGGACGCGGTCGTGCTGACGGTGTGGGAGCGGCTGGCGATGACCTCGGCCAGGGCCTCCGCCGGGCTGATGATGGCCATGGACCAGTCCGCCCTCGAGGACGAGGCGATCGCCAAGGCGATGCGCGAGCTGGCGGGGCGCGGCGCGGACCTGGCGAAGGAGGGCGGGCTGAACGCCGTCCCCCGGTGCGACGTGGACAGCGTGGCCGTCTGGTCGACGATCGTGGACGTCGCCGGCGAGATCGACGCCAAGCTCATCGTGACCGGCACGCGCGGGCTCGGCGGGGTGCGCTCGCTGCTGCTCGGCAGCACGTCGGACCGGGTGCTGCACCACGCGGGCAGGCCGGTGCTGGTGGTGCCCGCCCCGGAGCGGAAGGACTGAGCGTTCACGTGTTCGCGTACGATGAGGGCACCGTGACGTCGATGGCCCGGGCGTGCCGCTGAAAGCGCCCCGCACATGCACACCACTGAGAGGACCACCCTCCCGCGCGCATGAGCGGGATCCGGGTGCGCACCAGGAAAGATCTCCGGTCCCAGCGACGGCGGCGACCGCCCCGCTGCCTGGGTCACCTCACCGTCGCGCCGCTCTGGCCGATGCACAACGCCAACCTCGGCACCCTCCTGCGCACGTGTGACGCGGTCGGCGCGTGCCTGGCCGTGCCGCGCCTGCCGTGGGTGCCCGAGGCGCTGGCCAAGGGCAACACCCTGCGCAAGGGAGCCTGCGTGCACTGGGTGCGCCCGCTGGACTGGCTGGCCCGCAGGGAGGAGCGGGTGCTCGGCGTCGAGCTGGCCGAGGAGGCCATCCGGCTGGCCGACCTGCCGATGGCCAGGGAGCCCACCGTGGTCGTGCTGGGCCACGAGTCCACCGGCATTCCCGGCGAGGCGCTCGACCTGCTCGACGCCGTGGTCGAGATCCCCATGATCGGCACGGGCGCGAGCCTCAACGTGGCGGTGGCCGGGTCGCTCGTGCTGTACAAACTGGCCGGATTCTCCTGAGCTCGCCCTGTAGCATGGGGATCATGACGACGTGCCTGGTGATGATGAGCCCCTAGGGGCTGCTCATCGGCGACGTCTTGTTGAGGCCCTGCGAGCGGGGCCTCTCGTCGTGTCCGGGGCCCCTTGGAGGCATCCGATGTACCTCACGACGACCATCCCCTACGTCAACGCCCGCCCGCATCTCGGGCACGCCCTGGAGCTGGTCCAGGCCGACGTGCTGGCCCGGCACCACCGGCGGCGGGGCGAGCCCGTGCGGTTCCAGACCGGCACCGACGACAACTCCTTGAAGAACGTGCTGGCCGCCGAGGCGGAGGGCGTGCCGGTGCGGGAGCTGGTGGACAGGAACGCCGCCGCGTTCGAGGCGCTGCGGGGGCCGCTGGACCTGTCCTTCGACGCGTTCATCAGGACGAGCAGCCATCCGGGGCACCGTGCCGGCGTCGAGCGGATCTGGGAGGCCACCCGGCACGACCTCTACCAGCGGCACTACGAGGGGCTCTACTGCGTGGGCTGCGAGCAGTTCTACCCGGAAGGGCCCTGTCCCGATGGCCACGAGGCCCCGCTGCAGGTCGTCTCCGAGCAGAACTGGTTCTTCCGGCTCTCCCGCTATCAGGACATCCTGCTCGACCTCGTCCGCGGCGGGCGGCTCAGGATCGAGCCGGCGGCCCGGCGCAACGAGGTGCTGGCGTTCATCGAGGCGGGGCTGGACGACATCAGCGTCTCGCGGTCCGCCGCCCGCGCCCGGGGGTGGGGCATCCCGGTTCCCGGCGATCCCGGCCAGGTCGTCTACGTGTGGTGGGACGCCCTCGCCAACTACGTCACCGCGCTCGAAGGCGGCGACTACGACCGCTGGTGGGTGGCCGAGCCGCGCAAGGTGCACCTCATGGGCAAGGGCGTGATCCGCTTCCACGCCGTCTACTGGCCCGCCATGTTGTTGTCCGCGGGAAGGCCGCTGCCCACGGAGATCTTCGTGCACGACTACCTCACGGCGGACGGCCGCAAGATCAGCAAGTCGTCCGGTGGCGCCGCCGACCCGGTGGCGCTGGTGGACGCGTACGGGGTCGACGCCGTGCGGTGGTGGCTGCTGCGCGAGGTGCCGCGCGTGGGCGACGCCGACTTCACCGAAGGACGGCTGGCCGCCCGCGCCGACGAGGACCTCGCCAACGGGCTGGGCAACCTGGTCAACCGGGTCGTCACCATGGTGCACCGGTTCCTGGACGGCCGGGTCCCAGTGGAGGCACGGGAAGAAGTGCCGTTCGACGTGGCTGACGCGGTGCACGAGGCTCTGGAGGCCTTCGACTTCCGTCGGGCGGCGAGCGCCGTGCAGGCGCTGGTCGAGCAGGCCAACCGGTACGTCGAGCGGACCCGGCCCTGGGCGCGGTCGCGGGCAGGCCAGGAGGTGGCCCTGGCCACGCTGGTGCACGCGTGCCGGACGCTGGCCGTACAGCTGGAGCCGTTCCTGCCCACGGCGGCGGCGCGCGTGGCCGCGGCCGTGACTTCCGCGGGTGACGGGCGGCTGCCCCGGCCGGAGCCGTTGTTCCGGCGGCTGGCCGTGCCGACCGCCGGGCCACGTGACGCCCCGCGAGCCGGTGTTGACGGCGGGCGGTCGCCAGCCTAGGTTGGCGCGCACCAGACCCGCCGGTATGGAGGCGCCGCATGCCCACCGTCGACACCCTGCGCGGTCCCGTGGACGTTGACGATCTCGGGCAGACCCTCATGCACGAGCACATCTTCGTCGTGGCCGCCGAACACCTGGACAACTACGGCAGGGGCGCGTGGTGGGACGAGGAGTTCCGGGTGGCGGACGCGGTCGGGAAGCTCAACGCGGTGGCGGCGAAGGGCGTGCGGACGCTGGTCGACCCGACGGTGTGGGGGCTGGGCCGCTACATCCCGCGCGTCCAGCGGGTCGCCGAGCAGGTGCCGGGCCTGAACATCATCGTCGCCACCGGCCTCTACTCCTTCGAGGAGCTGCCGCACCAGTACGAGCACCGGGGCCCGGGCCTGTTCCTCGACGGGCCCGACCCGATGGTCGACGACTTCGTCCGCGACCTCACCGACGGCATCGCCGACACCGGGGTCAGGGCGGCGTTCCTGAAGTGCGTCGTCGAGGCCAAGGGCCTGACGCCCGGCGTCGAGCGCATCTGCCGGGCGGTCGCGCGGGCGCACGCGCGCACCGGCGCGCCGATCACCGTCCACACCAACGCGTTCACCCGGAGCGGACTTCTCGCGCTCGACCTGTTCGCCGAGGAGGGAACCGACCTGGAGAAGGTGATCGTCGGGCACGCGGGAGACAGCAACGACCTCGACTACCTCATGCGCATGGCCGACACCGGCGCGACCCTCGGAATGGACCGCTTCGGGTTGGACGTCTACAACTCGACCGCGCAGCGGGTGGCCACGATCGCGGAGCTCTGTCAGCGCGGATACGCCGACCGTATGGTCCTCAGTCATGACACCGCCTGTTTCATGGACTACTTCGGCGGTGCCTGGGATGACGCCCGCGCCACGCTCGCGCCCAACTGGCGCTACGATCACATTCACGACGACGTGTTGGCCGCACTGCTCGACTCGGGTGTGACCGATGGCCAGATTGAGCAGATGCTGGTGTTCAACCCGAAGCGCTACTTCTCGTAGAGTGGTTGGATCGGGCAAGCAACGCAGGTAGGTGGAGCTGGGTGACTTCGGAGCAGGCCTTGTCGATAAGCCTCGGACTCCAGGGACCCTGTGTCATCGCGCGGTTGACGGGGGATTTCGACTTCGGCTCCGCCGCGGAGGTTCGCGACCGCGTCACCAAGGCTCTCGACCTGACCCAGCCTCCGCTGCTCGTCATCGACATGCAGGCGGTCAGCGTCTGCGACTCCTCGGGCCTGTCCGTGCTGGTCTACCTGCACAAGGCCGTCACCGCCTCAGGGGGCCGGCTGCTGTTGTCGGGGCTCAACGGCCGCTGCAAGCACCTGTTCGCGATCACCGCGCTCGACAAGTTCTTCGACATCCGCAGCACGGCCGAGCTGGCCATCGCCGAGCTCAACGAAGCGGGCGATCCGCCGCCGTTCACCGACTGAGTGCCGGCAAGGGGCCCAGCCGGAGGGCCGTCTGCCGTGTTGTCCCTGCTCAGCAGGCTGGGCATCTCCGGCATTCGGGTATAAGCCCAGCATAAAAATGTAACTGTTTCATATCAGATCGCCTTGGTGAAATGTTGGTATTTCCGGATTCTTGTTGTAATCGACTGGATACCGGTCGCTGCCACAGGGGGATGGCGACGGCATCACTGGGGGAATCATGATCAGAAGTCTGGTTGGAACGTTCTTAGTCGCCGCTGCGGCTACCTCGCTCATGGCCGCGCCGGCCGGCGCGACGTCGTCCTCGGCCGGCGCGTCCTCGGCCGGCGCGGTCGCGGTCACCGCCAAGCCTCATCTCATTCGCGGCAAGATCTCCTTCGGCCGGTGCGGGCACACCTGCCGGGTCAAGGTCAGAATCAGGAACATCTCGCGTACGACCGTCTTCAACGTCAGGCTCAAGGCCCGGCTCAAGGTCAACGGCAGGCACGTGGGCACGTGCTACGACAACGTCGGAACCATCAGGGCCCGCAAGACCCGCTGGGCCTCGTGCACCGTGCGCTCCAGGAGCCTCTCCCGCGCCTACAACCGGTATCTCGCCGGCAGGAGCGACTACAACCGGCACGTCTTCACCACGACCTACTACAGGTATTACCGCTAGACGACGGACGAGGGCCGGCAGCGTCGCGGCCGGCCCTCGGGCCTACGCGGTGACGAGGAGCGCCAGCCCGATCAGCACCACGACCGGGACAAGCCACATCACGGCCTCGACAGCGAACTCCTTGTACATCGCGTGAATCTCCTTCTCCGGGGCAGGCACACGTCAATGGGCAGCATAGCCGCCCGCCGACCATGCCGAGGTCGCGGTGCTCGCGGAGCTCGCCGCCGGGCTCAGGCGGTGACCGCGCCGTCGGAGGCGGAGCGGACGGTGGCCACATATTTGGTCAGCACGCCGCGTTCGACCTCGCGTTCCGGCCGCTGCCAGGCGGCGCGGCGGCGTTCCAGCTCAGCCTCGGGCACCAGCAGGTCGAGGGTCGCGGCGGCGCTGTCGATGACGATCGGGTCGCCGTCGCGCACCAGCGCGATCGGCCCGCCGTGGTACGCCTCGGGGGCCACGTGCCCGATCACCCGCCCGTGCGAGACCCCGCTGAAACGGCCGTCGGTCACGAGGGCCACCGAGGTGCCGAGGCCCCGGCCGACCAGCGGGCCGGTGATCGAGAGCATCTCGCGCATGCCGGGCCCGCCCGCCGGCCCCTCATAGCGGACCACGATCACGTCGCCGGGCACGATGAGGTCCGCCTCGATGGCGGCGATGCACGCGTCCTCGGAGTCGAAGACCTTGGCCGGGCCTTCGTGGCGGAAGTCGTCCTTGCCGCCCAGTTTGAGCACGCATCCGTCGGGGGCGAGTGAGCCGCGCAGGATGGCCAGGGCGCCCCGGGCCTTGAACGGCTGGTCCGCGCCGGCCACGACGGTCTGGCCCGGTGTCTCCCGGGCCTGCGTGGCGACGTCGGCGAGCGTGCGGCCGTCGACCAGGGTGACGTTCTCGCGTAGCAGGCCGGCTTCCAGCAGGCGGCGGACGACGAGGGAGGTGCCGCCCGCCCGCCACAGGTCGGCGGCGGTGTGAGGGCCGCCGCTCGGCTTGAGCCCGGTGATGATCGGGACCTGGCGGCAGACCTCGCCGATCGTGTCGATGGCGAGGGGAAGTCCCGCTTCGCGGGCGATGGCGAGCAGGTGCAGGACGGCGTTGGTGGAGCCGCCCATGGCCGCGACCGAGACGATCGCGTTGTGCAGGGCGTCGGCGGTCAGGATGCGGGAGGGGCGGGCGTCGCGGGCCAGCGCCTCCATGGCGATCTGGCCGGCGTGGCGGGCGGCGGTGTCCTTCTCCGGGGCCACGGCGGGGATGTCGCCGATGCCGAAGGGCGCCAGGCCGAGGAAGTCGGCGACGCTGCCCATGGTGTTGGCGGTGTACTGGGCGGCGCAGGTGCCGGCCCCGGGGCAGGCGTGGCGGGCCAGGTCGTCGAGTTCGGCCTGGTCGAGGCGGCCGACGGCGCGTTCGCCGAGGGCTTCCCACATGTCCTGGATGGTGACGTCGCGTCCGCGCCAGCGGCCCGGCAGCATGCTGCCGCTGTAGAGGACGACCGCGGGGACGTCGAGGCGGGCCAGCGCCATGATGGCGGCCGGCACGGTCTTGTCGCAGCCGACGATGGCCACCAGGGCGTCGAAGGAGTGGGCCCGGCCCATGAGCTCGATCGAGTCGGCGATCACTTCGCGGCTGATCAGCGAGGCGCGCATGCCTGGCGTGTGCATGGTGAGGTTGTCGGAGACGGCGATGGTGTTGAACTCCATCGGCAGCCCGCCCGCCGCGCGCACGCCGTCGGCCACGTGCGCGGCCAGCTCGCGGTGGTTCAGGTTGCACGGCATGGTGCCGGTCCAGGTGGAGGCGATGCCCACCACGGGGCGGCGCATGTCCTCGTCCGACAGGCCCATGGCATAGAGGTGGGAGCGGGCGGGTGCGCGGTCGGGGTCGTCGGCGATGCTCAAGGGGTCAACCTCCGGTGTACGGGTCGTCGCACCTCAATGATCCTGTGCCCGCTCCCGGCGGCTTCCTCCGGCCCCCTCACTGCTCGCGCAGGCCCCACGGCGAGCCGTACGCCACCAGCAGGTCCAGGAACGGACGCGGCTCGAACGCCTCCGGCCCCAGCACGCCCGCGCCCTTCCACACGCCGCCGGCCAGCAGTTCGAGGGCGACGACGGGATTGACGGCGGTCTGCCAGACCACGGCCTGGGAGCCGTACTCGTGCATCGACCACGCGTTGTCCACCACGTGGTACAGGTACACCTCGCGCGCCCGCCCGTCCTTGGCCCCCTTCACCCAGGTGCCGGCGCAGGTCCTGCCGCGCATGCGGTCGCCGAGCCCCGCCGGATCGGGCAGCACGGCGGCGACCACGTCGCGCGGGGCCACCAGGGCGGTGCCCTGTCCGGACCTGACCCTGACCGGTTCGGTGCCGGCCAGCCCGAGCGTGTGCAGGGTCCTGAGCTTGTCGATGAAGTCCTGGCCGAGGCCGTACTTGAAGGTGACCCGGCCGGCGTCCACCCAGCGCGGGACCAGCACGACCTCCTCGTGCTCGACGTTCACGCACTCGACCGGGCCGATGCCCTCGGGGAAGTCGAAGACCTCCGGCTCGCTGAACGGCTCAGTGGTGTGCCAGCCGCGGCCCTTCTCGTAGACGACCGGCGGGTTGAGGCATTCCTCGAGGGTGGTCCAGATGGAGAACGACGGCGCGAACGCGTGACCCTCGACGGTGAGGTCGCCGCCGTCCCTGACGCCGATCTCCTCGATCTCGTCGAAGAGCTCGTCGGCGGCGTACCTGGCGAAGACGTCGGAGAGACCTGGCTCCACGCCCATGCCGACCAGGGCGAGCCGCCCGGACGCGGACCACGCGTCCGCGCGGGCGAACTGCTCGTCGCCCAGCTTCCCCCCCACCTCCTCGTACGGCCGGTCGGGGTGTGGCCGCGACAGCGACATCGCCATGTCGAGATAGTCCGCTCCGGCCGCGAGCGCCGCCTCGAACAGCGGCAGCACGAAACGGGGGTCGGTGGCGTTCAGCAGGACGTCGCAGCGGTGTACGGCGAGCAGCGCGGCCACGGCGGCGGTGTCGCCGGCGTCGACCCTGGCGGGGGTGAACCTGCCCGCCCGCTCGCCCAGCGCGGTGATGGCCGCCTCGGCGCGGGGGAGGTCGTAGTCGGCGACGACCATGTGCTCGAAGAACGGGCGGCGCGCCGCGATCCTGGTGATGGCGGTGCCCACACCGCCGGATCCCACGAGAAGGATGCGCATGACGATAAATCCCCTTTTAAGTGGATTCGAGGGGTGTGTCGTCCATCCCATGCCGGTAGGCTCATCAACGTCAATGATGTTGACATAAGGGGCGGGCCATGGCCGAACGGGTGGTCGGCGAGACGTCGCGCAGGCGGCGGCGCCCCACCAAGCAAGGGCAGGTCCTGACCCACCGGCTCATCGTCGAGACCGCCCTGCGGATGTTGCGCGAGCACGGCGCGGCAGGGCTCAGCGCCCGCCGGCTCGGCCTCGCGCTCGGGGCCGACGCCAGCGCCGTCTACCGCTACTTCCGCGGCATGGACGACCTCGTCCTCGCGATCGCGGACGAGCTGTACGGCCACGCCATGGCCGGCTGGGCGGCCACCGGCGACTGGCAGGCCGACCTGCGCGACCTCGGCCTGCGTATCCACCACGCCTACCTCGCCCACCCGCAGGCCGCCCTGCTGACCGCCAGCCGCGTCACCGGCCGGCCGAACGAGGTGGCGGGCGACGAGACGATCCTCGGCATCCTGCGCGGCGCCGGCTTCCCCGACGACGACGCCGTCCGGATCTACCACGCGTTCATCGACCAGAGCCTGGCCTTCGCCATCCTCGACGCCGCCACCCTGGCGCTCCCCAAGGCGGCGCGGGAGGCCGACGAGGAAGTGTGGCGCGACACGTACGCGCGGCTGCCCGCCACCACCCACCCCAACATCGCCGCCACCGCGCCGCTCCTGGTCGCCCGCATGAACGACAGCGCCTACCCGACGGCGCTCGACATGCTGCTGTCCAGCGCTTCGTCCCAGCTCAGCGGGTAGATCGCAGGTATGCCCGAGCCATCCACGTGCACCTGGGCATGCGCGGCCTCTTCCTGCGCCACGCCGACCCGTCGGCCGCGTCCCGCAACGCGGCACGCGGCTCAGGCTGGCCACGGACGAGGTGGCGTACGACCTCATCGCCCTCATCCAGTGCGAGCCGCTCGGCCCGCGTGCCTCGCTCGACCCCGACCCGCTGCGCGGGATGTGGCAGGCGGCGACCGCGTACATGCCGCTCGGCAGGGACGCCGGGCAGGTCGTCAGCGACCCGGACGCCCCGGACGAGCGCCGGGTCTGCAAGCGTGAACGGTGCCGCCGGCGCGGGGCCGCCGTACGGACCTGGCAGCTCGCCTCCAGAACCGCGTATGCCTGCCCGGTGGGCCAGTCCGGGTAGCCTGGCAGCAGGAGTGACATGAGCATCACCACACGTGACCACCTGCTGGACATCCGGCGCATCTACCTCGAGCCCGCGGCCGCCGAGCTGCCCAGGGGCCAGGAGATCCTCGCCCGTTTTCCCGGCGCCGAGCTCATCGAGATCGCCGGCCACCACCGCATCCCCGAGCTCTACGGCGACGAGCGCAACGTCGCCCGATGGGTGCGCATCAAGACCGAGGCGCTGGTGCTCGGGGTGAAGAAGTCGCTGACGGCCCGCCCCAACGGCCGCTCCGCCGACTTCATCGCCCCTTCCACGGCCAACGGCTGCGCGATGGCCTGCGCCTACTGCTACGTGCCGCGCCGCAAGGGATACAGCAACCCGATCACCGTCTTCGCCAACATCGACAAGATCATCGCCTACCTCCGGCGTCACGCCGCCCGGCAGGGCGTCAAGTCCGAGCCCAACCAGGTCGATCCCCACGACTGGGTCTACGACATCGGCGAGAACTCCGACTGCTCCGTCGACGCCACGATCTCCCGGAACGTCCGCGACCTGGTGGAGACGTTCCGCGACCTCCCCGGCGCCAAGGCCAGCTTCGCCACCAAGTACGTCAACCGCGACCTGCTCGACTGGGACCCTCGGTCGAGTACCAGGATCCGCTTCAGCCTCATGCCCGCCGCCGACTCGAAGCTCCTCGACATCCGCACCTCACCCCTCACCGACAGGATCGCGGCGATCAACGACTTCGTCGCCGCCGGGTACGAAGTGCACGTCAACCTCAGCCCGGTCGTGGTCCGCGACGGCTGGCTGGAGAGCTGGGCCGAACTGCTGGAGCAACTCGACGACGCCCTCAACCCCGAGGCGCGCCGGCAGCTCGCCGCCGAGATCGTGTTCCTCACCCACAACGAACGCCTCCACGAGGTCAACCTGGGCTGGCATCCCCAGGCGGAGGAGGTGTTGTGGCGGCCGGACGTGCAGCAGGCCAAACGGTCGCAGACGGGCGGCTGGAACGTCCGCTACCGTACCGGCCTCAAGGGACGCTACGTGGCCGCCCTCACCGACCTGATCACCGCCAAGCTGCCTTACTGCCGCATCCGGTACGCCTTCTGAGCTCCGGTGCGCAACGGGGCGCGCCGAAGAGCGATGGAGTTCACGTCAATGCTGTGCGGACTTTCACGAAGAAGCCGGAATCCGTCGCCATTCGAATCAGGAACTGCTGGTGAGCGTAGCTGCGCATCCCGGAGAACCAGGTCGTCTCCGGTAGCCGCCGCAGTGCGAGGACGGTCTCGCGCGGCTTCTGATCCGGGCGGACGATGTACATGGCCTCGCTGATCACGCCGGGCATCGAGCCGCCCTTGGTGCCGATGAGGAGCGTGCGGGGATCGGCGCCGGGCTGGCGCATCGGCCATTCCAAGTGCCTGCTCGCCGTCTTGTCCGTCCTGAGCCCGGCCAGCACTCTGCGCAGAACGCCGGGTTCGACGCGGGTCACGGTTTCGCCCAAGGAGGCCTGCTGGGCGAAGCCGGGAAGCGTGAGCCGCACCGGCTTTCCCGCCTTGACGTAGTTCTTCAGGCAGACGTCGGCGGTGAACGTGCAGCCGCCGAAGGCGCGGAGCATCTCGCCGTTGATGGTGCCGACGCGCGTTCGCGCGATCTTGCGCAGCGCGCCGGGGCCGAGGCGGTCGCGCAACAGGTCGGCGGCGGCGTTGTCACTCTCCTCGATCATGGCGGAGACGATCTGGTCGAGCGTGACGCTCGTACCGGGCTTGAGCCGTTGGAGCGCCGCTTCGTGCGCACCGCCATCGGTGCCGGGCAGGTGGTAGGAGTTCCACCGGGTCACGGGGACACGTTCGTCCGGCTCGATCTTTCCCTTGTGGACGGCGGCGGTGTAGGCAGCGAGGTGGATGATCTTGATGGTCGACGCCACGGGGGTGAGGCGATCGGCATTGTGGCTGATGCCCTGCGTCACCAGCGCGACGTCGTCGGGGTGAGCGCGGATGTAGGAGAGTACGGCCTCAGCGTCCTTCAGGTCGGCCGGGGCAGCGCTCGTCGGGGAGACCAGCAGCGAGGGCAGGAGCATGGCGAAGAGAGCTTTCATCTATCAAGCCGCCTTTCGAGATGATCAGTCGGTTTCTTGTGCTCGTGCGCGAGAGGTGCCCTCCGTGATCTGCCGGAGTGTGGCCATGTAGCTCTGGAAGGCGTCACGCCCGGCGTCGGTCAGCGACAGCCAGGTTCGAGGACGCTTGCCGACGAAGCCTTTCGTCACCCGCACATAACCCGCCTTCTCCAGCGTCTGGATGTGCTTGGACAGCAGCGAGTCGCTGACCTCGATCGTGTCCCTCAGGTAGCTGAACTCGACCGTCTCCGCCGCCGCGAGCATGGCCGTGATGGACAGCCGTACCGGTGCGTGGATGATCTCGTCGAGCGCGTGCCGAGGATGGCTCACCGATCACTCCCCGGAGCGGAACACGCGCACCGCGCCGTACAGCAGGGGAGCGCCCGCGATCAGCGCGACCACGACGTCGGGCACCACCCACTCCGGCCCCGGCTCCATCGGGCGCAGGAACATGTTGTAGAGGGACGCGAGCACGACCGTCCCCACGAATGCCCCGGTGACGGGGTAGACGATCCGGGACATCAGCCGACTGTAGACCCGCTCGCGGAAGACGAGGCGAGCGCCGAGCACCACGCCGACGACGAGGAGGAGCCCTAGGCCGCTGTAGTCCTGGACCGCCTCGGGGCCGAGCAGCGCGGCCAGCCAGTAGGCGGTGGTGATCAGCCACAACGACAGGAAGAAGATCGCGCCCCGTCGGCCCGTCCTTCGTACGGCGCTCTGCGCGCGGTCCACTTCGCGAAGGGCGGCTTCCGCTGACAATTCGTCATGTTCAGGCATGTTTCCTCCAAGTCACATCCTTTACTTGGAAGAGAGTACTCAACCGTCATTCAAGTGTCCAGCCCCGGATCGAACGCAGCGAATCCAAAGCCTGCGCATAAGCGGCGCGATAACCCCCTCGTCTCACACTGGTTCCACCGGATGTGATCAAGCGCAGGAGGGATACACATGACGGGGGAAATCCGCAGACCGCTGGCCGCACTCACGCTGGCCGTACTCACCGGCGTCGGGCTGGTCGGGCCCGCTCAGTTGGCCCACGCCGATGCTTCGCACGCAAGAGGGCCGCGTCCAGCCATGCAGCTCCCGTTCCCGTGCGAGCAGAAGTGGCGTCTGAATACCTGGGGCCACGCGCCGGCACTGGACATGGTGCGGGAACCGCAGAGAGCGACCAACGGATCCAAGCTCATCGCGCCGGCTGCCGGGACCGTGGTCATGTCGAAGTGGAGCAACGGCGCCGGGCACAGCGTCAAGATCGATCACGGTGGCGGGTGGTACACCGTCTACATCCATCTGCGGGTCCGCAGCGTCAAGGTCGGCGACCGGCTCACCCGCGGTTCCGTGCTGGGACAGGTGGGCGGCACGGGGACGAACGGCAATACCCCTCACCTGCACTTCGAGACCTGGTACGACAAGAACGGTGACGGAAAGACCGGATGGGGCGGACCGGGAGTGGAACGGGTCCCCTCCGTTTTCAACGGCGCCGTCTACGGCAACCGCGACGGCCAGGAATACCGCAATGTCTCCAGCAACAACTGCAATGT
The DNA here is from genome assembly GCF_039871615.1 of Nonomuraea sp. B10E15. NCBI lineage: Bacteria > Bacillati > Actinomycetota > Actinomycetes > Streptosporangiales > Streptosporangiaceae > Nonomuraea > Nonomuraea sp. B10E15. The sequence continues at coordinate 262,415 of NZ_JBDPMB010000012.1, forward strand.
CGGGGAACTGGGACCGCACTGATCCGCCCAGCTGACCTGCCCGCCCAGTCCTGTGCTTCCGAGGGGCGGTCCAGCCTCGTCGAAATCCAGGGGTGAGGGACGGTTCTGGGGATGTGCCGGCCCGGATCCGATCAGGGGTCAGAGGCGGTTCTGGGCGATGCGTTTGCCCAGACCGGCCAGGGAGTCGTCGGCCATGAGCGCGGGCAGGCGCGGCGCGTCCTCGTCGATCCGGCGCAGCACCGCGGGATGGTCGCCGCTGAAACGACTCCACGCCCTGACCACCTCCGGCATCGCCGCGATGGCCGCCTCCGAAAGGATCGCCTCCCGGGGCAACCACGACGTCAGGAACGCCGAGACCCGTTGCGGGCTCCACCACCGCGGCCGGTCCCCGACGAACTCGGCCAGCTTCTCGAACGCCTCCCCCGCCCCCTGCATCTCCGGCAGGTCCCGGAACCGGGCCAAGATGTCGTCGGACGCGCCACGCACCAGCCCCGGGACGCCCTGGGCCCGGGTGATCGCCAGCGGCCGCACGCTCGCCAGCGTGTCCGCGACCTCCGCTCCCATGATCCGGTCACCCAGCTCGAACGCGTCCAGGATCCGCCCGGCCACCGTCCCGGGCTCGGCCGCCTCCAGCCCCAGATCGTCAAGGAACTTGACCTCCTCGACCAGCGCGTCGACCGCCAGCCCGCCTTGCGGCTGGTCGATGCCGACGACCAGGAGGTGCGGCTCCTTGCCGTTGTCGTAGCGGAAGGAGAGCACGGCCAGGACCTGCTCGCCGTACGGGTCGGCCTTGCCGTACCAGGCGCCCTCGCACGTCACCCGTCCCATCCGGCGCACCCACCCGGCGAGCGTCCCGGCCAGCCCGCGAGCGGCGTCGGCGTACACTTCGGCACCCGCCCCCGTCGTCGCGTCACCCGCCGGGGCGGGCATGTCCGGCAAACCCGGGGCGTCGGGAGGAGACAGCGGACGGCCCGCGTTGACCGCCGCGATGGCGACCAGCGTGAGCCGCGCCTCCGGACCGCCGTCCACCGCCAGCTCGCTCAGGAACGGCCGGATCTGCGCCGGATCCAACCCGGCCGTGACCTTGGCCGCCCAGAGCTCGGTCCGCAAGGGCGAACGCCACCTGAGCAGGTCACGCGCCTGGACGACAGCCGTGGAAAACGCCTCTGTGCTCACCATCCGACCGTACCTCGCTGACGCGCGCCCCTCGTCCCTCGCTCCTGCCCCCTATCCTGATCACAGGCGAAGAGTGGGGCAGCATGGAGATCCGCATTCTCGGGCCTGTCGAGGTCCGTCGAGACGGGGCGCCGGTGCCGCTCGGCGGTTCGAAACAGCGCGCGCTCCTCGCGCTTCTGGTGCTCAACGCGAACGGTGTGGTCTCCGTCGATCGGGTGATCTCGGCACTGTGGGACGAGGACGTGCCGGCAACGGTCGCCAACCAGATCCAGCAGATGGCGTCCAAGCTACGCCGAGCGCTGGGCAGGGACACCGGCCGCGAGTCTCCACTCGTGTACCGCTCCTCGGGCTACGTCCTGCGCCTGGACGAGACGGCGAGCGATCTCGCTGTCTTCGAGCGCTTCGCGGAGCGCGGACGTGCCGCGCTCGCCGACGGCCGGCCGGCCGACGCTGCCCGCGATCTCGGCGCCGCGCTCGAGCTGTGGCGGGGTCCCGCACTGGGCGACACGACCGGCCCGCTGATCCTCCTGGAACGCCCACGGCTGGAGGAACGACGCCTCGGGGCCGTGCAGGACAGGATCGACGCCCAGTTCGCGCTCGGCCGTCATGCCGATCAGATCGGTGCGCTGACGGCGCTGGTGGCCGAACATCCACTGCGCGAGTCGTTCCGCGAACGGCTCATGCTCGCGCTGTACCGATCGGGCCGCCAGGCCGATGCGCTGGCCGAATACCAGCGGCTGTACCACCTTCTCGACGAGGAGCTGGGCATCCAGCCATGCGCGAGCGCGCAACGACTGCATCGGCAGATGCTTGCCGGCGCACCCGATCCGGAGGCCGGGCCGGTGCCGGGCCCGCCGCCGGCTTCGGCCGCGCTCGCCGGGCACGGGCCACGGGACGTACCGGTCGTGCCGCGCCACCTTCCCGCGGCCACCCGCGACTTCGTCGGACGGGGGGACCAGGTCAAGCTGCTCGACGAGCTGCTGCCCGACGGCGAGAGCGGCGACGCGCCCGCCGTGGTGATCTCGGCGGTCTCCGGCACCGCCGGCGTCGGCAAGACCGCGCTCGCGGTGCACTGGGCGCACCGGGTCGCCGAGCGATTCCCCGACGGCCAGCTGTACGTGAACCTGCGTGGCCACGACCCGCTCGGTCACGGGCTGTCGCCGGCCGAGGCGTTGCGCCGGTGTTTCGACGCGCTGGGGGTGCCACCGCAGCGGATCCCCGCCGATGTGGACGCCCAGGCGGGGCTCTACCGCAGCCTCCTGGCGGGAAAGCGCATGCTCGTTCTCCTTGACGACGCTCGTGACGAGGAACAGGTACGGCCGCTGCTGCCGGCCTCACCGGGCTGCTTCGCCCTGATCACCAGCCGCAACCAGCTCTCCGGCCTGGTTGCGGCCCAGGCCGCCCGGCCGATCCCGCTGAGCCTGCTCACCGAGGTCGAGGCGCGCGAGTTGCTTGCTCGCCGGCTCGGCGACGATCGTGTCGTCGCCGAGCGTGAGGCCGTCGACGCCATCATCTCTCGCTGCGCGCGGCTCCCGCTTGCCCTGGCGGTGATGGCCGCCCGCGCCGCCGCCCAACCCGGCTTCCCGCTCCATGCGTGGGCCGAGCGGCTGCGCGACGCCGAGAGCACCCTCGACGCCTTCTCGGGCCCGGATCCCGCCACTGACCTCAGAGCGGTGTTCGCCGTCTCCTACGACGGGCTCTCCGCGGGCGCGGCCCAGCTCTTCCGGCTTCTCGGACTCCACCCCGGCCCGGACGTCTCGCTCACCGCCGTCGCCAGTCTCGCCGGCATCCGCGTCTCCCAGGTGCGGCCCCTGCTGGCCACCCTCACCGCCGCGCAGCTGCTCATCGAGCACCGTCCCGGCCGCTTCACCTTCCACGACCTGCTTCGCGCGTACGCCAACGAGCTCGTACGCGGGCAGGAGAGCAGCGCCGAAGCGCACGGGGCTCTTCGCCGCCTGCTCGACCACTACGTGCACACGGGCCGCCGGGCAGCGCTGCTGATCAACCCGGCGCGTCGCGAGATCACCCTCGACGATCCCGTTCACGGGGTCACGATCGGCGATCTGACCGGCAGCCGGCAGGCCGAGGCCTGGTTCTCCGACGAGCGTGCCGTTCTTCTCGCGGCCATCGACCTGTCGGTGGCCGCCGGGTTCGATGCGGCGGCCTGGCAGATCGCCTGGACTCTCGAGAACTTCCTCGACTGGCAGGCCCAGTGGGGCGACTTCGCCGGCATCCAGACGATCGCTCTCGCCGCCGCCAAGCGGCGGGGCGACACCTTCCAGCAGGTGCTCTCACACCTGGCCCTGGGTTGTGCGTCCAGCAGCCTCGCGCGGTACGACGACGCCCACACCCATGCGAAGCGGGCGTTGGAGCTCGCGGCGGAGATCGACGACGAGGCGGCGCAGGCGGAGGCGCATCATACGCTCGCCTGGGTCCACGGGCAGCGCGGTGACCTCGATGAGGCCGCCCACCACATGCGGCTCGCCCTTGAGCTGTACCGCGTCGCGGACGTGCCGCACGGGCAGGCCGAGATGCTCAGCGGGCTCGGACGGCTGTACGCCGACCTCGGCGACGGCGACCGGGCCGTCAGCTGCTGCCGACAAGCGCTCGCCCTGTTCCAGCAGATCGGCGACGCGCGTGGGCAGGGCGCGGCATGGGACGCTCTCGGGTACGCCCACCACCACCTCGGCCACCACGAAGAAGCCATCACGTGCCACCGCCAGGCCCTCGATCTCCTCCGAACCGGGCGGGACAGCGTGACGGAGGCGGAGACGCTCCTCCACCTCGGCGACGTGCACGCCACCCTGCACGACGATCAGGCGGCGCGACAGGCCTGGCAGAACGCGCTGGCCATCCTGGACGAGCTCTCCCACCCCGGCGCCGACGAGGTGCGCGCGAAGCTCCGTAACCACCGTCAGGCCTCGGGGTGAACTCCTGAACCGTACGGGCCTCCCGATTCGGCGAGGAGCAAGGCAAGCCCGGCTGAACGCGCGCTCCGCTGGGTCCTCCGCTGGGCCCTGCGCACCCAAAGCCCACGCATATGCGTCGCGATTGCCGCCGCGTTGTCGATGGCCGGCTGCGCTCCTCCGACGGCGCCCACCACGCCGCTCTCTACGCCTGGGATGCCAACCCGGGCAACGGCACGTGCGTCCCGGGGAGCCGTGCTGTGGCGGCACAACATCGGCGACCCCTACGACGACCCTCACCAACTCGCGGGCGCTGAAGGCATCGGCGCCGCGGGGAGGCGTGTCCAAGGTCAGGGCTGGCCGGGGGCGTGCGCCTCGCCGGGGAAGACCTGCCCGGTGCCGGGGCGGGGATGCGGCCCTCGCCGGAAGCCGCCGGGCGGCGTTTCGCGAGGGCCGGCGTCGGGCCGGGATGGTCAGCGGTTGTCGCCGCCCAAGCCCGCCTTGCGCAGGGCCTCGGCCATGGCGCCCGTCGGTGCGGGACGGCGCTGGCCGCCGCGCCCGCGCTGGCCGTCGCCGTTGCCGCGCTGCCCGTTGCCCCTGCCGCCGTCGCCGCGACGCTCGTCGCGACCGCCCTGGCCTCGGCCGTCACCACGAGCGCCCTGGCCGCCTTGGCCGTCGCCACGAGCGCCCTGACCGTCACCGCGGCCGCCCTGGCCGCGTCCGCGCTGGCCGTCGCCACGGCCGCCGTTGCCTTGGCTGCCGTCGCGACCGTCGTCGGCGCCGCGGGGGCCCTGGCGGCCGGGGCCGCGGCGGGAGCCGTCGGCCGGGGACTGGGTGGTGATCTCGTCTTCCAGGCGAAGCGTCAGGGAGATGCGCTTGCGGGGGATGTCGACGTCGAGGACCTTGACGCGCACGATGTCTCCGGGCTTGACCACGTCGCGGGGATCTTTGACGTAGGTGCGGGACATGGCGGACACGTGGACGAGGCCGTCCTGGTGCACGCCGACATCCACGAAGGCGCCGAACGCGGCCACGTTGGTGACGACGCCCTCCAGGATCATGCCCTGCGTCAGGTCGGAGAGCTTCTCGACGCCCTCCTTGAAGGTGGCCGTCTTGAACGCGGGCCTCGGGTCACGGCCCGGCTTTTCCAGCTCGCGCAGGATGTCGGTGACCGTGGGCAGGCCGAACGTGTCGTCGGTGAAGTCGTCGGGCCTGAGCGAGCGCAGCGCCGCGGTGTTGCCGATCAGCGTCTTGAGGTCGCTCTTGACGGCGCCGAGGATGCGCCGCACCACGGGGTAGGCCTCAGGGTGCACGCTGGACACGTCGAGCGGGTCGTCGCCGCCGCGGATGCGCAGGAAGCCGGCGCACTGCTCGAACGCCTTGGGCCCGAGCCTGGGCACGCTCTTCAGCGCCGAGCGCGCGCGGAAGGGGCCGTTGGCGTCGCGGTGGCGGACGATGCTCTCGGCCAGCGTCGAGCCGATGCCGGACACGCGCGTGAGCAGCGGCGCCGACGCGGTGTTGACGTCGACCCCCACGGCGTTGACGCAGTCTTCGACCACCGCGTCGAGCGAGCGGGAGAGCTTGGATTCGGCGAGGTCGTGCTGGTATTGGCCGACGCCGATCGACTTGGGGTCGATCTTGACCAGCTCGGCCAGCGGATCTTGCAGCCTGCGGGCGATGGAGACCGCCCCGCGCAGCGACACGTCGAGCTCGGGCAACTCCTGCGAGGCGTAGGGCGAGGCGGAGTAGACGGAGGCCCCGGCCTCGGAGACGACGATCTTCGTCACCGACGGCATGTGCTGGACCAGCTCGCCGGCCAGCTTGTCGGTCTCGCGCGACGCGGTGCCGTTGCCGATGGCGATCAGCTCGACGCCGTGCCGCTGCGCCAGCGCGCCCAGCACGGCGAGCGACTCGGCCCACTGCCGCTTGGGCTCGTGAGGGTAGATCGTGGCCGTTTCGACGACCTTGCCCGTGGCGTCGACCACGGCGACCTTCACGCCCGTACGCAGGCCGGGGTCGAGCCCCATCGTCGGCCGCGCGCCGGCCGGCGCGGCGAGCAGCAGGTCGCGCAGGTTGGCCGCGAAGACCCGCACCGCTTCGTCCTCGGCGGCCTGCCACAGCCGCATGCGCAGGTCGATGCCCAGGTGCACCAGGATGCGCGTGCGCCAGGCCCAGCGCACGGTCTCGGTCAGCCACTTGTCGGCCGGTCGGCCCTGGTCGGAGACGCCGAACCGGGAGGCGACGCGCATCTCGTAGTCGGGGCTGTCGTCGGGCTCGAGCGTGACGGAGAGGATCTCTTCCTTCTCGCCCCTGAACATGGCCAGGATGCGGTGGGAGGGCAGCTTCGTGAACGGCTCGCCGAAGTCGAAGTAGTCGGAGAACTTGGCCCCCGCCTCCTCCTTGCCCTCGCGCACCTTGGAGACCAGCCGGCCACGGTTCCACAGCTGCTCGCGCAGGGCGCCGATGAGGTCGGCGTCTTCGGCGAAGCGCTCGACCAGGATCGCCCTCGCGCCTTCGAGAGCCGCGGCCGCGTCGGCCACCCCCTCGGTGACGAAGCCCTCCGCGGTGGCCGCCGGGTCACACGCGGGATCGGCGAGCAGCTGGTCGGCCAGCGGTTCGAGCCCCAGCTCCCGGGCGATCTGCGCCTTGGTGCGCCGCTTGGGCTTGTAAGGCAGGTAGATGTCTTCGAGCCTGGCCTTGGTCTCCGCCGCCATGATCTGCTCGCGCAGCTCGTCGTCGAGCTTGCCCTGCGACTCGATCGACTCCAGGATGGCCGCCCGGCGCTCCTCCAGCTCGCGCAGGTAGCGCAGCCGCTCCTCGAGCGTGCGCAACTGCGCGTCGTCGAGGGCGCCGGTGGCCTCTTTGCGGTATCGCGCGATGAACGGCACGGTCGCGCCGCCGTCGAGCAGATCGACGGCTGCCTGCACCTGCCCGTCGCGTACGCCGAGCTCTGCCGCGATCCGCTGGTGAATAGAGAGCACTTGCCTGCCTTTCGATGGTCCCGCCGGTCAATTGTGCAGGACTACGCCGTCTTTCATGACCAGAGTGCGCCCAGGGTGAACGACCACGGCCTCCGCCGGGCCTCCCGAGGGCACGACCACCAGGTCGGCCCGGTCACCCTCGGCCAGGCCGTAGCCCGCGAGCCCCAGCGCGCGGGCGCCGCCGTAGGTGGCGGCCTCCAGCGCCAGCTCGATGTCCTCGTCCGCGCGGAAGGTGCTGCGGTAGGCGACGTGCATCGCCCGCTCCAGCATGTCGCCGCTGCCGTAGGGGCCCCACAGGTCGCGGATGCCGTCGTGGCCGCACGCGATCGTGACGCCCGCGGCCCGCAACTTCTTGATGGGCGGCACGGGGTAGTTGTAGACGGCCCCGGTCACCAGCGCCACGCCCGCGTCGGCGAAGCCCTGCGCCAGGCGGTCGACGTAGGGCTCGTCGAGCTGGCCGAGCGCGTAGGCGTGGCTGACCGTGACCCGGCCGCCCAGCCCGAGCACCCTGGTGCGCTCGGTGATGAGCTCGAGCTCCCAGCCGCCCAGCGAGCCGCCGTCATGGAGGTGGATGTCGAGATGCGTGCCGTAGCGCCCGGCCAGGCCGAAGATCAGATCGAGGTGGCGCACCGGGTCGCGGTCGATGCCCGCGGGGTCGAGCCCGCCGACCGCCTCGACGCCGCCCTTCAGCGCCTCTTCGAGCAGCTCGGCGGTGCCGGGGTTGGTCAGCACGCCGTGTTGCGGGAAGGCGACCTGGCGCACGTCGAGAGGGGAGCGCGCGGCGGCCTCGCGCACGGCCTCCACGCCGCGCAGGCCGACCTCGGGATCGATGTCGGTGTGGGTGCGCACATGGGTGGTGCCGGCCGCGCTCATGCGCTCCAGCAGCGCGCCGATCCGCTCGACGCTCGGCACGCCCAGCTCGGCCCGGCGGGCGAGGTCGTTGCCGATGCGGCCGGCGAGCGTGTCGCCGGCCGAGTGGGGCACCCATGGCCCGCCATGAAGCGTCTTGTCGAGGTGGCAGTGGGCCTCGACGAGGCCGGGCAGCACCAGCTGACCCGTGACGTCGACGACCCGGGCGGCGGGCGCGTCGATGCCCTGGCCGACCCGGGCGACGCGGCCGCCGCGGACGAGGACGTCGGCGGGTGCGCCGAGCCCCCAGGGGTGCCCGCCACGGATCAGCACGTCGGTCATGCCCAGCACCCTAAACGGCCGGACCGACGATTTCCGTGTCGCCGCTGTGACGGTTCCGGACCCGGCGGGCGGCGCGGACGTCATCCAGGGTGACGGATGCCCGGGGTGGACGGGCTGGGTGATCGGGTCAGCTGGGGTTGCGGGCGAAGAGTTCGAGATGGTGGCACGTACGGCAGCGGTAGGCCTCGACCTGCCACTTGGGCCGGCCGAAGAGCTTGGCTCCGCCGAACAGACCGCGTTCGAGCGGGCCCTCCACCCATCTGACGTATCCCTGGGAGCTCTGGCCGGAATCCATGATGAACCCGGGCTCCAGCGACTCTTCCCCGCAATGCGTGCACCGCAGAATGGACATGCGGCCCGAGCGTAGTCAGATCTCGTCGAGATGGGAGACGTTTGCCATGTCGGCGGCGTCGGTGCTGGGCCGCCCCTCGAACCAGGCGTCGAGGATCTCACCGAGCACCACGTCGGACGTCAGCCGGAGGCTGAGCGCGAGCACGTTGGCGTCGTTCCAGGTGCGGGCGCCGTCGGCGGTGTAGGCGTCGACGCAGAGCGCGGCGCGGACGCCGGGCACCTTGTTCGCCGCGATGGACGCGCCCGTGCCCGTCCAGCAGCAGACGACCGCCTGGTCGGCACGCCCTTCGCTGACGTCTCTCGCGGCGAGTTCGCAGGCCCACGCCCAGTCGGCGCGTTCGCCGTCGCCGAGCGCGCCGTGGGCGACCACCTCGTGCCCGCGCCTGCGCAAGTCCGCCACGACCCGCTCGGCCACGCCGTCCTTGCTGTCGGCGGCCACCGAAATCCGCATGTGTCCTCCCGGCTGCTCACCTCAGATGTACCAGCGCCCCCGGCTGGAATCGAACCAGCGGCCTCCTGTTCCGGAAACAGGCGCGCTCTCCGCTGCGCCACGAGGGCCCGTGGCGGGTGCGGGAATCGAACCCGCCTGGAGCGACGCATGAAATCGCCGGGCACACCAGCGCCCCCACCCGCCTGGGAAGACGCCCGGGCGGGGCCGGGGCCGGAGATCAGCCCCGACGCGCCCAGGACACGCCCGTGCGGCGCCGCATGCGCATTCGCCGGGTGGTCATGGGAGGTCCTTTCGCTGGATCAGGTGCCGGTATCGAGCATGGCGGTCGTACGCGTGACGGCGCAACGCGTTTATGCCGCACATGTCAGACTGGCGCATTGGTGCGGTATGTGCTTGGTTGTGCAGCCATATGAGCATTGACGAGAGTGACATCCCGGCGCTCGCCCGGGGGTGCGCGATCCTGGGCACCGGCGGCGGGGGAGACGTGCGTACGGGGTCGCTGGCCGCGGTCAGGGCCATCCGGGCGTACGGCGAGGTGCCGCTGGTCGAGCTGGCCGACCTGCCCGGCGACGCGCTGGTCGTGCCGCTGTCCGGGATCGGTGCGCCGACGGTCGGCCACGAGATGATCCATGGCGAGGACGAGCCCGAGCGCGTCGCCGAGGAGGTGGAGCGGCTCTTCGGCCGGCCGCCGAGCGCGATCATGTCCTCCGAGATCGGCGGCTCGAACGGGGTCGCACCCGTCGCCTGGGCCGCGCGCCTCGGGGTGCCGCTGCTCGACGCCGACGGCATGGGCCGGGCGTTCCCCGAGGTCCAGATGGTGTCGATGTACGTGGCCGGGATCCCGGCCGACCTGGTGATCATGTCTGACATCGTGGGGAACGTCGTGACCATCCGCCCGATCGACGGGCTCTGGTCCGAGCGTCTGGCACGGGCCGTGTGCGTGGCCGCCGGTTCGCACGCGCTGATGGCCGACTACGTCCTGACCGCCGGCCGGGCCCGCGGCGCGGTCATCGAGGGCACGGTCACCCGCGCGCTGGCGATCGGCAGGGCCACGGAGGGCGCGGACGACCCGCTCGGAGCGCTCCAGGACCGGCTCGGCGCGGTACGCCTGATCACCGGCAAGCTGACCGACGTGGAGCGGCGCACCACCGGCGGTTTCGTCCGGGGGACGGCCACGATCGAGGGCACCGGCGACGACCGCGGCCGCCGCCTCACCGTGGAACTGCAGAACGAGAACCTCGTCGCCGTCGAGGACGGCGCCGTGCGGGCCATGGTCCCCGACCTCATCACGATCGTGGACACCGAGACCGCCGCCGCCGTCCAGACGGAGAGCCTGCGGTACGGCCAGCGCGTCAGCGTGCTCGCCTGGCCCTGCGACCCGCTCTGGCGCACGCCCAGAGGGCTGGAGACGGCCGGGCCCGTGGCGTTCGGCTACGACCTCGACTACGTACCCGTCGAGGAGCTGACGGCGCATGGCTGACCTGCGGATGGGGATCGACGTCGGCGGCACGAACACCGACGCGGTCGTGCTCGGCGCCGACGGCCGGGTGGTGGCCAAGGCCAAGCGGCCGACGAGCAGGGACGTTACCGGAGGGTTGCGGGCGGCCATGGACGCGGTGCTCGCGGAGCTGGAAGGGGCCGCGGGAGCGCGGACGCCGGACGGCGGCGTGCGGAGCCGGGTGGGCCGGGTCATGCTGGGCACCACCCACGCGACCAACGCGATCCTGGAGCGCGGGAACCTCGGCCGGGTCGCCGTGCTCAGGCTCGGCGCGCCCGCCACCACCGCCGTGCCCCCGCTCTCCGGCTGGCCGGACGACCTGCGCGAGGCCGTGTCGGCGGGGGAGGCCGTCGTCCCCGGCGGGCACTACGTCGACGGCCGCGAGATCAGCGCGCCCGACCTCGGCGCGGTCCGCCGCTTCCTGGACGGCGTGGAGGCCGACGCGGTGGCCGTCACCAGCGTCTTCAGCCCGGCGAGCGACGGGCACGAGCGGCTCGTCGCCGAGCTGGTCACCTCCGAGTACGGCCTGCCGGTCTCGCTGAGCCACGAGATCGGCACGCTGGGGCTGCTCGAACGCGAGAACGCCACCGTGCTGAACGCCGCCCTCTACGGCGTCGCCGCCCACGTGACCGGCGCGCTGAGCGCCGTCCTGGCCGAGCGCGGGCTGGACGCGCGCCCGTACCTGGCGCAGAACGACGGCACGCTCATGACGGTGGAGCACGCCGCGCGGCTGCCGGTCGCGACGATCGGGTCGGGCCCGGCCAACTCCTTGCGCGGCGCCGCGTTGCTGTCCGGCGTGGCGGACGCGGTCGTGGTGGACGTCGGCGGCACGTCCACCGATCTCGGGGTGCTGGCCGGCGGCTTCCCCCGCGAGTCGGCGGCGGCGGTCGAGATCGGCGGGGTGCTCACCAACTTCCGCATGCCGGACATCCTCTCCGTCGCCCTCGGCGGCGGGAGCGTGGTGCGCGGACGCGGGGTCGGCCCCGACTCCGTCGGCTACCGGATCGCCGGTGAGGCGCTGGTCTTCGGCGGGGCCACGGCGACGATGACCGACGCGGCGGTGGCGGCGGGCCGCACCCCGCCGGGGGCCGCCGCATGGCGCGGGCGTCTCCCCGCGGCCGTCCTGGCCCGCGCGGCCGCACGACGGAACGGCGCGGACGCGCGGGCAGCGGCGGCGGGCGACGGGCCGGGCGGAGGGCCGGTCGCGCGGGACGGGACGGAAACGATCGCCGACATCCTGGCGAGGGCGATCGCCGTCGCGGACGAGATGGTCATCGACGCCGTGGATCGCATGGCGCTCGGCAGGACCGACCGGCCCCTGGTCGCGGTCGGTGGGGGAGCGTTCATCCTGCCCGCCCGCATCCCGGGCGTGAGCCGGGTGATCCGCCCCGAGCACGCCGAGGTGGCCAACGCCGTGGGAGCGGCCATCGCCCTCGCGAGTGGCAGAGTCGATACGATCTTGCCTGCGGGAGATAGTCGGCCAGAAGCGATCGAAAGGGCCAAGGAAGAGGCGGTGGCGCGAGCCGTGGCGGCGGGGGCGGATCCCTCCGGCGTCGAGATCGTCGATCTCCTCGAGGTGCCGCTGAGCTATCTCTCCGAGCCCGCCGTACGCGTACACGTCAAAGCAGCCGGACCCCTCGCCCGGTGAAAGATCGAAAGGATCCCCCCACCATGCGCTGGCACAAGCGCTTGCTCGTAGCCGGGCTCACCGGCGCCCTGGCTCTGACCGCAGCCGCGTGCGCGGGCGGCCAGGTGCGCGGCGCCGGAGGCACGCCGGAGCCGGCGAAGAGCTCCGGCCCGGCCGCCACGCAGACCGCGAAGGCCAACGACAGCACGTTCGTCTACGTGCCGAACCTGGACGTGGTCACCGACTGGGACCCGGCCACCTCCTACTCCAACGAGATCGTCGCCCTGTCGAACATCTACGAGGGCCTGACCCGTTACAACTTCCAGTCCCGCGAGGCCGAGCCGCGCCTGGCCACCGAGTGGAGCTCGGCCGACGGCGGCAAGGAGTGGACGTTCAAGCTGCGCCAGGGCGTGAAGTTCCACTCGGGCGCCACGCTCGACGCCGAGGCGGCCAAGAAGGCGATCGAGCGGACGATCGAGAAGAAGGGCGGCGCCGCCTACATCTGGGACTCGGTCGACACGATCGAGGCCGTGGACGCGACCACGCTGAAGTTCACGCTCAGGCGCGCCGCGCCGCTCGACCTGATCGCCTCCTCGGGCTACGCCGCCTACATCTACGACGTGGGCGCGGTGGACGCCGACGGCAAGACGACCGCCGGCACGGGCCCGTACACGATCGACTCCTGGCAGAAGGGCAAGGAGACCGAGCTCACGCTGAAGGCGTTCGAGGACTACTGGGGCGGCTGGACGCCCGAGCAGTACAAGAAGGTCGCCTTCCGGGTCACCCCCGAGACCACCACCGCGTGGCAGCTGCTGCAGAAGGGCGAGGTCAACTTCGTCCAGCGGCTGAACCCGCAGCTGTTCGAGCAGGCCGGCATGACCGACAACGTGCAGACGGCGCGGTCGCCGTCGTTCCAGAACCTGCTGGTGCTGTTCAACACGGCCGCGGGCCCGACGAAGGACGTCAGGGTACGGAAGGCGCTCCAGCTCGCGATCGACTACGACGGCCTGGCGGCGGCGCTGAAGGGGGCGGGGCTGAAGGCCGGCGGCCTGGTGCCGGAAGGGCTGCTCGGCCACGTGAACGGCATGGAGCCCGAGCACGACCCGGCCAGGGCACAGGAACTGCTCGCCGAGGCCGGATACGGCCCCGACCTCGCCGAGCTCAGGCTCTCCCTCACCTACGCGCAGGGCGACGAGGACCAGAAGATGCTGGTCACGCTGCTGAGCTCGGCGCTGAAGAAGCTCAACATCACGCTGCAGGCCAAGCCCATGACGTGGAGCGCCCAGTGGGACCTGGGGAAGAAGCAGGGGCAGGACATCTTCGTCATGTACTGGTATCCGGACTATCCGGACGCCTATTCGTGGTTCCTCAACGTGTTCAAGAGCGAGGACGAGCCGCGGTTCAACCTGTCGTACCTGAAGGACCGCGAGATCGACGCGGCCGTCGAGAAGCTGCCCGAGCTCATGGCGACCGACGCGCTCAAGGCGGAGGACGCGTTCGAGGAGCTGCAGAAGAAGATCATCGGGGAGCAGGCGGCGGTGGCGGTGCCGTACGTGCAGACCTACCAGCGCGCGCTGACCGCTGATGTCAAGGGGTACGTGGACAACCCCGCCTATCCCAACGTCGTCTTCTTCTACGACCTCGAACGCGCACGCTGACGCCCATGCTGCGCTATCTGGCCCGCCGGCTCGGCCAGGCCCTCCTGGTCGTCGCCGGCGTGGTCGTGCTCACGTTCGCCGTCATGCGGCTGGTGCCGGGGGATCCGGCGGTGGCGTTCGCCGGGCCGAAGGCCTCGCCGGAGGAGCTCGCCGCGGCGCGCGAGCGGTTCGGGCTGGACGATCCGCTGCCGGCGCAGCTCTTCGCCTACGTGCGCGACCTGTTCACCGGCGACTGGGGGGTCAGCCTGCGCACCCGGCAACCCGTGCGCGAGGATCTCTATCTCGCCTTTCCCGCCTCGCTCGAACTGGTCGGGGCGGCTCTGCTGATCGCGGTGGCGGCGGGGATCCCGGTCGGGGTGCTGGCCGCCCGCTATAAGACGAAATTTCCGGACTTGGGGGTGCGGTTCGGCAGCATGCTGGCCGTCTCCGTCCCCGTCTTCTGGCTGGCCCTGGCCCTGCAGCTGATCTTCGCCGGCAAGCTCGACTGGTTCCCCGTGGCCGGCGAGTACGACTCCTCGCTGGACACCACGAGCCCTCTCACCCTGTGGACGAACATCACCGTCGTCGACGCCCTCATCACCGGCAACTGGCCCATCCTCACCAGCACCCTCCACCACCTGGCGCTGCCCGCCCTGGTCGTGGCCGCCTACCCAGCGGGCGTCATCGCCCAGATGACCAGGGCGACCCTCATCGAGGAGTCCGGCCAGGACCACGCCAGGCTGGAACGCGCGCTCGGGTTCGGCGAGACGTCCATCCTGACCAAGTTCGCCCTCAGGCCGGCGCTGAGCCCCGTGTTGTCGCTGATCGCCCTGGTCTTCGCCTACTCCCTCGTCAACGGCTTCCTCGTCGAGGCGATCTTCAACTGGCCGGGCCTGGGCCGCTACGCCGCCGAGTCGATCCGCTCGCGCGACACGCCGGCCATCGCCGGCGTCACCCTCCTGGTCGCCCTGGTCTACGTTCTGGCCAACCTGGTCGTGGACGTGCTCCAGGGCTTCCTCGACCCCCGGGCGAGGAGCCGATGAGGAGCCCGCGCGCCGAGGTGCCGCTGCGGCGCTCCCTGCCACGGGTGCCCGACCGGTTCGCCGCCTTCGGGGCGGTGCTCATCGTGCTCATCGTGCTGGCCGCGATCATGGCGCCGTGGCTCGCCCCGTACCCGGACGAGCCGCGCCCGCTGGAGGGGTCGCTGCCGCCGGGCGGCGCGCACTGGTTCGGCACCGACCAGCTCGGCCGCGACGTGCTCACGAGGATCCTGTACGGCGGCCGCACCTCGCTGGCCATCGCGGTGTCCGTCCTGGCGGTCTCGGCGCTCGGCGGTGTGACGCTGGGCGTGGTGGCCGGGTACGCGGGCGGCTGGGTCAGGGACGTGATCATGCGGGTCACGGACGTGTTCCTGGCCTTCCCCGCCCTGCTCCTCTCGCTGGCGCTGGCGGTCGTGCTGCCGCCGAGCGTGAACACGGTCATCCTGGCCATCGCGGTGACCTGGTGGCCGTGGTACACCCGGCTGGCCGCGTCCGTGGCCGCCACGATCGCCGCCAGCCCGTACGTGGACGCCGCCCGGTGCCTCGGCGTGCCCGCGCCGCTGATCGTTTTGCGGCACGTGCTGCCGAACTCGCTCACCCCCGTCCTGGTCCAGATCTCGCTGGACGCGGGCGGCGTGATCCTCACCGCGGCGGCGCTGTCGTACCTGGGGCTCGGCGCGCAGGAGCCGACGGCGGAGTGGGGGCTGATGGTGCAGCAGGGGCAGACGCTGTTCACCACGAACTGGTGGATCGGCACGTTCCCCGGGCTGGCGATCCTGGTGACGGCGTTCGCGTTCAACATGCTGGGGGAAGGGTTGCGCAACGCGCTCGACCCCAGGGCGAGGACGGTCACGTGATCGAGGTGCGTGACCTCCAGGTGCGCTACGCCGGGCGGTTGGCGGCCGACGTCCCCGAGCTGGACGTTGGCGCGGGCGAGTGCGTCGCGATCGTGGGGGAGAGCGGCTCGGGCAAGTCCACGACGCTGCTCTCGCTCCTGGGTCTCACCGAGGGCGCCGAGGTCTCGGGACACGTCAGGGTCTGCGGGGTCGACGTGCTCGCCGCCTCGCCGCGCCGGCTGCGCGAGATCCGCGGGGCCAGGGCGGCGCTCGTGATGCAGTCACCCCAGTCGGCGCTCAGCCCCGCCACCCGTCTCGGCGTGCTGATGCGCCGCGCGCTCAGGCTCCACGGCGTCGGGAAAGGCGCAGGCCGGGGCGGGAGCCTGGACGAGATCATGGCGGAGTCCGTGGCGGCGGTCATGCTCGACCGCACGATCCTGCGGCGTTACCCGCACGAGATCTCCGGCGGCCAGGCCCAGCGCTTCGCCATCGCGCTGGCCATCGCCCTGGGCGCCGAGGTGATCCTCGCCGACGAGCCGACCAGCGCCCTCGACGTGACCGTGCAGGCCGAGGTGGTCGGGGTGCTCCACCGGCTCAGGGTGGAACGAGGGCTGGCACTCCTGCTCGTCTCCCATGATCTGGCCCTGGTCTCGACGATCGCCGACCGGGTGCTGGTCATGAAGGGCGGGGAGGTGGTGGAGTCGGGTCCAGCCGCGAGGGTGCTGGCCGAGCCGTCGCATCCCTACACGCGCGAGCTGCTGGAGGCGCTGCCGTGACCATGCTCAGGGCCGAGCGGGTGACCCTCGGGTACGCCGGGCGGGCCGTCGTGCACGACGTGAGCCTGGACGTCACCGCGGGTGGCGTCGGGCTGATCGGGGAGAGCGGCTCGGGCAAGACGACCCTGGCGCGCGCGTTCCTGGGCCTCCTCACCCCCATGGCCGGAAACATCTGGTACGGCGACCAAATCCTCAAAAAAGCGGACATGCGGGCGTTCCGGAAAGACGTCCAGCCCGTCTTCCAGGCCGAGGCCCTCGACCCCAGGATGCGCATCGGCGCCTCCGTCGCCGAGGCCCTGCCGGCGCGAGGACCCCGCGCCGCCCGTGCCAGGGTGCCGGAACTGCTCGAACAGGTCGGGCTCGACCCCGTACTGGCCGGCCGCAGGCCGCACCAGCTCTCGGGAGGCCAGCGCCAGCGAGTGGTGATCGCCAGGGCCCTGGCGGTCGGCCCCCGCCTGCTCATCCTGGACGAGCCCACGAGCGCGCTCGACGTCACCGTCCAGGCCAGGATCCTCGACCTGATCGCCTCGCTGGACACCGAGCGCCTGCTGATCACGCACAACCTCGCCGTGGTGCGGCGGCTCTGCCGCACCACGCACGTGTTGTTCGCGGGGCAGGTCGTCGAGTCGGGAGCCACGCGCGACCTCCTGGCGAACCCGGCCCACCCCTACACCCGCGCCCTGCGCGACGCCGTGCCCGAGCGCGGCGGCCCGCCGCCGCGGGCCAGGGGCGCGACGGAGGCCGTGCCGGCGCGGACGGGCTGCCCGTTCAGGCTCCGCTGCCCGCTGGCCGTGCCGGAGTGCGAGCGGCCGCCCGCGCTCAGGGACGTGCGGGGCCGTCAGGTGGCCTGCCACCGGGCGGAGGACGTGCTGGTCACCTAGCCGGATAGCGCGCCTTGAGGTGCGCGGTGAAGTCTTCGGCGAGTTTGTCCATCAGCCTGGCCAGCTCCGCTCGCTCTTCCGGGGGCCAGCCGGCCGTGGCGCTCTCGAACCACGCGGCCGTCACCCGGCGGCACCTGCTCGCGGCCTCGGCGCCGTCCTCGGTGAGCGCGATGCGCCAGGCGCGGCCGTCGTCGGGGTCGCGCACCCGCTCGACCAGCTTGCGCCCCTCCAGCGCGGCGACGTGCCGGGTCACGTGCGGGCTCTCCACCTGCAGTCCTGCGGCGATCGCGCCGATCCTGCACGGCTCGCCCGCGTCCAGCAGGTGGACGAGGATCTGCACGTCGGGCCGGTCGAGCCGGACGCCCGCGGCCTCGGTCAGGCGCTCGTGCGTCTTGGCACGGTGGAGCGTGGCCGCGAGCCGGCGGTAGGCCGAGACCGTCTTGATGAGATCGTCGTCCATCGGTTTGCTTACCTAACTTAGGTATGTATCATCGTTCCTCGACTAATTACCCAAAGTATCTAAAAGGAGCGGAACATGGCGACAGCCGTCGCAACCGCGCGCCGGGACACCTCGGCGCGCAACCCCTGGCCGGCCGTGGTGTCACTGGCCTTCGCCGCGTCGATCGCCGCCTTGCAGAACACTGCGGTCGTGCCGTTGCTTCCCGTGCTGCAACGTGAGCTGGACGCCTCGCTCACCTCCGTGAGCTGGACGCTGACGGTGAGCCTGCTGGTCGCCGCGGTTTCCACGCCGCTGTTGTCGCGCTTCGGCGACATGTACGGCAGGCGCCGCATGATCCTCGCCGCCCTGGCGCTGCTGGTGGCCGGCTCGGTGATGGCGGCGCTGGCCACCTCTCTGACCTGGTTGCTGGTGGCGCGGGTGTTGCAGGGGTTCGTGGCCGCGCTGGTGCCGCTGTCGATCGGCGTGGTACGCGACATGTTGCCCGGACGCCAGCTCGCGACCGGCATCGGCGTGCTCAGCGCGACGATGGGCTTCGGCTCCGGCGGCGGGATGATCCTGGCCGGGCTCGCTTCCGGAGACTGGCACCTGGTCTTCTGGATCACGGCCGCCATCTCCCTGGTGGCCTCCGTCTTCGTGGCCTTCCTCGTACGCGACCGCGCGCCGGCCGTCAGAGGCCGTCCCGACCTGCTCGGCGCGGGGCTGCTGGCCGCGTGGCTGGTCGCGCTGCTGCTGGCCATCAGCGAGGGCGGCTCGTGGGGCTGGACCTCGCCCGGCGTGCTCGGGCTGTTCGCGGCCGCCGCGGTGCTGGCCGCCGTGTGGGTCGTGGTCGAGCGCCGGGTGCCCGAGCCGCTGGTGCAGATGGCGATGCTGGTCCACCGGGGCACGGTCGGCGCGACGGTGGCCTCGATGCTGCTCGGCCTCGCGTTCTTCACCCTCCTGACCGGCATCTCCGGTTTCGCCCAGGCGCCCGCCGGCTCCGGCTACGGCCTGGCGGCCTCCACCCTGGAAGTCGGGCTCTACCTGCTGCCCAGCACGCTGTTCATGCTGGTGCTCTCCCTGTTCGCGGGCCGGTTGATGCGTCACTTCCACGCCTCGTCCATGGTGGCCGCGGGCTCGGCGGTGACAGGGCTGGCGGCGTTGTGGCTGGTGGCCAGGCACGACGGCCCCGCCGACCTGTACATGGCGGCCTCGCTGATGGGCATCGGCTTCGGCATCGGGTACGCGGCGCTCGGCACCATGGCCGTCGAGCACGTCGAACCGGGCATGACGGCCGTCGCCGCGGGCGTGAACGCGCTCGTGCGCATCGTGGGCGGAAGCACCGCGGGCGCCGCGATCGCCGCCATCCTGGCCGCCAGTCCCGGCGTGCGCGGCTACCAGTGGGTCTTCGGCGTGGCCGCGGCGGCCGGAGCGGTGGCCGCGCTGTTCGCGGCCACGTACGGATGGCTCAACCGCCGGGCGGTCACAGCGCCTTCAGCCCGCTGATCACCTCGAGCAGCACCTTCGCGTCGGGGGCCGGAGGCGGGTGTTCGACCTGCACGAGCTGGCGCGCGTGCAGGTCGCCGACCAGCACCCTGATCACGCCGATGGGCAGGTTGAGCTCGGCCGCCACGTCCACGAGCCGGGTCGGCTGGGTGCACTTCTGCAGGATGATCAGATGTTCGGGGTCGAGGCCGCGCGGCGTCGTCAGGCCGCCGGACGTGATGATCACCGCGATGAGGTCGATGGCCTCGCTCGCGGGCACCGTACGGCCCCTCGTCAGCAGATAGGCCGGGACGATCGGACCGGCGTCCTCGTCCAGCCAGCGCTCTTCTGGCTTGTCACTCACTGCGCACCACCCGCATGGGTCGAGCGGGTTCCTTGACGTGGGGATCCAGGTCCGGATCGGCCACGTGCTCAGCCGGGATCAACACGATCGCGGTGGTCCCTCCATATGGTGAACCGCGTAGTGTCACGCGGATGTCATGCCTGGCGGCCAGGCGGGAGACGACGAAAAGGCCGAGCCTGTCGGTGTCGGCCAGGTCGAACTCCGGCGGGCTGGCCAGCCGCTCGTTGAGTTCGTCCAGCACCTCCGCGCTCATTCCGAGCCCGCGGTCCTCGACCTCGAAGACGAACCCCCTGGCCGCCTCCTCGCCCCGCACGATGACCTGGGTGTGGGTGGGGGAGTAGACGGTGGCGTTCTCGATCAACTCCGCGACGAGGTGGATCACGTCGCCGACGACGGGGCCCGCCAGTCGCTGGCCGGACATCGGCTCGACGGTGACCCGCGGGTAGTCCTCCACCTCGGCGGCCGCCCCGCGGGCGACGTCGAGCAGCGGCACCGGGCGGCTCCAGCCGCGGCCCGGCGTGGCGCCCGACAGGATGATCAGGCCTTCGGCGTGGCGGCGCATGCGCGTGGTGAGGTGGTCGAGCTTGAACAGGTCCTCGAGGGCGTCCGGGTCGGTCGCACGGTGCTGCATGTCCGCCAGCTGGATGCGCTGGCGGTGCAGCAACGTCTGGCTGCGCCTGGCCAGGTTGCGGAAGACGTGGCCGACGCCCTCGTTGAGCCGCGCCTGCCCGATGGCGGCCTCGACGGCGGTCTGCTGCACCGTGGAGAAGGCCTGCCCGACGTCGTCGATCTCGACCGTGGTGCTCGCCACCGACACCTCGGGCAGCTCGATCCGCTCGCCCCTGCGCAGCGTGCCGACCACGTGCGGCAGGCGCTCCTGCGCCACCTCCAGGGCGGCCAGCCGGAGCGCGCCGAGCTCCCGCGACAGCCGGTTGCCCATCCGCAACGAGAACACGATCGACACGACCACCAGCACCAGAGCGGTCCCCGCCAGCAGCTGCGCCCGGCCGAGCACCCGGTCGGCCACCGGGTCGGCGCGCCCGTTCAGGTTGGCGCTGGCCCGCATCTGGACCGCCTGGAACGACTTGGCCAGCTCCTCCGTGACGCTCAGCCAGTCACGCGGCGAGCGGCCGGAGATGATCTGGTCCTCCATCATCCGCATCCGCTGATAGGAGGCGGAGGTGATCATGGCGACCTGGGGGTCGCGCAGCGGCGGGTCGAGCTCTCCGAGCGCCTGGTCGACGAGGAAACGCCGGTTGCCGACGATCTGCGTGAAGGTCCTGCGCTCCACGGCCGTGGTCGGCCCGAGCGCGATGGCCTGCTCCCGGGTGAGCAGCTCCTTCGCGTAACTCATGTCGATGACCACGCGCGACTGCTCGTAGATCGGGATGTCGTCGATGAGCGCGACGCGGCGGTGCAGGCCGAACAGCGCGTCGGCGATCGCGTCGTAGGACTCAACTGCGTGCAGGCGGTCGCTCAGGCTCGTGTCGATCTCTCTTCTGATCACGTCGAGCCTGTTCAGTTGCGTGTACACCGCGTTCACCTGCGTGCGGATCTCTTCCGATCTGTCCTTGGAGTTGCCCGAGAGCCGCGTGAAGGTGTCTTCAGCGGCGTCGGTACGGCTACGCTGCGCCTCCACCGCGGTCTGGGCCGCCATGTGGCGCAGGTGCTTGGCCGAGACGAGACGCTCGCGCTGGATCTCGTTGATCAGTTTGTACGCTGGATGGCGGAGGTTCGTCCAGAGTGTCTTGTACTCGCGTAGCTCCAAGCTCTCGGTGGCGGTGACGGCGGTGATGACGCCCCACAACACCACCATGGAGGTCAGAGGCACCAGTAGGAGTCCGATGATCTTCATGCGGATCGTTCGGCTACGACCCATGGCACCTCACTCCGGTCGGTCCCCTGCTGGCAACCCCGGACGGGACAAGCCCCGAGGATAGCAATTCGATCACCAGATTGCCCAATTTTTCGGGAGTTTTGGACATGTTTTCATGATCATGCAGTAGGTTTCCCCGGGTAGATCGGTGGCGGAGGAGGACGCGTGCGCAGTCGTCTCGTTGCGGCCGCGGCGCTGGTGCTCCTCGCGGCGTGCGCGGCGCCCACGGAGGTGCGCCAGGCGCCGGAAGGGACGGCGCCTTTCGTGCACGTCTACAACACCGACGTGATCACCGAGTGGGATCCGAGCCGCTCCCACTCCAACGAGATCATCGCCTTCCAGAACATCTACGAGACCCTCACCCTCTGGAACCCGGTCACCAAGATCGCCACCCCTCGCCTGGCCACGTCCTGGCGCGCCTCGGCGGACGGCCGCACCTGGACGTTCACCATCCGCTCAGGCGTGACCTTCCACACGGGCAGACCGGTGGACGCGGCGGCCGTCAAGGCCTCGATCGAGCGCACCATCAAGTCCAGGACCGGAGCCTCCTACATCTGGAACGCCGTCTCCTCCATCAGGGTCGACGACCCCCAGACGGTGACCTTCACGCTGCGCTACGCCGTCCCGCTCGACCTGGTGGCCTCCGCCGGGTACGCCGCCTACATCTACGACACGAAGGCGGCCCCCGACCTGACGAAGTGGTTCGCGCAGGGGAAGGACGCGGGCTCCGGACCGTACACGGTGGCCCGGTGGCAGAAGGGGGCGGAGGAGGAGCTCACGCTCACCGCGTACGACGGCTACTGGGGTGGCTGGCGCAGGCCGCACTACAACACCATCAAGTTCCGTGCCGTGCCCGACCCCGCCAGGGCGTACAAGATGTTGACGGACGGCGAGGCGACCTTCGTCGGCCGGCTCTCGCCCCGGCTGTTCGCCAGGGCCTCGGCCACGCCGGGCATCCGCACGTCGGAGGCGCGCTCGTTCACCACGGCGATGATGTTGTTCAACACCGCGCGCGGCCCGATGAAGGACATCCGGGTGCGCCGCGCCATCCAGAAGGCCGTCGACTACCAGGGCGTGGTGCGGGCGCTCCGTGGCGCCGCTGGCCCGGCGAGCGGCGTCGTGCCGGAAGGGCTGCTGGGCCACGTGCCGGGCAGGGAGCCCCGGCAGGACCTGGAGGGCGCAGCCCGGCTGCTGGAGAAGGCGGGCTACGGGCCCGGCGGCGAGCCGCTGCGCCTGCGCGTGACGTACGGGCGGGGTCAGTACGACCAGCAGGTGCTCGTCTCGAAGTTGCGGGCGGCGCTGCGCCCGCTCAACGTCACCCTCGACGCCCTGCCCATGCACTGGAACGCGCAGTGGGAGCTGGGCAGGAAACGCGGCCAGGACATCTTCATCATGTACTGGTGGCCCGACTACGCCGACGGCTACTCCTACTTCGGCAACGTCTTCCACAGCTCGGACAGGCCGGAGTTCAACCTGTCCTACCTCCGGGACGACGCCCTGGACACGCTGCTCTATCCGGTGCCCGAGCTGGCCATGACCGACAAGGCGGCGGCGCAGCGGGCCTACGAGCAGGCCACGGTCAGGGTGCTCGACCAGCGGGTGGCCGCGGCGGTGCCGTGGGTGGTCTACTCGCAACGCGCCTATCTGGGCGGTGTCGAGGGATATGAGGACAACCCGGCCTATCCGGACGTGGTCTTCGTGCACGGCCTCAGGCCGTCGGCGTGATCTCCTCAGAGGTGTCACCGCGGGTGGCGTCGACCCGCTCGCGCAGGCGGGCCCTGATCTCCTCGGGCGTGTAGGCGCGGCGGCGCCGCTCCGCCCGCGCGATCACCACTCCCGTGGCGGCCACTCCCATGATTCCGGCCAGACCGAGCATCTTCCACCACCGCATGTGCCTAGGCTAACGGTGTGCTGACTCTCGACGAGGCCGTCAAGGTGACGCGCACCGGTGACCTGTGGATCTTCCGCGGGCGCTCGGTGCCCGACCGCGCCATCCAGACGGTGACCAACAGCCCGGTCAACCACGTGGGCATGGCGATCGTGATCGAGGACCTGCCGCCCATGATGTGGCACGCCGAGCTGGGCCGGTCGCTGCCCGACCTGTGGGCGGGCACGCACCAGCGCGGAGTGCAGCTGCACGACCTGCGCGACGCCGTGACGGTCTGGGGCGACCGGTACGACCAGCGGCCCTGGCTGCGCCAGCTCGACCCCGAGGCGACGCGCGAGATGGAGGACGCCGCCCTGCGCACGGTCGCCCGCCTCGACGGCACCCCGTTCCCCTCCACCACCCGGCTGGCCGCCCGCTGGGCCAGGGGCCGGATCCCGCGCCGCCGCCGGGAGCAGACGCTGGAGAGCGCCTACTGCGCCGAGGTCGTGGCGGTCACCTACGAGGAGATGGGGCTGCTGCCCGCCGGTCGCCGGCCCAACTGGTACGACCCCGGCAGGTTCTGGAGCGGCGACGACCTGGGGCTGCTCATGGGATTCCGGCTCGGCAACGAGATCACCGTGGGCGTCGAGCGCGCGCGGCGCTGAATCGTAAAAAACAGGCAAAGGTCGCAGGCGTGTGGGACGGCCCTGCCCGCTGACGGCCGCCCGCGTTCCCGTCGCCGGACGTGTTCTCGGCGCGGATGCGAAGATGACGAAGCTTTGACGCATTAGGCTCGGACACGATGGACATCCGCGTGCTCGGCCCGGTCGAAGTGCACGACAACGGTGCTGAGATCCCGATCGTGGGCGCCCAGCAGCAGTGCGTGCTCGGGCTCCTCGCGGCCTGCCACGGCGCCTACGTACCGGTCGACCGGCTGATCGAGGCGCTGTGGGAGGAAGACCCGCCCAAGACCGCCAAGACCATCGTCCAGCTCAAGGTCTCCCAGCTGCGCAAGACGCTGGGCGGGCGCATCGCCAGCACCACGGCCGGCTACTCGCTCGCCGTGCCCGACGACGAGATCGACGTGCGCCGCTTCCGCCGCCTGGCCGCCGAGGGGCGGGCGGCGACCCGGCCGGAGCAGGCCGCCGCGGCCTGGGAGCGGGCGCTCTCCCTGTGGCGCGGACAGCCCCTGCAGGGGGTCGGCACCACCTGGGTCGACCAGCGCGTACGCGGCCCGCTGACCGGCGAGCGGTGGGACCTCGTCGAGGAGTACGCCGCCGCCCTCATCGAGCTGGGCCGCCACCGCGAGGTGCCCGCGCTGCTGCAGGAGCTCAGGGACGAAGAGCCGCTCAGGGAGACGCCGCACGCGCTGGCCATGACGGCGCTGTGGCACGACGGGCGGACGGCGGAGGCCCTGGAGCTGTTCCACGGGGTGCAGCGGCTGCTCGCGGGGGAGCTGGGCGTGGATCCCGGGCCCCGGCTGCGCGACCTGCACCAGCGCATCGTCGAGGGCCACCGGCCGGTGGTGCCGCGCCAGCTCCCCCGCGACGTCGCCGGCTTCGTCGGCAGGCAGGCCGAGACCGAGCGCGTACGCGAGCTGCTGCGCGAGGGCCGCGTCGCCGTGGTCACCGGCGCGGCGGGCATCGGCAAGTCGGCGCTGGCCGCGCACGTCGGCCACCGGGTCGCCGCCGAGTTCCCCGACGGTCAGCTCCACGTCGACCTCAACGGCTACGGGCAGGGCGAGCCGCTTCCGCCCGAGCGGGTGCTGACCCGCCTGCTCGGCGCTCTCGGCGTGCCGGCGCCGAACAGCATCGCCGAGCAGCTCGACCTCTACCGCTCGACGCTGGCCACCAGACGGGTGCTGCTCCTGCTCGACAACGCCGCCGACGCCGAGCAGGTGCGCCCGCTGCTGCCCGGCGGCTCCTGCGGGGTGATCGTCACCAGCCGTGACACGCTGCGCGGCCTCATCCTGCAGGGGGCGCAGAGCGTACGCCTGGCCACGCTCACCCCCACCGAGGCCAGCGACCTGCTCGCCGACCTGGTGGGCAAGGACGTCGTCCACACCGACCCCGAGGCCGTCGCCGAGCTGGCCGAGCTCTGCGGGCACCTGCCGCTCGCCCTCGCCATCGCGGGCGCCAACCTCATCGGCCGGGCCGACCTGCGCGAATACATCAAGGAGCTGCACGCCGACCGCTGGAGCACGCTGGCCGTCGAAGGAGACGCGCAGGCCACGGTCGCCACGGCTTTCGCCAGCTCGTACGCCGCGCTCCCCGACGACGCGCGCATGTTGTTCAGGCGCTTCGGGCTGGTCCCCGGCTGCGACTTCACCGCCCACTCCGCCGCCCGCCTGGCCGGCACGGACCCGGCCACGGCCACCCGCCTGCTGACCAGGCTGGCCTCCGCCCATCTCGTGGAGGAGCACACGCCAGGCCGCTACCGGCTGCACGACCTGGTCGCCCTCTACGCCCGCGAGCACTGCACGGCGGGTGACGACGACCCCGCCCGGCTGCACGCCTACTACCTGCACACCGCTCGGGCGGCCGCGCCGCTCCTCGCGCCCTCCATCGAGCTGCTGCCACTCACGCCTGAGGACCCGCCGTACGACGCGGAGGAGTTCGCCGACGCCGGCGCGGCCACCGCCTGGCTGGACGCCGAGCAGCACAACCTGCTGGCGGTGATGGACCACGCCTCCGGACGCATGCTCTGGCGGCTGATCGAGACCCTGCGGGCCTTCATGTACGGCACGTACCAGCCCGACGTGATCGCGGCCCTGGCGCGCAAGGGCCTGGCCGCCGCCGAACGCGACGGGGACCTCGCCGGGCAGGCCAGCATGCACCACACGCAGGCCAACACCCGCTTCGTCCTGAACGAACCGCGCGCGGCCCTGCGCCACTACGAGCTGGCCGCCGAGCTCTACGAACGGATCGGCTGGGGTACGGGGACGCTCCTGGCGCTGACCAACTTCGTCGTGGCCACCTCCAGCCTCGGCGACTTCCACGAGGGCGCGGCCAGGCACGAGCGGATCGTCCGGCTGTGGGAGGCGTTGGAGCCCTCCACGAAGCTCGCCGCCACGCTGGAGAACCACGCCATCGTGCTGCTGTGGTCGGGGCGCGCCCGCGAGGCCCTGGAACAGCAGCTACGCGCCAACCGCATGCGGGAGTCGCTCGGCGAGCCGCCCGCCTGGCGGGCCAGGGCGTGCTCCATCGTCGGCGACATCCGGCTGGCGATGGGCGACCTCGACGCGGCCGCGGAGGCGTTCGAAGAGGGCCTGAAGTCCGCTCATGCGGGCCAGCTGCCGGGGACGTTGTCGAGCGCGGCCATGGCGTACCACCTGAAGGGCGAGGACGCGAGGGCGGCCGATTTGGCGCGGCGAGCCGTGCAGACGGCCAGGGCCAGCGGGCTGCGCAGCGAGTACGACGAGGCGCGCAGCACGCTCGCCCTGGTGGACGACTCCATCGAGATCGGCGTGCGCATCTCCATGCTCAAGGAGGTGATCGCCTCCTACCGCTACCGCACCTATCCCTATCTCGACGCCCGCGCGCGCGTCTGGCTGGCCGAGGTCTGCCTGCGCGGCGGCCGGCACGCCGAGGCCGCCGAAGCGGCCGAGCAGGCGCTCGACGCGGCCACCCGGCACGGCCTGCGGCGGCTCGAAGGGCTGGCGCTCACCCTGCTCGCCCGGGCCGACCTGCTCGACGGGCGGCCCGACGCGGCGCGCGAACACGCCAGGCGGGCTGCCGAGGTGCACGGGGAATGGGGACACCGGCTCGACGAGGCCGCCGCGCGGGCCGTGCTCGACGAACTCTGAGCCCGCTCAGGTCCGGGCGGACAGCAGCGACTCGAAGGTGCTGCGGAGCTCCCGGCCCGGGTCCACGCCGAGCTGGTCGGCCAGCAGGCGGCGCGTGCGCTCGTACAGCTCCAGCGCCTCCGCCTGCCGCCCCACCTGGTAGAAGGCCGTCATGAGCAACGACACCAGCCGCTCCCGGTGCGGGTTGGCCGTCACGCTCGCGCGCAGCGGCGCGACCAGCCGCTCCGGTTCCCCCAGCCGGAGCCTCATGCGCGCCAGCTGCTCGATGGCGGCCAGCCGCGCCTCCTCCAGCTCGACCGCCGCCACCTCCAGCGACCTGCCGCCTCGCGGCCCGCCCAGCGCAGGACCCCGCCACAGGGCCAGCGCCTCGTCCAGCAGATCGGCGCCGGACCCGTCGTCGCGCCGCGCCGCCTCGGCGACCAGCCGGCGAAAACGCAGCGCGTCCACCGACTCGGGGTCGGCCAGCAGCACGTACCCTGACGAGTCGGTCTCCACCCGGGCGCCGACCAGCGTCCTGCGCAACCGGTACACGTGCCCCTGCACGGTCATCCGCGCACTGTCCGGGGGATCACCCTCCCACACGGCGTCGATCAGCCGCTCCACCGGCACCGGACGGTTCAGGTCCAGCACCAGCGCGGCCAGGACATAACGACGCTTACGCGGCCCGGTGTCCAGGCGGCGCCCCCCAACACAGGCGTCAATGGACCCGAGCAGGCGAAACTCCAAGCGATCCATCCGGACAGCCTGCCGGGACGCGCTAAAAGGCGGCTAAACACAGCGGTGCCAACAGAACGCCAACTCCTTCTGTCAGGGTCTACCTCTCACGATCTCACCCAACAGGAAGAGAAACATAGTGATCACGAAGAAGGCCGCGATCGCCGTCATGGCGGGCTCGCTCATCGCAGGGCCGATGGCCACCGTCGCCATGGCGCAGCCGAGCAACGCCGCCGTCGTCGCGAAGGACCGCCTCGGTCCCGGCGACTGGCTGCTGCCCGGACAGTCGCTGACCTCCGGCCGGTTCAAGCTCATCCAGCAGGCGCAGGGGAACCTGGTGTTCTACGACGGCACCAAGGCGCTGTGGAGCTCGCCCACCGCAGGCAAGCCGGGCGCCCGGACGACCATGCAGAAAGAGGGCAACCTCGTCATCTACGGCCTCGACAACAAGCCGCTGTGGTCCACGCAGACCGCCGGCAACCCCGGGGCCTACCTCAAGCTGCCCGAGCAGAGCGGCAACCTGGTGATCTACTCCAGGGACAACAAGCCGCTGTGGTCCTCCATGGCCTACATCAGCAAGCTGCCCTCCGGCCAGGTGCTGCGCCCCGGGCAGTTCATCCAGTCGCACAACGGCCGCTACAAGCTGATCCAGCAGAAGGAGGGCAACGCGGTCCTGTACGACGGGCGGCGCAGCCTGTTCACCACGCCGACGGCGGGGCACCCGGGCGCGCGCTCGATCATGCAGAAGGAAGGCAACTGGGTCGTCGTCGACAAGAACAACAAGGCCCTGTGGACCACCAGGACCGCCGGAAACCCGGGCGCCTGGCTGTCGGTCAGCAACGACGGCCGCGTCATCATCTACTCGGCCGCCAACAAGCCGCTCTGGACCAGCCAGATGCGCTGACCGGCCCGCGGGGGCGCTCGCTGCCTGCCGCCCCCGCCGGTGGCAGGCTGTAAGCATGCGCCTGGCTACCTGGAACGTGAACTCGGTCAAGGCACGACTGCCACGCCTGCTCGCCTGGCTGGCCGAGGTCAAACCCGACATCGTCTGCCTGCAAGAGACCAAATGCCCCGCGGACGCGTTCCCCGCGGCGGAGGTGGGCGCGCTCGGCTACGCCGCCGCGGCCCACGGCGACGGGCGGTGGAACGGCGTCGCGCTGCTGTCCGCGGCCGGGCTCGACGAGGTGACCCTGAGCTTCCCCGGCGAGCCCGGATTCGCGGAGCTCGACGGGGTCGGCGCCGCCCGCCCCGAGGCCAGGGCCATCGGGGCCACCTGCGGCGGCATGCGGGTGTGGTCCCTGTACGCGCCGAACGGGCGCACGGTCGACTCGCCGCACTACGCGTACAAGCTGGACTGGTTCTCGGCGCTGCGCGACGCGCTCGAAGCCGAACTGGCCGCCGGGCCCGTGGTGGCGTGCGGCGACTACAACGTGGCGCCGTCCGACGCCGACGTGTGGGATCCCGCGCTCTTCGTCGGATCCACCCACGTCACCCCGGCAGAACGCCAGGCGCTGGCCGGCCTGCGCGCCCTGGGACTGCACGACGTCGTGCCGACGCCCATGAAAGGGCCGCACCCCTTCACGTACTGGGACTACCGGGCCGGGATGTTCCACCAGAACAAGGGCATGCGCATCGACCTAATCTACGCGAGCGAGGACGTCGCCGGGCGGGTGCGGTCGGCGTACGTCGATCGCGAGGCCCGCAAGGGGAAGGGGCCGTCCGACCACGCGCCGATCGTGGTGGATCTGCGGCCATGAACTTATTCCTATTCACGGCCATCCGAGTATTCTGTGGTCTCGAATGTTTCGGGGGGTGTAAAGAACCATCAAGGCCACAGGGGGAGCTCCGTGGAACCTGCAGACGGCCGTGTCATTCTCTTCATCCTCGTCGCCCTCGCCGTGTTCGCCCTCGGCCGCCGCTTCCAGACCATGGTCATCATGCGCCAGGTGTGGAAGCAGAGCGCCAGGCAGGTCAGCGCCAGAAAAGCCGTCGCGAACAACGCCGCGAAGTCGTTGATCGGCATCACCCTGCTCGCGATATTCGTCGTCTGGCTGGTGCTCAACCTGAATCGCGTCATGTGAGAAAACGCTGTCGGTGATCACCGCGCAATTGCACGAAGTGGAGCAATCACCGAATTTCCTGGCCCGCACGATCAGCGGCGGTGGCGGCGGAGGGCCCAGGCGGCCAGCACCGCGGTGCCCGCGGCGGCCAGGGTGACGGCGCGGGTCAGGCGGACCGCCCGGCGGATGTCCTTGACGTCGGGCTCGGGCCCGTCACCCATCGTCGGACGGTGTTCGACCCTGCCCTGGTAGACGTTCGTGCCGCCCAGCGTGACGCCCAGCGCGCCGGCGAACGCGGCCTCGCAGCGGCCGGCGTTCGGGCTGGGGTGCCGGTGGCCGTCCCTCATGAGCGCGGTCAGCGCGCCGCGCGGGTCCGGCCCGGTCAGGACGGCGAGCAGGCCGGTCAGCCGCGCGGGCACGTAGTTGGCCACGTCGTCGAGCCTCGCCGCGGCCCAGCCGAACCGCTCGTAACGCGCCGAGCGGTGGCCGACCATGGCGTCCAGCGTGTTGACGGCGCGGTACGCCAGCAGGCCAGGCACACCCGCCACCGCACCCCAGAACAGCGGGGCCACGACCGCGTCGGAGGTGTTCTCGGCCAGCGACTCGACGGTGGCGCGCGCCAGCTCCTCGGCCTCCAGCCGGGAAGGGTCGCGGCCGCACAGGTGGGGGAGGCGGGCCCTGGCACGTCGGAGGTCGCCGTGTTCGAGGGCGGCGGCCATGTACGAGCCCTCGCGGGCCAGCGTGGTGCCTCCCAGCACGGCCCAGGTGGCGACGGCCGTCACGATCGTGCGCGCGGGCCGGCCGGGGACGCGCTGGGCCAGCACGCCGAGCGCGGTCGCGCCGCCGACGCACACGGCGACGTGCAGGACTCCGCGCGACCGCGCGTCCCTGTAGAGCGAACGTTCCAGCCTCGCCGCGGCGCGCCCGAAAAGGGCCACCGGATGGGCGGGAGTCCGCGGGTCGGCGACGAGCCGGTCGAGCGCCACGCCGAGAGCGAGGCCGAGAGGGTCAGACCAGGTGGGCATGGAGCTCATCTTCGTGCACGTCCAGCCATGCGGCGGCACGCCGGATGCGCTCGCCGGCGCCGTTCGCCCACATCCTCGCCCAGTTGCCGCCGGCCGAGGCACGGGTGCGCATGACGGTGTAGGAGCGGTGGAAGCGGAGCCTGGCCAGCTCGAGGAGGCGGCGCCGGTCACGGGGCAGCACGCCGTACGCGTCGCAGAACAGGCGCAGGCGCTCGCCCACGTCGAGGGCGCGGAGGAGCGGAGGGCGGTCGACGGGGTCGGCGATCGGGGCCCAGTGGCGGAGGGCGGTGACGATGTCGAAGAGCCGCGTGGTCGGCCGGGCCAGATCGAAGTCGATCAACGCGTACGGCCGCCCCGCCCGAAAAATCACGTTATCCATCGTCAAGTCACAATGGCCGATGACTTCCGGCGCTTTATCATCATTCGATCCCCCCTCCCAGCCGTCCAGCACCAGCGGAAACCCCGCAGTCGCATCGTGGAACTCCCGCACCAGCACCGCGAGCCCGGCCAGCGCCTCATCGCTCGCGCTCTCCGGCCGCAGCCCGGTCGTGCCCGGCACGTACGTGAGAACCTCGCGCCCGTACTCGTCCATCCCCACCACACGTGGCGCACCCTCGAACCCCGCCGCCTCAAGGTGCCTGAGCAGGGCGTGCACGGAGGGCGTGGACGTACTGGCCGGTCTGCGCACGGTGTCACCGACGCGCACCACCCCGTCAGTCACATCCCCGCCCTGCAAGGGAATCTCATGCAGGAGCGTCGCGACCATGCCACGGAAGCTTAGACTTTCCGCCCCGCTTCCGCCCGATCTTTTCGCCGCTTCCGGCAACAAGATCGCCCCGCTCGATGCCCGTACCCTCCCTGGGTTGGGTGCCGCCGGCTTCCTCCCGCTCCGGTATCCTCCCTGTGGCCCGCACGACCAGACAGAGCACCGGCTGGACCGTGGCGGCCATGGTCACGGAGTTCCTGGTCATGTGCGGGTGTGATCGGGTCGACAGACTGACACGGGAAAACGTGTGCGTGACATGTCGCCGGATCATGCACAATAAGGCGGGAGCGCCCTTAGCTCAGCTGGATAGAGCACCGGACTTCTAATCCGACGGTCGCAGGTTCGAATCCTGCAGGGCGCGCTTCTGAGACCAGGCAATCCACGGGTTGACCTGGTCTTTTGCATGATCGAGCCGGTTGCCCTGTAGGCAGTGGGAGGCGGTCGAAAGCAGCCCTGTGCCACTGCTCGCGGAACATACGCGGAATGCTCGCAGCCACGTTTCCCCAGGTCGGCATGAGGGTTTCAAGACCCGGAACGGCGAAAGGACCCCGAGGTGTCCCGGGGTCCTGCGGTAGCTCCTGTGTCACGCCGCGAGTGCTTCCAAGATGCGCCGGTTGGCGATCTCCTGTTGGCCGTCGATGCACTTGGCGTAGACGCGGAGCATCACGTCCACGCCGTGTCCCGCTCTCTCGGCCGCTTCCGGGGCGTGCACGCCCGCGTTGAGCCAGAGCGAGACGGCCGCGTGCCGGAGGTCGTACGGTCGACCCGCCAGGGGAGAGGCAACCTGGTCGGGAGTGAAGGCGTACGTCCGGGCTTCCTGCCAGACCTTCGCGTACGCCGAGCCCGAGATCACGCCACCCGTGCGCGTACGGAAGAGCCGGCCGTCCTCGCCGACACCGAACGCCGCGATGTGATCTCGCAGGATGGCCACCAGTTCGGGCGGGATGGGTACGGTGCGCGTGTGCTTCACGTCCCGGTGCTTCAGCCCGCGCTCGTCGTGGGCCTGTCCAGAGTCGGTGAATCGCCTGTTGCTCTGTGGCCTGGTCTTCTCCAGCGTCAGCAACCCCCAGCCCTGCTCTGGGAGCTGGCAGTCCTTCTGCCGCAGTCCCGCCGCTTCTGCGGGGCGGAGACCGCCGAAGTACATGCAGGCGAACATGGCGGCCAGCATTGGCCCTCGCGACCGTCCCACGTAGGTTACGGCGGTGAGCAGTTCACGCGCCTGGCTGGGGCTGACCACCGAGCGACGATCGATCTCGCCACTCACCTTGGCCTTGCGGAACTTGACCTTGTGCAGCGGATTCGCCGATAGCTCTTCCAGCTCCACGGCGTATTCGAGCGCGTGATGGAAGACCGCCCGCTTGCGGCGGTACGTCGAGGTCGCCGCAGGCTTACCGTCCAGGCACAGCGCCAGCGCTTCCAGCGCCGCACGGGCGTGCTTGCTCTCCTCCAGAGCGCTCAGCGGGAGCGACGCGCCCTCCAGCCAGCGGACAGCACGGGCGATCTCCGGGGTCGGCTCTTGCCGGCGGTCCTTTGGCAGGAAGGAGTACTCGCGCAGTGCCCGTCGGATGATCTCGTCGGACGGACGGCCTGGTGGGTCGCTGACCAGGACGCGGGTGATGGTGGCGAGGGTGTCGGTCATGCCCTCACGGGACTTGGCCGCCGCGTGGGGCCACCAGGCGTGGACGTACGCGATGGCGAAGGCGTACCAGGTACGAGCGTCCTTCGCCTTCACCATCGATGCAGGGAGCCCGCTCTCCACGTCGAAGGCCTCACCCTTCTTCGCCGCCTGCCGCAGGTCGGACAGGAAGCTCTCGGCCAGGCCCTTGGTCTTGAAGGTCTGCGACTTCTCACGGTGGCCGACCGTCCACCGCACGGTGTGGGAGACGATCCGGGGCTTCTTACCGGGCTTGTCCGCCCGGGTGTTGGTGCGGATGTCCCAGAACTTGACCTTGTAGGAGGTGGTCATGCGGCACTCCTGAGGGATTCGAGCCAGGCGTCAAGGTCGCTGCGGTAGACGCGGAGTTCGCCGTTGGGCAGGCGGATGCCCTTCGGTGCCTTGCCGATCTCGCGCCAGCGGTAGAAAGTGCGGCGGGAGACTCCGCCGAGCTCGTCGAGGACCTGGGCGACGGTGAGGAGTTCGTCTCGCCTGCTCACGCAGCCCTCCCCATGTCCTCGATTGCCGAAAGATCTTGTCCGGCTGCTCTGGCTTCCAGCTCTCTGAGGTGGGCTCGCCAGCGTTGCCGTTCGTGGACGGAGCGGAGGAGCCGTACGGCCAGCGGCGGCACGTTGGCGTCTCCGGCCGGGACGGGTCGCCAGATGTAGCGGTGTGGGTCGGTGGGTTCATCGGTCTGGCCGAGGGCTTCCAGGACCCAGGTCCGGCGGTCCTGCTTGTGCTCGGCCAGGGTCTTGTTGGACCACTTACGGGAGACCAAGACACGACGACCCGCGTAGCCGAGGTGTTCGGGCTTGTGCGCTTTGGAACGGCACCGGCCGGGAGCCATCCCCGCTTTGGCGTTCTTGGGCTGGACTCCGTAGCGCAGCCAGTTCGGGCAGGTGGGGGAGCAGGGTTCGTAGCGCAGGGCGTCGAGCATGCGGGCGGCGTGCTCGCGTTGGACCTGGTCGCCGTCGAGGGTGTCGCCGATGGACTTGGTGAGGTACTTGGACAGGTAGCGGATGCACTGGTCGGCGTCCGGGGTTCCGGCGAGGACTCCTTGCACGTCCACCTGTTCGCCGAAGCGCAGCACGTGGAGGGGTTCGGCGTCCTCGTCCAGGGCGTCGAGGGCTTCGTCCCAGGTGGGCAGGACCTCGCCGGTGGCCGGGTCGAGGTAGCCGGCCTCGTCCTGCCAGACGGGCAGGTGTTCGCCGTCGAAGCGCACTTCGTCGGCCTGTGGCCACCACACTTGGTGGTAGGTGGCTGCGGCTATTTGCTTGATCTCCGCACGTGGCAGGGTGCCCCGGATGGCCATGTGCAGGTGCGGCGCCAGCCTCTTCTGTGGTTCGACGGCGGCGAAGTACTGCACGTCATAGCCCGCGACCCGGCGCAGGTTCTGCACGAAGCGGTCCACGAGCTTGGAGAAGTGCAGCGCATCGCGAGCGGCGCGCCGGTAGTCGTAGGTGTCGGGATCGATGGGGACGCCGTCGCGGACCTTGCCGTAGCTGGGCAGGGTGAGCGTGACGAACAGCGACGGCCGGTAGGTCTTGCCATCTCCGCTGGTGAAGGTGCGTCCAAGGGTGGTGTTGGTCATCTTGCGCTTGGGCAGGTCGGGTGCGTCCTGCCGACGCCGGGTCGATCGGGTGCGCTTGGGCACCGCGGATCCGGTGACGCTGCCCCGCATGCCAGCGGAGTTGATCTCGTCATCGAGGCCGGACAGGACGGCGTCCAGGTCGGTGGTGTCGTCGCCGGCCTGTTCGGCGGCATCGCGTCTGGCCTGCATGTCGGCGCGGAACTCGACCAGCCAGCGCTGTTCCTCGTTCGGTTGGTCCGGGGTGATGGTCGGTTCGGTGTCGAGGTGCCAGCCTTCGCGGCATTGGGCCATGCGGAGCTGCCGGTTGCGCTTGGCGCAGGGCGGGCACTTGCTGTCGAGGACGGCCCCGCACGGTACGTCGATGATCTCGGACTTGCCGGTGATGGTGTCGAGTCGCCGAAGCGGGACGGGCCGGATGCAGACGCCGTGCTGCTTGGCGACCTCTTCGAGTACGTCCCGGGCTATCGGCATGGCTTGGCGGACGGCCCGGGGGAGTGCGCGGTCGTGCGGATGGGTCATGCGGACCTCCCTTCGTTGGTGTCGGTGAGGATGCGTGCGCTCTGTCCGCACTCGCGGCATTCGGCCAGGGCGCGGGCCGGGTCGAGCCGCAGGGCGTTCAGGGTGTGGCAGACGGAGCAGCGCAGGCCGTCCAGGGTGTGGGCGAGCGTCATCGGTCCTCACCTCCGGTGAAGGTGGCGGCCATGGTGCGGATGTCGTCGTCGGAGACGTAGGTAGCGCGTACGCGGATGGGTTCGGGGCTGGCTTCCAGCCGGATGTAGCCGACGCCTGCGCCCAGTTCCGGAACCGGTGAGATGTGGTCAGCGAGGGCGCCTCTGTCGCGTGCGCCGTCGCCGAGGACCATGTCCACTTGTTCCGACTCGTCGAGCCGCAGGGCGATCTTGTCGGGGAAGAGGTTGCGGATGTTCATGACCTCTTTGCGCGGGTCCTGAAGGGCGGCCAGGACGCCGACGCCGACCGCGCGGCCTTGGGTGGTGAGCGTGGCCAGGGCTGCGGAGATGCGCTGCCGGAGTTGCCGGTCGGATTGGTAGGCGGTCAGGAACGCCACCTCGTCGACGACGACCAGGACGAACGGGTCATCGGCGGTGGGTGTGTGGGAGCGCTGGAGACCGGCGAACCGGGCAGCCCGTTTCTGCATGACGCAGACGGCTTCGTCCAGTAGGTCGGCGCACTCCTCAGGAGTGGCCGCGTACCTGGGGCCGAATAGGTCGCGGCCGTAGGACAGCTCCATCAGTTTGGGATCGAGCGCCCATAACTCGACCAGGCCGGCACGGGCGGCGGGGAGCAGGGCGCGGATGACGGACCAGATGATCGATCCTTTGCCGGCCCCGGTCGCGCCCGCGACGAGGACGTGTGTGCCGTGGACCTTGAGCCGCCACGGCCGCCCGTCCTCGCACCGGCCGATCTCCACCGGCCCCACGGTCGGCTCCTCTGGCACGGGAAGCGCTGGCAGAGGTTCGGAGAGGGGATCGTTACGCGGGAAGGTCAGGGTGAGCCGTCCGGCTTGGGACAGCGCGACCCGGCAGGATTTCGCGCCGAAGCCTTGGGCCAGGTGGTCGGTGCGGTCGGCCCAGTCCTTGACCGCCTGGCCTTTGAGCATGCGGACGGTGACCAGGTCGGCCCAGGAGGTGCAGGTGACCTTGCCGAGCCGGGGCAGGTAGTCGCGGCCCCGGAGATGACGACCGAGCCCGGAGACGATCATGACGGGTTGCCAGTGTCGCCGGTAGATCCAGATGAGTCGCCACCAGGCCAGCAGCCGGTAGCCGACCCAGCGAGTGAAGGACGCCCGGTCGATGAACGCCCACGCGACAAGGCCCAGGGCGACAATGCCGACCAGGCAGGCCGCCGGCGGCCAGCCGTAGAGGTACCAGACAGCCCCGGGAACGACTGGGATGGCGGTGGCGATGGGGTGACGCCAGATGGTGCGGACGAGTCCGGCGAGGATGCGCCAGACGAGGATGACGATGGTGAGGATGGCGGGTGTGGTGACGACGGCCGGGCGGAAGACGACGGCCGTGTCGGGCGTGGTGGAGACGAGGTTGCGCGCCTCGTCGCCAGGCAGCCGCTTGAACATATGCTGGGAACCTTCCGTGATGGAGCAAGTCAGGGGAGAGATGTGAAAAGGGGGCCGCCGGAAGTTGCCGCTTCTGGCGGCCCCGCCTCGCGTGTTCAGGCCGCCGTGTCGGTGGCGTCCTTGTCGGCCAGGTGTTCGGCGTGCAGCTGCTCGCAGTCGGCCAGGTAGCGAGCGGCGGCGTTGAAGATCTCGCGGGCGTTGGCCAGGTCGGTGTCGGTGACCGGTCCGGCCCCGGTGGTGGAGATGTGCACGTCGGCCTCGCGGGAGCTGAACTCCAGGTACGGGCGCGGGCTGTTGAGCAGCAGTCCGGCGCGGACCTTCAGGCGCGGCGTGTGGAAGGAGATCCCGACGTGCGGCTCGGCGTCGGGTCGCATGGACAGGGTGAGGTAGGTGTATGGGCCGAGGGTCATGCCGCGACCCCCGTGCCGTCGGGCAGGCTGTGAAGGCTGCGCTCCAGCGACCGGGCGAAGCGGGATGCCTCGCGGGCGAGCTGACGTGCGAACTCCAGGTCCTTGACCGTCGCGGGACCGTGGGTGGTGACCAGGACGGAGGTGGCGCCGAAGTCGAGCGCCAGGACGGGCTGGCGGCGGGCGTAGGGGTGGGTGAGGGTGCGGGCGGCGTGTCCGGTGGTCAGCCGGATCACGCTCGTACGCGGAGTACGGCGGCGGGTCATTTAGGCGGCGTCCTTTCCGGCCGAAGCCTTGCTCGGAGCGGGCTGTGCGGGCGGTGCGGGCTGGCGGGGTGCGTGCATCTCACGCACCTTGATCGAGTAGGCGAGACGGCCGGCGGCGTTGACGTACGGGGTGACGGTGATGCCGTCGAACTCGACCGGCGTGAACGGCAGCCCCGGCATCGGCTGCGGCGGGACCGGCTGGACCGGGGCGAGGATTTTGACCGCCACCGTTTTCTGGGCGGGCTTGAGGGTCGGGTCACCGTCCATGACCGCGACCTGCCAGACCAGCTCTGCGGTCTGCTTGTCGCGGGCCTGCACGAACCGGCCGTTGGCGGAGGCGTCGAAGTCTTTGACGGGTTCGACCTCGCCGACGATGTAGCAGCCGTGCGGGAAGATCATGGCGAAGGTGACGGGGATGGGGCCTTGCAGAGCCATGAGGCTCTCCTCTCTTGACTGACTGGCACTTGACCTATCAAGTGATGCTCTGAGAGTAGGCCGCGCAAACTTGCTACGTCAAGTGACTAGGTGGGTGGTGACGGACCTCTTACCGATCCGGTAGCGACCAACCCTCGCAATCCCGGATGATCACGGCGTGTACGTGAGGTTCCAGAGCCCCGCCCCGAACGCGCGAGGCATCCACCCCGGCGTGTTCGGCCTCATCAACGTCCTCGCCAAACACGGCCGACTCTCGCCGGAGGAGGAGCGCTTCAAGGAGGAGAACCATGTTTGGTTCCACGCGAACTTGGTCGATCCGACCGACGTTGACCCGCACGTCTACGACCGCACGCTGAACCCGCAAGCCACAGCTTGGTTTAAGCCGACCGCGACCCATCTGCTCGAACGGCTGCCCGGCTACCTGGCGATCCTCGCCGCCCACGGCGTTGCCTGCGTGCGCGTGGAGGAGGTTGACCCCGGAAAGGTGATCTACGACGATCCCCATCAGGTCGTTGTGGTGCCCTATGCGACCGGGTAGGCGTCTTCCAGTTCGTGCCGGTCGGCCGGGAGCAGCACCTCGACCACGGCCAGCGGACGACCGGAGGCGTCACGGACCGCGCCGAACACGGCCAGCAACGGCACGGTCTTCGGCATGCCGAGCTGCTTGGCTTCCTGGGTGGTGGGCATGCGCGCGGTGATCTGCTCCACGATGTGATCGAAGCGCACCCCCTTGCGCATCGTCAGATGCTCACGGATGCCCTGCGTCAACGGCTCGCCACTGGTCAGGTCGGTGCCTTCCGACAACTCCAGCGGCAGCCACAACGAGACCAGCTCACTCGGCTCGCCCTCCCGCAGTATCACCCGCCGGCGCAGGAACGCCTTGCTCTTGGGCGCCGTCTTCAGCAGCGCCGCTACCCGGTTGGGCAGGCTCACCGCGCCGGCCTCGATCAGCTCGCCAGGGTTGTCGGTCTCCGGGCTGGTCAGGTACGCCTGTCCGGGCCGGTTGGACTCCACCGACGCCATCGCCGGACGGCCGCGTACGAAGCGGCCCTTGCCCTGCTGCGACTCGATCCAGCCCTGCTCACGCAGCACCCGCAGCGCCGCGACCACCGTGGGCCGGGACACGCTGAACTCCTGGATGAGCTGGTGCTCACTGGGGAGCAGGGAGCCGGGCGGGTAGGTTCCCGACTCGATACGCCGTTGAAGGGCCTGCACAAGCTGCGCATACTTCGGCGGCACGGACTCTAGCGACATGATGACCGTCCAACACCCGACAGGTTGTTTTACCAAGTTTGAGCGTAGCCTGGCCTAGCGCACCGTGTCCACGTCACGGCACAAGCGCACACGAGATGATCGCCCGGCAGACAGTCGGCGGAGGGACCGGGGGCGGACCCTTCATCCGGGCGTGGACTCGACCGTCCGCCGGGCGGTGAGGCGCGACGGGGAAGGGGGTAAGCCGCCCGATCCCCTCGATCGGGTGCCGTCACTGCCCCGCCGCGCCCGCCTGCTACTTGGCGATGTACTCCGCCAAGACGTTCGCAGCGCCCTTCACGTCATCGACCGGATGACGCTTCTCGGCGTTCTGCCACGAGTAGTGGGTCCCGCCGTGGCCGACGAACACCCACACCGGTAGCCCGTGCTCCAGACGGTGCACCATGAGCGCACTGTTGTTGTCGCGCAGTTCGGCCCGGACGCGCAGGCTCACGAGTTCGTCGCGCAGCCGGATGAGGGCGTTCGCCTCCTCCTGCTGGCCGAAGCCGTTCAATGCCGCCTGCATGATCGAATTCATCTCCCGCTCCCTTCGCCCTGGCCGTCGCCGAGGCAGTCGAGACACTTCCGCTCCCCAATCCGTTCCGCCTCCTCCCCGTCAGTGCTGATCAGGAGAGCGCGGCGCGAGCTCGTGAGCTTGTAACCACGTCCCCGGCACGCAGGGCAGGGGCTTGCCTCGCAGTTCTCGTCTGGCCGGGTCACCGTCGCCATCTCCTCGCGAGTCGTTTCCGGTACTTCCTGCGGCGGAAGTCCGCTTCACTTACG
The DNA here is from genome assembly GCF_039871615.1 of Nonomuraea sp. B10E15. Taxonomy (NCBI): domain Bacteria; kingdom Bacillati; phylum Actinomycetota; class Actinomycetes; order Streptosporangiales; family Streptosporangiaceae; genus Nonomuraea; species Nonomuraea sp. B10E15. Next base: position 302,643 of record NZ_JBDPMB010000012.1, read on the forward strand.
TTGTTGATTGATGGCAAGTCCACCGGCAAAGCAGAATGAGGGGACCCGCCGATAGGCCCCCCTCTTAACCCCTTTTCGATCTCCGCTCGGAAAGAAGGCCAGAAATGCCCGAAGCGACACCAAATGAGCGACTTCGGAACTGGCGCCAGAATGCCGGTTTGACCCGAGCCGAAATGGCCAAAATGGTCAACCTCAGCAAGAGCGGAATCAAGCACGCCCTGACCTGCGACGAGGAACGCCTACGCCGCTGGGAAGCAGGCGAGGTCACCTGGCCCCGCGAGCCCTACCGGCTGGCGCTGACCGAGGTCACCCACCTTGACCCGGAAGACCTGGGCTTCACTCCCACCAGACGCGCACGTACGCTCACAAAGACCTCCACAACGGTGGATAGCCTTACAAAGGCACCGAGCGTGGTGGATCTCGTCGGACCAGGAGAGGACGAGAAGGACGTGCGACGCCGTGAATTCGTCGGCCTGACCGGAGCAGCACTCTTCAGCGCCGTACTCACCCCACAGGCAACCACCCGAACCGCGGACCTCGATATCGAGAAGATCGCCGCCACACTCGTCGACTACTCCACCCCGCCGGACGGCCCCATCAACCTCGCATCCCTCGCCGAGGCCGTCTCGGCTGCCAAACGCAACTACCAGGCCTGCCGGTACGCCCAGGTGACCGCCAAACTGCCCGCCCTCCTGCGCAAACTCCGCGCAGCCTGCACATCCCTGCACGGCGACGACCGGCTACGAGCCCACGCCCTGGCCGCCGAGGCCTACCACGTCACCGCCTCCATCCTGCTCAAACAGGAAGACAAGGGCCTCGCCTGGCTCGCCGCAGACCGCAGCGTCCAAGCCGCCCACGCCAGCCAGAGCCCGCTCATGATCGGATCCAGCTCCCGCATCATCACCCACGCCCTCATGGACGGCGGCCACCACCTCGCCGCCACCGACACCGCACGCGGCGCAGCCCAACGCATGGACGCCGACCTGTCCGCACCCTCCCCGGACGACCTGTCCATCTACGGATCACTGCTGTTGCGCGGAGCCATCGCCGCCGCCAGCACCGGCAACCGCCACAACACCGCCGAACTCCTCGACGAAGCCGCCGAAGCAGGAAGCAGACTCGGCCACGACGCCAACCACATGTGGACCGCGTTCGGCCCCAACAACGTCCTGTGCCACCGCGTCAACGTCGCCCTGCGCTTCGGCGACGCCGGCACCGCCATCGACTACGCCCGCCAGGTCCAACTGGACCAGCTCCCGATCAACGAACGCAAGGCCACCCTGCTCCTCGACACCTCCCGCGCCTTCCTCATGCGCAACCAGCACGACAGAGCCCTGCACATCCTGCGCGCCGCAGGCGAGATCGCCCCCGAAGAAGTCACCGGCCGCCCCACAGCTCTCCGGCTCGTACGTGACATCCTGGCAACCGCCCCGATCAGCGTCCGCCGCGAAGCCCGCGAGTACGCGGCAACCCTGGGAGTCAGCGCGTGACCCAACCCGGCAAGGTCCTCTACATCATCGTCTGCGCCGCAGGACCCGCCCCCGACGTCGGCCGCCTCGTCACCCTCGCCCAAGACGCCGGCTGGACCGTCCAGATCATCGCCACCCCGTCAGCGCTGGACTTCATCGACGTTGCCGAACTGGAGAAGCAGACCGGCCGCCCCGTCCGCAGCCAGTACCGCAAACCCCACGAGCCCAAATCCCCCCGAGCCGACGCCATCATCGTCGCCCCCGCCACCTACAACACCATCAACAAGTTCGCCCAAGGCACCGCCGACACCTACGCACTCGGCGTCCTGTCCGAAGCTCCAGGACTCGGCATCCCCGTCGTCATCCTGCCCTTCGTCAACACCGCCCTGGCCTCACGCGCTCCGTTCCAACGCAGCGTCGACCAGCTCCGTGCCGAAGGCGTACACGTACTGCTGGGACCCGGCCAGTTCGAGCCGCACTCGCCCAGCTCCGGAGCAGAACGCATCGGAAACTATCCATGGTCGCTGACGTTGGAGTGTCTAGTCCCACGACATGATTGACAGTTCTGTCCCACCACATGCTTGACGGGCACCCTAGGAAACATGACCGGCCTTGCGGGGCCGGGCCGCTTTGATACTGCGGACTGGCTGGGTGGTGGTTCGG
>NZ_JBDPMB010000013.1:0-262673 GCF_039871615.1 Nonomuraea sp. B10E15
GATAGCCGTCATTGCGCCGGTCGGAGGAGAAGCGGGGGTCGGCGAGGACGGCGCGGGCCTCATCGTGCCGGGACACCCACCACGCCTCGCCGCCGCTGGTCAGGCGGACCTTGCTGATCGGCGCCTGCTCGCGCAGTTGCTCGTAGGCGGGGGGCGGGGCGAACGGGCAACCACGCTCGACCGGCAGTGCCAGGTCGGTGGGTTCGCCGGTAACGCTGTTCGGCACGAAGGACCTCCTGGCTGAAGATCTGGCTGAAAGTGTTCGGGGATGAAGCCCGGCGCGATGTCCGGTCAGGTGGCTGTTCCGTCGCCGTGTTCAACGCGATAGCAGGTTGCGGTGGGCGAGGAACGCCTCGGTGGCCGAGCCCATCCGGCCGCCACCAGCCATCGGCTCGGCCGCGCCCGTCGTTGCGTCCCCGCGCTCGTCCATACCTGACTCCTCGCCTGCTCACCCGCGATTCCGGCTCTATGCACAAGACGCCGGAGCCCACCACTGTGTGACACCTGAGACCGGTGACACACGTCATATGCCCGCACGATCCGTTCATCGTCGCGGGCGGTGTCAACCTCAAGACCCGTGGGTTCACCAGGTCACCGGCAGCGTGTGCACGCCGTACACGAGGCTGAAGGCGCGGAAGTCCACCTGCTCGTACGGATCGGCCAGGGCGAGGCCGGGGAAGCGGCGAAGCAGCGCGGGGAAGGCGATGCGCATCTCCATCCGGGCCAGCGGCGCCCCGAGGCAGTGGTGCACGCCATGGCCGAACGCGACGTGGCCGGCGGCTTGCCGGGTGACGTCGAGGGTCTCGGGATCGTCGGCGAAGGCGGGGTCGCGGTTGGCGGCGGGGAACGAGCAGATCACGAGCGAGCCCGCCGGGATGGCATGCCCGGCGATCTCCACCTCCGTCGTGGTCGTGCGTGGCAGCAGCGACTGCACGACGGACAGCCAGCGCAACAGCTCCTCGACGGCGGGCTCGACCTGGGCCGGATCCTCGCGGATCATCGTCAGCTGGTCAGGGTGCCGGAGCAGGGCCAGGGTGCCCAGGCCGAGCATGTTCGAGGTCGTCTCGTGCCCGGCCAGCAGCAGCAGGCTCGCGATGCCGATCAGCTCGTCGGTGCTGAGATCGTGGCCGTGCTCGCGTACCAGCATGCCGAGCAGGTCCTCGCCCGGGTCGGCCTGCGCGCGGCCCACCAGGCCGGCCATGTAGGCGCGGTCCTCCCGCTGCGCCGCGACGCGCTGCTCCATCGGCAGGGAGGTGTCCAGCATGCGGGCGGAACGCTCCTGGAACTCGTCGCGGTCGGCATGCGGCACGCCCAGCAGCTCGCAGATCACCAGCGAGGGCACCGGCAGCGCGAAGTGCGCCACCAGATCGGCCGGCTTGCCCGCCCGCTCCAGGTCGTCCAGAGCCGCCTCGACGATCTCGCTGATCCGCGGCTCCAGCCGGCGCATCCGCCGTACCGTGAACTCCGGGGTGAGCATCCGGCGCAACCGCGTGTGCTCGGGCGGGTCGAATCCCATCAGCTGCCCGGCCTGCATCTTGGCCAGCTCGTCGGCGTTCATCTGCCCCGATCCGGGGAACGGCGTCAGGGCGCTGCTGAACCGGGCCGGATCCGCCAGCACCCGGCGCACCTCCTCGTGGCGGCAGACCAGGTACGCGGGCAGGCCGAACGGCGTCTCCACCCGCACCACACCCTCGCCGTCGCGAACCCGGGCCAGTTCCTCGACCGGGTCAAGCCCGTTCCGCCGCATGTGCAGCGGCAATTCCAGCGCTTCCGTCATCGTCCGTCTATCCGTCCTGTGATTGGCACTCAGCGTCTTTGCGCGGTTGGTGGAACGCTCCGCCAGGCGTTCGGTCCCTCGAACACGCCGTCCAGCTTCCGGGGCAGGATCCGCGCGGCGTGCGCACCGACCAGGCGAGCGTTGACCCGGTCGTCGGCCTTGGCCGCGGTCGGGGCGGAGCGTGGCTGTGCCACCCGCGCGGAAGGCCAGAGAAGTTGTCGCTCATATCCAGGTGACGAAGGGGCGGTTTTCCCGGGGGACACCTCGGACCCGGGAAACAGAGCTGTTCGAGCCGGCTGACGCTCGCCTAGCGGGCCGCGAAGGCGACGACGGCGAGCAGGACGGTGGCCGCGGCCAGCGCGGGCACGGGCCCGGCGGCGACGTGCAGCGCGGCACCGCCCAGCGCCCCCAGGAACATCGCGGCGATACCGGCGGCCCGGCGCCGGGCCGCCCGCCCCGGGCCTTCGGCGAAGAGCGCGGTGAGGGTGGTGGTCAGAACGTTCGTGTTCATGTCGGGCACCGCCAGCTCGCGTACGGACGCGCTCTGTATGCCCATGCCGCCGGCGAGCAGCGCGATGAGCGCCGCCTGCGCCGGCGGCTCGCGGAATCCGGCCAGCTGGGCCGTCACCAGGGCGACCGCCACGAGCAGCGCGTGCACGGCGGTGAGCAGGACGAACGCCCGGCTCTGGTCCGTCACCCGCCCGGTCGCTCGTCCCGTGGCCCAGGCGCCCGCCGTGAAGGACAGCAGGGCCACCGGCGGCCCCCACAGGGACAGCCGCTCCTCCCCGGCCAGGGCGAAGCCCACGAAGACGATGTTGCCCGTCATGTTGGCGGCGAAGACGCCGTGCAGGCCGAGAAAGCTGACGGCGTCCACGATCCCGGTCACGACGGTCAGCAGGACCAGCAGGGCGGGCACGGTGTCGTGCGGGTTCGCGCCAGGAGGGAAGAGCCGGTCGGCGAACCACCGCAGCCCTCTGCTCACCCGCTCGCCCCGGCCGGCCGGCCGGGGGTCTCTCTCGTGCTCGTCGCCGGGGCGGGACCTCTCGACTCCGTCACAGTTGGATACTCTCCGTAACCGCGCGGCTCCCGCAAACCCGACACGCTCAGGAGCGTGACGGCGTCGTGCGATAGAGATCGTCGACGGCCGCCAGGACACGCTCGCGGGCCGCGCCCGCGGGGACGACGTCGATGAGCACGTACGCGGCCAGCCCTTCGGCCAGCGCCACCAGGGCGGGCGCGGACCGGCCGGCGTCCACGGCGGCGGCGATGCGCCCGGCCCTCTGGTCGGCGCGGATGAGGTCGGCCATCTGGCGGTGGAAGCCGTCGTACAGCACCCGCAGCCGGGCCGCGATGCCCTCCTCGGCGAACGCGAGCGCGTGGAAGGACTGCCGCACGCGCATGTGGGCCTCGGTCGCGGGGTCGTGGGGGATGAGCTCGGTGAGCACGGTGACGAGCACGACGCGCGGCTCGGCCGCGTCGAGGTCCTGGCCGACCCGCCGCCTGATGCGGGCGCTGCTCTGCTCGTTGCCGCGCTCGAAGGCGGCCTCGACGAGCTGGCGCTTGGCGGGGAAGTAGTGCTGGACGCGGCCGGGCGAGATGCCGGCCTGGGCCGCCACCTCGCTCAGCGACACGGCGGCGAGGCCGCGGTCGGCGACGATCGCGAGGACGGCGTCGGCGATCTGCCTGCGCCGCTCCTCGTGCTGAGCTCCTGGTCCACGGGTGCGCCGGTGTGCCATGCCATCCCTCTTATCGATGTGATCACATCGGTTTGACCGGTTCAGTGTAGCCGGGTTACGGTCGTGCGCATGGCAGATCAATGCGATCACATTGGATTGGTGTGAGGGCGGTCCGGCTCGCCCGACTGCTGCCGCTGGCCGGCTCCCGCCGCCTGCTCGCCCTGGGAGTGCTCAGCGCGGGCGCGGCGGTGCTCGGACCGCTCAGCACGATCCCGCTCGGCCTGCTGATCGACCACGGCGGCGCGGCGCAGGTGATCGCGCTGCTGCTCGTGCTGCTGGGGCAGGAACTCTGCACGGCGCTGCGCGAACCGGCCGGAGCCGCCGTCGCCCGGCACGTCGACGGCGTGCTGCGCGCCAGGGTGCGCGCCGCCGCGACGGCCATGCCGCTGGCGCGCCTGGAGCACCCGCGGGTGCAGGCCGACGTGCGGCTGGCGCTGACCGGACACCGCGGGCGGACGGCGGGCACGGCGGCGGTGGCGCTGGCCGGCGAGGCGAGCAGGGCGACGTCGGCCCTGTTCGGCGCCGTGGTGCTGGCCGTGCACGTGTGGTGGATGGCCCCGGTCGCGCTGGCCCTGTCGATCGCGCAGAACCGGCGCATCACCGCGATGCTGGTCGGCCCCGGCGGTGCGGAGTCGCTGGCCGACAGCCCCGAGCAGGTCATGCGTCTGCGCCGGGCCGGCTACCTGGCCGAGCTCACCGGCGGTCCCGGCGCAGCCAAGGAGATCCGCGTCTTCGGCGTGGACGGTTTCCTCATCGGCCGCTACGTGGCGGCCATGCGCGAGTTCCTGACCCCGCAGGCGCGCGGGCGCCGCGCCGTCGTGCGCGGGTACGCGGCCGTGCTGGGGCTGCAACTGGCCGGGGCCGCCGCGACGTTCGGGACGCTGGCCTGGCTGACCGCCGCGGGCGCGCTGGGGGCCGCCGCCCTGGCGCAGAGCGTGCTGGCGGCCCTGCTGGTCTTCGCGTACGGTGCGGGCGGCCACCAGATGTTCGAGATCGCCCACGGGAGCAAGCCGTACGAGGCGACCCTGCGCCTGCTCCACCCCCCTCTCAGCGCCACGCCGGCGATCGCCGGGCCTGCCGACCGCGACGGCGAGGGGCCCGGGCTGGTCAGGGTGACGTTCGCCTACCCCGGCCGCGCGGAACCGGTGCTCAAGGAGCTCGACCTGCGGGTGCGGCCGGGGGAGCGGCTGGCCGTGGTCGGGCTGAACGGCGCGGGCAAGACCACCCTGGTCAAGCTGCTCACCGGCCTCTACACCCCCCAGAGCGGCACCGTCAGCGCCGCCGGGGACGCCGCCGTGGTCTTCCAGGACTTCGCCCGCCACCCGCTGCCGCTGCGCGACAACGTCCGCCTGGGCGCGCCCGCGTACGCGGGGACGGACGCCGACGTGCTCGCCGCGCTGGCCGCGGTCGACGCGCTCGACCTGCTGGAGGTGCTTCCCGGCGGGCTGGACACGCCGCTGTCGCGGTCGTTCACCGGGGGCCGTGACCTGTCCGGAGGGCAGTGGCAGAAGGTGGCGCTGGCCCGGGCCGTGTACGCGCTCGACGCGGGCCGGCGGATCCTGATCGTCGACGAGCCCACCGCCCATCTGGACGCGCGGGCCGAGCAGGAGGTGTTCGAGCGGCTGCTGGACCGCACGCGCGGGCGCACCCTGGTGCTCATCTCGCACCGGTTCGCCACCGTACGGCGGGCGGACCGGATCGTCGTCCTCGACGGCGGCGCCGTGGCCGAGCAGGGCGGTCATGCCGAACTGCTGGCTCTGGGCGGCCGTTACGCGCGCTGGCACCGCCTCCAGACCGCCCTGATCGCGCAGGCGGGCCGGTGACCGCGACCCTCCGTACGCTGCTGACCCTGGCCTGGCGCACCGACCGGCGGGCCTTCCTCGCCCTGGCCGCCTTCCTCGCCCTGGGCGCCGTCAGCCAGGGCCTGGTCGGCGTCTTCCTGCGGGCGCTCACCGACGCCGCCACCGCCGGCCACGGCGCGCAGGCGTCCCTGTGGGGCCTGGCCGCCGGGGCCGCGCTGGCCACCGGTGTGGCCCTCGGCCGCGCGGAGCTGGCGCTGATGGAGGAGCTGGCCGAACGCATGGGCCTGTCCGTGCAGGAGGAGATCCTCACCCTCACCTCGGGCGTGCCCACCATCGAGCACCTGGAGCGGCCCGCGTACCTGGACAAGCTGGCGATGTTGCGCGACGAGAGCCGCCAGCTGTACTTCGCGGTGTGGGCGCTCGCGCTGGTCGCCGAGCACGCCGTGCAGATCGGGCTCGGCGTCGTGCTGATGGCCGCCGTGCATCCGCTGGTGACGCTGCTGCTGGGCGGCGCCGTGCTGCCGTCGCTGCTGGTACGCGGCCGCGCGGCCCGCCACGTCGACGCGGCCACCGGGCGCACCGCCGAGACGGCCCGGCTGGAGCGGCACCTGTCCGAGTCCGTCACCACGCCGAGGACGGCCAAGGAGATCCGGATCAGCCGCGCCGCGCCCGCCCTGGAGGCGATGGCCGCGCACCGGTGGGAGGAGGTGTCGGCGGGGTTGTCGCGGGCCGGGGTCCGGGCCGCGCTGCTCACGTTCGCGGGGTCGGGCACGTTCCTGGCCGGGTACGTGTCGGCGCTCGGCTGCGCGGCCTGGCTGGCCGCCCAGGGACGGGCCACGGCGGGCGACGTGGTCCTGGTGGCCACGGTCGGGGTGCAGTTCGTCACCCAGGCCTCCCGGCTGGCCTTCCACCTCGGGTCGGTGGCCGCGGGCCTGCGCGCCGCCGCGCGGCTCGCCTGGCTCCGCGCCTACGCCCGCACCCACGACCCGGCCTTGGCGGAGTCCGGCGACGACGCACTCCGCGCCGGGACGAGGGCGCCCACGAGTGACCACGGCCGCGAACGCGTCGCCCGCGGGGCCGAGCCGCCTGAGAGCTTCGCGCGGGGCATCACGCTGCGGAACGTGACGTTCACCTACCCCGGCACCACCCGGCCGGTGCTGCGCGGGATCGACCTGAGCCTGCCCGCCGGCGCGACCGTCGCGCTGGTCGGGTCGCACGGCTCGGGCAAGACCACCATGGCCAAGCTGCTGTGCGGCCTCTACCAGCCCTCCGGCGGCGAGATCCTGCTGGACGACGTCCCGCTGCGGGACGTGCCGGCCGTGCGCTGGCGGCGCAGGATCAGCGCCGTGTTCCAGGACTGGGTGCCGTTCGAGCTCACCGCCGCCGAGACCGTCGGCATCGGCGACCTGCCCCGTATGGACGACCGCCCCGCCGTGGAGCAGGCGCTGGCGCGGGCCGGCGCCGCGGACGCGGTGTCCGATCTGCCCAGGGGCCTGGACACCGAGCTGGGCGACAGCTTCGAGGGCGGCGTGACGCTGTCCGGCGGGCAGTGGCAGAGCCTGGCCCTGGCGCGCGCGTCGATGCGGGAGGAGCCGCTGCTGCTCGTGCTGGACGAGCCGACCGCCTCCCTGGACGCTCCCGCCGAGAGCGCCGTCTTCGCCCGGTACGCGCAGGCCGCCCGCCGCCACCGCGCCGCCATCACCCTGCTCATCACCCACCGCTTCCCGACGGTGCGCATGGCCGACCTGATCGTGGTGCTGGACGGCGGGCGGATCGCCGAGCAGGGCGCTCACGGCGAGCTCATGGCCCGCCAGGGCCGCTACGCCGAGTTGCACGCCATCCAGCGGGCGGCGGCGGACGGTTAGGCCGCCGGCCGCCCGGGTGGCCGGCGGCGGAAACGCGAGCGAGCGCGCGTTCCGCACGGGATGCGCGCTCGCTCGCGGTGATCGGGGTCAGGCGGCGTACTCGGGGTAGCCGTAGCCGACGACCTGGGACTTCGGACGGGTCCGCTCCTCGACCTTGCCGTTGCCGGTGTTGCCTTCGATCGTGGAGATGGTGCCGTCGCCGTTGTCCTTCACGACGAAGCCGACGTGCTGGATGTCGGTGATCTTCTTGCCGCCGTCCCAGGAGAAGAACACCACGGCGCCGGGCTTGGCCTTGGTGCCGAAGCGGTCGTTGGCGGCGAACCACTTGGCGTGGGTGACGGTGTAGGCGTCCCAGCCGATCTGCGGGCGGGCGCCGGTCTGCTCGCCGACCCAGGAGACGAACATCGAGCACCAGGCGGCGTTCAGGTACGCGGCCCGGTTGCCGCCGTCGCGGGCGATGGTCTCGGCGGCGCGCTGCGAGTCGGCGTACCACTTCTGGTACGGGGTGCCGCCGCCGGCGGCGTTCTCGGAGGTGCCGACCTGGGACTTGGCGAAGTCCAGGACCTGGGAGGCGGTCACGTTGACCGTGGTCTCCTTGGCCGCGCGCTTCTTGGAGTCGGTCACCGGGGAGACGGCGGCCGGCTTGTCCGCGGGCGGGGTGTCGGCGTTGGCCGCGGCGACGTTGACGCCGAGGGCCGAGGCGAGGACGCTGGCGCCGAGCGCGGCGCAGGTGATGGTTCGCTTGGGGATTGCGGTAAGACGGAACGTGGCCATCGAGGGGGTAACTCCTTGCTTCCATGCCGCTTACCGGGTTAGCTGACGGGTTCGGGCGTGGAAGCTGCCCTACGGCACCGGAGTGCCGATTCACCCCAAAGGACTTGGGTCCCCGGTTCCGCGTGATGCGGATTCAGCGGTCACAGGACGATCCTGTGATCTATCGTGCGATGGTCAGACATAGCCGGACAAACCGGACGTATGCCGTAAGATGCCCCACAAGGTAATACATGAGGCAAGAGGATTACAACTGCATAAAGGCCCAGCTAGGCGAGTTGCCGGCGAGCGTCGGCCAGAAGCCCTGACATGGCAAGGGATTCGTCAAGGGGCATGATCGGGGATTCGGTCCTGCCCTCGGCCGTGGCGGCGCGGACCTCGCGGAGCTCACCGGCGTATCCGTTGTCGGCCGGATCGAGCACATGCTCTTCCGGCTCCATGGAAGGCCCGGTGAGGACGATCCGCTCCGGCGCCCAGAACGGCGCGTGGATGTCCGCCCGCATCCGCGTACCTACAACACAGGCCTGGTTCGGGTAATTCCCCAGCAAGGAGGTTTCCACGAAAGCCCGCCTGCCGCCGGGATAGAGCAACACCCCGCCCGCCTCCGCGTCAACCCCGCTCGGCGCCAGGGAGCCCGTCATGCGCAGGCCGGTGGGCATGCCCAGAAGCAGCTGGGCCAGGCCGAACGGGTAGACCCCCAGGTCGAGCAGCGAGCCCCCGCCCAGCTCCGGGGCCCACAGCCGGTGCGCCGGATCGTACGGCATGGCGAAGCCGAAACTGGCCTGCACCGACCGGATGTCGCCGAACCGCTCGTCGGCGGCGATGAGGCGGATCAGCGGGTTGAACCGCATCCACATGGCTTCCATCAGGAACACGCCCGCCTCGCGCGCCAGGCGTACCATCTTCTCCGCGTCGTCCACGGTCGCGGCCAGCGGCTTCTCGCACAACACGGCCTTGCCCGCGGCGATGGCGGCCTGCGCGACCCGCAGGTGCTCGGTATGCGGCGTCGCCACGTAGATCGCGTCCACCGCAGGGTCCGCGCACAACCGCTCATAGGAGCCGTACGCCGACTCCGCGCCCAGCGCGGACGCCAGGGCCTGCGCCCGCCGCAGATTCCTGGAGCCGACGGCGCCCACCCGCATCCCGGGCTCGGCCACGATCGCCGCTCCCACAGTCCGCGCTATGACGCCCGTCGCCGCGATGCCCCACGTGAAGTCCCGCACGCGGAAGATGCTAGACGCATCAGATCAAATTGAACGTGTCAGGATCGCCTCCGATGCGAAGGCCCCTGTTCAGCGCGCCGACGGCGGCCATGCTCTCCGGATCGAGGATGAAGTCGAACACGTCGACGTTCTCGGCGATCCGCGACGGCGTCACGGACTTGGGAATGACGACGTTGCCGAGCTGCAGGTGCCAGCGGAGCACGATCTGCGCGGGAGTCTTGCCGTGCTTGTCCGCCAGCACCGCGAGCGCCGGATCCTCGAGCAGCCCCTTGCCCTGGCCGAGCGGGCTCCACGCCTCGGTGAGGATGCCGTTGGCCTCGTGGAAGGCCCGCATCTCCCGCTGCTGGAAGTACGGGTGGAGCTCGATCTGGTTGATGGAGGGTGTGATGTCGGTCTCGTTCATGAGCCGGGTGAGCGTGCCGACGGTGAAATTGGACACGCCGATGGCCCTGGCCCGCCCGTCACGGTAGATCTTCTCGATCGCCTTCCACGCCTGTACGTACTTGTCCTGCTTCGGCACCGGCCAGTGGATGAGATAGAGATCGACGTAGTCGAGCCCCAGCCGGGCCAGGCTCTCGTCGAAGGCCTGCTCCGTGCGGGCGTGGTCGGCGTTGCGCAGCTTGGTGGTGACGAACACCTTCTCGCGGCGCAGGCCGGACGCGCGCACGGCACGCCCCACGCCCTCCTCGTTCTCGTAGGCGGCGGCGGTGTCGATGTGCCGGTAGCCGGCCTCCAGCGCCGTCGTCACCACCTGCTCGGCCTCGCCGGCAGGCACCTGCCAGACGCCGAAGCCGAGTTGCGGGATCTGCACGCCGTCCGTGTTGAGCATGAGCGAGTTCATGGTCTCCATTGTTCACGCACCGTTTCTGGCCGCTTAAGGCGGCCGGGCTAGCTTGAAGCGGTCGTGAACGCGCCATCACCCGGCTGGGAGGACTGGAGTGGTCGAACAGGCGTCGGCCTGGGTGGAGTCACCGCTCCAGATGCTGTGCGCCGTCGAGGCCCACCACGCCGGGCTCCTCGGGACCGCCACGGCCGTCGTGCCGCGGGCGGGGCTGCGCCCGCTGACGGCGACCCGACGGGAGCTGCGTGCTCTCGGGCTGCCCGACGGGCTCGAACTGGCCGAGCCGCGCGAGAACATGCCGAGACGACTGCACGCCGTCGGCGACGCCTTCTCCGGCAAGGTCCAGCTGCGCTGGCTCACCTCCGGCACCGGCATCACCTCGGGACGCATCGTCATCGTCGACGACGGCCTGGCCACGCTCCGGCTGCTGGAGCTGCTGGCCGCCGGGCCTTCGCGGCCGCTGCTGCGGGCCCGCGCCAGATCCACCGTGCCGCGCTCGGCGCTCGGCCTGGCCGCCGCGCTGCGGCTGCGCATGAGCGAGGTCTCCGTCTTCACCGCGCTGCCCGTGAGCGGCGAGCTCGCCGCCGCCGTCCGCCGTGCCGGTGTCGACCTCGTACGCCACGACTTCGCCTGGTTGCGCGCCCAGCCGCCCAGCGCGGAAGGGCCGGACGAGCGCACGATCGTGCTCGGCACCTCGCTCGTCAGGAACGGCCTCGTGCACCGCGACCACTACCTGCGCTGGCTGAGCGAGCTGGCGGCGCGGGAACCGCTCGCCTACTACCCGCACCGCCGCGAGGACCCGGTGGACGTGGCCCTGATCCGGGAGCGTCCCGGCATCACCGTGCACGACGCGGGCGTGCCCGCCGAGCTGGCGTTGCGCGGGCTGGACGCGGGCCAGCGCGTCCTCAGCCTCCCCTCGACGGCGATCACCTCGCTGCGGGTGCTGCTCAGCCCGCGCGGTGTCGCCATCGAGCCCGTGAACGTTCCCGATGACTGGTGGACCAGCAGGGCGGAACCTGCCCTGCGCTCGCATTTGACTGGAGTGTCTGGGTGAGAGTGCTGGCGGTTGCCGACTCCGACTCGTACCTGAAGTGGGCGGCCTGCCTGCTCGGCGACCTGCCCACCGGGAGCGTGACGGAGCTGGCGGTGGTGCGCACGCCGATCGCGCCCTCGCCCGAGCAGATCGCCGCGGCGGTGAGCGGCTCGACAGAGGGCCGGGCGGGCCGGGGAGACGCGCCGCCGGTGCTGTCGGCGCGGTCGGTGCGCAGGCTGGCCGAGCGCACGCAGCCCGACGTGATCCTCGTCGCCTGCACGGGCCCGGTCGTGGACGTGCTGGTCTCCGAGGTGTTCGCGGGGCTGAGACCGAGGCCCGTGTTCGTCGGCGGGCTGCCGGGCATCTCGGTGCCGGCCACGGAGAAGGCGTGGGTGTTCCGCAGCGGCTGCGACCTGTTCGTGGTGCACAGCGAGCGGGAGGTGGCCGAGTTCCGCGACATCGCCGGCCGGCTCGGCGGGGGAGGGGCGCTCGGCCTGGCCAGGCTGCCCTTCCTGCGTCCCGATGCCGTGGCCGAGGGCGGGAACCGGATCGTGTTCGCCACCCAGGCCAAGGTGCCGCGCCCGCGCGAGGAGCGCGAGCGCGTCCTGCTGGCGCTCGCCGAGCTCGCCGGGCGGCGGCCGGAGCTCGACGTGGTGGTCAAGCTGCGCGCCCTGGAGGACGAGCGGCAGACGCACAACGAGCGCCACCACTACCAGCGGTTGTGGCGGGAGATGGGCGAGCCCGGGCGGCTCGCCTTCGCCGCCGGGCCGATGCACGACCACCTCACGCGGGCGGCCGGGTTCGTCACGGTGAGCTCGACGGCGGCGCTGGAGGCGATCGCGCTGGGCGTGCCCTCGCTGGTGCTGAGCGACTTCGGCGTCAGCGCCGAGATGATCAACCTGGTGTTCGAGGGCAGCGGCCTGCTGGGCACGCTGGACGACCTGGCCAAGGGAGACTTCCGCACCGCCTCGGCCGAGTGGTGCGCGGCCAACTACTTCCACCCGCCGGAGCGCGACGCCTGGGCGGGGCTGCTGGCCGGGCTGGTGAGCGACCGGCCGGGCACGCCCGCCCGGTCGCTGCTGGACGGGCCCGAGCACGCCGCCGCCCGGCGCAGGGCCCGGCTGCGGGTGGAGGTCCATCCCACGATGTTGCGAGCGGGCTACCGCGCCAAGCGCCGCATGCGCCGCTATCTGAAGGCCCTGTCCTAGCAGCGCTGTCCTAGCCGGGCTCAGATCGTTGATCTGAGCTTCCTGCGCAGCCTGGTCAGCGCGCCGGACCTGGCGGGAGGGGCCACCAGGTCCAGCGCCTCGAGCCGCCTGCGCTTGAAGTAGCGGGCGTCGAACGTGATGGCGTCCGGCCGCAGCTCCGGATAGGTGCCTGCCTGCATGCAGTAGCCCACGGCACGCACGAGGCCGGGCAGGTCCACGGCGGGCGGCTCTTCGATCACGCCCTCCGCCGACAGCCGGGGCAGCAGCGCGTCCACGATCGTGACCGGGACCCTGTTGCTGTTCTCGTACGGCGTCAGCCGCTCCAGCACCATGCCGGTGCCGTACGACGCGACCCGCAGCCCGAAATAGCGCCGCGCTGTCACCAGCCCGGTCGAGAAGCAGCCCACGACCAGCTCGGGCCGCAGCGCCGCGAAGCACACCTCGGCGGGCACGCTCTCGGCGGCCACCGACAGCTCCACCCCCAGAGGCCCGGCCGCGGCACGCAGGAGCCTGGCGTGCCGGCGCCCGGCGGCAGGGTGCGGTTTGAACACGACGTGGGTGCAGCCGCGGGCGGCCAGCGCCGCCAGCATCGTCTCGTGCAGCGCGGCCTCCTCCTCCGGCGTGACGATCTCCAGCGCCGACAGGTACTGGCCGAGGATCATCGCCTGTCCGGCGGGCGGCCCGGGCGCGGCGGCGGCCACCTCGTCCAGCACCGACAGGAAGCGCTCGCCTGGCAGGAGCTCGGGCGCGACGCCGTACTCGCTGAGCAGCAGCGGCGTCAGCCCCGGCACGAGGTCCAGGTGGAGCAGCCGCCCCACGCGGCGGAAGATCTCGGCGGGCAGCGGGTCGCGGGTCGGGCCGTAGCTCATCAGCCCGTCGGAGTAGACGGTGATCGGGCAGTCGCGCACCAGCCCCGCGATCGTGCGGGCGGGCGGCACCGCGATCGACTCCACCACCAGCTCCTCGACTCCGTCCAGCCCCCAGCGGGAGCGGATCAGACGCTCCATCATGGGCACCTCGACGACCCGCGCCCGCCAGTCGGACGGATGCAAGGGGGCGATGAGCTCGTTCCACGAGACGACCTCGTCGAAGCGGCCGCGCAGCGGCGCGAAGCCGGGCGCCCCGTCGAGCGGCGTCGCCACCTCGGGCACGGCCGCGTTGTTCGACACCACGAGCACACGCCGGCCGGTTCCGAACCGGCCGTCGTCGACGGCGGCGGCCAGCGACATCGCCCCGAACAACGTCGAGGCGTAGAAGACCTTCACGGGGGCTCCTCCCGGTCATGGCGGACCCGGCTGTGCCGGCTGAAGGGCGGGCTGGGGGGCAGGCCGGGCACCAGCGCGCGCAGCAGCGCCTCGCGGTCGCGGGCCATCCCCGCCACCGATTCCGCCACCAGTTCCGGGGGCAGCCCGCCCACCATCCCCGCGCCGCGCTCCTCGAAGCGGGCGCGCAACTCGGGCGTGAACCGGTCGCCGATGTCCAGGTGGTGGGCCAGCAGCGCGCAGAAGTTCCGCACCGCCTTGGGCAGGAACTCCGGCTCCACGTCCTTGAAGACCAGCTCGAACGCGTCGAAGAAGTGCAGCTGGCGCTCGTCGCCCACCTGCGTCAGCGACCCGGAGACCATGCGCCGGTAGAACACGCCGGCCAGCGACACCACCGCGAACGTGGCCGCCTCCCTGTGCAGCCGCCAGATCCACGGACGGTCCTCGGCGGTGTGCAGCGAGCCGGGGAAGTGCAGCAGGTCGCCCAGGGAGCGCCGGTAGATCCCGGCCCACGCGTACGGGTAATCCACCATGGTCCGGACCCCAGCGGGCATGATGGCGCCGCGCGCGTCGAGCACCGCGCCCCTCGGGGTGGCCAGCGGGGCCCGGTGCACGACCCGCTTGCGGCCCTCGACCTGGACGTGGTCGGTGCGGACGAAGTCGCACCCGAGCCCGTCGACCACCTCGACGAGCCGCGCCAGGTAGCCGGGGGCCAGCCAGTCGTCGCCGTCCAGATACGTGACGTACCGGCCCGACGCGGCCGACAGCCCCGTGTTGCGCGCGTCGGCCAGCCCGAGGGGAGCGCGGTTGCGCACCAGGCTCAGCCCGGGCAGATCGAGGAGGAAGTCCTCCACGATGTCGCCCGTGGCGTCCTCGGACCCGTCGTCCACGACGATGAACTCGAAGTCGTGCCGGGCGTTGCGGCGGAGCGAGGCGAGCGCGTCGGCGATGAAACGCTCGCCGTCCCGCACCGGCACGATGACGGAGAGAGTGATCACTGAGGGGACCGGTCAGACGGTCACCCGGCGCAGGCGGGCCTTGGGGGCCTGCTCGCCGGGGAAGACGCGCTTGACGCCGTCGCCCATGGCCTGCTCGATGATGCGGATGTCGCGTACGAGGTGCTCAAGGCCCGCCGGCTCCAGGGAGGCGGCGTGGTCGGAGCCCCACATGGTCCTGTCGAGCGTGATGTGCCGCTCGACGCAGACCGCGCCGAGCGTCACGGCGGCCAGCGAGATCTGCAGCCCGCGCTCGTGCCCGGAGTAGCCGACGGGCACGCCGTAGCGCTCCTTGAGCGTGGTGATCGTGCGCAGGTTCGCCTCCTCGGGAGGCAGCGGGTACGTGGACGTCGCGTGCATCATGATCAGCTTCTCGGTGCCGAGGATCTCGACGGCCCGGTCGATCTCCGGCAGCGTCGACATGCCGGTCGACAGGATGACCGGCTTGCCGGTGGCGGCCAGGACACGCAGCAGCTCGTGGTCGGCGACGCTCGCCGAGGCCACCTTGTGCGCCAGGACGTCCATCTCCTCCAGGAACTCCGCCGACGGCACGTCCCATGGGGAGGCGAACCAGTGCAGCCCTCGCTCGTCGCAGTATTTCGCGATCTGGCGGTACTCGTCGTGGCCGAACTCGGTCCGCTCCTTGTACTCCAGGTACGTCATCTCGCCCCACGGCGTCTGCCGGATCTGGCCCTTCTGCTCCTCGGGCACGCAGATCGCCGGGGTGCGCTTCTGGAACTTGACCGCCTGGCAGCCCGCGTCGGCGGCCACGTCGATGAGGCGGCGGGCGAGGTCGAGGTCGCCGTTGTGGTTGATGCCGATCTCGCCGATCACGTAGACGGGCTCGCCGTCGCCGACCGGCACGTCACCGATCGCCACCGGGCCGAGCCTGCGCTCGGTTCTCGCCTCGGCGACGGGTGCCGCGGGGCGGGCGGCCACGACCCGGTCGCACAGCTCGCGCACCGCGCCCGACCCGCCGGGCCTGGTCAGCACCACGCGGGCGGCGGCGCGCACGCGCGGGTGCGCGTCGGGCGTCGCGACGGGCCAGCCGACCTCGGCCATCGGGCCGAGGTCGTTGACGTCGTTGCCGACGTAGGCGACCCTGGCCGGGTCGAGACCCTCGATGTTCAGCCAGTCGCGCAGCACGGTGCGCTTGTCGGCGAGCCCCTGCAGCACGGGCACGCCCAGCTTGCGGGCGCGGGCCGCCACCACCGGGTTGCGCTCGGTCGACATCACCAGCACCTTCACACCCGAGCGCCTCAGCAGCGACACGCCCATCCCGTCGGAGCGGCTGACCAGCACCATCTCCCGGCCCTCCGAGTCGACGTAGGCGCGGTCGTCGGTGTGCACGCCGTCGAAGTCGGTGATGACCGCGTCGACGTCGATCGGCTCCGGCTCGTCGAGGAACGGGGCCAGCGCACGGACCAGCTCCAGGTCCTCGGGGTCGTCGATCTCGACGGCGTGCTGCGGCGGCACCGGCTGCACGGCGACCTCGCCGAAGAAGCGGTGCCCGCGCTCGCGCAGGCCGGAGGTGCGCATGACGTAGAAGGCGCCGTTCTCGCGGAACTGGGGTTCGCGGTCCTGGCGGCGCGGCCTGACGGCGGGGTCGTGGTTGACGCCCCCGCCGGTGGCCGTCCAGAGGAACTCGTGCGTCGGCAGCCCCGACACGACCGAGTCGGCCTGGCCGTCCAGCACCTTGCGCACCGCCGCCGACAGGTCGGCGGGGTCGATGAACGCGCTCGTGCACTGGACGAGCACCACGACCTCGGGGTCGGCGCCGAGGGCGTCGAGCGCGTGCAGCACCGCCGACTCGCTGGAGGCGGTCGAGCCGCTCAGCTCCTCGGGCCGGTCGACCACGGTCGCCCCCGCCTGCCTGGCGGTCTCGGAGATGCCCGCGTGGTCGGTGCTGACCACGACCTCGTCCACGAGCTCGGCGCGCAGGCACGCCCGCACGGCGCGGGTGACCAGGGGCACGCCCCCGACCAGGGCGAGGTTCTTCAAGGGAACGCCCGCCGAACCTCCGCGGGCGGGAATGACGGCCAGGACTCGCACGGTGGGTCTCCTCGGTACGTCGGATTGCACCCAGAAGCTAGAAGGCCGGGTTGAACGGCCAGCGTCACCGTCATTAACTTTCCATGGGGATCCGGTGGAGCAACTCTGGCCTGCCCACACCCCCGTACCGCGGCCCGCAGTTCCACAGTCCCCAGCGCCACCGCCTCCTCGGTACGGCCCCACTCCACCAGCGTGATGACCGTGTGCAGCCGGTTGGCCGCCTCGTGCGCGGCCGAGCCGCAGGAGCCCAGGTCCGCCCGCACCGGGCCGCCCGCACCGGGCGGTCCTGGCCGGGGCGCGCCGTCACTGCGCGAGCGGAAGCCGCAGGACGAACCTCGCCCCGCCCGCGCGCTCCTCGACGGCGATCCGGCCGCCGTGCGCCATCGCCACGTCCCGCGCGATGGCCAGGCCCAGCCCGGTGCCGCCCGCGTCACGGCTGCGCGCCGCGTCCAGGCGGGTGAAGCGTTCGAAGATGCGCTCGCGGTCCTGCACGGCTATCTCCATCCCGTCGTTCTCGACGGCCAGCACCGCCATGCCGTCCGCGCGGGAGACCGTGACCAGGACCCGGGACTCGGCGTGCCGCTGCGCGTTGTCCAGCAGGTTGGTCAGCACCCTGCCGAGCTGGACGCGTACCCCTTCGACCACCACCCCCTCCGCCAGCTCCACCTGGACGGGCACCTTGTCGGAGCGGGTGGCCAGCTCCTGGCGCACCAGCACGGCCAGGTCGACGTCCTCCTTGGCGGCGTCCACCTGGGATCCGATCCTGGCCAGGAGCAGCAGGTCGGTGATGATGGCCTCAAGGCGGTCGGTGTCGCGCAGGCTGCCGCTCACCAGCGACTCGACGTCGGTGTCCTCCGGGTAGAGCTGGGCGCTCTCGAGCTGGGCGCGCAGCCCGGCGATGGGGGTGCGCAGCTCGTGCGAGGCGTCGGAGGCGAACCGGCGCTGCTGCTCGGCGGAGCGCTCCAGCCGGGCCAGCGTGTTGTTGACGGACCAGGCCAGCTGGGCCAGCTCGTCGTCGCCCGGCGGCTGCGAGACCCGGTGGCTCAGGTCGCCGGCGCGGACGGCGTCCAGCTCGGCTCGCATGATCGCCACCGGCCGCAGCGCCTTCCCCGTGACCAGCCACGTGGTCCACGAGGCCAGCGCGATCAGCACCGCGACCTGGACGAGGACGATCACGTCGAGAACGCGGGTGTCGAGCACGTCGGGACTCCTGCGGCCGGCGTACACGACGGGGGAGTCGGCGAAGATGGTCACCCGTACCGCCGACAGGTGCACGCACTCGCTCGGCAGGCAGTTCGTGGTGCTGATGTCCTGGGTCTCCTGCGTGGGGCGCACGTCGCTGAGCGGCGGCAGGTTCCTGGCCGCGTCGCTCGTGGCGAGGACCTGCCCGTTGGGGCCGACGACCTGGATCAGGTCGACCGACGGGTCGACCACCGGGATGGCGGCGCCCGCGGGGAGCGCGCCGCCGCGCATCTCGGCGGCGATGCGCTCGGCGGTGTCCCTCGTCGACTGGAAGACGCTCGCCTCGATGACGGACCTGGCCACCACGATGCCGACGATGGCGAGGGGGATGAACACGAGGGCGGCAACGGCCGTCGCGATGAGGGTCACGCGTCCGCGCAGGGACCTGGCCCACCAGGGTGCCATCCCCTGAGGTTACCGAGCGTGATTGCCGCTATATGTCGGGTTAAGACAAAGATTCACCCAACCGTGGAGCGCTGGATCCAGACCGTGGTGTCCGGCGGGACGGAGCCGTCGCGCGGCAGCGGCCCGCTGGACAGCAGCACCTCGCCCGTCACGTCGGGACGCACCGGCTCCTCGCCCGTGTTGACCACCACGACCAGGCCGGGGTCGCGCTCGATGGCCAGCACGTCCTCGGGGGAGTCGAGCCACGCGAGCGTCCCGCCGCCGAGCGCCGGGTGCTCCTTGCGGATCCGCAGGGCGGCCCGGTAGAGGTTCAGCGTGGAGCCGGGGTCGTCCTCCTGGGCCTGCGCCGACAGCGCCGCCCACGAGGCGGGGATCGGCAACCACGGGTCCGTCCAGCCCATGCCCCCGGTGCCGGTCCACGGGATCGGCACCCGGCAGCCGTCGCGGCTGTCGCCGCGGCGCAGGAACGCCGGGTCCTGGCGCAGCTCGTCCGGCAGGTCGAGCACCTCGGGCAGGCCGAGCTCCTCGCCGTTGTAGAGGTAGGCCGAGCCCGGCAGGGCCAGCATGAGCAGCGTGGCCGCCCGGGCGCGGGCCAGGCCGCCGTGGCGGGTGACGTGGCGCGGCTTGTCGTGGTTGGACAGCACCCACGTGGTGGGCGCCCCGACCAGTTCCGCCTCCTTCAGCGACTTCTCGATGACCGTACGGAACGACTTGGCGTGGAAGTCGGCCAGCATGAAGTCGAAGTTGAACGCCTGGTGCAGCTCGTCCGGGCCGATGTAGCGGGCCAGCCGCTCCGGCGAGGACACCCACGCCTCGGCCACCGCCATCCTGCCGCCCGGGTAGGAGTCGAGGATCGGCCGCCACTCGCGGTAGATGTCGTGCACGCCGTCCTGGTCGAAGTACGGCACCTGCTCCCCGCCCAGCATCTCGGCCTGGCGCCCGTCCTTCGCTCCCACGTCGGGCAGTCCGGGGGCCTTGACCATGCCGTGCGCCACGTCGATGCGGAAGCCGTCCACGCCGCGGTCGAGCCAGAACCGCAGGATGCCCGTGAACTCGGCGCGCACCTCCGGGTTCTCCCAGTTGAGGTCGGGCTGCTCGGGCGCGAAGAGGTGGAGGTACCACTGCCCGTCCTCGACCTGGGTCCAGGCGGGGCCGCCGAAGATCGACTCCCAGTCGTTGGGCCGGTCGCGGAAGATGTAGCGGTCGCGCAGCCCGGCCTGGAACCACGGGTGCCGGTCGGAGGAGTGGTTCGGCACGAGGTCCACGATGACCCGGATGCCGGCCTCGTGCGCGCCGGCGACGAGCGCGTCGAAGTCGCCGAGCGAGCCGAACATGGGGTCCACGTCCCGGTAGTCGGCCACGTCGTAGCCGCCGTCGGCCATCGGCGAGGTGTAGAAGGGGCTCAGCCAGATGGCGTCCACGCCCAGGCGCGCGAGGTAGGGCAGCCGGCCGCGCACGCCTTCGAGGTCGCCGACGCCGTCGCCGTCGGAGTCGGCGAAGCTGCGGGGATACACCTGGTACACGACGGCGTCGCGCCACCAGTCGTCATTGCCGAGCATGTCTGTCCTTCCCCCGGATGTCCCGAGATGTCGGGATGGTCTGGTGAAGGATGCCGCGATCGTTCTCCGGCGGTCAAGTGCAACTTGCGGAAAGTTGCAGAGATCACCGTCCCGCGCTGGAACGGCCGGTCGCGAGGTCAGAAGGTGTGGGGATCCCGTCGCGCATTGCGCAAGTTCTTGCGGTCCCGGCGGAACCTCCAAGGAGGCTGCGGATGTCAGCGCGCATGTGGCATCCCGCCCCTTGATCACGCTACGGTTGCCCTCTGCCGTGGTCAGCATTTCAACTAGATAGTGGTGTGCTCGCATGAGGGTGTTGCCCGTAGCCGTCATCGTCTCGCTCCTGCCGGCCGCGCCGGCAGCGGCTCAGGCCCACGCCGGAACGACGTATTACGTCGACTCCCGGTCGGGCGACGACGCGGCCGCCGGCACCAGCGCGAGCACCGCGTGGAAGTCCCTCGACCAGGCGATCTCCGACCTCAAGCCCGGCGACACCGTCAGCGTCAGGCGCGGCAGCGGCTTCACCGCCCCCATCACCCTCACCGCCAGCGGCACGAAGGCCCAGCCGATCACCATCACGACGTACGGTTCCGGGGCCAGGCCCAGGATCAGCGGCTCCGGCGGCGACTGCGTCGTGGTCGAGGGCCATCACTGGCGCATCAGCGGCCTGCGGGCCTCCGCCTGCCGCTGGGCCGGCTTCCGGCTCGACGGCGACGACAACGAGCTGATCGGTGTGCAGGCCGACAAGAACATCGCCGGCGCCTTCGTCACGCCCTCCGGCGCCCGCAACACCATCCGCGACAGCGTCTTCACCGACAACAACCGGATGAGCGTCAACGACAAGGGCGGCGACAACGACTCCGGCGCCTTCGGCGTGCTGCTCAACGGCGACGACAACGTGGTGACCCGCAACACCATCACCGGCAGCTTCGCCAGGAGCGAGGACTACGGCACCGACGGCGCCGCCGTCGAGGTCTTCGGCGGCGACCGCAACCGCGTCACCCACAACACCGCCAGCAACAACGAGACGTTCACCGAGCTCGGGGCCAAGAAGGGCAAGACCGCCACCGGCAACGTGTTCGCCTTCAACGTCGTGACCTCCTCCCGCAAGCGCGGCTCCTTCCTCATCACCCGCGGTCCCCGCCACATCGTCGGGCCGGTCAAGGGCACGGTCGCCGTGCACAATTCGGTCTACCTGCCGGCCCGCGACACCGTCGGCTGGTCCTGCCACGACGGCTGCGCGCCGTCCATCCTGAAGCTGCGCAACAACGTGATCGTCGTCGGCGGCGAGACCGGATTCGAGGACGGCAAGGGCGCCGACGAGGGCGGCAGCGTGTACAAGGGCCGCAAGGCCAGGTTCAAGCTGGGCCCGAAGTCGGTCATGGCCGATCCGAAGTTCACCTCCCGCACCGACCTGCGCCCTCGCGCCGGCTCCCCGGCGCTCGGCCGCGGCATCGTCCTGCCCCCGTCGTGGTACGGCGGCAAGGCCTTCACCAAGGACATGAAGGGCAAGGCGCTGACCGGTTCGCCCGACGCGGGGGCGTACCAGCGCTGACCCGCGCCCCCGGCGCCGGGTCTAGAGTGAGCGACGTGCTGCACGATGTTCGCGGGCCTCTGGTGAGGCAGCTCGCCGAGTCCGGCGCTCCACGCCACTACTGGCACATGGGCGACGAGGACGGTCGGGCCTGGTTGTTCGAGAGCGTCGAGGGCGACGGCGAGCACTGGGCGATCAGGCAGGTGGAGGTGGGCGCCGACCGGGCGGCCCGCCGCTACTGGTGGCGGCGGCTGCAGGACGACGACGGCTTCCTGACCGACCAGCCGCTGGAGATCTGGGAGCTCACCGAGATCACCGAGGCGGCGTTCGAGGCCGTCTGGGCCGCCGCCGGCTGAGCCCGCCTACCGGGCGGAATAGCTCGCCAGGCCGTTGATCATCAGGTGGACGGCCGTGTCGAGGGTGCGGGCCGTCTCGTCGGGGTCGTCCGGCACGTGGCCCTGGATCTCGGCCGTGATCAGCCCTGTGACGAACGCGTGCAGCACGTCACTCGTCCTGCGCAGCTCGGGGTCCGGCACCCCGGCCTGCCGCAGGATGCGGTAGAGGGTCGTCCAGATCACCAGCGTCCTGTCCTCGATGATCTCCGGGTGGGCGTGCAGATGGGTCCACATGGCCGGGTGGCTGCGCGCGTGCCGGTAGTAGGCCAGGGCCAGCGTCCTGAGCTGGCCCTGCCAGGAGGTGCCGTCGTCCGGCGGGAGGTGCACGCGCTGCTGGATCGTGGCGCAGATCAGCCGGATCAGCGCGTCCTTGCTCGCCACGTGGTGGTAGAGCGACATCGGGTTGACATCGAGCTCGGCCGCCAGCTTGCGCATGGACAACCCCTCCACGCCGCCCTCGTCTATGAGGCGGAGCGCCGTCGAGCTGATCTCTTCCAGTGTCAGGGGCGTTCCTCTGCGCGCGCTCACAGCCATACGCCGTATGGTAGCGTCCGCCATACGGTGTATGGCTACTCAAGGGAGCTCTCTCATGGCACGCATCCCCGCCCCGCCGGGCCTGCCCGTCGTGGGCAACACGCTGCAGATCCCCTCGCACTCGCCGGTGGAGCACTTCGTCAAGGTCGCCTCCCGGTACGACGAGGGCATCTTCCAGCTCGAGATCGCCGGTCGCACGCTCGTTCTCGTGTACGACCCGGATCTCGTCGCGGAGGTGTGCGACGAGAGCCGGTTCGTCAAGCGCATCGGGCCGCCGCTGTCGATCGTGCGCGACTTCGCCGGCGACGGGCTGTTCACCGCCGACCGGGACGAGCCCGTCTGGGGACAGGCGCACCGCATCCTGATGCCGGCCTTCAGCCAGCGCTCGATGAAGGCGTACTACCCGCAGATGCTCGAGGTCGCCGAGCAGCTCGTCGCGTCGTGGGCCGGCCGCCAGGGGGAGGACCTGCCCGTCGCCGACGACATGACCAGGCTCACCCTGGACACGATCTCGCTCACCGGCTTCGGCTACCGCTTCCACTCGTTCGACTCGCCCGAGCTGCACCCGTTCCTCACGGCCATGGGCGGCGCGCTGACCGAGGCCATGCTGCGCAACCAGCAGCTCCCGTTCGTCACCAAGCTGCAGCGCAGGCGCGAGGAGGCCTACCGCCGCGACATCGCCACCATGCAGGAGCTCGTCGACGACGTGATCAGTCAGCGCCGTTCCGGGAGTTCGGCGGGCTGGAAGGACCTGCTCGGGCTCATGCTGGAGGCGTCCGACCCGCGCAGCGGCGCCCGCCTGTCCGACGAGAACATCCGCGACCAGGTCCTCACCTTCCTGATCGCCGGGCACGAGACGACCAGCGGCCTGCTCTCCTTCGCCCTGTACAACCTCCTGCGCGAGCCCCACACCCTGGCCCGCGCGTACGAGGAGGTGGACCGGCTGCTGCCGGACGACGAGCCGCCCTCCTACGAGACGATCATGAAGCTCGACGTGATCCCCCGCGTCCTGGAGGAGACGCTGCGCGTCTGGTCGCCGATCCCGCTGTTCGCCGTGAGCCCGATCGGGAACACGGCCGAGAACACCACGATCGGCGACTACACCCTGCCCGAGGGCGCCAGGGCCGGCGTGCTGCTGCCGGCCTTGCACCGCCACCCCAAGGCGTGGGACCGGCCCGGCGAGTTCGACATCGACCGCTGGCTGCCCGAGCAGAAGAAGGACCACCACCCGGCGGCGTACAAGCCGTTCGGCAACGGCGAGCGGGCCTGCATCGGCCGCCAGTTCGCGCTCACCGAGGCCAGGCTCGCCCTGGCGCTGATCCTGCGACGCTTCGCCGTGTCCGACCCGAGCGTCTACCGCATGAAGATCAAGCAGACGCTCACCCTCAAGCCGGACGGCTTCACGCTCAGGGTCCGCGAGCGCCGCGCCCACGAGCGGGCGGTCGTGGCCGTTCCGCAGGAGCGGCAGAGCGAGCAGCAGGAGATCGCCGTCACCGGCGTCCCCCTCACCGTCGCGTACGGCTCCAACCTCGGCACCAGCGCCGACCTCGCCGAACGCCTGGCCGAGCGGGCGGGGCGGGCCGGGTTCGCCACGACGCTGACGGCGCTGGACGAGCTGACGCCGCCGGGCGAGGGCCTGCTCGTCGTGGTCGCCTCCTCTTACAACGGCAAGGCCCCCGACAACGCCCAGCGCTTCGACGCCCTGGAGTCGCTGCCCGACATGTCCGGGGTGCGGCTGGCCGTGCTGGGCTGCGGCAACACGCAGTGGCCCACGTACCAGGAGTTCCCCAAGCGGGCGTACGAGAAGCTGACGGCGGCGGGCGCCGTGCCGCTGATCGAACGCGGCGAGGCCGACACGGACGGCGACTTCGACGGCGACGTGTCGGCGTGGACGGCCCGGCTGTGGGAGGCGCTGGCAGCCGAGTACAGCGCCCCCACCGCGGGCGCCGGCCCCCGCTACGAGATGGAGGTGCTCAGCGAGACCGAGGTCCGGCCGGCGGTCGTGTCCGAGCGGGCCTTCCCGCTGACCGTCGTCTCGACCGGGGAACTGACCGGCGACCCCGCGGGACTCTGGGACTTCTCGATCGAGGCGCCCCGCCCCGGCGTGCGCTCCATCGTGGCCAGGCTGCCCGAGGGCGTCACGTACACGGCGGGCGACCACGTGGCCGTCTTCGCCAAGAACGACCCCGAGCTGGTGGAGTGGGCGCTGGGCCGCCTGCGCGTCCCCCGGGACCGGGTCGTACGGCTGCGCGCCGCCGGAGCCACCCACCTGCCCGTCGGCACGCCGGTCACGGCGGGCCTGCTGCTGACCGAGTTCGCCGAGTTGCAGGAGGTGGCCACCAGGTCCGACCTGGAGGCGATGGCCGCGCACACCGGCTGCCCGTGGACCCGCGGCCAGATCGCCGAGCTCACCGCGAGCTACGCCGACGAGATCCTCGCCAAGCGGGTCTCCCCGCTTGCCCTGCTCGACCGCTTCCCGGCGATCGAGCTGCCGCTCCCCGCCTTCCTGGAGATGGCCGGGCCGATCAGGCCGCGCTACTACTCGGTCTCCTCCTCGCCGCTGGCCGATCCCGGCCTCGTCCGGCTCACCGTCGGCCTGGTCGAGGGGCCCGCCTGGTCCGGCTCCGGCACCTACCACGGCATGTGCTCGGCCTACCTGGCGGGGCTGAAGGAGGGCGACGTCTTCTACGGCTACGTCCGGGTCCCCGCGCCGCCGTTCCGGCTGCCCGAGGACCCGGCCACGCCGGTGATCCTCGTCGGCCCCGGCACCGGGTTCGCGCCGCTGCGCGGCTTCCTGGAGGAGCGGGCGCTGACCGGTGCGACCGGGCGGGCCACGGTGTTCACCGGCTGCCGCCATCCGGACCACGACCAGCTGTACGCGGGCGAGCTGGCAGCCTGGGCCGCGTCGGACGTGGTGACCGTGCACGCCGCGTACTCCGCAGTGCCGGGGCATCCGTACCGGTTCGTGCAGGACGCCATCGCCGCGCGCGCGGACGAGGTGTGGGAGCTGCTGGAGCAGGGCGCCCACGTCTACGTCTGCGGCGACGGCCTGCGGATGGCGCCGGCCGTGCGGCAGGCGCTGCTGGACGTCCACCGCCGGGCGACCGGCCGCGACGGCGCGGCGTGGCTGGCCGCGCTGGAGGAGGGCGGGCGCTACCAGCAGGACGTCTTCGCCTGACCCCCGGCTCGGTGGCGCGCTCCGGCTCCGCGTCCGCGCGCCGACGCTCCCGAAGGCCCTCGGTCAGCAGAACGCGGTGTCCAGGGCCTTCTGCAGGGCGTCGGCGGAGGCCGTCTCGCTGTAGGGGTTGCCGGACATCACGAGCGTGCGTCCGTCGTCCGAGCGCAGCGCGTACGTGATGTAGCCGAAGACGCCGCCGCTGTGGCCGTGGACGCTCTTGCCGCACGTCAGGTCGAACTTCTGCAGGCCGAGCCCGTACCCCATGCCGTCGGCCACCGGCTGCGTGGTGCGCATCTGCTTGAGCGCGGACGTGCTGGTCAGCTTCCCGCCCAGCAGGGCGTCGAGGAAGCGGGCCAGGTCGGCCGTGGTCGAGATCATCTCGCCTGCGCCGTACTCCAGGGACGGGTTGATCCGGGTGGCGTCCACCACCTTGCCCTTGTGGACGGCGTAGCCGCGGGCGTGCGGCTTGGGCATCGACTGGCGGTGCCCCGGCAGGGACGTGCGGGTCAGGCGGAGGGGTCGCAGGATCCTGGCGGTGATCGCGTCGGCGTACGAGCCGCCTGTCAGCTTCTCGATCAGCATGGCGGCCACCACGTAGTTCGTGTTGGAGTAACGCCAGCCCTTGCCCGGCTTGAAGTACGGCGGCTTGGACAGCCCGACCGCCAGCAGTTCCTCCGGCGTCTGGTCGTAGCGCGACTCGACCGGCCGGAAGTCGCGCACCGACCAGCCGGGGATGCCCGCGCCCGCGTAGTCGAACAGCCCGCTGGTGTGATTCAGCACCTGCCGCACCGTGATCGGGCTGCCCTCGGGCAACGCGCCGGGCAGGTGCTTGGAGATCGGGTCGTCGAGTGACAGCTTGCCCTCGTCGGCGAGTTGCAGCACGACGGTGGCCACGAACGTCTTGGTCACGCTGCCGATGCGGAAATGGCCTTCGGGGTCGGCCGGTTTGCGCGAGACCACGTCGCGGTATCCGGCGGCGGCCGTCCAGTCCTTTCCCTTGTCGCTGACCCGGACCAGGGCCGCCGACAGGGCCTTGGCCTTCACCAGGTTGTCGAGCTGTCGTTCGAGTGACGCGAGACGGTCGTCCGCGGGTGCGAGCGAGGTCAGGACGAGCGAAAGAGCGGCTATCTTCAGGGAAATCATGGGGACGACTGTAGAAATCAGGGGAGGACCCGGCCATGCGGTCCGCCATACGATGACCTGCGGAAAACCGCAATACGCTTTATCGACAATCCGGACTTAACGCTGCATGCTGGGATATAAACCGCAGCATGTGCGACACATCCGTGGAACATGCCCGACATCTCTCCACGGCACTGTGGGAGCCTCTGGAAAGGGGGGCGCGATGCTGCTGCGACTGAGGGTGTCTCTTCCGGACAGGCCAGGCGGTCTGGGGCAGATCGCCAAGGCGCTGGGGGCGCTGGGAGCCGACATCCTGCAGGTCGTCGTGCTCGAACGCGAGTGCGGCCGCGCCGTGGACGACTTCACCGTCTCCTGGCCGGGCCCGATCACTCCGTGCGAGGCGAGCGAGCGGCTGTCCTCCATGCCCGGCGTACGCGTGGAAGGGGTCTGGCAGACCAAGGAGATGCCGGGATCCGCCCCCGACTACGACCTGTTGATGCACGTCGCGGCCGAGCCCGCACGAGGGTTCGCCACGCTGGTGGACGCGCTGCCCGGGCTGTGCGGGGCGGAATGGTCGGTGGCCGTGGCCGACGGCGCCGTGCGGCACGCCTCGCTGGCCGCCCCCGCCGAGTTCGACCCGCCCGAGCGCCCGCCGCGGGCCATCACCGTCGACGCCCGCGAGCTGCGGCTGATGTTGCTCCCGGTGCTCACCCAGGGCCTGCACGTGGTGGTCGCCAGGTCCGGCGGGCCGGTGTTCCACCGCGCCGAGGTCGAACGCGCCGCGCGCATCGTGGACGTGGTCGCCACGCTCGCCGCCCGGCCCACGTCCGTACGCGCGGGTCATTGACCGGGCGATCACCTCGTCACTAACGTGATCGGTGCGAACAGGAGCCGCTCTTGACCGTTCACGAGCCCAGCATCGGCCGCTACTACGAAGACTTCACCGTCGGGGACGTCTACCAGCACCCCATGGGCCGCACGATCAGCGAGGCCGACAACACCTGGTTCACGCTCCTGACCATGAACACCAACCAGAACCACTTCAACGCCCACTTCGCCGCCAGGGCCCCCACGGGCAAGATCATCGTGAACTCCGGCCTGACCGTGGCCATCGTGCTCGGCCTCTCCGTCATCGACGTCAGCCAGACCGCGATCATGAACCTCGGCTGGGAGGGCATCCGGCTCACCCATCCCGTGTTCGTGGGCGACACCGTCTACGCCGAGTCGAAGGTCACCGCGAAACGGGAGTCGGGATCGCGCCCGTACGCGGGCATCGTCACCTGCTACACGCGCGGCCTCAACCAGGACGGCGACGAGATCATGTCGTGGACGCGCACCGTCATGGTCTACAAGCGCGGCGCGCCGCACGACAAGGACTACTTCCCGCGGGCCAGGAGCGGCCCTCTCTGACGGCCCCTTCGACGGCCCCTTGACGGATCGAGAGCCATGGACTTCGAGCTGACGGACGAGCAGAAGGCGTTCCGCGAGACCCTGCGGGCGTTCGTGGACAAGGAGATCCAGCCGGTGGCCATGGAGTGGGAGCACTCCGGCCGATACCCGGCCGAGATCATCGAGAAGATGAAGCAGATGGGGCTGTTCGGCCTCAGCGTGCCCGAGGAGTACGGCGGGATGGGCGCCGACATGGTCTCCTTCGCCCTGGTCTTCGAGGAGATCGCGCGCGGCTGGATGGGCGTGGCGGGCACCATCGGCTCCCATTCGCTGGCCTGCTGGATGATCGCCCGCCACGGCACCGAGGAGCAGAAGAGCCGCCACCTGGCTGACTTGGCCGGCGGCGTCCGCCGCACCGCGATCGCGCTCACCGAGCCGGGCGCGGGCACCGACCTGCAGGGCATCCAGACGCGTGCCGTGCGCGACGGCGACCACTACGTCGTGACCGGCACCAAGACGTGGATCACCAACGCCCGCCACGCCGACCCGCTGCCCGTGCTCGTCAAGACCTCGATCGAGGAGCCCGCCCACAGGGGCATGTCGGTGCTGCTCGTCGACCCCTCAGCGGAGGGCTTCAGCGTCAGCCGCGACCTGCCGAAGCTCGGCTACAAGGGCACCGAGACGTGCGAGGTGGTGCTCGACGCGGTGCGCGTGCCGGTGTCCTGCCTGCTCGGAGGCGTCGAAGGGCGCGGGATGCAGCAGGTGCTCGGCGGGCTGGAGATCGGCCGCGTCAACATCGCGGCCCGTGCCGTCGGCGTCGCCCAGGCGGCCTACGACGCGGCGCTCGCCTACGCCCGGGAGCGGACGGCCTTCGGGCAGCCGATCGCGGACTTCCAGGCCATCCAGCTCAAGCTCGCCGACATGGCCACCGAGATCCAGGCCGCCCGCCTGCTCACCTACTGGTCGGCCGCGCGGGCCGACAGGGGGGAGCGGGTGGACATGGAGGCGGGGATGGCGAAGTACTTCGCCTCGGAGGTGGCGCTGAAGGCCTCGCTGGAGTCGATGCGGATCCACGGCGGGTACGGCTACTCGCAGGAGTTCGTCGTCGAACGGCTCTACCGGGACGCGCCGCTGATGGCGATCGGGGAGGGCACCAACGACATCCAGCGCATGGTGATCGCCCGCGCGCTCGTCTCCGGCAAGGGCCGCCTCGGCTGGTGATCCAGGGAAGCGTCCCGCGGGCGCATCTCTTGGGCTGATACGGGTATGTTGGTGCGGGTGTCTGCAGCCGCCCCCGCCTCCGCGCCCCCTCACCCGCTTCCCTCCACCCGGCTCGCCTGGCTGGACGCCCTGAGGGGCATAGGTGCGATGGCGGTGGTGGCCGAGCACATGCTGCCCTGGTTCATCCCCCAGATCCGGCCCTACTTCTTCAACATCGGTGTCTACGGCATCCTGGTGTTCTTCCTGGTCAGCGGCTACATCATCCCCGTCTCCCTCGAACGCCACGGCGACGTGCGCACGTTCTGGTTCAGCCGGTTCTTCCGGCTCTACCCCCTCTACCTCAGCGTGATCGTCGTGGTGCTGGCCCTCGCCTGGTGGGTGCCGGTGCGCGAGGCCGTCCCCCGCGACGCGAGCGCGGTCGCCGCACACGCGACCATGCTGCTCGACGTCGTCGGCGTCGGAGGCATCGCCGACACGATGTGGACGTTGTCGTACGAGATGGTGTTCTACCTGCTGGTCACGGCGCTCTTCCTGCTGAGGGGTCACGGTCACAGCGGGCTGCTGGCGATGGTGTTCGCGGCCGGCGCCGTCGTGGTCGGACTGGTGACGTCGGGGGCGGCCATGGCGGGCGTCTGGCCGGCGTACGTGTCGTGCGCGGTGTTCGCCGTCGGGCTGGCGTGCGTCGTCACGGGTCGGTTCCGCACCACCGCCGCCTGCGTGCTCGGGGTGATGGCGCTGCTGTTGCTGCTGCTGAGCAGCCGGGTCCCGTGGCTGGGGGTGGCGGTGGTCGCGGTGATGTTCGCGGGCACGGCCATCCACCGCTGGGAGCGCGGCGACGGGCGGCTGTGGCCGGTGGCGGTCACCACGGCACTGGTCGTGATGGCGCCCCTGTGGGCCGTGACCAGCGGCTGGTGGTGGGTGCAGGGTGACGTGTGGCTGACCACGATCGTGCTGACCGGTCTCACGTTCGCGGGCGGCATGGCGCTGCGCGGGCGGCGGCTGCCCAAGGTGCTCACCTGGCTCGGGATGATCAGCTACTCGCTCTACCTGGTGCACCACCCGCTGCTGAAGTACTTCGTGGCGGTCACCGGCGACCTGCGCAAGGCGGCGCTGCCGGTGCAGATCGGCATGACCGTGCTGGTCCTGGCCCTGATCCTGGCCGGCAGCGCGCTGACCTACCGCTTCGTCGAGAAGCCCATGCAGGAGCTCGGCCGGCGCCTCTCAGGCAGGGGCGGCGACCGGCTCGAGAGCCCGGGCGATCTCCGGGCGCAGCCGGAGCGCGCGCGCGACGACGGCGTCCTCGGCGAGGAGGAGGGCCAGGTGCCTGACGGCGTGCGCGACCACGTGGGCCAGAGCGACGCGCTCAGGTGACGGCGTCGCGGGCGCCCGGCCCCGGGCGATCTCCAGCACGGGCAGCTCGGCCGCGGGCAGCCACGGCTCCGGATCGGGGCACACCGCGTACGTCAGGATGATCTCGCCGGCGGGGTCGTAGCGCCAGCTCGTGGAGTGCACGACGGTGGCCGGATCGGCGGCGGTGACCCCGCTGATCCGCCGGGCGGCCTCGTCAGGGCTTTCGCCGTGCTCCGGCTGGGTACGTGCATGCCGGTAGGACCAGCGATCGTCAGAGCCCACCCGGAGCATGAGCGTCTCAACCGAGACCATGTGTCTTCCCGTCACCGCCACCAACTTACTGCCATCCACGTGCAGATGCGTCACATGCGCATATGCGTCCCGCTCTTGAACAGCTCGGCCGTTCCGGCTGGAGTCGATGAGGTGCGAGAGAGAGGCCGACAGGCATGCCCGGTTCGCTGGTGCTGATGGGGTCGGGGGAGACGAGCCCGACCATGGTCGAGATCCACCGCGCCGCGGCGCGTACCCTGCGCGCGGGGCCGCGGGCCGTCCTGCTCGACACCCCGTACGCCTTCCAGGAGAACCGCGCCGACATCTCCGCCCGCGCCCGACGCTACTTCGCCCGCAGCGTCGGCCTGGACGTCGAGGTGGCGGCCGGCGTCACCGGGGCCGACTGGGTGTTCTCCGGCCCCGGCAGTCCCACCTACGCGCTCGACCGGTGGGCCGCCTCGGGGGTGGCCGGAGACCTGCGGGCGCGCGTACGCGCCCGCCAGGGGGTGACCGTGCTGGCCTCGGCGGCGGCCTGCACCGCGGGCCTGGCCACCGTGCCGGTCTACGAGATCTACAAGGCAGGCGCAGAGCCCCACTGGCGTGCGGGGCTCGACCTGCTGGAGCCGCTCGGCCTGCGGGTCGTGGTGATCCCCCACTTCGACAACGCCGAGGGCGGCACCCACGACACCCGCTACTGCTATCTCGGCGAGCGGCGGCTCTCGCGCATGGAGCGCGAACTGCCGCCCGGCACGGCGGTGCTCGGCCTCGACGAGCACACGGCGCTCGTCATCGACCTGGACGATGAGTCCGCGCACGTGGCGGGCCGCGGCGGCCTGACCGTCCGGCGGCCGGGCTCACAGGCCGTCCTGGCCGCGGGGACGCGCACCGACCTCGCCGAGCTCCGCCGCCTGGCCGAGGGCCGCGCCACCGTCTCCCGGCCGGCCGAGCCCGCGCCCGGGGCCGAGCCCGCGCCCGCCGGGGCGACGCTGGAGGAGACCGCGCGCGCCTGCGAGAAACGTTTCAACGCCGCCGTGACAGAACCCGACATGGTGGTGGCCGCGCAGGCCGTCCTCGACCTGGAGACCGAGATCGTCAGGTGGGCCGCCGACACCGAGGAGGACTCCGGCGGGGTCGACCAGGCCAGGGAGCTGATGCGGCTGCTCATCGCCCGGCTCGGCGAGCCGGCCTCGACGGCTCGCCTGCGCTCCCTGGGGCTGGGCGCCGTGGTGGAGCCGCTGATCGCGCTCCGCGCCAGGCTGCGCGACGAGGGACGTTACGAGCTCGCCGACTCGCTGCGCTCGGCGCTGCTCGAAGGAGGCGTGGTCGTGGAGGACACCCCCGGCGGCCCCCGCTGGACCTCCGCGTCGTGATGACGCGGCAGGTAAAGGCACGGTAAGGTGACTTCGTCACTCCGGGTGATTGTTCGACCACGCTTGGCGCTGTGCTACGTGCGTGCGAGACTCGAAACCATGGAAGGTGATGAGGACATGACCGCACTGCCTGCGGACGGCTGGCTCGAGTCCCATTCGCCTCCCCGGCGTGCGCGGCTGTTCTCCCTGCCGCCGACCGGCGAAGATTACACCGTCGAGGACTGGCTCAAGCTTCCTGAGACAGGGGAGCGGATCGAGTTGATCGACGGGAGTTACGTCGTGAGTCCCATGCCCGGCTACAATCACGCGATTGCGGCGAAACGCCTCGTCCGCATCCTTGATGACGCCCGCACCGGGGGCTACGAGGTCGTTGAGACGGGAAATCTCGAGATCGGTGACGACGGGTTGATCCCCGACATCGTGGTGGGGCACGCCGAGGCGATGCTGGCCGGGGTGGCCAAACTCGCGGCTGACGACGTCGTCTGCGTCGTGGAGATCGTCAGCCCTGGCAGGGGCAGCCACCGCCGCGACTACGACGTCAAGCCGCCCAAATACGCCGCAGGAGGCATCCCCGTCTTCATGAGAGTGGAGCTTCTGGGTGACGGGGCACCTCGCGTCGAGGTTTTCCGTCTGGCAAGCCAGGGTTACGAGTTGGCAGCGGAGGCCAAGGCGGGCGACACGCTGACGATCAGCGAGCCGTTTCCCGTCTCCTTCGACCCCGCCATCCTCGCCGGGCCACGATAGCTTCGGCCGACAGGTCCCGGCGGTCAGCGCGCGGACTCTCGCATGCCCGCCGGAGCGGGCTAGCGTCGTGGGGGGTCGATGCGGGCGCCGTCCAGGGTGAAGATCATGACACGGCTGAGGTCGACGCCCACCTTGGCGGGGTCGCCGGCACGCCAGACGGGACGGTTGCCCAGCCGGACGATGAGGTCGGAACGGCGGTGGATGCCGCTGTTGGGGTGCTGCCCCACCCGCTCCTGCTCCTGGTGCTGCTCCTGCTGCGAGAACAGCCGCTTCACCAGCCCTGTCAGCCTTCCTGATCCGTTCTTCGAGCCGTTGACGCGCCGGGCGGGGTCCGGCGGCTCGGGCACCGGCGCGAACGACATCCCCGACTCGAGGTAGGCGAGCCACTCGTGCCCGTGATATTCCAGCGCCCGCACCCGCCCGTAGAACGAGGGCCCGTCGTACGTCTCCGGCACCGGCGCCAGCCCGTCGGGGCGCAGGCCGACCAGGACCTGCCCGCCCGTGTGCTGGGAGATCGCGTACGCCCTGGGATCGCTCCACGGCATGGTCAGCCGGTGCGGGCCGAAGTCGAGCATGACGTACTGGTTCTGCGGTGTCCTGACGTTGGCCGCCAACAGGTTGAGCTGCTGGGAGTTGAGGAAGGCCGCCACGAAGGCTGTGGCTGGATCGTTGTAAATCTGGGCCGGGGTGCCGACGTCCTGGAGGACGCCGCGGTTGAGGATGGCGATCCTGTCGGCCAGGGTCAGCGCCTCGACCTGGTCGTGGGTCACGTAGATGGTGGTGACGCCGAGCGATCTGACCAGGGCCGAGATCTCCATGCGCAGTTCGGTGCGCATGCCCGCGTCGAGGTTCGACAGGGGCTCGTCCATGAGGAACAGCTTGGGCTGGCGGACGATGGCCCGGCCCATCGCGACGCGTTGCCGCTGGCCGCCGGAGAGGGTGCCGGGGCGGCGCTCGAGCGTCTCGTCGATGTGCAGGGCCTTGGAGAGTTCGGTGACGCGCTCGCGCACCATTCCCGGGTCCGCCTTGGCGATCTCCAGGGGAAAGGCGATGTTGCCGCGTACGGTCCTGTGCGGATATAAGGCGCCGTTCTGGAACACCATGGCGACGTCACGATCGCGCGGGGCCAGATGGTTGGCCATCTGGCCGTCGAGCCAGAGCTCGCCTTCGGTGATTTCCTCCAGGCCGGCGATCATGCGCAGCAGCGTGGACTTCCCGCACCCGGAAGGGCCGAGCAGGACGAGAAACTCGCCGGCTTCCGCCTGCAGGCTGAGGCGGTCGACTGCGAGGTAGTCGCCCGGATACACCTTGGTCACTTTGTCGAGAACGACCGAGCTCATGGGCCCACACCTTGCGCGCGTGTCACCTGTGACGGGGGCTGATTGATGAGGTAGTACATCGCGCCTTAACGGTACATGTCCACCCTTGATGTAAAGAATCTCGTTCAGTTGCGTTTCGGTCGGGGGTTATGGGCATCCGTAGGCATTGATTTCCGGTTATTAGGGGTGTGGAAGGGCTTGCGCAAACTTGCGGAAAGAGCTTTCATGGTCGAAACGTACCGGGGGAGACTATGACCGCATGGTGGCGCGACGCCGTGATCTACCAGGTTTACGTACGCAGCTTCGCCGACGGCAACGGTGACGGAGTCGGCGACCTGATCGGCGTTCGCGATCGCCTGCCGTATCTGGCCGGGCTCGGCGTCGACGCCGTCTGGCTGACCCCGTTCTACACCTCGCCGATGGCCGACTTCGGCTACGACGTGGCCGACTACCGCGACGTCGACCCGCTGTTCGGGACGCTCGCGGACGCGAAGGCGCTCATCGACGAGGTGCACGCCCTCGGGATGCGGGTGATCGTCGACGTCGTCCCCAACCACACCTCCTCGGCCCACCCCTGGTTCCAGCAGGCGCTGCGCGGCGAGGGCCGAGACCGCTACATCTTCCGCGACCGGCCGAACGACTGGGAGTCGATCTTCGGCGGTCCGGCGTGGACGCGGGTCGAGGACGGGCAGTGGTACCTTCACCTGTTCGACCCCGCCCAGCCCGACCTCAACTGGGACAACGACGAGGTGCGCGGGGAGTTCGAGTCGATCCTGCGGTTCTGGCTCGACCTCGGCGTCGACGGCTTCCGGGTGGACGTGGCGCACGGCATGGTCAAGCCGGAAGGGCTGCCCGACATCGGCCGCGGCAACCAGGCCACGATGGTGGGCAGGGAGCCGGTGCCGTTCTTCGACAACGACGGCGTCCACGAGATCCACCGTTCGTGGCGGCGCGTGCTGGACTCCTACCCCGGCGAGCGGATCGGCGTGGCCGAGGCGTGGGCCCCCACACCCGAGCGGCTGGCCCGGTACGTCCGCCGGGACGAGCTGCACCAGGCGTTCAACTTCCACTACCTGTTCGCCCCCTGGGACGCGGCCGAGCTGCGCGAGGTGATCGACTCCTCGCTGGCCACGGCCGGCTCCGTCGGCGCCCCCACCACCTGGGTGCTGTCGAACCACGACGTCAAGCGGCACGTCACCCGCTACGGCAGCCTGGCGAGAGCCCGCGCCGCCGCGCTGCTCACGCTCGCCCTGCCCGGCTCGGCGTACGTCTACCAGGGCGAGGAGCTCGGCCTGCCGGAGGTGCTCGACCTGGCGCCGGAGCTGTGCCAGGACCCGCAGCGGCTGCGCGACCCCGACAGCGGCCGGGACGGGTGCCGCGTCCCGATGCCGTGGACGCGCGAGTCCGGCTGGACGCTCCCGTGGTTGCCCATCCCCGACGAGTGGGGGGAGCTGAGCGTGCAGGCCCAGCAGGGCGTGGCCGGCTCGACACTGGAGCTCTACCGTACGGCGCTGCGCCTGCGGCGTGACCTCCGCGGCGAGCTGACCTGGCACGAGTCGCCCGCGGGCACGCTGGTCTTCTCCAGGGGCGCGTTCGCCTGCACGGTCAACCTCACCGCGGACCCCGTGGACTTCGAGGTCGACGGGGAGCTCCTGCTGGCCTCCGACGTCCCCGGCGCGGCCGATTCGGCGGCGTGGTGGAAAGTAAAGTGTGAGGCATGAACGGTCACGCTCGCCTAGCCGACATCGCCGCCCAGGCCGGGGTGAGTGAGGCCACGGTCAGCCGGGTGCTCAACGGCAAACCCGGCGTCTCGGCCGCCACCCGCCAGGCGGTCATGACGGCGCTCGACCTCATGGGCTACGAGCGGCCACCCCGGCTGCGGCAGCGCAGCAACGGGCTGATCGGCCTGGTGACGCCCGAGCTGGACAATCCGATCTTCCCCGCGTTCGCCCAGGCCATCGAGAAGGCGCTGACCCAGCACGGCTACACGCCGGTGCTGTGCACGCAGCTTCCTGGCGGCGCCCCCGAGGACGAGTTCACCGAGCTGCTCGTGGATCGCGGGGTCAGCGGGATCGTCTTCGTGTCGGGCCTGCACGCCGACACCACCGCGCGGATGGACCGATACACCCGCCTCACCGATCGCGGGCTGCCGATCGTGCTGGTCGACGGCTACAGCGAGCACATCGACGCCCCCTTCATCTCGCCCGACGACCGCCTGGCCGCGCGGCTGGCCGTCCAGCACCTGGTCGACCTGGGCCACGAGCGCATCGGCATCGCGCTGGGGCCCCACCGGTTCGTCCCCGTGATCAGGAAGATCGAGGGCTACAAGCAGGCCATGGCGCAGCTGCTCGCCACCTCCGACGTCGACGAGCTGATCGCGCACTCGCTGTTCTCCGTCGAGGGCGGGCAGGCGGCCGCCACGCAACTGCTGGCCCGCGGCTGCACCGGCATCGTGTGCGCGAGCGACCTGATGGCGCTGGGCGCGATCCGCGCCTGCCGGCAGAGGGGGTTGTCGGTGCCGGGTGAGGTGTCCGTGGTGGGGTTCGACGACTCGCCGCTGATCGCTTTCACCGACCCGCCGCTGACCACCGTGCGCAAGCCGATCGGCGCGATGGCCTCGGCGGCCGTGCAGACGCTGCTCGAAGAGGTCAACGGCGCCCCCGCCAGACACGTCGAGCTGATCTTCCAGCCGGAGCTCGTGGTCCGCGGCTCCACCGGCTCGGGCCCCCTGGTCAACCGGTGACCCGCGACATCCTCGTCCTCGGGGGCGCCGGGGTCGACACGACGGTCTACGTGCCCGAGCTGCCGCTTCCCTACCGCGACACCTACCAGGTGCCGCCGGTCGTCGACCGGATCGGCAACACCGGCGCGGGCGTGGCGCTGGGCTGCCACGCGCTCGGCCTCGCAGTCGCGTTCGCCGACCTGATCGGTGACGACCCGCAGGGCGCGCTGGTCCGCCGGGCGCTGGACGCGGTCGAGTGCCGCTGGGGGCACGCCGAGGCGGGCACCCGGCGCAGCGTCCTGCTCGTGGGGCCCGACGGCCGCCGCACCTCGTTCTACGACGCGAAGGTCACGCAGGGCGAGCGCCTGGCGCGCGAGCTCTACGCGGACGTACGCCCCCGGCACGTGCACGTGTCGATCATGGACTTCTGCCGCCACGCCCTCGACGACTTCGACGGCGTCCCGATCTCCACCGATCTGCACGACTGGGACGGCGCCGCCGACTACCACAAGGACTTCGCCTACCGCGCCGACCTCGTGTTCATGTCGGAGGCCGCCCTGCCGGATCCGGCCGCGGCCATGCGCGACCTCATCGCGCACGGGCGCGCTCACACGGTCGTGTGCACGCGCGGCGCCGGCGGTTGTCTCGTCCTCACGCGCGGCTCCGGCGTGCGCGCCTTCCCGGCCGCGCCGCTGCCCGGCCCGGCGGCCGACAGCAACGGGGCGGGCGACGCGTTCGTCTCCGGCTTCCTGTACGGCACGGCGCACGGCAGGCCGCTGGAGGAGTGCGTGCGGCTGGGCTCGATCGCCGGGGCGCACGCCTGCACGGTCACCGGCACGCACGAGTCGCCGATCACGGAGGCACTGCTGCTCGCGAGAGCCGCTCCTCAGTAATGTGATAGTACGATTGAGCCGTGCTCGATCTCGTACGCGGTGTCTCGCCCGTCCTGGAGGTGCCCTTCCACGACGACGGCGCCCTCGATCCCGACGGCTTCGCCAGGGTGGCCGCGGAGGTGCTGGCCACGGGCGTCACGTCGGTCATGTTCCCCGGCTTCGCCGGCGAGTTCCACAAACTCGACGACGCGGAGCGCGAGCTGCTCACCACCCTGCTGCTCGACGTCACCCGCCCGCGCGACGACGTGGCCGCGATCGTCTCGGTCCCCGACCACGCCACCTATCACGCCGTCGCGCAGGCCGTACGCGCCGCCGAGCGGGGCGCCGACGCGATCAACCTGCTCCCGCCGCACTTCATGAGCCCCTCCCGCGAGGCCGTGCTGGCGCACGTGCGCGCGGTGCTGGCCGCGGTGGCGCCGCTGCCGGTCGTGCTCCAGTACGCCCCCGCCCAGACCGGCACCGCGCTCGACGCCGGCACCCTGCACCGGCTCGCCGCCGAGCACCCCAACCTGCGCTGGGTGAAGGTCGAGTCGGCGCCGCCGGGCCGGATGGTCGCGGCGCTGGCGGAGGGAGAGCGGCCGCTGCCCGCCCTGGTCGGCTACGCCGGGCTGCACCTGCCCGACGCGCTGCGCCGCGGCGCGGTCGGTGTGCAGCCGGGCTGCTCGTTCACCGACCTCTACGTGGAGTTGTGGCGGCGCTGGGAGAGCGGCGACGAAGAGGGGGCGCTGGCCCTGCACACCCGCATGCTGCCCTACCTGTCCTACTGGATGCAGGGCGTGGAGCTGATCGTCGCCGCGGAGAAGGAGATCTCGCGCCGGCGCGGCTGGATCGGCTCGGCGCACTGCCGGGCCCCCGGCCACCGGCTCGACGAGGAGGAACACCGGATGATCGACCGGTTCGTCGAGGAGTTCGGGCTGGCGCCCGCGGCATGATCGCCGGCGGGCCGGCCCGCGTCCCTTCACATGAGCGACCTTTACCAGCGACGGAGAGCGGCGTGGAGCTACAGGGCCTGCACGGGCAGGTGGTCGACAGGATCGGCGGTTCGCTCGCGGCGGGTGAGCTGCGCGCCGGTCAGGTGCTGCGCCTGGAGGACGTCCAGGCGCGGTACGCCGTCTCGCGCACGGTCGCCCGCGAGGCCGTGCGCGTGCTGGAGTCCAAGCGGGTGGTCACCAGCCGGCCGCGCATCGGCGTCACCGTGCGCCCGATGAGCGCCTGGAACCTCTATGACCCCCAGGTGATCCGGTGGCGGCTCGCCTCGCCGGGGCGCGCGGCGCAGCTGCGCGAGCTGGCCGAGCTGCGCGCCGCGGTGGAGCCCGCCGCCGCGGCGCTGGCCGCCGGCCTCGCGGGGCAGGGCGTGCGGCAGGAGCTGATCGCCCACGCGCAGGCACTGACGAGCGCGGCGCGCGACGGCGACAGCGAGGGGCTGGTGGCGGCCGACGCCGCCTTCCACCGCGTGCTGCTCGCCGCGTCGGGCAACGGCATGTTCGCCCAGCTCGCCGAGGTGACCGAGGAACTGCTCAAGGCCCGGCGCGACCTGCTGCTCCTGCCCGAGCGGCTCGACACGGCCGCCGTCAGGCGGCACCTCGACGTGGCCGAGGCCGTCGCGGCGGGCCGCAGGGCGGAGGCCGCCGAGGCGGTGCGCTCGATCGTGGAGTCAGCCCGCGACGAGGTCGAACGCCTTCTCGACGGCGACACCACGCTCGCTTAGCCAGAGCGCCGGCGCAGGCACGGACACGCCCGCGCGGGCGGGGTCGCGGGGGGTCAGGCGGGGTCGCGCTCGCTCGGGGCGGCGGTCTCGGCGGCCAGCCGTCCGGGCGCCGTGAACGGCGCCGACGCCATCGCCACGACCGCCCCCAGGAACATGGCCCCCGCGATGACGAGCAGGGGCGCGTCGAACGACCCCGTGGCCTCCTTGATCACCCCGATCAGCGGCGTGACCGCCAGGCCCGCGATGTTGGCGACGGAGTTGATGAGGGCCACCCCGGCCGCCGCGGCCACGCCCGTCATGAACGACGTGGCGCTGCCCCACAACGCGGGCACGGCCGACCACGCGGCACCGGTGGACAGCGCCAGCAGCGCGAACCCGAGCACGCCCGGCCCGGCCAGCACACTGCCCACCAGCATCACCCCGGAGGCCGCCATCGGCACCGCCATGTGCAGCGC
Organism: Nonomuraea sp. B10E15; assembly: GCF_039871615.1. Lineage (NCBI taxonomy): Bacteria > Bacillati > Actinomycetota > Actinomycetes > Streptosporangiales > Streptosporangiaceae > Nonomuraea > Nonomuraea sp. B10E15. Next base: position 39,973 of record NZ_JBDPMB010000013.1, read on the forward strand.
GTGCCTGCCCCGCCGGTCGACGCCGCGCGCCACGAGCACCATCGCCACCACGGCCAGCGCGTACGGCACCGCGGTCAGCAGCGCGCTCACGAAATCGCTCGGCTCGCCGAACCCGCCCTGGATCACCTGCGGCATCCACAGAGTCAGCCCGATGCTGTTGAAGGAGTACAGGAAGAAGAACAGCGCCAGCAGCAGCACCCCCGGGCTGGACAGCGCCTGCCGCACGGAGACCGTCCGCTGGCCGTCGATCTCCGCCTGCTCGCGCGCGAGCCGCTCGACGAGCCACGTGCGCCCGCGCTCCGGCAGCCACCCGGCCTCGCGCGGCTCGTCGGTGAGGAACCTCAGCACCACGAACCCGAGCGCGACGGCGGGCAGGCCCTCGATGACGAACAGCCACTGCCATCCGGCGACGTCGAGGAACCCGTCCATCTTCATGATGAAGGCGCTGATGGGCGCGCCGATGACGGTGGCCAGCGCGGCGCCGACGTAGAAGCGGCCCATCGCCCGCCCCCGGTGGCTGGCGGGGAACCAGCGGGCCAGATACCAGATGATGCCCGGGGTGAACCCCGCCTCGGCGGCGCCGAGCAACAACCGCACGATGATGAACGACTTCTCGCCCTGCACCAGGGCCATGCAGGCCGACACGATCCCCCAGCTGATCATGATGCGCGCGATCCAGCGGCGGGCGCCGATCCTGGCCAGCACGATGTTGCTGGGCACCTCGAAGATCACGTACGTGACGAAGAACATGCTGACCCCGAGCCCGAACTGCGCGGCGGTCAGCCCGATCGCCTCGTTCATGCTCAGGGCGGCGACCGAGACGTTGGACCGGTCGATGTAGGCCACGATGTAGCAGACGACGATCAGCGGCATCAGGCGGCCGGTCACCCGGCGCATGGTCTCTCGCTCCAGCTCGCCGACGCTCATCCCGTGACCTCCTGTGCAACATATGCACACTGCGAATTAATGGTGATACCATTACCCTGCTGCAGGTATTCGGTCGTGTCAACACCGTTGTAAAGGGCAGAGCCTGATGTCGCAGACCGTGAGCAGGGCGACCACGATCCTCCAGCTGGCGTGCGACGGCCCGCGCAGCCTCGCGGAGATCGGCGACCGGCTCGGCGTGCACCGCACCACCGCGCTGCGCCTGCTCCACACGCTCGCCGAGGCCGGCCTGGTCCGGCGGCTGCCTGACGGCACGTGGGGCGCGGGGCGCGGGCTCGCCGCGCTGGCGGCCCGCGCCGGCGGCCAGTTCGGGCTGCGCGACCTCGCCCACCCGCACCTCGCCGCGCTGCAGGAGTCGACCGGCCACACCGTCCACCTGGCCGCCCTGCGCGAGAGCACGATCGTCTACGTCGACAAACTCTCGCCGCCCGGCCCCGTCCGCATGTACGCCCGCATCGGGCGGCCCGTCCCCCTGCACACGGCGGGCGTGAGCAAGGCGATCCTCGCCCACCTGCCCGCCGCCCACGCCGACGAGGTGCTGGAGGGCTGGGAGTTCACCCCGTACACTCCCGCTACGCTGATCACGAGGGCCGCGCTCGACCAGGAGCTGCGGGCCGTGCGTGAGCGGGGGTGGGCGGCCGATGAGGGGGAGTTCGAGGAGTTCGTCCACTGCGTGGCCGTGCCCGTGCGCAACGCCTTCGGCGACGTGACCGCGGCGGTCTCGCTGACCGCGTTGCGCGCCCAGGCCGATCGCGCCGCCCTGCACGCCCTGCTCCCGCCGGTGCGCCGGTGCGCAGGCGCCATCTCCGAGCATCTCGGCTATCAGGAGGATCCATCATGACCGTCGCCGTCCACGTCGGCCCCGAGCCCGTGCCCGTCCTCATCGAGGCCGTGGAGCGGGCGGGCGGCAAGGTCGTGCCGCTGGAGCGGGCCGAGGCGATCGTCTACTACGGCAGCGACGAGCCCGCGGAGATCCGGGCGATGATCCACGGCGGCGTCCGCTGGGTGCAACTGCCGCACGCGGGCGTCGAACGATGGGCGGCCGCGGGGGTCATCACCGAGCATCCGGTCTTCACCGCCGCCGCGGGCGCCTACGGGCCGGCCGTGGCCGAGCACGCGCTGGCACTGATGCTGGCGGCCGCGCGCGGCCTGCACCGGCACGCCAGGGCCACCTCGTGGGGGCCCAACACCTCGAAGGAGTTCGCCGGCTCGACGGTCTCGATCGTCGGCTTCGGCGGCATCGGGCGGGCGCTCATGCCGATGCTGGAGCCGTTCGGCTGCCGGGTCCTGGCGGTCACCGACAGGGGAGAGGCGCCGGGGGCGGCGGAGATCGTGCCCCGCGCCCGCTACCGCGAGACGCTGCCCGAGGCCGGCTACGTGGTGGTCGCGGCGCCCGCCACCCCGCAGACCCGCGGGATGTTCGGGGCGCGCGAGTTCGGCCTCATGCGCTCGGACGCCTGGCTGGTGAACGTCGCGCGGGGCGGGCTCGTGGTGACCGAGGACCTGGTGGACGCGTTGCGCGCGGGCCACATCGGGGGCGCCGCCCTCGACGTCACCGACCCCGAGCCGCTGCCGGACGGGCATCCGCTGTGGGAGCTGGACAACGCCCTGATCACACCGCACTGCGCCAACCCGCGCGAGGCCTACTGGCGCGGCCTGGCCGAACGCGTCACCGCCAACGTGCGCCGCTTCGCCGAAGGCGCCCCGCTCGAAGGCGTGGTCTCCCCGTCCCAGGGCTTCTGACCCCTCCACCGGCGTCGCCGGGCCGCATGACCGCGGTCCCGCCATGGCCGCCCTCGTCCAGCGGCGATCGAGGTGAGTGACCACCGATGCCGCCGTCCGGCCTGCCACGCGAGGGGGAGCCTCCGGCGGACGACGGAGCTCGGCCGGCAGGCGGTGCCGGCGCAGGCGAGCGCGGGCGCTTCCGGCACATGGCGCGGGCTCGTTCTCCGGACGGTGCGCGGGCGTCGCGGTGCGGTCGGGTCCGGCAGCGGTGCGGGCTCGTGAGGCGGGCGGGTCAGGCGGGCGACGGATGGTGACGGGTGCCGGGGGCGGCGGCGTCGGGCCGGTCGCGCAGGTTGATCCGCGCGCCCGCGCTCAACCCCGAGTCGTGCACCTCGAGCCCCACGGGCGTGCGCCCCTTGGCCAGCTCGAACACCAGGGCGCCGGTGAACGACCGCCCGGCCTCGATCCGGACCGGCGTGATCTCCTTGCCCGCCTCGTCGAGCAGCCTGATGCCGGGGTGCGACGCGTCGTCCTCGTCGATCAGCTTCTGCTGCCCGGGGTAGAGCACGCGGGCGTCAGGGCCGACGTTGTCGATCGTCACGCCGATCCGGCAGACCCGTTCGGCCGCGGACTTCGCGGGCTTGGAACACTTCGTGCTCGTCACGGCGAACTTCAGCTTGCCGTCCTGCACGGGCCCGTCCGCACCGGCCGCGGGAGGAGGGCGGAACACCCAGGCGAGCACGGCCAGCAGCAGGACCAGCAGCACCGCCGCGACGACCAGGACGGTCAGGCAGCCGCCGAACACGCTGCGCTTGCGCTCGGGCGGCCGGTAGCCGGGCAGCGGGCCCTGCCCGGTCCCCGTGCCGGTGACGGGGCCGGTGAAGGTGTGGTGCGGCGGCGCCTGGCCGGTCCGGTGGTGCGGCAGCGGCCCGCGTCCGGTGGCGAGCGGGCCGGTGTGCTCGGGATGCGGCGCCTGCGGACCGCGTGGGGTGTGCGGCAGCGGCCCCACGCGGTCCGCTCGGGATGCGGCAGGTGGCCCTGGCCGGTCGCCGTGGGTCCTGTGCGTTCGGGATGCGGCAGGTGGCTCTGCCCGGTCGCCGTGGGTCCTGTGCGTTCGGGATGCGGCAGGCGGCCCTGCCCGGTCGCCGTGGGCCCCGTGCGCTCTGCCGGCGGCGGTTGCGGGCTTCGGCTGGAGCCGGGGGTGGGGCCCGTCCGCTCGGCGGGCGGGACCTGCTGCGGGCCGCGGCGGGCGGCCTCGGGATGGCGGTGCGGAGGGGGCGATCCCGGCGCGGCACGGTCGGGCGGCGGGCGGTGCGGAGCCCGCGGCATCAGCGGCCCGAACTCCGACGGGTTCCACGCGTTGGTCAGGTGCTTGGTCGCGGCCAGCTGCGCGGCCGGCTCGTCGGCCGCCTCCACCAGCTCCAGCAGCAGCTGCCTGGCCGCGGGCCGCCGCGCCGGGTCGGGATGGATGGCCGCCGCCACCAGCCGGTCGAGCGGGGCAGGCAGCCCCCGCAGGTCGGGAGGCGCGGTGCGGGCCCTGGCCGCCATCACGTAGGCGTCGCCCTCGCCGAACGGGTGCCCGCCGAGCCCCGCGTACGCGATGAGGGAGCCCCAGGCGAACACGTCGCCCGCCGGGCTCGTGCGCCCCTCGAAGACCTGCTCGGGAGCGATCCACCCGGGCGTGCCCATCACCATGCCGGCGTTGGTGTGCCGGGAGTCGACGTGCGTCGAGCGCGCCAGCCCGAAGTCGATCACCCGCGGCCCGGCCAGCGTCAGCATCACGTTGGCCGGCTTGAGGTCGCGGTGCACCAGCCCGGCAGCGTGGATGGCGGTCAGCGCGGCGGCCACGCCGACGGCCGCGGCGTGCAGCACCGACGGCGACAACGCTCCGTGCTCGATGAGGTGGTCCTCGAGGGAGATGCCGTCGATGAACTCGGTGACGAGATAGAGGCGGCCGCGGTCCTCGCCGTGGTCGAGCACCCGCGCCGTGCAGAACGACGCCACCTTGCGGGCGTTGGACACCTCTTCGTGGAAGCGCGCGCGATAGACCGGGTCGGCGGTGAAGTCGCGCCGGATCGCCTTGAGCGCCACCCGTGACCCGTCGGCGGCCTTGGCGAGGTAGACCACCCCCATGCCGCCGGAGCCGAGACGGCTGAGCAGCTCATAGGGGCCGATCGCCGGCGGATCGTCCGGCTTCAGCGGAGAGCCAGCGGAGCGCCCCAACGTCGCCGTCCTCTCGCCGTCGTCATCCCGTCTCAACCCGACCCGATCCTCCGCCCCGGCCGGTCGTCATGCCGCGACCCGCACCGTTCAGCCGCACGGCATCCCGTTTGTACCCCAAGACTCTAACGGAGGAAGGGCCTACTCGTCGGCCACTAGGCGTGAGCGGGCTTGCGGCGCGCGGGGATCATCGTCACCCGCAGCCGTGCGAGATCGAGCGTGTGGGGCAGCGGCCGGTGCGGCGAGACGAGCCGCCCGACCGGCTTGGGCCGCGAGCCGCGCAGGATGCCCGCCAGGAAGGCCGTGCCGACGACGAGGGTCAGGTGCACGCCCTCGCAGCCGGGTCTGGCCCACCACTCGCTCGCGGCGGTGCCGTCCAGCCAGATCTCGGGAGCGAAGGTGTTCGCGTACGGCAGGCGCGGACTGCGCTGGTGGACGGCCATCGGCACCATGACGGTGGTGCCCGCGGGCAGGGCGGCGCCGTACCAGGAGGTCTCCACCGTGGTGAGGCGGGTCAGCGCCGGCACGGGCGGCCACAGGCGCAGGCCCTCGCGCAGGCAGGCGCGCAGATGGCAGGGGTCGGTGCGGGCCGCCTTGCGGTGTGCCGGGTGTGCGGCCAGCAGGGCGAGGGTCTGCATCAGCCCGGGCGCGGTCACGCCGAGCCCCATCAGCCAGAACGCCGCCTGCATGAGCCCTCGCGACTCGGCCTGCCCGGGGGTCTCGGCGATCAGCCCGGCCAGGCTGCCGGGCTCGGCGCGGCGCAGGTGGTCGATGATCCGGGCGTCGTAGCGTCCGGACAGGAGCTGCTGGCGCCGCCTGGCCCGCAGCCGTCCCGCCCGCGTGAGGTCCGCCAGCAGCCGCGTGAGCTCCTCGTCGCCGGCCGCGCCGTCCCCGTAGACGCAGCGCCGGGCGACGCGCTGCCAGCGGCCGTTGAGCCGCGCGTAGTCCACCACGCCCTCGGTCAGCTCCTTGGCCTCCTCGCGGGCGATCTCGATGAACGCGGGGCGCAGCACGTCCGTCGGCAGGCCCAGGGGGCGTGTCTCGACGGCCGGTGCGTACGCCTCGTCGTCCTCGGCCAGCACGCGCAGCGCGTCGCGCTTGGACATGATCAGCAGCGCAGGGCCGCGCGGGCCGCGGACCAGGACGGGGCGGCCGCCGTACCGGGCTTCGAGCTCCGACAGCAGTGTGCGGGAGCGCAGCAGGTCGCGTCCGGGCGTGAGGTGGGGCGTGCCGGGCGGGACGAGGGCGGCCTTGAGGCGCAGGCTCTCCAGCGCGGTGGCCCTGGGCAGCCCTCTAGGCACGCGCGGCCTCCCGGAGCCCGGCCGGCGCCCGCGAGGTCCGGGCCTGGTGGGCCCTCGGCCCTGAGCCCGCGGGCGCCTCCTGGATGGCCGGAGCGGGGAGGAAGTTCATATGCCGATGTGATCGCCGCGGGGCCCCGTTCGCAATCCGGGGTTTCGGTCAACGGAACGCCTGCCGCCGCGTGCGCCGGAGGTGTTCCGGTGACCGGAACGCCTCCGGCCTCACGGGACGCGCGGCGGCCAGGAGCAGCTGGAGGGGGAGAGCGCGGCCGAGATGGCCTGGGCGGCGCCGCGCACGGAGATGCCGAGCCTGGCGAGCTGGGCCGCGTGCGCGGGCGCGGCCACGCCCAGCGCCATGCACACCGTGCCCGCGGGCCCGAACACGGGCGCGGCCACGCAGGCCACGCCCTCGGTGTACTCCTCCTGCGCGTACGCCACGCCGTGCCTGCGGACCTGGGCCAGCTCGCGTTCCAGCGCGGTCAGGGTGGTGACGGTGCGGCGCGTCCAGCGTTCGAAGGGGCCGCGCGCGATCAGCTCGTGGCGCAGCCGGGGATCGAAGGCCAGCAGCGCCTTGCCCACGGCCGTGCAGTGCAGCGGCGCCCGGTCGGTGCCGTCGGAGCGCGAGCCGACGCGGTTGTGACCGTAGAGGCGCTCGACGTAACGGGCCTCCAGGCCGGCCGGCACGGCGAGGTTCACCGTCTGCCGGGTGGCCTCGTACAGGTAGAGCAGGTACGGCAGCACCACCGCGCGGGTGCCCGGCACGAGGGCGCGGGCGGTGCCGGCCATCGTCTCCAGCAGCTCGCCGGGCACGTAGCCGTTGCCGACCCGTCGAGCCAGCTCGCGGGCGCACAGCACGCCGAGGATGCGGTGCGCGGTCGACTTGGGCAGCCCCGTGCGCCGGCACAGCTCCGACAGGCTCACCGGGCGGGCGGCCACGCTGAGCGCGAGGAGGATGTCGATCCCGCGTTCCAGGCTGCCCGGTTGCGCGGCCCGGCGGTCGTCCGTGACGTGCTGCCCGTGACCGGCCGTCTGTGTCGGCATGACTGTCCTTTCGCTTTCCGAGGAGCGAAAGGGGCTTCCCGGGGGCCGCGATTGTGCATCCTTGACCTACCCGGTTGACCACTCGTTGATACCCGGTCAACGTGGTCTGATGATCTTCGCGGATCCGTAAATGTCCACGTCACAGCGGTTTCAGGTCTTTGGTCGGGCCTGCGGGCGTACGCCCGCTTCCGGGGCGCTACCTCAGCGCGGCGGCCTCCGACGCGAGCTTCTCGATCCGGCCCCAGTCGCCCGCCGCGAGCGCGTCGGCCGGGGTCAGCCAGGTGCCGCCGACACAGCCCACGTTGGGCAGCGCGAGGTAGGCGGCCGCCGTGTCCGCCCGGATGCCGCCCGTCGGGCAGAAGCGCACGTCCGGCAGCGGCCCGCCCAGCGACTTGAGGTAGGGGACGCCGCCCGCGGCCTCGGCGGGGAAGAACTTGAGCTCCTTGATCCCGCGTTCGGCCAGCGCCATCGCCTCCGACACGGTGGCCGCGCCGGGCAGGTAGGGGACGCCGCTCGCGTCGAGCGCCTCGACCAGCGACAGGGTGGTGCCCGGCGAGACCAGGAACCTGGCCCCGGCTGACACCGATGCTGAAATATCGGCAGAAGTCCGGATCGTTCCGGCGCCCACGGTCGCCTCCGGCACCTCCGCGGCGATCCTGGCGAGCGCCTCGCGGGCGGCCGGCGTGCGCAGGGTCACCTCGATGACCGGCAGCCCTCCGGCGACCAGGGCCCTGGCCAGCGGCACGGCGCTCTCCGCGTCGTCGATCACCACGACGGGGATCACCGGGGCGAGATCGAGCAGGCTACTCATACGTTCTTCTCCTCGTCGGCCCCGCATGGGGACCTTCCGTACTGATATTTCCGGACTGATGCTTCCGGCCCGCGCTTCCAGCGAGGCCGTCCGAACCCTCGGGGGATACGGCCTCAACCCACCGGTTCCCTGCGCGCGCGCCGGCTCAGCCAGGCCGCGGCGCCCGTCAGCGCCGGCTGCGGCGCGACGATCAGCGCCGTCCCGATGGCGGAAAGGTAGTCCGCCATGTCGGGATTGGCGGTGAACCGCGTACGGAAGCCGCCGGCACGCACGCGCTCCACGATACGGGGCAGCACTCCGCCGCCCAGGTAGACCCCGCCCCTCGCGCCCAGGGTCAGCGCCACGTTCCCCGCGAAGCCGCCCAGCATCCCGCAGAACACCTCGACCGTCTCGGCGCACAACGAGTCGTCGAGCCCGGCCACGATGTCCGAGGCGGTCAGCTCGGGCGCGGCGACCCCGTTCACCTGGGCCAGCGCCCGGTGCAGCCGGACCAGGCCCGGCCCGGACAGCACGTGCTCGGCGACGACGTGCGCCAGCCCCTGCGACTGGAGGACCCGTACGATCTCGAACTCGCGCCGCTCCACCACCGGCACCGTGACGTGCCCGCCCTCGCCAGGGATCGGCGTCCAGCCGCCGTCCGAAGGCGCCAGACCGCCCACGCCCAGCCCGGTGCCCGGCCCCAGCACGGCCTTGACACCGTGGCAGAGGCCGGGGCCGCCCAGGTGCACCAGGTCATCGCCCTCCAGGTGCGGCAGCGACACCGCCAGCGCCTCGAAGTCGTTGAGCAGCCGCGCGTACGGGACGTCGAGGTCGCGCACGGACCCCGCCCACGGGGAGTTCGTGAGCCGGTAGCGGTCGCCGTCGACCGGCCCCGCCACGGCCAGGCAGACCGCCCCCGGCCGCGCCCCGGCCGCGTGCTCCGCGAGATAGGAGTCCACGGCTTCCGGCAGCGTGGCGTACGCCGACCCCGCCAGGACCGCGACGTTCGACGGCCGCGCCCCCATCGAGGTGACCAGGCCGAACCGGGCGTTGGTCCCCCCGATGTCGGCGACGAGCCAGGGAAGGTCAAAGGCACTCACGCATACCTCCGGCGTCCACGGGCGGCGTCAGGATCGCTCGCCTCACCCGGCGGGATGCCACGGCCTTCCGCGCCGGCCCTGACGGCCGCGCGCCCTTCACCGTCCCGCTTCCGCCGTCCCGTACGGTCGCGCGCCGTCGCCGGCGCGTCACCGGGCCAGTCCGGCGGGGCGGGCGGCCACGGGGGCGCCGGCCTCCAGGTGGGAGGAGCCCGCCTCGGCGGGGAACCCCAGCCCGGGGCCGTGGTGCGGCGACTCGGCGCCGCTCACCCCGAAGATGCCGGCCCCCTGCTCCGCGTGCCCCGCCATGCGGCGGAAGGCGGCGAACAGCTCGCGTCCCGTCCCCACCCACTGCGCGTCGCTCAGCGGCCGCCCCTCCGGCGTACGACCGGCCAGCTCCTCGGCGGGCACCAGCAGCTCCAGGACGCCCGCCGCCGAGTCGAGCCTGACGACGTCCCCGTCGCGCACCAGCGCGATCGGCCCGCCGTCGGCGGCCTCGGGCGACAGGTGGATGGCCGCGGGCACCTTGCCGGACGCGCCGGACATCCGCCCGTCGGTCACGATCGCCACCCGCTGCCCCCGGTCGAGCAGCACGCCCAGCGGCGAGGTCAGCTTGTGCAGCTCGGGCATGCCGTTCGCGCTGGGCCCCTGGTAGCGGATGACCGCCACGAAGTCCTGCCCGTCCAGCTCGCCCGCCTCGAACGCCTTCAGCAGATCGAGCTGGTCGTCGAAGACCTTGGCCGGCGCCTCGATCACCAGGTGCTCCGGCTTGACCGCCGACACCTTGCTGACGGCGCGGCCCAGGTTGCCCTCGACCATGTGGATCCCGCCGTCCGCGGCGAACGGCGCGGCGACGGGACGCAGCACGTCCAGGTCGGCGCTGCCGCCGGTCACCGGCGACCAGAGCAGCTCGCCGTCCACCAGGACAGGCGCCTCGCGGTAGCGGTCGAGGCCGCGTCCGGCGACGGTGAGCACGTCGGCGTGGAGCAGCCCTTCGTCCAGCAGATCGCCGATGAGCACCTGCATGCCGCCGGCGTCGCGGAAGTGGTTCACGTCCGCCTGGCCGTTCGGGTAGATCTTCGTGAGCGACGGCACCACCCGCGACAGACCGGCCAGGTCGTCCCAGGTCAGCACGATGCCCGCGGCGGCCGCCATGGCCACCAGGTGCAGCGTGTGGTTGGTCGAGCCGCCGGTCGCCAGCAGGGCGACGCAGGCGTTCACGATGGCCTTCTCGTCGACCACCTCGCCGATCGGCGTGTACTCCCCGCCGTGCGCGGTGATCCGCACCGCCCTGCGTCCCGCGGCCCCGGTCAGGGCGTGGCGCAGCTCGGTGTGCGGGTTGACGAACGTCGAGCCCGGCAGGTGCAGGCCCATGACCTCCATCAGCGCCTGGTTGGAGTTGGCGGTGCCGTAGAAGGTGCAGGTGCCGGGGGAGTGGTACGACTTGGCCTCGGCGTCGAGCAGCTCGTCCCTGCCCACCTTGCCCTCGGCGAACAGCTGCCGGGTGCGGGCCTTGACCTTGTTCGGCAGGCCGGAGGTCATCGGCCCGGCCGGCACGAAGAGCGCGGGCAGGTGCCCGAAGTGCAGCGCCCCGATGAACAGCCCCGGCACGATCTTGTCGCACACGCCCAGCAGCAGCGTCGCGTCGAACATGTCGTGCGACAGCGCGATCGCGGTGGCCATGGCGATCACGTCGCGGCTGTAGAGGGACAGCTCCATGCCGGGCCGCCCCTGCGTGATGCCGTCGCACATCGCGGGCACCCCGCCCGCCACCTGCGCAACGCCCCCGGCCCCGCGCACGGCCGCCTTCAGCTCCTGCGGGTACGTCTCGTACGGCTGGTGCGCGGAGAGCATGTCGTTGTAGCTGGTCACGATGGCCACGCCTGGCTTCGCCGTGCCGCGCAGGGCGGGCTTGTCCTCGCCCGGCGCGCCCGCGAAGCCGTGCGCCAGGTTCGCGCAGCCGAGGTGCGCCCGCGCGGGCCCCTTCGCCCGCGCGGCCTCGCCGTCACGGCGGATCCGCGCGAGGTACGCGGTCCGGCTGGCGGCGCTCCGCTCGGCGATCCGGTCGGTGATCTCCTGTATGACGGGGTTCATGCACGCTCCTTCGTCGGGCCGGTGAACCCGAGGTCGCTCCGTGTGATGACCGGCCCGACGACGGGCCTGCTGACCGGCCCGATGACCGGCCCGATGGCAGACCAGGTGGCCGGCCGGATGGCGGGCCCGCTGAACCCCGAGGACCGGTCCGGTGGTCGGCCCGCCGCGCTCGTTCACGCGTCCTCCTCGTGCCACGCACGACCGCTGCGGCCGAGCAGCTCGTGGGCTCCCGCGGGGCCGGTCGTCCCCGCGGGGTAGGGCTCGGGCACGTCGGCCTGCGACTCCCAGGCGTGCAGGATCGGGTCGATCCAGCGCCAGGCCGCCTCCACCTCGTCGCGCCGCATGAACAGCGTCGGGTTCCCGGCCAGCACGTCGGTCAGCAGCCGCTCGTACGCCTCCGGCACCCGCGTCGTGAACGTCTCGCCGAAGCTCAGCGACAGCGGCACCGGCTTCGGCGTCACCTCGCCCGCGCCCGGCTCCTTGGCCATGATGTGCAGCCGGATGCCCTCCTCCGGCTGCAGCCGCAGCACCAGGCGGTTCGGTGCGCCGCCGGGGTAGATGGAGTGCGGCACGTCCTTGAACTGCACCACGATCTCCGAACGCCGGTACGGCATCCGCTTGCCGGTGCGCAGGTAGAACGGCACCCCCGCCCACCTCCAGTTCTTCACCTCGGCCCGGATCGCGGTGAACGTCTCCACCCGCCGCGACGCCTCGGTCGGCGGCGTGGAGGCGGGCTCGTCGAGGTAGCCGGGCATGCCGTCCGCGCCGACGTACTGGCCGCGCACGGTGAAGCGGTCGACCTCGGTGCCCGTGATCGGCCGCAGCGCCTGCAGCACCTTGACCTTCTCGTCGCGTACGGCCTCGCGGTCGCTGCGGGCCGGCGGCTCCATCGCGGTCAGCGTGAGGAGCTGGAGCAGGTGGTTCTGCACCATGTCGCGCAGCGCGCCGGCGTGGTCGTAGTAGCCGCGCCTGCCGGGCGTCCCGACGGTCTCGGCCGCGGTGATCTGGACGTGGTCGATCCACAACGAGTTCCAGATCGGCTCAAGGAAGGCGTTGGCGAAGCGCAGGACCAGGAGGTTCTGGACGGTCTCCTTGCCCAGGTAGTGGTCGATGCGGAAGATCTGGTGCTCGTCGAAGATGGCGCCGACCTCGTCGTTGATGCGCTGCGCGCTCGGCAGGTCGTGGCCCAGGGGCTTCTCCAGGACCACGCGCGAGCGCGGCGTCACCAGCCCGGCCTGGTCGAGCTCGCGGCAGAACGGTCCGAACGTGCGGGGCGGGCTGGCCAGGTAGAACACGCGATCGCGCTGCTCGTGCCCGGCCAGCAGCGCGGTGAGCGCACCCCAGCCCGCTCCGTCGGCCCCGCCGGCGTCTCTTCCGGTGCCTGCGCCGACGTCGACCGAGACGTGGTGCAGGCGGCCCAGGAACCGCTGCCAGCCGGCCTGGTCGTCGGCCGGCACCTGGTCGCGCACCTCGGCGTCCACCTTGCCGCGGAAGTCGGCGTCGGTCAGCCCGCCCCTGGACATGGCGATGATGCGGGATTCATGGGAGAGCCGGCCGTCCCTGTCGCAGTGGTAGAGCGCCGGGATCAGCTTGCGCATGGACAGGTCGCCGGTCCCGCCGAAGACGACGAGGTCGGCGGTGTGCGCACTGGCGTGATCCGCGGGCTGATCTGTAGGGCGATCTGCGGGTGAGGTCGAGAGGGGGGACACGGTTGAGAGCTCCATGATCTACCAAGCAGGGACAGAACGGACAATAACCAGAGTTTGGTGCATACACAAGCGGAGTTTTGGCATCTTAGATAAAAAAGTCTCGACTTTTCATTACCTAACCCCATGTGGTTCACTTAGCCGATGCCTCGACGTACTGCCGCGAGCCTCGCCACAAGTGGTGAGGTGCTCCGCCTCATCCGCTCCGGAGAGGCCGTGACACGCGGAGATCTCGGCCGGGTGACCGGCCTGTCGCGTCCCGCGGTGCAGTTGCGCGTCGGCGAGCTGCTGGAACGCGGCCTGGTCGTGGAGCGCGCCGACGCCCCGTCCACCGGCGGGCGGCCGCCGGTCCGGCTGGAGTTCAACGCCTCGGGCGGGGTGGTGCTGGTGGCGGCGCTCGGCGCGAGCCGCACCAGCGTCGCCGTCTGCGACCTGGCCGGGCGCCAGCTCGACGGCCGCGAGTTCGCGATGGACGTGGAGCAGGGCCCCGACATGGTGTTGCCGCTGCTCATGGACACGTGGGACGAGCTGCTCGGCGGCCGTCCCCGCTCGATGGTCGCGGGCGTCGGCATGGGAGTGCCGGCGACGGTCGAGTTCGCGCAGGGCCGCACGGAGAGCGCCCGCGTGATGGCCTCGTGGACCGGCGTGGTGATCCCGCCGATCATCCGCGAGCGGTTCCCCGTCCCGGTGCTCGTCGACAACGACGTCAACGTGCTGGCCATCGGCGAGCACCGCGGCGCCTACCCCGAGCTCGACGACCTGATGTTCGTGAAGATCTCGACGCGGATCGGCGCGGGCGTCGTCGCCGGCGGCGGGATCCTGCGCGGCGCGCTGGGCGCCGCGGGCGAGATCGGGCACATCCCCGTGCTCGACGGTGGCGACGTGTTGTGCCGGTGCGGCAACACCGGCTGCGTCGACTCCGTCGCCAGCGGCACCGCGCTGCTGCGCGACCTCCGGGCGCGCGGCAAGGACGTCACGACGATCGCCGACGTGACGGCGCTGGTGCGGGCGGGCGACGCCGAGACGATGGCCACCGTGCGCGAGGCGGGGCGCAGGATCGGCGAGGTGCTCGCCGGGGCGGTCAACATCCTCAACCCGTCGGTGGTGGTGCTGGGCGGCGACGTCGCCGAGGCGTTCGGGCCGCTCGTGTCGAGCATCCGCGAGGTCGTCTACCGCCGCTCCACCGCCCTCGCCACCCGCAGGCTGCGCATCGAGCCGAGCCGGCTCGGGGCGGGCGCCGGCATCAGCGGGTGCGCGGTGATGGTGCTCGACCACGTGCTGTCGCCCGAGGCCGTCGACGAGGCGATGACGGTCTCCGCCCTGCGCCCGGAGCGCGCGGCCTCCGGCTAGAGGTCCCAGCGCGGCCGGGAGCTGTCCTCCACGCCCCCGTCCGCGCGGAAGATCAGGTGACGGTCGAGGTCGGCGGCGAACCACCGGTCGTGCGTGACCACCAGCACCGTGCCCGCGAACCCTGACAGCCCTCGCTGCAACGCCTCCGCGCCGGCCAGGTCGAGATTGTCGGTCGGCTCGTCGAGCAGCAGCAGCGTCGCCCCCGACAACTCGAGCAGCAGGATCTGCAGCCGGGCCTGCTGCCCGCCCGACAGCGTCTCGAACGGCTGGCCGCCCGCCGGTGCCAGCTCGTAGCGCGCCAGCGCCGCCATCGCCTCGTTGCGGGTCATGGCGTGCTCGCGCATCACGACGTCGGCCGCGGCCCGCCCGCGCAGGTCGGGCCGTTCGTGGGTCTGCGCGAAATGTCCCGGCGTGACCCTGGCGCCCAGCCGGGCGACGCCGGTGTGCGCGATCGGCTCGCCGGCCAGCAGCCGCAGGAAATGGGACTTGCCGGTGCCGTTCGCGCCGAGGACGCCGACGCGCTCGCCGTACCAGATGTCCGTGGAGAACGGCCGCAGCAGCCCGCTCAGCTCAAGGTGCTCGCACATGACCGCCCGCTTGCCGGTGCGGCCGCCGCGCAGCCGCATGCGCACGTTCTGCTCCTTCGGCGCGCGCTCGGGCGGACCGGCCCGCTCGAACCGCTCCAGCCTCGTCACCGCCGACCGGTACGCACCCGCGAGCGCGTCGTTGTTCGCCGAACGCTGACGCAACGTGTGCACCAGGCCGCGCAACCGGGCCCGCTCGTCCTCCCAGCGCCCGCGCCGCTCCTCGAGCCGCTCGGCGCGGCGCCTGCGGGCCTCGGCGTAACCGGCGAACCCGCCGCCGTGCACCCACGCCCCGCGCCCTTCCACCGTGATGATCCGGTCGGCCGTCTCCGCCAGCAGCCACCGGTCGTGCGAGACGAGCAGCAGAGTCTTGGACGACTGCCTGATCGCCCGCTCCAGCCACTGCTTGCCCCGCACGTCGAGGAAGTTGTCCGGCTCGTCGAGCAGCAGGATCTCGTCGGGCCCGCGCAGCAGCGCCGCCAGCATGAGCCGCTTCTGCTCCCCGCCGGACAGCGTGCCCACCCCTCTGTCCCGAACCCGTGAGTACGGCAGCCCCAGCGCCTCGGTCGTGCACACGTCCCACACGACCTCCAGGTCGTAACCGCCCGCGTCGGCGTAGTCGGCGACGGCCTGGGCGTAGGCGAACTGGCGTGGCTCGTCGTCGCGCAGCACGATCGCCGACTCGGTCGCGTCCAGCGCGGCGGCCGCCTCTCGAACGCTTCGCGGCGCCACGCTCAGCAGCAGGTCGTGCACGGTGCCCGAGCCGAGGAACTGCCGCATCACGCCGATGCCGCCGCTCCCGGAGATCCGGCCGCCGGCCGGGACGAGCTCGCCCGCGATCAGCCGCAGGAGCGTGGTCTTGCCCGCGCCGTTCGGCCCGACCAGCGCCGCCTTGGCGCCGTCGCCCACCTTGAACGACACGTCGTTCAGCAGCGGCCGCCCGTCAGGCAGCAGATAGGCCAGCCCGCTCACCTCGATGTGTCCCACCCGGACCTCCACTCGACCAACGTTCTACAACTAGACCATCGATCCGGTATCCCGTACAACGTATTATCTCCCGGGTGGACACCGTGTGGTCGCGCCCCCCGAAGGCGCCCAGGCAGACGCTGACACCCGGCAGGATCGTGGCCGAGGCGGTGGCGCTGCTCGACGAGGAAGGCGTCGGCCGGCTGACCATGCGCCGCCTGGCCGAGCGGCTCGACACCGGCTCGACCACCCTCTACTGGCACGTCAAGACCAAGGACGACGTTCTCGACCTGGCTCTCGACGCCGTCTTCCACGAGGTGCGGCTGCCCGGCCGCGAGGGCGGGTGGCGGGCGGCGGCGCACGAGCTGATGAGCGGCTGGCGGGGCGCGCTGCTACGCCATCCCTGGTCGGCCACCATCCTCGACCGGCCGCTCCTGGGCCCTAACGCGCTGGAGCGCACCGAGTTCCTGTACGAGACCCTGGCCGAGGCGGGCTTCCCCGCGCCCAAGATCGCCGCCTACAGCCTGGCCAACTACGTCATGGGCTCGGTCATCATGCAGGTCACCTGGCAGCGACGCGACGAGGGCGGCACGGGCGCCTTCCTGAAGGAGCGCGCCGACCTCTATCCGTCCCTCGCGGAGCACGGTCTCGACTTCCCCGGCGGGCCCGCGCACGATCCCTCCACCGAGTGGGACACCACGTTCGCCGAAGGTCTCGGCTACCTCCTCGACGGGATGGAGCAGGCCGAGCAGGCGCGGCGTCGCGGGCCCGGCTGAACCGGCTCGTCACGAGCAGGGCGGAACGCTTCATGCCGGAGGTGCGGGCGGAGGACTGCTCGCGATACGGGTGACATGTCGCCACGGCGCACGGCCGGCAGGGCGCGCCGTCACGGCGAGCAACCCGTCGGCCTTCACGACCGGCCAGGAGGGGCGGTCACGGGGGGCGGCGCGTGCGGTGCCGCCGGCCTGCCGTAAGGGGAAGGGCTCGGCGCGGGCGCGGACGGCGACCAGGATGCGGTGGAGCGCGAGCCGGCCCCAGGCCCGGCGGTGTCCGCCCTGCCGGCCCCGAGCCCGGCGGTGTTTGCGCTGCCGGGCCTGGGCCCGGTGGTGTCCGCGCTGCCGGCCCGGAGCCCGGCGGTGTCGGCGTTTCCGGCCCGTGGTGTGGCGGATCCGGCCACGGCGCGCCGCGACGGGGTGGATCGCGCCGCTTCGGCCCGGCCGGCGGCGGATCCCGCCGAGCCGGACCGCGGCGCGGTGGACCTCGCCCTGACGCGCTGCGCCGAGGCGGAGCGCGTGGCTGTCAGCTGGGAGGCGACGGACCGCGCGACGACGGGCTGGGCGGGCGGGGCGGCGGCGGGCGGGGCGGCGCGGGAGACAAGCCGGGACGTACGCGCGCCAGGGTGTGCGGTGCGGGCGTCGAGCCCGGTGCTGCGCACGTCAAGCCGGGAGGTGTGCGAGCCGGGCGGGGTGGCGCGCGAGCCAGGCCGGGAGGTGCGCGAGCCGGGTGGGGTGGTCCGCGTGTCGGACCGGGCGACGACGGGCTGGGCGGGCCGGGCGGCTTGCTGGGCGGGCCGGATGGCATGCCGGGTGGAGGCGGGCGGGGTGTGCCGGGTGGAGGCGGACCGGACCGGCTCGGCGGAGGCGAGCTGGGTGGAGGCGGCCGGCGTGCCGTCCGGTGACGGGGTGGCCGTGCGGGTGGCGGTGGGACGCTCCGTGACCGGGGGGAAGGGCGGGACGTCGCCGGGGACGCGGTCGGAGACGGCGGGCCAGTCGAGCGGGTCCAGGTCGCTGGGGTACGGCGTACGCACCACCAGGACGGCGGCCGCGATCAGCATGACCACGCCGAGCAGGACGCCGGTGACCATCAGCGCCCGCCCGCGCCACCCGCCCTCGTCGTCGGGCGCGGCGGGCCCAGGTGCACGGCGCGGTCCAGTCATCCCTCACATGCTAGAGATGTGGCGCGCCGATCGGGCAATGTGCTGGTAAATCACTAAAAATCCAGGGATGTCCGGTAGCGAGCTCAGCACGTGCACAGCAGCCCGCGCAGCGCCGTCTCCAGGCACAGGCCGGAACGCGCCGGGCGCGGCCACGGGAAACGCACGAGCGATTCGTCCACCCGTACGGTCGCCCCGAACCGGTCCAGCTCCCACAACCACACCTCGCCCGCCTGCTCGCCCAGCTGCCTGGACACGCCGGCCGTGAGCTGCGGCCGGTGCGAGGCGTTGACATGGGCGAGCACCCGCTCGGCCGTCTCGGCGAGCGGGTCGGGCGCCGCGCCCAGGTAGTCGTCGGCGTCGAGCATCCCCGACTCCTGCCCGGTCAGGTAGACGACCTGGCCGACGTCCAGCCGCAGCAGCCGGGGCGCGTCCGGCCGCCCGAACCCCTCCAGCGCCTTGAACAGGCTCTCGTCCGGGCAGTGCGTGGCCACCGCGACCGCCGACGAGCGCGCCTCACCCTCGGGGACGGCCTCCGCCCAGCCCTGCACCTCGATCAGCCCGCGCGGGTGGGTGGCGGAGCCCAGTTGCCGCATCGCCGTCAGGTTCACCGCCACGACGGCGTCCTCGCGCAGGCCGTGCAGCGTCTCCCCGGGCAGCACCAGGAGCACCGGACGCCCGCGCTCGTCGACTCCTCCGCGCGCGGGTGACGGGGCGCCGTCGACGGACAGCTTGGCGACGCCGGCGGTCGCGGCGAGGGTGCGGACCCGCTCGGGGATCGGCAGCATGACGCCTCCTTGAGGGCGGAAATCGTGTGTTAGGTTAGGCAAGCCTAAGTAAGGAATACCTAATCACATCGAGGTGAACGTGCGCTACACCGGTCCGAAGGTGCGACTGTCACGTCGCGCGGGCGTCCCGCTGACCAGGAAAGCCGTCCGCTACTTCGAGCAGCGCCCCTACCCGCCGGGCGAGCACGGCCGCAAGACCAACCGCCGCAACACCGGCGACTACGGCCTGCGGCTGATGGAGAAGCAGAAGCTGCGCTGGTACTACGACGTGTCCGAGCGGCAGTTGCGCCGCTACTGGGACCTCGCTCTGCGCAAGCCGGGCGCGTCCGGCGCCGAGCTGGTCACGCTGCTGGAGACCCGCCTGGCCTCGCTCGTGCTGCGCGCCGGGCTGGCTCCGTCCATCTACGCGGCCAGGCAGTACGTCAACCACGGTCACATCGCCGTGGACGGCCGCAAGGTGGACATCCCCAGCTACCTGGTCAGACCGGGACAGGTGGTCACCGTCAGGGAGCGCTCGCGCAGGATGCAGCCGTTCGTGGCCGCCGCCGAGGGCGTTCACGCCGACGATCGCATCGCCCCCTACCTCGCGGTCGACCACGCCGACCTCCGCTTCACGCTGACGCACCAGCCGGAGCGCGAGCAGATCGACATCCCCGTGGACGAGCAGCTCGTCGTGGAGTTCTACTCCCGCTAGCTCAGTCCAGGGCCCGCTGCGCGCGCAGCTCGGCCAGCTCCTTGCGCAGCTCGGCGAGCTCGTCGAGGATGCGCTGGCTGTGATCGCCGGTGTTCTCCCTGGCGGCGCGCTCCTCGGAGTTCTCCTCGTCCATCGCGCTGACCACGACGGCGAGGAACAGGTTCAGCACGACGAACGTGCACACCAGGATGAAGATCGTGAAGAAGATCCAGGCTGACGGATGACGATCCATCACCTCTTTGGCGATGTTGCCCCAGTCGTCACCCGTCATCGTCTGGTAGAGGGTGAACAACGACGTGGGCAGGCTGCCGAACCTGGTGGGGGCGGCCTGCCCGTACAGTTTGGTGGCCATGACGGCGGCCACGTAGAGCACCAGGGAGAGCAGCACCACGATCGAGCTCATCCCCGGCAGCGCGCGCAGCAGCGCCGAGACCACGCGGCGCAGGCTCGGCACGACCGACAACAACCGCAACGCGCGCAGGATGCGCAGGGAGCGCAGCACCGACAGGCCGCCGGTCGCCGGGACGAGGGCGATGCCGACGATCACCGCGTCGAAGATGTTCCACGGGTCGCGGACGAACGCCGAACGCTCGACGTAGACCTTGGCCAGCAGTTCGACGACGAAGATGTAGAGCGCGACATGGTCGACGAGAATGAGGAGGTCGCCGTGGCGCTCGACCACCTGAGGGAAGGTCTCGAGTCCCAGAACGGCCGCGTTGGTCAGGATGACCGCGATGATGAACCGCTGGAGGTGCCGGTGGGCGAGGAAGTCGCGCATGCGTTCACGCACGGGGGTAGGCTCCTAAGGCAATGATCGTTTGCCCCACCATGATGGCGCAAGATGATCAAGCAGGAGACTGTGGCGTGACCCACACGACCAGGCAGGGGAGTTGCCGGACGACATGTCCTATCCGCATCACGGCTCTTCCTTCTACGGTCCGCCCCCTCTGAGCCACCCCAACGGCACCGTCATCCTCGTGCTGGGCA
This sequence comes from Nonomuraea sp. B10E15, assembly GCF_039871615.1. Classification (NCBI taxonomy): domain Bacteria; kingdom Bacillati; phylum Actinomycetota; class Actinomycetes; order Streptosporangiales; family Streptosporangiaceae; genus Nonomuraea; species Nonomuraea sp. B10E15. Next base: position 60,191 of record NZ_JBDPMB010000013.1, read on the forward strand.
TCCTGGGCCTGGTGGTCTGCAGCCTCCTCGGGCCCTTCGCCTGGGTGATGGGCAACAGAGCGCTGCGCGAGATCGACGAGAGCGGCCATTACTACGAGAACCGCGGATCGATCCAGGCGGGGCGCATCTGCGGCATCATCAGCAGCGTCCTGATGATGCTCACGTTCGGCTTCATCTTCTTCGTGCTGGGGATGGCGTTCCTGACCAGCGGCCTCTAGCGCCGCCGGCCGTAGTCGCCGAGGCCCGGCTCCAGCAGGTCGAACGCCGTCTCCGCCTGCGCTCTGAGGTCGGGCTCGATGCTCTCCCACCCCTGCCCGGCGAGCCTCCTGCTCACCGAATAGTCGGTGAGCAGCCGCGTCGTGGTGAGAATGTGCGCCGCGACGAGCCTGGGTCGCAGGTCGCCGGGGCCGGCGTCGAGCTCCTCGGCGAGCGCCCGGGTCAGCGCCTGCTCCCGCTGCTCGTGCATCTCGCGTAGCCGGGCGACCAGCGCCGGGCTGGCGTTCACGATCCTGGCGAACACGTCGGCGCCCAGGTTGAACCCGTAGCGCCAGTGCCGGGTGCCGATGGCGTCGAGCACGTCGCGCCGGAAGGCGCGCACCACGCTCTCTCCGGGCTCGCGCTCCCGGATCACCCGCACGGGGTGGTCCACGGCCAGGTCCTGCCGGTCGGCGAACAGGTCCTCCTTGGTGCTGAAGTAGTTGAACACCGTGTTGACCGACACGTCGGCGGCCCGCGCCACCTCGGCCACGGTCACGTTGTCGAACCCCTTGGCGATGAACAGGCCCATCGCGATGTCGGCGATGCGCTCCCTGGTCTCGCGTTTCTTCCGCTCCCGCAGCCCCTCACCCATGTCACCATCGTACCGAAATTGCAGTCACTCTAATTTTGTGGTTACCTCAATTTTGGAGGCGATGAAAATGATCACGACTGTAGGTCTGAGCAAGACCTTCGACGGCGGCGTGGAGGCCGTCAGAGACCTCGGCATAGCGGTGGAGCGCGGTGAGATCGTGGGTTTCCTCGGTCCGAACGGCGCGGGCAAGACCACGACCATGCGCATGCTGACCACCCTGCTGCGCCCCACGTCCGGCGCCGCCACGGTGGCCGGGCACGACCTGCGGGCCGATGCGAAGGAGGTGCGCAGGCACATCGGCTACGTCTCCCAGGGCGGCGGCATCCTGCCGACCGTGCCGCTCAAGGGAGAGCTCGAGCTCCAGGGCATGCTCTACGGGCTGAGCCGCCGGGAGTCCGCGGCCAAGGCCGGCGAGGTCCTGGCCAGGCTGGACCTCGCCGGCCTGGAGACCAGGCTCGGCGGCGCGCTCTCCGGCGGCCAGCGCCGCCGCTTCGACATCGCGTTCGCGCTGCTGCACGACCCGGCGCTGCTCTTCCTCGACGAGCCGACGACCGGCCTCGACCCGCAGAGCCGGGCCAACCTGTGGGGCCACATCCGCGCGCTGCGCGAGGAGAAGGGCATGACGGTGTTCCTCACGACCCACTACCTCGACGAGGCCGACGCTCTCTGCGACCGGCTGCTGATCATCGACCACGGCCGGATCGTGGCCGAAGGCGCCCCGGCCGAGCTCAAGACCGGCGGACGCACGCTCGACGACGTGTTCCTCGACATCACCGGCAGGTCGCCGCGCGAAGAGAGCGCGCTGCCGGGGAAGGGCGTCTGATGCTCCGCGACACCTGGGTGCTGTTCCGCCACGGCGTGGGCGCCACGCTGCGGCAGAAGGTCGGCGTCGTCTTCGGCGCGGTCCAGCCGCTGCTCTTCCTCGTGCTGTTCGGGCCCATCTTCGCCACGTTCGGCACCTGGGAGACGCTCGTGCCGGGCCTGATCATCCAGCTCGGCCTGATGAGCATGGGGCTGGCCGGGTTCGGCATCGTCTTCGAGAAACGCTCCGGCGTGCTGGAACGGATGCGCGTCACCCCGGCCAGCCGGCTGTCGCTGCTGCTCGGTCGTGTGCTCACCAACGCGGTCACGCTGATCCTGCAGACGCTGCTGCTCCTGGCGGTCGGCTTCGCCTTCGGCCTGCGCGCACCCGCGCTCGGGCTGGTGGCCGGGTTCGTGCTGGTCGTCGTGCTCGGGCTGAGCCTCGCCGCGCTGTCGTACGCCGTCGCCCTGACGATGAACGAGCAGCTGTTCGCGCCGGTGATGTCCACGGCGGTGATCCCGCTCGTCCTGCTGTCCGGCTCGTTCCTGCCGATGTCGATGGCGCCGGGCTGGCTCGACGCCCTCTCGCACGTCAGCCCGTTCCGGTATGTGCTGGAGGCGCTGCGCGACCTGTTCCACGGCCACTACCTGACGGGCACGGTCGGCGCCGGCGTGGCGGTGACCGCGGTGTTCGCCGTGGTCAGCCTCACCATCGGGACGCGCGTGTTCAACCGGGAGAACGCGTAAGGAGCGCGGCGTGGCCGGACCGCGTTCCGGCCACGCCCGCGAGGGGTCAGGCCGCGCTTCTGGCGCGGCGCTGAAGGGCCGCGATGACACCCGCCGGGTCCACGATGCCGTAGCCGTAGCCGTAGTCGAACCCCACCTCGCTGCGGTCCTCCGCGGTGCGCCGCAGCAGCGCGCGCAGCTGGGCGGGCGACAGCCTGTCCGCCGGCCACATGGTGCGCACCGCCGCCACGAGCCCCGCCGCCACCGGCGCCGCCGCCGACGTGCCCGAGTCGGGCGAGCCGGGGCCCAGCGCCTGGGACCCGGAGAAATGCGTGTACGCGCAGAGGTCCGGCTTGCGGGCGGTCAGCCGTCCCGGCCCCTGCGAGGAGTAGCCCACCCGCTCGCCGTTGACGTCGATGCCGCCGATCGACAGGGCCTTCGGATGGGAGTTGGCGCCCACGATCGGCCGGGAGGGGAAGGCGCACCGGCCGTCGGGGCACTCGCGGCCGCAGTTGCCCGCCGCGAACAACACGTCCGCGCCCGCCCGGTCCAGGCCGGCCACCATCAGGTTGAACGGGTGGGCGGCGTTGTCGGAGTAGTTGCCGGGATGCCCGACGGGAAAGTCCCACTCGGGCGAGAACGATCCCCACGAGTTGCTCACCACCAGCGCCCTGGACCCCGCGGGCTGGGCGTCGAGCACGTTGCGCAGGTGCGCGAAGGCCGACACCGCGTCCGACAGCAGCCCGTCCATCGCCGAGCCGCCAGGCCGGGTGGACAGCAGCACCGGGATGTCGATGAGCGACGCGTGAGGGGCCGCGATGAGGGCGTCGAAGGCGCACATCGTGCCGTGGTCCACCTCGAACTCCCCCGGCGCGCCCGACACTCCCGGCGGGCTCCAGGAACGCTCGGCGTCCAGCGTGACGGCCCTGCCGAGCTGCCTGGCCGTGTGGGCGGCGTTGATGCCGTTGTCGAGCACGGCCAGCGCGACCCCGGCGCCGTCGAGGCCCTCGGCGTGCAGCCCGGGGACGTGCAGCAGGCGTTCGACGTCGTGCCAGTCGCCGGCCGGCGGATCGCCCCCGCACACCGGCGCCGACCCGATGACCGGATCGGCGAAGATGCCGACCACGTCGGTCCTGATGCCGGGAAGCAGCGTGACCCTGGAGGCCAGCTCGTCGTCGGAGATCGTCCCCCGGACCAGGACCGACGCGTCCTCGGCGGCCAGCGAGAAGTCGAGCGGCTGGTTGAGCGAGAGAGGGTCGCCGCCGGTCGAGGGGACGGGCCTCGGCACGGCCACGGGCACGAACGCCGAGTCGAGCTCGACTCCGGGCAGCCCGTCGGCGACGTCGGCCGTGCTGGCGGCCTGGCCGGGGTCGGCGACGGCCGCGACCAGGTCGGGAGAGGGACGGAGCTGGATCAGGACCCGCATGTGTCACCACCAACGTGTGTGGGGGAGCGAACGTCCCAACATTCCTGCATCCGCCCGCCCGCGTCCAGCGGATCGCACCGGTTTTGACCTGCGGAAATGCACTAATCGCCGCGAAGTGGACGACTTTTGTCCGCGGCTCGCCGGACTTCCGTGCCGGCGATCTTTTCACTACGGTGAGGCAGCATGACGCTGGAGGCCAGGAAGCCGGTCGACGACGGGGAGAAGACTCACTGGCTGGCGGTGCGGCCGAGGCTCATCCTCGCCAGCGCCTTCATGCTCTTCCTCGAGCTGGCACTGATCAGGTGGACCGGATCCAACATCGTCCACCTCAGCTACTTCACGAACTTCGTGCTGCTCGGCTCGTTCCTCGGCATCGGGCTCGGCTTCCTGCGCGTCGGCCGGTCGCGGCGGCAGCCCTACTACTCGCCCGTCGTGCTCGCCCTCCTGGTCGTGGTCGTGCTGACCTTCCCGGTGACCGTCGACAGGAACACCGAGGGCGTCCTCTACTGGACGAGCCTGTCCACCAGCGGCCCGCCCGCGTGGCTGATCCTGCCGGTGATCTTCTGCGCCGCGGCGCTGGTGCTCATGGGCCCCGCCGAGCTCGTCGGACGCTGCTTCCCCGAACTGCCGCGCCTGGAGGCGTACCGCTACGACCTGATCGGCAGCCTCACCGGCATCGCCGCGTTCACCGCGCTGTCCTTCCTGAGCGCGCCGCCGGTGTTCTGGGGGCTGATCGCCGCGGCCTGCTACGCGCTGCTGCTGGTGCCCCGGCCACGCGCCCTCTACGCGGGGCTGGTGGCCGTGCCCTCGCTGGCCGTCGTCGGGCTGCTGCTGGCCGAGACGCTGACCGCCGGGGCCATCTGGTCGCCCTACTACAAGGTCACGTTCAGGCAGCTCCAGCAGCTGGGCGTCGCCGTCACCGACATCGCGGTCAACGGCATCCCGCACCAGCAGGCCGTGCCCGCCGCCGCCCGGTTGCAGTGGGAGCGCCAGTACGGCCTGCCGTACGAACGGACCACGAAACCGCCCAAGGACGTGCTCATCGTCGGCGCCGGCAGCGGCACCGACGTGGCGATCGCGCTGTCCAAGGGCGCCGCCCGCGTCGACGCCGTCGAGATCGACCCCAAACTGCGCGAGCTCGGCGGCTCCGTCCACCCCGACCGGCCCTACGACGACCCGCGCGTCACCACCCACATCACCGACGGCCGTGCCTTCCTGGAACGCACCGGCGAGAAGTACGACCTCATCCTGTTCGCCCTGCCCGACTCGCTCACCCTCGTCTCCGGAGCCAGCTCGCTGCGCCTGGAGAGCTACCTGTTCACCGAAGAGGCCATGCAGGCCGCCCGCGAGCACCTGAAGCCGGGCGGCGCCTTCTCGATGTACAACTACTACCGCGAGAGCTGGCTCGTCGACCGCCTCGCGGCCACCATGCAGAGCGCCTTCGGCCACAAGCCGTGCGTCGACGTCGTCAGCACCGCCGGCCAGCAGGCCGTCATCACCGCCGGCCTGAGCGAGGCCGACCAGCGCTGCGGCACCGCCTGGGCCGGTGCCGCCCCCGGCACCCCGGCCCCCGCCGACGACGACCGCCCGTTCCTCTACCTCAAGGACGCGACGATCCCGCCGATCTACATCATCACGCTCGGCCTGATCCTCATCGTCAGCCTCCTCGCCGTCCGCGTCGTCGCGGGCCCCTATGACCGGATGCGGCCGTACGCCGACCTGTTCCTGCTGGGCGTGGCGTTCATGCTGCTGGAGACGAAGAGCGTGACCGGTTTCGCGCTGCTGTTCGGCACGACGTGGGTGGTCAACGCCATCGTCTTCGCCGGCGTGCTCGTCGCGGTCCTCGCCGCCGTCGAGGTGACCCGCCGCTTCCGCACCCCGCCGCTGCCCGTCATGTACGGCGTGCTGCTCGCCGGACTGCTGCTGGCCTGGCTGGTGCCGAACGCGTGGCTGCTGTCCCTGCCGCTGCCGCTGCGCGCGGTGGCCGCGGTGACCGTGGCCTTCCTGCCGATCTTCGCCGCGAACATCGTCTTCGCCAAGCGGTTCGCCGACACCGCCGACGCCACCACGTCCTTCGGCGCCAACCTGCTGGGCGCCATGGTGGGCGGCTGCCTGGAGTACGCCGCGCTGATCATCGGGTACAAGGGCCTGCTGATCGTGGCGGCCCTGCTCTACATCGGGGCGCTGGTGCTGCTGCCGAGGAAGAAGGCCGCGCTGGTGTGACCAGAGGGGCGCGCGGTTCACGCCATAGACGTTCGGCATGGTCCGTGCTCCCGCCGACGCCCTTGCGGTTGACTGGCGTGGAGAGGCGCGGCGAGTGCCGCCCGCTCTTCGGGAGCCTCGGAGGAGCGAGATGCCTGAGCCCGATCGCGAGGCGGTGCAGGCGGCCGTTGCCCGCATCCAGCGGCTGTCCGACGAGCACTGGTGGACCCTGCACCAGGTCTGCGGGCTGATGCGGGACAACGCGTGGGTGGGTCCGACCGGGCGCAGGTTCGGCGAGGAGGTGCACGCGGCCGAGCGCGGGCTGCGGGAGATGCTCGCCAAGGCCGTCGCCGACGCCAGGCGGAAACTGAGCGGCCTCCCGGAGCGGCCGTGAGCCCCGACCCTGACTTCACGGGCGTCAAGCGGCCCCAGTTCGACACGATGGCAACCCAGCACACCGCCGCCGCCGAACGGCTCGCCGACCTCGCCACCCGGCTGCACGGCGAGCTGACGGCCGCGGGCCTGGACACCATGCCCGCCACCCGCATCCGCGAGCTGGCCAGGCAGGCCCAGACCCAGGCCGAGGATTTGCGGCGGCGCCGGCAACTGGTCGACGAGCTCGAACGCAAGAAGGTCGTCTTCGGCGCCTCCACCGCCGCCGGCACGTTCCTGCCGCTGCCCGACAGGCTGGAGACCGGCCAGGCGATGCTGGACGGCACCGCCGCCGCGGACGCGGCCATCGCCGCCTACACCAGGCCGCCGCGGGGCAAGGTGCTGCCCGAGCAGCTCGCGGTCGTGCAGCGGTACGCCGCCAAGGCACACGACCCGGCCTTCGCCAAGGCGTTCATGAGCAGGCTCGGCGCCAGGGGCGTGACCGACCTGGCCCACGCCATCCGGCTGGAGCAGGCCTCCTGGGAGCGCGCGGGAGACCATGACGGGGCCAGACGGGCGGCCGCCCAGGGCGATCACGTCCTGCGGATCCTGAGCACGACGCTGGCCGCGGCCACCGACCCGGCCGGTCCCGCCTACCTGGGCGCCGGCTTCCTCCAGCGGCTCAAGGCCGCGGGCCGCACCTCCAGAGGCATCCACAGCGTGACGGGAGGGCGGCCCACCGCCTACCACGACCTGGCCGACGTGCTCGGCGCCCACCCCGGCGAGCCGCCGTACTCGGCCGAGTTCATGCGCACGGTCGGACGCGACATGATCGCGCTCGACCGCGAGGTCCACGACGCCCTCAAGAACGGCGACGGCACGAAGGTCATGGACGACATGCGCACCTTCGTCCCCGACCTGCTGCGGGCCGCCGCCTCCAGCCCCGCCGCGGCCCAGGCGCTCCTCGACCACACGCCCGCCGGCCGCACCTCCACCAACCTCAACTACCTGCTGCACGACCGGGTGGCCTGGTGGACCGACAACCCCAACTCCACGACGGACGACCGCGACGCCAGGGCGCTCGGCGCGGCGATGGAAGCCGCGATGAAAGGCTCCGACCCGGTCTCGCTCCGGCTGACCGCGGAGACCCTCAAGATCCTCGGAGCCGACCTGCCCGGCCTCTACGCCCGCAACTCCGCCGAGAAACTCCAGCTCGCCGACCAGGCCGGATTCGACCAGCGCGCCTCCCTGCGGCCCGCGCTCGGCACCATCCTGTCCGCCCACATCGACGCTCTCGGCCGGATCATCGACGGCCGCAACGTGCTCAAGTCCGGCGTCGGCGCCACCCTGAAGGACCAGTCGGTCAACCGGCGCGACATCGACTACGCGCTGCTCCTCGCGACCAGCGACGACGCCGTGTTCGGCCAGATCGCCAGGGCACAGGCCGAGCACACGCGCGTGGAGATCGACCGGATCTTCCCGCTCACCGACAAGGGGCCGCGGCTGGCCGACCCCATCGCCCGGGAGAGCAAGACCTTCGGCCACCTCCTCGGCGCCCGCGAGCAGGCCCTCTACTCGGTGGGCAGGGCCAACGAGGCCGCGGCCAAGGAGCTCGAGTCCATGGTGCGCTCCGCCATCGGCATCGTGCCCGTGCCCGGCAAGGAGTTCGCCGGCAAGCTGGCGGAGCAGGCGTTCAAGGGCATGCGCCTGGAGGGCTTCGCCAAGGAGGTGGCGGGCGAGGCAGGCGGACGGCCGGGGACGTACGCGTTCGACAAGGGGGCGAGCTGGATCGCCGGATTCTTCAAGAACGGCAAGATGCTGGACGAGTCCTACGCCACGGCGACGGAGAACCGGGAGCTGGTCAACCGGTTGATGGAGCAGATGGTGGCCACGGCCACGGTCGCCCACGGCCAGCACGACGGCCAGGGCCTCGAGGGACGGTCGTTCACGGACAAGAACGCCGCCATGAAACCGATAGTGGAAATGACGCCTGCCGAGTATGACGACTTTCTCAACTGGGCCTCCTACCACTCACAATTCAGCAGCCTCAAGGCCAAGGGGCAGGGAGTGATGAACGACGGTGCCGAAGAAGCTCGCCGGAGCTTCGGGATTGCGGATTAGAGGAAGTTTGTGATCAAGCAACGCTGGCTGGTTGTTTCCCTGGTCGTGACGATTCTCGGCGTCTCATCATGCGCCGGGGGCGAGCCTGTGCAAACGTCCGCCGTGCCGGATCTTCGTCCGGTCGTTGATCAATCACCCTACTGGTGCGAGTTTATTTCGCACGAGTCCTTCCGACGTGTCGCGGGGGACGCCAGGAGCTACACCGACCGTAAGGATGGACCATGGCGGGACGACGGCGGATGCGTAGTGGAAGGCGGTGGCAACGGCGATCCGGCAGCCGTGTGGTGGTCCAGAATCGATGACAGTGCCAAGCGGCTGGAGCTTGCTCACGAGAACTGGGACGAATTCCGGCCGACCGCCCTGCCGGCTGAGCTGGGGGAGGGATTCGCCGTCTACGCGGGCAATGACATGCTCGGTGGCCGGCCCTACTTCGTGATCTCGCGCTTCTCCTGCGGAGGCGAGAAGCCATGGATCGGAATGGATCTCAAAAAGGTGGCCAAGGGGCGTGATGCCATCAAGGACCTGACGGAACTGATGCGGGTCGCGCAGCGTCGTTATGGCGTGCTGCACGATTGTGTCCCGGGTCCTGTCTAGTCGTTCGGGGCAGGTGTCGCGGCGGCGGCTCGACGTTATGCGCGCCCTGGTCGAAGGCGCGCGGCCGGGGTAGACCGGGGACAGGAGCGGGCCGACCTGTGGGGGATGGATGCTTGAGGAGATGCTGCCCGACGACGACGGCGTGCTGGCCGACCCCTATCCCGCCTACGCCCGGTTGCGGGAGTCGGGTGTGCCCCACCGCGTGACGCTGCGCAGCGGCCTGTACGGCTGGCTCGTGACCCGCTACGACGACGCTCGTGCCGCGCTGGCCGATCCCCGGCTCAGCAAGGACCCGCGCAACGCGCCGCCCGACTGGCAGGAGGCGGGCCGCGGGCGGCCGCTGGAGGACCGTTCGGGGCTGGGCACCCACCTGCTCACCACGGACCCGCCCGAGCACACCCGGCTGCGCCGCCTGGTCGCCCGCTACTTCACGCCGGCCAGGCTGGCGGCCCTGCGGCCGCGGGTCGAGGAACGGGCCGGCGCGCTCATCGACGGGTTCCGCGCGAGGGATCGAGCCGAGCTGATGGGGGACCTCGCCTCGCCGTTGCAGTTCGCCACGATCTGCGACGTGCTCGGCGTGCCGGCCGGCGACCGTACGGACTTCCAGCGCTGGACCAAGGCCGTCGTGAGTTCGGGGGAGGGGCGGGACGGCGAGGCCAGGCCCGAGGCGCTGCGCCGTCTGGGCGCGTACGTGGGCGAGCTGGCGGCCGCCAAGCGGCGCGAGCCGGGGGACGACGTCATCAGCGCGATCACGGTGGCCGCGGAGGAGCAGGATCGGCTGTCCGAGAGGGAGATGCTGTCGATGATCTTCCTGCTCCTCGTGGCGGGCTACGAGACGACCGTCGGTCTCGTCGGGCTGGGCACGTACACGTTGCTGCGGCATCCCGACCAGCTCCGCCGGCTGCGGGAACGGCCGGAGCTGATCGACCGGGCGGTGGAGGAACTGCTGCGGCACGACAGTCCGGTCGAGTTGGCGACGTGGCGTTTCGCGCTGGAGCCGCTGAAGATCGGCGGGGTGGTGGTTCCCGCCGGGCAGCCGATCCTGGTGGCGCTGGGAGCGGCCAACCGCGACCCGCGCCGCTTCCCCGGCCCGGACCGGCCCGACCTCGCCCGGGAGGACAACGCCCACCTGAGCTTCGGCCACGGTCCGCACTACTGCCTCGGGGCGATGCTCGCGCGCATCGTCGGCAGGGCCGCCCTGGCCGCCGTCACGGGCCGCCTGACCGGGCTGGCCCTGGCGGTGCCGCCCGAGACGCTGAGCTGGCGCGCCAGCCTGACGGTACGCGGCCCGCAGCGGCTCCCGGTGACCTTCGACGCCGTCACCTGAGCCGCGCCCGCCCGGTCTCTCAAAGGCCGCAGAGTTCCTCGAGGGACTTGGCGTCGTCCCCCTTGCGCTTCTGGCTGTTCCTCGTCGGCGTCTGCGTCGGCTGGGCGGCCTGGGTCTTCACCGAGTTGGACGTGGTGGTCGGCGAGGCGCCGACATGGGCCGTCTGCGCCTGCTTGGCCGGCCGGAGCGAGGAGGCGATCGCCTTGCGCGCCGCGGTGCGGATCTTCGCCCACTCGGGGTTGCCGGGCCAGAACTGCGGCGGCACGAACTGCAGGCTGGTGATCTTGGCGTCCTTGACCTTGACGGCCAGCTCCACCAGCGGCTGAACGAGGTGCTTCGGGATGTTGGTGCGCGCCAGCCGCTTGGCCGCACCGGCGATCTTGGTGAAGTTGGTGAGGATCACGGCGGGCGTGGCCTGCTGGGCGAAGGCGCCGATGACGCAGCGCTGGCGGCCCATGCGGGAGAAGTCGTCGCTGTTGACCCTGGACCGGCCGTACCAGAGGGCCTCCTCGCCGCTGAGCCGCCGGTAGCCGGCCTTGATCGTGCCCGCGGTGCCGTAGTGGCCGCCCCACTTGACGTCCTGCTCGACCCGGATCTTGAGGCCGCCGATGGCGTCGACCAGGTCCGCGAAGCCGTACATGTTCATCATCGCGTAGTAGTCGATCTTCAGGCCGAGCGTGTGGCCGATGGCGTCCATGAGGGCCCGCGGGCCCTTGTTCTTGCCGCCCATGATCTCGGGATGGTCGTTGGCGTACTGCCACACCTCGTTGAGCAGGCCGCCGTTGGGAAGCTCGGCCAGGTAGCCGTTCGGGAACTGGTCGTGCAGCGGCGACGAGGCGGGGAAGCGTACGTGCTGCAGGTTGCGCGGGAGGCTGAACAGGACGGTGGCGCCGCTCTTGATGTCCACGCTGGCCACCGTCATGCTGTCGGTCCGCACGCCGGTACGGTTGCTCGCCGCGTCGCCGCCGATCAGCAGGAAGTTCACCCGTTCCCTGCCGTGCCAGGGGTCCTCGCCCTCCTTGGCCGCCGGTGGCACGTCGGAGTCGTCCGACGAGGGGAAGATGCCGTTGATGGTGCTGCGGAACGTCATCACGGTGTTGGCGGTGAGGGCGAACGGCGACATGACGGCCACGCACAGCACGCCGACCACGATGCCGGTGATCATCTGGCCCTGCTGGTTGAGCTTGCTCGGGCCGAGCGCGATGTACGAGGTCACCAGCAGCGCGAACCACGCCAGCGCGGCGAGCGAGGCGAGGACGACGATCGTCACCAGCATGCCGTCGCCGACGAGCGCGGCGGCGTTCCCCAGGTTGCCGGCGATGCTCAGCCCGTAGGCCAGGGCGGCGAGCACCAGCACCGCGTACACGCTGACGAGCACCAGCCCGATACGACGCTGCCCGGCCCGCAGGTGTGCGGCGCCGGGCACGATGGCGGACAGTGCGGTCCACCCGAGGACGGAGGCGGGGGTCAGCGGCTTGGCGAAGCGCGGCGGGACATTGCGCGGTGTGGAGCCGGAACCGCGAGGGGAAGCGGGGCGTGGGCGGCGAGCGGGGCGCCGTTTCCTGCCTCCTGGCACGGTTGCTTCCCCATCCCGATTGCGCACACCCGGCTCCCTACTCGCCTACCAGGCAAAACTGACGTTTGCCCCCCAATGGCCACAAGATTGCCAGGATTCTAGTCCCCATACCTGGACAACAACGACATGTGCCCAACCTGAGATGAATTCCTCGTTGACTTCAGGAGGTCGTTGAGGACGACGCCATCCACGTGTTGCACTGGTACGCCTTGTTCTTCGTCCAGCCCTGCCTGAACCAGCGGTGGTTGTTGATCGGCTTGCCGTGGTCGCGCGGATAGCCCGGATGGTCGCCCACCTGACCGTAGAACGCGAACAGTCGGCTCCGGTTGGACGTGCTCACCGGGTACGACGACGCGACCGAGCGCATCCACATGCCGCCGAAGCACGTGGCCTGCAGCTCCAGCCGCCTGCTGAGGGCGAGCTTGGCGTTCTTGTTCGAGGTGTCCAGGGTCGAGCGCCACCACGAGTTCATCAGGCCCGTGATGTTCTGCACGTGGTGACCGTACTCGTGGGCCATCATGCTGATGATCCCGCCGTGCCAGGAGATGATCTGCCCGTAGCCGCGGGCGTTGCCGTTACCCCTGGCCATGGCCGAGGTGGAGGCGTAGATCGTGTTGTTCTGCGGGCAGTAGTACGGAACGATGTTCCCCGGCGACGGGTAGTCGCCGCACGCGCCCCTGCCCCGTCTGGCGGCGATGGCGTAACCCGGCGGGCTGAACGTGATGCCCTGCTTCTCCAGGATGGGCTTCCACGCCCGGTCCATGCACTTGCCGGTCTTCAGGATGAGCGCCTTGAGCTGGCTGTGGCTGAAGATGCTCGCGTTGCCCGCCGGGCATCTGAGCCTGGGCAGGATGCCCGCACGGTACATGGTGTTGTTCTTCAGGCTCGTGTTGAGCGTGACGGTCCGCCGCGGCTCCTGCTCCGCCTCCTCCGTCTCCCGTTCCGTCGGCCGGCTCGTGGGCTCGCTGGTGCTGGGCTCCTCGGTCGGCTCCTGGCTGCGCGTGCGCTCGGGGAACGGCTCGTCGTCGTCGGTGGCGCGTTCCGAGGGCTCGTACGTCGGGATCGCGATCGGCCTCGAGGTCTCCGACCGCGACGTGCCCTTGAAGAACGCCGCCCCCACGACGATCAGCACGAACAGCGCCGCCACCGAGCCGAGCACGGCGCCGATCACCCCGACGGCGCCCATGCCGGACTTCTTGCGCGGCGGCGGGTGCGGCCAGCGCAGCGTCGGCGGCAGGGGAGGCGGTGGCGGGGGCGGGGGCGGAGGGGGCGGCTGCCGGTGCGGCGGCTGCCCGTACGGTGGCTGGTGCCCGTACGGGGGCTGCTCGCCGTACGGGGGCTGCTGCCCGTACTGCTGGCCTCCCTGCGGCGGGCTCTGGTAAGGGGGGCCCTGAGGAGAGCGCTGAGGAGAGCGCTGAGGGGAGCGCTGGGGGGAGTGCTGCGGGGGATGCTGAGGCGGCGGTGGCGCTTGCGGCGGCGGGTACGGGCCGCCCCCCTGCGGCTGCGGCTGGCGGTAGCCCGGTGGCGGCCACGGCAAGGACGGTGGCCGTTGTGGCTGCCCTGGCCCTTGTGGCGGGGGTGGATACTGCCCGTTCCCTGTCACCGTGTCTCCCCGTTCACGTGGTTGTCTGCTTTCAGTGGCTTTGCGCCGCGACTTGGCGGACCTTTGCCAAATTTGGGGCAAAAGCATACTGATTTCTCACCCGTCACGGATGTAGCGGTACTCGGTTACGGTCCGAAATCATTCGAGGTGATCTCCGCTATCTTTCGGTCCCGACGGCGGGTGGTGTCCTAGCTTCTTTGGCATGAATCTCCAGCAGCTCCGCTATGTGGTCGCGACTGCGGAGCACCGCACCATGACCGACGCGGCAAGATCGCTCTACATCGCGCAACCCGCGCTCTCCCGCGCGATTCGGGATCTGGAACGAGAGCTCGGCATGACGCTCTTCGCTCGCTCCGGCCGCGGCGTGGTCGTCACCGCGCAGGGTCGCCGGGTGGTCAAGCTGGCAAGGGAGGCACTCGACGCGGTTCACGAGATCGAGGGACTGGCCAACCAGGCCGGGACCACCGAGGCCGAGCTCCGCATCGCCGCCACACCCAGCCTCGAACCCGGTCTCGCAGGGCGGTTGTTGCCCGCCTACGCGGCTCACCACCCGGGAGTGCGCGTGCACATCGTCCGCTGCGACGGCCGTGACGGCGTCGTCAGCGCCATCAGGGATCAGCGGGCCGATCTAGGGCTCACCGATCTCCCCGTGCCCACCGACCTCATCACCCATCCGCTCGAACGCCAGGAGATCGTGCTGATCTCCCCGCCCGGGCTCGACCTCCCCAACCCCGTGCCGATGGGCAAGCTGAACGGCATGCGCCTGGCGCTGCCCGCCCGCGGCAGCCTGCGCCGCAGGGAACTCGACGCGATGTTCGGCAAGTTCGCCGTGACGCCCGTCGTCGTGCTCGAAACCGACGAGCGCAACGGCTGGCTCAACGCGGTACGCGCCGGCCAGGCATCCCTGCTGTGGTATCGCGGCATGGCCGAGCAGGCCGGTCGCGCCGGCCTGGTGGTGCGCTCGCTCGACCCCGCCGTGCGCCGGGTCATCGCGGTCGTCCACGCCCGCCGCCGGCTGCCGCTCATCGCTCAAGACTTCCTGACCACCGCAGAGAAGGGGACCGCCGCCTGACCACTTTCGGAACGCTCCATTTCCCTCCACGTCCATCCGACAGGGCCCGGATCATCCGAGCCCGGGGGCCCGGCGAGCACACCGCGCCATTGCAGGGCCCCTGCAGGCCGCAGACGACGTCGTCGCCGGCCCTTGACCCCCCAGCACCTCCCGGAACCCCCGCCGGCGTGTGCCTTCCTGGCACGTGACAGACGCCGTCCAGGCAGTCCCCGGCGAAGCCCGCCTGAAGCGAGCGTCCTCGCGTACGACGCGGCGCAGGGCTCCGGCAGGACCACCCGCGTCGCCTGACACGCGCACCCGGCCCGCCAGGGCCGCGGCCGCTCAGGTCCGGCCGGCCAGGCCTAGCGGGACACCGGCAGCCGTACCACGGCCCGCAACCCCGGGCCGGCGTCCTCCAGCGAGACCGTGCCGCCATGCGCCCGCACGGTCTCGCGGACGATCGCCAGCCCGAGGCCGGCGCCGCCCTCGTCGCGGCTGCGCCCGGAATCGAGCCTGGTGAAGCGGTTGAACACCCGATCGCGGTCCTGCTCCGAGATGCCGGGGCCGTCGTCGGTCACCGTCAGCACGCCGTCGGCGGTCAGTGCCACCTCGATCTTGGAGGTGGTGTGGCGTACCGCGTTGTCCATCAGATTCGTCAGCACCCGGCTCAGGTCGAGGGCGTCGCCGCGCACCACGACCGGGTCGCACACCGTCAGCCGCGCCTCGCCGTACCGGTCGACGACCTGGCGCACCACCTCGTCGAGGTCGACCGGCTCGCGCCTGGCGGGCACGCCGCCGCGCTCGTCCAGGCGGGCCAGCGCCAGCAGGTCCTCGGCCAGCCTGGACAGCCGCAACGTGTCCTCGAGCACGCCCTCGGCGGTCTCCTGCCAGTCCTGGCCGTCCGGATGTCCGAGCGCCACCTCCAGCTGCAGCCGGATGCTGGCCAGCGGGCTGCGCAACTCGTGCGCGGCGTCGGCGACCAGCGCCCGCTGGCGCTGCTCCGCCTCCTCCAGCCTGGCCAGCATGTCGTTGAGCGTGGTGGCCAGCGAGTGCACCTCGTCCCGCGACTGCGGCACCGGCAGCCGCCGCGACCTGGCCGTGTGCGTGACCTCCGAGGCGCCCCTGCGCAGGGCGGCGATCGGCTGCAGCGTCCGGCCGATCATCAGCCAGCTCGCCACCGCGAGCAGCACGACCAGCGCGGGCGTGCCGACGAACAGCACCCTGGCCGCCGTGCCGAGGCTCGTCTGGATCTCGCTGACGGGCCTGGCCGCCACCACGGTCTGGCCGCGGTCCGCGCGCAGCACGATCACCCGCAGGAACCCCGGGATCGCGTACGGCCGCCCGTCCAGCAGCGTGGCCTGCCCGTCCGCCAGCACCTTCTCCCTGGCCTCCGCGTCGAGCAGCGGCACCAGCCGGTCCGCTCCGTACGTCACGTGCGTGATCCGCTCGCGGTCGTCGATGACCTGCACGATCGTGCCGTCGTGGGTCGTGATCGGGCTGGTGAGCGTCCCGGCGTCGGCCGCCACGCGCACGGCCTGCGCCTGCGCCCTGGTCGACTCGTCCACGGTGTCGATCAGGGCCCGGTCGAGCACGCTGAGCAGCACCGACGCCGAGACCGCGAGCGCCAGCGCCAGCACCGCGGCGGCCGCCACCGTGAGGCGGAAGCGCAGCCCCTGCCGCCGCCACCAGTCCAGCGGCGAGTCAGCCACCGTCGCCCGCCAGCCGGTAGCCGGCGCCGCGCACGGTCTGCAGCGCGTTCCTGCCGAAGGGGGCGTCGATCTTGCGCCGCAGGTAGCCGACGTACACCTCGACCACGTTGGGGTCGGTGTCGAAGGTGTCCCACACGTGCTCGAGGATCTCCGACTTCGACACCACCTCGTCGCGCCTGCGCATCAGGAATTCGAGCAGCGCGAACTCCCTGGGCGTCAGCTCGACCGGCCGCTCCCCCCGCTCGACCCTGCGCCGCGCCGGGTCGAGCGACAGGTCGCCCGCCACGAGCACCGACGGCCGCCGCCCCGAGTCGCGCCGCAGCAGCGCCCGCAACCTCGCCACCAGCACCACGTACGAGAACGGCTTGGTCAGATAGTCGTCGGCGCCCAGGTCGAGCCCGTCGGCCATGTCGTACTCGCCGTCCTTGGCCGACAACATGAGAATGGGCACCCAGTTCTCCTCGGCGCGCAGCCGCTTGCACACGTTGTAGCCCGACAACCTCGGCAGCATGATGTCGAGCACCACGACGTCGTAGTCGCCGTGCCGGGCGGCGTGCAGTCCCTCCTCACCGTCGTGGGCGAGGTCCACGGCGAACCCCTCCGCCTGGAGCCCCCGCTGGAGCGCGGCGGCCATCCGCCGCTCGTCCTCGACGACAAGCACTCTCATGTGGCGATTCTCCTGTCCTCGGCTGAGACGGCGCTGAGAAGGCTGAGAGCCGTCTCAGAAAGTCTCAGGTCCGCCTAAGGATGCATGACGCAGGCTCTGAGCATCGACATACGGTAAAGGAGTGAGATGCGCAGAGGAACGTACGTGAGGTGGGGGGTCCCGGTCGCGGTCGCGGCCGTCATCGGAGCCGCGATCGGCGCCGGCCCCGTGATCGCCGCCGTGAGCGGCGATCCCGTGCTGCCGGAGCGCTCGGCCCAGCAGCTGCTGGCCGACGCGGCGGCGGCCAACAGCAAGGCGGGCGGCGTGCCGCCGATGTCCGGCACCGTCCAGCAGACGGCGTCGCTCGGCCTGCCCGCGCTGCCGCAGACCGCCGACACCTCGCCGCTCAGCCTGCTGTCCGGCTCGCACGAGGTGAAGGTCTGGTACGGCGCCCACGACAAGATGCGGGTGGCCATCCCGACCCAGCTGAACGAGACCAACCTCATCCTCAACGGAAAGCAGGGCTGGTACTGGGACAGCTCGACCAACACCGCCACCAGGCTGACGGTCAAGGAGGGCGCCAGTCAGGAGCACGGCCAGGAGCACAGGACGCCGATGCCCCAGCCGAGCGACCTGACGCCGCAGCAGGTGGCGGAGCGGCTGCTGGCGGACGCCGAGAAGTACACCGACGTCCGGGTGATCAACACGGCGGAGGTGGCGGGCCGCCCGGCCTACCAGCTCGTGCTGGCGCCCAAGGCGGAGGGCTCGCTGGTCCAGGAGGTGCGCATCGCGCTCGACGGCGAGACGTACGTGCCGCTCCAGGTCCAGGTGTACGCCAAGGGTTCGGCTGAGCCGGCGTTCCAGGTGGGCTTCACGCAGGTGACGTTCACGCCGCCGGCGCCCGAGAACTTCGCCTTCACCCCGCCCGCGGGCGCCAAGGTGGAGGAGAAGACGCTCGGCGAGCGGTCCGGCGAGCACGCGGAGGAGCGGGCCGAGAAGGCCGAGGACGTCAAGGACCGCGTGAAGGTCGTCGGCGACGGCTGGGCGAGTGTGGCGGTCCTGCCGTTCGACCAGAGGGACCTGGCGGCCGAGGCCGCGCAGGCGCCGGAGGACGGCGAGCGGTTCGGCGGCGACGCCGACCCGGGCGCGCTGCTCGACAGCGTGCTCAGGTCCGCCACGCCGGTGAGCGGCCCGTGGGGCTCCGGCAAGCTGATCAGGACCAAGCTCGTCACCGCCCTACTGACCGACGACGGCCGCCTCCTGGTCGGCCCGGTCACCCCGGAGGAGATCACCAAGGCGGCGGGCATCAGGTGACCGCCGTCACGCAGGAAGCGGGGGCGCCTCTCGGGGCGGCCCCGCCCCCGGGGGACGGCTCCGGGGAGAGCGCCATCGTCACGCGCGGCCTGACGAAGCGTTTTCGCGGGGGCCAGGTGGCCGTGGACGCGCTCGACCTGGCCGTGCCCCGCGGCTCGGTGTTCGGCTTCCTCGGGCCGAACGGCTCGGGCAAGACCACCACGATCCGCATGCTGCTCGGCCTGGTCGCGCCGACGTCCGGCGACTCCTCCGTGCTCGGCCTGCCCCTGGCCCAGGCGCTGCCCAGGGTCGGCGCCGTGGTCGAGGGCCCGGCCTTCTACCCGTACCTGTCGGGTGAGGCCAACCTGCGGCGCTTCGACGCCGCCGACCCGACCGCCCGCGGCGGCTCCGCCGGGCGGCGCATCGCCGAGGCGCTGGAACGCGTGGGCCTGTCGGCAGCCGCGGGCAAGCGCTACCGCAACTACTCGCTCGGCATGCGCCAGCGCCTGGCCATCGCCGCCGCCCTGCTCGGCCCGCGCGAGCTGCTCATCCTGGACGAGCCGACCAACGGCCTCGATCCGCAGGGCACGCGCGAGGTCCGCTCGCTGGTCAAGGAGGTCGCCGCGGACGGCACCACGGTCTTCGTCTCCTCCCACCTGCTGGCCGAGGTCGAGCAGATGTGCACGCACGCCGCGATCATGCGGACCGGCAGGCTCGTGGCGCAGGGCACGATCGCCTCGCTCCGCAGCGGCCTGGTCGCCCGCGTCCGGGTGGAGACGCCGGACGCCGACGACGCGGCGCGGGTGCTCGGCGCGCTGGGCCTGGCCGACGTGCGGCGGTCCGGCGCGGAGGTCACGGCCGAGCTGGACGGGCGCCCGCCGGAGCAGATCAACGCCGCGCTGGTGGGGGAGGGCGTGGCCGTGCGCGGGCTGGCGGTGATCCGGCCCAGCCTCGAGGACGTGTTCGTCGGACTGACAGGGGAGGGCTTCGATGTCGACGGCTGAATCGACCGCCGAGTCGACCGCCGAGTCGACCGCCGAGTCGACCGCCGAGGCGGCGACCCGGACGGCGGCCGGGTCGCCGGCCAGGCGCACGCCCGGGCTCGTGCCGGTGAAGGAGACCCTGCGCAGCGCCGAACGCCGGCCGCGGCATCCCGATGAGCCGGGCACGCCGCCCGCCCGGACGCCGTGGTCGTTCTGGCGGCTGCTCCGCTCGGAGCTGGGGCTGACCTTCCGCCGCCCGCGCAACCTGCTGATGCTGGCCGCGCTGGGTGTCGTGCCGGTGGTCATCGGCGTCGCGCTGCGGGTCGTGGCCGGCGAGGACGGCATGGGCGGGATCATCGAGGACGTCGCGGGCAACAGCCTCATGCTGACGTTCGTCTCGTTCTCGTTCCTCGTGCTGCTGCTGATGCCGGTCGTCGTCAGCGTGGTGGCGGGCGACTCGATCGCGGGGGAGGCGGGGGCGGGAACGCTGCGCTACCTGCTGGCCGCGCCGGCCGGGCGCACCCGGCTGCTGGCCGTCAAATATCTCAACGCGGTCGTCTTCGCGTACGCCGTCACCGCGGTGGTGGCGCTGTCGGCGCTGGCGACCGGGCTCGCTCTCTTCCCCGCCGGTGACGTGACGCTGCTGTCGGGCACCACGATCCCGATGGGCGAGGGGCTGCTGCGCATCCTCATCGCCGTCGGTTACGTGGGCGCGGGCATGGCCGCCCTGGCCGCCGTCGCGCTGGCCCTGTCGACCTTCACCGAGGTGTCCATCGGGGCCATCGCCGCCACCATCGTGCTGATCATCGTCTGCCAGGTGCTGCGCGCGATCCCGGAACTCGGCTCGATCACGCCGTACCTGCTGCCGACGCGGTTCACGAACTTCGACGCGGTGCTGCGCAGCCCCATCGACACGGCGGCGCTGGGGGAGGGGCTGCTGGCGTTCGGGGCGTACATCGTGTTGTTCGGCTCGATCGCCTGGGCCAGGTTCTCCGGCAAGGACATCACCTCCTGAGGCCCGCGCCCGGCCCGGCCGCTCGCGCGGGCCGGGCCGAGCACGTGCGCCGGGCGGCCCGCGGAGAACGGCCGGCCGGTCCGCGGGCGGAGGGGACCCGCGGACCGGGCCGCTAGGCGGTGGGGCGGCGGCGCAGGCCGAGGAACCCGATCACCACGCCGGCCACGCCGGCCACCAGACCCGCGCCGCCCAGCAGGCGGGCCGTCCCGTCGGACGGCGACGCGGCCGCCACGGGGGCGACCGACGGCGTGGCGGCGGCCCCAGCGGTGGATGCCGCCGCGGACGGCGAGGCGGAGGCCGCCCCGTCGCCGGCTGCGGGCACGAGCTTGAGCAGCGGGGCGGGGTGCTCGGCCTCGGTGCCGTCGGCCTTGGGGGCCTCGGACCAGTCGACGACCTCGCCGCCCGAGTAGGTCTGCTTCGTCGGGAACATCAGGGAGTCGGTGCCGGTGGGCAACTGACCCATGGACACCTCGAACTCCTGGAACTGGCCGGGCTCGATCTTGCCGCCTGACCACACGACCTTGGTGACGGCCTCCTCGAGGTCGCCGTATTCGGTCTTGACCGGCGCGGGCAGCTTGCCCTCGGTGACCTTGACGTCCCACCCGGGCACGGGCTTGACCGACACGAAGGCCAGCGGGTGGTCGGTGGGGAAGGAGACCTCGATCTTGGTGGTCGAGGCGTCGTCGCGCTCGTTCGGCACCCGGAAGGCGACCTTGGTGAACGAGCCCTGCTCGGCGGTGCCGGGCTGGACGGTGACGTGGGCCAGCGCGGGCAGGGCGAGGCCGGCGGTGAGAGCGGTGGCGGCGGCGAGCACGGTCGCCGCACGGCGTGCGAAGGACATGCGGAATCTCCACTCGGTCGGAAGGTGATAAGGCGTCAGACGGTCAGGCGGGAAGTGGAGGACCACGCCTGGCCACGCAGTGCCGGAAGCCCGGCTGGAGCGGCACCACCCGGCTGCGGACGATCGGTGCGGCGGGCCGCGCGGAGGGCGCGGCGGCGGGGGCGAGCAGCAGCACGAGCCTGCGGCCGATGCGGCGCAGCAGCGACCAGATGGCTGCCTCGCCACGCGAGAGCCACAGGCCGGTGATCAGTGTGGCCGTCAGGTGCGTGAGCAGCATGCCGGTGCCGACGGCCAGGCCGCCCTGGGCGTGGCCGTGCACCGAGACGTAGGAGGCGCCCTCGCCCGCGAACAGCTCGTGCAGCCCGAGTTGCGCGCCGACGAGCACGAGGTTGATCGTCGGGGCCGAGCGCTCCCTGCCGCACAGCGCCAGCCCCAGCGCGGACACGCCCGCGAGCCCGAGCGCGGCGGTCCACGGCGCCGGGGCCGCGCCACCGCCCAGCACGTGGGCCAGGGCGGCGAGGGTCACGCAGACGGCGGCGAAGGCGGCCGTCCGCGCGAGCCTGAGGGGAAGTCGCGCGCGCATGAGTGTGCCCCATGTTCTCACGGGGCAGGGGCCTATGAGGCCCTGAGGCCGAAGCTGTGCAATGCCTGGGCCGAATATGGCTTTTGTCGCTAGGGTCGTGCCCACCACGTCGACATTGAGGTGAGATACGTTGCGGCACTTAGCTGGATTGCTCATCGGGCTGGTGGTGACGGCGGCTGTGCTGGCCGGCGGGGGATGGGCCGTCCAGCAGGCGGCCGGAAGCTCCGTGGCGACCGCACCCGACAGCCAGACGTTGTGGATCGCGCTGGGCTCGATGGCCGCGGTCGGGCTGGTTGTCGGCCTCGTGGTGGCGGGCCGGGTCTCGCCGCTGGCGACGTTCTTGCCGTCGATGGTGCTGCTGGCCTGGACGGTCGTCTACGCGCTCGACGTGAACAGGGCGCTGTCGTTCATCCCGGCCGAACCCTCGATGCACCAGCTCGTCAGGGAGGCCGGCGCCGGCGCCAGGACGCTGCTGACGACCGGAGTGTTCGCCCTCCTCGGCGTGGCCCTGTTCATCCCCGTGCTGATGCCGTCGCGCTGGTCGAGGCAGGACGACGACCTGGACGAGGAGTACGAGACCACGCCGGAGAGCAGCTACTACTAGCCGGCGCCGCTGCCGGTGTAGAGGCGGGCGACCACGTCCTCGATGCTGGACTGGTCGGGGGCCGTGGCCATCAGGTCGTCGAGCGTCCCGTCGAACGCCAGCCGGCCGTGGTCGATCAGCATGACCCGGCGGCACAGGCGCTCGATGTCGCCGAGGTCATGCGTGGTCAGCAGCACGGTCGTGCCGCGTTCGGCGTTGAGCCGCTTGAGGAAGTCGCGGATGCCGGCCTTGCTGACCACGTCGAGCCCGATCGTCGGCTCGTCGAGCACGAGCACGTCGGGCGCGTGCAGCAGCGCCGCCGTGAGGTCGCCGCGCATGCGCTGCCCGAGGCTGAGCTGGCGCACCGGCGTGCGGATGAACGCGCCGAGGTCGAGCGTGTCGGCCAGCTCGGCGAGCCTCGAACGGAACGCGTTGCGATCTACTTTGTAAAGGTGCCGGATCAGCTCGAAGCTGTCGGCCAGCGGCAGATCCCACCACAACGTCGTACGCTGCCCGAACACCACGCCGATC
Source organism: Nonomuraea sp. B10E15 (assembly GCF_039871615.1). Taxonomy (NCBI): domain Bacteria; kingdom Bacillati; phylum Actinomycetota; class Actinomycetes; order Streptosporangiales; family Streptosporangiaceae; genus Nonomuraea; species Nonomuraea sp. B10E15. The sequence goes on from NZ_JBDPMB010000013.1 coordinate 83,024, forward strand.
CGCCGGGCCAGAGTCGTGCGCCTGCGCGACGGATCCAGGCCCGCCACCCGCACGGTGCCCGAGGTCGGCGTGAGGATGCCGCACAACATCTTGATCGTGGTGGACTTGCCGGCGCCGTTGGGGCCGAGGTAGCCGACGAACTCTCCCGGCGACACGGTGAACGACAGGTCGCGCACGGCGTGCACGAGCTTTCTCCTCACCTTGAACGAGCGCCCTGCCCGATCAAGTTCGATCATGGTCAACTCCCCGTGGATCGGTAGTGCCTGATGCCCTGCCGCCAGGCCAGCGCGGCCGCCAGGGCGAGGGCCAGCGCGGCGGCCGGCCCGAGAAAACGCATGAACTCGGGCGTGCCGAGGGGGTCGCCCCTGTCCAGGACGTACAGGCCCGGCTGCCAGTTGACGAAGGCCATCGGCAGCGCGTACGTCACGCCTCTGACCAGGTCGCGGCCGTAGACGCTGAACGGGTACTGGGTGAGCTGCTGGCCGCCGTAGGTGAAGGCGTTGGCCAGCTCCGGCGCGTCCGTGAGCACGAACTGCGCCGCGCCGGCCAGCGTCCAGAGCGCGGCGAAGATGGCGAACCCGGTGACCACCATGACGGGGATCATCCAGGCGCGCCGCCACTCGAGGCCGAGCGCCGCGACGGCGTAGCCGAGCACGAGTCCCGCCTGCAGGACGCGGCCGATCCTGTTGGCGTTGAACCGGTCGGCGGTGAGCTGCAGCCACGTGCTCACCGGTCTGATGAGGAACGTGTCGAAGGTGCCGGCCTTGATGTGCTGGCTGACCCGGTCGATGTTGCTGACGAACATGTCGCTGAGGGCGAAGGACACGCCCGCGGCGCCGTACAGGAAAAGTACCTCGTCGCGGGAGAATCCGGCGAGGGTGGTGGTGTTGGCGAAGATGATCAGGACCACGGCGAGTTCGAGCCCGGTCGTGACGAAGCCGAGCACGGTCATAAGCGCGAACGAGGCGGGATATGCGGCGGCGGCGCGGGTCCAGGTCCAGGCCAGCCGGACGTAGGTGCTAACCACCCTGGATCACCACCTTGTGGCGGATCGCCCTGGTGGCCAGCGCGCCGAGCCCGAGCAGGACCGCCGCCCAGAACGCCTGGAACGCGAGCGTCTCCATGACGGGGGCCTTGCCGAGGTAGAGGTCGGTGGGCAACTGGACCATGGCGGCCCACGGCAGGGACCTGGCGACGTCGGCCAGCCAGCCGGGGAAGATGTGCAGGGGCACCATCATGCCGCTGAAGAAGGTGGTGAGCACCATCGACAGCACGGCCACGCCGCGGTCGTCGATGAGCCAGCAGACCGACAGCGCGATCAGGTAGCGCCAGCCGAAGCTGACGACGACGGCGAGCGCGAAGCCGGTCATGAAGGCCGCCCACCTGCCGGGGTCGCCGGGGACGACGACGCCGAACACGGCCGCGCCGACCAGCATGGGCGGGATGCCGCGGACGAGGAAGAGGTAGGCGGCCCTGCCGGCGTCCTCGGCGAGGGTCCAGGCCTGGAGCGGGGCGGGGCGGACGAGGTCGAGCGCGATGTCGCCGCTGCGGATGCGTTCGGGTATGCCGAGGCCGCCGCCGAACAGCTGCATCGGCGCGATGAACGCCTGGGTGACGAAGCAGTACGTGATGGCGTCGGCGACGTCGTAGCCGGCCAGGCCGGGGCGGGCCTGCCACAGCGCGATGAGGATGTAGGCGCGCAGGATGCCGAACACGCTGTTGGTGAAGGCGCCGGCGAGCGCGGCCGCGAGGTAGGTGGCGTGTTTTCTGAAGCCGTACCGGACGAGCCGGGCATAGAGCGGTATGGTTTGGCACCTCCGGGGGGTGATGGCACGGTGACACACCGTGCCCGGACCCGTGCACGGGTCTGCTGGTGAGAAGCAGGAAATTATCCGTCGCGGCCCGGGTGGCCCGCAACGCGTTTTAGCGCTGCGGGGATCTGTTGCTTACTGGCCGGTAGGAGCGGGTGAGAGGGGGAAGGGGGCGTACTGGAGGACCGATATGCGGATCGACGGGGACGTAGTTCCTGAATACCCTCTGAGCTGGCAGGCCCGCGCGCTCACCGGTTTCATGCGCGGCACGTTGAAGCCCGCGTCCCTCCTGTTCATGCGCCATCCGCTGGCGCTGGTCTGCGCGGCCAGGCTCGGGGATCTCGCGCGGCTCGTGCAGATGCCCTATCCCGAGCATGTCGCGATCGCGCCGGCGACGCTCTCGTCGTGCGGCGGCGAGTGGGTGCGCGGCGGGGAGGGGCTCGACGAGCGCAAGGTGGTGCTCTACTTCCACGGCGGCGGATACTTCTCGTGCTCGCCGGGCACGCACCGGCCGATCACGTGGCGTCTCTCGGCGGCGGCTGGGCGCCCGGTGCTGGCGCTCGACTACCGGCAGGGGCCCGTGCACACGCTGGCCGACTCGCTGGCGGACGCGATGGGCGCCTACGACTGCCTGCTGCGGCGCGGGCACGAGGCCGGGGACATCGTGCTCGCGGGCGACTCGGCGGGCGGTCACCTGACGCTGGCGACTCTGCTCGCGCTGCGCGACCAGGGGCTGCCGCTGCCCGCGGCGGCGATCTGCCTGTCGCCGTGGACGGACCTGACCGACGCTCCGCGCCACGCGAACCGCTGGCAGGACCCCATGCTGCCGGCCGGCCGGGTGCGCTGGCTGGCCCGCAGATGGACCGCGGGGCTTGATCCGCGGGATCCGCTGGTGTCGCCGGTGCACGGCGACTTCACGGCGCTGCCGCCTCTCATGATCGTGACGGGGTCGACGGAGGTGCTGCGCGACGAGGGCAAGCGTGTCGCCGAGCGGGCGCGCCAGGCCGGGGTGCCGGTCAGGTACGAGGAATGGGACCGCATGCCGCACGTCTTCCCGATCCTGGCGGACGTGCTGCCGGAGGCGCGGCTGGCATTCCGGCACATGGCGACGTTCCTGGGGGCGGTGGCCGGCCGGCCGGGTTCGCTGGGGGATACGGCGGCGGCTTGAATAGTGCGTGTCCCTTTTCCGGCGATCGGCATGCGGCGGCAGATCGACACCATGTAAGGTTAGGTATGCCTAACATGAGTCAGGGGGCTGTGCGAATGGCTGAAAAGCCCACAGATCATCATAAAGGCGTCGTCCTGCGGACCGAGTGGATCTCGCGGCACATGGTCCGCGTCGTGCTCGGGGGGGACGGGTTGTCCGGCTTCGCCACCACGGGGCTCACCGACCACTACGTGAAGCTGGTCTTCCCGTACGACGACGTGGACTATCCCGAGCCGTTCAGCGTGAAGGCGTGCCGCGAGACCATGCCGCGCGAGCACTGGCCACGGCTGCGCACCTACACCGTGCGCGCCTGGGACTCCGACGCGCGCGAGCTGACCCTCGACTTCGTCGTGCACGGTGACGAAGGGCTGGCCGGGCCGTGGGCCGCCGCGGCGAAACCGGGCGACGTCCTGCTCATGCTCGGCCCCGGCGGCGGCTACGCGCCCGACTCCGAGGCGGGCTGGCACCTCCTCGTGGGCGACGAGAGCGCGCTGCCCGCGATCGCGGCCTCGCTCCAGGCGCTGCCCGAAGGGGCGCTCGCGCACGTCCTGGTGGAGGTGGACGGGCCCGGCGACGAGCAGAAGCTCGACACCGCCGCCGACGCGCGGATCCTGTGGCTGTATCGGAGCGACCGTCCCGTGGGCCACGCGCTGGTGCGGGCGGTGCGGGAGCTGGACTTCCCCGAGGGCGACGTGCACGCGTTCGTGCACGGGGAGGCGGGGTTCGTCAAGCAGCTCCGCCGGCACCTGCGGCTCGAGCGGGGCGTCCCGCTGGACCGGCTCTCCATCTCCGGCTACTGGCGCGCGGGGGTGGACGACGAGGGCTGGCGGGCGGTCAAGAAGGACTGGAACCGCCAGGTCGAGGCGGAAGAGGCGGCTGCGATCGCCTCCTGATCACCAGGGGCACGACGCCACTCCCGTCACACGGCTTCCTCACCTCGGAGGAACGAACGCCTTACCTCTGATACCGCTTGCGCAAGACATGCGGAAAGCCTGCCTGGATGCGGTCACAGTGTGCTGTGCCGTGTTCCAGACAGGAAGGGCGAAACCCGGATGGCGCGTGGTGCGAGCGACCTGCCTGCCGGCGTGCGACCGCTTACGGTGGGCGACCCGGTCATCATCGGGCGATACCTGCTGCTGGGCCGCCTCGGCGCGGGCGGGATGGGAATCGTCTATCTGGCCGAACACCCTCGGGGTGGCCTGGTGGCGCTCAAGACACCACATACGGTGCATCTCAACGATGCCACGTTACGCGCCCGCTTCGCCGAGGAAGTGGCCTTCTCGCGCAGACTGGTGCCGTTCTGCACGGCGGCCGTCGTCGAGGACGGCGCCGACCAGGGCCGGCCCTACCTGGTCACCGAGTACATCCCGGGCCCCGCGCTCTCCCAGGTCGTCCTGGCGCGGGGACCGCTGACGCCCGACCGCGCCTACGGTGTGGCGCTCGGCGTCGCCGCCGCGCTGGTCGCGGTCCACGAGGCCGGACTCGTGCACCGGGACCTCAAGCCGGGCAACGTGCTGCTGTCCACGAAAGGGCCGCGGGTCATCGACTTCGGCATCGCCCGCGACGTCGACACGCTGTCCGCCCACACGCAGGCCGGGCAGGTCATGGGCAGTCCCGGGTGGGTGGCGCCGGAACGGCTGACGGGCCGGCCGGCGGGCATGGGCGCGCTGCCGGCGTCCGACGTGTTCGCGTGGGGGTGCCTGGTGGCGTTCGCCGCCACGGGGCACCACCCGTTCGGGAGCGGGGAGGCGGATGTGCTGACCCGGCGCATCCTGTTCGAGCCGCCGCGGATCGAGGGCGTGCCCGCCCTGCTGCGGCCCGCCGTCGAGGCGGCGCTGGCCAAGGATCCCGCCGGCCGGCCCGGGGCCGCCGACCTGCTGCGGGTGTTGCTGGCCGCCGGCGGCGTGGGCGATCCGTGGGATCTGCGCCGGGCGGTCGACGAGGTGCTGGCAGAGATCTGGACCCCCGTGCCGTACCCGCCAGGAGGGGGGCGGGCAGGGCACGGGGGCGCCGGGACAGGGCCCGGCGCGCTCGCCGCCGAGGCAGGGCTGGAACGGTCCCGCAGGCGCCGGAGGGCGAGGGCCGGAGCGAGCCTGTCGCACGCCAGCTTCGCCGCGCTGGCCACGGTCTCGATCGCGGCCATCACCGTGATCGCGGCGTCCGGGGCGGACGGCGCGCCCGTCGGGGGCGGCTCGCTGCTGTCCGGTGACCCGCCGGCCGCCGTGCGCTCGGAGGTCAGCGGCGCGTCCACCGCGCGCCCCGCCGCCACCCCGGCAGGGCGCGTGCCGCCCACCCGCACCGCGCCGGCGACGGCGCCCGCCACGCCCACGGTGTTCGTCACGCGCACCCGTACGAAGGAGGACGTGCGCAGCCCTTCGCCCCATCGGCGGGACACGTTCCGGCCGCCGGGCGGCCACCCGTCCGGCGTCGCCAGGCCGGAGGAGCCCCGCGAGGACGGCCCCGGCGCGTGCGCGGACCCGGCCGGCAGGAGGCGCGGCCCCATGGCCAGGCGGCCCTGCCCGCGGCCGTCATCGTCGATCACCACGATCCCCCAGGACGGGCCCGGCGAGCCTCCGGGTCCCTCCACGCCCGGCCAGGACACCCCGACGCCGACGCCCACAGGCCCCTTATGAGGAAAGGCCGCGCCAGTGCCGGGGAGGACTGGCGCGGCCTTTCCTTCGAGACGCCGGGGAACCCTCGCATGCCCTGGAGGTGGCCGGCGCGTTCAGACGCTCAGCGGGCGAACTGCTCCTCCTCGGTGGAGCCCTTGAGCGCGGTCGTCGAGGAGCCGGGGGCCACGGCCGTGCTGACCAGGTCGAAGTAGCCGGTGCCGACCTCGCGCTGGTGCCGGGTCGCGGTGTAGCCGCGCGCCTCGGCGGCGAACTCCGCCTCCTGCAACTCCACGTACGCCGGCATGCCGTCGCCGGCGTACCCCTGGGCCAGGTCGAACATGGAGTGGTTGAGGGAGTGGAATCCGGCGAGCGTGATGAACTGGAACTTGTACCCCATGTGCCCCAGTTCCCGCTGGAACTTGGCGATCGTGGAGTCGTCCAGGTGCTTCTTCCAGTTGAAGGACGGCGAGCAGTTGTAGGCGAGCATCTGCTCCGGGTGCTCGGCCTTGATCGCCTCGGCGAACTCGCGGGCCACCTGCAGGTCGGGCGTGCCGGTCTCCATCCAGAGCAGGTCGGAGTACGGCGCGTACGCCAGGCCGCGCGCGATGCACGCCTCCAGGCCGTTCCTGACCCGGTAGAAGCCCTCCGCGGTGCGCTCGCCGGTGGTGAAGGCCTGGTCGCGCGGGTCCACGTCACTGGTCAGCAGCGTCGCGGCCTGGGCGTCGGTCCGCGCGATGATCAGTGAGGGGACGCCGCAGACGTCGGCGGCGAGGCGGGCGGCGTTGAGCGTCTTGATGTGCTGGCCGGTGGGGATCAGCACCTTGCCGCCGAGGTGGCCGCACTTCTTCTCGGAGGCGAGCTGGTCCTCCCAGTGCACGCCGGCGGCGCCGGCCGCGATCATGCCCTTCATCAGCTCGAAGGCGTTCAGCACCCCGCCGAACCCGGCCTCGGCGTCGGCCACGATCGGCGCCAGCCAGTGCGGGCTCTCGACACCCTCCGACCAGGTGATCTGGTCGGCCCGCAGCAGCGCGTTGTTGATCCGGCGCACGACGGCCGGCACGGAGTTGGCCGGGTAGAGGCTCTGGTCCGGGTACGTCTGCCCGCCCAGGTTGGCGTCGGCCGCCACCTGCCAGCCGGACAGGTAGATCGCCTTCAGGCCCGCTCTCACCTGCTGGACGGCCTGGTTGCCGGTCAGCGCGCCGAGGGCGGCGACATAGTCCTCGGTGCGCAGCAGGCCCCACAGCCGTTCGGCGCCGAGCCGGGCCAGCGTGTGCTCCTCCTGGACGCTGCCGCGCAGCCGGATCACGTCGCCGGCGTTGTAGGTGCGCTCGATGCCCGCCCAGCGCGGGTCTCCGTCCCATTCGTCCTGCAGCTGCTCCGCAGCTCCCTTGAGGCGATCCGTCATGATCACTCCTTCGTCGTCCCCTGGGGCTTACGCCGAGTCTCTGCCCCCGGACACCCGGTCGAAAGTCGGTGACAACGATAAGATTCGAGGAAATTTCCAGAATATGCACTACTTGCCAGTATTCTGCGGAGAAAAATTCACGAGTTTTCGCCGAACCGGTCTCCTCGTGATCGTTCGCCGTCTCCGGTGTCGCGGCGGACACGAGAACGGCCACCACGCGCCCGGTCAGAGCCGGATCACGTGGTGGCCGATGGCCGATGTCACCCCTTGCCGCTGATGGCGATGCGCACCAGGTTGCGGCCCTTGACTCCGTACAGGGCGCGGCGGGACGGGTCGAGGGCCAGCTTGGGCTCGCCGCCGAACCACTGACCCGCCAGCCCGGTCACGATGGCCTTCGCGGTGAACCTCGCCAGGTCGATCTTGTACACCTTGTCGCCGTCGCCGCAGTACGCCACCCGGCCCACGACGAACAGGTCCCCGCCCTTCGCGCCGACCTGGAGCGTACGGGTGACCTTCCGGGTCCGCAGGTCGAACTCGAAGACCACGCCCGTGCTCGCCATGCCGTACACGTGCCTCGGGCCGAGCGCGAGCGCGGAGAGGTAGCGGGCGCCGGGGACGGGCTCGACCTCCCACAACAACGCGCGCGCCGACAGGTCGTAGGCGGCCAGGCGCGCGGTGGAGGTGACCGGCGGCAGGCCGAGGCCCTCCTGGGTGAGCGTGCCGAGATAGGCGATGCCCTTCCGGGTGACGACCGAGTAGACCGTCTGGCGCTCGACGGCGGGGCGCTGGGTGACGTACTCGCCGGTGCGCGGGGAGTAGAAGGACAGCGCGCCGTTCATGTGCCCGGGCTCGGGCTGGGTCGGCATCACGAGCACGCCGGTCCGGTCGTCGTAGGCGAGGTCGCGCGGCCGGTCCTGCTGGTTGCCGGTGCGCGCGAGCAGCTTGGCCTCGGCGTCGCCGGCGCGGTGGGAGTAGAGCGCGGCCTGCGTGTAGACGCCGAGATAGGTGGTGCCCGCGACGGTGAGCATGGTCTTGGGCTCGCCGGGGATGGACAGCCGGGTGACCGCGCCGGTGGCCAGGTCGTGGATGTCGGCGCCGCTCTTGCCGCCGACGTAGACGCGCTCGCCGTCGGAGTGCACCGACATCGGCTCTTCCGCCGCCGCGCGGAAACCGCGCTGCACCAGGTTGCGGTACTCCAGCGCGCCGCTCGCCGGATCGTAGACGAACACCGCGTTGTCCTGCACGCCGTAGATCCGGCCCTCATGGGCCAGGATGCGGTGGGTGGCGGCCTCGAAGTACGGCACGCCGAGGACCTCCAGCTCGCCGGTGTCCAGCCGGCAGCGGTAGAAGGTGCCGGTGGGGCGCCCCGCGAAGTAGACGTGGCCGTCGTGGATGAGGACCGAGACGATGTACTTCTCGCCCGGGGCCGTGGCCTTGACGACCCTGTGGTCGGACGGGTCGGCCTTGTTCAGGATGATCAGCTCGGCGAGCGAGTTCATGCCTCCGGCGATGTGGGTGTCGGAGACGCTCATGCTCGACACCCAGTCGCGGTCGGCCAGCTCCGACGGCAGCAGGTCGCGCCGCTCGCCGGTGGCCCGGTCGATCGCGATGAGATGGGCGTTGGCGCCGACGCCGGCGTAGACGTGCGTGTCGTCGGCCTGGATGGCGCGTACGTACGCCTCGCCCGGCACGGCCTCGCCCAGGTCGCGGACGGTTCCGGTGGCGGGGTCGTACTCCTTGACCTTGCCCGGCTCCGAGGTGCCCAAATAGACCTTGCCGTCGGGTGCGGCGGCGAGCGTCCAGATGAAGTGGTCGGGGACGGAGGCGACCTTGGTGACCGAGCCGGCCACCGTGTCCAGCTTGTACAGGTCGGACTTGGCGTGGGTGCCGACGTAGACGTCGGTGCCGACCCTGCACATCGCCCATACCCCGATGCCCGTGGGGATGTCGAAATGGGCGGTGACCGAATCCTCGGCCAGGTCGTAGGCGCCGACCACGTTGGGCGACAGCCCGCGCGATCCGGCGTAGAGCACGCCGCCGACGAACTCGGCGTTGCCGAGAGGGCTGGCGACGCTGGCGGGGCCCAGGTCGGTGAGCGTGCCTTCGGCGGGTGGGGCGGCGTGGACGGCTGTTGCCGGCAGGCCGGAGGCCACCGTGGCGACGGCGGCAGCCTGCAGGAATCGACGACGGGGGATCATGTGCGGCTCCCTGGTGCGGTTTCGCCGCACGTTATAACGGCCTGGGCCGTAATGTCCAGATCGTAAACGTGCCCCGCGGCTCGCGCCCCGCGGCCTCGATCCCGGGCCGGTGCGAAGGCATGGGCGAATCGGAGCCGGCCGGCCCGGTCCGGAAGGCGTGACCCTTTCCGGGCCGGAGGGGCGAGCCCGATCCGGCCGCCGGGATCGGTTCGGGCCGTCGGATGGAGATTCGGCCGAGACCGTTATCAAGCGTGTCCGGGGAGCCGAGGATCGTGCATCGGGTCCGTGCGGACCACGTCGTGCGGGTCGGCGGCGGTCGGCCCGTTGACGGGAGATGCTCACAAGGTTACGGTCTGGACCAAAATAAGGCACAAATGAACGAGAGGCCCTGGGCATGCTCCGATCCCTGCTCGTCGTCGTGGCGGGCCTGTTACCCGCTCTCGTCTCACCCGCCGCCTCGGCAGCCCCCTACGCCGCCCCCTCGCGGTGCGGCGGGCAGGCGGTCACCACGTACGGACCGGCCTCGGTGACCGGGGCCGTCGTCGGGGCCGCCGTCCACGAGGGCCGCGCCTACGTCGTCACCCGCGGCCCCAAGCCGCCCGTGCTCGCCGAGATCGACCTGAGCACCCGCGAGGTGGCCAGGAGCGTGACGCTCCCCGACGGCCCGGCCGACGGCGAGCCCGAGGGCGGCTGGGCCGTCGCCGTGTCCGGCGGCAAGGTCTACGTCGGCACCTATCCCGTACCCGACCTGTACGCCTTCGACATCGCCACAGGAAAGGTCGAGCACCTGCACTCCTTCGGCGGCGCCGGCGGCTTCGTCTGGAGCCTGGCCGCGGCCCCCGACGGCACCCTCTACGCGGGCACCTCCCCCGACGGGCGCGTGTGGGAGTACGTCCCTGAGACCGGCGCGGTCCGCCGCTACGACGTGCCGGCTCAGGGCGAGCACAACGTGCGCGCGGTGGCGGCCGACGACCGCTACGTCTACGCGGGCCTGCTGGAGAAGCAGCTGCTCGTGCGGATCGACCGCGAGAGCGGCGCCGTACGGCAGCTCGCGGCCGGCGGAGCCGCGATCGGCGTCGTCGCGCTCAACGGTGACCGGGTCCTGGCCGCCGCCGGCGGCGAGCTGATCGACGTCCGCAAGGACGGCACGGACCTGCGGCGGATCACCGTCGAGTCCGGGCTCCTGGACGCGCTGACCACCGCCGCGGACGGCTCCGTCCACGCCGCCTCCCGCCCCGACGGGACCGTCTACCGCTACCGGACCGGCGACACGGCGCTCACCAGGGTCATCGCCCCGCCGTCCTACGGCGACGAGACCCGCCTGCTCCACGTGACCGGCGAGAACACGCTGCTGTCCGTCGCCGGCAGCGGCGGGTTGTGGTCGCTCGACGCGGGCACCGGCGCGGCCGAGTTCACCGACCTGATCGACGCGGGCCTGCCGCCCGGCGCCGAGCGCACGCAGAGCATGCTGCTCGTCCCCGGCCGCGCGGTGTACGCCGGCGGGCACTTCGCCATGGAGATCCGCGACCTGCGCACCGGCGAGCGGCGCAGGATCCGGGTGCCGGGCGAGCCCAAGGCCATGGTCGGCAACGGGAACAAGGTCTACGCCGCCATGTACCCCACCGGCGAGATCATCTCCGTCGACGTGCGCACGGACGAGGTCCGCAGCCTCGGCTACCTGGGCCACGACCAGAAGCGGCCCTGGGACATCGAGTACGACCCCCGCTCCGGCAAGCTCCTGGTCGCGACCGCGTCGTTGTCGGCGAGCATCAGCGGCGCGCTGTCGGTGGTCGATCCGCACACCGGCGAGACGGACGTGTACCAGGGGGTCATCCCCGGCCAGAGCCTCATGAGCCTGACGCTCGACGCCGAGCGGGGCGTGGTCTACCTGGCCGGGGACGTGTTCGGCACCAGCGCGCCGTCCGCCTCCATAGCCGCCTTCGACCTCGCCCGCCGTACCGTCCTGTGGCAGGACGAGCCGGTGCCGGGCCAGCGCACCTTCCAGGACGTCAAGCTGCACGGCGGGCTGTTGTACGCGTCGTACAAGCGCGACTCGGGAGCCTGGATCGCCTGGGACCCCGAGACCCGGCAGGTCGTCCGGCAGGGCACGCTGTCCGGCTACGGCGAGCTGACCGTGCACCGGGGCCGCCTGTTCGCCTCGGTCTTCCGGGGTGGCGGCAACGCGTACGAGCTCGACGCCGAGCGCGGGGCCACGCTGCTGGCCACCGGGATGGGCGACGAGTGGCACACCAACCCGCAACTCCACTTCGAGCCCGGATCCTGGAACGCCTGGGCGATCGCGGGCCGCGACCTGGCACGGATCCGGCTGGACCCGCGCTGCCCGCCCGTGACCGTCCCCGCTCCCGGGGCCAAGGTTCCGGCCTGAACCGGAACGTTGCATGGGCGCCCGCCGGCGGATCGGCGCCGGGCCGATCCGCCGGCGCGGAAGGCGTGCGTGAGCCGCCCGCGCCGGGCTCGCGGCAGCAAGGCGAAGGCTAGAAAATGGCTCGTTTTTCTGCCTAAGATGCCGCATATGGGGCCGTTGCTCGGTGAAGAACCGCTGTCTTTGACGCAGGAGCTGGATCTGATCGCCTTCGGCCAGCGCCTCCGCCACCTGCGTAAACAGCGTGGCCTCACCCTGTCCGACCTGGGATCGCGCGTCGGCAGGGCGCCCAGCCAGCTGTCACTGCTGGAGAACGGCAAGCGCGAGCCCAAACTGTCGCTGCTCAAGTCGCTGGCCTCCGCCCTCGGCGTCCCCGTCGAGGAACTGCTGCGCCGCCAGCCGCCCAACCGCCGCGCCCAGCTCGAGATCGCGCTGGAGGAGGCCCAGCGCGACCCCATCTACGCGGGGCTCGGCCTGCCGCGGCTGAAGGTCTCCGCGCGCGTGCCGAACGACGTGCTCGAACACCTCCTCGGCCTGTACGGCGAGCTGCGCGCCCGGCAGGCCCGCGGCACCGCCACCCCGGAGGAGGCCAGGGTCGCCAACGCCGAGCTGCGCCGCCGCCAGCGGGAGGTGGGCAACTACTTCCCCGACATCGAGAAGGCCGCCGCCCAGGCGCTCGACGCCGTCGGCTACCGTACGGGCGCCCTGTCCCAGAGCATGATCCAGGGGCTGGTCACGCACTTCGGGTACACCGTGCACACCGCCCAGGACCTGCCGCGCTCCGTGCGCTCCATCACCGACCTCCGCCACCGCCGCATCTACGTCAAACACGAGCAGCTCGGCATGCACACCCCGCGCACGATCCTGCTCCAGACGCTCGGCCACCTCGCACTAGGCCACGACAAACCCCGCGACTTCGCCGACTTCCTGCGCCAGCGCACCGAGGCCAACTATTTCGCCGCCGCCGTGCTCGTCCCCGAGCGGGCCGCCGCGCCCTACCTCCAGGAGGCCAAATCGCAGCGGGCGGTGTCGGTGGAGGACCTGCGCGACGTGTTCGCGGTGTCGTACGAGATGGCCGCCCACCGCTTCACCAACCTGGCCACCCACCACCTGGGCCTCGTCTGCCACTTCGTGCGCAACGACGCCGGAGGCATCATCTACAAGGCGTACGAGAACGACGGCATCGTCTTCCCCGCCGACGAGCAGGGGGCCATCGAGGGGCAGCGCATGTGCCTGCAGTGGTCGGGGCGGCAGGTGTTCGCCTCCCCCGACCGGTTCTCGGTGTACTACCAGTACTCCGACTCGCCCACCGGGACCTACTTCTGCGTGGCCCACGTCGATCCGTCGCGCGAGCGGGACTTCGCCATCACGCTGGGGGTGCCGTACAAGGAGTCGCGCTGGTTCCGGGGGCGCGAGACCACCAACCGCACCCGTTCCGGCTGTCCCACCGGTGACTGCTGCCGCCGCCCGCCCGCCGGGCTGGCCGAACGGTGGGAGGGGTACGCCTGGCCGTCCGCCCGCGCCAACTCCCATGTCCTGGCCGCGCTGCCGCCGGGGTCGTTCCCCGGCGTGGACGAGGCGGACGTCTACACCTTCCTGGAGCGCCACGCCACCACCCCCTAAGCTGAAATGTGGGGATACGGGGGGAGGGGTCGCATGCTGCCTGAGGTGCGTGGATGGTTGCGACGCCGTACTTCGTGCGTCACGGACTGGCCGCTCGGGGACCTGGTGGCCGCCAAGGGTGCGACCACGGTGAGCGTGGTGCTCCCGGCTCGCGACGAGCGGGAGACCGTGGGGGAGATCGTCACGGTGATCCGGCGGGAGCTGGGCGCGCTCGTCGACGAGGTCGTGGTCATCGACTCGCGTTCCACCGATGACACGGCCCTGGTGGCCGCGCGGGCCGGCGCCACGGTGCACGCTCAGGACGAGATCCTGCCGCAGCTCAAGCCGCTCGACGGCAAGGGGGAGGCGCTCTGGAAGTCGCTGGCGGTCACGTCGGGGGACGTGCTGGTGTTCGCCGACGCCGATATCCGGAAATTTCATCCTTCACTGGTTTTCGGGCTGCTCGGACCGATCCTCGCCGACCCGAGCGTGGTGTACGCCAAGGCCTGTTATGACCGTCCCCTGAACGGGTCCTCGAACGGCGGCGGCCGCGTCACCGAACTGGTCGCCCGCCCGCTGATCAACCTCCACTGGCCGCGGCTGGCCGGGTTCGTGCAGCCGCTGGCCGGCGAGTACGCCGGCCGGCGCTCCGCCCTGGAGCGGGTGCCGTTCCTGACCGGGTACGGCGTGGAGCTCGGGCTGCTGATCGACCTGCTCGAGCTGGCAGGTCTGGACGCGTTCGCGCAGGTGGACCTGGGCTCGCGGGAGCACGCACCGCAGTCGACGGAGGCCCTGGGAGGGATGGCGTCCCAGATCATGCTGGCCGCGTGGTCACGGCTGGAACGCCAGGGCAAGATCGAGGCGTGCCACGTGCCGTCGCTCCGGCTGGCCCAGTTCCGCAGGGCGGCGGACGGGCACGACGTCCTGCTGACCGACATCGGCATCGCCGAACGCCCGCCGATGATCACGATGGCGGCCTGAGCCCCTGATCGACGGCTTCCTGATCGGTCTACCCGCCGGTAGGGTGTTACCGCCGGTAACGAGCAAGGGGTCCCGCATGAGCGCTTTCTGTCCCGAGCCCAGCGACGACGTGGCCGAGGTACGCGACTGGGTGCACGCGTTCGCCCGCGACGTGATCCGCCCGGCGGGCGCCGAATGGGACGAGCGCGAGGAAACCCCGTGGCCGGTCATCCAGGAGGCGGCCAAGATCGGGCTCTACTCGCTCGACTTCTTCGCCACCCAGTGGTTCGAGGAGAGCGGGCTGGCGCTGCCGCTGGCGTTCGAGGAGGTCTTCTGGGGCGACGCGGGCATCGGCCTGTCCATCGTCGGCACCGGGCTGGCGGCCGCGGCCCTGGCCGGCAACGGCACGCCCGAACAGGTGGGGGAGTGGCTGCCGCAGATGTTCGGCTCGGAGAGCGACGTCAAGCTGGGCGCCTTCTGCGCGTCGGAGCCCGACGCCGGGTCCGACGTCGGCGCCATCCGCACCCGCGCCGTGCCCGACGGTGACGACTGGGTGCTGGACGGCGTCAAGGCGTGGGTCACGAACGGCGGCATCGCCAACGTGCATGTGGTCGTCGCCTCGGTCGACCCGTCACTCGGCACCCGCGGCCAGGCCTCCTTCGTCGTCCCCCCGGGCACGCCCGGCCTGTCGATGGGACAGAAGTTCCGCAAGCACGGAATCCGCGCCTCGCACACGGCCGAGGTCGTGCTCGACCGCGTCCGCGTACCGGGCTCGTGCCTGCTGGGCGGCAAGGAGAAGCTGGAGGCCCGGCTGAGCCGGGTGCGCAACGGGGAGCGGGCGGGGGAGCAGGCGGCGATGCGCACGTTCGAGACCACCCGCCCGGCCGTCGCCGCGATGGCCGTGGGCATCGCGCGGGCGGCCTTCGAGTACGCCAGGGACTACGCGCGCGAGAGGGAGCAGTTCGGCCGCAGGATCGGATCGAACCAGGCGATCGCCTTCCTGCTGGCCGACATGGCCACCCGCGTCGACGTCGCCCGCCTGCTGACCTGGCGGGCCGCCTGGATGGCCAGGAACGGCAGGCCCTTCGAGCAGGCGGAGGGCTCGATGTCGAAACTGGTGGCGGGAGAGACGGCGGTGTGGGTGACCGAGCAGGCCGTCCAGATCCTGGGCGGCGCCGGCTACACGCGCGACCATCCGGTCGAGCGCTTCCACCGCGACGCCAAGATCTTCACCATCTTCGAGGGCACGTCGGAGATCCAGCGCCTCATCATCGGCCGGGCGGTCACCGGCCTGCCGGTCCACTGAGAACGCCGCACGTCGAAGGGATGGCGTGTCCGCAGGACCATCATCGCGGCACACCGCCCCTGACCGATCCCTCGCCGCTGTGTGACTTGCAGTTCTGTCTCAGTTCTGTCTCAGCGGCTTCGGGTGGCCGGAACTGTCGGTCAATGGCCTCGCGGACGCGGTCGTGCGACGAAGGCAGCATGTGAGCGCAGACACGGAGAGTAAGTGCCGGGTCGGCGTGGCCCTAGTACTCGGAGAGATCCTTGATCGTCACACCACCTGCCAGAGTGACGCTGGCGAAGTAGTGACGGAGCTGGTGTGTGCCCTGCTGCCGGGTGGTGAGGTACCGCCGACGGAAGGGTGTACGGCCGTGGGGCGTGGGCGTCGATCGCGGAAGTGCGTGGTGCGAAGCCGCGCGAGATTCAGGAGGCTCTGGGTCTTGAGTCGTTCGAGACGACTCTGATCTACCTGCATTCTCGGGACCAACTGGAAAGAGATTCTTCCCAGTTGGTGGCGTCGGCGATCGAGTAGGAGGTTGGCGTGCCCAGGTCGAGATCGAGCGCGCTGGACAAGGCGGCGTGGATGCACCACTGCGGCGCGATCAACCTGGGCACGTGGACGGGCCGCGCGGTGTGCGGTGGGTGCCGGTTCAGTGTGGACCATGCCGAAAATGTCGAGCAGTACCGGCTCGTCCGCGCTTGGTGATCAGGGTATGGGGATTCTTCGCATGCGTCGCGCGTCTGCGCATTCGAAACGCTGGTCACGCTAGATTCACAAGTCCCAGCTGCACACTGACGCGTGATCGCTTCGGTCCGAGCGTCATTTGGATAGGTCCGAATGTTGATCTTGTTAGCGTCAATCTGAGACGTTTCCGCTGGTAACGACATAATGACAAGGCCTGAGAGCCGGTGAACCGTCGCGTCACCGGCTCTCTGCTACGCCCCCGCTCATCCGTTCTCAGCGCCACGCACGTGACGCCCGCCTCAGTAGAGCTGGCCGCGGATGGCGCCGTCCGGGAACTCCTCGTTGTGGACGTTGGCGTAGAACTGCCTCGGACTGTGGGCGATGGCCTTCAATTCGCCGAAGGTCAGAGTGGTATCGGCGTTGTCGGCCGTCTGGCGTTTCATGGCGCGGATGCACTCGCTCGCGAAGCCTTCGCTGGGCGCCTTCAGCGTCACCACGATCGGACCCGCCACCCCTTCCCTGCCTCTGTGGATGTGCGCCGCGGTCGCGGGCTCGATGTTGTGTGCGGTGATGACATAGCAGAGCGACGATCCGATCACCTTCCAGGCGAAGGTGCCGACACCGTCCGGATCGCCGGGGCCGGGAACCTCTTGTTCTCCGGTCATCTCGACGAACCGGAAGGGCGGCGGAGTGTGGCTCGTGGTCGCGCTGGCTGTACCGGGAAATACGGCCATTGCTGCGGCGAGTGCCGGAAGTAGGACGAATGACCTGATCAAGACAAGCCTCCTTGATAGCTATATGTAGTGATTGATTACGCTCTGTAGTCACTCTTTTCCGAGGTCTACCGGATCGAACCGCGCTGTGATGACCGGGTTTCCTAAAGAAAAGCGTGATCACAACCGATTTATGGCTATATGCCCAATTCGGCGTAGCCTCCTGTCGTGAACGTCTGGCGCGGACCCTGCGGCATCGAAGTAGAGGTCATCGTGCTCGACCAGTCCCCACGCTTCCGCGTCACGCAGACAGTGTGTGGCCGCCGCTACCTGGTCGCCTACTGCTCCCGCGTCCAAGAGGTCGCCGAGCACGTCAACTTGGCCGACCTGTGCGAGGTCATCGACTTCTCGGCCAAGCGCGACAGAAGTGTTGCTGCTCGAACCGGGGCACTTTCTTGTACCGGTCGCGGACGACCTCGACCGGAGGGCTGAGTCCATGGAGTTAGGCCCGGCCAAGAGGGACGGGCCCTCCGCATACGACGGGGCGTGACCGACTATGCGGGCGGATCCACGCGATGGGTGAATCAGCGCCAAGGCGTACCCACTGCCGTTCCGGCGTCACGGTGAAGGTGAACGCCGACATGTGCGGTCTACCGGCGTCCAGCCACGTGCCCAGCGCCCGCTCCACCCGGCCCCACAGCCGATGCGGCCCATACTGGTGGACCTCCCACCCGCTCGGCTGCGAGGGCCGGACGTCGGCGTGCGAGCCCGACTCCACGTCGTGTAGCGCGAGGATCTCCCCCGCCCAGGCGCGCTGCGCCTTGGGCGCGGCAAGCTGGGCGACGAGCAGGCCCGTTTCGTCGTTCAGCAGCGCCGGATCCGTGGTGGTGTGGCTCTCCTCCCCGCCGCCGAACTCCATGGTGTCCAGCGGCGGGGCGGCGTGCGGCCTGGCCGGCATGAAATACACCGGCTCCGGAAGGAACCCGCCGTGCGCAGTGCCGTCGTCGGCGACCACCAGGTGCGCGAGCGCGGCGCCGCCGGTCCAGCCCAGCATGGGAGTGGTGATGGTGCCGCCGGGCCGGACCTGCTGCAGCCACATCTTCGGGATCGTCCGTACCGCGCAGGTGGCGTGAGGTCGGCCCGAGACGCCCTGCCGGTGTTGCCACCGGTGGGTTTCCTCGGGCCGCCTCCCGAACCCGCCGTGCCTGTCTCCAGGCAACGGGCTCTCCGCAAGTCCCGATGGGCATTCAGTTACTCATGCAGTGGTCCGCCAGGGAGTGGGGATTGCTGTGCCCCGGTATCGGTACCGTGTTGTTCGTACCTTTCCCGGGTCGAACAGCGCCCGCTTGTCCGAGGCAGGCCATGTTCCGCCCGCGCAATAGCGGCGGCGGAAGTCTTTCCATCTGAATCTGGTTCCTCCTGTCCGCGATCAGGAGTCAGGCCCTCGGTTTTGTGGCGGGTTGCCGAGGTGTCCCTTCGTGTGCTCGCGGCGTCCTTCTCCAGTAGCGTGCGTAGCGTCGAGATGTCTGGGGCCGAATAGGCACGGTCGCGCTTCGTGACGTGCTCCGCGACCCAGTCGCCATGGCGGCCATCGGTGTCGCGTTCACGCCAGATGTGCCACTCGTGGAAATCCGCTGCGAGGATCTCCGCAGGGCTGGGTAGGGTCCCGAGGTCGTGCAACGGCTTGTCCGTGTCCATGCCGCACCTCCGACTGGGCTGAAGGTACGCGGCGGCTATGGTCGGAACCAGAAACGCGGCGCAGCCGTTTGGCTGCGCCGCGCCCGTAGGGGATGCGGAACGTATCCCTTAGTCGTCGAGGTGGAGGAAGTCGGCGAGTTCGCGCTGTTCGCTGCTGGGCATGCGGGTCCTGGACTCGATGATCTCTCTGGTCACGTCCCGGCCGGCCTGCTGGTATTGCAGCCACTCGGCGTGCGTGCGGCGAAGCCCGGTCATGACCTCTGTCGCTTGGTCGGTGTCGCCGACGCGCACGAGGGCTCGCGCTCGGTCGAGTTTGGCGCGGTTGAGGGTGGAGGCGTTGGTGCGGCCGACGTCGCGCGGCAGGTCGTCCATCACTTCCAGTGCCTTGTCGGGGCGGCCCTCGATCATCGCGTTCTCGGGCTCCAGCAGGGCGACCGTGAGCGGGCCGAATGCCTTTTGGCCGCCGAGGTCGTGCTCACGGCCGAGCCTGGCACCGGCGGTCTTGGCGAGCGTGAGGTATTCGTTTGCTTCCTCGGGCCGGTTGTTGCGGATCGCTCCGGCGCTGGCCCGCATGAGTATCCATCCCCACGCGGCCAGTTCGTCGGGGGTGGCCTGGGACATCTTCGGTTCGATCTGGTCGGCGGCTCGTGCGCAGAGCTGCTCTACCTCGTCGAAGCGGCCTTGCCTCAACATCGCCCACGCCTGGGAGGAGATGGCGGAGGCGGCGAGCGCCCGGTCACCTGCTGCGATGGCGTCGCGCGTGGCTTCTTGCAAAGTCATGAGCGCCAGGTCGTGCGCGCGGATCTGGATGAGGTAGCGGCCGGCGAGCCCGAGCACGGCTGAGCGGACCTTGTGGGCTTGGGTGCGTTCGGCTCCGTCGTCGAACCGGGCGACGTGGTAGTGCGCGGATCGGACGAGTGCGGGCAGCAGGTGCGCGAGGTCGTCGTACCGGTCGGCGTGGTAGGCGCGGTTGACGGCGGCCGCGGCGTCGATGAGGCGGGGGAGTGCGACGTCGTCGTGGTCGGCGGTGCCGATGACGGGCATGCCGTTGAGCCCGATCGGGGGATGAGCGCGGCCCGCATTTCGGTGAGTACGGTGTCGTCGCCGGTGTCCACGGTGGGGCGCGGTGACCCCGCCGCGACGAACCAGACGGTGGTGACGCCGAGGACCTTCGCAATCTGGCGGTAGGTCTCCATGCGGGCGGATCCGCCCTGCTCGATCTTTTTGATGACAGGTACGGAGAGGCCCGCGCGTTCGGCGAGATCTTCTTGCGTGAGTCCGCGCCGCTTGCGCAGCTCCCGTAGTCTCGCGCCGGGCTCCGTGCTAGCGTCGTGCATGGCCCTGCACCTCCTGAGTGTTCTACGCAAAGCTCAAGCTAAGTCGCGGGGCTCTTTCGTGCGAGACCTTCGGGAGTTAAGTTAAGGCCTCTTGATTTGCTGAGGGATTGTTAGGAGAAGTCTGGCCCAGGCGGTGTGGGGCTCGGCCAAGGAGGGCTCGAGGTCCATGGACCAGGCTCAACGGCATCGATTTCGTCCAACTTGGACAAGATCATATCTACTCGTCGTCGAATTTCCGCGTCAGGCACTATGCCTGCCTCAATGTCCTGCATGAGCAGTTCGATCCAGCGCTCCGCCGAAGTCAGTTCGCTGTGCTTCTGAGCTGCGACTGCTGCACGCTCTGGAGCTCGCAGTGCAGCTGCGCCTGCAGATACGGCGGTCGCGATAAAGGACACGATGATTACGGCAGTGCGGAATGCCGGGGAAAGATCCTCGTCGATCGCGACTGTCCCTCCGACTAATGCCGACCCAGCCGCAGCAATGACGGGAAGCCACTGGGCGAACCTAGACCATCGCTTCTGGTCTTTTGCGTGTCGGTCTCTTTGGGCCCTAACGTGCTCCCTGGCCAGTTCCAGTGCCCTGCGGAGTGGCTCGATCGATGTGGGCGTGGTCGGCATGGCGCTCCCCTGGACCGCTGTCAACGCTTACGCCCCCGAGAACCATATGGAAGCACGTCTCCTCGAGTTCGTACAGGCCTATATTGGATCGTTCCAGAATGCATGCATGCAGGTATGGGCCAATTGCTACTCAATGGGCCAAGGTGGTGGGAATCTGGGGCGAAGTGAGCGGCAGCAGCTGAAAGGGCTGACCGGTGTTGTTGTAGCTGATGCGGGTGATGTGCAGCAGGGGACTGCCGCGGCTGACCTTGAGTTTCGACGACTCTTCTTGGCTGGCTGGCTGGCTGGGCGGATGCGGGTGTGCAGGTCCACGACGCCGGACGGTCGCCGTGGCCGGCGTCGCCGGGTGGCTGTGGTACTCGGCTGCGCACTGGCGGCGTCACCGCCGCCTGCCGCTGCCCGGCCGTACGGACAAGCTCGACATCGAGCCGCCCGAGGTCGTCGTTGAGCAGGTGGAGTTGAACCCCGAGGTGCAGCAGATCATGAGGCGGTTCAACGAGCGGCTGGCCACCAAGGGCGGCCGGGCGCGCACATCGGCTACTTCTACGACCTGCAGCCCGCGCACTGGGCGTTCTTCACGAAGTCCGGCGGCATGCGGCACGGCATCATCGTCGGCGACTCCGAGGCGGGCAAGTTGCGGTCGGTGGAGACGCTGATCAGCCTGGCCCACCTGTCCGACCAGATCGCCACGGTGGCTGCTCGACCCGCAGGGCGGCAGCATGCCGGACTGGAACGGCCGCACCCACCGCTGCGCCCTCGGCGAGGACGACTGCATGGGCGAGCTGGAGCTGTGGCACTGGGTGATGCGCCGCCGCGTGCGCCACCTAGGATCCCGTGGGTGGACGAGGACGGCGACGAGCGGACGGGCAAGACGCACCTGGCGTCCGGTGACCCCGACGCCGGCGGCATGACCGGGATCTTCTTCGTCCTGGATGGCCGCGATCATCGACGTGCTGGCGGATGCGGAGGGCATGGCGCTGGAGCTCGGGGAGCTGCTGCACCACGTGCTCAAGCGGCGGGTGGCGGCTCCACCGAGTGAGATCCACGCGCAGCTCAAGCGGCTCGTGAAGGACGGGCGGGTGTGGCCGGTCAAGGACGGAGGAGAGGCGTACGCCCTGCCTGAGAAGATCCTGGAGCGTCTGGAGGCGAAGTCGTCATCGCGGCCGGCGCGGCCCTGGTGGCGCTGGAGAGGCTCGACGGGGGAGTGGTCGGCATCGCGCTGACCGTCGTCGTGGTCTGGATGTTCTCGGTCGCTACGTGGGGCCTGCCCGGAGGCTCGGTGCTGCTGGTGTCGGGCCTGGCGGTTCCGGTCGCATTCGGTCATCGCGGTAGATGAGGCTGGCTGATCCTCAGGCGCAGGAAGACACCTTCCTCGCTCCACGTCCTTGGAGATAAATCTCCGGGGCAGTGACTTCCTCCTGCTGCCACGGAAGCCAGGTCTCGACTATTCGGGCTTGTTCCCCCGGGGCTGGCACGGACCAGAGGCGACCGTCGATCGTGTTGTGAAGACCGAACCTGATTCTCTCATCTTGCAATGCCGGGTCGTCTGGCAATGGGACCAAAAAGTCCACCTCGGTGCACGCGGGGATGGTAAAAGGCGAGAGGTACAGGACCAACCCCGGTCTCTCCCGCGGGAATATCCTGCCCTCCACGATCACGGGTACGGTGTTGCTGTTCTGCATCGTGTATGTGGTGGTGTAGCGGGGCTGCTCGTCCGCTACAGAACTCGTTGTTGCACTGTAGGCCGTTACACGATTGGCGAGCTGCTGCGCTGCCAGCGCTGCTTGCTGTTCGCTGATCTCTAGTGCGTTCAGGGCGATGAAGAGCGCTGGCACCGCCGCAACACCCGCCAGGACGGTGCCGACCGCAGTCCACACTTGAAGCGCCCGCCCTTCTCGTGGCTGGGCTTGCTTCGCTCTTCGCATGCGCGCTCGTTCGGCGGCACGAATGGTGGCCTTCGCGGTTGGCCGAGGATGCCGGGGACTGATACGCACGTGCACGGCCCGTCGAGGCGTCGAAGGCTCGGCGAGGCGGTGAAGGAAGCGGGCGAGGCGTCGGTGGATGGGCAGCATGCCCTCAATCGTGCCGCCCGCGTCAACCTGCGGGGCGTGTCCTTCTATGCGGCTCGACGGGGCCGTGGTCGGCATTGTGTTGACCGTCGTCGCGGCCTCGGCGTCTCGGCCGCCTCTAGGGTCTGGCAGGCGGCAGTGCGCTGGTGCTGTCTTAGCCATCTCATCCTTGATGCGCAAGACGCGTCTGACGCGTCATATGCTGCGTGACAAGTCATGGGGAAGCATGACAAATAACGGCTGAGGTTGAAGAGCGGCGGCTGGCTAACGGAGGGGCAATGGTGGCGGAGAAGCACCTGACTCCGGAGGACTTGGCGGAACGGGTGGGTGTGCCCATCTCGACGGTGTATCAGTGGAACTCTCATCATCGGCCGGGCGGTCACCGGTCTGCCCGTGAGGTAAGGGTCGCGCGGGTCCGAGTGATGCGCCGATCGGGTCAGCTGATGCTGTTCACCCAGATGCCGATGGGAATGGACAGGGCAGCCGACAGGAGCAGGCCGCTGAGGAAGAAGGCCCACTCCCGTCGTCGAGCGGCGCGAATGGTCTGCTTGGTCTCGCCGACGAGGATGGTGCGGATGTCCTCGGCTTGGTCCTTGTTGAGTTCGAGGAGCCGCTGCTGGTGCTCGGCTTCGGCGAGAAGCGCGTCGCGGGTCGCGCGTTGGGCTTCGAGGTCACGCTGGAGCTCGACCATCAGGGCGGCCGCTTCCGTGAAGGACGCGTTGACGGCCTGGATGCGTCGCGTCAGGCGTTCGCCGGGATCCTCCACAGCCTCTGCGAGCCGGGGAGGCCGGCTGGTCGCCATGAGATACCCGAACACCACCACCCCGGCTGCTTCGATCGAGATCAGAGCGATCACGATGGGGGTCGGCACGGTGAAGTCAGGGTAGGTCTTGGTCAGTTGCCCGACGCCATAGCCTGCGCCGATGAAGGTGACGGCAGCCAGCGTGCCTATGGCGAGTCCGATGACGAAACGACGGCGGTCCACTAGATCATTTCATCGTGCCGGTGGGTGCCGATGTCGGCTTGTGACCAGATTGCTACGTTGCGACCATTCGTCTGCTGGTAGCGGCCGTCCACGGGCTCCCGCCGGTCCAGGTTCAGCTGGTGAGGGAGGCGCGGCCGTCGATGAGCGCGAGCGTGGCGGCGGCCGCGCGTTGAACCGCAAGCTCCACGCCCTGCTCGCCGGTGCCGAACATGCCCAGGTGCAGGAGTTCCGCGTGGCCGTGCGCGGTGGCTGCGACGGCCAGCCCGAGCGCCTCGGCGGCCACCGGATCATCCGCCGACAGGGCCATGGCCCCTGCCTGGAAGGCCTCCTTCACGGGACGGGACGCCTGTTCCAGCTCCGGTTCACCGGCCGTCGACCACATGCCGAACAGCGTCTCGAACAGCGCCCGGTGCTTTGCGGCGAACCGCACGTATCCCCTGGCCACAGCGACCAGCCGATCCTGCGGTGCGCTGCCGCCGTGTTCCGCGGTGACGGCTTCGACCAGGAGGTTTCCTGCGCGCACGCCGACCGCGAGCAGCAACTCGTCGCGATCGGTGAAGTGGCGGTAGGGCGCGCTGAGCGCGACACCCAGCTGCCTGCTCGCCTCCGCCATGGAAAAGGCCTGCACGCCCCGCTCGGCCACCAGCTCCATGGCGGTTTCGATGAGCGCGGCGCGCAGGTCGCCGTGGTGGTAGCGGTCACGCTTGGTCGTTCGGGACACCTGTCGGGGCATGCACTCAGATTAACGACAGCTCATCCAGCGCACGGATCTCGCTCTCGGTCAGCCGGAAGCTCATCGTGCCCGCCGCCTCGGCCGCCTGCCCGGGTCGGGAGGCGCCAGGGATGGCCACGACGGTGTCACCGTACCGGGTGATCAGCCAGTTGAGCGCCACCTGGGAGACCGTGGCGCCGTGCTCCTCACCGATGCGGCGCATGGCGTTGATGAGCGGAGCGGTGCGTGCGAGCCCTCGGTCGCTCAGCTGGCTACGGGAGAAGATCCTGCGCGCCGGTGGCGCAGACCTGGCCAGGCTCACGTTGTCGTGGTAACGCCCGGTGAGCACCCCGCCCTCCAGAGGCGAGTACGCGATGAGCGTGACGCCCAGCTTTCGCGCGGCCTCCAGCACGCCGTCCCGCTCGATCTTCCGGTGCAGCAGGCTGATCCGCACCTGATTGGAGGCCAACGTGACGCCTTCGGCGGCCAGCACGCTGTGGGCGAGCACGAGCTGCCGGGCGGAGAAGTTGGAGACGCCGACCGCACCGATCGTTCCTTCCCTGAACAGTCTCGCCATGACCTTGAGCTGGGCGGTGATGCTCGACAGGCCCCCGCTGGGCGAATGGATCTGGTGCAGAGCGATGGGGTGGCCGCCCAGGTGCTTCAAGCGGTCACCGACGGTCGCGGCGATGCTGGCCGCGGTGCGCAGGTGCGGCGTCCACTTCGTCGCGACGCTGACCTGCCCGGGGGCGAGGCCACACTGCTGCAACGCGGTGGCGAGGGTCTCCTCCGAGCGGCCCCTGCCGTACATCTCGGCGGTGTCGAACCACGTCACCCCGTTGTCGAGGGCGGCGCGCACGACCGAGGTGGCCACCTCCTGGCCGATCGGGTTGATGATCAAGCGCGTGTAATTGGCTGTGCCGGCGAACTGCATGCACCCCAGTCCGATGGGGCTGATCTCGATGCCCGTCTCGCCGAGCTGCCGCACGTTGATGTGATTAGCATTCACATTGTGAAAGGCTATCACATTTCGACGTGATCAGCGGGTCCGGGGTTCGAGCCCTCCACGACGAGGCTGTTGCGGTCACGCCGCGGACCGTCAGAAAGCCCCACGCACCACCGATGAGTTCTGCTCCTCGCGTCGGTCTCATCGTGCATGAGCGAACAAGCACCCAGCGCGACCACGAACCTCGACCGTTACGGAGACGCGGAGCTGCCGTGGAGCCGTGCGCGGGACGCGCTCGCCGCCGAGCCGAGCCCCGACGTCACGTACTTCCTCGGTACGTGCCGCCCCGACGGAACGCCGCACGCCGCGGGCGTCGGCGCGCAGTGGCTGGGCGGCGACCTCTACTTCACCAGCAGCCCGGCCGCCCGCAAGGCTCGTGACCTGGCGGAAAACCCGCGCTGCACGATCTCCGTCCGGCTTCCCGGCATCGATCTCGTCCTCAACGGCAGCGCGGCCAGAGTGAGCGATCCGCAGACGCTGGAGCAGGTCGCCGCCGGCTATCGCGCGGGCGGCTGGCCCGCGGAGGTCGAGGGTGACGCGCTCACGGCCCCGTTCAGCGCGCCCAGCGCCGGGCCGCCGCCCTGGCAGGTCTACCGGTTCGCCTTCCACACGGTGGTCGGCGTCGCGACCGAGGAACCGTACGGCGCGACCCGCTGGCGTTTCGAACCTCAGCAGCCGTAACGCGGCGGGAGCGGGTGGCGCTTCACAGCCAGCCGCTCCTGCGCAGCAGCCGGTGGACGACGATCACGGCGACGACCATGAGGCACAGGCTCAGCGGGTAGCCGAGCGACCAGTGCAGTTCGGGCATGTGGTCGAAGTTCATGCCGTAGATCCCGGCGATCATGGTGGGGACCGCGATGACGGCCGCCCATGAGGAGATCTTGCGCATGTCGGCGTTCTGCTGCATGGCCACCTTGTTCTGGTCACGCCCGACCAGGGCCAGGTGAGCGCTCAAGGCGCTGGTGAGCAGTTCGTTGTGCTCGTCGACCTGGGAGTCCACGCGCAGCAGGTGGTCCAGGACGTCACGGAAGTGGTCGCGGGTGCCGTCGCACAACGACACCCGGCCCTTCACGATCTCCTCCAGCACGGGCACCAGCGGGTCCTGGGCGGTCCGGAACTCCAGGACCTCGCGCTTGAGCGAGTAGATGTCGGCGGTGACGTCGTCGCGCTCGCCGCTGAAGACGCGCCGTTCCAGCGCGATGAGGTCGAGCTCGACCTCGTGGGAGATCTCGGCGTAGGTGTCGACGACCTGGTCGCAGATCGCGTAGAGCACCCCGGCCGGGCCGGTCGACAGCAGGTCGGGATCGGCTTCGACCCGCCGGCGCACCCCGCCCAGCGGATTGGCCTGGCCGTGGCGGACGCTGATGACGAAGTCGCTCCCCAGGAAGAGGTTGATCTCGCCGACCTCGATGTCGGAGGTCTCCTCGACGTACAGCAGCGGCTTGAGCACCACGAACAGGGTGTCGTCGTAGCGCTCGAGCTTGGGCCGCTGATGGGCGTGGATCGCGTCCTCCACCGCCAGCGGGTGCAGCCGCACCTCACGGGTGATCAGATCGAACTCCTCCTGCGTGGGCTCGTGCAGGCCGATCCACAGGAAGCTGTCGCCTCTGGCCCGGGCGGCGCTGAAGGCTTCGCTGATGTCGCCGCTGACGGTCTCACGCACACCGCCGCGGTAGATGGCCTTGTCCACAATCATGGTGAGATTGTCGCGCGGTCACCGGCGTGCGGTCTCTCGGCCGAGGGCGTCGAGGAGCGCGCGCTCGCGCCCGGCGCTGAGGCCGGCGCGTCGTTCGCGGCCGAGGCCCTGCTCGCGTTCCCAGGCCAGCGTGGCGGACACCAGCTCGGCCCGGGGCCGATGGCGCAGCCCAGCCGCCTGCGCCGCGGCGCCGCTCCTGGCCGACCATCCTTCCCAGCCCGGTTCGACCAGCCACATCGGCAGCGACTCGGCACCCATGTACTGGGTCACGCCCTGCTCGAGCAGCCAGGCCGATCCGGCGGTGACGACCGGGCCGGTGTGCCCGCCGGCGGTGCGGCACAGCTCGATCCACTGGTCGAACGGGACGACGGGACCGACGGCGTTGTAGGTGCCGGTGGTGCCGCGCTCCGCCGCGTCGAGCAGCCAGGCGGCGAGGTCGCGTACGTCGATGACCTGCGTCGGCTCGTCCGGCGTGGCCGGAACCAGCATCGGCCCGTGCGGGTCGCGCGCGGCACGGGCCACCCAGTAGCCGGAGCGCCCGCTGTGGTCGCCCGGGCCGCCGATGAGACCGGCGCGGGCGATGAGGAGGCGGTCACCCACGGCGGCCGCCGACGCCTGCTCGCAGGCGACCTTCGCCTCGCCGTAGAGTGCGCGGTCGGCCTCGGCGCGGTCGGTCGGAGCCAGGAGGGGCGCGGACTCGTCCATGCCCGGCTCGGCGTGGGAGGCGTAGGCGTTGCCGGAGGAGACATAGGCCCAGTGGCGGGCCCGGCCGCCCAGCGCGGCGAGCGCCTCGCGCACGAAGCCCGGCTGCCACGACACCTCGATGACCGCGTCCCAGTCGCGGTCGAGCAGCGGCGCGTACGCCGAAGGGTCACGCCGGTCGGCGGTGACCAGGGCCGCGCCGTCGGCCACCGGCCCGCTCTCGCCGCGCGCCAGGCACGTCACCTTGTGCCCGCGCTCGATCGCCTGCCGGGAAACCTCCCGGCCCACCCACGCTGTCCCGCCCAGAACCACGATGTCCATCCCGCCACCCAAGCACCGCGAGCGTCCAGGCGCCCAGGCGGGTTCACCGACAGCGGACGGGGTTCGCTGTCAGCGCACGGTAGGCGCGCCTAGTAACCCGACGGGCGCACCAGCCCCGTCTCGTACGCGTAGACGGCCGCCTGGGTGCGGTCACGCAGCCCGAGCTTGACCAGGATCCTGCTCACATGGGTCTTGACGGTCTGCTCGGAGACGACCAGGCCCGCGGCGATCTCCGCGTTCGACAGGCCCTGGGCGATCAGCGACAACACCTCGGTCTCGCGTTCCGTCAGGTCGCCCACGCGCTCCTTCAGCGGGGCGCGCGGCGCGCCGCTCACCCGGGAGAACTCGGCGATCAGGCGTTTGGTGACGTTCGGCGCGAGCAGGGCGTCCCCGGCCGCGACCACCCGCACCGCGTGGGCCAGGTCGGCCGCCGACGCCTCCTTGAGCAGGAAGCCGGAGGCACCCGCCCGCAGCGCCTCGTAGACGTAGTCGTCCAGGTCGAAGGTGGTCAGGACCAGGACCTTCGCGGTCGCGTCCGGCTGCCCGGCGATGCGGCGGGTCGCCTCGATGCCGCCCAGCTCGGGCATCCGCACGTCCATGAGCACCACGTCGGGCTCCAGCTCGGCGACCTTCGCGACGGCGTCGAGGCCGTTGACGGCCTGGCCGACGACCTCGATGCCGGGCTCGGCGTTGAGCAGCACGGTGAAACCCTGACGGACCATCACCTGGTCGTCGGCTATGAGCACGCGGATGCTGGTCATGGGGTGGCCTCGATGCCTTTCTCCGCGTCTTCACCCGTGTCCTTCTCCGTGCCGACCGGCAGGAACACGCTGACCTCGTAGCCGCCGTCCGGCGTGGGCCCCGCGACGAGGTCGCCGCCCAGCATGGCCGCGCGCTCGCGCATCCCCAGCAGCCCGTGACCCGCCCCGGGCGAGGACGGGACCGGCGCGCCGGGCGCGGCGTTGACGACCCTGAGGCCGAGGGCGTCGGGCCGGTAGGAGAGCCGGACCGTCACGGGCGTGTCCGGCGCGTGCCGCATGGCGTTGCTGAGCGCCTCCTGCACGATCCTGAACGCCGACAGCTCCACCCCGGGCGACAGCGGGCGCGGCGTGCCCGCGATCTCGGTGGTGAGGGCCACACCCGCGCCGCGCACGTTCGCGAACAACTCGTCGAGCCGGTCGAGCGTGGGCTGCGGCGCCTCCCCGGGCGGGTCCTGCGCGCGCAGGACGCCGAGGACCCGGCGGAGCTCGGTCAGCGCCTCCACGGCGTTCTCGCGGATGCCCGCGAGGTTCTCCTTCAGCTCGTCGGACGGGTTCGTCACCAGGTGCGGCGCCACCTGCGCCTGGATGGAGATCACCGCCATGTGGTGCGCGACCACGTCGTGCAGCTCGCGGGCGATCCTGCTGCGCTCCTCCAGCAGCGTGCGGCGGGCCCGCTCCTCGGCCGTCAGCTCCTCCTGCGCCTCCAGACGGGTACGGGTGGTCCTGAGCGCGCGCACCCCCGCCCCGACCGCGACCGCGGTCGCGTCGACCACCGGGGCCACCAGCACTCCGCCGCTCCCGTTGCTCAAGGGCAGGAACACGACGCAGAGCGCGACCGCCAGCGTGGTGATCGCCAGCGCCTGGGCCGCGACGCGGGGGCGCACCCGCAGTGCCAGCAGGAACATCACACCGGCCTGCAGCGCGATGCCGGAGCCCGTCCACGGGTACGCCACCGCGTCGTGGATCACGGGCCTGACGAGGGCCAGCTCGTGCGAGGTGATCATCCAGGGGAAACTCTCGGTCCACGGAAGGTAGGTCATTCCCGTACGCGCCCCGATGACCATGACGGCGATCGACGCCCACCAGGCGGGCAGCGGGCGGGACATCGCCAGCACGAGGGCCGCCGCGTGGATCATGGCGAGCAGCGGAACCGTCGGGTCGATGCCCTCCCCTTCGGGGAACAGGCCCATGACCAGCGCGTAGAGGATGACGAGGACGTGCGGGAGGCGGGACAACCCGCGCGGGCGCGACATGCGGGGAAGGGGGTCGGAGCGGGTCGTCCACAGGTCCGCGCGTACGGCGCCGAGGGCTCGTCGTAGCCTGCCCACCTCGTCCACGCCCTCTCTGCCCTCAACCCGCCCCCGGTCAGGATGATCCAGCATGCGGGCGCTCCGCAACCGGTCCGGCGGGCGATCGTGCCCGCTCGTGTCGGCGGAACGCCGCGCAGCACACCAGCAGCGCCACCGCGAACGCCGGAAGCCAGGCCACCCGGGCGAGCACCCAGTCCGGCCCGTCGGGGACGGTGTGCAGCCCGGTCCACGGCGTCGTGCCCGCGGCGAGCAGGGCGACCGAGGCGACCGCGATCATCGCGGTCTGGTGCCACAGGAAGATCGTCATCGCCGCCAGGTTCGCCAGCGCCACCGCGGCCCAGGCGGCGGGGCGGCGCAGCAGCCGCCGCAGCGGGCCGAGCAGCAGCAGGGCCGCGCCGCTCTGGGCGATCCCGAAGGTGACGGCCGCCAGCGAGGGCGGGTCGAGGTTGGACCGCGGCGCACCCGGCACGCCGACCATGGTGGCGGGGTAGCCGCCCCAGCCGACGAGCGCGACGGCGGCGGCCCCGCCGCCGAGCAGCAGCGCCCACCCGGTCGCGCGCCCTTTCAGGCGGTCACGGGCCCGGGCCGCCCCGATGCAGTACGGCACCAGCCACCCGGCCGCCACGCTGACCCACCACAGCGAGCCGCCCACGA
Source organism: Nonomuraea sp. B10E15 (assembly GCF_039871615.1). Taxonomy (NCBI): domain Bacteria; kingdom Bacillati; phylum Actinomycetota; class Actinomycetes; order Streptosporangiales; family Streptosporangiaceae; genus Nonomuraea; species Nonomuraea sp. B10E15. The sequence goes on from NZ_JBDPMB010000013.1 coordinate 113,752, forward strand.
GCCCGGCCGGCGGTTCCTCCGCGAGACCGCCGAACCTGACCAGGTCGGCGCCCGCGACCACGGCGAACGGCCAGGCCGGGTGCAGCCTCGACACCAGCGGGGTCGCCGCGGTCAGCGCCGCGAACACCAGCAGGAACCACATCGGCGACAGCACGAGCTTGACCAGCGCCTGCACGCCCTCCAGCCGCGCCCCGCCGGCCAGCATCACCAGGGCCACCACCGCCCACACCGCCAGCACGACCACCGCAGGCCGGAACAGCCGGGCCACCCGCCCGGCGAGCCACCGCCCGTACGGCATGCCCTCCGCACGGGCACGGACGTGGGACCGCGTCCCCACCAGCCCGCCCACCAGGAAGAAGACCGCCAGAGTCTGGAACACCCACGACAGCGGCGCGAGCTGCGGCATGTGCCGCAGCGGGCTGGCGACCCGCACGGTCCCGCTCTCCACGACCAGCGCGGTCACCATCCAGTGCCCGGCCACCACGCCGAGGATGGCCAGGGCGCGCAGGGCGTCGAGGGCGCGGTCGCGGCCGGCCGGGGTCGCGGCGTCGATCCGCGTGGCGAGGTCACGCATCCGTGCGGGTCGCGCGGACGCGGTCCGTGCGGTGAGGTCACGCATCGGCGCCGGCCGGCCCGGACACGATCCGCGCGATGCTCTCCAGCGCCTTCGATCCGGATGCCAGGTAGTCGCTGTGCCCGCCCCCGCCCGCCGCGAAGATCCGGGCGCCGAACCGGGGCGAGACCGGGTCGGCGCCGAGCCCCACCGTGACGAACGGTAACGCGACCGACACATGCGGCACGCCCGCGACCCAGTCTCCGGCCGTGCGCCCCGCCCACACCGTGGCCGGGGTACGCATCGCGGCGGCGTCGGGCACGCCCGCGCCTGGGCTGCCGGACAGGACGATGCCGGCGACGTCCAGCCCCGGCGCGGCCAGGCCGCACACCGCGGAGCCGTAGGAGTGGCACAGGAGCGTGATCCGGGCGTCCGGCCTGGCCGCGCGCAGCTCCCGTACGAAGGCGCGCAGGCGGGGAGCGGCCTCGGCGGCGCGGTGCGGGGTCACCGCCTGGAGGCTCACGCTGCTCGGCGTGGGGTAGCCGAGCCAGGCGACCACGGCCGACCGGTCGCCGAGCGCGTCATGGAGGCGCAGCGAGCCGCCGCGCAACATCCCGTACTTGTCCAGGTCGACGCCGGCGCCCGGGACCATCACGGCGATCCGCTCGGCGGCGGCCAGGTCGCCGAGAACCTCCACGGTCCTGCCGCCGTCCCGGCCGTCGAAGGCCAGGAACCGCCGCGCGGGATCGGCCATCTCCCGTAGCCGGGCGGCCCGCCACCGGTGGCCGTGCCGGGCGGCCGTCCGTTCGGCGGCCAGGATCTCCGCGCGGGCGGACGCGTACCGCCGGGCGAGCTCGGACGGGGTCGCGGCGGCCAGCGGGGCCACGAAGGCGGGGGCGGGCGCCGGAACCGCGCCTGGGCGGGTCACGCCGCTGATCGGTCCCGCCACCGAGGCGGTGACGAGCGCGGTGAGCAGGACGCGGCGCAGGCTGCCTCGCCGGCGGGTCGCCATGGGCGGTGATCCTTCCGTGCCGGAGACGTACTCGGGCCTCGAAGGTATGGATCACCGCGGCTAGCCGGCGTCCCGCTGCGGGGTGCACCTCCGGCGTAGCTCTGACGTATTACGGGGTGCAGACTCCGCGCGTGCCGGTCAGCGCGCCGGTGACAGCAAGGGCTGCCGCTTGCTCGGGACGCGCCGGCGGGTGGTGCCGTCAGGAAGGGTCTCCTCGAAGGTGAACGGGAGCCCGGCCGCGATGGACGGGTGCGCGTTGTCCATGAGCTGGAAGTGCAGATGCGGCTCGCTGGAGTTGCCCGAGTTGCCGCACTGCCCGATCAGCTGCCCGGCCTCGACCCGCTCACCCTTGCGGACCTGGACCGAGCCGCGCTTGAGGTGGGCGAACGCGGCGTACACGCCGTCGCCGAGGTCGAGGACCACGTGGTTGCCGAGCACGCCGCCCGGGCCGGCCAGCTCGCGTACGACTCCCTCGGCCATGGTGTAGGCCAGCGCGGGCCAGGAGTTGCGGCTCAGGTGGTCGCGCCAGAAGTCCCTGGCGGCGACGACGGTGCCGGCGGCGGGCGCGTAGATCGGGCGGCCGAAGCCGGGGAACGTCTCGGGGCGGCTCATCAACGGCGCGCGCACCACGGCCTTCCACTCGGTGTCCTCGTCCGGCCAGTTCACCAGGTCCACCGCGTACGTCTGGCCGTAGGCGTGCAGGCCGTGGCTGGGCACCTTGTCGGCCGGGCTGTTGACCGCCAGCCAGCGTCCCCGCACGGGGCTGGCGACCGGGATCGGCGCGCGTTCGACGGAGCCCGCGGGCAGGAACATCGAGGCGAAGCCGGCCAGGAACAGGATCACGCCCGCCACGCTGAGCAGGGGGACGTGGTGGACGAACTCGCCGATCGCCAGGAGCAGGCCGATGATGATCATCGGCATCCGGATCCGGGCGAGGATGACCGGGAACATGACGTCCTCTCGGTGGGGGATCACGTCTGCCGCCGCCACGCGGGCGGCGGCAGGAGAGCTACCCACGTCGCGGGCACACAGTCGTACGGGCCCTCGGCGGCGGCCCAGCAGGCGGGACCAAGTGGAGAAACTTGCCGGGACCTTGCCGGACCCCTGGCGGGAAACGCCGCGCCGGCCGCGCGGGACCACGGTGGAATGGGCGGTGTCGTGGTACGCGGGGGGAAGGCGGGGTGGCGGGATGGCCGGAGTGCTCGATCGGATCCGCGCCGGCCGGGAGTCCGCCGGTCTGGCGCTGGTGGCCGACGCCGGCGCCGTCGTCGAGGCCGCGGCCGCCATGGCCGGGCGGTTCCGGCGGGGGAGCAGGCTGCTGACCTTCGGCCGGGGCGCGGCGGCGGCCGACGCGGCGCACGTGGCGGTGGAGTTCAGCCACCCGGTGATCGTCGGCAAGCCCGCGCTTCCCGCGCACTGCCTGGGCGGCGAGCCCGGCCTGCTGCCGGTGCTGGGGCGGCCGGGTGACATCGCCGTGGGCGTGCTCCCGGCCGCGGGCGACTTCGCCGCCGCTCTCGAGCTGGACATGCTGACCGTCGCCCTGGTCGCGAACGCGACCCGCGACACGCCTGCCACAGCGGCGGGCGCGCCGGCGGGTGTCGCGGCCGAGCACGTGCTGGCCGCGCACAGCGATGATCCGCTGATCGTGCGGGAGATCCACATCACGGTGTACCACCTGCTGTGGGAGCTGGCGCACGTGTTCCTGGAGTCGGAGGAGGGCACGTGACCGGCGGTGGCGACGAAGGGGCGGCACCGTTCTGCGACTCGTGCGTGACGTGCGGCGACGTCGCCGTGCGCGTACGCGTCGCCGGCCTGCTGCCCGGCGGGCTGGCGCTGGTCGGCACGGGCACGGGCACGGGCACGGGCACGGGCACAGGCACGGGCACGGGCAGCACAGGTACGGGTACAGGCGGCGCGGGCACAGAGGCGGACGCGGGTACGGAGGAGATCAGCGTGGCGCTGGTCGAGGCGCGCGTCGGCGACACCGTGCTGGTGCACGCGGGCGAGGCGATCGCCGTGGTGGAAAGGGCAGGCGCATGACCGAGACGATGTACCCGTTCCTGCGGCGCGACCCGCTGGACGTGCGGGCGTCCACCGAGGAGAAGGCCCGCGTGAGCCTGGAGCTGCGGCGCCGGGTCCTCGACGAGCTGTCGACGCCGCTGGCGGTGGCCGCGGCGGAGCTGGCGGCCGCGTTCCGCGCCGGCGGGCGGCTGTTCGCCTTCGGCAACGGCGGCAGCAGCACGGACGCGCAGTCGGTGGCCGACCTCTGCACCGCCCACGGCCTGCCGGCGGTGTCGCTGACCGGCGACACGGCGCTCGTGACGGCGCTCGGCAACGACGTCGGGTTCGACGTGGTGTTCGCCCGCCAGCTCGCCGCGCTCGGCGGTCCCGGCGACATCGCCTGCGCGCTGTCGACCAGCGGCGGCTCGGCGAACGTGCTGCGCGGCCTGGCCCAGGCCAGGAGCCAGGGCATGACGACCGTCGGCTTCGCCGGCTCGGGAGGCGGGCGCATGGCCGAGGAACGGCTGGCCGAGCACCTGTTCGTCATCCCGTCGTCGTCGGTGCACCGGATCCAGGAGGCGCAGGCGACGCTCTACCACGTGCTGGCCGAGCTGGTCTCAGCAGATGCGCGGTAGCGGATCGCCCACCAGAACGTCGACCACCCGGGTGCCGCCGAAGGCGGTGCGCAGCAGCACCAGTCCCGGCGGGTCGGCGGCGACCGTCCCGACGATCGCGGCCTCGGCGCCCAGCGGGTGGGCGCGCAGCGTGTCGAGGGCCTCCCCGGCGTGCTCGCCGTCGACCACGGCCACGAAGCGGCCCTCGCAGGCGACGTAGAGGGGATCGAGGCCGAGCAGCTCGCACACCCCGGTCACCTCCGGGTGCACGGGGACCTGGTTCTCCTGCAGCACCACGGCCACCTCGGACGCGCGGGCCACCTCGTTGAGCACGGTGGCGACCCCGCCCCGGGTGGCGTCCCGCAGGGTTCTGACGTGCCGCGGCAGCGCCTCGAGCAACGCGGCGACGATGCCGTGCAGCGGCGCGGTGTCGGACGTGATCGCCGCCTCGATGCCGAAGTCGTCCCTGGCCAGCATGATGGCGGCTCCGTGAGCGCCGATCGGGCCCGACACGATGACCGCGTCCCCCGGCCGCGCGCCCGAGGCCGACAGCGTGACCGGCTGCTCGACGACGCCGACCCCGGCCGTGGTGACGTAGCAGCCGTCGGCCTTGCCGCGCTGGACGACCTTGGTGTCACCGGTGACGATCGTCACCTGCGCCTCCGCCGCGGCCGCCGCCATCGAGGCGGTGATGCGCCGCAGGTCGGCTACGGGGAAGCCCTCTTCCAGGATGAAGCCCGCCGACAGGTGGACCGGGCGGGCCCCGCACATGGCCAGATCGTTCACGGTGCCGTTGACGGCCAGGTCGCCGATGTCCCCGCCGGGGAAGAACAGCGGCGAGACCACGTACGAGTCCGTGGTGAAGGCCACGGGACCGTCGCCGAGCCGCACGAGCGCGCCGTCGTCCAGCGGGGCGAGCATCGGGTTGCGGAACGCCTCCAGGAAGACGGCCTCGATCAGGGTCTGGGTGGCCTTGCCTCCGGCGCCGTGGGCGAGCGTGATGCGCTCCTCCCTGACGACGGGCTTGCGCCGCCGCATCCGCTCGATGCGGTCGAGCACCTGCTGCTCGCGGGTCACGGCCGGCTCGCCTCCCTCGGCTCGCGCGCCGCCGCGCTGATCTGCTCGCGGCTGAACCGCCCGAAGTTGTAGTACGCGGCACACGCGCCCTCGGAGGAGACCATGCACGTCCCGATGGGCGTCTCCGGGGTGCAGGCGGTGCCGAACACTTTGCACTCCCACGGCTTGAGCACGCCCTTGAGCACTTCGCCGCACTGGCACGACCTGGGGTCGGCGACGCGGAGGCCGGGCAGGTCGAAGACCCGTTCGGCGTCGAAGGCGGCGTACTCGTCGGCCATGGCGAGGGCGGAGTGGGCGATGAAGCCGAGCCCGCGCCACTCGAAGTGCGGCCGCAGCCGCATCACCTGGCCCATGGCCGACAGCGCGATGCGGTTGCCGTCCCAGGGCACCACGCGGGCGTACTGGTTCTCCACCTCGCAGCGGTCCTCGGCGAGCTGCCCGAGCAGCATGTGCACCGAGGTGAGGATGTCGAGCGGTTCGAAGCCGGCCACCACCAGCGGCTTGCGGTAGTCGCGGGCGATGAACTCGTACGGCCGGCAGCCGATCACCGCCGAGACGTGGCCGGGGCCGATGAACCCGTCGAGGCGCAGGTCGGGCGAGTCGAGGATGGCCTTGATCGCCGGGATGATCATGACGTGGTTGCAGAAGACGGAGAAGTTGCCCAGACCCTCGGCCGCGGCCCGCAGCACGGTCATCGCGGTGGAGGGCGCGGTGGTCTCGAAGCCGATGGCCATGAACACGACCCGCCGGTCGGGGTTGGCCCGCGCGATCTTCAGCGCGTCCAGCGGCGAGTACACCATCCGGATGTCGGCCCCCGCCGCCTTGGCGTCCAGGAACGACCCCGATCCGCCCGGCACGCGCGTCATGTCGCCGAACGACGTCATGATCACGTCGGGCTGCCGGGCGATGTGGATGGCGTCGTCCACCCGGCCCATCGGGATCACGCAGACCGGGCAGCCGGGGCCGTGCACGAGGTTCACCTCGGACGGCAGGTGGTCCTCCAGGCCGTGCTTGTAGATGGTGTGGGTGTGGCCGCCGCACACCTCCATGAACGTGTACCGGCGCCCCGGCCGGCAGCTCTCGGCGATCCGCTCGGCCAGCGCCCGCGCCCGGCCCGCGTCGCGGTACTCATCGACGAACCGCATCGGTCCCCCTCCGGTCCTTCCGGCTCACACGCCTCACGTGATGTCCGAGCCGCGCAGCGCGTCGAGCTCGTCCGCGTACGGCTGCCCGAGCCCCTGGAGGTAGTCGAACACCGCCTGCGCCTCCCGCTCGGAGATCTTCGACAGCGCGAACCCGACGTGCACGAGCACCCAGTCGCCGGGCCGCAGCCCCTCGTCGGCGAGGAGGCCGACGTTGACGCGCCGGCGCACGCCGCTCACGTCGACGACGGCCAGGTCCTCGTGCTCCTGGGCGAACTCGACCAGCTCACCGGGGATGCCGAGGCACATCGGCCGCCTCCTCGCCGAAGGTGACCGACTCCAGGACCAGCTCGTCGCCGCCGCTGAGGTCGACGCTCCCGTCGCCGCAGAGCGGGCAGGCCGCCAGCGGGTCGGCCGACTCGGAGCGGCCGCCGCACGCGCGGCAGACCACCGTCATCGGCGTGATGACCAGCTCCACCACGGCGTCCTGGACGGCGGTGCCGGCCGCGGCCAGCGTGAAGGCCTGCCCGAAGGCGTCGTCCACGACGGCGTGGCGGGCGCCGACCCGTACCCGTGCGGCCGTGACCGGCCTGCCCGCCGCCCGCTGCTCGATCAGCTCGACCAGGCCCTCGCACATCCCGATCTCGTGCATGCCGTCCTACATTCGCTTGATCTTCATGTACCGGTGGATCTCCGGCCATTGGTGGACGACGATCGCCACCAGCCCGCAGAGCGCGACCAGCTTCACCACGCGCTTCTTCCACATCTCACATCACCTCACTGTGGGTGCGGAGCCCGGGAACCAGGCCCGGCGTTTTCCGCAATCATTTCCATAACCAGGGACTTCACGAGGTCGGCCGCCGTCCCGACCATGGCGCGTACCGGCTCGCTGAGCTCGAACAGCGCCTCGTCGGCGGTGACCGGCTCGCAGCAGACGACCCGCACCAGGGCGGGCAGGTGTCCCATCCGCCTGGCCAGCCGCAGGACGCTGACCGGGTCCATGCCGTGTCCTTCCAGAGGTCCTTCCAGGGGCCCTCCCGAGGACACCTCACCGTCGCCCGGCAGGTCGGGTTCGAGCACGGTGAGCGTGCCGGGCGCGTGGCCGCGTGGCGCCGCGTCCACGAAGATCACGCCCGTGTACGCGCGCTGGAGCGCGTAGGCCAGGTCCATGCCGCGGATGCCGAAGTCGACGACGTCCGCGCCGGGGACGGCGGGCCCTTCGGCCAGGTGGCGGGCCACCTCGACGCCGAAGCCGTCGTCCCCGAGGAAGACGTTGCCGATGCCGGCGACCAGGATCCGGGCGCCGCCCGGCCGCTCCTGGTGCTCGCCCATCGGCTCGATCTCCTCCGCGGAGTAGAAGAACCGGTGCCCGGGCATCCTGGCCTCGCCCAGGTCGCGTCCGGGATCGTCGGCGAGCGTGACCGCGACGTGCAGGGCGCCCTCGTCGTCCTGCTCGACGCTCTCCACGACCGCCACCCGGCCGTCGAGGACGAGGTCGAAGACGTCGGTCCGGCTTCTCGGCCGCAGCCGGACCAGGCTGCCGGGGCCGACCGCCGTCCCGTCCACGATCACCTCGCCGGGGCCGCGCCCGGCCATCCGCGTCCAGAAGTCGTTCATGCCTGTGGCTCCGTCCTGCGCATGAGACCGTGCAGGCGCATCAGGTCCTCGGGAGCGAGCGCGGTGCAGCGGTCGAGGATCGCGCGGGCGCGCGGGTCGCCGTCACGGATCTCCTGCCGCTCCTGGTCGCTGAGCGCGAGCACGCTCAGCGTGAGCAGCTGGTCGATCTCGGTGTTGTCGAAGAGGTCGCCGGGGCTCTCGGGCGCGATCTCCGGGTGGTCGTACAGGATGATCGGCGAGGCCAGGACGGTGTGCCGGTCGCCGTGCGGGCCCACGAGCACCGGCCAGGCGCCCTCGTTGCGGCACGCCTCGGCGTGTTCGCGCAGCTCCGGCGGCGGATCCGTGAGTGAGACGAACCGGGCGCGCGGCGCGTGCAGCACGGTGTGCGCGGAGACCAGCGTGCGGCGCAGCGCGTCGGCGCGGGTGCCCGGACCCCAGGGCGTGGTGTTGACCACCTCCACGGCGATCGCGAACAGGCCGGGTCCCAGCCGCCGCGCGCTCGCCTCGATCCGGCCGCGCAGCGGCTCCCAGCTGCGCACCACCGCGCCCGCCGGCCCGCCCGCCCCGGGGGACAGCCCGGTCGGGGGCCCGGTCGGCGGCCCGGTCGGCGGCTCGACCGGCTCGCCCGGCGGCGCCGCCGCTCGGTCCGTGGCGCCGTCGAGCGCGTGCAGCGGCTCGATCCGGCGTCCGGCGGGCAGGTCGATGGCCGTGACGGCCGGGCCCTGCGCCAGCTCGTCCACGACGAGGCCGGGCATGGTCAGCTCGCGCTCCCGCGCCTCCTCGCCGGGCCGGCGGCCGGGGCCGCCGGCGACCGGCTCGCGGGTGACGACGTGCAGGAACCGCACGCACACGTCGACGGCGTCGCCGGGCTCCGCTTCGACGAGGCATTCCGTACGCATCAGCCAGCGGTTGCCCTCGTGGGCCCGGCCGTACGCCTCCGGGTGCACGCCGCCGATCGTCCAGCGGTGCCGGTTCTTCAGCGACGACTCGCGGTACGGCCACAGCAGGTAGCCCTCGTACAGCACGGCCTGGGCGATCTGCCGTACCTGATCCGTCTGCGGGTCCATGCGCGGTCAGCCTCCGCTCGTTTCCAACAGTGACCTGACCGTGTCGTCCCATCCGAGCAGGGTGTGCCGCACCCGGTGCGCGTACAGGCGGTCGAACGTGTCGCGCTCCAGCCGGATCCAGGCCGTGCGCGGGAAGTGGCGGTCCATGAGCTCCTTCCACGCCCGCACCGGCATGCGGTGGCCCGCCTCGGTGTCCCACGGCAGGCAGGCCGCCTGCAGGCGGCCGCCGTCGAGGTAGAAGACGGTGCCGGTGAACAGGAACCGCAGCGGCACCTCCCCGCCGGGCAGGCCGTGCAGGTAGGTGGCCGCGGCCACGTCGAAGTCGTAGGTGCACGGGACGGTGAGCGTCGCCGGCGTGCTGCCGGTGAAGGCGGGCACGTGGGTGACGGTCCGGGCCCACAGCAGGCTGGACACGTTGCGCCCCCACGTCTCGGGCGGGCCGAACAGCCCTTCGAGCCGCCGTCGCGCGTCCTCGTCGTAGTCGCGCGCGTCGGCGTCGATGCGCAGCTGCGTGGCCAGCGTGAGCGCGCGGACCGGCGCGTCGGCGTGCACGCGCAGCCGGAAGTCCAGGGCGGGCGCGGCGGCAGGAGCGGCCGGCTCGACGCCCTGGACCTCGATCCGCACGGCCGGTGCTGTCGGTGGCATCGTGATCAGGCGGGCGACAGGTTGGGCATGTCGGGGTCGACGGGATCGTGTTTGCGGGGGCTGATGCCGGTCGAGCGCCGGGCCGTGGAGCGGCCGTCGGGCAGGTGGCCGTCCTGCTTGTCGTAGTTGCCGCGGCTGTTGCCCTCCTTGACGCCCTTCACGTGTGCGGAGGCGTCGGGATGCACGTCCGGGCGGCCTGTCCTGATCGGGTGTTTCTTGCTCACGCTGGGCTCCTGGTGTCGGTGGCCGGTACGGTGACGGACCGGTCGTCGAGGTCGGTGAAGAATCTGGCGAGGTGCGTGCGCACGTCCTGGCCGCCGGTCAGCCCGCGCCAGCGGGCCCGGATCGTCCCGACGAGCGCGTAACAGTCGTCCAGCGGCACGATCCACGCGCCGCGGTCGCGGTCGACGAGCAGGGCTTCCACGTCCTGGCGCAGCTGCGCGAGCACCGGGTTGTCCCGCACCAGCAGGTCCCAGGCCGCCGGGTCGGCGGGCGCCCGCACCGCCCCCGCAGGGCTCGGGTAGAACTGCACGATCCCTCCGGAGTCCGAGTCGCGCACCAGGCACACCATGCGCACCGGGGCGCCCAGCCGCGCCCAAACCGGCTCGGGAAGGACGAAGCCGCTCAGCCGCCGGCGTTGGTCCGGCACCAGGACGAGGTGCCCGCCACCGGCCGCCACGTGGTCGAACAACACCTGGCAGGCCCGGCACGCGCAGCGCAGCTCGCGGGACGGCAGCTCCAGCAGGTGGCGGTGCACGTCCGGCAGCGCCTCGCCGCACAACGCGCACGCCTCCGCCTGACGGGACGGCTCCCGCTCGCGGGCCTGCTGCGCCTGCGCGGCGAGCCGGCGCAGCAGGCCGGTCACGGCGCCCGCGGGCCGGAGCGCACGGCCAGGCTCTCGACCGGGATCAGCGGCGTCTCCCCGCGTTCGACCTCGATGTCGACGTGCTCGATCTCCGGGGCGGCGGCGCGTACCGCCTCCCGCAGGGCCGACGTCGCGGCCTCGGAGGAGGAGCGGCAGCCGGCGGGCCGCACGCGCAGCCGTACCAGGTCGTCCTCGACGGCGAGCACCTCGGCCGAGCCGCCGATCGCCGCCTCCACGCGGGCCCGCACGTCCACCGGATGCAGGTCGTGCAGCAGCAGGAGCGGCGCCACCGACTCGTCGGCGGCCAGCCGCGCCGCCTGCTCCTCCTCCAGGACCGCCATGACACGGGCCAGGCCCTCGCCGTACAGGTCGAGCAGCTCCTTGACGAGCTCGACCGCGTCGGGGCCGGCCTCGTCGAGCATGACCTCGATCCGCGCGATGCGATCGTCCATCCCCCGCCCCTAACCGGAGAGACTCGCGCCGAAGGTGGGCGAGTGCACCTGTTTGAGCTCCTTGCCGCCACCCAGGTACATGTGCACGCCGCACGGCAGGCAGGGGTCGAAGCTGCGCACCGTACGCATGATGTCGATGCCCTTGAAGTTCTCGGGCCCGTTCTCCTCGAAGATCGGCAACCCCTGCACCGCGTCCTCGTACGGCCCCGGCGTGCCGTACATGTCGCGCGGGCTGGCGTTCCACGGCGTCGGCGGGTACGGATGGTAGTTGGCGATCTTGCCGTCGCGGATCACCATGTGGTGCGACAGCACGCCCCGCACCGCCTCGTGGAAGCCGCAGCCGATCGCGTCGTCCGGCACGTCGAAGTCGGTGAACACCTGCGTGCGGCCGGCCCGCACCTCTCCCAGCGCCTGGTCGAGGAAGTGCACCGCCATCGCCGCCGCGTACGCGACGAAGTACGCGCGGGCCCGGTTGCGCTCGATGGTGTTGGCCCAGCGCGGCACCTTCCACTCCAGCCGCATCTCCGGCAGGGAGCCGCTCTTGGGCAGGTTGATCTCGACGCTCCGGCCCGTGGCGCGCACCGTGCCGGTGTCGACCAGGCCCGCGAGCGCCGTCGACCACAGCCGCGCCAGCGGGCCGCCGCCGGTGTCGAGCGCCAGGTGGTCGCCGGTGCGCTGGTCGTACCAGCGCGGGCTCATCACCCAGCTGTAGTTGCCGTGCTCCAGGTCGCGTTTCTGCGGCTTGGGCAGGGTCGTCTGGTTCCACGGGTGGCGCTGGTCCACCGGGTTGCCGAGCGGGTCGTGGGTGACGAACGTCTCCTCGGACTGCCAGTCGTCGTAGTAGGAGCTGCCCAGCAGGATCCGGATGCCGAGGTTGATGTCCACCAGGTTGGTGGTCAGCAACTCGTCGTCCAGGACGATGCCCGGCGTGACGAACATCTTCCTGCCCCACGCGTTCATGGTCCGGTAGTCGTAGTCGACCACGGACGGGTCCTGGAAGGCGCCCCAGCAGCCGAGCATCACCCGCCGGCGGCCGACCTCCTCGTAGCCGGGCAGCGCCTCGTAGAAGAAGTCGAACAGGTCGTCGTTCATCGGGACGGCCTTCTTCACGAAGTCGAGCACCCGCAGCAGCCGCACCAGGTAGTCGGTGAACACCTGGGGCGTCGCCACGGTGCCCACGCCGCCCGGGTAGAGCGTCGACGGGTGCACGTGCCGGCCCTCCATCAGGCAGCACATCTCCCTGGTCACCCTGCTGACCTGCAGCGCCTCCTTGTAGACGGAACCGCTGAACGGGTTGAACGCGCGCATGACGTCGGCGATCGTCCGGAAACCGTGCACCCCGGCGTTCGGCGCCTCGGCGGTCTCGGCCCGCCGCAGCAGGCTGGGGTTGGTCTCCTTGACCATCTGCTCGCAGTAGTCGACGAAGACCAGGTTGTCCTGGAAGAGGGTGTGGTCGAACATGTATTCGGCCGCTTCACCCAGATTGATGATCCATTCGGCCAGTGGCGGGGGTTTGACCCCGTACGCCATGTTCTGGGCGTAGATCGAGCAGACCGCATGGTTGTCACCGCAGATGCCGCAGATCCGGCTCGTGATGAAGTGCGCGTCGCGCGGGTCCTTGCCCTTCATGAACACGCTGTAGCCGCGGAACAGCGACGAGGTGCTCTTGCACTCGACGACCTCGCGGTTCTTGAAGTCGATCTTGGTGTAGATGCCCAGGTTGCCGATGATCCTCGTGATCGGGTCCCAGGACATCTCCACCAGCTCGCGGGCCTCGCCCGCTTGCTGCTTGGCGCCCGCCGTACGGGTTGTCACCTCGCCACTCTCCCTTTAGCCGTTTCCCCAGCGCGGGTCGTACCCGCTCGTCAGCCTGCGGCGGTTGTGACGCCACTTCGGTTCCTTGTTGGCCGTGTTGTTCGTGATCGACCGCATCTTGCGGATCAGTGAGCCGTACGCGCCGCTGACCGCGGCCGACACCGATCCGCCGGGGGGTTCGTCCATGAACGGCATGAACTTGTCGGGGAAGCCGGGCATGGTGCAGGCGATGCAGATGCCGCCCACGTTGGGGCAGCCGCCTACGCCGTCCATCCAGCCGCGCTTGGTGACGTTGCAGTTGACCACCGGGCCCCAGCAGCCGACGCGCACCAGGCACTTGGGGGAGTTGTAGTCGTGGGCGAAGTCGCCCTGCTCGTAGTAGCCGCCCCTGTCGCAGCCCTCGTGCACGGTCTTGCCGAACAACCAGGTGGGACGGAGCATCTCGTCGAGCGGGATGGTGGGGGCCATCCCCGCCGCCTGGTAGAGCAGCCAGGTCAGGGTCTCCATGAAGTTGTCCGGCTGCACGGGACAGCCGGGCACGTTGACGATGGGCAGGCCGCCGGCCGAGCGGAAGTCCTTGCCGAGGTAGTCGGCCAGCCCCATGCAGCCGGTCGGGTTGCCGGCCATGGCGTGGATGCCGCCGTACGTGGCGCAGGTGCCGATGGCGACGACCGCCCAGGCCTTGGGAGCCAGCCGGTCGATCCACTCGTTCACCGTGATGGGCTCGCCGGTGGCCGGGTCGTTGCCCATCGACGTCCAGTAGCCGTCGCCGTTGATCTTCTCGTTGGGGATCGATCCCTCGACCACGAGGATGAACGGGCCGAGCTCGTCCTGATGGGCCTGGTGGAAGGCGGCCATGAAGGCGTCGCCCACCTCGGTCGCCAGGACCTTGTTGTGCAGGTGCACCTTGGGCAGCCCCGGCACGAGCCCCAGCAGCACGTCCTCCAGGCTCGGCAGCGACGCCGCGGTGACGGAGACGGTGTCGCCGTCGCAGCTCATCCCCTCCGAGGTCCACAGGATGTGAAGCTCGTCCAGACCTGTTGGCGTCTGCGTGGTCGTCATGGCCCAAGCCCCCTTCGTGGCCGGATGCAGAGATTCCGGTCCGGTGTCGTGATGTGCCCGGACTGTAGCTCTACGTAGCGGACATACCGCCCCCGAAGCCGGCCGAAACCTCGCTGACCTGCACGGAGGCGAACGCGCCCGGCTACCGGAAGAGGTCGCGGGCGGCGGCGACGGCTGCCTGGCCGAGGCTGATGCCGCCGTCGCCGGCCGGAACGCCCGCATGGGTGAGCACCCTGAACCCGGCCTGCTCCAGCCGCTCCACCGTGCGCTCCGCCAGCAGCACGTTCTGGAAGACGCCACCGGACAGCGCCACCGTCGTCAGCCCCGTCTCCTCGCGCAGCGCCGTGCAGCAGCGCACGATGAGCTCGCGGACGCCGTTGTGGAAGCGGGCGGACACGACGGGCGGGCCGGCGCCCCCGGTCAGGTCCTCCAGCGCCGCCCGCACCAGGTCCGCGCCGGCGACCACGAGCACCCCGTCGTGCCGCGCGATGCCCGCCGGGTAGGCGCCGCGTTCCGCGGGGTCGGCGAGCTGCTCCAGCTCGATCGCGGCCTGCCCCTCGTACGTGATCGTGTCGCGCACGCCGGCCAGCGCCGCCACGGCGTCGAACAGGCGCCCGGCGCTCGAGGTCAGCGGCGCCGCCGCCCCGCCGCGCAGGGCCAGCGCGGTCACGCTCTCCCACTGGGCCCTCCACCGGTCCCCCGCGCGGCGCGCCACGGCCGCGTCCGCCGCGACGTCCAGGCCCGCCAGGTAGGCGGCGGCCATCCGCCACGGCTGCCTGACCGCCATCGCGCCGCCCGGCATGGGAACGGGCGCCAGATGCCCGGCCCGCTCGAAGGAGACCAGGTCGGCCAGGAGGAACTCGCCGCCCCACAACGTCCCGTCGGCGCCGTGGCCGAGGCCGTCGAACGCGACGCCGATCACCCGGCCGTGCTCGCCGTTGTCGGCCAGGCACGAGGCGATGTGCGCGTGGTGGTGCTGCACCGGGACCGGTTCGGCGTCCGGCAGGCCCAGCGCGTACCGGGTGGACGGGTAGTCCGGATGGAGGTCGTGCGCGGCCACTTCGGGACGCACCCCGAGCAGGGCGGAGAAATGCTCGATCCCCGCCTCGTACGCCCGCAGCGTCTCGTAGCCCTCCAGGTCGCCGAGGTGCGGGGAGACGACCGCGTGCCGCCCCCTCACCAGGCAGAACGTGTTCTTCAGCGCCGCGCCGCAGCCGAGGACCGGCCGGGGCGCCTCCCACGCCAGCGTGAACGGGGCCGGGGCGTGGCCGCGCGAGCGCCGCACCAGCGTGCCCCTGCCCCTGACCACCCGGGCGACCGAGTCGTCGGCCCGCAGGTGGATGGGCCGGTCATGGGTCAGGAACGCGTCCGCCATGCCGCCGAGCCGGTCGAGGGCGGCGCGGTCGTCGTACTCGATCGGCTCGCCGGCGAGGTTCGCGCTCGTCAGCACGATGGGCGCGCCCGTCTCCGCGAGCAGCAGGTGGTGCAGCGGCGTGTAGGGCAGCATCAGCCCGAGGTGGCGCTGCCCGGGGGCGACCGCGCCCGCCACGGCCCCGGAGACGTCCGTGCGGCGGGGCAGCAGCACGATGGGGCGCTCGCGGCCGGTCAGGAGCTCCTGCGCCACCGTGTCCACCTCGCACAGCCGCCGGGCCTGCGCCAGGTCGGCCACCATGACGGCGAACGGCTTGTCCGCCCGCCGCTTGCGCCGCCGCAGCTCCGCGGCGGCCCGCTCGTCGGAGGCCACGACCGCCAGGTGGTAGCCGCCGAGGCCCTTCACCGCCAGCACCCCGCCTCCGCGCAGCACTCCGGCGGCGCCCGGCAGGTCGCCGCCGGCCTGCGGCCTGCCCCGCGCGTCCACCAGCCTGAGCGCCGGGCCGCAGGCCGGGCAGCAGACGGGCTGGGCGTGGAAGCGCCGGTCGGCCGGGTCGTGGTATTCGGCCAGGCAGGCGTCGCACATGGCGAAGCCCGCCATGGTCGTCAGCGGCCGGTCGTACGGCAGGGCCCGGGTGATCGTCAGCCGTGGCCCGCAGTTGACGCAGTTGACGAAGGGGTAGCGGTAGCGCCGGTCGGCGGGGTCGGCCAGCTCCGCCAGGCAGTCGGCGCACGTCGCGATGTCGGGCGAGACCAGCGTGCGCGGCGTTCCCGAGCGCTCGCTCGCCACGATCAGGAACCGGCCGCCACCCCCGGCGGCCGCCCGGCCGCTCGGGGTGACGGTCACGCTCTCGATCGCGGCCAGCGGGGGCGCGTCGCGTTCGAGCCGCGTCAGGAACTCGGCGATCCGGTCGTGCTCGCCGTCCAGCTCGACGAAGACGCCGCGGGCGTCGTTGCCGACCCGGCCCGCCAGACCCAGCCGGGTGGCGAGCCCGTGCACGAACGGGCGGAACCCCACCCCCTGGACCACACCCTCGACCCGGACCCGCACCCCCATCGGGCCAGTCTGCACCGGAGGGCGGCGGGATCGGGGCAGCCCCGCCGACACGTGGCACGCCCATGACGTTCGCACCGCCGGATCGGGAGAGAGGGCGGCGCACCGTGGGTAGGGACAGCGCGACGCCGGAGAAGAGGTTGCCATGGCCGAGACATTCGATCAGGGGGTCCGCGGCGGGCCCGCCCGTTACCTGCCGATCGCCGAGCACGGCCTGATCGGCGACCTGCGTACCGTGGCGCTGGTGGGCACCGACGGCACCATCGACTGGTACTGCTGCCCGACCTTCGACTCGCCCAGCGTCTTCGGCTCGATCCTCGACGCCGACAAGGGCGGAGCGTTCGAACTGGCCGCGAGCGTGCCCGCGAAGACCAAGCAGTTCTACTTCCCTGACACCAACGTCCTGATCACCCGGTTCTTCACCGAGGGCGGGGTGGGCGAGATCCAGGACTTCATGCCGGTGACCACCGACTCGGGCGAGGCCCGCCGCCACCGGCTGATCCGGCGGGTGATCTGCGTGCGCGGGTCGATCCCCTTCCACGCGCGGGTGGCGCCCAGGTTCGGCTACGCGGCGCAGCCGCACCGCGTGCGCGAGCACGACGGGATGGTGCTGTTCGAGTCGGAGGACCTGTCGCTGGCGCTGACCGCCACGGTGCCGGTCGAATGCGACGACCTGGACGCCAGAGCGGCCTTCACCCTCGACGAGGGCGAGTCGGAGGTGTTCGCGCTCGACCAGGTCGGCGGCGAGGTGATGCCGCGCGCCTGCGCGTACGCCGAGGCCGAGGACGAGTTCGCCGCCA
Source organism: Nonomuraea sp. B10E15 (assembly GCF_039871615.1). NCBI lineage: Bacteria > Bacillati > Actinomycetota > Actinomycetes > Streptosporangiales > Streptosporangiaceae > Nonomuraea > Nonomuraea sp. B10E15. The sequence goes on from NZ_JBDPMB010000013.1 coordinate 130,899, forward strand.
CGGTCACCTTCTGGCGGCGGTGGTTGTCCGCCTCCCGCTACCGCGGCCGGTGGCGGGAGATGGTGCACCGGTCCGCGCTGACCCTCAAGCTGCTCACGTACGCCCCGACGGGCGCGATCGTCGCCGCGCCGACGACGAGCCTGCCCGAGCAGGTCGGCGGCGAGCGCAACTGGGACTACCGCTACCTCTGGGTACGCGATGCCGCCTTCGCCGTCTACGCCCTGCTCCGGCTGGGATTCACCGGCGAGGCCGAGGCGTTCATGAACTTCCTCACCCGGCGCGTCACCCGGTGCGCCGACGGCCCGTCGGGACCGCTCCAGATCATGTACGGCATCGACGGGCGTACCGACCTGCCAGAACGCGAGCTCGACCACCTGGAAGGGCACCAGGGCTCCGCCCCCGTACGCGTCGGCAACGCCGCCGCGGACCAGCTCCAGCTCGACATCTACGGAGCGCTCATCGACTCCATCTACCTCTACGACAAGTGGGGACAGCCCATCTCCAGCGACCACTGGGACGAGGTCTGCGGCCTGGTGGACTGGGTCTGCGACCACTGGGACCAGCCCGACGAGGGCGTCTGGGAGACCCGGGGCGGGCGCAGGAACTTCCTCTACTCGCGGCTGATGTGCTGGGTGGCGATCGAGCGGGCCATGCGGGTGGCCATCCGGCGCGGCCTGCCCGCCGACATCCCGCGCTGGCGGCTCGCCCGCGACGAGATCTACCGCACGCTCATGAGCCGCGGCTGGTCCAAGGAGCTGAAGGCGTTCGTGCAGTACGAGAACGCCGACGTGCTCGACGCCGCCGTCCTCATGATGCCGCTGGTGAAGTTCATCTCGCCGACCGACCCGAAGTGGCTGGCCACCCTCGACGCGCTCACCGCCGAGCTGGTGTCCGACTCGCTGGTCTACCGCTACGACCCGAAGGCCAGCCCGGACGGCCTGCGCGGGGAGGAGGGCACGTTCTCCATCTGCTCGTTCTGGTACGTCGAGGCGCTCGTGCGCGCGGGCCGCGTGGAGGAGGGCAGGCTGGCGTTCGAGAAGATGCTGACCTACGCCAACCACGTGGGCCTGTACGCCGAGGAGATCAGCCGCAGCGGCGAGCAGCAGGGCAACTTCCCGCAGGCCTTCACCCACCTGGCGCTGATCAGCGCGGCGTTCAACCTCGACCGCGCGCTCGGCTGAGGCTCAGCCCGCGGCCCGGTGATTCCTGAGCACGTCGGGGAGCTCGCGCCGGTCGCGTCGCGATCGCGGAGAGGGGTGGCCCAGCTCACCTGACCCAGGCGGAACACGAACCGGTCTCCTCGCAGACGCGCATTCTGAGCACGTTACCCGGGGCGACACCTGTCGCTGCATCACCGTCTGGATCACGGTCCCACACCTCGTACGTGCGTTCGGAATTGGAGCGCGAGTCGTGATACCACACCTGCCCGACGACATCGTTTCCATCCTTCTCGACGTCGTTCACGTACAGCGAGTTGGTCATTGCAGGAACCCAACCGGTGTCGGACCCGTGTTCGGCATAGAGGGCGTGGGGGCCCGCCGATGCCTGTGCCGGCCCTTGTGCCGCCAGCGTGACCAATAGTGCGGATGTCACACCGACGGCGGCTCGGACAACCGGGGATACAACGTTTGCCATGGCATTCCTCTCCTGGGGGGCATGGGTCGCCGTTCATGCGGTTTCGACAGCCCTCTTCGGCTCCTCAGCGTGCCGGACCAACCCATGAGCTTCAATGGTGCTGAGCCGCCACCACTTGGCAATCGGTCTACTCTCGAAGACTCGGCGCCCTCCCGCCGCTTCCGGCGACCCTCTGCGGACCACCGAGCGACTAGGTGGGCGCCGGTCCCGTGCTGTCGCGGATGAGCAGCCGGGGCTGGAAGCGCACGTTGTAGCCGCCGCTCTCGCCGTTCATCAGCGCCCACAGCCGGTCCCACGCCTGCCGGCCCAGCTCGTTCTTGGGGATCGACACCGTGGTCAGCGGGGGAGTGGTGTAGCGGGCGAACGGGATGTCGTCGAACCCGGTGACGGACACGTCGCCGGGCACCCGCACGCCCAGCTCGTGCAGGCCGGTCAGCGCCCCGGAGGCCACCATGTCGTTGAACGCCACCACCGCGCTCGCGCCGCACTCCAGCACCGGGCCGGCCGCGGCGTGGCCGTCGTCGAACATCGAGCCGCACGGCACCTCCGTCAGCGTGAACCCCGGGTTGCCGGCCGCCGCCGCACGCAGCGCGGCGAGCCGCAGCACGTGCGAGGAGCTGGCCTCGGGACCGCTCAGGTAGGCCAGGTGGCGGTGGCCGAGGCCGGTGAGGTGGGAGATCAGGTCGTCGATGCCCGCGACGTTGTCGACCGACAGCGACGGGGCGGCCAGGCCGGGGACGTCGCGGTAGACGAGCACGAAGGGCGCCAGGCGGTCGCTGAGCTCGCGCAGCCGCTCGTCGGGGGCGCGGGGCGAGGCGAGCACGAGCCCGTCGGAGTTGCGCCGCGCCTCGATCGCCAGGATCGTCTCCTCCTCGATGTCCTCGTTGGACTCGGCCACCAGCAGCTGGCGCCCTGCCTTGCCCGCGGCCTGGCTGAGCCCGCGCAGCACGCCCTGGAACAGCGGGTTGGCCAGGTCGGGGACCACCAGGGAGATCGTGCCCGTGCGGCCGAGCGCGAGGCTGCGGGCGGCCACGCTCGGCTCGTAGTCGAGCGCCTGCGCGGCCGCGCGCACGCGGGCGGCGAGCTCCGGCTTGACGGTGGTGGAGCCGTTCATCACCCGCGACACGGTGGCGCGGGAGACGCCGGCGGCCTCGGCGACCCGGCTGATGGTCGGCGCGCCCGCCGGCCGTGGCCCCCGCCTCCCGGCCGATCCCGGCTGGGAGGCCGGCTCCTCCCGGTCCTCCGCACGCTCTCCGGTTCCTGCCCTCATCCGCTCCCCCTGCACGCTCCGGCCGTTCCGCCTGCATGCATTAAATCGCCGAGCCGTGACGAGCGCGCCCGCGGCCGGGCGCGCTCGCAAGATACCGGTTTCTCAATCTGCCTGCAACCGGTTGCCGCAGGAGTCGGAAGGAAAAAATAGCCCGGCATCGCCGCAGCTCAGTGCTTCGCTCGACAGGCGTTGACACCCTCTGACGGCTCTGTTAGAAACTGGTTACTCACTGGCCGGACGGCACCTTGGCCCCGGTCGCCCTGACACGCGCATCCCCCGCGCGATCGGCAAGGGGTGGTCTATGAGCAACCGTTCGACCCCGGCCGTCGCCCCGCCCGAGCGAGAGCCCCCTCTCGCGAGGGTGAGGCGGCGGCGACGGCGGTCCTCGCCGAGCGGCCCCGCGCGCGACCGCATCGGCTATCTCTTCCTGACGCCGTGGCTCATCGGCATGGCGCTGTTCACCGTGGGGCCGATCCTGGCCTCCCTCTACCTGTCGTTCACCGAATACACCCTGCTCAAGCCGCCCGAATGGCTGGGGCTGGACAACTACCGGCAGATGCTGGCCGATCCGCGGCTGCACAAGTCGCTCGGGGTCACGTTCCTCTACGTGTTCGTGTCGGTTCCCGTCCAGCTGGTCCTGGCGCTGGCGCTGGCGCTGCTGCTCAACCGGGGTGTGCGCGGGCTGAGCTTCTACCGCTCGGTCTACTACCTGCCGTCGCTGCTCGCGGGCAGCGTGTCCGTCGCGATCCTGTGGCGGCAGATCTTCGGCAAGGAGGGCCTGGTCAACCAGGTGCTCGCGATGGCCGGCATCGAGGGCGTCAGCTGGGTCGCCCACCCCGACTTCGCCCTGGGCACGCTCATCGTGCTCAACGCGTGGACGTTCGGCGCGCCGATGGTGATCTTCCTGGCCGGGCTGCGCCAGATCCCGCACTCCTACTACGAGGCGGCGGAGGTCGACGGCGCGGGCCCGGTGTCGAGGTTCTTCCGCATCACGCTCCCGCTGCTGACGCCGATCATCTTCTTCAACCTCGTGCTGCAGCTGATCGGCGCCTTCCAGAGCTTCACCCAGGCGTTCGTGATCAGCGGGGGTCGCGGCGGCCCGTCCGACGCCACCCTGCTCTACACGCTCTACCTCTACGAGCGCGGCTTCGGCTCCTTCGACATGGGCTACGCCTCCGCGATGGCGTGGGTGCTGCTGGCCATCATCGCCGTCCTGACCGGGCTCAACTTCCTCTTCGCCAAGCGGTGGGTGTTCTATGGCAACTGAGCTGAGGCCATCGCGCCGCCGCCGGTCGTGGCGGCTGCCGAGGCACGTGCTGCTCATCGGCTTCGGGCTGGTGATGCTCTATCCGCTGTTGTGGATGGTGTCCAGCTCCGTCAAGCCCACCGAGACGATCTTCCGTGACCCCTCGATCTGGCCGACCGAGCTCGACCTGGGCAACTACGTCGAGGGCTGGGGGGCGCTGAGCCACCCGTTCCACTTCTACCTGTGGAACTCCGCGGTGATCGCGATCCTCGCGGTGGCCGGCAACCTGCTGTCGTGCTCGCTGGCGGCCTACGCGTTCGCCCGGCTGAGGTTCCGGGGCCGCAACCTCTTCTTCGCCGCGATGCTGGCCACGCTGATGTTGCCCATCCACGTGCTCATCGTCCCGCAGTACGTGCTGTTCTCCCAGCTCGACTGGATCAACACCAACCTGCCGCTGGTGGTGCCGAAGTTCCTGGCGCACGACGCGTTCTTCATCTTCCTGATGGTGCAGTTCATCCGCGGCCTGCCCAGCGAGCTCGACGAGGCGGCCCGCATCGACGGCTGCGGCCACATCAGGATCTACTGGCGGATCATCATCCCGCTGTCGGTTCCCGCGCTGGCGACCTCGGCGCTGTTCACGTTCATCTGGACCTGGAACGACTTCTTCAGCCAGCTCATCTTCCTGACCGATCCCGAGCTGTGGACGATGCCGGTGGCGCTGCGGTCGTTCATGGACGGCCAGGGTGAGACGGCCTGGGGTGAGCTGTTCGCCATGTCCATCGTCGGGCTGATGCCCATCTTCGGCTTCTTCCTCGCCGGTCAGCGTTACCTGACCCAGGGCATCGCGACCACGGGCTTCAAGTGATCCCGGCACGGCAGGTCACGCGGGCGTCACCGCACGGGCGATTAAAACGTTCTATATCAGCAGAAAGGAAAGGACCGATGTCACGAAGGTCCAGAAGGCTCGCGGCGCTCTGCCTGGCCGGCGTCATGCTGGCGGTCTCCGCCTGCGGCGGCGGGTCGCCGGAGAGCGGCGACGGCACCGTCGAGCTGCGCTTCGGCTGGTGGGGCAACAACGACCGCGCCGATGCCACCCAGAAGGTCATCGACGCGTTCCAGGCCAAGAACCCCGGCATCACGGTCAAGGGCTCCTACACCGACTTCAACTCCTACTTCGACCGGCTGGCCACCGAGGTGGCCGCCGGGCGCGCGCCCGACGTCATCACCCTCGGCGGCGCCTACCCGCGCGAGTACGGCGACCGCGGCGCCCTGCTCGACCTGTCCAAAGTGACCCTCAAGACCGACAAGATCGGCGCCGCGGCGCTGGACAACGGCAAGTTCGGCGGCATCCAGTACGGCGTGCCCTCCGGGGTCAACACGATCGCCACCGTGATCAACCCCGCCGTGTTCGAGAAGGCGGGCGTGGAGGTGCCCGACGGCGACACCTGGACCTGGGACGACTTCAGGCGCATCGCCAGAGAACTGGCCGGCAAGCTGCCCAAGGGCACGTTCGCGCTGGCCGACCCCACCAGGACCGACATGCTGGACGTCTACTCGCGCCAGCGCGGCGAGGCCCTCTACACCGCCGACGGCAAGGTCGGCATCAGCGCCGCGACGCTGGCCGGCTGGTGGACGATGACCCTCGAACTCCGCGACGCCGGGGCGACCCCGCCCGCCTCGCAGACGGCCGAGCTCATCACCCAGCCCGCCCCCGAGCAGTCGCTGATGGGCCGCGGCCTGGCCGCGATGCAGTTCGACTGGAGCAACCAGCTCACCTCGCTGACCAAGGCCGCGGGCAAGCCGCTGAAGCTCATCCGGGTGCCCGGCGAGACCGGCGCCACGCAGCCGGGCATGTGGCTCCAGGCGTCGCAGATCTACAGCATCAACGCCAGGAGCGAGCACCCGGAGGAAGCGGCCAGGTTCGTGGACTTCCTGGTGAACGGCCCCGACGCCGGAAAGATCATCCTCGCCGACCGCGGCATCCCGGCCAACTCCGACGTACGGCAGGCCATCGCGAGCGTGCTCGGCGAGGAGGAGAAGGCCCAGGCCGAGTTCATCGACGACCTGACGCCCAAGGCAGGACCGCCGCTGGTGATCGGGCCCGCGGGCTCCACCGACACGCCCAAGATCCTCGACCGGGTCAACGCCGAGGTGCTGTTCGACCGGCAGAAGCCGGCCGAGGCGGCCGCCGACTTCATCCAGCAGGTCGGGACGGCGATCCAGCAGTGACCGGGGCCGGGATCGACCGCCGCGCGCTCGTCGGCCGGCACGCGGTCGAGGTGACGCGGATCGTGCCGGAGTCGCCGCTGTCGGTGGGCAACGGGGAGTTCTGCTGCACGGTCGACGTCACCGGGTTGCAGACCTTTTCGGACGCCCACCCGGTCGAGGACCGCACCGCCGCCTGGCCGGGGACGCTGCTGGCCACCATGTCCGCGTGGGGCTGGCACAGCGTTCCCGGCGCGTACGAGCCGGGAGAGACGACCCGCATGTACGACACGCCACGCGGGCCGGTGCCGTACGTGGACATGGCAGGCGATCTGAGCGGCTCGGGCGAGTCGCCCGCCTCGGCCGCCGAGGCATGGTTGCGGGCCAACCCGCACCGGCTGGACCTCGGCCGGATCGGGTTCGCCGCGACCGCCGGCCCGCCGCTGACCCCCGGCGACCTCACCGGGATCCACCAGCGGCTCGACCTGTGGACCGGCGTGATCACCAGCCGCTACCTGCTGCGCGGCGCGCCGGTCCGGGTCACCACAGCCTGCCATCCCGAGCGCGACGTGCTCGCCGTGCGGGTCGAGTCGCCGCTGCTGGCGGGCGGTCTCGCGGTGCGGCTGGCGTTCCCGTACGGGTCGCAGGCGTGGGGGAACGCGGCCGACTGGTCGCGTCCCGGCGCGCACTCCTCGAAGGTGCGGCCCGCTCCGGGCGGATGCACGGTGGAGCGGGCGCTCGACGGCACCGCGTACGGCGTGGCGGTGGCCATGACCGGCGGCGGACGGGCCGCGCAGGACGGGCCGCACGAGGTGCTGCTCACCTTCACCGAGCCGGCCGCGGAGCTGGTGGTCGCCTTCGCGCCCGCCGCCGGCGGCGAGCTCCCCGGCTTCGGCGAGGTCGCCGCCGCGTCCGGCCGCCACTGGGCGCGCTTCTGGAGCACGGGCGGCGCGGTGGACCTGTCGGGCGCCGGCGACGCGCGGGCTCCCGAGCTCGAACGCCGCGTCGTGCTCTCGCAGTACCTCACCGCGATCCACTGCGCCGGCTCCACCCCTCCGGCGGAGACCGGGCTGATGGCCAACAGCTGGCGCGGCCGCTTCCACCTGGAGATGCACTGGTGGCACGCGGCGCACTTCCCCCTGTGGGGGCGGGCGGAGCTGCTCGAACGCAGCCTCGGCTGGTACGCCTCCATCCTGCCGCGGGCCCGCGAGACGGCCAGGGCGCAGGGTTGCCCGGGGGCGCGCTGGCCCAAGCAGGTCGGCCCCGACGGGCGGGAGAGCCCTAGCCCGATCGGGCCGTTCCTGCTCTGGCAGCAGCCGCATCCGATCTTCCTGGCCGAGCTGGTGCGCCGCGCGACCGGCCCTCGGGCGCTGGCCGAGTACGCCGGCGTCGTGCTCGACACGGCCGCGTTCATGGCCGCCTTCGCGACCAGGGGCCCGGGCGGGCACGGGCTGGGGCCGCCGCTGGTGCCGGCCCAGGAGTCGTACGCGGACGTGCGGGCGAGCGCCGCCAACCCGACGTTCGAGCTCGCGTACTGGTCGTGGGCGCTGGAGGTGGCCCAGCGCTGGCGGCGGCTGCTGGGCCTGCCGCCCGAGCCGGTGTGGGCGCAGGTCGCCGCCGGCATGGCCCGCCCGCTGGTGCGCGACGGGGTGTACGCCGCGATGGACGCCCCGCCGTACACCGTGCGGGACGACCACCCGTCGATGCTGTACGCCCTGGGCTTCGTCCCGCCCACCCGGCTCATCGACCCGGAGATCATGCGCGCGACGCTGCGCGACGTGCTCGCCACGTGGGACTGGGAGAGCACCTGGGGCTGGGACTACCCGGCCATCGCCATGACCGCGACGCGGCTCGGCGAGCCGGAGACGGCCGTGGACGCCCTGCTGATGCCCGTGGCCAAGAACGCCTGCCTGCCGAACGGCCACAACCGGCAGACCGCGTCCCTGCCCGTCTACCTGCCGGGCAACGGCGGCCTGCTGGCGGCGGTCGCCCTCATGGCCAGGGGCTGGGACGGCGGCCCGCCCGCCCCCGGGTTCCCCGCCTCCTGGCAGATCCGCCACGAGGGCCTGCTGCCGCTGCCCTGACCCTTACCGAAAGGGGCAACGGACGGCCCTGATCGGGGAAAGGAGGGTTGAAAGCGTCTCCGCCCGGCCAGATGGCATGGCACGGGGGTGGAGATGGCGAAGCCGAGGGTCGTGGTCGTGGGTGCGGGGTTCGGCGGGTTCTCCTGCCTGCGGGGCCTGGAACGGAGGCTGCCTCGGGGCGCCGCGGAGCTCGTCCTCGTCAACCCTTCCGACTACCACCTCTACACCCCGCTGCTTCCCCAGGTCGCGGCCGGTGTCATCAACCCGGCGGACGCGGCGGTCCCGCTGCGAGGGCTGCGGCGCACCCGGCTCAAGCCGGGGGAGGCGATCGGGATCGACCTGGACGCGCGCACGGTGACGGTGCGCGACCGCGACGGGAACGTCAGCGGCATCGGCTGGGACCGGCTCGTGCTCGCCCCCGGCAGCGTCACCCGCGCGTTCGACATCCCCGGCCTGACGGAGCACGCGCACGGCTTCAAGACCATCATCGAGGCGGTCTACCTGCGCGAGCGGGTGCTGGCGCAGCTCGAACTGGCCGACGGGCTGCGCGACGGGGCCGAGCGCGCGGCGTACACCACCTTCGTGGTGGTCGGTGCGGGGCTGGCGGGCACGGAGTACGTCGCGCAGATGCGGATGTTCGTGCGCTCGGCGCTGGCCGCCTACCCCCGGCTGCGGGCCGAGCACATCCGCTGGATCATGGTCGACCCCGGCCACCGGGTCCTCTCGCACCTGGACCCCGGGCTGTCCGAGCGCGCGCTGGCCATCCTGCGTGCCCGGGACGTCGAGGTACGGCTCGGCGCCGCCGTCGACCGGCTGACCGCCGACACGGTCCACCTGAACGACGGCACCACGGTGGCGTGCCGGCTGCTGGTGTGGACGGCGGGCGTCGCCGCCTGCCCCCTGGTGGGCGAGCTCGGGCTGCCGACGGAGAAGGGCCGGATCGTGGTGGGCGCCGACCTGGCCGTACCCGGACGGCCCGACGTCGTCGCCCTCGGGGACGCGGCGGCGGTGCCCGACCTGACCCGCCCGGGGTCGGTGTGCCCGCAGACCGCCCAGCACGCGATGCGGCAGGGCCACGCCGCCGCCCGCAACGTCGCCGCCGGTCTCGGTCATGGGCGGGCCAGGCCGTACCGGCACCGCGACCTGGGCGCCGTGGCCGATCTGGGCGGCGGGCAGGCCGTCGCCGCGCCGTTCGGCCTGCGGGTGACGGGCCGGGCGGCGGCGGCGATCACCGGCGCGTACCACCTGTTCGCCCTGCCCGCCGCCGGCACCCGGCTGCGGGTCGCCGCCGACTGGGCGCTGGCCGGGCTGGTCAGCCGCCAGACCGTCAGCCTCGGGCTGGTCCCGGACGCCGCCGCCGAGCTCTCCCGGGCCGAACAGCTGAGCATCCAGCCCTCCGCCGGGCCGGAGCCCTCCGGGCGAACCCCAGCATGAGCTCCGGCCGGACCGGACGCCATCGAGAGCCGTGCCGGGGAAACGGCTCAAACGATCATGACCCGGCGCCCGCGGGTGTGACCGGCTTGGCTGTCGATGCACGCCTGGAGGGCCTCGGCCAGGGTGTACGACTTCTCGACCGGGATGTGGAGCCTGCCCCGCGAGATGAGGCCGGCAGCCTCGGCGAGCGCCTCCGGCATGCTCCCGGCCACGCCGGAGAAGCGGACACCGAACTCCGGCGCGGCGAGATCGGCGATGGAGATCACCTTCTGCGGGTCCCCGGTCAGCTCGACGAGCTCGCGGATCACGCCTTCTGCCACAGCGCCCTCACGGACCCTCCAGTCGTGCGGGTTCACGCCCGCCGCGCGCACGGCGATGCGTACTTGACCGGGGCCGGCGTGGGGCTCCTCGGCATCGATGAGGTGCAGGACATCGGGGCCGCCGAACTCGGCCGCACGTGCCGCTCATGCCCGCGCTGCGCCGCGAGATCCGTGACGGGGCTGAGCGCCGCGCCCGATCAGCTCTTCGACGTCGTGGAGCGCCCCGAAGTCCCGTTCTTGTGGGCGCCGGGCCGCGCCCGGCACACGGTCCCGGCGGCGGGCAGCCTTCCCGTCACGAGGTAGGCGTCGACGTGCCGGGTCGCGCAGGCGGACCTTCGGTAGGCGGTGTGGCCGTCGCCGTCGTAGGTCAGCAGGCCGGAGCCCCGGATGCGGGCGGAGAGGCTGCGCGCCCAGCGGAGCGGGGTGGCGGGGTCGTGGGTGTTGCCGACCACCAGGACGGGCGGCAGCCCCTTGATCGGCCGCGCGTGCGGTGCGCGGGCCGGGGCCACCGGCCAGCCCGCGCAGCTCACGGTCATGTCCCAGAACTCCGACGTGCCGCGCATGTGGGGGGCCGCCTTGGCGACCCGCCGCATCCGGTCGCGCACGTCACGGTAGCCGCGGATGCGGGGGTCGACGTCCGTGCAGAGGATCGAGCGGTAGGCGGCCGTGCTCACCGGGTCGTCCAGCGCCTGGGCCCGCATGGACGCGAAGAGCTGGGCGTCCCCCCGCTCGGCCTGCGCGATCGCGGTGGCCAGCCCTCCGGCGAACTCCGGGATGCCGGTGAGGAACGCGTAGGCGGTGTAGCGCAGTTCGCCGGCGGTCAACGGCCGGCCGCCGCGCACCCCGATCGGTTCGCGCTCGGCCCTGGCGACCAGGCTGTCCCACACCGTGCCGGCATCGCGGCCGTGCAGGGCGCACGTCGCGGTGCCCGCGCACCAGGCGGTGAAGCGGCCGAAGGAGTCCTCCACCGCCCCGGCCGCGTCGACGACCAGCCTGGACGTGGGGATGCCCTGGTCGACCGCGCCGTCCAGCGCCATCGTGCGCACCCGATCGGGGAACATCCGGGCGTACCGCGCGCCGAGCATGCTGCCGTACGACTTGCCGAAGAAGCTCACCTTCGCCACGCCGAGCGCGGCCCGTACCGCGTCGAAGTCGCGAGCGACGTCGGCGGTGCCGAGGTGGCCGAGCAGAGGGCCGGTGCCCCGGGCACAACTGCGGCCGACGGCCCTGCTGGACGCGACGAGGCGCTCGTAGCCGGTCCGGCTCTTCGGGAACTGGCTGATCGCGGGGTCGTGGACGGGCAGTCCGCACCGCACCGCGGGCGTGCTCGCGCCCACGCCCCGCGGGTCGATGCCGACGATGTCGAAGCGGCGGCGCAACTCGTCGGAGAAGGTGCCGGACGCGTGGTCGCGCACGAGAAGCGCGGCCGGCACGCCCGGGCCACCGGGGTTGTAGAACAGGGTGCCGACCCGGGAGCCGGGGCCGGTGGCCTTTCGGCGTACGACGGCCAGGTCGATCGTCGCCCCCTCGGGGGCGCTCCAGTCGAGCGGCACCTTGATGACGCCGCACTCGGCGCCCGGCCGGTCGGGGCACGCCCTCCACGACAGGCCGCCGGGAGCAGCGGGGGAGGGGCGGGCGCCGGCGTCGGCGGAGGCCCCGCCGACCAGGCCGATCGCCGAGGCGGACGTGACGGCGATGAGCATGCGCAGGAAGTTCACGGGGGAGCATTCTTCGCGGGCCGCCCCGGCCCGGCATCGGCCGTTCGGCCGATCTCCCCTCGGCCGAACGGGCCGTCACGTGCCCTGAATTTGACTGAGCCGCCCGAATGGGCCACGCGAAAACGGGCAGAAGCCGCATCATGCCAGGAAGGGGATGGCTGGCCCGGTGGCCGGTGATGCGCCAGCTCGCCGGCGAGGACGGCAGGAGCGACGCGGCACGCTCGGCCCGCACCGACGCCCTGCGCCCCCGCACCGAGGACGCCGGCACGGTCGCCCGCTCGATCTGCCCCTACTGCGCCGTCGGGTGCGGCCAGCTCGTCTACGTCAAGGACGGTGCGGTCACCCAGATCGAGGGAGATCCCGACTCGCCCGTCTCCCGTGGCCGGCTGTGCCCCAAGGGCTCGGCCAGCAAGCAGCTCGTCACCCATCCCGGCCGCCAGACCGAGGTGCTCTACCGCAGGCCGCACGGCACCGCCTGGGAGCGCCTCGACCTGGACACCGCGATGGAGATGATCGCCGACCGGGTGGCGCGCACCCGGCGGGAGACCTGGGAGGAGAGCCACGAGGGCAAGGTCGTGCGCCGCACGCTGGGCATCGCCAGCCTGGGCGGGGCGACGCTCGACGACGAAGAGAACTACCTCATGAAGAAGCTCTACACCGCCCTCGGAGCCATCCAGGTCGAGAACCAGGCCCGCATTTGACACTCCTCCACCGTCCCCGGTCTGGGGACCAGCTTCGGGCGTGGCGGCGCGACCACCTTCCAGCAGGACCTGGCAGGCGCGGACTGCATCGTCATCCAGGGCTCCAACATGGCCGAATGCCACCCCGTCGGTTTCCAGTGGGTGATGGAGGCGAAGGCCCGCGGGGCCAGGGTCTACCACGTCGACCCGCGCTTCACCCGTACGAGCGCGCTGGCCGACCGGCACCTGCCGATCCGCGCGGGCAGCGACATCGTGCTGCTCGGCGCGCTGATCAACCACGTGCTGGAGAACGAGCTGGACTTCCGCGAGTACGTGCTGGCCTACACCAACGCCGCCACGATCGTGTCCGAGGACTTCCGTGACACCGAGGACCTCGACGGCCTGTTCTCCGGCTGGAATCAGGAGACGGCCACGTACGACCCGAGGAGCTGGGCGTACGAGCCCGCGGGCGAGCAGCCCCCGGCCGCTCAGGCGGAGGGCGGGCCCGAGGACGCGGAGGCGGCCGGCGCGGACGCCTACGGCGCGGGCGGGCCCGGCGCGCACCCCAGCCCGCACACCGACCCGACGCTCAGCCACCCGCGCTGCGTCTACCAGATCGTGAAACGGCATTTCGCCCGCTACACCCCGGAGCTGGTCGAGCGGCTGTGCGGCATCCCGCGCGACGGTTTCGCCGAGCTGGCCGAGGCGGTGACCGCCAACTCCGGCCGCGAGCGCACCACCGCCTGGGTCTACTCGGTCGGCTGGACCCAGCACACCGTCGGCGCGCAGTACATCCGCACCGCCTCGATCCTGCAGCTCCTCCTCGGCAACATGGGACGGCCCGGCGGCGGCATCCTGGCGCTGCGCGGCCACGCCAGCATCCAGGGCTCGACCGACATTCCGACGTTGTTCAACATCCTGCCCGGCTACCTGGACATGCCGCACGCCGGGCGGCACGGCGGCCTCGACCACTACCTGGAGGTGGAGGGCGGCACGACGGGCTTCTGGGGCAACCGGCGCTCCTACCTGGTGAGCCTGCTCAAGGCGTGGTGGGGCGAGGCCGCCACCGAGGAGAACGACTTCTGCTTCGGCCACCTGCCGCGCATGACCGGCGACCACGGCCACTACACCACCGTGATGGGCCAGATCGACGGCACGGTGAAAGGCTATTTCGTGGTCGGGGAGAACCCCGCCGTCGGCTCCTCCGGCGGCCGGGCCCAGCGCCTCGGCCTGGCCAACCTCGACTGGCTCGTCGTCCGGGACCTGACCCTGGTGGAGACCGCCACGTTCTGGCTGGACGGCCCGGAGCTGGAGACGGGCGAGCTGCGCACCGAGGACATCGGGACCGAGGTGTTCTTCCTGCCCGCCGCGAGCCACGTGGAGAAGGAGGGCACGTTCACCAACACCCAGCGGCTGCTCCAGTGGCGGGAGAAGGCGCTCGACCCGCCCGGCGACTGCCGCAGCGAGCTGTGGTTCTACCACCACCTCGGCAAGCTCCTCAGACAGCGGATGACCGGCGACGAGATCGACCGGCCGGTACGCGAGCTGACCTGGGACTACCCGGAGCACGGCGTGCACCGCGAGCCCTCGGCCGAGGCCGTGCTCCGCGAGATCAACGGGGTCGGCCCCGACGGGCGCGCCCTGTCGACCTCCACCCAGCTCCAGCCCGACGGCTCCACGCGCTGCGGCTGCTGGATCTACTGCGGCGTGTACGCCGACGAGGTCAACCAGGCCGCCCGCCGCCGCCCCGGCCGGGAGCAGAGCGCCGTGGCGCCCGAATGGGGCTGGGCCTGGCCGGCCAACCGGCGCATCCTCTACAACCGGGCCTCCGCCGACCCCGAGGGCCGCCCGTGGAGCGAGCGCAAGGCGTACGTGTGGTGGGACGCCGAGCGCGGCGAGTGGACCGGGGACGACGTGCCCGACTGCGAGATCGGCAAGCCGCCCGGCTACGTGCCGCCCGAAGGCGCCCGCGCCCAGGACGCGCTCGCCGGGACCGACCCGTTCATCATGCAGTCCGACGGCAAGGGCTGGCTGTACGTGCCGTCCGGACTCGTCGACGGCCCGCTGCCCGCCCACTACGAACCCCACGAGTCGCCGGTCGCCAACCCGCTCTACACCCAGCAGGCCAACCCGGCCCGCCGCACCTACCACCGGCCCGAGAGCCCGTACAACGTGCCGGACGGACGGTTCCCGTACGTGCTGACGACGTACCGGCTGACCGAGCACCACACCGCGGGCGCCATGAGCCGGCCGCTGGCCTACCTCGCCGAGTTGCAGCCCGAGCTGTTCTGCGAGGTGTCCCCGCAGCTCGCCGCTGAGGTGGGACTGGTCAACGGCGGCTGGGCCACGATCGTGACCAGCCGCGCCGTGGTGGAGGCCAGGGTGCTGGTCACCGGGCGGATGCGGCCGCTGCGCGTCGGGGGCGGGATCGTGCACCAGGTCGGGCTGCCGTACCACTGGGGGTGGGGCGGACGCGGCCTGGTCACCGGTGACGTCGCCAACGACCTGATGCCGCTGGTGCTCGACCCGAACGTCTACATCCAGGAGGGCAAGGCCATGACCTGTGACGTGCGGCCGGGCCGCCGGCCGAGGGGCCCGGCGGCGCTGGATCTGCTGGAGAGGTACCGCCATGGCTGAGCGGATGGGGTTCTTCACCGACACGAGCGTCTGCATCGGGTGCAAGGCGTGCGAGGTCGCCTGCAAGGAGTGGAACCAGATCCCCGACGACGGCTTCGTCTTCGAGGCGACCTCCTACGACAACACCGGCATGCTGGGGGCGAACACCTGGCGGCACGTCGCCTTCATCGAGCAGTCACGGCCGGTGCGCGCCGGCGACGAGGAGGGCGTGGACCGGTGGCTGATGTCCTCCGACGTGTGCAAGCACTGCACGCACGCCGCCTGCCTGGACGTCTGCCCGACCGGGGCGCTGTTCAGGACCGAGTTCGACACGGTGGTGGTGCAGGCCGACATCTGCAACGGGTGCGGCTACTGCGTGCCCGCCTGCCCGTACGGCGTGATCGACCGGCGGGAGGACGACGGGCGGGCCTGGAAGTGCACGATGTGCTACGACCGCCAGCTCGGCGGCCTCGAACCGGCCTGCGCCAAGGCGTGCCCCACCGACTCGATCCAGTTCGGGCCGCTCGACGAGTTGCGGGAGCGCGCCGAGGAACGGGTGACCCGGCTGCGCGACGACGGCCACGAGGAGGCCCGCCTGTACGGCGAGAGCCCCGGCGACGGCGTGGGCGGCGCGGGGGCGTTCTTCCTGCTGCTGGACGAGCCCGAGGTGTACGGCCTGCCGCCGGATCCCGTGGTGACCACCCGTGACCTGCCGGCCATGTGGCGCTGGGCGGGCGCGGCCGCGCTGTCGGCGGCGGGCGCCGTGGCCCTCGCCTTCCTCGGGCCGGCGCGCAGGGGGGAGCGGCGGTGACGCGGGAGCGGGAGGTGGTGCCGGAGGCGGAGTTCCGGTCCTACTACGGACGCCCGGTGCTCAAGCCGCCCGTCTGGCACGAGCCCCATATGCCGACATATCTCTATCTGGGAGGGATGTCGGGAGCCTCGTCCACCATCGCCGTCATGGCCCGGCTGACCGGCCGCACCCGCCTGGACCGCACCGCCCGCATCGCGGCGGCCGCCGGGGCGTCCCTCGGAGCCGCCCTGCTCGCCGCCGAGCTGGGCAGGCCGGAACGGTTCCTCAACATGTTGCGGATCTTCAAGCCCACCTCCCCGATGAGCGTCGGCTCGTGGATCCTCGCCGCCCAGGGCGGGCTGTCGGCGGTCGCTCTGCCCGGAGTCCTGCCCGGCGCAGTGCCGGGAGTCCTGCCCGGCGTCCTGCCGGCCGCCGGCGACGCGGCGCTGCTGGCCACCGGGGTGACCGGGCCGCTGACCGCCACCTACACCGCCGTCCTGGTCGCCGACACCGCCGTACCCGCCTGGCACGAGGCGTACCGGGAGCTGCCGTTCCTGTTCGCGGGCAGCGCCATGGCCGCGGCGGGCGCGGTCGCCATGCTCGGCACGCCCCGGGCCCAGGCCGGCCCGGCCCGTGCCGTGGCCGCGCTCGGAGCGGCCACGGAGACGGTGGCGGGCGCGGTGATGGAACGGCGGCTCGGGTTCGTCGGGGAGCCGTACCGGACGGGCCGGGCCGGCCGGCTCATGCGTGCGGCGCGTGCCCTGACGGTGGGCGGCGGGCTGCTCGCGGTGGTCGCAGGGCGCAGCCGCGCCCTCACCGCCCTGGCCGGGGCCGCCCTCACGGCAGGCTCCCTGTGCACCCGCTTCGGCATCCTGGAAGCGGGCCGCGCCTCGGCCGCCGACCCGAAGTACACCGTCGTCCCCCAACGCCAACGCCTCGACGCGGCCTCGGCACCCGCTCCTGACGGTGACGGCCCGCACGCCGGACGCCTCCCGCACGAGGGCGGCTCTGTCGGCGGCTCTGTCGGCGGCTCTGTCGGCGACGGTCCTCGCGCCGGGCACCTCCCGCACGACGGGGGCTCGGATGGCGACGGCCCTCGCGCGGGACACCTCCCAGGCGATGCCGGCTCCTGACGGTGAGGCCGTCGCGGGGGACGTCGCCCACCCGTCGACGGCTCCTGGCGGCAGGTTCTCGTGAGGGACGAGACGCGGCGTCGCCGCCCGCGCACGTCCGCCGGCGCTCGTCGAGGACGGCACGCTGCCGGAGGCGTCAGCGCAGGCGGAGGTGAGGGCCGTCCAGGGGGACCAGCTCGCCGATGACCGGCGCGCCCGGGACCTCGCCGGCGACCAGCAGGCCGCCCGACGTCTGGGCGTCGGCCAGCAGCAGGAGCTCGTCCTCGCCGAAGCCGCCGGGGTCGAGCCGGGGCCGTACCCAGTCGAGGTTGCGGCGGGTGCCGCCGCTCACGTAGCCGTCGCGCAGCGCCTGCCGGGCGCCCTCCAGGTACGGCACCGCCGCCACGTCCACCACCGCCGTCACGCCGCTCGCCCGGCAGAGCTTGTACAGGTGCCCGAGCAGGCCGAATCCGGTCACGTCCGTGGCGCACGCCACCCCGGCGGCCAGCGCGGCCCGCGCCGCGTCGCGGTTCAGCGTGGTCATCGTCTTCACCGCCTGCGCGAACACCTCGCCCGTCGCCTTGTGCCGCGTGTTGAGCACGCCGATGCCGAGCGGCTTGGTCAGCGAGATCGGCAGTCCGGGCCGGGCGGCGTCGATGCGCAGCAGCCGTGCCGGGTCGGCCAGGCCGGTGACCGCCATGCCGTACTTCGGCTCCGGGTCGTCCACGCTGTGGCCGCCGGAGACGTGGCAGCCCGCCTCCCGCGCCACGTCCAGGCCGCCGCGCAGCACCTCCTTCACCAGGTCGAGCGGCAGCCGATCGCGGGGCCAGCCGAGCAGGTTCACCGCGACGAGGGGCTCCCCGCCGACCGCGTACACGTCGGACAGGGCGTTGGCCGCCGCGACGCGCCCCCAGTCGTACGGGTCGTCCACCACGGGCGTGAAGAAGTCGGCGGTGACCACGACCGCCCGGTCACCGCCGATCCCCACCACGGCGGCGTCGTCCCCGTCGTCCAGTCCCACGATCAGCTCGCCGGCCGGTGAGCCGGCCGAGCCGGGACGCGGCGCTTTCAGACCGGCGACGACGGCCTCCAGCTCGCCGGGCGGGATCTTGCAGGCGCAGCCGCCTCCGTGCGCGTACCGCGTCAGCCGGACCGGGCCGTCCTCCACCACGTTCGCCGATGTCATGGCTGTCCTCACTGCAGTTCGCGTGTGCCGCCGGGTCACCTACCCCGCGGTGGGTAGGTTCTCCCCTGGAGGCGTCTGGGCGCCTGGTGGCCCCCGCGGTCTTCAAAACCGACGAGGTCGAGGTCCTCGGCCTGGCGGGTTCGATTCCCGTCCGCCTCCGCTTATGTTCGGGAACATGGACCGTCGCAGGCTGGTGCCGCGCACCGACGCCGTGCTCGCCGACCCGCGCCTGGTGGAGGCGGGCGGGCGGCTCGGCAGGCCGGTGGTCAAGGCGGCGGTGGCGGCTGCCCAGGATCGGGCGCGGCGGGGCGAGATCGGCCCGGGGGACGTGGCCGACGCGGCGGTGGCGGCGCTCCCGGCGCACGCGGCGAGCCTGCGCCCGGTCGTCAACGCCACGGGCGTGCTGATCCACACCAACCTCGGCCGGGCGCCGCTGTCGGCTGCGGCCGTCGCGGCGATGACCGCCGCCGCGGGGCCCGCCGACGTGGAGTTCGACCTGGTGACGGGCGCCAGGGCGCGGAGAGGACGGGGCGCGGTCGAGGCGCTCGCCGCGGCCGTGCCCGCCGCGGCGGACGTGCACGTCGTCAACAACAACGCCGCCGCTCTCGTCCTGGTCGCCACCGCGCTCGCCGCCGGGCGGGAGATCCTCATCAGCCGGGGCGAGCTGGTGGAGATCGGTGACGGGTTCCGCATCCCCGACCTGCTCGCCTCCACCGGGGCGCGGCTGCGCGAGGTGGGCACCACCAACCGCACCTCCGCCCGCGACTACGCCGACGCGGTGGGGCCGCTGACGGGGTTCGTGCTCAAGGTCCACCCGTCGAACTTCCGGATCGAGGGCTTCACCGGCGCGGCCGAGGTGCCGGAGCTGACCGGTCTGGGCGTCCCCGTCGTCGTGGACATCGGCTCGGGCCTGCTGGTCCGCGAGCCGCTGCTGCCCGCGGAACCGGACGCCACCACCATGATCGAGTCGGGCGCCGACCTGGTGACGGCCAGCGGTGACAAGCTGCTCGGCGGGCCGCAGGCGGGGCTCCTCCTGGGCCGCGGCGACCTGGTCGAACGTTGCCGCCGGCACCCGCTCGCCCGCGCGCTGCGGGTGGACAAGCTCACGCTCGCCGCGCTGGAGGCGACGCTGCGCGGTCCCGCACCGCCGGTCCGGGAGGCGCTGCACGCCGCCCCGGCGGCGCTGGCCAGGCGCGCCGAGGTCCTGGCGGGCCGGCTGGCGGGCGCCGGGGTCGACGCGTCGAGCGTGCCGAGCACGGCCGCCGTGGGAGGTGGCGGCGCGCCCGGCGTGAGGCTGCCGAGCGCCGCCGTGGGCCTGCCCGAACGGCTCGCCGTACCGCTGCGGACGGGCGATCCGCCGGTCGTCGGGCGGATCGAGCACGCTCGCCTGCTGCTGGACCTGCGCACCGTCCCGCCCGAGCGCGACGACGACGTGGAGCGCGCGGTGCTGGCGGCCGCGGAGGTGCGGGACTGATGCACGTCGTGGCCACCGCGGGGCACGTCGACCACGGCAAGTCCACCCTGGTGCGCGCGCTCACCGGCATGGAGCCCGACCGGCTGGACGAGGAACGCCGGCGCGGCCTGACCATCGAACTCGGCTACGCGTGGACGGAACTCCCGTCGGGCGGACGGCTCGCGTTCGTGGACGTCCCAGGCCACGAACGGTTCCTCGCCACGATGCTCGCGGGGGTCGGGCCCGTGCCGGCCGTCATGTTCGTGGTGGCGGCCGACGAGGGCTGGATGCCCCAGTCGGAGGAGCACCTGGTGGCCCTGGAGGCTCTCGGCGTACGGCACTGCCTGCTCGTGGTGACCCGGTCCGACCTCGCCGATCCGGCCCCGGTGGTCGCCCAGGCCCTCGCCCGCCTGGACACGGCCGGCCTCGGCGAGGTGGCGGCGGTCGCCGTGAGCGGTCGCACCGGCCAGGGGCTGCCCGAGCTGCGGCGGGCGCTGGACCGGCTCGTGACCGGGCTGCCCCGGCCCGATCCGGCCGCAGCGGTACGGCTCTGGATCGACCGGGCGTTCAGCGTGACCGGCAGCGGAACGGTGATCACCGGCACGCTGCCCGCCGGAACGGTCTCGGTGGGCGACGAACTGCTGCTGGCCGGCGAGCCGGTGCGGGTCAGGGGGCTCGAGTCGCTCAAGGAGCCGCGGGACACGGTGACCGGGGTCGCCAGGGTGGCGGTCAACCTGCGCGGCCATGACGTGCCCGGGCGTGGGCACGCGCTCGTCACGCCGGGCGGCTGGACGGCCACCGACCTGGTGGACGTGCGCGTCACCAGCGTCGGGGGCCACGTGGCAGGACCGCGGCGCGAGGCCGCAGGGTTGCCCCGGCGGTTGACGGTCCACATCGGGTCGGCGGCGGTGGCGGCCGAGGCGCGGCCGCTCGGCGGGCGCGTCGTACGGCTGCGGCTGGCCCGGCCGGTGCCGCTGCACCTCGGCGACGTGCTGCTGCTGCGTGATCCCGGACGCGACCGGTCGGAGATGCGGGTGCTCGCCGGGGCGAGAGTCCTCGACGTGCGCCCGCCCGCCCTGGGCCGCAGGGGCGCCGCCAGGCAGCGCGCGGCCTTCCTGGAGTCGGCCTTCCTGGAATCGGCGTTGCCGGAGCCGGCCCCGTTGCAGCCGGCCCCGTTGCAGCCGGCCCCGTTGCAGCCGGCACTGCCGGAGGCCGTCGCGTCAGGTACGGCGTACGCGCTGCGCCTGCACCGGTTGCTGCGCGCCGCCGACCTGCGTGCCATGGGTGTCGCGCCGGGCACTCCCGGAACGTCAGGGGAGTGGTACGCCGATCCGGGACACTGGAGGGATCTGGGCCGGCGGCTCGTGGAGGCGGTGCGGCACTACGCGGCCGGCCATCCCCTCGATCCCGCCATGCCGATCGAGGCGGCCCGCCACGAGCTGGGCCTGCCCGACCGGCAGCTGGTCGCCACGCTGGTACGGCCGCCGCTCACGCTCGCCGGAGGGCGGATCGTGGCCGGGCCCGCGGGCCTGCCGGAGCGGGTGGCCAGGGCGGTCGAGCGGCTGAGACGGGACCTGGCGGTGCGGCCCTTCCACGCGCCGGACGCGGGCCGGCTGGCGGAGCTGGGCCTGGGCCCGCGGGAACTGGCCGCGGCCGAACGGGCCGGGAGCCTGCTGCGCGTGGGCGAAGGAGTCGCGCTGTTGCCGGGAGCCGACGCCCGGGCGGCCGAACTGCTGGGCCGGCTGCCGCAGCCGTTCACGGTCAGCCAGGCCAGCCACGCCCTCGGCACCACCCGCCGCGTCGCCGTGCCGCTGCTCGAACACCTCGACAGGGCCGGTCTCACCGAACGGGTGGACGAGGTGCACCGGCGCTGCAGATGAGCGCGGCTCAGCGCCCGGCGGGCTCGAACAGCTCGACGAGATTGCCGGCCGGGTCGGCGAGCAGGATCTGGCGCCCGCCCGGCCCCGCGACGACCTCGCCGCGGAAGGACAGCCCGGCGGCGCGCAACCGGTCGATCTCGGCGTCGAGGTCGTGGACGGTGAGATGGATGCGGTTGCGGCCCGGCGCGGCGGATCCCTCGGGCGTGGCCCGGGCGCCGGAGCTCTCCGGCCCGGACAGGAGCAGCCGCAGCTGGCCGCGGACCACGTCGGCGAAGGCGGGCGCGGGGTTGGCGCGCAGGGTGAAGCCGAGGTGGGTGGTGTAGAAGCGCACGGCGGCGGCCACGTCGTCGACGATGTAGCGGACGCCGGCGAGTTCGGCGGGTGGCGTGGTCATGACGTTACCTCCGGGGCGGCGGTGCGGGTGAGAACGGGCAGCAGGAAGCGGATGCGGGTGTCGATCTCCGCCGCCGTGCGCAGGAAGGCGGGGTAGCTCGCCTGGTCGTCGTCGCCCGGCGCGGCCGGGTCGGGGATGCTCCAGTGCGCCGGCCGGGGCCGGCCGCCGAACACGGGATGCATCTCGCGGACCTTGTCGCACAGGCTGATCAGATGATCGAAACGGCGGTGGGCCACGGTGTCGAGATGGCGCGTCCGCCGGTCGGTCAGGTCGACGCCGTACTGCTCGCGCAGGACGCGTACGGCGTTGGGATGCACGCTCGGTTTCGGGTGGCTGCCGGCGCTGGTCACCTCCACGTGCCCGCCGCCGCGGTGGCGCAGCAGCGCGGCGGCGATCGGCGAGCGGGCGCTGTTGCCGGTGCACGCGAACAGCACCCGGGGAGGGCCCGGGACGTCGCCGGATGACGGGGCGGATGACGGGGCGGGTGGCGGGGCGGGATCGAGGCGCAGCGCCGGATGGAGGGCGGCGCCCGCCTCGGCCAGCGCGTGCGCGCAGCGCTCGAGGTCGAGGTGGTAATAGCTGTCGCGGGCGTCGAAGCTGCTGCGGCGGGCGGTGACCAGCCCGCTGCCGCGCAGCAGCCGCAGATGGTAGGAGATCAGGTTCTGCGGGTGGCCGAGCAGCTCGACGAGCTCGCGGACCCGGTGGTCGCCGGTGGCCAGCGCGGTCAGCAGGCTCCACCGCAGGGGATGGGCGGCCATGCGCACGAACGCCGGGGCGGTTCGGCCGGTGGGCACCATGCCGCCAGAATACATCAAAAACATTTGATGGACTCAGCCGAGCAGCGTGCGGGCCAGCCCGACGGCCGCGCCGCCGGCGATCAACCACGCGTTGTTGAGCCTGGTCGTCCAGAGCAGCACCAGGCTGAGCACCGCTATGGCCGCGGTCAGCGGGTCGACGACGGCCGTGCGGGCGAGCTGGTAGGAGACCCCGGCCATGAGCGCCAGCGCCGCGGCGTTCACCCCGTCGAGCAGGGCGGACGCCCACCGGCTCGAGCGCAGCCAGCCGGTGAGCCGGGTGAGCAGGCCGACGAAGACGAACGACGGCAGGAAGATGGCCACGGTGGCCACGAACGCGCCGATCGGCCCGGCGACGACATAGCCCACGAAGGTGGCGGTGGTGAACACCGGCCCGGGGGTGACCTGGCCGATGGAGACCGCGTCGGCGAGCTGCTGCGAGCTGAGCCAGCCGAGCCGCTCGACGAAATCGCCGCGCAGGAAGGCCAGCAGCACGTAGCCGCTGCCGTACAGCACCGAGCCGATCTTCAGCATGGTGAGGAAGAGCTGCGTCAGCTGACCTCCGGTCGGGTCGGGGAAGAGGGGAGATCCGCCGAAGGCGAGCAGCGGTGCGGCGAGCACGCCGGGCAGCCGGTTCTGGCCGCCGGGCGGGCGGCGCGGCAGCCGGCGGGGCGGCCGGCGGGGCGGGCGGCGCGGCAGGCGTACGGCGGAGGCCAGCAGCGCCCCGGCCGCCAGGATCAGCAGCTCGTTGATCCCCGCCAGGTAGGCGGCCAGCGCGGCGAGGGCCAGGGCGCCCAGCCACCCGGTCTTGATCACCGTGCGCCACAGGCCGAACAGGGCGTGGGCGATGATGGCGATCACCGCCGGGACGATGCCGTACAGGAGGCCCTCGGCCGCGGGCGTGCTGCCGTAGGTGACGTAAGCCCAGGCCAGGGCGGTGACGATGAGCGCGGCAGGCAGGATGAAGCAGACCCCGGCCGCGACGAGACCGCGCATGCGCGCACGGTCGTGGCCCAGGTGGATGGCCAGCTCGGTGGAGTTGGGCCCCGGGATCAGGTTGGTCGCGCCCATCAGGTCGGCGAAGCGCTCGTCGCTCACCCAGCCGCGGCGGCGCACCAGCTCGTCGCGCATCATCGCGGTGTGCGCGGCCGGGCCGCCGAAGGCGATGGTGCCCAGCTTGAGGAAGAGCAGCGCCACCTCCCGGACCGCGCGCCAGGACGCCCCCGCCCCGCCGGAGCCTCCGGTGACGTGCTCGCTCACCGCCGCGGTCCTTTCCCTGGTGTGGCCGGCTGACCGCGCCGACTCTATCAAATCCATTTGATGTAACGGTATGCCGTGGATCACGTGCGCTGAGCGCCCCATGGCTTACCAGTTGTACAGTCAGCTGACCATATGGTTACTATGCTGAGCATGCGGTCAGATACGGACGATCTCAAAGCGCGTGCCAGGATCAGGAACGCCGCCCTGGAGCTGTTCGGGGCCGAGGGCGTCAGCGGGGTGAGCCTGCGTGCGGTCGCCGCCCGTGCCGGCGTCTCCCACGCCCTGGTCCTGCACCACTTCGGCAGCAAGGAGGGCCTGCGCAGGGAGTGCGACGCGTACGTGATCTCGCTCGTGCGCGGCGGCCCCGGCGTCGAGGCGCTGGGGGACACGGCGGGATTGGCGGCGATGCTGGAGGCCGCCGGCCCCGTGCGGCGATATCTCGGCCGGGCGTTCCTGGACGGCAGCCCCGAGGCGGCGGCGCTCTACGACGAGATCGTCGAGACCACCGAGCAGTGGCTGGAACAGGGCGTGGCGGAGGGGTGGGCACGGCCGAGCCAGGACCCGCGCGCCCGCGCCGCCATCTACGTGACCTGGCTGCTCGCCCCGCTGGCCTTCGGCGAGCACCTGTCGCGGGTGCTCGGCCTTCCGGACCCGCACGACATGGACGCCACGTTGCGCTACTCGCGGGCCGGCATCGAGATCTTCACCGACGGCGTGTTCGCCGACGACCGCGCCCTGACGGCCTGGGAGGCGGTCAGGAAGGAGCGGCGGGCGCGGTGACAGCGCTGCCGCCATGACCGATTTCGCCATCGAGGAGACATGACCATGACCGACATCGCCGGCTTGCTGACCGCCCCCGACAGAGACGCGTTCCTGGCCGACCTGGCCAGGCAGGGGCCGGTGTGCCGGGGCACCTACATCGACGGCAGCCCCGTCTGGCTGGTGACCGGCTATCCCGAGAGCGTCGCGGTGCTCACGGATCCGCGGTTCAGCAGCGACGTCACCCGGCAGTCCACGATCGACCTGGCCGCCGTCGCAGGGCTGCCCGGCGACGTCGCCCCCTACCTGCTGCGCACGCTGGGCGTCAACGACCCGCCCGACCACACCAGGCTGCGGCGGCTGGTGTCGCGGGAGTTCACCGCCCGCCGGGTGGAGAGCCTGCGCCCGCGCATCCAGGAGATCGTCGACGCGTTGGTGTCCGGCCTGCCCGAGGAGTTCGACCTCATCGAGCGCTTCGCCTACCCCCTGCCCGTCCAGGTGATCTGTGAGCTGCTCGGCGTGCCGGCGGCGGACCGCGGCACCTGGCGTTCCTGGGCCGCCGATCTCACGGCTCCCGACCTGGAGAAGGTCGCGGCCGGCGCCAGGGGACTGGTCGGACACATGTCCCGGCTGATCGACGCCAAGCGTGCGGATCCCGGCGACGATCTGCTGTCAGGGCTGATCAGGGCCCAGGAGGCCGACGGCGACCGGCTCGCCGACGAGGAACTGATCTCGATGTCGATCAGCATCCTGATGGCCGGGCACGAGACCACCGTCGGCCTCATCAGCCAGAGCGTCTGGCTCCTGCTCACCCGCCGCCTCGACCCCGGTGACATCGCCGACGCCGTCGAGGAGTTCCTGCGCTTCACGGGGAGCGCGGAGATCGCCGTCCTGCGTTACACGCTGGAGCCCGTGGAGATCGGCGGCGTGACCATCCCGCAGGGGGAGGCGGTGCAGGTGGTGTACGCGGCCGCCAACCGCGACCCGCGCCGCTTCGACCAGCCCGGCCGGCTGGACCTGCGCCGCGCCGACAACGCGCATCTCGCCTTCGGCCACGGCATCCACTACTGCCTGGGCGCGGCGCTGGCCCGGTGCGAGACCCAGATCGCCCTCGCGACCCTCCTGGACCGCTTTCCCGGGCTCACCCTGAGCGTGCCCGCCTCGGAGATCGGCTGGCAGCCCGGGATGAAGCGGGCCCTGACCTCCCTGCCGGTCCGTACGACGCCCTGACCGCTCCGCCGGCCGGGGCGGGCACAGGGCTCGTCCAGGCCGGCGGGGGGCGGTCAGGACGGCGGCCAGAGCAGCGGGAGGCGGCGCACTCCCGTCATGGTCGGGGTGGGAATGAACTCCACGGGCTGGTCAGCGTCGGCGCGCAGGGGGTCGAGGCGGTCGAGCAGGATGTCGAGCGCGACCCGTCCTTCCAGCCGGGCCAGCGGCGCGCCGAGGCAGAAGTGGATGCCGCGGCCGAAGGCGAGATGCGGGTTGGGGTCGCGGCCCGGGTCGAAGGCGCCGGGGTCGGGGAACTGCCGCGGATCCCGGTTCGCCGGTCCCAGCCACCCCATCACGAGCTGGTCGGCGGGTATCGTCACGCCGCCCAGCTCGGTCTCGCGCATGGTGGTCCTCGCGAGGGCGGCGAACGGGGTGAAGTAGCGCAGGGACTCCTCGATCACGGCCGGAACGGTGGAGCGGTCGGCCCGGACCCTGTCCTGCTGCTCGGGGAAGGCGTCGAGGCACAGCACCGTGTTGCCGAGCAGCATCGTCGTGGTGATGTGCCCGGCGAGCAGGAGGACGATCGCGAAGTTGACCACCTGGTCGTCGGGCAGCCGTTCGCCGTCCACCTCGGCCTCGACCAGCTTGGTGAGCAGGTCGGCGCGGGGTCGCGCCCTGCGCTCCGCGGCGTGGGCGGCGAGATAGCCGGACATCTCCTTCCACGGCTTCAGCACCGCCTCGGTGTCGCGGTCTTCCGGCTGCTCGGTGAGTGAGAGCTTGTTGTCACGCTCGAACAGCGCATCGGCCCACTGCTTGAACAGGGCGCGGTCGCTGCTGGGCACCCCCAGCAACTCGGCGATGACGATGACGGGAAGGGGGTAGGCCAGGTCGGTCACCAGCTCGAACCGGCCGCGCTCGGCCGCCGCGTCGAGCAGCTCGTGGGTGAGGGCGGCGATCCGCGGTTCGAGATCGGCGACCACCTTCCTGGTGAACGCGCTGCTGACCAGCTTGCGCAGCTTGCCGTGCTCGGGCGGGTCGATCTGGGTGATGAAGCCCTCCATCGAGAACTCCTCCGCCTCCGGCATCAGGTGCTTCGGAATCACGCGCATGGTGTCGGAGGAGAACGTCGCGGGATCGCCCAGGATCTCGTGCACTTCCGGATAGCCGTAGACGTTCCATATCCCGGTGGCCGCGTCGAACTCGACCGGCCGGCCCGATCGCGGGCCGTGCAACCAGAAGTGTTGCGGGGGAATGGCGTACCGCTGGACGATGTCGGCCATCGCCTCTCCTTAGTCGTAGATCCACTTTCGGTAGGGCGCGACCAGTTCCGTGAAGATCGAGATGAACTCGGTCGCCGCCGCGGCGAGCACCTCGCGCGAGGGCTGCTCCGCCGGCTCGAACACCTCGCGTACGGCGAAGGCGAGCGCGTCGGCCCTGCTCTCCTCGTCCAGCGCGGATTCGGCGCTCTCGGAGCCGTCGAGGAGGTAGAAGCCCGTCTGCACGGCGGTCATCGTGTACGGCAGGTCGGGCACGTCGGTCCTGAGCAGCGCGTACTTCTCGGCGACCTGGTGGAAGCGCTCGGTCGCGAGGAGGTCGTGGCTGCGCATCGGGTGTTTGGCGAGCTTGCCGAGCAGGTCGAGATCCGTGGTGAGCACCGCGCGCAGGAGCGGCTTGCGGCACATGGCGAGGAAGGACACGCGCGCGAAGCGGTGCGGTTGCACGTTCGCCGGATCCTGGCGCATCAGCGCGGTGAACTCCTCCACGAGCTCGATGGACTCGCGTAACAGCAGGGCGTCGAAAAGCTCGTGCTTGGTGCGCCAGTGCAGGTAGACGGTGCCCTTGCCGACCTCGGCCCGTGCGGCGATGTCGTCGACGGTGACCTTGCGGTAACCGTGCCGGAGCAGCAACTCCCCGGCCGCGTCGAGAATCCGGTCCGCCCGCTCCCGCACCAGAACTCCTTGACTTGATGTGAAATCTGGTCAATAAGTCACACTACGCCGATCGCGGGTGCGGTCAAAGAGGTTGCCGGCGAGAAAAAGGGTGACCTGCGCCACGCGGCCCGGACGTCCGCCGGGCCCGGCCCTGGACGGAGCTACCGGCGGCGGCAGGCCGCCAGCGCGGCCAGGATGACCTCCACGAGCGGCGCGATGTGGTCGTCCAGGGACTCCGCGGGCTGCCACGGGGTGCGCGGCCGCAGGTAGGCCAGCCCGACCAGGCAGTCGACGGCCAGCTCGGTGTCGAGGTCGGCCGGCAGCTCGCCCCGTTCGGCGGCGCGGTGGAGCAGCCGGGCCCCCGCGGAGCGGCGGGGCTGCTCGGCGCTGGTCTGCAGGGCCGCGGCCAGGCGCGGGTTCCTGGTGGCCTCGGCGGTCAGGTCGGTGAGGACGCGCATGGTCCGCGGGTCGGCCCGCAGCGCGGAAGCGTGGCGTACGAAGCCTTCGACGTCCTCGCGCAGGGTGCCGGTGTCGGGCAGCGGCACGGCCTCGTCGGCCAGGCGGGTGAGGATCTCCAGCACCAGCGGCTCCTTGGAGGCCCAGCGCCGGTAGATGGCGGCCTTGCCGACCCCCGCCCGGCGGGCGATGGCGTCCATGGACATCCGGGCGTAGCCGCTGTCGATCAGCTCGTCCAGAGCCGCCTGGCGGATCGCGTCGGTGAGGTCGGCGCGCAGCACGGCCGCGCCTGCCGGCCGGCGGTCGGGGCCGGAGGTGGCGTCGGGCATCCGGAAGGCCCTCCATTGAGACGGAACAGTTGTGTTCCATCGTAGTGGGAGGCTACCGTGATGACGAGGGAACGTAACAGTTCCGTCCTGACGTCAATCACAAGCAGGTGGTCGCCATGAGAGAATCCGCTGAGGTCCTGGTGGTCGGGGCCGGGCCCGCCGGTCTCGCACTGGCCTGCGCCCTGCGGCTGCACGGGGTGGCGGTCCGGGTGGTGGACCAGGCGCCGGCCCCGGCCACCACCTCGCGCGCCAACATCCTGCACGCGCGCGGCGCCGAGGTGCTCGACCGGCTGGGCGCGCTCGGCGACCTGCCCGGCCGCTCGGCCCCGTCGCTCGTCCTGACCACGTACATCGGCGGGCGGGCCGCGCTCGTCACCCGCTTCGGCGAGGCCGGCCCGGGCACGCCCAAACCGGCGCTGGTCCTTCCCCAGACGGACATCGAGGCCCAGCTCCGCGCCCGCCTGGCGGAGCTGGGCGTCGACGTGGAATGGGGCACCGCCCTGACCGACCTCGCCGAGGACGACCACGGGGTCACCGCCGTGCTCGACGGCGGGCGCAAGGTGCGCGCGGGCTGGCTGGCCGGCTGCGACGGCAGCCACAGCACGGTCCGCAAGCTGGCCGGCATCCCCTTTCCCGGCGCGCCGCTGACCGACCAGTGGCTCCTGGCCGACGTGCACGCCGGCTGGGATCTCGCCCGCGCCGGTGGACACGGGTGGGCACACCCGGACGGGCCGCTGTTCGCCATGCCCATGCCCGGCGGCGAATCGGACGACCGGTGGCGGCTGATGGCCTACCTGCCGGGCGCCAAGGACGAGCAGCTCACCGAGCCCGAGATCCTCACGGTTTTCCGCCGCCTGGTGGGCGAGCGCGCCGGCCTCGACGGGGAGAAGATCCTCGACGCGGTCTGGGCGTCGGTCTTCCGCGTCCACCGCCGGCTGGCTGACGTCTACCGCAAGGGCCGGGTCCTGCTGGCCGGCGACGCGGCCCACATCCACAGCCCGATGGGCGGGCAGGGCATGGTCACGGGGATGGGCGACGCCGAGAACCTCGCCTGGAAGCTCGCGCTCGTCATCCAGGGCCACGGCGGCGAGCGGCTGCTGGACACCTACCAGGACGAACGCCGCCCCCTCGCGACCGAGGTGCTCCGCAACACCAGCGCCACCACCCGCCTCCAGATCGGCGACAGCCCGCTGCTGCGGCTGCTGATCAAGTGGGTGCTGGTGCCGCTGGGCAACCACCCCGCGGTGCAGCGCCGATCCACCCAGATCGCCTCGCAGCTGGGAGTGAGCTACCGCCGCGGCCCCCTGGCGGTCCGCGGCTCCCTGCCCGGGCCCGGCCGCCGGCCACGATCCGGCGACCGCGTTCCCGACCTGCGGTGCGTCGACGCGCACGGCGACGTCACCCGGCTGCATGCCGAACTGGGCGGGCGCTGGGCGCTGCTGGCCACCCCCCGCGCCGCGCCCGCGTGCCGCTCGGAGGCGGGCGCGGCCCTGGGCGAGCGCGTCGTCGTGCTCACACCGGCCGGCTGGCGAGACGACGAGGTGTGGCTCGTCCGTCCCGACGCGCATCTGGCCTGGCGCGGCCGGCCGGCCTCCGGCGGCCTCGGCCGCTGGCTGCGGGGCGCGCTCCAGCACGGACGCGCGCAGGTGTGACGGGCGACGACGTGGCGGGCGTCAGTCTGGCGGAGCCTTCTTCTCGGGGGTCCTCGCGGCCTGTTGCTCGCCGTCGTGGCCGTCGCCGTACGGGATCTGCTCCTCGCCGTACGCGCGGCTCATCCTCAGCCTGAGCCGGCCGAGCGGGCCCCGGGCGCTCTCGGGCGGGACCCGGTCGCCGTCCCCGGGCGCCCGGGGCAACATCGGGATGGCTGACCTGCCGCGCAGGTGGGCCTCGACGTCGTCCGATGGCGGCGTGTGGACCTCGATGAACTCCCCGTGAGGCAGCCGCCGGATGACTCCCGCCTCCACCCCGTGGTCGATGGTGGCGGCGTCCGAGCGCTGCAGGCCCAGGCACAGCCGGTAGGTGACCAGGTAGGCCACCGCCGGGCCAACGAAGATCAGCACCCGGCCCGCGTACGTCGTCCAGTTGAGGCTGACGTTGAAGTAGACCGCGATCAGGTCGTTGGCGCCGAGCACCAGGAGCAGGCCGTAGAAGGTGATGCCGGTGACGCCGATCGCGGTGCGGTGCGGGTTGTTGCGCGGCCGGTCCACGATGTGGTGCTCGCCGCGGTCGCCGGTGACCCAGCGTTCCATGAACGGATAGAGCACCAGACCGGTGAGGATCAGGCCCAGCGGCCCCAGCGCCGGGATCAGCACGCTCAGCGGCAGCGTGCCCGCGTGGGCGGTCCCGAACATGTTGATCTCCCAGGAGGGCATGATCCGCAGGGCGCCTTCGAGGAAGCCCATGTACCAGTCCGGCTGGGATCCCGCGGAGATGTCCGCCGGCGAGTAGGGGCCGTACAGCCAGATGGGGTTGATCTGGGCGAAGGTCGCCAGCCCGGCCAGCACGGCGGCCGTGAACAGCAGGTACGCGCCCGACTTCGCCATGAAGGCGGGCAGCAGCGGCGCGCCCACCACGTTCTTCTCGGTACGGCCCTTGCCCGGCATCTGCGTGTGCTTCTGCACCCACATCAGCACCAGGTGGGCGGTGATGAGCGCGATGAGGAGGCCGGGGAGCAGCAGGATGTGCAGGGTGAAGAAGCGCTGGATCACGGCGTCGCCGGGATACTCGCCGTTGAACAGGAGGAACGACAGGTACATGCCCACCAGCGGGATCGACATCAGCACTCCCTGAGTGATCCGCAGCCCGGCTCCGGACAGCAGGTCGTCGGGCAGGGAGTAGCCGGTGAGCCCTTCGGCCAGGGCCAGGACGAAGAGCGTGATGCCGATCAGCCAGTTCAGCTCGCGCGGCTTGCGGTAGGCCCCGGTGAAGAACACCCGCATCATGTGCACCATCAGGCCGGCGATGAACAGCAGGGCGGCCCAGTGGTGGATCTGCCGGAGCAGGAGACCGCCGCGCACGTCGAAGGAGATCTCCAACGTCGAGGCGTACGCCTCGGACATCACCACGCCCCTGAGCGGCGCGTAGGAGCCGTCGTAGACGACCTCTCCCATGCTGGGCGTGAACCAGAAGGTCAGGAACGTTCCGGTGAGCACCAGGATGATGAACGAGTAGAGGGCGATCTCGCCCAGCAGGAACGACCAGTGGTCCGGGAATATCTTGCGCAGGTTGCGTTTGAGGAAGGGCGCCATCCCCAGCCGGGCGTCGAGATATCCGCTCGGACCGGCGATGAATCCGGGCACTGTGTTCATGCGTGGCCTCCCCGTGGGCCGCCGTGCCGGCGCTGCGGGACGCGGGAGAACGCCGTCACTCCCCCCGCGGCGAGCCGCCGAAGCAACTGGTAAGCCGCATTACGGAAGCGTAGTCTCGCGACCTTCAACGGCGGCTAAGCCGGATCGGTGTTCCGGGCAAAAGGATGGAAGTCCGGCGCGCGGACGGTTCAGGCCGAGTCCGGCGTGCCCCGCCGCGCGGGCGGGAATGATCCTCGCACCGGCCGCAGAGGGCTAGGCTGGGAGCTTTGAGGGAGAGGGGGAGAGATGCGCGGGAAACTGCCTGCCGCACTGGTCTTCCTCCTTTCCTGGTTCCTGCCGGCCGTCGCGCACGCGCAGCCCGTCCAGCCGGTCACCACGGTCAAGAGCGCCACCTTCGCCGCCGGGCAGCAGCCCGCCGCCCGGCAGCACCCGCTCCAGCCCGCCGCCGCGCGCATCTGGGCCGGCACGCAGACCTTCACCGGCGCGGGCGGCGCGGCGCTGCCCGCCTCCGAGCTCCTGGACTTCCGGCACGCGTGGGCCGTGGTCGTCTCCAGGCCCGCCCCCGAGGCCACCGCGCAGCGCAAGCCGGTGGCGTCGCCTGCCCGCGCGCCTCCCTCCACAGCGCACTGACGATCTTTTCCCGCACGTCTAGCCTGTGGAGGCTGCCATGTTCCGTGCGCCGTTCTGGCGTGCGGTGACGGCGCTCGCCGTCATCGCGATCTCATCCGTACTCACGCTGTCCATGGAGCCGCGTCTGGGCCTCGACCTGCGCGGCGGTACCCAGCTCGTCTTCGAGGCGAGAGACTCACCGACCGTGAAGGCCGACGCGGCCGCCACCGACCGCGCGCTGTCCGTGCTCCGCCAGCGGGCCGACGCGCTCGGCGTGGTCGATCCCACGCTGGTCCGCTCGGGGGAGAAGCGCATCATCGTCGAGCTGCCCGGCGTGCTCGACCCGCGCAAGGCGGCCGAGGTCATCGGCCGCACCGCGCAGCTCGCGTTCCACCCCGTGACGGGCGCGGCCGAACAGGGGGACAAGTCGGCGCTGCCCGACGAGAACGGGCAGCCGCTGAAGCTCGGGCCGGCCGCCATCACCGGCGACGGGGTGAGCGACGCCGCCGAGCAGAGCGACCCGCAGCGCGGCCCCGGGTGGTTCGTGACCCTCGACTTCCGCGACGCCGCCGCCTGGCAGAAGCTGACCGGCGCGGCCGCCTGCGAGCCGGTCGGCGACCCCAAGCGCAGGGTCGCGATCGTGCTCGACAAGGAGATCATCTCCTCGCCGCCGCTCGACCCGTCCGTGGCCTGCCAGGTGGGCATCCCCGGCGGGAAGTCCGAGATCACCGGCTCGTTCACGCATCAGGAGGCCCGTGACCTCGCCGTGCTGATCAAGGGCGGTGCGCTGCCCGTCCCGCTCGCGATGGTCGAGCAGCGTACGGTGGGCCCGACGCTCGGAGAGGCGGCCATCGAGGCGAGCGCCCAGGCGGCGGTCGTGGGTCTGATCCTGACGGCCGGGTTCATCATCGCCGTCTACCGCCTGTCCGGGCTGCTGTCCACGATCGCGCTGGTCTGCTATGGCCTGATCTCCTACGCGGCTCTGGTGGCGATGGGGGCGACGCTGACGCTGCCGGGCCTGGCCGGGTTCGTGCTGGCGATCGGCATGGCCATCGACGCCAACGTGCTCGTCTTCGAACGAGCCAGGGAGGAGTACGGCCAGGCGCCCAAGAGAGGGCTGAAGTCGGCGATGGCCAAGGGCTTCAAGAACGCCTGGAGCGCCATCGCCGACTCCAACATCACCACCCTGATCGCCGCCGGCCTGCTGTTCTGGCTGGCGTCGGGACCCGTCAAGGGCTTCGGCGTGACGCTGGCCGTCGGTGTGCTCGCCTCGCTCGTCTCCGCGATGCTCATCACCCGCGTGCTCACCGAGATCGCCATGAACAAGATGAGCCCCCGCCTGTCGGGCGTCGGCTCGCCCGGCACTGTCAGGACCTGGCTGGCGCGCAGGAACCCGCAGCTCATGAAGGCCGGAAAGGTGTGGCTGGCGGTCGCGGGCGGACTGGTCCTGGTGGCCGTCGCCGGGCTGCTCGTCCGCGGGCTGAACTTCGGCGTCGAGTTCACCGGAGGCCGGCTCGTGGAGTTCACCACGAACCGCCCGATCCCGGCCGAGGCCGCGAGTGAGGCGGTCTCGCGCGCCGGGTTGCCGACGGCGGTGGTGCAGTCCAGCGGCGACACCGTCACCGTGCGCGCGGCCGAGCTCGGCCTGAACGAGGCCGCGCAGATCGAGCAGGAGCTGGAGCGGGAAGCCGGCGAGGTGACGAAGCAGCGCGAGGAGTTCATCGGCCCGAGCCTGGGCGAGGAACTGCGCCGCAACGCGCTCATCGCGCTCGGCGTGGCCGTCGCGATGCAGCTGCTGTACCTGGCGGTCAGGTTCCGGTGGACGTTCGGCGCGGCGACGGTGACCGCGCTGCTCGTGGACGTGTTCGTGGTCGCGGGCCTGTTCGCGTGGCTGGGCAAGCCGATCGACGGGGTCTTCCTCGCCGCGATGCTGACCATCGTCGGTTATTCGGTCAACGACAAGGTCGTGGTGTTCGACCGGGTGCGGGAGTTGTGGACGGCACGCCGCAAGGAGCCGTTCGCCGCGTCGGTGAACGGCGCGATCCTGCAGACCATGCCGCGCACGGTCAACACCGGGCTAGGTGCGCTGTTCATCCTGATGGCCCTGATGGTCTTCGGCGGCGATTCGCTGCAGGACTTCGCGATCGCGCTGGTCGCCGGCATCGTGATGGGCACGCTCTCGTCCGCCTTCGTGGCCGGGCCCACGGCGATCGTGCTGTCCCGGTTCGACCGGCGGCCGCCCCCCGAGCCCGTCAAGCGCCGCGCCCCCGAGGCCCGCAAGGGGTCGGGTGCCGTGGTGTAGCACGCGCTTCGGCCGGGGCGGGCGCCACGGTGCCCGCCCCGGCCGGGACCCCCGGAGGGATCGTGCCGTCGGCCGGGGTGCCCGCTAACCGGGTCGTGCCGTCGGTCTGACAGTGGCCGGAGTGCCCGCGTCTCGCGGGTGCTCCGGCCGTTTCACGCCTGCTCCCGCCGTTGGGCGCCGCCGCCTGCGCTCTGGCCGGCGAGGGCCGCGAGGCCTTCCCGCACGTAGTCGAGCAGCGGGCGGGAGCGGCCGTCGAGGTGCCACTGCTCCAGCGCGCCGAAGTAGGCGCCGAACAGGTAGGACCGGGCGAGGACGCGGGCCCGTGCCGGGCTCTGGCCGGCGTCCCGCAGCAGGGCGGCAAGCCGCCCGGCCTCCTCGTCGAGCGCGCCGTAGACGGCGGCCCGCACGGAGGGTTCCTCCATGACGTAGCGCATCCCCCGCCAGGACCTGCGGGGCTCGCCCTCGGACGCGTCCGGGCCCCCGCCGATGAGGGTGATCAGCCGTTCGAGCGTGCCCGGCAGGTCGCCGGGGTCGATCTGGCCGGAGTAGCCGTCGATGCCGACGGCGGCGAGGGGATCGGCGGTGAACAGGCCCTCCTTCGTGCCGAAGTAGCGGTAGAAGGTGCGCGGCGACACGCCGGACGCGGCCGCGATCTCCTCGATCGTGACAGCGGAGTAGCCGCGCTCGTCGAACAGGTCCATGGCGGTGTCCATGATCCGGTGGATCGCGTCCAGCCGGTTGCGCTGGCGAAGGGTCAGGGGCACGGGGCAAGCGTACTGGGTGTTCCCTTATTGTCAGCAGCTGCCGTGTTGACAGTTACTGCCTGTTCGCTGATCCTGGAGGCACAGGAGAGGAGGACGGAATGAGACCCTTCGAGATCGTGCTGGTGGCGGTGGACCTGCTGGCGCTCCTCGTGCTCGCGGTGCCGCCGCTGCGCCGGGCGCGGCACGTGGCGCCGCTCGCCGCGCTCGCCGCCGTGGCGCAGGTGCTGGTGGAAGGGGCCCGCATACCGCTCGTCCCCGCGTACGCCCTCGCCGTGGCGCTACCGGCCTGGTGGCTCTGGCGGATCCTGCGCCCGCCCGTTCCCGCCCGGGCGGGCAGGCTCGGCACCGCGCTCGGCGCGATGGCGCTGGTGCCGGCCGTGGCCCTGCCGATGGTGCTGCCGGTGCTGCGCTTCCCCCCGCCCGAGGGCCCGCACGGCATCGGCACGCTGACCTATCACTGGAAGGACGCCGGCCGCCAGGAGATCCTCGGCCCGGACCCGGCCGCGCGCCGGGAGCTGATGGTGCAGATCTGGTATCCGGCGCGGCCCGACCCGTCGGCCCCGCGCACCCCGTACGTGGAGGATCCCGGAGTCATCACCGCGGTCGCCCGGCTGGCGGGCGTGCCCGACGCCACCTTCCAGCACATGCGCCAGTCGACCAGCAACGCCGTCACCGCCGCCCCCGCCGTGCCCGGCCGCCATCCGGTGCTGGTCTTCCTGGAAGGGGCGCAGGGCTTCCGGCAGATGAACATGTTCCAGGTCGAGCCCCTGGTCTCCCGCGGTTACGTCGTCGTCGCCATCGACCAGCCGTACACCGCCGGATCGGTACGCTTCCCCGACGGGCGCTCGATCGCCGGGCTGCCCCGCGACAGCCTGATGGCGCTCGTCGACCAGAGTCTCAAGCCGGCCGCGACAGCGCCGGTGCTGAACGGCCGCCCCCTCCCGGACGGCATGATCCCGCACCTCGCGCAGGACGTGACCTTCACGCTCGACCGGCTGGCCGGGCTCGACCAGGCCGACCCCCGCGGCGTCCTGACCGGGCGGCTGGACCTGCGACGTACCGGAGTCTTCGGCATCTCGCTCGGGGGCATCGTCACCGCGCAGGCCTGCGCGCGCGAACCCCGCCTGCGCGCCTGCCTGATCATGGACGCCCCCATGCCGGAAGGCGTGGTGCGCGACGGCATCGAGCAGCCCGCCATGTGGCTCACCCGCGACGCCGCGACCATGCGCCGAGAAGGCTGGGACGAGGCCGAGGTCGAGCGGCACCAGATCACCATGCGGGCGCTGTACGACAAGCTGCCGGGAGCGGGCTATTTCGTGCTCGTGCCGGGCGCGTACCACGTCGACTACACCGACGCGCCCCTCTGGTCGCCGCTCATGCGCGCGGCGGGCCTGGCCGGGCCGATCGGCGCCGAGCGGGCGCACGCCATCATCAACGCGTACACGCTCGCGTTCTTCGACCGGCACCTGAAGGGCGCCCCGGCGGACCTGCTCGACGGGAAGCCCGGGTTCCCCGGCGTGCGGTTCGACAGCCGCCAGGGGAGCGAAGCGGCCGGGGTCAGCGGGGGGTGGTGAAGCGGGACAGCAGGGTGTCGGCGGCGGCGAAGTCCGC
This sequence comes from Nonomuraea sp. B10E15, assembly GCF_039871615.1. Lineage (NCBI taxonomy): Bacteria > Bacillati > Actinomycetota > Actinomycetes > Streptosporangiales > Streptosporangiaceae > Nonomuraea > Nonomuraea sp. B10E15. The sequence goes on from NZ_JBDPMB010000013.1 coordinate 168,254, forward strand.
TACCACGTCGGCCGCCGTGCGCTGCCGCCGCACCAGGCCCACGGCCTGCCCGGCGTAGACGCAGGCGGTGTCGAAGTCGCCCTCGCGACGCGCCCGCGCCAGCTCCGACTGCGCCGCCTCGTCGCCGGCCAGCTCCGCCTCCCGGCCCGCCCACCGGTCGAAGAACGTGTTGCGCAGGGCGCGGCCGCCGTACTCGGAGGGCCAGGCGAGCCGCTGGGCCACGTCGAAGACGCGCCCGTACGCGGTGCCGGTCTCGCCGGCGTCGAGGATCCGCTGCCGGGCCGCCTCCGAGGCGGTCGTCTCCGAACACCCGAGGAAGGCGGTGCCCACCCAGGCGCCCTCCGCGCCCGCGGCCAGGACGGCGGCCAGGCCGCGGGCCGTGGCGATACCGCCGGCGGCGAGCACTGGCACGTCCACCACGTCCAGAACGCTCTGCAGCAGCGGCAGCGTGGCCACGTCGGCGCGCCCGTGCCCGCCGCCCTCGCCGCCGCGGGCGACGACCAGGTCCACCCCGGCCCGCTCGGCGGCGCGGGCCTCGTCCGTGGTGCCCGCCTGGACGGCCACGGTGACGCCGGCCTCCCGCAGCGGTCCGACGTACGGCAGGTAGTCGCCGAAGCTGACGGACACCAGGGCGGGACGGGCCGCGAGCACCGCCTCGAACTGGCCGGGGTTGCCCGGCAGCGCCCAGGCCATCAGCCCGACGCCGTACGCCCGCCCGCTCGCGGCGGCCACGGCCGCCTGTTCGGTGACCCACGAGCCAGGCGCGGTGGGGGGCACGCCGACCATGCCGAGCCCGCCCGCCCTGGAGACGGCCGCGGCGAGCCGCCCGTCGCCCACGCCCGCCATCGGCGCGCCGACGAGTGGCACATCGAGCCGGAAACGGCCGGTCAGCCAGGTGTTCGGCATCCTGTCAGCTCCTTCGGGACTCCCGGGAGCGCCTGCCGCGCTCCACGCCGGTCGTGACCATGGTGCCAACGACCCGGCCCGCCCGCACGATGCGCGGGTGCGCGGCATGTCGCGGGCCGTGCCACCGGCGGCGCCGGGACCCCGCCGCGCCGGCCGGCAGGCCGGGACGGCGGGGAGTCAGGTCCGCTGCTGGGCCTTGAAGGCGCCGAGCCAGTAGTTGGGAGCGGACGTCCCGTCTCCGCGCGGCTTGACGGTGTAGGCGGCGAAGACGCTGTTGAGCAGCCACGGGTCCTTGTCCGGGCCGAAGTTGCGCACCATCAGGTCGTCCTGCTTGAAGCCGTACGTCGCCACCGCCAGCCGGCCGGTGCCGCGGTAGAGCCGCATCTGGTCGCGCAGGAAGGTCGACTGGCTCGTGAACCACGGGCAGCTGGTCAGGAAGTCACGCCATTTGCGCTGCGGGAAGGGGTCGTCGACGGCGGCCTTGATCACCTGCCAGACCTTGGTGCCGGGGGCGAATCCGTACCGCTGGGCGAAGTCCGCCGCGACGGGGTCCTCCATGTGCCGTTTCCAGTGCCACACCAGCGAGAACTCGGTGACGAGGAACGTCTGGCCCGCGCGCATCCGCGGCAGGATGTAGTCGAGGAACGGCTGCGTGTTCTCCGGCGCGGGCACGTGGGGGTGGATGTCGACGCCCTCGATCTCCGGAGTCTCGCGGACGAAGGTCATCCAGCGCTCAGCGGCGGGCGTGCGGCGGTCGGCCAGGTCGAGCCGGTTGAGCGCGCCCATGTAGAGCTTGGTGCCGCAGCCCGCGCCGCAGTGCTCGCGCCGATAGCGGATCACGTGCCGGGCGACGGTCTCGTAGAAGGCGTTGAGCCGCTCGTCGCGTTCGGCGGGCAGGCTCTCGATGAACGGCTCGTTGCCGATCGTCATGATGTCGATCTTGCCCATCACCGCGGGCAGCACCCGGTCGAGACGGGCCAGCTCCGCGGCCATCTCCTTGCTGCCGGGCGCGGGGAAGGAGGCCTGGTTGTAGGGGAACTTCAGGCTCAGCAGGGTGTCGTGGCCGCGTCCAGCGGCTTCTGTGAGGGTGCGGATCGCGAAGTGATCGGCGGGGTTGACGTCGTCGGCCGCGGGCATCGGGAAGAACCCGCGCACCCAGCGGGCGCCGGCCTCCCGCAGCTCGCGGTAGTCCAGCGCGTCGAGGTTCTGGTTGAAGTTCGCCCCGAGGGCTCCGAGAGCGCGGGGCTGGTCGTTCCGTACGGGTCCGCCTTCCTGGGTGGTGGCGTGGGCGGCGGTCGAGAAGGCCAGAACCGCGGTCGTGGTGAGGATCGGCAGTCGGCGCAGCATGGTTGCTCCCTGGGGGATGAGCGGTGGTCATCGGCGCACTCGCCGGTCATGTTTGCGCTAACTCGATCGCGCTGTCAATGGCCGGTCGGCGCGGGCTCAGCGGCGCGGCGGCGCGGTGGACGCGCGGATCACCAGCTCGGGACGGACGAACCGGCTCGTGCCGGCGGCCGTGGCGGGTCCGGCGGGCGTCTCGATCTGGGCGATCAGATGCTCCAGGCAGCGGCGCCCCACCGCGGCGAGGTCCTGGCGCACCGTGGTCAGCGGCGGGGTGAGGAAGGGCGCGAAGTCGAGGTCGTCGAAGCCGACGACGCTCAGATCGTCGGGAACCCGGCGGCCCAGCTCGGCCGCCGCCCGCAGGACGCCCACGGCCATCTGGTCGTTGGAGGCGAAGACGGCGGTCACGGAGTCGTCGGCCAGCAGGCGGAGAGCCGCCTCGTAGCCGGACCGCGGCGACCAGTCGCCGACGACGGGCGGCGGGATCGTGCGTCCCGCCCGCTTCAGCAGCCGCTGCCAGGCCGCCCTGCGCCGCTGGGCGGGATTGGACCCGGCGGGCCCCGCCACGTGGTGGACCGTGGCGTGCCCCAGCTCCAGGAGGTGGTCGACGGCGGCGCGGGCGCCGGCCGCCTCGTCCATGCCGAACGTCGGATGCCGGTGCGCCGCCTTGCTGTCGGCGATGACCAGGGGCACCTCGTCGGACAGCTGGAGGTGGGGGGTGTCGAGCACGCGCGCCTCGATCACGATCACGCCGTCGACCGCCCGGTCGGTAAGACCGCGCACGGCCGCGCGCACGTCCTTCTCCGTGGGTGCGTCGACCACCGCGATGCTCACCGAGTAGCCGCGGGCCTGGGCGCCGGTCACGACGGACTCGACGATGCGCACGTTGAGCACGGCGCTGAGATTGAACGTGACGACGCCGATCGTGCCGAACCGGCCGGTCGCCAGCGCCCGCGCGGCGATGTTGGCGCGGTAGCCCAGCTGTCTCATGGCCGTCTCGACCTTGAGCCGGGTGGCGGCGGTCACGCGGTCGTTGCCGTTGACGACCCTGGAGACGGTCTGGCCGGAGACCCCGGCGAGTTCGGCGACGTCGGCCATGGACGGCCCTCCGGACGCTCTCGTGCCTGGTGCTCGAACCACGCCGGGCGTCTCCCTTCGTCATCGCAGCGGGCGGAGCGCACGAAAAGGCGGGGACGGGCCGGTCAGGGCCTGGCCGCCGGCGCTCTCGACGTCGCTCAAGGACGTGTCGCCGCCGACAGCGTACATCTCCGCCCAGGGCCGCGGAAATCGTTCCCTGAGCCCTCGTGCGCCCGCTTCTCTTGTTTACGCAAACATGCATATCACGACGTCAAGCCTACGAGGCCCAGCGTAGTGACCGATGTCGTCCACTCAGAAACCTCACCGGCACCATCTTGACGCTGATGGGCGGCGGACATAGGTTTGCGCAAACATAAATCCGCTTGACCGGGGGATCCCTGCGATCAGGGACGGGCGGGACAGGTCGCTGACCGAACCGACGAAGAGGAGTCGCCATGCGGCGGCAGCAACGGATCCTTGGAAGCCGGCCCGGCGCCGGGAGCGCCGGGCGACCCAGTATGGGCCGGCGCCAGTTCATCGGCGGCGCCGGCGCCGCCGCGCTGGCGGCGGCGCTGGCCGGATGCACGGGTGGCGGGCAGATGAGCCGGGAGAGCGGCGGCTCGAGCGGATCCCTCCAGTGGTGGGACCAGTTCCGCCCGTTGACGAAGATGTTGCAGGACGATCTGTTCGGCCCCTACACGAAGGAGCATCCCGGGGTCACGATCGAGCGGCGCCAGATGGACGTGCCCGACCTGGGGCAGGCGCTGCAGGTCGGGCGGCGCAGCAACCAGATGCCGGACGTGCACTCGCTGGCCGGCCTGGGAACCTCCGCCGCGGCGCTGGTCAGCGAGAGCTGGTTCCAGCCGATCGGCAAGCTCGCCGACTTCAAGGGGAGCCCGGTCGGCGAGTTCCTCTATGACGGCATGCACCGCTTCGACGGCGAGATCTACTCCTTCCCCATGTTCTCCGGCCGCTGGCACGAGGCGGTGCCGTGGTACAACACCGCGCTGCTCAAGCAGGCCGGGGCCGACCCCGAGGAGGAGCCGGCCACCTGGGACGACCTGCGCGACGTCGCCCGGCGCCTCACCAAGGGCACCGGCGACGGCGTGTACGGGATCGTCGTGCCGAGCAAGGAGACCGAATACCTGCAGTTCCTGGTGAACCGGCTGGCCATGACCGCCGGCGCCCCCGGCGGCATCGACTGGACGACGGGCGCGTACGCCTACGACGCCCAGCAGTACGCCGACGCCATCGAGTTCCTGATCGCCCTGCAGACCGACAAGGTCGTGCATCCCGCGTCCCCGTCGATGGGCGCCCGCGACGCCCGCGCCCGCTGGGCGGCCGGTCAGGCGGGCGTGTACCTGTGGGGCGCCTGGTTCATCGGCGGCCTGCGCGTGGACGAGCCGGAGGCCGTGGAGCGCGGGGTCGGGACCTGGCACATCCCCTGCCCCGAGAAGAGCAGGAACTTCGTCTACAGCCCTCCGCAGTCCGGCACCTTCTGGGTGTCGAGCCAGTCGAAGCGGGCCAAGGACGCCGCCGACCTCATGCTGCAGATGACGACCAAGGAGTTCCAGGCCAGGCTGGCCGCCGCCATGGACCAGCCGCCCGCCCTCGCCGACGTGGTGGAGGAGGCGGAGGTGCATCCGGCCTACCGGCAGTGCGTGGCCAACTTCCAGGACGACGTGCGGATCGCCCCGGCGCCCGAGGTCGCCACCCCCGGCGTCTGGCAGGTGCTCGCCGAGATGCGCGACGTCCATCCGAACCTCGGCGACATCGTCCAGTCGGTGCTGACCGGGTCGACCACCGACGTGGCCGGAGAGCTGCGCCGCTACACCGACGCGATGAGCGCCGAGCGCGAGCGTGCCATCAAGGTCGTCCGCGAGGAGAAGGGCGTCGAGGTCGACACGAAGGCCTGGGTGTTCGCCAACTGGGACAGGAAGGCGGACTACGACCAGCAGGCCTACGCCGAGCGCTGAGCCGAGCCCGCCCGCGAACAGGAGCACGATGACAACGACAATCCGGCGGCGCGAGCGTCCGGCCGTGGCGGCCGCGCGGGACCGCGGCGGGCGCGGCCTGCTGCGCCGCCTGCGGCAGGACTGGTGGATCTACCTCTTCCTGCTCCCGACCCTGCTCGGCTACGGCGCCTACACCGTCTACCCGCTGCTGGCCTCGTGGTGGTTCGCCCTCCTCGACTGGCCGGGGTTCGCGACCGCCGGCACCTTCGTCGGCGTCGAGAACTTCGAGCGGCTCATCGGGGACGACCTCTTCTGGAACGCGTTCTGGAACTCGATCGTGTTCCTGGTGTTCGCCGTACCCCTGCGGGTGGGGCTGGCGCTGGCGCTGGCGCTCGTTCTGAACCGGAAGAAGACGCCGTTCAAGGGCTTCTTCCGCACGCTGTTCTTCCTGCCGGTCGTCACCACGGGAGCCATCGTCGGCGTCGTGTTCACCCTGCTGCTCGACGCGAGCGGCCCGGTGAGCCTGGCGCTGGTCTGGTCGGGGCTGATCGACTCGCCGGCGAACTTCGCGGCCAACGCCGGCACCTCCCTCTACGCCGGGATCGCCGTGTGGGTGTGGAAGTGGCTGGGAATCACGCTGATCTACTGGCTGGCCGCGCTGCAGACGATCCCGCAGGGGATGCACGAGGCCGCGATGATCGACGGCGCCGGCGCCTGGGCGGAGTTCCGCCACGTGACGATGCCACTGCTCGTGCCGTTCCTCGTGATCATCACCCTGATCGACACGGTGGCCGCGTTCAACGTCTTCGACCTGATGCAGACCCTCACCGGCGGGGGCCCGTCCTTCTCATCCGAGGTGATCGAGATCTTCATCTTCCGTACGGCCTTCCAGGCCACCGTTCCCCAGCTGGGTTACGCGTCGGCGGCGGCGGTGCTGTTCGGGCTGCTGACCGTGGGCTTCGCGATCGCCCAGGCCGTCGGCATGCGCTGGGCCAGGGGAAGGACCGGCGCGTCATGACGGCGACCGCGCGGGCCGGCCTGACCTGGCGCGCCCGCCTGCTCCGCCGTCCCAGCCCGGGTCAGGTGGTGACGGTCGTCCTGCTCCTCGTGCTCGGCGGCCTGTGGATCTACCCGTTCGCCTGGCTCGTCTCGGCGTCGCTGAAGTCGTCGCCCGAGATCTTCGGCCGCGGGCTCGCCCTGCTGCCCGAGGAGCCGGTCTGGGAGAACTACGCCCGGGCCTGGAACGAGGTGGGCTTCGCCACGTACTTCGTCAACACGCTCGTCATCACCGCGGGCACCGTGCTGCTCGTCGTCGTGCGCAGCGCGCTGGCGGGCTACGTGCTCGGACGTTACGACTTCGTCGGCAAGAAGCTGCTCATCGGGGTGTTCCTGGTCACCTTCTTCCTCCCCGAGGGGTACACGATCATCCCGATCACCCAGCTGACCGACCAGCTCGGCCTGCTCAACACGCACGCCGGCGTGATCCTCGGGCTGGGCGCGGGCGGGCAGATCGCCTCGACCCTGCTCTACGCGGGGTTCTTCCGGCGGATGCCGAAGGAGCTGGAGGAGACCGCGCGCCTGGACGGCGCCGGACATTTCACGATCTTCTTCCGCGTGATGCTCCCGCTCGCCTGGCCGATCACCGCCACGGTGGTCATCCTCACGTTCCTGTTCGCCTGGAACGTCTACCTCCTGCCGCTGGTGTTCACGCTCAGCGAGCCCGGCCTGCGGACGCTGGCCGTGGGCATGACCGTCTTCGTCGGAGAACGGGGCACCGACTGGTCGGGGATGGCCGCCGCGGCGGTCATCTCGCTGATCCCGGTGATCGCCGTCTTCGTCGTGCTCCAGCGCAAGTTCGTCGACAGCATCGCGGGAGCGGTGAAGCAATGACCGGAACGGAGATCCCTGACATGCCCGTCCCCGCCCGTGAGGCGCTCGTGACGATCGACACCCGCCACCCGGAGGGCCGGATCGACGACGACGTCTACGGCCACTTCCTGGAGTCCGCCTTCTTCGGCAACATCGAGGGCGGCGTGTTCGACGAGGGGTCGCCGCTGTCCGTCGGCGACCCCGGCCTGCTCCAGGGCGTGCGCGCCGACGTGCTGGAGCTCTGCCGCGAGCTGGCCCCAGGCCCCATCCGCTGGCCGGGCGGCAACTTCACCTCCGCCTACCACTGGGAGGACGGCGTCGGCCCGCGCGACGCCCGGCCCCGCCGGCTGGAGCTGGCCTGGGGCGGGCTGGAGTCCAACCGCTTCGGCACCGACGAGTTCCTGGCCTGGTGCGAGGCCGTGGGCGCGGAGCCGTACCTCGTGCATTCCTGCCGGGACGTCGACGAGGCGGTGCGCTGGGTCGAGTACACCAACGCCGCCCAGGAGACCGCGCTCACCCGCCGGCGCGCCCGCAACGGGCGAGCCGAGCCGTGGAAGGTGAAGTACTGGGGCGTGGGGAACGAGGTCTACGGCCCGTGGCAGATGGGCCACCGCCCGGCCGAGGAGTACGCCGCCGCGGCCCGCGAGCACGCCAGGTTCATGCGCCTGGTCGACCCGGACCTCCGCCTGATCGGCGTCGGCATCCCCTGGCAGCAGGAACAGTGGACGCGCCCCCTGATGCGCCAGGCGGGCCACCTGCTCGACTACCTGTCCCTCCACCTGTACGGCGCCAGCACCCACCTGTGGACCGGAGACGACTACGACGACGTCGTCGCCCAGTCCCTCTACTTCGAGCGGGAGATCCAGTCCTACTCCCAGCTGGTCACGGCGCTCGCCGCGGAGGTCGGCCTGGACCGCCCGCCCGCGCTCGCCCTCGACGAGTGGAACATGCGCCACCTGGAGCCCGCGGCCTGGCCGGACCCGCTCCCCGGCGACGACGGCGGAATCGCCCCGCGCGAGCTCCCCGGCGTGACGCCCGCTGATCGGCCGGGCCCCGTACGGGTGAACCGGTGGAGCCCGCGTACGGTCGGCGACCTCGTCTTCTACGCCGGAGTGTTCCACGCCATCCACCGCACCGTGGGCCTGCCGGCGCCCGTGAGCATGGCCAACCCGGTGAACCTGGTCAACGCCAACGGCGTGATCGTCGCCCGTCCCGGAGGGGCCCTGCGCTCGGCCATCTACCACGTCTGGCACCTCTACCGGCACCACACCGGCCCGACCGTGCTGCCGTCGCGGGTGGACGGCCCGGCGCGCTCGGCGTCGGTCCGGCTCGGCGACAACCGCGGCCCGGACGGGCGGCTGCTCACCGCGCCCATGACCGTCCCCTACGTCGACGTGTCGGCCACCCGCGCCGACGACGGCTCCGTGCGGGTCGCGGTCGTCAACCGGCACCGCGACGAGAGCGTGCGCCTGCGGATCGTCCTCGACGGCGCCGCCGGCGACACTCCCGCGAGCGCGCGGGTCCGCACCCTCGGGGCCGGCGACCTGCACGCGGTCAACACCCTCGGGGCGCCGGACACGGTCGCGGTGCGCGATCTCGGGCAGGTCGAGGCGAGCGACGGCACGTGGGCCGTGGGCCCGCACTCGGTGACCGTGCTCGCCTTCTGAGCTGTCCGAACGACGGGCTCGCTCTGGCAGGCTGGGGGCATGCGGTTCCGGGTGCGCGAGTTCGAGCTGGCCCTGATGCACCGGATGCGTGACCTCAACGCCGGCCGGGTGGAGGACGCGCTCGCCGCCATGGGCGCGTCCGGGGCCGAGGTGCGGGCCGCGCACACCCACTGGACCCGGCTGGCCCACGCGGCCCGGGCTCCCAAGGGAGCGGCGGTGTTCCGGATGGCGCTGGGGCCGCCCCACCACGCGGGCCCGCGCGTGTTCGGCAGCCTGACCTGCGACGTGCACCGGTGGGCCCTGCCGTCGTGGCCGGGCCTGGAGTTCGAGGTGCTGACGGGGCCAGGGGGCGAGGTCTGGAACCAGTGGTTCGTCCGGCCCCGCGGCGGCGTGCGGCTGGCCTTCGCCGACCTCACCCCCTGGACGTGCGTCGTCGCCGACGTGGGCACGAGTTTCCCGGGGGCCACCTCGCTCGAGGGGCAGGCGCCGCACCACTGGTCGGTCGAGTTCGCCCACGCGGGCACGGTGTACCGTGCCCGCTTCGTCTACGGCCTCTACCAGCGTCTCGACCGGCCGGACGGCTGAGCGCCGCAGGCGCCACCGCCCGGCCGGCCGAGGGGGCGGCGCGCTAGGCCGCGACGCCGGACTCCTTGGCGGCGCGGTCGATGGCCGCCAGCTCCTCGTGGGTGAAGCCGAGGTTGTCGACGGCGGCCACGTTCGCCTCCAGCTGCTCGGGGCTGGACGCGCCCACGAGTACCGAGGTGATGCGCGGGTCGCGCAGCGCCCACGCGAGCGCGAGCTGGGCCACCGTCTGGCCACGGGCCTCGGCCAGTTCGGACAGCGACCGCACGAACGCCAGCACCTCCGGCGTCACCCGGTCGGCCGTGAGGAAACGCCCCTCGGCGGCGCGCGAGTCGGCGGGGATGCCGTCGAGGTAACGGTCGGTCAGCAGGCCCTGCGCCAGCGGCGAGTAGACCACGCAGCCGACGCCCTGCTCCTCGAGCACTCCCAGCAACGAGTCCTCGATGCCCCGGTTGAGCAGGGAGTAGGACGGCTGGTGCACCAGGAGCGGGGTGCCGAGCTGGCGCAGCAGGCGGGCGGCCTGGGCGGTGCGCTCGGGGGAGAAGTTGGAGACGCCGACGTAGAGCACGCGCCCGGTGCGGACCATGTGGTCGAGCGTGGCCACCTGCTCTTCGAGCGGGGTGTCGGGGTCGTCGCGGTGCAGGTAGTAGATGTCGACGAAGTCGAGGCCGAGCCGCTCCAGCGACCTGTCGAGGGTGGCGAGCAGGTGCTTGCGGGAGTTGCCCTTGCCGTACGGGCCGTCCCACATGGGGTTGCTGCCCTTGGTCGTGACCACGACCTCGTCGCGCATCGACCGGGGGAAGATCCGGCCGAACGTGGACTCGGCGGCTCCCAGCGGCGGGCCGTACCGGTCGGCGATGTCGAAGTGGGTGATGCCGAGGTCGAGCGCCTTGTGCAGGATCGTGCGCTGGCTGTCGAGCGGCTTGCCTCCGCCGAAGTTGTGCCACAGGCCGAGCGACACGGCGGGGAGCAGGAGACCGCTGCGGCCGCACCTTCTGTACGGCTGGCGTTCGTAGTCCAAGGGTGTCCTTCCGGGGTAACGCGGACCAATGAAACGTTTTACGTAGCCAAGTTAAGCACCTCTTCCCCCTCGTCCGCCGCCACGCGTGCCGCGCCCGCGCGTGGCGTGGCTCGGCGGGCATTTTCTTTACTGTTCTGTACAAAATACGGTAGCCTGCCCTTCATGGGCAGGCCACGCGAGTTCAGTGATGAGGCCGCCGTCGACGCCGCGATGGAGCTGTTCTGGGAGAAGGGGTACGAAGCGACCAGCACCCAGGACCTGTGCTCTCGCACGGGGCTCGGCCGCGGCAGCCTTTACAACGCCTTCGGCAGCAAGCACCGGCTCTACGAGACGGCGATCCGCCGCTACGCCGACACCAAGGGCGAGGCCCAGCTCGCGATGCTGGCCGAGCCCGGCTCCGTGCGTGACCGGCTGAGAGACCTGATGCTGGGCGTCATCGACGCCGACATGGCCGACCCCGGCCGGCGCGGCTGCCTGGCGCTCAACGCCGCCACCGAGTCGAGCGGGCGCACCGAGGCCGTCGCCGGGCTCGTGCGCCGCCAGTTCACCGACCTGGAGCAGGCGATCCTGCGGCTGGTGGAGGTCGGGCAGAGCACGGGCGAGCTGGCGTCCGACCGGCCGCCGCTCCAGGTGGCGCGCGCGTTCCAGAGCGCCTACTACGGCCTGCGGGTGCTCGCCAAGGTCGCCGGCGACCGGCAGGCGCTGCTCGACGTCGTCGAGGGGGCCGTCGCCGCCCTGTGAACCCCGCGGGATCCGCCGCGGGGTTCGTGCTGCCGTCATTTTGTACAGATCAGTAAAGAATGGAGTCTTCGTGACCAGGATCAATGCCGGCGTGCCCGCGCTGATGCTCTGCGTCTTCGGCATCACGACCGGCGAGTTCGTCATCGCCGGAATCCTGCCCGACCTCGCCGAGGACCTGACCGTGTCGATCCCGGCCGCCGGGCTGCTGGTGACGGCGTACGCGATCGGGATGATCGTCGGCGGCCCGGTGCTGACGGCGCTCAGCGCCCGCTTCCCGCGCAAGCCGCTCATCCTGGCCCTGCTCGCGATCGCCATCGCGGGAAACCTGGCCTCCGCGCTCGCGCCCGCCTATCCCGTGCTCTTCGCCGCGCGGGTCGTGACCGCGCTGGTGACGTCCACGTTCTTCGCCAACGCGATCGTCATCGCCGCGTCCACCGCGCCGCCGGACAGGCAGGCGTCCACCGTGTCCACGCTCGTCTTCGGGATGAACCTGTCGATGATCCTCGGCGCGCCCATCGGCACCCTCATCGGCGAGGCGCACGGCTGGCGGGCCACGTTCCTGGCCATCGCCGCGTGTTGCGCGGCCGGATGGTTGCTGGTGGCGCGGCTGGTGCCGGACGTCCGCGCTGCCGCGCCGGCCACCTCCGCGGTGGCCGAGCTGCGCGTGTTCCGCAGGCGCGACGTTCTCCTCGCCATCGCCGTCACCGCCGTGGGCAACGCCGGGCTGCTCATGGTCTTCACCTTCTTCGCGCCCCTGGTCACCACCGTCACCGGGTTCGCCGCCGGCGCGGTCGCCGTCCTGCTGCTGGTGTACGGCGTGGGCGCGGCGGCCGGCAACATCGCCGGGGGCCGCCTGTCCGACATGTCGCCGATGCGGGCGCAGATCGGGCTGCTGGCCCTGCTCGCCGGGGCGCTCGTGCTCATGTGGGCGGTCAGCGGCAGCACGGCCGTCACGGCGGTGATGGTGTTCGTGGCCGGCGCGCTCGGCTTCTCCGTCATCCCCGGGATGCAGGCGCGGGTGCTGGCCACCGCCGCCGCCGCGCCCACGCTGGCCATGGCGGTGAACGCCTCCGCCTACCAGCTCGCCGCGGCCTTCGCCGCCTGGCTCGGCGGCCGGGTCATCGACGCCGGGCTCGGGCTGCGCTCGCTCTACCTCGTGGCGGCGGCCGTCACGGTAGCGGGCATCGCGGTGAGCGGTTACGCCTGGCTCCGCGACCGCGGGCGAGTCGTACGCGCCGGTTAGTTAACCGGCTCCCGGCTGGACGATCATCAGCACGACCACGACCGCCCACAGCACGTTGTAACCGCCGGTGAGCATGCTCAGCGTGCGCAGCGCCGCCGGCCCGCCGGGCTCGGCAAGCGCGGCCCGCTGGCGGGGGACGATCAGCAGGGCCAGCAGGCAGCCCGCCGCGAGGGTCAGCACCATGGAGGCGACCAGCCACGTCTCGCTCATCCTGCCCTGGACGACGGCCAGCACGATGCCGGCAGCGGGCACCAGGACGGCGGCGATGCCGTAGCCGCGGCTGACGCGGTGGAGCGCTGCGGCCACGGCCCTGCTGCGCTCGCCGCCCTCCGCCGCTCCTGCGACCGGCGCGTACCGCGGGAACAGGCTCGCCGCGACGGCCGACCCTCCGACGAACAAGAAGCCGGCCAGCACGTGCACCGACAGCAGCAGACCCTCCACCGATCCTCCAGACGCCGAACGACCTTCAGGCGCCTTGAAGCTTAGCACGCAAGCTTCAAGGCGCCTGAAGGTGGTGGGTCAGCCCGCGCCCAGGAAAGCCGCCCGCACCGCGTCGCCGACCTGGCGCTGGATCGGATCGGCCGCCGGGCCGAACAGCAGGTCGTCCACCCGCGCCACCACCTCCCGCGCCGCGTCGAGCAGCCGCGCCCCCTCGGCCGTGACCTCGATGGTCGAGGCCGACCCGGCCCGGGCGGTGCGGTCGCGCACCAGCCCGGCGGCGGCCAGCGCCTTCACCGCCGCGTGCACGCTCTGCACCGTGGTCCCCGACATCCGGGCCAGCTCGCTGAACGACACCCCGGGCATCCCGGCGATGTGGCCCAGCAGCCCCAGCCGGCCGACCGTGAGATCCAGCGGCGCCAGGGCGGCGCCCAGCTCGCTCTCGATGCGGCGGGCCAGCGTGAGCAGGACGATGGAGGTGCTGGTCACGGGCGGTCCGGGACGGTCGTTCTCGGCGGTCATCCCTTCAGTTTCCCGCAGCGCGGCACGGCCGCGTACCCCGGATCACGCCTTGTCCCGCGGCCAGGTGAGCTCCGGCCGCGCGGGACTGCCCTCGGGCTTCATGGCCGGCAGCCGGGCGGGATGGTGGTATTCGACCCGCACCTTGTAGAAGTCGGCGTCCACGCGCGGCCGGCCGTCCTTGTCGAGCGCGGGCGTCACCTCCACCTCGGAGTAGGCGGTCAGCAGCGAGCCCGGGTCGAGGTAGTAGACCGCGTGGAAGCCGGTGCCCATCCCGCCGGTGTAGGAGTACGGATGGGTCTGCGGGTCCAGGCCCGACTTCTTGAACGACCACATGAGCGACTGGCCGCCGTAGTACAGGTCGTCGGCGCGCTTGACCGGCGTGTAGTCCACGGCGAGCCGGAGATACTGCTTGCCCTTGACCTCGGCCAGCCGCAGCTCGCCCGGCCTGACGAACCCCTTGTAACCGGTCTGGAGCTCCTTGACCCACGTGTCGGCCTGCGCCTGCGTCATGCCGCCCGTGGAGATGCCGTCGGAGATGTAGCGATAGGCGCTCTGCAACCGGCAGAGGGAGTCGCCCGGGTCGGGGCCGTCCCACCGCTTGAGCTTGTAGCTGTAGCCGTACCCCGCCCCGTCGCGGCAGACCGTGATCGGGTCGTCCGCCTCGGCCGACCCCCACGCCATGCGGAACTTCTTGGTCCGGTAGTCGAACCCGCTCTCCCACACGTAGCCGGGCTCGCCCTGCCGGTATTCGGACTCCTCGGTGTACGACTCCTGCGTGAGGTGCCGGACCGGTTGCGTGGCCATCTTCGTGAAGCCGGCGTAGAACAGCGCCGTGGGATCGACCGAGCTCACGTCCTCGGCGGTCAGGCGGCCCTTCTTCAGCACGTCGAGGCTGTCCGGGTCGCCCGCCGCGGCCCCGCCCTCGCCGGAGCTCTGCCACAACAACCATCCGCCCCCCAGGCCGAGCACCACGACCACCGCGAGCACCGCCGCGAGGGCGATCAGCCCTCCGCGTTTCCGCGGCGGGCGCGGGGGAGGGGGCATGGGCCCGGGCGGACCGCCATGGTACGGCGGTGGCATGGGTCCCGGAGGGCCGCCGCCGTGCGGCGGCCTTACGGGTGGCCCGCCGGGGTGCGGTGGCGGCCCGGCGCGGTGAGGTGGCGGCCCGGCATGCCGAAATCGATCCTGAGGTCCTCCCGGCCACTGCGCCATCTGGTCTTTCCCGTCACGTCGTCACTACTGGCCGAGAACGCTAGCAACACCCCCTGACGCTTCGAAAATGCTGGAAGTCTCGCCGACGGCTTTACCTGATCTTTCGGTGCCCGCTGGTTGAGTGACCACCGCGACGTTGATCGACCCCCTTGGAGGATCCATGAAAGCGAAGCTCGCGCTGGCCGCCCTGACCGCGCTCGTGTCCGTGACCGCTCCCGCAGCGCCCGCGAGCGCCGACCCCGCCGACCCCGCGCCCGGCGGGCCGCAGCGGCCCCACGAGGCGGACGTCGAGGGGCCCCGCAACATCGACTCCCTGGCGGTGACGGCGACCGCCGGTCCGGGCCGCGGTGTGACGCTCGCCTGGGACCGGCGCAGCCGTGCCGGCACCGGGCAGGTGCCCGCGGGCGCCAGGCGGTTCGTGTTCCTGTTCGACCGGTCGGTGCGCTTCAACCCTGACGCCTTCCCCACCTGCGACCGCGCCCTGATCGAGGAGAAGGGCGCGACCGCCTGCCCGGACGGCTCCCAGGTGGGCACCGGACTGGCCGAGTACGCCACCGGGGAGCCGCGCGAGGTGCTCGCCTTCAACACCCGGATCGGCCGCTCGCCCGGCGTGCTGGTCGTGCTGCCCTCCACGGGCGTGGTGCTGGAGCAGACCCTGGAGCGTGTGTCGCGCCCGTACCGGAAGGACTACCGGTGGGCGCTGGACGAGATCCTGCCGCCGAACGACACCCCACCCCAGGAGCGCGCCGGCACCACCAGGTTCCGGTTGTCGTTCGGCGCCACCCGCGAGCACCACGGCCGCACCGTCGGCTTCGTGGAGACCACGGCCAGGCCCGGGTCGGCGCTGACCTTCGGGTTGTGGAGCGAGTTCGTCACGGGCCAGGTGCTGGTGCCGGTCGCGAAGGCGCGGCTCGGCCGCTGAGCGGCGGGCTCACGTGCCGGCCGGGACGTCGCGGCCGTCCGGTGAGCGGCGGGCTCTCCTCCAGGGCGCGTCGTTCGCCGAGGCCGGGGAGCCGGTCGTACGGATGCCGGCTCACCCGGTGCCGTCACCGTGGTCGAGCAGGCGGCGCTGCTCCTCCTCGATCACCTGCCGGGCCAGCGCCTGCTCCGAGATGTCCACCGCGTCGGCCGCCGACTCGGCCAGGTCGCTGCGCCGGGCGTAGGCGTCGAAGAGCCGCGACTTGCGGTGCAGGATGTCCAGCATGCGCTGGTCGACCGAGTCGACCGTGAGCAGCCGGTGCACCTGCACCTTGCGGACCTGCCCCATCCGGTGGGCGCGGCCGATCGCCTGGGTTTCCATGCTCGGCTTGACCTGCGGCTCGCACAGGATCACGACGGAGGCGGCCTGCAGGTTGAGCCCCACCCCGCCCGCCTGCACCTGGCTGAGCAGCACCGCGTGGCCCTTGGCCGCGGAGAACTCGTCGACCACCTGCTGCCGGCGCGCGGCGCCGACGTCGCCCGACAGCGGCCCGTGCGCGCGGCCGTTCAGCTCCGCCCGCACGCGGGCGAGCACCGCGCGGAAGTAGGAGAACACGACCACCTTGAGCCCGTTGGCCTCGGCGTCCTCGACGAGTTCGAGCAGGCGCTTCAGCTTGGCCGAGGTGGAGGGCTCGGCGTAGGCGGCGCGGCGCATGGCCATGAAGTTGCCGTCGGACACGGCCTGCCGGTAGGCCGCGAAGTCGGCGCCGCTGAACTCCACCCACTCGTCCGCGTCGACCCGGTCGGGCAACTCGGCCAGCACGTCCTGCTGGTTGCGCCTCAGGTAGACGGGCGCGACCGCCTTCCTGAACGCCTGCGCGCCCGCCACCATGTCGCTGTTGCGCAGGCCTGCGGCCAGCTCGGGCCGCAGGTAGGAGACCAGCACGCGGAACTCCTCCACGCGGTTCTCCATCGGCGTGCCGGTCAGGAAGAGCACCCGGTCGACGCGCCGGCACCATGAGGCGACCGTCTGGGACCGCTTGGCCTGCGGGTTCTTCACGTAGTGGGCCTCGTCCACGACGAGCAGGCCGGGCACGGCCTCCGTGCCGAGCCGGTGGAGGCTGTCGAGGGTGACCACGGCGACGCCGCCCTGCCGCTCCCACTCCTGCTGGGCCGCGAGCCTGTCGGGCCCGTGCAGCGGGTGGGCGCGCAGGGTGCTGCGCGACTCGATCTCCCGCACCCAGTTGATCAGGACGCTCGTGGGGCACGCCACCAGGAAATGTGTCGCCCCCTCCGCCCTGAGGTGCGCCATCACGGCGATGGCCTCGATCGACTTGCCCAGGCCCATCTCGTCGCCGATGATCACGCGTTCCTGGGCGAGGGCGAAACGGGCGCCGAACGCCTGGTAGCCGCGGAGCGACACCCGGCGGCAGGTGTCGTCGAGCGGCTGCCCGCCGACCTTGGCCGCCAGGTCGTCGGGCAGCGAGGTCTCGCCCGCCGGCAGGGGCTCCCCGGCGAGGTCGGTCAGCAGCCCGAAGTATTCGGGGGAGCGGGACTCGAAGTCCGCCCACGCCTCCGGGTCGGACGCGGGCGGGCGCAGCAGATCGGTGGTGACCTGGGCGAGCAGCAACGGTGTCTCCGCCGAGGCGTCGAGCAGGCCGGAGATCTCGGCCAGCGCGTCGCGTGCCCGCTGCCGCCGCTTGGGCAGCGTGAACCACATGCGCAGGCGGCTGCGCGCCGGCCTGGCCGCGGCCAGCAAAGGCCCCAGCCGCCCGTCCAGGTCGCGGGCGGCCGCGACGGCCCGGGGCAGGTCGGGGCCCACCCGCACCAGGCGGTGCAGGGCGATCACGAGGTCGGTGACCGGCTGGTCGTGGTGCTCGACGTCGATGCGGACACTCGCGGCGTCGGCCGCCGCCCGCTCGATCTGCCGGGCGGCCGCGTGGATGTGGCCCGCCGTCCGCGCGCCGATCCCCGGAAGCAGCTGCAGCCGGTACGCCGAGGCGTCCAGCACCTGCCGCACGGTGGTGTAACCGGCCTTCTCCAGGGTGGCGACGCGCAGCCGGCCGTCGGTGACGTCTTTCAGCCGGGAGATCGGGACCGACTCCAGCTGCGTCCTGGCCGCGTCGAGGCGCACCTTGTCGAGGGCGGCCGCGGCCTGCCGGTACACGACGGCGTGCTCGCCCAGCAGCGCGCGTGCGGCGGCGAGGAGACGGTCCGCTTCACGGAGTTCCACCGAACCTAGGATGCCGTCGCCGAGGTTGCGACCGTGTAACGGCCCGCCCGGGCGAGTCCTGGCACGGGCGGCCGATGCGATGCGCCACTATTGCAACAATCTTGCAATAGGAAGAACTTCGCTTTAAGGTCGCGAGCATGAAGCGAAGATCGGCACTGTTCGGGGTGTTTGTCCTGGCGTTGACCGCGTGTTCGGCGCCCTCGCAGCCGTCCGCGGCTCCGGCCGCACAGAACACCGCCGTGCTGGGCCTCGGCTCGGAGCCCGACTCGCTCAACCCGGTTCTCGGCTACGCCCCGGACGGGGGCTCGCTGATCTTCGACGGGCTCGTACGGCGCACGCCCGACCTCAAGCTGCGACCGGCTCTGGCCGAGTCGTTGCCGGAGGTGGACGGGGAGAAGGTCGAGTTCACCCTGCGCCAGGGTGTCACGTTCCACGACGGCAGGCCTCTGACCAGCGCGGATGTCGTCTACACCTACGAGCAGGTGCTGGCATCCGGCAACAACTCGCCGATCAGGGGCGACTACGCCGCCATCGACAAGGTCGACGCGCCCGACGCCCGCACGGTCGTCTTCCACCTCAAGTACCCTTACGCGCCCATCCTGCAGCGGGCCACGCTCGGCATCGTTCCTGATAAATCGGACTTGTCGGGCAAGCCGGTAGGGACCGGACCGTACACATTCGTGTCCTGGACCAAGGGCGACAAGATCGCGCTCAAGGCCAACGAGCGTTACTGGGGCGACGTGCCGGCCGTCAAGAACCTGGTGCTCGCGTACACCACCGACGACAACGCGCGGGCGACCAGGATGGCGGCAGGCGAGTACACCGCGACCGAGCTGCCGCCCAAGGCGGTCGACCGGTTCAGGGACCAGCCGGGGATGACCGTCCACGAGGCGCCCAGCGCCGACTACCGGGGAGTCATGTTCCCGATGGACCGGCCGGTGACCGGCGACCTGGCCATCCGGAAGGCACTCAGCCTGGCCGTGGACCGCTCCGCGATGGTCTCGGCGATCCTGGCGGGCGCGGGCGCTCCCGCGTTCGGGCCGATCGCGCCCGGGACCGGGTGGCACGATTCCTCTGTCACCGGCTCCGCGCAACCCGACCGGGCCAAGGCCGTGGCGACGCTGGAGGAGGCCGGCTGGAAGGCGGGCGCGGACGGCATCAGAACCAAGGACGGCACGGCCGCCAGGTTCACGCTGATGTACCCGGCCGGCGACTCGCTGCGCAAGGAACTCGCCCTCGCCGTCGCCTCGGACGCCAAACAGGTGGGCATCGACGTCCGGCTCGCCGGGCTCGACTGGGACGCCATCGACCAGCGCATGTCCAAGGACGCGCTGATCATGGGGTACGGCACCCCGTACGACCCCGACTACACCAACTACGAGCTGTTCCACTCCTCCTACGCCGGCCAGGGCTACTTCAACCCGGGCCGCTACCAGAACCCCGCCATGGACCGGCTGCTCGACACCGGCCGCCGCACGTCCGACCAGGCCGCCCGCAAGAAGGCCTACCAGGAGGTGCAGCGGCTCATCCGCGACGACGCCGTCTGGCTGTACCTCGTCCATCTGAAGCACACCTACGTCGTCCGGGGCGACTGGAGCGGGCTGCAGGTCGGGGTCGAGGCGCACGAGCACTCCACCGGCGGCATGCTCGGGACGGTCGTGAACTGGAAGCCCGGCTCATGACCTGGGTGCGGATCGTCGCCTGGCGGCTCGCCTTCACCGTGCCGCTGCTGCTGGCCGTGACGTTCGGGATGTTCGCGCTGGCCAAGGCGTCCCCGTTCGACCCCGTACGGCAGTATCTGGGCGAGCGGGCCATGATCACCAGTCCGGAGGTCATGGCCGGGATCAGGGCCAACTGGGGGCTCGACGAACCCCTCATGGAGCAGTACGCCACCTGGCTCGGCAACCTGCTCAGCGGCGACCTCGGAGAGTCGCGGTCGCTGCGCCTGCCGGTCGCGCAGGTCATCGGCGAGCGGCTGGGCTGGACGCTGCTCGTCGTCGGATGCGCGCTCGTGGTGATGCTCGTCGCCGGGCTGGCCGTGGGAACGCTGGCCGCCTGGCGGCGCGACTCGTGGCTCGACCGCCTCGTCACCGGCACCGCCTACACCAACGAGGCGGCCCCCGTCTTCTGGGTGGGGCTGCTGGCGATCTGGGTGTTCTCCGTGACGCTGGGCTGGCTGCCCGCGGGCGGGCTCACCGACGCCGCCTCCGCCACGGTGACGCTGCCCGACCTGCTGCGCCACATGGTGCTGCCGGTGGCCGTGCTGGCGTTCTCGCAGTCGTCGTGGCTCCTGCTGTTCGTGCGGGAGTCGGTCATCGGCGTCCTGCGCGAGGACTTCATCACGGGTGCGCGGGCGCGCGGGTTGCGCGGGCGCACGGTGCTGCTGCGGCATGCGCTGCGCTCGGCGCTGCTGCCGTTCATCACGATCATGGGGGCCAGAGTGCCGGAGCTGGTGACGGGGGCGATCCTGGTGGAGGCGGTGTTCTCCTGGCCGGGAGTGGCCGGCACCACCATCAAGGCGGCGCTGTCGGTCGACTTCCCCCTGCTGGCCGCGCTCACCCTGCTGGCCACACTCGCGGTCGTGGGCGGCAACCTGCTGGCGGACCTGGCCTACACGGTGGCTGACCCCCGCGTCCGCGTGCTCGGGATGGGCTGATGGAGATCGCCCGCGAACGCCAGGACGCGTCCGGCAGGCCGGCGCGCCGGCTCCGGATCGCCCTGGGCACGCTGGCCGTGCTGGTCCTCGCCGTGGTGCTGGTGCCGCTGATCGTCCAGCTCGACCAGCAGCTCGTCGACCTGCGGGCCGCCTCGCTGCCGCCCTCGCCAGGCCACCCGTTCGGCACCGACGAAGTCGGCAGGGACGTGCTGATCCGCTCGATCTACGGGCTGCGCGTGTCGATCCTGGTCGGCCTGGTCGCCGCCGTGGCGAGCGTGCTGATCGGCGGCCTGGTCGGGCTGGCCGCCGGCGCGGCGGGGGGAGTGGCCGACCGGCTGCTCATGCGGGTCGTCGACGGCTTCAACGCGCTGCCTCACCTGCTGTTCGGCATCTTCATCGTGGCCCTGTTCGCGCCGAGCGCGGTCGCCGTGGTGGTGTCGGTGGCGGTCACCCACTGGACCACGGCCGCCAGGATCGTACGATCCGAGGTGCTGTCGCTGCGCGGGCGGCCCTTCGTGGACGCCGCCATCTCAGGAGGCTCGGGACGGCTGCGCGTCATCCGCCGCCACTTCCTGCCCAACCTGGTATCCCACCTGCTGCTCGCCACCGTGCTGATGATCCCGCACGCCATCTGGCACGAGACCGCGCTCAGCTTCCTCGGCCTGGGGCTGCCGCCCCACCTGGCCTCGCTCGGCAACATGATCAACGATGGGCAGCGCTCGCTGCTCGCAGGGGACTGGTGGCCGAGCCTGTTCCCCGGCCTGTTCATCCTGCTGCCCACGCTGGCGGTCTCGGCGCTCGCCCAGCACCTGCGCGACCGGACCAACCCGCGCTGGAGATCGGAGCTGGTGTTGTGAGGTTGCGTGTCGACGGGTTGTCGATCCGTTTCCGGCTGCCCGGCGCGGTCGTGCAGGCGGTCACCGACGCCCGCTTCGAGCTGCGCGAGGGCCGCTGCCTGGCACTGGTCGGCGAGTCCGGCTGCGGCAAGTCCGTGATGGCGCATGCCCTGCTCGGCCTGCTGCCGGGCAACGCCGACGTCACCGGGCACGCCTGGCTCGGCCCGCTCGACCTGGTCGCCGCCCCGGAGAAGGTGCTGGCCGGGCAGGTACGCGGACGCATGATCGGCCTCGTCCCCCAGAGTCCCGCCGCCCACCTCACGCCCGTGCGCACCGCCCGCGCCCAGCTCGCCGAGGCGTTGCGCGAGCTCGGCCGTACGGAGACAGCCGACGAGGTCGCCGCGCGGGCCGGGCTGCGTCCGCAGGACCTCGACCGCTACCCCCACCAGCTCTCCGGCGGCATGGCGCAGCGCGTCGCCAACGCGCTCGCCCTCGCCGGCGACCCGCCCCTGATCGTCGCCGACGAGCCCACCACCGGCCTCGACCGGCCCCTCGTGGACGCGACCATGACCGAGCTGCGCCGCCTGTGCGACGAGGGCCGCGCGGTGCTCGTCATCACCCACGACCTGCGCGCGGCCGAGCGGGTGGCCGACGACATCGCCGTCATGTACGCCGGCCGCATCGTGGAGCTGTCCGAGGCGGGCCCGTTCTTCGCCGGGCCGCGCCACCCCTACGCGCGCGGGCTACTGGACGCGCTGCCCTCGCGCGGGTTCGTCCCGATCCAGGGGCAGCCGCCCGAGCTCACCCGCCTGCCGGAGGGCTGCGCCTTCCGGCCGCGCTGCTCCCAGGCGACACCCGTGTGCGAAGAACGCCCCGTCATGAGCGGAAAAGGAGTGGCCTGCCACCATGCTTGAGGCCAACGGCGTCACCGTCCTGTTCGGCCGGCATCGCGTGCTCGACGGCGTGACGCTGTCCGTGGCTCCCGGCGAGGTCCTCGGCCTGGCCGGGCCCAGCGGCTGCGGCAAGTCCACCCTGGCCCGCGTGCTCGCCCTCCTGCTGCGCCCCTCCGCGGGCACGGTCACCGTCGACGGGCACGCCATGACGCGGTGGCGATATCGGGCACCGCACCGCACCTCGATCGGACTGGTCTTCCAGCAGCCGCGCCTGGCCGTGGACCCGCTCTTCACACTGCTCGACGTGATCACCGAGCCGCTGCGCGCCGCCCGCCGGCCCCTCGAACGAGCCCTCCTCCTGGCGGAGGAGCTGGGGCTCACGGCCGAGCTGTTCGGCCGCCGGCCGCACGAGGTGTCGGACGGGCAGCTTCAGCGCGCCTGCGTCGCCCGGGCGCTGGCGCTCGAACCGCGCTACCTCATCTGCGACGAGATGACCACCATGCTCGACGCCTCCACCCAGGCCCACCTCGTCGCCATGATCGAGGAGTACCGGAAGCGCACGGGGGCCGGGGTGCTGGCCATCAGCCACGACACCGAACTGCTCGACCGCTGGGCGGGCGGCAACGTACACGACTGGTCGTCCCGGCCCCAGCCCACCCGGCCGGCCTGACGGCCGGGCCGGATCACGCCGAGCCCCGCCCGGCCGGTGCGCCGGACACACCTGATCGACCGCCCGCCCCAGCGGCGTCACCCTGCTCGCACCGCCCGCCGCGGACGCCTTCGCGCCCGTTCGGTGGGACGAACGGGCTCCGCGCCGGCTCAGCACCCACGAGCCGCCCGGAGGGCGCGGGTCACAGCTCGAGGGCGCGGTCGAGGAGGGATTGCAGGGTGACCGCGCCGGCCAGCCGCCCGCCGTCCACGACGGCCACCAGCGGGCTGCGCGTACGCGCCATCAGCGCCGCCAGCTCCAGCACCGTCGCCGTCATGTCGGCCACCGGCAGCTCGCGCGGCTGCTCCGGCAGGCACTCCCGGACGGTGCGGCCGCCGAGCTGCCGCAGGAAGAGGTCGGCGTGGGCCTCGTCGACCACCCGGGCCAGCGCCGGGTCGTCCCGGCAGTAGGCGGGCACCGCCAGGCGCAGCACCTGCGTGCCGGGCAGGATGCTGACCGGCATCCCGGCGTCGTCGACCAGGATGAGCCCGGGCAGATCGCGCTCGGCCAGCAGCCTGGCCGCCTCCAGCGCCGGCGTGTCCATGGTGACGGTGGGGAACTCGACCGTGAGATCGCGTGCGCGCATCATGACCTCCGCAGCTGGAGCCTGGTCCTCATGGCAGCTCCGCGAAGCGTTCGACCTGTTCGGTACGGCCGGAGACGAGGACCACGTCCCCGTAGGACAGCTCGGTCTCCGCGGTGGCGTAGGTGAACTCCTCGCCCGGGGGCTTGACCGCCACGATGGTGACCCCGTACTTGCGGCGCAGGTTGGACTGGCCGAGCGGGATGCCGACATATTCCTTGGGCGGCGTGGTCTTGGCCAGCGCGAAGTCGTCGTCCACCTGCATGTAGTCGAGCATCCGGCCGCTGACCAGGTGGGCGACCCGCTCGCCCATGTCGTGCTCGGGGAAGACGACGTGGTGGGCGCCGATGCGGCTGAGGATGCGGCCGTGCTGGGTGCTGATGGCCTTGGCCCAGATGTCGTTGATCTCCAGTTCGACCAGCAGCGACGTGGTCAGGATGCTGGCCTCGATGTCGCTGCCCACGGCCACCACCGCCTGGTAGAAGTCGGACACTCCGAGCTGGCGCAGCGCTTCGATGTCGGTGGCGTCCGCGGTCGCGATCTGGGTGATCCGCCCGGCCAGGCTCTGCGTGATCTTGGGCCGGCTGTCGATGGCCAGCACCTCGGTGCCGCGCCGGGTGAGCTCCAGCGCCAGGGACGTACCGAATCGCCCCAGCCCGATGACGACGACGGGGTCGCCTTTGTACTCAGCCAACGATGACTCGCTCCTCGGGTAGCTCGTAGTGGCGGGCGCGCCTGTTGAGTGCCAGGGCCGAGCCCAGGGTGAGGGGGCCGATCCGGCCGATGAACATCAGCACCGTCAGGAGCAGGTGCCCGGCCGTGCCGACTTCCGGGGTGATGCCGGTGGACAGGCCCGCCGTGCCGAACGCCGAGATCACCTCGAACAGCACCTGGTCCAGCCTGTGGGGGGTGAGCGCGAGCAGCGCGTACGTCGACACGGTCACGAGCGCGACGCCCATCACCGTGATCGTGACCACCTGGCGCTGCGTGGTCTCGGGAAGCCGCCGGTGACCGATGTTCACCCTGCTCTCCCCGCGGAGCTCGGCCCAGACGATGAACGCGAGCATCCCGATCGTGGTCACCTTGATGCCGCCCGCGGTGCCGGCGCTGCCCCCGCCGATGAACATCAGCAGGTCGGTGGCCAGCCAGCTCGACGGGTACATCTGCCCGATGTCGACGACGTTGAACCCGGCCGAGCGCGGCATCACCGACGTGAAGAAGGCGGCCAGCAGCTTCCCGCCGTCGTCGAGCGGGCCGAACGTCCGGGGGTTGCGCCATTCGGTGGCCAGGAAGACGAGCGTGCCGAACACCAGCAACGTCACGGTCACCGCGACGGTGATCCTGGTCAGCACCGTCCATCTGCTCGGATGCCGCCATGACCGGGCCAGCTCGAACACCACGGGGAAGCCCAGCCCGCCGACGATGGCCGCGGTCGCGATGGTCAGGCAGATCCACGGGTCGGCGACGAACCGGATGAAGTTGTCCGGCCAGAGCACGAACCCGGAGCTGTTGAAGGCGGAGATCGCGTGGAAGGCGCCCAGGTAGGCGGCGCGGCCTAAGGACTCGCCGTAGCCGATGACGAAGCGGCCGGTGAGCAGGACGGCGGCGACGGCCTCGCAGGCCAGGCTGAACAGGAAGATCTTGCGCACCAGCTTGCGCACGTCGCTCATGCTCAGCGTCTTGGTCTCCGTCTGGGCGGCGATCCGCGCCCGCAGTCCCAGCCGGCCCGAGATGAACAGGGTGAACAGGGTGGCCAGCGTCATGATCCCGAGGCCGCCCGCCTGGGACAGCCCGGCGATCACCACTTCGCCGAACGCCGACCAGTGTGACGCGGTGTCGACGACGGCCAGCCCGGTGACGCAGACGGCAGAGGCGGCGGTGAACAGCGCGACCACGGTGTCCGTGGCCTCGCCCTCTTCGGTGGCGATCGGCAGCGAGAGCAGGGCGGTGCCGACGGCCACGGCCAGGCCGAACGCGGCGACCACGAGCTGGGCGGGATGCCGGATTCTGGCTGGAAAGGGCGGTGTCGCGCCCATCATCGATCGCCGCCCCGCATGTCACGCATCGTGCACGCCCCTAGGGAAACCTCAGCAGGCAGTCGAAGCCGAGAGACTTCCCCTGCTCACAGCGCACTACGGTAACAGCCTTCCAGGGCGCCGGCGCACCAGAGTCGTCCGCCCGTGAACACCCCCCGCGTCACTTGAGTGGATCATGGCCCCAGTTCATCAGCGAGTAACGCCACCTGGACGCCGTGACGTCGCCGGAAGGGCGCTGCGCGAGGTGGCGGTGGACGTAGCCGACGACCTTGTTCATGTGGTCGTAGTCGTCGTCCGTCCAGTCGCCCTTCTTCTTCCGGAGGAGGTCGACGATCCTCCTGCCGGACTCGTGGCCGACCGACTCGCCGCCGCCGTCCTTCTGCCCCACCGCCAGGGACTCGTCGGTGGCCAGCCAGCGTTCGAGCTCGCCGGCGGTCATGTTCACGGACTTGCCGAACTCGGCCGCGACCTGCCGGCGGTCCTCGCTCACGAGCCTTCCTTGCGCAGCGCCGACGGCTTGTGCACGGCCTTCTTGCCGCTCTTCTCGCTGCGCACCACGTACTGGGGCTCCTCGGGAGAGGCCGCGACCGTGCGGCCGGCCTCCTTCTGCCTCTTGGTGAGCTTCTTCTCCACCTTGCCCTTGGCGGTGGAGCCGTGGCTGCGCCAGGTGACCTCGTCACCCTCGGCCGGTTCCTTCTTCTTTCCCATGCGCTCCGGCTACCCGGCGCCCACGCGGGTAGCCCCGGCGCACCCGTTCTTTACCCGGACGCGGGTCACGCTGCCCGGCCGGAGCCGGTCCCGTAGGTTGAGGCCATGCCAGACGACGCTCCCCTTCCGATGACCGTCGCGGAGACGATCGCCGCGGAACGCGCGGGCCGGCCACTGAAGTTCCTCTTCTTCTGGGGCCACCGGCCGGCCCGCGACGGCGGCCCAGGCCCGGGCTGCCTCAGCCAGTGGTGGCCGGTCACGTTCCACGAGGACGGGCACACGTACGCCTCGGCCGAGCACTACATGATGGCGCACAAGGCGTGGTTGTTCGGTGACGGGGAAAGCGCGGCCAAGATCCTCGCCGCCGGCCACCCGGGTGAGGCGAAAGCCCTCGGCCGCACCGTGCGCGGCTTCGACGAGGCGACATGGGGCGCCCACCGCTACGGCATCGTGGTGCGGGGGAGCATCGCCAAGTTCGGGCAGCACGCGGAGCTGGCCGCGTTCCTGCGGGGGACGTCGAACCGGGTGCTGGTGGAGGCGAGCCCGCTCGACCGGGTGTGGGGCATCGGACTGGCGGCCACCGACGAGCGCGCCGCCTCGCCCGCGACGTGGCCGGGCCTCAACCTGCTCGGCTTCGCTCTCATGGCCGCCCGCGACGCGCTCCGCCAAGCCACCACGCCATGACCGCGATCACCTCGCGCCGGACGCTCCCGCCGCCGGGCCGCGATCACCCCGTCGCGCCCTGGTCGTGACGCCGCGGCCACACCGTCGCTTCACCGCCGATCAACCGGAGGGAAAGCGGAGATAGCCGGGCGGCACGTGGTCGGCCAGCCACACCCCGTTGGCGCTGAGCAGGAACACGTGCCCGTCCCTGTGCATCGCCCCGGCCGCCACCACGAGCACCACGGGAACGCCCCGGCGGCCGCCCACCCGCGTAGCCGTCTCCCGATCGGGCGACAGGTGCACGTGGTGCCGGCTCATCGGCCGCAGCCCCTCCTCCTTGATCGGCGCCACGAACCGCCGCACGGTGCCGTGATAGAGCGTCTCGGGAGGCGCGACGGCGGGCAGATCGAGGTCGACCGGCACCGAGTGCCCCTGGTTGGCCCGGATGCGGCCGTCCGCCATCGTGTAGCGCCGCTTGTCGTTGGCGGCGACGACCTGGCCCAGCTCCGCCTCCGTGAACGGGAACCCGTGCGCGGCGGCGGCCCGCAGCAGCTCGTCGACCGGCGTCCATCCCTGGGCGTCGAGCGCCAGCCCGATGCGCTGCGGGTCGTGCCGCAGGTGCCGGGCCAGGTATTTCGAGATCCGTGTCTGGCGACGCTCGTCCACCACCCCATCGTCCCGCGCCCGTCAACCGCTTTGCCCCAGCCATTCCACGGGGCCATTCAACGGGGCCATTCAACGGGGCCATTCAACGGGCCGTGCGACGGGCCATGGCGGGCGACGTCAGCTCTCGAGGCTGAGAGCCAGGCGCCGGGCCAGGCCGGTGTTCCTGCGCCGGCCCACCCGGTGCACCGCCAGCTCCAGCGCCTCGCGCTGCCCCACCAGCACGACCCACGCCTTGGCCCTGGTGACCAGCGTGTAGAGCAGCTTGCGCCGCAACATGACGCCTCCGGCCTCGGCCACGATCGGCGCGACCACGAACGGGTATTCGCTGCCCTGCGAGCGGTGCACGCTGATGGCGTAGGCATGGGTCAGATCGTCGAGCTCGTCGAACCCGTAGCGCACGCTCTCGCCGTCGTCGGTGCGGATCTCGATCATCCGCTCCTCCGGGATCACCGCGGTGACGGTCGCCGTCTCGCCGTTGAAGACGCCTTTGTCGTAGTTGTTGCGGATCGGCATGACCCGGTCGCCCACCCTGAACACCGTCGCCCCCGACCAGTGCTCGGCCTTGCCGTCGGCGGCGGGGTTGAGCTGGTCCTGGATCAGCCGCCCGAGCGCGGCGGCGCCCGTCTCGCCCCGGCGCATGGGGCACAACACCTGGACCTGGCCGGGCTCGACCTGCTGCTTGCGCGGGATCGCCACCATCGCCAGGTGGGCGACCCGCCGGGCGACCTGCTCGGGATCGTCGAGCTCCTCGAACCAGAACCCGCCCCCCACCGCGGGCGACCGGCCGGCGCGGATGCGGTGGGCGGCGTCGATGATGCCGCTGCCGCCCGCCTGCCGGAAGACGTGGGTGAGCTGGACCCGCGGGATCTCCGTGACGCGCAGCAGGTCGGCCAGCACGTCGCCGGGACCGATGCTCGGGAGCTGGTCGCTGTCGCCGATCAGCAGCAGGTGGCTGCCGGACGGCACGGCCGCGGTCAGCCGGGTCGCCAGGTGGAGGTCGAGCATGGACGCCTCGTCCACCACGATGAGGTCGGCCCGGGCCGGCCGCTCGTCGAACAGCGTCTCGGGGTCGGGATCGGGCTGCTGGGCGAGCATCCGGTGCACGGTCATGGCCGGCAGCCCGGTGAGCTCGGACAACCGCTTGGCCGCCTTGCCCGTGGGAGCGGTGAGCGTCACTGTGCCGCCCGCGGCCCTGACGGTGGTCGCGATGGCCTTCACCGTGTGGCTCTTGCCGCACCCCGGGCCGCCGGTGAGGAGGGAGAGCGTGCTGGTCAGCGCCATGTTGACGGCGGCGCGCTGGTCGTCGTGGAGCTCAGGGTCCTCCCGGAAGGCGCGCAGCGGCAGCGTGGAGCGGGCGCGCGCCAGCCGGGTGAGCTGCTCGGTCAGCGCCACCTCGCGGGCGTGGACGTGCTTGGCGTAGGCGACCGCCTGCCGGGGCCGGTCGGGGGCGGTCTCCACGACCAGCCGGCGCTCGCCCACGAGCACGTCGACCATCGGCCGCATCAGCTCCTCATCCTGCTCGATCAGCTCCGCCGTCTCTCTGACCAGGGCGGAGACGGGGACGAAACAGTGGCCGTCGCGGTTGCCCGCCGCCTCGACGCGGTCGAGCAGGGCCGCCTTGACCCGCTGCGGGCTGCGCTCGGGCACCCCCGACTGCAGCGCGATCCTGTCGGCGACCCGGAAGGCGATGCCCCTGACCCGCCCGATGAGCGCGTACGGGTCGGTGGCCAGGACCTCGTCGGCGTCGGGACCGAACACCTGGTAGATCTTCGCGGCCAGCAGCGGGCTGACCCCCAGGCCCTGCAACGTCACCATGAGCGCGGCGATCGCCTTCTGCTCCTGCCACGCCTGGACGATCTGCCCCTGCCGCTGCGGCCCGATGTTGACGACCTCGGTGAGCCGCTCCGGCTCGGCGTCGATCACCTTGAGCGTGGCCTCGCCGAAGTGGTCGACGATCGCGTACGCCAGCCGCGGCCCGATGCCCCTGATCAGCCCCGATCCGAGATAGATGCGGATGGCGCGGACCGAGGAGGGGGTCACCCGCTCGCACGCGCTCACCGCGAACCGCCTGCCGTGGCGCGGATGCCTGCTCCAGTCGCCGGACAACCGCAGCGTCTCGCCCGGCTGCACCCCGCCCAGCGCCCGCCCGGTGGCCACGAAGCCGGGCACGCCGTCGGCGCTCATGCGCGCCACGGTGTATGCGTCCTCGCGGACGTAGACGAGCTGCTCGACCGACGCCTCCACAGCAGGGATCCAATCACCCGCCACCGACAGTCGTCCAAACGCCGGGCGCCGCGGACAGCGTCGGCGCGGGCCCGCGGGCCTGGTGGCGCTCCGTCAGGAATCCGTGTCCGCGAGGACGTCCAGGCACTCGCGGGCGAGCTGCAGCTCCTCGCGCACCTGGACCACCAGGACGGGCACGGCGGCGCCGGGCGCGCTGACCGGCCCGTCGTCGTGGCGGTTGCCGCGTACGGGCGGCAGCACCCCGAGCAGGCCGAGACGGCCGCAGACGGCTTCGCGCACCTCGGGCTGGTCCCAGCCGATCTCCCCGGTGAACACGAGGGCGTCGATCCGCCGGAGCGAGGTGGCCGCGGCGGCGATCTCCCTGCTCACCCGGTGGGCGAGCACGCGCAGCGCCAGCCCGGCCGCGTCGTCACCGTCACGCTCGGCCTTGACCAGGTCGCGCGTGTCACCGGACAGGCCGTCGGACAGGCCGAGCAGCCCCGACCGCCGTTCCAGCCCTTCGCCGAGCTCCGCCACCGACAGGTGGCCCTCCGACAGCAGCCACACCAGCATCCCCGGGTCCACGCTGCCCGAGCGCTTGCTCATGGGCAGCCCGTCGAGAGGAGTGAACCCCATCGAGGTGTCCAGGCTGCGCCCGCCCGACACCGCGCACACG
This sequence comes from Nonomuraea sp. B10E15, assembly GCF_039871615.1. Taxonomy (NCBI): domain Bacteria; kingdom Bacillati; phylum Actinomycetota; class Actinomycetes; order Streptosporangiales; family Streptosporangiaceae; genus Nonomuraea; species Nonomuraea sp. B10E15. The sequence goes on from NZ_JBDPMB010000013.1 coordinate 198,628, forward strand.
GAGCAGCCGCCGCCCAGGTGCGCCAGCACCAGGTCCAGCTCCTCGAGCGGTCGGCCGAGCAGGTCGGCCACCCGTCCCGCGGCCCAGGCGTACGACAGGCCGTGGAAGCCGTACCGGCGCAGGCCGTGCCGCCCGCGCCATTCGGACGGCAGCGGATAGACCGCCGCCGCGTCCGGCAGGCCGGCGTGGAAGGCGGTGTCGGGGCAGAGCACGTGTGGCACGGCCGGCAGCTGCTCGCGGGCCGCGTCCAGCAGGGCCAGCGCGGGCGGCAGGTGCAGCGGCGCCAGGCCCGTGACGCCGCGCAACGCGGCGACCGTCTCGTCGTCGGCGACCGCCGGGGCGCGGACGACGTCGCCGCCGTGCACCAGCCGGTGCGCCACGGCCCGGATGTCGCGGTCGAAGTGGCCGCCGAGGAACGCCGACAGCGCCTCCCGCGCGGCGCCCGGGTCGGCGGCGCGCTCGGCGTGCGCGCTGTCGAGCACGCTGCCGCCCTGGACGAGATCGAGGCGCAGGCTCGACGAGCCGGCGTTCACGGTCAGGATCGCCGCGGAGTCCGTCGTCTGTTCGTCCATGGCCCGCCCCATGACCGCCGCGCTACCCGGCAGTGGTCCCGCAAAACTGGGCAAATCAAGGCTCCGTCTGGATTTGGCGTCCTCAGGATTGCTCGGTGAGGGCGTCGGGTAGTCGTGCGCCATGGACATCACCCTGAAGGTGAACGGCACACCCCACGCGGTCGACGTCGACCCGCGGATGTCGCTGCTCGATCTGCTGCGCGAGCGGCTGGGGCTGATCGGCGCCAAGAAGGGCTGCGACCACGGGCAGTGCGGCGCGTGCACGGTCCTCATCGACGGGCGGCGGGCCAACGCGTGCCTCGCGCTGGCGGTCGCCGTGGACGGCTGCGAGGTCGTCACCGTCGAAGGACTGGCCGAGGGGGACGACCTGCATCCGCTGCAGGCGGCCTTCATGGAACACGACGCGTTCCAGTGCGGCTACTGCACGCCGGGCCAGCTCTGCTCGGCCGTGGCCATGCTGGGCGAGCCGGGGCCGAGCGCCGTCACCGGCGATGTCGCGCTCGATCCAGAGCTGACGCCCGAGGAGATCAGGGAACGGATGAGCGGCAACCTGTGCAGGTGCGGTGCCTACGTCAACATCGTCAAGGCGATCGCCGAGGCCGCCCCGTGAAGCGCTTCGAGTACGCCCGCCCCGGCAGCCCGTCCGACGCCGTGCGCCGGTTCCGGCCCGGCACCATGTACCTCGGCGGCGGCACCAACCTGGTCGACCTCATGCGGCTCGGCGTGGCCGAGCCCGACCAGCTGGTGGACGTCAGCCGGCTGCCTCTCGACGTGATCGAGCCGGTCGGCGACCGGCTCCGCGTGGGCGCGGCCGTGCGCAACACCGATCTCGCCGCCGACCCGCTCGTGCGCACCCGCTACCCGATGCTCGCGCGGGCGGTGCTGGCCGGGGCGTCCGGGCAGGTGCGCAACATGGCGACCGTGGCCGGCAACCTGCTGCAACGCACCCGCTGCGCCTACTTCCAGGACGTGAGCAGGCCGTGCAACAAGCGCCGGCCGGGCTCCGGCTGCCCGGCCATCGAAGGCGACCACGGCAACCTGGCCGTGCTCGGCGCCTCCGGCGCGTGCGTGGCCACCCACCCGTCGGACATGGCGGTCGCGCTGGCCGCGCTGGACGCCGAGGTGCACGTCACCGGACCGGGAGGCGACCGGATCATTCCCATGCCCGGGCTGCACCGCCTGCCGGGCGACGAGCCGGAACGCGACACGGTGCTGGAACCCGGCGACCTGATCACGGCCGTGGAGCTGCCCGCGCCGCCGCCGGGAGCCTCCGCGTACCGGAAGGTGCGCGAGCGGGCGTCGTTCGCGTTCGCGCTCGTGTCCATCGCCGCCTCGCTCGACGTCGGCTCCGACGGCGTCGTGAGCGACTGCCGCATCGCGCTCGGCAGCGTGGCCCACGTCCCGTGGCGTGCCACGCGCGCCGAGCGGCTGCTGATCGGCGGGCCCGCCACCGGCGCGGCGTTCCTGGAGGCCGCGGAGGCCGAGCTCGAGCAGGCCCGCCCGCTGCCGCGCAACGCCTACAAGCTGCCGCTGGCCAGAAACCTGATCGTCGCGACCCTCGAGGAGCTGGCACCGTGAACCGCGTCGAGGGCCGCGTCAAGGTCACCGGGCTGGCCACGTACGCGGCCGAATACCCGGTCGAAGCCGTCGCCTACGCCTACCCCGTGCAGTCGCTGGTCGCCAAGGGCCGCATCGTCCGCGTCCACGACGCCGGGGCCCGCGAGATGCCCGGCGTGCTGGCCGTGCTGTCCTGCGAGGACCCGCCCCCGCTGGCCGAGGACGCCGACGCCGAGCTGGCGCTCTTCCAGAGCCGCGACGTCGCCTACCGCGGCCAGATCGTCGCCGCCGTCGTCGCCGACACCTACGAGAACGCCCGAGCCGCCGCCGCGGCCGTGCGCGTCGAGTACGACCCGGACGACCACGACGTCGCCCTGCGCACCGATCATCCCGGCTTCTACCGGCCGGACGTCGTCAACCCCGACTACCCGTCCGACACCGTGAAGGGCGACGTCGAGGCGGGCCTCGCCGGCGCGGCCGCGAGCGTGGACGTGACGTACTCGACGCCTGTCCTGCACAACAACCCGATGGAGCCGCACGCCGCGGTGGCCGTGTGGGACCCCGAGGGCAGGCTGCTGGTCTACGACAGCACGCAGGGCGCCTCCCCCGACCGCGACACCATCGCGCAGACGTTCGGCCTGCCGCGGGAGGACGTGCGCGTGGTGTCCAGGCACGTCGGCGGCGGCTTCGGGGCGAAGGGCTCCACCAGGCCGCACGCCGTGCTCGCCGCCCTGGCGGCCAGGGCCGCGGGCCGCCCGGTCAAGATCGCGCTGACCCGGCAGCAGATGTTCGACGTCACCGGCTACCGCACGCCGACGATCCAGCGGCTGCGGCTCGGCGCGGACGCCGGCGGCCGGCTCACGGCGGTGGAGCACGTGGCGTACGAGCAGAGCTCGACGCTGGTGGAGTTCGCCGAGCAGACCGCGACCCCGGCCCGCGTCATGTACGCCACGCCCGCGCTGCGCACCGCGCACCGGCTGGTCCGGCTGGACGTGGCCACCCCGTCGTGGATGCGCGCGCCGGGGGAGTGCCCCGGCATGTACGCGCTCGAGTCCGCCATGGACGAGCTCGCCTGCGCCCTCGGCATGGACCCCGTCGAGCTGCGCGTCGTCAACGACGCCGACGCCGAGCCGGAGGGCGGGCTGCCGTTCAGCTCCCGCAACCTCGTCATGTGCCTGCGCGAGGGCGCCCGCCGCTTCGGCTGGCGGCACCGCGACCCCGAGCCCGGCGTCAGGCGCGAGGGGGAGTGGCTGGTCGGCACCGGCGTGGCCGCCTCCACCTATCCGTCCAGGCGCCGCCCGGCCAGCGCGTTCGTCTTCGTGCGCGACGGTGACTACGTCGTCCAGGTGGCCGCCGCCGACATCGGCACCGGCGCCCGTACCACGCTGGCCGGGATCGCCGCGGACACGCTCGGCGTCCCAACCGATCAGGTGCACGTCGAGCTCGGCGACAGCGACCTGCCGGAGGCGCCCGTCGCCGGCGGCTCCATGGGCACGGCCTCGTGGGGGTCGGCCGTCGTACGGGCCTGCGAGGAGCTCATGAACGGCGACGGCAAGGAGGGCCGGGCCGACACCACCGGCGAGGTCGGGAACGACGCGCAGCTGGCCAGGCACGCCTTCGGCGCGCAGTTCGCCGAGGTCAGGGTCAGCTCCGTGACCGGCGAGATCCGCGTGCCGCGCCTGCTCGGCGTCTTCGCCGCCGGGCGCATCGTGGAGCCCAAGCTGGCCAGGTCGCAGTTCGTCGGCGGGATGACCATGGGCCTCGGGATGGCGCTGATGGAGGAGACGCTCACCGACGAGGAGTTCGGCGGGTTCCTGCGCAGGGACCTGGCGCAGTATCACGTGCCCGCCTGCGCGGACGTGCCGCACGTCGAGGCGGTCTGGCTGGACGAGCAGGACGGCGAGCTCAACCCGATGGGCAGCAAGGGCATCGGCGAGATCGGCATCGTCGGCACGGCCGCGGCCATCGGCAACGCCGTGCACCACGCGACCGGCCATCGCGTGCGCGACCTGCCCATTACGCCGGTCAAGGTTCTGTCAAGGTTTTAGCCGCCGCGCCGGAGGAAGGAGAGGGGCCGCGCGTCACGGGTGGGAGGGTGCGGTGAAAGAGGAGTCGCACGGGGAGCGGGCGGATCGGAACTTCGTCGAGCTCCTGCAGGGAGCCCGAGTGGCGGTGACCGGGGTGCAGGTGCTGTTCGCGTTCCTGCTGACGGTGCCGTTCTCACCCGGGTTCACCCGGATCGACCGGGCCGACCAGTGGCTCTACTACGCGGCGCTGGTCAGCGCCGCCCTCGCGTCCATCTGGTACATCGCGCCGACCGCGCAGCACCGCGTGCTGTTCCGGCAGGGGCGCAAGGAGACGCTGGTACGCCGTTCCAACCGTTACGGCCTGGCCGGCGCGCTCGCCCTGGCCGTGTCCATGACCACGGCCACGATGTTCGTGATCGACCACCTGTTCGATGCCGTGCTGGCGGGGGCCACCGCGGGCGTGCTGGCCCTGCTGGCGTTGTGGACCTGGTTTGGCCAGCCGGCGCTGACCAGGTCGGATCAGTCGCCGGGCGGCGCCGTCGAGCCGTCGTCGGGCGGCGCCGACGACCCCCGGGCATAGGACGCCCTGGCCACCATGTAGGCCGCCACCGCCACGGTGATCACCTGGGAGATCCCGGCCAGCAGCAGCGGGCCGGCGGTCGCCCACGTGGGCCGGTGCAGCCACATGGCGAACAGCACCAGCAGCACGCCCAGCACCTGCGGTTTCGTGCCGGCGTGCATACGATCCAGCGTGGTGCGGAACCGTACGAGGCCGATGCCGGCCGCCAGCGCCAGCACCGACCCCAGCAGCAGGAAGGCCGCCGCCGCCACGTCGAGCGCGCTCACCGCGACCTCCCCGAGAAGAAGCGGGCCAGCGACACCGAGCCGACGAACCCCAGCAGCGACAGCACCAGCAGGATCGGCAGGTCCGAGTAGTCGTCCATGACCACCGCGAACGCCCCCGCGCCGCACATCGCCATGGCCGTCAGCACGTCCAGGGCCACGGCCCGGTCGAGCATCGAGGGCCCGCGCCACAGCCGGAAGAGCGTGGCGGCCGCCCCGCAGCCGAGCAGGCCGATCGCCACCAGGTACACCGCCTTCACCGCAGCTCCTCCCTGTCGGCCCGGGTGCCGAAGGCCTCCACGATGCGCCTCTCCAGCGCGGTGATGTCCGCCCGCACGGCCTCGGTGACCTCGCCCGGGAGCCCCAGCACGTGCACCGCCACCTCGTGTTCCTCGGGGTAGAGCTCCGCCACCAGGCTGCCGGGCACGGAGGTGATCGCGACCATGGTCAGGACGACCATGGACTCCGACGAGGTGCGCAGCCGCACGCGGACGACCTGCGTCGGCGGCGGGCCCGGGTGGACCACCCAGTACACGACCCGCAGGGTCGAGACCACCCCCTCCGCGGCGAACCAGAGCAGGAACCGCACCAGGCCGGCCGGGTTCACCCTGATGCCGGGGTCCACGGCGGGCAGCGGCAGCAGCCAGGTCACCACGACTCCGGCGGCCAGCCCGCCCAGCAGGTTGCCGGCGCTGACGTCCCCCCACAACGCCGTCCACACGAGCGTCAGCCAGGCGACCAGCGGCAGCGGCACGCGCCTGCCGAACACCCGCGGCGCCAGCACGTTCAGGTTCACCGTTGCCTCCCCAGGACCGCCGAGATGTACGGCTCGCGCGCCATCAGTTCGCTCGCCGCCCGCTCGGCCAGCGCCGACAGCGGCCCGGCGAGCACCGTGAACGACAGGCCGAGCGCCACCAGTGCCGTCACCGACGCGGTCAGGGCCGTCGGCAGCGACGTCGTGGTCACCGTCGGGTCCTCGCCGGTGTCCTCCTCGCTCTCCACCACCGTGCCCACCCGCTCGGCGCGCGAAGCGCTCCAGAACGCCCTGTTCCAGGCCTTGGCGAGGGCGTACAGCGTGAGCAGGCTCGTGACGAGGCTCGCGGCCACCAGCATGCCCGCCTGCCAGCCGCCGGCCGCCAGCCCGGCCTGCACCAGCAGCAGCTTGCCCAGGAAGCCCGACATGGGCGGGATGCCCGACAGGTTCATGGCCGGCACGAAGAACAGCACCGCGATCAGCGGCGTGGCCTTCATCAGGCCGCCGAGCCTGATCACCGACGTCGTGCCGAAACGCCGCTCGATCATCCCCGTCACCAGGAACAGGCTCGTCTGCACGGTGATGTGGTGCACCACGTAGAAGATCGCGCCGGACAGCCCGGCCCGCGTGGACAACCCCACGCCGAACACCATGTAGCCGATGTGGCTGACCAGCGTGAACGAGAGCATGCGCTTGAGGTCGGTCTGTGCGACCGCGCCCAGCACGCCCACCAGCATGGTGGCCAGCGCCAGCCACATCAGCAGCGTCGACACCGGGCCGCCGGGGAACAGCAGCGCCTCCAGCCTGATGATCGAGTAGACGCCGACCTTGGTGAGCAGGCCGGCGAACACGGCCGTGGCCGGAGTCGGCGCGGTCGGGTAGGAGTCGGGCAGCCACGCCGACATGGGGAAGATCGCCGCCTTGATCGCGAACGCCAGCAGCAGCGTCAGCTCCACCAGCAGCTTCACCTGCTCGGGCAGCGGCGGGAACCGCTCGGCGAGCTGCGCCAGCGCCAGCGTCCCCGTCGCCCCGTAGGTGATCGCCAGCGCCACCAGGAACAACATGGACGAGGCCAGGGCCATCAGCGTGTACGTCGCGCCGGCCCGGATCCTGGCCTCGGTGCCGCCGAACGTGAGCAGCACGTACGAGCCGCTCAGCAGCAGCTCGAACGCCACGAACAGGTTGAACAGGTCGCCGGACAGGAACGCGTCCGCCACCCCGGCAACCATCACGAGGAAGGCCGGATGGAAGATCGCCATGGGAGCGTCGTGCTCCTGCTCGTCGTAGGCGTTGGCGACCGAGTACACCATCACGCAGAACGTCACCGCCGACGAGATCACCAGCACCAGGGTCGAGAGCCGGTCGGCGACCAGGCAGATGCCGATCGGCGACGGCCACCCGCCCAGCTCGGTGACCAGCGGGCCGCGCGACTCGGCCGCCACCAGCAGCACCACGGACACGGCGAGCGACAGGCCGAGGGTGACGAGGCTGATGACCGACTGCAGCCGTCGCAGCCGGCCGCCGATGGCCAGTTTCACCCCGGCGGCCAGCAGCGGCAGCAGCACCGGCACGCAGATGAGGCTCTCCACGGGCAGGGACGGCACCACGCTCAGCCCCCTTCCGCGTCGAAGCGGCGGTCCATCAGTCGTCCCCCTCCAGGTCGGGGTCCTGCGCGAGGGCCTGGCGCTCGCGCTCCTCCCTGATGGCCGCCCGCATCTGCCTGCGCGCCTCGCGCTGCCGCACCCGCAACCTCCTGCGCAGTTCCTTCACCTCGGCCGCCTGGGCCGCCCGCCGGCGGACGTGCTCGTCACGCAACTCCTCGATGCGGGCGAGGTTGTCCTCCGCCCGCGCCTCCTCCCGCAGCCCGGCCTCCTCGAAGCGCCGGTGCAGATCCTCCTCCGACAGTCCCTGCTCCCGTCCCAGGCGCATCCACTCCTCGAGCTCCTCGTACACCCGGGCCAGGCGCTGCTCCAGGTCGGCCTCCTGCAGCCGCTCCCGTTCGGCCTGCTCGGCCTGCAGGTTCGCCAGCTCGGCCCGCTGGCGCACGACCAGCCGGCGGTAGTCGTCCACCCTGCGGCGCACCGCGTCGCCCAGCTCGCCCCGCCGCGAGCGCAGCCGTACGCGCCGGTCCTCGGTGTCGTCCTGCACCTCGTCGGACCCCGTCAGCTGCCACGTTCTGTGCACCATGGCCAGCAGGAACGCCGTCACGCCCATGGTGATCACGATGGCGGTGAGCACCATCGCCTGCGGCAGCGGATCGGCCATCCTGGCGGGCGGCGTGAACCCCAGGATGGGCGGGCCGCCGGCGCTGCTCCCCGCCGTGACGATCAGCAGGTTCACGCCGTTGCCGAGGACGATGACGCCGGCGAGCGCGCGTACCAGGCTCCGCTCCAGCAGCAGCGTCACGCCCGTCGTGATCATCACGAGGCAGGCCAGGAACGGCGCCAGGGAGACGGTCACGCGCTCTCCTCGGCGTCGATCTGCCGGTCCAGCTCGGCGCCCAGGCCGCGCAGCACGTCCTGCACCATGCCGATCACCGACAGGTATATGCCGAGGTCGAACAGCAGCCCGGTGGACAGGTGCACGTGCCCGACGAGCGGCACGCTCACGTCCGTGGCCAGCATGTCCAGCGCCGCCGAGCCGAACAGCAGCCCGATCAGCGCCGTGCCCGCCGACAGCGTCAGCCCGGCGCCCATCAGCACGCCCGCGTGCACCGGCACCGCCACGGCCAGCTCGTTCCGCCCGCCGGCCAGGTAGCGCACGGCGATCGCCAGCCCGGCCACGATGCCGCCGGCGAACCCGCCGCCGACCCCGCTGTGCCCGACGAACAGCAGGAACACCGAGAGCAGCAGCACCGTGTGGAACGTCAGCCTGGCCACCACGTCGAACGCCAGCACCCGTTGCCCGCGCGGAAGCGTGGAGGCCAGCCAGTGCGGCTCCGCCGGCGGGTGCTCCGCCTCCACCGGCTCGATCCGGTACGACCTGCGCCGCAGGAACACCAGGCTCGTCAGGCCCAGGGTCAGCACGACGAGCACCGTGCTCTCGCCCAGGGTGTCCCAGGCGCGGATGTCGACGATCAGCGCGGTGACGACGTTGCGCGCGCCCGCCTCGCCGGCCGCCATCGCCATGTGCGCGCCGACCGGCACGACGTCGCGCGCGCTGCTCGCCAGCATGCCCGCGCCGGAGAGGACCACCCCCACGGCCAGCCCGAGCCCGATCCTGACCGGGAACGGCAGCCGCCCCCTGCCCGGGTCGATCGGCAGCCGCCGCAGCACCAGGGCGAAGACCACCAGGAGCAGCGTCTCGGCCAGGAACTGGGTGAGCGCCAGGTCGGGCGAGCCGTGCACGAGGAACAGCAGCGCGGTCCCGTACCCCAGCATGCCGACGACGACGGCCAGGAAGATGGAGGCGCGGGCGAGCAGCGCCAGCACGGCCGTCGCCGCGACCAGCGCGGTGATGACGGGCTGCTCCGTCCGCTGCCAGGCGACGACCGGCACGTCCAGGCGCGGCGCGCCTCCGTAGGCGAGGGAGAACACGCCGACGCCGACCGTGGCCAGCATGGTGAGCATCAGGTAGTCGGGCACCGAGCCGCGCTGCACGAAGCCGGTCAGCTGGATGGCGAAGCGGTCGAGCCCGCGCAGGATGATCCAGAAGACCTGGCTGGAGTCCAGCGCGGGCAGCACCGCCCTCGCCCTGGCCACCGGCTCCCTGGCCGCGAACAGCAGCACGCCGGCCGCCAGCGCCGCGGCCGACAGCAGCAGCGGCAGGCCGAACCCGCTCCACACCACCAGGTGGGTCTCGTGCCCGGGATCGCGGAAGGCCTCCGTGTAGGCCGACATCGCGCTCGCGTACCAGGAGGCCGCCGGCGCCAGCGCCAGCCCCAGCACCGACAGCAGCGCGGTGGGGACGAACATGGCCGCGGGCACGCGGTGCACCGGCCGCGCCGGCACGCCCGGCTTGGCGGCGAACGCCCCCCACAGGAAGCGCAGCGTGTACGCCGCCGTCAGCGCCGACCCGGCCACCACGCCCGCCAGCGCGAACGGCGCGTCCAGCAGCGCCTCCAGCGCCGCCTCCTTGGCGGCGAACCCGGCCAGCGGCGGCAGACCCGCCATCGACGCCCCCGCGAGCACCGCCGCCGCGCACACCCAGGGCATCGCCCGGCCCACCCCGCTGAGCTCGCCCGTCTCGCGGCTGCCCGCCGCGTGGTCGACGATGCCCACCACGAGGAACAGGGCCGCCTTGAACAGCGCGTGCGCCACCAGCATGGCGACCCCGGCCAGCGCGGTCGCCCGCGTTCCCGCGCCGAAGAGCGCCACGAGGAAGCCCAGCTGGCTGACCGTGCCGTAGGCCAGCAGCCGCTTGAGATCCGTCTCGCGCAGCGCCCGCCAGCCACCGAGCACCATCGTGACCAGCCCGAGCGGCACGGCCACCGCCCGCCACAGCGCCACGTCGCCGAACGCCGGGCCGAGCCTGGCCACCAGGTACACGCCCGCCTTCACCATGGCCGCCGCGTGCAGGTACGCCGACACGGGCGTGGGCGCGGCCATCGCGGCGGGCAGCCACGTGCTGAACGGGAAGATCGCCGACTTGGCCAGCGCCCCCGTCAGCACCAGCACCAGCGCGACCGGCCCGGCCGCCGGGGGATCGGCCGCGATCGACGACACCCGGTACGTGCCCGCGGCCTGACCGATCAGCACGAACCCCGCCAGCATGCACAGCCCGCCGAACGTGGTGATCGTCAGCGCCTTCATCGCCGCCTGCCTGCTCGCCCGGCTCACCGGGTCGTAGCCGATCAGCAGGTACGAGAAGACGGTGGTCAGCTCCCAGAACACGTACAGCAGGAGCAGGTTGTCGGCCGTCACCAGCCCCAGCATCGACCCGGCGAAGGCCACCATCACGCCGCCGTAGCGGCCGAGCCCGTCGTCGTCCGCCGGCAGGTACGCGGCGCTGTAACCCAGCACCAGCACGCCGACGCCCGTCACCAGCGCCATCATCACCACGGCCAGCGGGTCGGCGCGGAAGTCCAGCTCCAGCTGCATCACCGGCGACCACGTGGTGGCCTCCCGCGCGGGCAGCCCCCGCACCGCGACCCAGAGCGTGTAGACGAAGGCGGCGGCCGGCGGCACGGCCAGCACGGTGAAGGAGGCGCGTCCCATGCGGGCGGCCAGCCAGGGGGCGCAGATCGCCGCCACCGCGTGGAGGACCAGCAGCAGCTCCATGGGCTCCTCGGGCGGGAAATTCCGGTTACGTCCGCCCAATCTCTCCCGCCGTGCCCCCGCCGCCGCGCAGGCACGGCCGGGGTTGACCCGAACCTCACCACTCCCACACCCGGGGGTGGGACGGCGCCGTCAACGCCGCGGCGCCTCCGAGCACCGGGACGCCGTACGCCTGCCGGCGACAGAAGCCGTCAGCGCGTTCAGCCGGCGTCGTCGACGCGCCGGCGCACCTCGTCGGCCAGCTGGCCGAGTGACCGGTCGAGCAGCTCGCGCACCTCGTCGGCATGGGCCCCCGAGCCGGGCTCGTCGAGCAGCGAGATGTGCACGGTCACCTCGCTCGTGCCGCTCGCCGCGTCGGAGACCTGCAGCCAGCCGGCGTAGCCGGGATGGTCGCGCCCGCCCCACTCCACGCGCAGCTGCTCGTCCGAGGCCCGGAACAACCCTTCGTGCGGGCCTGAGCCGGGCACCAGGTCGCCGCCCGCCTCCACGGTGCCGGGGCCGCTGCCGGTCACCGTCAGGCCCTGCGGCAGCCACCTGTCCATGATCTCCACGTCGGACGCGACGCCGTACACGATCATGCTGTCGGCCGGCATGCCGCGCGTCGCCTCGAACTCCGCCATGACACCCCCCGGCACACTCCCCGGTCAATGCTCCCGCCGTACCCGTGTGATGTGCGGGCAAACAGCCGCCGGTCCGCCGGGTCCTGCCGCTACCTTTGCTGTCGGCTCGAGTCGTGCGGGTGTGTCGCGGGGAGGGGAGCGGGGCGATGGCGGAGTTGCCACGGGTGCCGCCGGAGATGTTCCGGTTCACCACCACCGAGCGGGCCGACCTGCACACCGCCGTCCTCTGCGCCTTCGGTGAGGCCGCCGAACGGCTCGAGACGGCGCTGACCTCGGAAGAGGTGCACGAGCGGCTGCGATCGGTCGGATGGTACGCCCCGGTCGCCGACCACGACCTGTCCGGCACGCTCAAGCAGCTGGCCGGCTGGGGGCTGCTCGACGTGATCTTCAACCACGCCGGCGGTTTCGCCACCGCCGAGGAGTACGAGCGCAGGAACCTGCACTATGCGCTGACCAGGCGCGGGGAGGCGGCGCTCGCCGGGCTGCGGCACGCGATGGCGACGCTGGGCTCGGCAGGCGCGTTGCAGACCGCGGTGCTCGACGCCATCGCCGAGCGGCTGGGGGAGCTGGACATCCTGCTGCGCGACCCCGATCCGGGGCACAACCGGCGCATCTTCACCGGCCTGCGGGAGCTGGAGGGGCATCTCGACGGGCTGCGCGCCGGCACCAGGCGGTTCAACGGCGACCTGCAGCGGCTGCTGCGCCTCGAAGGCGCCGATCTCGCCACGTTCCACGAGGTCAAGTCCGCCATGGTGACCTATCTGCAGGAGTTCGCCACCCACCTGGAGCAGCGTGGCGATGCCGTCGCCGCCGCCCTGGAGAAGGTCGAGGAGCACGGAGTCGGCGTGCTGCACGCACGGGCGCTCGACGGCGCCGACCTGCCGAGGACGCCCGGCGCCGACCACGCCACCCCGTGGCTGGAGGAGCGGGCGGCCAGGTGGGACGGGCTGCGGTCGTGGTTCGCCCACCACGACGGCGCCGCCGACAGCAGCGCCGACCGCGGCGCCGACCGCGGCGCCGACCGCAGCGCCGACTGCGGGGCCGGGGAGCGGGTCGTGCCGCGGGTGCGGCAGCTGCACGACGTGGCCAGGCAGGCGATCGTGGCGCTGTTGCAGGTGCTCGACCGGATCACCGACTCCCGCCGCCGCTCCTCCAGCGCCGCCGCCGACTTCCGCACGCTGGCCCGCTGGTTCGCCACCGCGCCCGCCGAGCACGACGCGCACCGGCTGTGGGACGCGGCGTTCGGGCTCGGCTCCGCCCGGCACGCGCACCTCGGGCACCCCGACGCCGAGCTGATCCCCTCGGGGGTCCCCTGGGCGGAGGCCGAGCCCGTGGAGGTGTCGGCGCTGCTGCGCTCGCGCGGCCGCACCGAGCGGATGGGCCGCACGGGCAGGGTCCGCGACGTGGCCGAGCTGCGGGCCGGGCGCCGGTCGCGGGCCGAGAAGGAGCGCGCCGAGCTGGAGGCCGCATGGGCGGCGCTGGCCACCACAGGCGCGATGCGGCTGTCGCAGCTGGGGGAGCTGGACCACGAGGCGTTCGGGCGGCTGCTCGACCTGCTCGGCCGGGCCCTCGCCGAACGCCCCGACGCGACCGGCCTCCGGCGGGCCGTCACCTCCGACGGGCGCGTCGAGATCGTGCTCAGGACGCCCGGCGACGGAGCCGTCGCGGTGCTGCGCACCTCCGAAGGGTGGTTCCGCGGTCCCGACTACCTCATCGACGTACGCGCGCCCGGCGACACCCGCGCGGCCGCGCCCGCCGGTGAGCACCGGGTGGGCGCATGAGCACCCTCGCCAACCAGCTCGTCAGGGCCGAGAAGGAGGAGATCGCGCGGGCGATCAGGACCCTCCTCGGCCGGCCGCTGGTGTCCCGGCAGAGCGACCCCGCCGCCTTCGACCTGATCAGGAAACGCCGCCAGCCGCTCATCCAGTGGTTCGACTACTTCTGCGGCTGGCGGCTGGTCGTGGAGCCGCGCCAGGGCTACGCCCGCCTGGTCAAGGTCAGGACCGAGCCGAGCGCCACCCGGCCCGCCCGCCGCCGCCGCGCCACCAGGGCGCCCTTCGACCGCCGCCGCTACACCCTGTTCTGCCTGTGCGCGGCCGAGCTGCTCACCTCGCCGGTCACCACGATCGGCATGCTCGCCCAGCGGGTCGTGCAGGCGGCCGCCGTCGAGGTGGACGTGCCCGTGTTCGACCCGGTCAAGGCGGCCGAGCGGGCCGCCCTCGTCGACGCCCTCAAGCTGCTCGAACACCTCGGCGCGATCGCCGTCATGGACGGCGCGACCGACTCCTACCTGGACGACGAGGACGCCAAGGTGCTCTACCGGGTCGACACCACCCGCGTGATCAGGTTGCTCGCCGCGCCCGTGCCGCCGTCGAGGATCGCTGCCGGGGAGACGCGCCCCGGCACGCTCGCCGAGCTCACCGCGGCGCTCGTCGCCGAGTCCCGCTACGGCGCCGACGAGCCGACCGAGACCCAGCGCACCCTCAGGGCCCGCCACTCGCTCATCCGCCGGTTGCTCGACGAGCCCGTCGTCTACCGCGCCGACCTGACCTCCGCCGAGTCCGGCTACGCCGCCTCGCTCACCGGCCGCCGGATCCTGCGCCGCGCCGCCGAGGAGGCCGGCTTCGTGCTCGAAGAGCGCGCCGAGGGGTTCCTGCTCATCGACCCCGACGGCACCGCCACCGACACCCGGTTCCCCGACGACGGCAGCCACGCCAAGGTGGCCGCCCTGCTGCTGCTCGACCTGCTCGTCTCGGCCGGGCCCATCACCGCCCGGCGGCTCCACGCCGAGGCGGGCGGGCTGCTGCGCCGCTTCCCGCAGTGGGCGAAGGCGTACCAGTCCGACGGCGGCGGGGTGCGGCTGGCCGCCGACGCCCTTGAGGTGCTCACGATGTTCGGGCTGGCCCGCCGCACGGGTGACCGGGTCGCCGCGCTGCCCGCCGCGGCCCGCTACCGGGTCGACCGCGGCACGGCCGTCCAGGAGGATGCATGACAGTCACCGAGCTCACGCCCTCGCGCACAGCGCAGGCCGGGGAGGACCGCTGGGTTCCCGTACGCGCGGGGATCCTCAACGTGTGGCGCTACCACGACGAGGTCTTCGAGTTCCACCGGGGGCGGCTGCTGCTGCGCGGGCCCAACGGCAGCGGCAAGTCCAAGGTCCTCGAGCTGCTGCTGCCGTACCTGCTCGACGCCAGCCTCAAGCCGAGCAGGCTGTCGACGTTCGGCGGCACAGAACGCACCATGCACTGGAACCTCATGGGCGACGGCGCCGCCGGCGCCACCCGGGTCGGCTACGTGTGGATCGAGTTCCGGCACTCCGGCGGACGCTGGTTCACCTGCGGCGCCCGGCTGCAGGCCACCGTCCACACCAAGAACGTCACCGCCGCCTACTTCACGACCGAGTCCCGCGTCGGCGCCCCCGACGGCATCCGGCTCAGCGGCGAGAGCGGCCAGCCGCTGACCAAGGCCCAGCTCGCCGAGGAGCTCGGCGCCTCGGGCACGGTGCACGAGTCCGCCGACGCCTACCGCGCCGTCGTGCGCCGCACCCTCTACCGAGGGCTCAACGAGCAGCGCTACGACTCGTTGCTCACCGCGCTGCGCCAGCTCCGCACCCCCAAGCTGTCCGAACGCCTCGACCCCGGACTGCTGTCGGAGCTGCTGTCCAGCGCGCTGCCGCCGCTCGGCGAGGGCGAGATCCACGAGATCGCGGAGGGCTTCGAGCGGCTCGACCGGCAGCGCGAGGAGCTGCGGCTGCTCGACCGCGACGTGGAGGAGGCCGACCGGCTGGGCGCCAGGCAGCGCGGGTACGCCCAGCGCGTCCTGCGGGCCGCCGCCGCGGCCGTGACGTCCGCCGGCCGGACACTGGACGCGCTGGCGGCCGAGGTCCGGGCCAAGCGGGAGGCGCTCGAGGAGGCCGAGGGCGAGCTGGACGCCGCCACCGTGCGGCTGGCGGAGGAGGAGTCGCAGGAGCTGGCGCTGGCCGCCCAGATCGAGGGGCTCAAGGAGAGCGAGGCGTACCAGGCCGGTGGCGAGCTGCACCGGCTGCGTACGGAGGCGCAGGCCGCGCACGAGACGGCGGCCCGGCTGCGTGACCAGGCCGGTGCGGCGGCCCGCGCCTCCTCCGCCAAGGAGGAGCTGGCCGCCCTGGCCCGGGACGGCGCCCGCACGGCCGCCGCGCTGGCCGGCCGCGCCAGGGGCGAGGCCCGCAGGGCGGCCGAACGCGCCGGCCTGCTCGGCGTCCACGAGGAGAGCGCACGCGCCGCCGCCCACGACGCCCGCGCGGAGCTCGAGGAGGGGCCTGACGGCGAGGCGGCCGGCGCTCCGCCGGGCGGGCCGGACGGCGAGGAGGACGTGCGCAGGGCGCGGGAGCTGCTGCGCGCCGCCGTGTCCAGCAGGGCCGCCCAGATCCGGGAGGTCAGGGCGGGTGCCGCGGAACACCACGAGGCGATCGATCGCCGCTCCACCGCCGAGCAGGAACGCGACGGCGCCAGGGATGACCTCGCCGCCGCGAGGGCCGCCCACGAGCAGGCCGAGCGCCTGCGCGACGAGCGGGCCCGTGACCTGGCCACGGCCCTGGCCGAGTGGGCCGGCGGCTGCACCCAGCTCAAGCTCGACCCCGGCGAGGCGGCCGACCTGGCCGACCGGTTCGAGCAGGCGGACGAGCTGGTCGGCGCCGCCCGCACCGCGGCGGCCGTCCGCCACGCCGCCCGCGAGCAGCACCTGACGGGACTGCGCGACCGGCTGGTCGCCGAGCGCGCCGATCTGACCAAGGAGCGCGAGCGCCTCAACGACCAGACCGTCCTGTCGCCCTCCGCCCCGCCCACCCGTACCGCGAGCCGGCAGGGCCGCCCCGGCGCGCCGCTGTGGCGGGCCGTGGCGTTCAGGTCGGGGCTCGACCCGGTCGCCCAGGCGGGCGTGGAGGCCGCGCTCGAAGCGGCCGGGCTGCTCGACCTGTGGCTGCTGCCCGACGGCGGGTTCGACGCGGGCGAGCACGACGCCTTCGCCGTGGCCTCGCTGGCCAGGCCCGCGCCCGGCTACAGCCTCGCCCACGTGCTGTTCACGGAGGCGGACTCGCCGGTGCCCGCCGACACCGTGCTGTCCGGCATCGCGTTCGCGCCCAGCGCGATCGGCGTCGACCATCCGGCGGTCATCGGCGCCGACGGCACCTGGCGGCTCGGCCTCGCGGCGGGCCGCTGGGTCAAGCCCGAGCCCTCCTACATCGGCGCCACCGCCCGCGAGCGGGCCAGGCGCCGCCGCGTCGCCGAGCTGGACGACCGGCTCGGCGAGCTCGCGGGCACGATCGCCGAGTGCGACCACCTGCTCGCCGTCGTCGAGGGCGACCGCGACACGCTCGCCGCCGAGTTGCGGCGCAGGCCCGACAGGACACCGTACGCCGAGGCGGTCCAGGAGCTCGACGGCGCGGTACGAGGCGTCGCGTTGCTCGAGGACCGGCTCCACGCCTGCGAGCAGCGCCTGCACGAGCGCGAGCGGGACGTCGCCGCGTCGCTGCGGCGGCTCACCGAGCTGGCCGCGAGCCACGCGCTGCCCACGGGCGCGCCCGCGCTCGGCAACCTGGAGGAGGCCCTGCGCGCCGCGGAGATCACCGGCACCGTCTGGCACGACCGGCGCGCCGCCGCCCGCACCGCCAGGGAGCGCGCCGGGCACGCGCGCGAGACCGCCCGCGAGTACCAGGCTCTGGCCGTGGCGGCCGTCGAACGCGCCGAGCAGGCCGCGGCCACCGCCGTCGTCCTGGCGGAGAAGCTGACCGCCGTCGAGTCCGCCGTCGGCGCCGAGCACCATCAGATGCTCGACCAACTCCAGGAGACCCAGGCCGCCTACCAGGCCTGCCGCCGGCTCATCAAGTCGGTCAACGAGAGCCTGGCCAGGCTCAACGCCAGGCTCGGCCGGCTCAGGGGAGAGCTCGGCACGGCGGAGGAGAAGCACGCCGAGGCGGGGCGGACGCGCGACGAGGCGTGCGAACGGTTCCGGCGGCTGGCGGCCGGGCACCTGCCGGCGGACGCGCGAGTGACGGCCGAGCCGCCTGCGGGCGCCGGGGCCAGGGCGGTGCTGGAGTCGGCCAGGGCCGTCGCCGAGCAGCTGGCGGCCGTGCCGTACGAGCAGAAGCACGTCAGGGAGGCCGAGGCACGGCTGCAGGACGCCTTCCACCACGCCAGGGAGGTCCTCGCCGGCCGGGCCGGCCTGGAGCTGGCGCCCGACGACGACGTGCAGATGCTGACCGCGACCGTCGGCGGGGTGCGGGCGGGTGCCGCGGCTCTCAGCGCGGCCCTGCGCAAGGAGCGCGACGGGCGGCGCTCCGACATCACCGAGGCGGAGCGCGACCTGTTCGACCGGACGCTGGCCGGCGACACGCGCCGGCACCTGGCCGACCGCATCAGGCAGGCGGGTGCGCTGGTCGAGGGCATGAACCAGCGACTCGAACGGGTCCGCACCGCCTCGCGGGTGGCCGTGCGGCTGGTGTGGCAGGTCGATCCCGCCCAGTCACCCGGCACCCGCGCCGCCCGCGACCTGCTGCTGCGCGATCCCGCCGGGTTGAGCGAGGCCGACAAGGAGGCCCTCTACGTCTTCTTCAGGGACCGCGTGGAGGAGGCGCGGGCCGACAACTCGTCGGCGAGCTGGGAGGACCAGCTCATGAAGGTGCTCGACTACACCTCCTGGCACCGTTTCGTGGTCAGGCTCGAGCGGGGCGACGGGCAGGGCTGGCAGGATCTGACCAGGAAACTGCACGGGGCGCTGTCCGGCGGGGAGAAGGCCATCGCCCTGCACCTGCCGCTCTTCGCCGCCGTGGCCGCGCACTACCAGACCGATCCGGGGTGCCCGCGCTTCATCCTGCTCGACGAGGTGTTCGTGGGGGTCGACAGGACCAACCGGGGACAGGTGTTCGACCTGCTGGTCGACCTGGGGCTGGACCTGGTGCTCACGTCCGACCACGAGTGGTGCGAATATCGGGAACTGGACGGGATCGCGATCCACCAGCTCATCACGGGAGACGGCGACGACGCGGTGACCACGGCCCGGTTCGTCTGGAACGGCTACCGTACGCTGCCCGCCGAATGACCGTCCTCGCACCAGCGAGGTCCGGGCCGGACACGGATTCGCAACAATGTGTGCCGTCACGGATTCCCATCCGTGCGGAAACAGCTTACCGTAGTGTGGGAGCGCTCCCAAAACCGAGAGATGTGATGCGCATGCCCCTCCGCCACGGGTCCCCGCCCGCGACGCCGATCCGGACGGCGGAGCACCTGCTGCCCTCGGTGCCGGCCGGCGTCGGAGAGGCGCGCGCCCTGGTCCGCGCGGACCTGGCCGCATGGGGCCACGACGACCTGATCGACGACTGCCTCGTCATCGTCAGCGAACTCGTCACCAACGCCGTCCTGTACGGCGGGTCGGCGTACGCGCTCCGGCTGGAGGACCGCGGCGGCCGCGTCTACGGTGAGGTGTTCGACCCCGGCGACGGCGTGCCGCGCCCGCGCTCGCCGGGGCCCGACGCGCCGTCAGGCCGGGGCCTGCGGATCGTCGCGGCGATCGCCGACGACTGGGGGGTGCGGGCGGCCGACGGCGGCAAGATCGTGTGGTTCTCGGTCACTGACCCGCGCCGGCGCGCCTGACCTCTCTCCAGGTGCCGCCGTCAGCGGCGGAACATCTTCGCGCCGGACCTCGCGGCCATTGACGCGCTCCCGGCTGTCGCGGGGAGCCCGCCCTCCCATCCAGGTGGGTGCCCGGGCATAGCGCTTCCGGCACCCGGTTGCCGGCTTCGCCGGCGCATCTTCGAGAAAAGCGGGACGAGGTTCGCTAGAACTTCGAGCATTTGAACTGCGCCGTCGAAAGATCCTCGGGATCGGTGCCCTTGTTGGAATGCCAGTAGACTTTGAAGTACGTATTGCACTTATGTGGCCACGTGAATTTGGTGAGCTCTCCCACCTTGACATACCTCGGCTTGGAGTATTTGTACGTGTAATTCGACTTTCCCGTGCGGATGCCGAAGATTCCCGCACCGTCCTGTCCGGACGGCGGATAGTATTTGGCCTTCAGCCGGTCGCCGTCGCGCGTGCCACACAAGGTTCCCACGACGTTCGTGGTGCACCACCACTTGAGCGACGCTTCCGCCTGCGCAGGCAGAGCGATCAGCGGCAGCGCCACGATACCTGCCGCAAGGGCGGCCGCGAGCCTTACGTGAACCATCAGGTGCTCCTCGCTCTCTCCGTGTCCGTAGGAGGCTACGCAGGTGCGGCGGTCGAGGTCATCGGCTCGTGATGCACACTTCTTAGCGTGCAATCGACACTTTCCGGCGCTCGCGGGTGCGGCACTCCGGGTGCGGTCGGTCGAGCCGGTGGGCGAGATCGCACGGCACCGTACGCGGGGGCTCAGATCCAGCCGCGCCGGGTCGCCTCCATCGCCACCTGGAAGCGGGTTCGCGCGCCCAGCCGCCGCATCAGCTTCGTGATGTGCCGCTGCACCGTGCGCTCGCTCCATCCCAGCGCCCGGCTGGCCGCGCGGTCCGTCGCGCCCGACGCCAGGAGCGTGAGCAGCCGTTCCTCGTCGCCGGACAGCTCCCCGTCCCCCGCCGTCATCCGGACGGGCACGCTGCGCTCCCACAGCGCCTCGAACAACGCCCCCAGGGCGTCCAGCAACGGTGACGGGTGGATCAGGTACGACGCCGTGACCGCGTCGTCGCCGGCCCGCAGCAGCGGGATGATGGCGAGCCGGTCGTCGGAGATGGCCAGCTTCATCGGCAGGCCGGCGGCGATCCTGGCCTGTTCCCCGTGCCGCATTCCGGCCGTCACGTCCTCCAGCCAGCCGGGGAGATCCAGCACGCTGGTGTCGTAGATGACGCGATACTTCACGCCACGTCGCAGCAGGTTGAGCTCGATCGGGTTCGACTCCCTGTGCTGCTGCCGAGCGGCGTACGGCGGCCGGTCGAACCCGCGCACCTGCGCCCGCGTGTCCTGCTGCATCTGCACCCACCGGTGGTTGACCTCGTCGCGACCCGAGATCACCTCGATCAGCTCGCCGGGGTGGGCGAAGCGGGTACCGGCACGGTAGACGTCCACCAGCGACCTGATGTGCGCGCGCACGCCGTCCAGCTCGCGTTCGCGCTCGCGCAGGATGGCCTCCAGGCTGCTGTCGGGCGAGACCGCGACGTAGCGGGTGGGCCGGCCGTCCGAGCGGGTGGCGAGCCCGAGCCCCACCAGCGACTGCAGAACGCGCCTCGCGGCCGTGGCGGGCAGATGGCAGTCTCCGACGATCTCGGTCACCGTCGCCTGCGTCCGGCGGACCAGGGCGTCGTACACCTCCTCGTCCTGAGGGCTGAGTCCGATGGCCTCGAGCACGCCGCTCCTCCTCCGGTTGACTGTCGGAATTACGTCATATGACGGAAACTCGCCGCAAATCGATCTTGTCAGGAAATATCGCTACATGTCAGCGTTCCAGGTGCACCATCGGCCCCCGTGGCCACAGCACCGAAGGAGCGTCATGCCGCCATCCCCCCGCCGATCCGCCAGACGACGCCTGCTCACCGCCTTGTTACCGGCCGTCCTGCTCGGCACCCTGGCGGCGGGCCCGGCCGCGGCGGAGATCCGTACCGCGGAGCCGGAGGCCGTGCCGAAGATCGACCAGAAGCTGACCGCGCAGCTGAAGAGCGACGGTGCCCGCGTCGAAGCGGCCGTCGTCCTGCGTGCCCCGCACACCCCCGCGGCGGCGCCGGCGTCCCGCGCCCAGGCGCGGGACACGCTGGCGAGGAGCGCCGAGGCCACCCAGGATCCCGTGGTCCGGCTGGTCACCTCACGCGGCGACCAGGTCGTCAACACCTTCTGGCTGAAGAACATGGTCCTCGTACGGGCCACGCAAGGCACCCTGAACGCCCTGGCGGAGCTCGAGACGGTCGAGCGCATCATCCCCAACTTCACGCTGTCCGCACCCGAGCCCGAGCAGGGCGCCACCCCCAAGGCGGCCGGCGCCACCACATGGGGCATCGCCAAGATCGGCGCCGACCGGGCGAGCGACGAGCGCGGGCTCTCCGGCAAGGGCGTGCGCGTCGCCGTGCTCGACACCGGCATCGACATCACCCACCCCGACCTCCAGGGCAAGCTCGCCACCACCGACCCCTCGGACCCGAAGCACCCGGGCGGCTGGATCGAGTTCGGCCCCGACGGCACGCCGGTGGCCTCGCAGCCGCACGACAGCAGCTTCCACGGCACGCACGTGGCGGGCACGATCGCGGGCGGGAACGCCTCGGGCACCCGGATCGGCGTCGCGCCCGGCGTCACGCTGATGGGCGCCCTGGTCATCCCCGGCGGCCAGGGCACCTTCGCGCAGGTGATCGCCGGCATGCAGTGGGCGGTCGCGCCGTTCACGGCCGACGGCGCCAAGGCAGGCGAGCCGGCCGACATCGTCAGCATGTCGCTGGGCGGCCAGGGCTATGCCGACGAGATGATCCAGCCGGCCAGGAACATCGCCTACGCCGGCGCGTTCCCCTCCTTCGCCATCGGCAACGACTGCTCGCCGGGCCAGTCGAGCAGCCCGGGCAACGTCTACGAGTCCGTGGCCGTGGGCGCGACCGACGTCAACGACGACGTGCCCGACTTCTCCTGCGGCGGCGTGGTCAGGAAGACCGACTGGTTCGCCGCGCCTCCGGAGTGGCCGGACTCGTACGTCGTGCCCGACCTGTCCGCGCCGGGCGTCGACGTGCTCTCGTCCATGCCCGGCGGAGAATACAGGGCGCTCAACGGCACCTCGATGGCCACCCCGCACGTGTCCGGCACCGTCGCCCTGATGATGGAGGCGCGTCCCAGCCTGACCGCGGACGCCGCGCTGGAGATCCTGACCGGCACGTCCGTCTCCGACGACCGTTACGGCCCGCGCCCGAACCCCCGCGTCGGCGCCGGCCGGATCGACGCCTACGCCGCCGTGGCGGAGGCCGCGCTCGAAAGCGGCGTGCGCGGCGTCGTCACCGACGAGCGCACCCGCGCGCCGCTGGCCGGGGTGAAGGTGGCCAGGGCGGACGGACGCAACGTCCAGACCGGCGAGGACGGGAGCTTCGAGCTGCGGCTGCCCGAGGGCAGGCACGAGCTGACGCTGTCCAGGTTCGGCTACGAGACCAGCACCGAGACCGTACGCGTCCCGGCCGGCCGGCTCACCGGCGAGCGTTTCGAGCTGGAGCGGACGCGCTGGGGGACGCTCTCCGGCCGGGTGGTGTACGGGCCGACCGGCTCGACGGTGCCCGGCGCCACGGTGACGGTGCTCGGCGTGCCCGACGACCTGTCGGCGACGACCGACAGGAACGGCCGCTACACCCTCAAGGACGTCCCCTTCGGCGACGGCTACCGCGTCTCGGCGAACGCCGCCGGCATCTCGCGGTCGGAGCCCGTGGAGGCGAGCGTCGGCAGGGGCAGGAACACCGCCGACCTGACCCTCCCGCGGCGGCCCGGCACAGAGCGCGTGTCGCTCGGCCCCGACGGCCGCCAGGGCAACCACGAGGCGTGGTGGCCGGAGGTGAGCGGCGACGGGAACGTCGTGGTGTTCGCCAGCTTCGCCTCCAACCTCGTCACCGACGAGGACACCAACGGCGAGCTGGACATCTTCGCCACCGACCTGCGGACCCGGACGACCGAGCGGGTCTCGGTGCCGACCGGCGGCGGCCTGGGCGACTCGTTCTCGCTCTCGCCGACGGTCAACCGCGACGGGAGGTACGTCGGCTTCAACAGCGGGGCGGCCAACCTGGTGCCCGGCGACACGAACGGCCAGACCGACACCTTCGTGCACGACCGGCAGGAGGGGACGACGGAGCGGATCTCCGTGTCGTCCGACGGCGTCCAGGGTGACGGGATCTCCGGCGCGCCCGCGTTCTCGGCGGACGGCCGGCTCGCGGTCTTCGTCAGCGACGCGACCAACCTCGTGCCCGGCGACACCAACGGCCGCGCCGACGTGTTCCTGCGCGACCTGCAGGCGGGCACCACCGAGCGGATCTCCGTCGCCCAGGACGGCTCGCAGGCGGCCGACCAGTCCCGCGAGCCGTCCATCAGCGCCGACGGCCGGTTCGTGGCGTTCCAGAGCGACGCGGACGGCCTCGTGCCGGGCGACGGCAACGGCAGGACGGACGCCTTCGTCCTCGACCGCGTGACCGGCGCGCTCAAGCTGGTCGTGGCCCCGCACCCGGAGACCGACACCAGGTCCCCGGTGCTCAGCGCCGGCGGCAACGCGCTGGCCTTCACCAACGGTGTCGGACTCGGCCAGATCTACGTCCAGGACCTGGCGACCGGCACGTCCCGGCTGGTGTCGGCCAACAAGGACGGGGGCGAGGCCTCCAACATGTCGTTCGCGCCGTCACTGAGCGCCGACGGGCGCCTGGTCGCCTTCTACAGCCTCGCCGACGACATCGTCGAAGGTGACACGAACAGGTCGAACGACGTGTTCGTGCGTGACGTCGAGGCGGGCACCAGCAGGAAGGTCTCCGTGGCGCCCAGGGGAGCCGAGGGCGACGGCGGGTCCGACCTGCCGTCGATCAGCGACGACGGCAGGTTCGTGACCTTCGAGAGCTCCGCGGCCAACCTCGTCGAGGGCGACACCAACCACCGCTCCGACGTGTTCGTGCACGACCTGGCCCCCGGCCCCGAGCCGCTGTTCGCGCTGAGCGACCTGGAGATCACCCCGGAGAACTCCCGGTCCGGGCGCGTACGGGTGCGGGCCCGGGTGAAGAACGTGGGCGAGCGGGCCGGCGAGTACGCGGCCGTGCTGCACGTGAACGGCCAGGAGGACCAGCGGCGGACCGTCTCGCTGCGGCCCGACCGGAGCGAACGGGTCTCGTTCGACGTGCGGCGCGGCGAGCACGGCACGTACACCGTCGAGCTCGGGCCGCTGTCGGGGCGGTTCACGGTCAGGCGCTGAGACCGGCGAGCCGCTCCTGCCCGCGCGGGGGAGGAGCGGCTCGCCCCTCCGGACGTCCCCGCGCCCTCCCGGGACCGGCCGGTCAACCAGGGGCCGACCGGTCAAGGGGCTGGAGCGAGTTCGCCGGAGCCCCGGACGATCAGGCGGGTGGGCACCACCTGCCTGCGGGCCTTGGAGCGGTCGCCGTCCAGGCGCGACAACACCAGCTCCGCCGCCGCGGCCCCCATCCCGGCCGGATCCTGGGCCACCACCGTCAGCGGCGGGTCGAGGACCTCGGCCAGCGGCAGGTCGTCGAACCCGACGAGCGCGACGTCGGTGCGCCGCGCCCGGGCCAGCGCCACCACCGCGCCCATCGAGGCGAGGTTGTTGGCCGCGAACAACGCCGTCGGCGGGTCGCCCAGCGTCAGCAACCGCAGGGTGGCCTGGGCCGCGGCATCCTGGTCGTGCCCGGTCTCCACCAGGGAGCGGTCGAACGGCAGCCCCGCCCGCTCGAGCGCGTCGCGGTAGCCCTGGAAACGTTCGCGGCGGGTGTAGAGGGAGGCGGGCAGGTCGCCCACGAAGCCGATGCGGCGGTGGCCGTACGCGATCAGATGGGCGACGCCGGCCCGCGAGCCCTCCCGGTTGGCGCTGACCACGCTGTCGGCGGTCAGGCCCACCGCCGGGCGGTCGAGGAAGACGATGGGCAGCCCGGCCAGCCGCTCGCCGCGCAGCCGGCGGTGCTCGCTGGTGGCCGAGGGGACGATCATGAGGGCACTCACCCTGCGGGCCAGGAACGTCGCGATCAGCGACTGCTCCAGGGCGGCCGTCTCGCTCGACGAGCCGACGATGAGCGTCAGCCCGCGGGCCCGGACGGCGCTCTCGACGCCGCCCGCGACCGTGCCGAAGAAGGGGTTGCCCATCTCGGGAATGACCAGGCCGATCGCGGCGTCACGCGCGCCCACCCGCATGTTGCGGGCCATCAGGTTGGGCTGGTAGCCCAGCTTCCTGACGGCCGCCATGACGCGCTCACGCGTCTCGACGGCGACCGGGCCGTCGTCGTTGAGCACCCGCGAGACGGTCTTGGCGGTGACGCCGACCTCGCGCGCCACATCTGTCATCGTCGGACGCCGCATCCCGCCCATGCTAGTGGCCCGTCTCAGCGGCAGGCGGAGTACGGGGACGCATCACGACAGCCCGATCGCCTCCGCCGCGTCCTTGTCGGTCACCACGGACCTGCCCTCCGACATCTGGATGGCGCCCGTCATGATGGCGACCACCTCGGCCATGCTGTGGTCGCCCGGAACGATCTCGGCGACCCTGCGGCCCAGGCGCTGGATGTGGACGCGGTCGGCGATCTCGAACACGTGCGGCATGTTGTGGCTGATCAGCACCACCGGCGTGCCGCGGTCTCGTACCTGCCTGATCAGGTCGAGCACCTGGCCGGACTCCTTGACCCCGAGCGCCGCCGTGGGCTCGTCCATCACCACGACGTTCGTGGCCCACGCCACCGCCCTCGCCACGGCCACGCCCTGCCGCTGCCCGCCCGACAGCGACTCGACCGGCTGGGTGAGCGAGCGCAGCCCGATCTTGAGCTCGGCCATGTGCCTGGCCGACTCCTCGCGCATACGCTTCTTGTCGAGCATCCGGAAGACGCGGCCGAGGATGCCCGGTTTCCGCAGTTCCCTGCCCAGGAACATGTTCGTCGCGATGTCCAGGGAGGCCGCGACCGCGAGGTCCTGGTAGACGGTCTCGATGCCGTGCCTGCGGGCGTCGAGCGGGTCGCGGAAGCGCACCGGCTTCCCGTCGAGCCGGATCTCGCCGGAATCCGGCTGCAGCGCGCCCGTCAGCGCCTTGATCAGGCTCGTCTTGCCGGCGCCGTTGTCGCCGATGACCGCGAGCACCTCGCCGGGCATCAGGTCGAAGTCGGCGCCGTCGAGCGCGGTCACGTGGCCGTACTTCTTGACCAGGCCGCGCGCCTGGAGCACGGGTGTGGTCATCGGGTCCTCCTGCGGGAGAGCTGGTCGACGGCGACGGCGAGGATCACCAGGATGCCCGTGATGAGCGTCTGATAGATCGACGGTACGCCCATCAGCTGCAGGCCGTTCCTGAACACCCCGACGATGAGGGCCCCGACCAGGGTGCCCAGCACCATGCCCCGGCCGCCGAACAGGCTGGTGCCGCCGAGCACGACCGCCGTGATGCTGTCGAGGTTGTCGGTCTGGCCGGCCTGCGGGTCGCCCACGCCGGTACGCGAGACGAGCAGCAGGGCCGCGATGCCGTACACGAAACCGGCCAGCGTGTAGACGCCCACGGTCAGCCGCCGCGTCCTGATGCCGGTCAGCCGGGCCACCTCGGGGTTGTTGCCCAGCGCGTACACGTGCCGGCCCCACGCGGTCGAGCCCAGCAGGTACGCGAACAGCAGGAACAGCAGGATCGTCAGCAGCGAGCCGTAGGTCACGTTCGTCTGGCCGACCTGGAACGTCTGCCCGAGGAACGTCAGCAGCGGCGGCAGGTCCGTGACGGTCTGCTCGCCGGAGTAGATGTGGGTGAGCGCGAACGCCACGTTCAGCATGCCGAGCGTCACGATGAACGGCGGCAGCGAGATCCGCGTCACCAGCAGCCCGTTGACCAGCCCGAACCCGGCGCAGACCACGAGCCCGGCGGCGACCGCGAGCAGCGCGGGCAGGCCGCTGTCCACCGCCAGCTTCGTCATCACGATGCCGCCGAACGCCATGATCGCGCCGTTGGCCAGGTCGATGCCCGCGGTGAGGATGATCAGAGTCTGCCCGATGGCCAGCGTGCCGACCACCATGACCTGCTGGATGATCAGCGAGAAGTTCGTCCCGGAGAAGAACTGGTCGGTGTTCAGGCCGAAGTACAGGCAGGCCAGCAGGAGCGCGGCGAGCGGGCCCGCGACGGGGGTGCTGATCAGGCGGCGCGGCAGCGACGCTTCCATCACGGCCACGATCAGCCCCAGCAGTTCGCCAGGCCGAAGGCGGTGTCCTCGGCCTCGACGCCGTCGGCCGCCTTGTCGGTGATCAGGGTGACGCCGGTGTCGGTGTAGCCGGAGGGCTTCTGCCCGCCCTTCGCGTACGAGGCCACCGCCTTGACGCCGTCCTCGGCCATCTTGAGCGGGTACTGCTGGCTGGTCGCGGCGATCTGCCCGGACTGCACGGCCTTGACGCCGGTGCAGCCGCCGTCCACCGAGACGATCAGCACCTCCTTCTCGCGGCCCTTGGCCTTCAACGCCGTGTACGCGCCCAGCGCGGCGGGCTCGTTGATGGTGTAGACGAGGTTGATGTCGGGGGCCTTCTGCAGGCAGTTCTCCATCGCGGTCTGGCCCTTGGCCTGGTCGCCCCTGGTGTCCTGGGAGCAGACGACCGACGGGTCGCCCTCCTGGATGCCGAACCCCTTCAGGAAGCCGTCGTGCCGCAGCTTGCCGACCGTGATGCCGGGGGCGAGGTCAAGAGTGGCGATCTTGGCGGGTTCGCCGGCCATCGCGGCCTTGGCGTACTGGCCGATCAGCTCGCCCGCCTTGAGGTTGTCGGTGGCGAACAGCGCGTCGGTGGCCTCCTGCGGCTCCGTGGGGGTGTCGAGGGCGATGACGAGCACGCCCGCGTCGCGCGCCTTCTTGATCGCCGGAACGATGGCCTTGGTGTCGCTCGGGGTGATGAGGATGCCCTTCACGCCGGCGGCGACCATGTTCTCGATGGCGGTGATCTGGGCGGCGTTGTCGCCGTCGAACTTCCCCGCCGCGCTCATGAGCTCCATGCCGCCGGCCTGGGCCGCCTTCTGCGCGCCCTCCTTCATCTTGACGAAGAACGGGTTGGTCTCGGTCTTGGTGATCAGTCCTACCTTGGGGGCGGCGGAGTCGCTTCCCCCGCCGCTGCCGCCGCAGCCGGTGACGAGAAGCGCGGTGACGAGGAGGCCGGCCGATAGCTTTGCATTCATGGCGCTGTCCTATCAGGGGGGATCCGATGTCATCGTTGACATATGTCAACGTTGACATCTTCCGTGCTGCGATGATGGACTCCGATCCTGGAAACGTCAATGCCCTGCTGCCGTAACGAATCGGCAACATGCCAGAGAGGCAGGTCCGATGATCGCCGTCCTGGGCGAGTGTGTCGCCGACAGCTTCGCCACGCGCCACCCGGCCGCGCCCGGCGGGCCCGCCCCTACCTTGACCGCCGACCCTTCACGACCCGCCGGAGACCCGCCCGCCCCGGCCGGCGGCGCCTCGCGACCCGGCGGGCGGTCGGGCGGGCGGTCGGGCTGGGCCGGCCGGCCGGCCGGTGGTGGGCCGTCAAGGGAGAGCGGCCGGCCGGCCGGTGGTGAGGTGCTCCCGGGCGAGGAGGCGGAAGGGCTGGCGCTGCGGGTGCTCCCGGGTGGAGGGCCGGCGAACACGGCGGTGGCGCTGGCCAGGCTCGGCACTCCGACCCGCTTCCTGGGCCGCCTCTCGCGTGACGTGTTCGGCGAGATGTTCCGCGACCGCTTCACCGCCTCCGGCGTGGACCTGTCGGCGTGCGTCGAAGCCGAGGAGCCGAGCACGCTCTCCGTCGCCGCCCTCGACCCGCACGGGCGGGCGGCCTTCACGTTCTACACCGACGGCGCGGCGGACTGGCAGTGGCGGCCGCACGAGCTGGACGCGCGCCGCGCGGGCCCCTTCAGGTGCCTGCACACGGGCTCGATGGCGCTGGTCGGGAAGCCGGGACGGGACGCGGTCGAGGAGTTCGCGAGCTCCGCCGCCGAGCATGCGACGATCTCGATCGACCCGAACGCGCGTCCCAGCTTCGCCACCAGAGACGACTATCAGGTCACCCGCTGGTGCGGGTGGACCGACATCCTCAAGCTCAGCGACGACGACCTGGACTTCCTGCTGCCCGGCACGTCGATGGAGCGCGCCTGCGACACCTGGCACGCCGCCGGCGCCCGCCTGATCGTCGTCACCAGGGGCGCGGCGGGCGCGCTGGTGTCCGTGGACGGCGAGCGGGCCGGCGTGCGGGCGCCGGAGGTGGACGTGGTGGACACGGTCGGCGCCGGCGACGCCTTCACCGCCGGCCTGCTGCACGCCCTGGACGCCCAGGGCCACCTGGGCGGTCGCCTCGACGATCTGGACCTCGCGACGGCGGTGGCGGCGGCCGGCTTCGCCACCCGGGTGGCGGCCCTGACCTGCTCGGTGGCAGGCGCCAACCCTCCCTGGTCGCACCACCTCACCACCCCGGCCCCGCGATGACCCGGAAACGAGCGACCCGGCAGGACCGTGGGGCGCCCGCTCCGGCATGATCCGGCCGGCTCCGGCCGGCACGGGACGGCGGCGCACGGCGGTTGGAGCCGCGCGGCGCGTGGTGGATGGGTCACGTGGTGGGCCGCGGCCGGGGTCACGTGGGGCGCAGGCCGGCGAAGAGGTCGTCCTCGTGGGCGGGGGCGTCGACCTTGCACAGCTTGCGCTCGAAGGCCTCCTGGGAGAACGCCTGCTGCTGGATGTGCTCAGGCATGTCCAGCACGAAGATGCTCTGCCCCTGGCTCTCGTGCGCCTTGAGCGCCTTGAGCTTGCGCTCGGTATAGGGGCTGACGTCGATGAGGGTGGTGACCCGCTCGTCCGGGGTGCCGAAGTCGCCCGAGGGCACGAAGCCCAGCTCCACGCCGTGCTCGCGCAGCAGCTCGAACATCTTCCTCATCGCGGCTCGGGGCATGGCCGTGTAGTAGAGCTTGTCGGGGATGCCGGTCGCCTCGGTGGCCGCGACCGTGACGCGGTGTGTCTGGACGTGGTCGGGGTGGCCGTAACCGCCGCCGCCGGTCTCGTCGTAGGTCACCACGACCTGCGGCCGGTAGTGCTCCATCAGGGCGCCCAGCCTGGCGGCCGCCACCTCGACCGGCACGTTGGCGAACGCGTCGGCGTGGCCGTTGCCCTCCCACCCGTCCATGCCGGAGTCGCGGTAGCCGAGCAGCTCCAGATGGTCGACGCCCAGGTGGGTGACCGACTCGCGCAGCTCGGCGAGCCGCCGCTCGGCGACCGCGGCGTCGTCGTGCCCGGCCTCGCCCGGCTTGACGCCACCCTCGGCGTCGCCCTGCTCGCCGTTGGTGGAGGTGACCAGGACGGTGCGGATGCCTTCGCCGGCGTAGCGGGCAAGGATGCCGCCGGTGCTCAGGCACTCGTCGTCGGGGTGGGCGTGCACGATCATCAGGGTGAGTTGCGGATCCATGACCGGAACACTAGCGGCCGGTTCCGACAGTTACGGCCCGCCCGCGACCTGCGCCGGCCGCCGAAGGCGCTCGGGGCCCGGGCGCGGGGGCGCGTCCGGCGGCCGCCCGTCACAGCCGGCCGCGGGCGCGGTCATGCGCGGCCGCCGGTCCTCGCCAGGTCGCCGGCGCGGAGCCGGGCGGCCGCGGCGGCGGCGCGGTCGCCGAGGCGGTCGGCCAGCGCCGCCTGCTTGAGCCAGTTGTACGGGCTGCACGGCCGCACGTTGATGCGCTCGCTCACCAGCGCCCGCGCGACGTCACGAAGCCCCGCCCGCAGGGCCGCCTCCAGCAGCGTCTTCTGCACGGCGTCCCGCTGGGCGTGGCTGCCCCCGAACTCGTTGACCCGATGCCTGATGGGGCTATTAACTGCTCCGGTTTATGGTCAAAGATGATCATGCATAGTCGTATGCTGATCAGGTGAAGCTTGCGGAGTGGGCGCGTCGGCAGGGCGTGAGCTATCAGACCGCCTGGCGGTGGGTGAAGGACGGCAAGATGCCCGTCCCCGTCCGCCAGGCTCCGTCTGGCACGTGGATCGTGGAGGAGACCCCGGCCGCCACCGGCCGTGTGGTCGCCTACTGCCGGGTGTCGTCCGCCGATCAGAAGCCGGATCTGGACCGTCAGATCGCCCGCGTGGTGACCGGCGCGAACGCGCAGGGCCTCGCCGTGGCCGAGGTGGTGACGGAGATCGGCTCGGGCTTGAACGGCAAGCGTCGCCGGCTGCACCGCGTCCTGGCTGATCCGGGTGCGGCGGTGATCGTGGTGGAGCATCGTGACCGGCTGGCCCGGTTCGGTGTCGAGCATCTGCAGGCCGTGCTCGCCGCGACCGGCCGCCGCCTGGTGATCCTCGGCCCGGAGGAGTCCACCGACGATCTGGTCAGGGACATGGCGGACGTGCTGACGTCGATGTGCGCCCGGCTGTACGGGCAGCGGGCAGCGAAGAACCGCGCCGCCCGCGCCCTGGCCGCCGTGACCGGCGAGGAGCCGTCGGCGTGAAGAAGTTCGAGCCGCAGCCG
Source organism: Nonomuraea sp. B10E15 (assembly GCF_039871615.1). Classification (NCBI taxonomy): domain Bacteria; kingdom Bacillati; phylum Actinomycetota; class Actinomycetes; order Streptosporangiales; family Streptosporangiaceae; genus Nonomuraea; species Nonomuraea sp. B10E15. Next base: position 230,349 of record NZ_JBDPMB010000013.1, read on the forward strand.
GGTTTCGTGGTGCGGGCGTACCGCTTCGCTCTGGATCCGAACGCCGGCCAGGAGCGGGCGCTGCGCTCGCATTGCGGCGCGGCTCGGGCCTCCTACAACTGGGCTGTGTCCTGGGTTGAGGCGTCGTGGTGGCAGCGCAAGGCCGAACAGTCCTACGGCATTGCCGAGCAGGAGTTGACGCCGTGGCGGCCGTGGTCGCTGCCCGCACTCAGGAAAGCGTTCAACGAGGCCAAGCGCACCGATCCACGGTTCGCGTCCTGGTGGGAGGAGAACTCCAAGGAGGCGTACTCCACGGGCTTGGCCAACGCGGCGGCTGCGTTCGAGGCTTACAGCAGGTCCAGGCGCGGGCAGCGTAGGGGCAAGCCGGTGGGCAAGCCCACGTTCAAGTCGAAGCATAAGGCCCGGCTCGCTTGCCGGTTCACCACCGGCGTCATCCGTGTGGAGGCGGACCGCCGCCATGTGACGCTGCCCCGGCTGGGGACGATCCGCACCCACGAGAGCACGCGGAAGCTGGAACGCAGGATCGCGGACGGCACGGCACGCATCCTTTCCGCCACGGTGCGGCAGGAGCGGGGACGCTGGTTCGTCGCCTTCCAGGTGGAGGTCGGCAAGACCGAACGCGCCCCGGTACGCCCGGATGTCGCGGTGGGTGTGGACCTCGGCGTGAAGTGCCTCGCGGTCCTGGCCGACAGCGCCGGGCAGGTCCGGTACGTGCCCGGCCCCAGGCACCACGACTCCGCTCTGAAGCAGCTCAAGCGTCTGTCCCGTCGTGTCTCGCGGCGTCAGGGCCCGGCGGTGTACGACCCGGTGACCGGGAAGACCACCAGGCGGGAACCGTCCAAGCGGTGGCGGCAGGCCGACGCCGAGCGCAACAAGGTGCACCACCGCGTGGCGAACTTGCGCACCGACGCGTTGCACAAGCTCACCACCGGCATCACCGCCGAGTACGGCACTGTCGTGGTCGAAGACCTCAACGTCGCAGGGATGCTCGGCAACCGCCGCCTGGCACGCAAGATCGCCGACGCCGGGTTGGCGGAGATCCGGCGCCAGATCACCTACAAGACCGGCTGGAGGGGCGGCGCCACCGTGGTCGCCGACCGCTGGTATCCCAGCTCCAAGACCTGCTCGAACTGCGGCGAAGTGAAAGCCAAGCTGCCGCTGCGCGTCCGAGTGTTCACCTGCGACACCTGCGGCCTGGTCATCGACCGGGACGAGAACGCCGCGACCAACCTCGCCGCCCTCGCGGCGAACGTCATCATGGGTACCGGAGTGGCCGGAGACCCGGACGCGCAAGCGTCGAAACCGCGTGGAGCCGACCAGAAGACCCGCGCCACCCGCACCCGTCGCAAGACGGAGGCGGGGCGGGCAGGTGGCGCAGTACCGCAGCACAGCGGAAGGAAACGCGAGACCGTCATCAGGACACCGAAGCGCAACCCGCGCTCTGGCGACACCGGTACGGACCTTCCGGACGGAAACGTCCTGGAACGCTGATACCTGACTATGGAATCAGCAACGGTAGAGCAGCTCCACCACCGGCGGCCGGCGCCCGCCCCGCTCATCGCCAGGCCGTGCTGGTCGTCGGTCACCGGTTCAATGTAACGGTCAGGTGCGCGGACCGGGCGGGCCGCGGTGTTGTGGCGTCCGAACGGCCACGACCTCCGGACAGGAGCGCCATGACGGACGACGCCGTCGCCGCGCCGGGCTGGGCCCGTGTCGACGCCACCGTCCCGCACTAGGCACGGGTGCGGAACTTCCTGCTGGGCGGTGCGGACCATTTCCCCGTCGACCGGGAGGCGGGGAGACGCTGCTGCGGTTGTTCCCCGACTTCGCCGTGGCCGCCTTCCGGACGAGTAAACGCCCGGGGTTCCACGCCAGATCACGCTGAATTAGCTGTCGCAGAGCTGAAGGTCATCTCTCCAGCACTGGGAGCCTGAGAACACTTGAGGTGATCGCGGCTTCAGCGATCGCCAAGCTGTCTGAAAGGACAATCACCTACGGTCTCTCCATCGAGGTCCACGTGATGAGGAGTGCGGATGGAGCCCAGCACACGCAGGATCCGGCTGGACGCCTCACCACCGGATGGTCCGTGGATGGCATTCGCCGTGGCGCCCTACTGCCTGATGCTGGGCGCGCTACCGTTCTGGGTCAAATACTTCACCTATCCCGACTATCCGGCGCTGGGCCCGGCGCTTCTTGTATTGCTGAGTCTCGGTCTCAGTTTCGGCGCCATGGGGCTGGTCAAGCTCTGGTTCTCGGCGTGGCTTCAGGGCACTAGACTGGCGGTGCAGGTCTTCCGGACCCATCGCTGCGACCTGGCGTCCGCGAACGTGTCAGTGATACAGGTGCGACATCTCCGTTCCCTCTGCCCTGCGCTCGTGGCCGTGGACTCGGACACCGAACAGCGTGTGGTCGTCAAGCTCCGCCGAGACCTCTCGCTGATTCCCAACCCGCAACTTCTCGCCCTCGCCGCAGCCATCGAGCACGGAGACCGGTCGGTACCGGCTGCGGAACAGGCGCAAAGGGTCGCCGATGGGCTGCGCAGCCTGGCCGACAACCCCCTCCGGGACATCCTCTGAAAACAACAGCCTCCACCTGCGGCGCGGTGTTACAGCACGTGATCACTGGTCCCGCTTGCTACGTGTGAACAACCCTACTTGCAACGACCCGATCGTGCTGGTGCACGCCCGCGAGCTGAGGTGACCGACGACGATCCCCAGGGCATCATCGACCGGCTGATCGAGCCGCTCGTCCCCGGCAGCCGGAGCGGAGCGCGGGGTTCTTCGACGGCCTCGAACCGCTGCCGCCCGGCGTGGTGCCGACGCCCGAGTGGCGGCCCGAGCCGGGCCGACGGGACGACCAGCCTGCGGTGGTGAGCGCCGTCTGCGGTGTCGCCAGGAAACCCTGACCTCCTGCGTGCCATGGTCTGAGCCCGGCCCCAGGCTTGGTTTGTTGAGTTGAACTCAACCAACCTGGGTTGCGTGGAGCCTCTGACAGAACGCGCCGCCGCCACCCGCCGCCGCATCCTCGAGGCCGCCGCGGCCGAGCTCATCGAGACCGGCGACGTCCAGGTCGCCGCCATGGAGGCCCAGGCAGCTGAGCGCCAGGACCCGCCGCATGCTGGGGTACAGCATCCACCCGCCCGAGCTGGGGCTGGTGGACGGCATGCACCCGCACCGTCTCCTCGCCTGACCCGCGCGCCCACAGCCCGGCGTCCGAGGGCCGGGGGCCGCTCAGATCAGGCCGAGGGCCAGCATCGCGTCGGCGACCCGGCGGAACCCGTCGATGTTGGCGCCGGCCACGTAGTCGCCCGGCATGCCGTACTCGTCGGCGGTCCGCAGGCAGCGGTCGTGGATGTCGCGCATGATCTCCTCGAGCCGGTGCTCGGAGAACTCGAACGTCCAGGAGTCGCGGCTGGCGTTCTGCTGCATCTCCAGCGCGCTGGTCGCCACGCCGCCCGCGTTGGCGGCCTTACCCGGCCCGAACGCCACGCCGGCGTCCAGGAACACCTTGATGCCCTCCGGAGTGGTGGGCATGTTCGCGCCCTCGCCGACCGCGATGCAGCCGTTGCCGACCATGACGGCGGCGTCGCGGCCGGTGATCTCGTTCTGCGTGGCGGACGGCATCGCCACCTCGCACGGCACCTCCCACACGCTGCGGCCCGCCACGAAGGTGGCGTTGTTGCCGCGGCGCTCGGCGTAGGCGTTCAGGCGGCCGCGCTCGACCTGCTTGATCTGCTTGAGCAGGTCGAGGTCGATGCCCTTCTCGTCGAGGACGTAGCCGGAGGAGTCGGAGCACGCGACGACCCGGCCGCCGAGCTGCTCGATCTTCTCGATGGTGTAGACCGCCACGTTGCCGGAGCCGGACACCGTGACCCGCCGGCCGTCGAACGACGTGCCGCGCGCCTTGAGCATCTCGTCCACGAAGAACGCGCACCCGTAGCCGGTGGCCTCCGTGCGGACCTGCGCGCCGCCGTACGCCAGGCCCTTGCCGGTGATGACGCCGGACTCGTAGCGGTTGGTGATGCGCTTGTACTGGCCGAACAGGTAGCCGATCTCCCGCCCGCCGACGCCGATGTCACCGGCGGGCACGTCGGTGTACTCGCCGATGTGCCGGTAGAGCTCCGTCATGAAGCTCTGGCAGAAGCGCATGACCTCGCGGTCGGAACGGCCCTTCGGATCGAAGTCGGAGCCGCCCTTGCCGCCGCCGATCGGCAGGCCCGTCAGGCTGTTCTTGAAGATCTGCTCGAACCCCAGGAACTTGACGATGCCGAGGTAGACCGACGGGTGGAAACGCAGCCCGCCTTTGTACGGCCCCAGAGCGCCGTTGAACTCCACCCGGAAGCCGCGGTTGATCTGCACCTCGCCACGGTCGTCGGCCCACGGCACCCGGAAGATGATCTGCCGTTCGGGCTCGCAGATACGCTCTATGATCTTCGACTCGGCGTATTCGGGGTGCTTCCCGAGAACCGGGCCGATGCTCTCGAGCACCTCGCGCACAGCCTGGTGGAACTCCGTCTCACCAGGGTTGCGGCGAAGGACGTTGTCGTAGATCGACGACAGCTTCTCGTGCAACACGTACTCCTCAGCTCACTGCATGCGCTCCTCACTGTAAGGGGAGGCTTGATGTGATCTGCACCCGTATACCCCCTTTAGCGAATCTCGTGACGCCTGTGTGCGCCTGGGCACAGCAGGTCAGGGGAACGCAAAATCTTCCGCGAGGGCGTCACAGGCGGGTGCGCCGCCCTGTCTTAGCTCGCGAGCGGGGGCGAGCGGTGCTCCCGGCGGACAGGGAGGAACGTCATGAGGATCGTGGTCATCGGCGGGACCGGCATGATCGGGTCGAAAGTCGTGGCCAAGCTCGGCGAACGTGGTCACGAGGCGGTGCCGGCCTCGCCGAACACCGGCGTCAACACGCTCACAGGGGAAGGGCTGGAGGAGGCGCTGGCCGGCACGCAGGTGGTGGTCGACGTGTCGAACTCGCCGTCGTTCGAGGACACCGCCGTGCGGGAGTTCTTCGAGACCTCCACGCGTAACCTGCTGGCCGCCGAGGCGGCGGCCGGAGTCGGGCACCACGTCGCGCTGTCCGTGGTCGGCGCCCGGCGGCGGCCGGGCCAGGGCTACTTCGGGGCCAAGGCCGCCCAGGAGGAACTGATCGAGAAGTCCTCGATCCCGTTCTCGATCGTGCGCGCCACGCAGTTCTTCGAGTTCGCCCGCGGCATCGCCGACGACGCCACCGAGGACGGCGCCGTACGGATCGCGCCGGTGTGGTTCCAGCCCATCGCCGGCGAGGAGGTCGCCACGGCGGTCAGCAGGGTCGCGGAGGGCGCCCCGCTGAACGGCGGCCTCGAGGTCGCCGGGCCCGAGCGGGTGCTGATGGACGACTTCTTCCGCGACGCCCTGGCCGCCTGGAACGACCCGCGCCAGGTCGTCACCGACCCGGAGGCCCGTTACTTCGGCCTCCACCTCGACCAGGACACGCTGGTGCCCGTCGAGGACATGATCCGCGGCGACATCACCTACAACGGCTGGCTCGGCGAGTAGCCCGCCCATCCCGTCAAGGAGGAAACCGTCATGGGGGAACACCGATCGAACGCCTGGCAGACGGCGATCACCATCGTGCAGGAGGCGGAACCGCCGTACATTCCCGAGGGGGCGCACGAGACGACCCTGGTCGTCGAATATCCGCCCGGAGACCCCGGCGCGCCGCCGCACCGCCACTACGGACCAGCCTTCGGCTACGTGCTGGAAGGCGAGATGTTGTTTGAGCTCGAAGGCGAGCCGGAGCGGGTCGTACGCGCCGGCGAGGCGTTCTGGGAGCCCGGCGGGGACGTCATCCACTACCAGGACGGCAACAACCGCGACGACATCCCGCTCCGGTTCCTCGTGACGATGTTGTGCGAGCCCGGCAAGCCGATGCTCACCCTGGTGGACGACGAGGAGCTCGCCCAGCGCGCCGACCGGCGCGCCGCCCGCCCTGTCTGACGGCCCTGTCCGACCGCCCCGTCCGACCGCCCGTGGTCAGGCGCGGGGGAGCAGGCGGGGGGCGAGCCGCGCCAGCTGGTCGACCGTGGCCGTCAGGTCGTCGGCCAGGGGGTGGAGCAGGACGTGGTCGGCGCCGGCGGCCAGGTGCCGCTCCGCCCTGGCGGCGATGGCCTCGTCGTCCCCCCACGCCACGATGGCGTCGACGAGGCGGTCGCTGTACCCGCCGTCGAGATCGGCGTCGCCGTACCCGAGCCTGCGGTAGTTGGCGGTGTAGGCGTTCTCGCGGCCGCCGGCGTCGAAGAGGGCGCGGATCCGTCCCCTGGCGCGGGCTTCGTCGGTGTCCGGGAGGAGGGCCAGATGCGGGATCAGCAGGGGCCCGGGGCCGAGAGCGTCGCGCGCGGCCCGGGTGTGCTCGACGGGTTGCAGGAAGGGGTGGACGCCGCCGGCCCGTCCGGCGGCCAGCCGGTGCGCCTTGGGGCCGAGGGCTGCGAGGACGCGCGGGTAGCGGGCTTCCGGCAGGATGCGGGTGGCGGCCTCGTCCATGGCGTCGAGGTAGGCGCCCAGCCCGGCCAGCGGACGCTCGCCGCCGTGGCCGCCGAGGCCGAGGATGAGGCGGTCGGGGTACGCCTCGGCGAGCGTGGCCGCACCGCTGTGGGTCGCCCGCGGGTCGCGCATCGCGATGTTGGCGACGCCGGCGCCGGCGACCAGCCGTTCGGTGGCGGCGAGCACCACGGCCAGCTGGGTGAGGATGTCGCGCCCGGCGATGGGGGAGGCCGCGGGAGGTTCGCCCGTCCACACCGAGCCGTACCCGAGCCGCTCGATCCGCGCGAACTGCTCCCGTTGCCTGGCCACCGGCGTGTGCAGCAGCGTCATCGGCGCGATCCACACGCCGAAGCGGCCGAGGCGGTCCTGTGTCGGGGTCATCGTCACTCCTGTCCGGGGCCTTAGCGGAGCCAGCCTCCGCTTATCTGAGTCTACGATACGGAAGGAGGCTCCGGTTCGCGAACCCCAGGAGGCGGATATGGGCGACACCACCACCCGGCGCGCCATGCGGGCCGACGCGCGGCGCAACCGCGACCGGCTGCTGGCCGAGGCGCGCACCGCGTTCCTGGACCACGGCACCGACGCCTCGCTGGAGGACGTCGCCGCGCGCGCCGGGGTCGGCGTCGGCACCCTCTACCGGCATTTCCCCACGCGGGAGGCGCTGCTGGCAGAGCTGCTGCGCGAACGGTTCGACGCCCTCGCCGCCGGCGCGCGGCAGCTCGCCGCCCACCCGTCGCCCCGCGAGGCGCTGATCACCTGGACGCTCGACTTCGTGCGGACCACCACCGTCTACCGGGGGCTGACCGCGGCGGTGACGGCGACGCTGCACGACCCGGCCTCCGCCCTGCACGCATCCTGCGAGACGATGCGCGGCGCGGCGACGGCGCTGCTGACCCGCGCGCAGGAGGCGGGCGAGGTCCGCGCCGACGTCGCGCCGCTGGAGTTCCTGGCCCTGGTCGCGGGCACCTCATGGGCGCGCGAGCAGATGGCGGGGGCCGATGTCCCCGGCGATCGCCTGCTCCTGCTGCTCTTCGAAGGCCTGGGACGCCCCGGCCAGGGCCCGCCGGACGATCAGTGACGGACCGTGACGGCCGCCGGCGCCGGAGCCAGGACGCTCAGCAGGTCGGCGGCGTCCAGCAGGCGGGCCGCGCCGAGCCCGTACGGGTGCAGCGCGTACACCTGCGCGCCCGGCAGCCCGAGATCGCCGGAGACCAGCACCGCCAGGTCGGTGCCCTCCGGAGGGCACCCCGACGGCTGCGCGAACGGCTGCCCGGCGGCGCGGGCGGTGAGCCGCGCGGCGAACGCCTCGACGTCCTCACCGGGGCGGCGCTCGTACCGGCGGAGTGAGCCGTCGCGGCGGCGCACCACGACGTCGGCGGCGCGGGCGGCGGCGTGCCAGCAGGCCACCTCCCACAACGTCACCCGGCCGGCGAACGCGCTCTCCATCGCGGCGCCCAGCGCGGCCACCTCGTCGGCGCTGCCCGCCACGTTGTGGCCGTAGCCGGCGGCGGACAGGTTGAGGTCGGTCCAGCGCATCGTGCGCGTCCACAGGTCGGCCACCAGCGGCACGAGGATCTTCGCCGGCCCCGCCAGGTCGAACTTCTGGCGCACCGCCAGCGGGTCGAACAGCCCGTCCGGCTGCTCCATGAACCCGCGAAGCCCCGCGGCAGCTCCTCGAACGGCACGTCGTTGTAGCTGAACACCACCGGGACGAGGTAGCGGGCGGGCAGGGCGCGCACGTCCACGTCGATGAACTCCGACGCCCCGAGCGGCTCCGGCGCGGAGGTCAGGTCGCCGGAGTGCACCAGCCCCTTGCCCAGGCGCAGGCGCGTGTAGTCGCACAGGCCCGCGAAGCGCCAGTCCTCGTCGAACACCGCCACCGACAGGTCCAGGTCCACCCGGGTGCCGGGCGGCTCGGCCCAGTGCAGGAAGAACCGGATCCGCTCGGCGCGCGGGATGGGCTGGGTGCTGCCGCGGGCCAGGCGGACGAGCGCCGCGCCCGCCGTACGTTCGGAGGTGGGCGCGACCAGGTCGGCCAGCCCTTCGTCCAGCAGGGCCCGGCGCAGCGGCGGCAGCTCGCCGGCGCGCCGCAGCAGCTCTCCGGACAGCAGCCGCTCGGCCTCCAGCACCACCTCGTCGGGCAGTGCGGGCCGCCGGTCGGGCATGGTCCAGAACCGCGCCGTGCCGCCGCGCGGCAGGAACAGCCTGGTCCCGCCGGGCGGGGTCCTGATCTGGCCGAGCGCGGCCAGCAGCACCCCGGGCGCGACCCGGCGCACGGCGCCCTCCAGCGTCTCCAGCGGCGTCCCGGCGGCGCGCGGCCCGTCCGCGGGGCCGTCGCCGGCGTACGTCGCGCGCTCGCCGGCCGCGTCACCGCGGGCGTACGTCACGCGCAGCAGGTGGGACAGGCGGCGGAGGAGCTCGCCCGGACGGTGCGAGAGCAGCGTGACGGCGTCGGCGTGGCGGCCGTCCGCCAGTGCCGTCTCCACGCGGGACGAGAACGTCCTCGCGCGCACGCGCCCGTCCCGCACCTCCAGCTCGGGATGGCCGGCCGCGCGCTCCAGCAGGGAGCGCCCGAACGCCGTGCCGGGGTCGAGCCTGGTGCCGCGCAGCGCCGCGAACGCCAGCGCGGCGCCGGGGAAGCGGGCGTGCTGCTCGTGCGGGTGCAGCACCTCGGCCATGTGCTTCCACCGCTCCCGGTGGCGCAGCAAGTCCTCCAGCAGGTACGGCATCCCGTCCAGGCACGCCAGCACGGCCCGCCGCACCGCACGGGGCAGCGACGTGCGGCGCTCCGGCCGGATCCGCAGCCCGGGGTCGCCCCCCATCAGCGTGGACAGCATCCGCAGCACGTCGGTGGCGGTGCCGGCGTGGCGGGGCAGCAGCTCGCCGGCTCCCCTGCGCAGCGCGTGCGCCAGCACCACCGCTCTGGTCTCCTTCACCGGGATCGTCTCCGGCAGCCAGGAGAGCGCCGCGGGCCAGCAGGCGTCCAGGAGGATCTCCAGCTCGGCCCGCTCGTGCGCCGGCATGGGGGTGCGCCGCGCCAGCATGGCCGTGGCCAGCTCGCGGCAGGCGCCGCCGGGGTCGGGGCACGACCCCAGCAACACGGTGGTGGTCACCGCCTCCCGGTGCATGGAGACGCTTCTCTCCGACGGGCGCAGGAAGGGGTCGTCCAGGTCGATCCGCCGGTGGCAGATCGGGCAGGCGCTGAAGTCGGCGCCGTCCCAGCACGTACGGCACACCAGATGGGCACAGGGCGACACGGGGCGCACGGTCCCGGTCTCGCCGCACAGCACGCAGGGACGGGCCGGGTCCTGCAGCAGCAGGCTGAACACCCGGCGCACGTAGAAGTCCGAGGTGTCGGCCGGCACACTGTCCGGAAATCTCCGGAACAACGGCACGTGCGTGGCGTTCGCCCCGACCTCGTCGCGCAGGCAGTGCAACAACCGCCGCCCCACCCGCGCCAGCTCGGCCATCTCCAGCCCCGCCAGCGCCTGGTACAGCTCCGGCGACATCAGGAACCCGAGCTGCAGCAGCTCGAACTCCAGCGCCGCCACTCCGGACGGCACGTCCGCGCGCACCATGCCGAGCCGCCTGGGCAGCTTGCCGACCGGTGGCGGCATGGAGGATCCGGCGGCCAGCAGCCCGGGCGCGACCGTCCGGCGGCGGCGCAGCAGGATCTCGCCAGGACCGTTCACGTGACCTCCCCCGGGACGTGAGTGAGGCCGCGCGGGGGCACCCCGCGCGGCCTGCGAGGCGGAGAGCGGGCGCGCTGTTCAGCCAAGGTGATGGAGAAGGAAGCACGCCCAGGAGCCGCCTGTCCGGCACCTTACTCGGCTAGATCACGACATGCCGCCCATTTTCTCCCCATGCTGATCACAGTTCGACCGCCGCCCGTGCCGAGGGCTTCGTACACCGTTCGCCGACCAGATTTGACCGCTCGCCGTAAACCCGCTCCGGATGCGAAATACGGCATACCGTATGTGTTACCCGTATCTTCGTGGCAATCAGTACGAGGTTCGCGAGTCCCACAGGTTTCCTGAGTCGTTCCCGTACCGTGGCGGCGCCCACATGGAGCCGGTGGCTGGTGCCGCCCGCCGCCCTCTCCGTGCATCTGGCGATCGGGCAGGCGTACGCGTGGAGCGTGTTCAAACCGCCCCTCGAATCCTCCCTCGGCCTGTCGGGCACCCAGAGCGCCCTGCCGTTCCAGCTGGGCATCGTCATGCTCGGCCTGTCGGCGGCCTTCGGCGGCACGCTGGTCGAGCGCAACGGGCCACGCTGGGCGATGTTCGTCTCGATGGCCTGCTTCTCCTCCGGGTTCCTGCTGTCCGCGCTGGGCGTGGCCACGGGACAGTACTGGCTGGTGGTCCTCGGCTACGGTTTCGTGGGCGGGATCGGGCTGGGGATCGGCTACATCTCGCCGGTCTCCACGCTGATCAAGTGGTTCCCCGACCGGCCGGGCATGGCCACCGGCATCGCGATCATGGGGTTCGGCGGGGGAGCGCTCATCGCCTCGCCGTGGTCGGCGCAGATGCTCGGCACGTTCGGCACCGGCACGGGCGGGATCGCCACGACGTTCGTCGTGCACGGCGTCGTCTACGCCGTCTTCATGTCCATGGGCGTGCTGCTGGTGCGCGTTCCCGCCGACGGGTGGGCGCCGAAGGGGTGGCAACCGCGCGAGGCGGCCACGCGCCGGCTGGTCACCACCGCCGACGTCTCGGCGCGCAACGCCGTCCGCACCCCGCAGTTCTACCTGCTGTGGCTGGTGTTGTGCCTGAACGTCACCGCAGGGATCGGCATCCTGGAGAAGGCCGCGCCGATGATCGCCGACTTCTTCTCCGGCACCTCCACGCCCGTCGCGGCGGGAGCGGCGGCGGGCTTCGTCGCGCTGCTGTCGCTGGCGAACATGGCGGGGCGCTTCGGCTGGTCGTCCACCTCCGACCTGATCGGGCGCAAGAACATGTACCGCGTCTACCTGGGCGTGGGCGCGGTGCTCTATCTCGCGATCGCGCTGGCGGGCGACGCCTCCAAGCCGCTGTTCATCATCTGCGCGCTGGGCATCCTGTCCTTCTACGGCGGCGGCTTCGCGACGGTCCCCGCGTACCTGAAGGACCTGTTCGGCACGTACGAGGTCGGGGCGATCCACGGCAGGCTGCTCACCGCCTGGTCCACCGCGGGCGTGCTCGGCCCGCTGATCATCAACGCGATCGCCGACGGGCAGGAGGCCGCGGGGCGGTCGGGACCCGCGCTCTACACCACGTCCCTCTACATCATGATCGGCCTGCTCGCGGTCGGCTTCGTCGCCAACGAGCTGATCCGGCCGGTGCACGAGAGGTACCACGAGCGGCCACGGCAGGAGAACGTGACGGAGAAGGGGCAGGCGGTATGACGGACACGACGGCCACGGCGGGCGCCGCGGACACGGCGAACCGGCGGACGGGACTGATGGTGCTGGCATGGGCGTGGGTGGGGGTGCCGTTCACGTACGGCGTCTACCAGCTGTTCCTCAAGCTCACCCAGCTCTTCTCCGGCTGAGCGGTCCCGGGACGCGCAGGCGTCCGGCGTCACACCCGCCCGACGCGCAGAGGCAGCGTCCGCGGCCCGCGGACCTGCCCCGTCGCCCAGGTCACCGCCGCCGGGTCGGCCAGGGTGAACTCCGGGATCCGCTCCAGCCACACCTCCAGGGCGACCCGCAACTCCATGCGCGCCAGGTGGGAGCCCACGCAGCGGTGGATGCCCAGGCCGAACGCGACATGCCGGTTGACCTCGCGGTCGATGACGACCTCGTCCGCCCGCTCGACGTGCGCCGGGTCACGGTTGGCCGCGGGGAACGACAGCAGCACCCAGTCGTCGGCCTTCATGTCGACGCCGCGCCAGTGCATGTCCTGCTTGACCAGCCGCGCCATCGTGACCGGCGCGTACGCCCGCAGGAACTCCTCCATCGCGGTCGGCAGCAACTCCGGCTCGGCCACCAGGCGCTCCCGGTCGGCCGGCGTCTTCGCCAGATGCCACAGGGACGCGCCGATAGCGCTCCACGTCGTGTCGATGCCGGCGATGAGCAGCAGGGCCATCGTGCCGGACACGTGCGCCGGCTGCAGCTTCTGGCCGTACAGCTCCGCCTCGATGAGGTAGGTGGTCAGGTCGTCGCGCGGGTTGTCGAGGTGGTCGCGGATCTGCTCCAGCAGGTAGTCGAACAGCTCCCCCATGTGCGCCATGCGCTCCTCGGGCGGCAGGTTGACGCCTTCGAGCGAATGCTCGATGAACGCGCGGAAGCGGGGCCCGTCCTCCGGAGGGAAGCCCAGCATGTCGGCGATGACGCGTACCGGGATGTGCTGCGCGTACTCGCGGGCCGCGTCGACGTCCCGCCGGCCCTCTAAGGCGTCGATGAGCGAGTGGCAGTAGGCCCGCGTGGCCGCCTCCCGCCTGGCGACGGCGCTCTTGGTGAACGCGGGCAGCAGCAGCCTGCGCGCGTCGCGGTGGAACGGCGGGTCGGAGGAGATCGGGGGCACGCCGCCGACCGGCGCCAGGTCGAGCGGCGGCCGGTAGTTGCTCATGACGATCGCGCGCGAGGAGAAGTGCTCGGTGTCGTAGGCGATCGCGGCGACGTCCTCGTACCGCGTCGGCAGCCAGCCGCCGCCGAACCGCCCGGTGTGCGCGATCGGGCAGCCCTGCCGCAGCTCGTCCTGGATGGGGTACGGGTCGGCGGCCCACTCGGGCTCCAGATGGGAGAAGTCGGTCGTCCAGTCGGAGACGGGACCGGTGACGATCTCGCTGCGGGTGCCGACGAACTCGTCGTCCTGCCCGTCCCGGTAGTCCTGCGTGAAGCGCTCGTCAACGGCCATGTCAGGTCTCCTCGTGCGCGTCGATCGCCCTTTCGGGACAGTTGGCCACCGCCAGGCGCGCCGCCTCCTCCTCGCCCGGCGGAACGATGCCGTGGCCGAGAACCTGCCCGTAACCCTCGTCGTCCTCGCCGAACAGGCTCGGAGCCAGGTCGTAGCAGCGCCCGTGCCCCTGGCACCGTTCGGGGTTGATCTGTACTTTCACGGGGTCGACTCCTTCTTCTCTGTGATGCCCGCGGGGCCGAGGACCGTCACGACACGGGCGAGCAGCTCGGCCCACTCCTCGTCGGCGACCGCGTGCAGGTCCGGCGTGACCAGCACGCTGCCCATCGCCAGCAGGAGGCAGAAGTGCGCCAGCGCGTCGGGCGACAGCGCGGGATCGAGCTCGCCGTCGTCCTGGGCCCCGCGGACCAGCCCGGAGATCTGCCCGGCGCGTTCGCCGATGTAGTCGCGCATCGGCAGGGCGACGTCCTGGTCACGGGGGGCCGCGACGAGCGCCTCGACGATGAGCCGGCCACGGACGTCGGGCCTGCGGGGGAGCCGGCGGCCGATGACGAGGAGCAGCTCCGTGACCGGCCGGTTCGGGTCGGCGGCCAGCAGGTCGGCGAGCATGCTGCGGCCGTGCGCGCGCAGGGCCGCCACGAGCAGGTCCGCCTTCGAACCGAAGTGCGCGTAGAGCGCGCCGTTGCTCACCCCGGCCGCGGCCGCGATGTCGGCGACGCGGGTGCCGTCGTATCCGCGCTCGGCGAAGGCGTCGGCGGCCGCGCGCAGCAGCCGCTCCCGTGTCTCCGCGGCGGTGACACCGGCGATGCGCCCCATATGCGAATTAAAAAGTCGTTCATTTCATTCGTCAAGGGCACCCGCCACCGGCGTGGCTGTCTGGCGTCGCTCAACCTGACAGTTCGGCGCGGTACTTGATAGTTGACCTGATAGTGAGAACTTAACGTGATAGTTGATCTTCCCCGGCGTCTCGCACTGGTGGCTGAGCCGCAGCCACCAAAGCGATGAAGCAAATGTCGCTCCCAGACAGGTCTCCACCGTTCGGAGCCACCGGTGAGAACCTTGCCCTGCCACATGACATCCGTTCATGAGCTAAGCGATCTTGACGAAAGGAACATGGTGAGCCAGCACTCCCTCCCAGGTCCAACTCAGAGACTCAGCTTCCGCGAGATGACTGGGGAAGACCTTGATGACATGGCGGCTCTTCTGGGCGACCCCGAGGTCATGCGGTACTACCCGCGGCCGAAGACACGTGAAGAAGCCTCGGGATGGATCGAAGGGAATCAGCGTCTCTACCGCAAGTACGGCCATGGATTGTGGCTGATCACACTCCGGGACATCGGCGAGTTCGTCGGCAACTGCGGCCTGACGCCGCAGGACGTCGAGGGGACCGTTCACATCGAGATCGGCTATCTGGTCCGAGCCGAGCTCCAAGGCAACGGCTACGCCACCGAGGCTGCGGCTGCCTGCCGTGACTACGCCCGGGACGTCCTTCACCTCGACAAGCTCATTGCGATCATCAATCCGGACAACGTGCCCTCTCAACGGGTGGCGGAGAAGCTCGGGCTCAGTCTGGAACGGCATGCGACCTATAACGAACGCCAGCAAAGGATCTACGTGGGGAATCTCTAGATCACAGCAACGGCGTCACGCAGCAGAGCGATCGCCACCCGCCCAACGGCGATCGTAGGGGCGACGAATATGCCAGGGGATCCAAGACGGATGCGGCGTCGCCACGGTCAGGAAACGTGATCTTCGGCTGGGTACTGTCAACTTCGATGACGCGAAGCCTGGTATTTCGACACCCGTCGAAATGGCAGTGTCGAGGTCAACCGCGGGCCCCACGGTCATGTTCGGTGGCTTTAGACAGCTGTTGTCTGGCGCGCTTGCAGATGTCAGAACGGCACGGGAGATGTCAGAGAACTGAACGGATGCCCGCCGTGGTCGATGGTCGAGGCGTTGGGGCTCGATCTACGGACGTCAGGTGACGTCCGTACACTGGCGTACGGCATCGTCGCGACGCCGGAGATGCGCAGGGCGATCGAGGCGGCTACAGGCGTGAGCTCCGAGGTCGCCGCGACACCGTCGCGTCCCTGCTCGGTCTGCCTCACTACACCCCGCCGCGCTACACCCTGGGCGAGGACTTCCTCACCATCTTCGACGGCGAGTACGTCTTCGAGAACCTGTCGCGACGCCACCGGCCTGCGCGCCCGCGCCATGATGCGCATGGCACTGTCCGGTCAAGGCGGCCAGTTCATCACCTACAGCTGGACCGGCACCACCGCCACCCGGCCCTGGCCCTGGCGCGCTGACACCGCGGCTATTTGCCCCCGCTGCCCGGTAGGACCCGACCCGATCTGGCGCATCTCCTGGCACCTGCTGCTCTGCGTGGTCTGCCCCCAGCATCGCGTCTGTCTGACCGGCTGGTACCCGACCTGCCACACCCGGATCAGCGTCGGCGACACCCCCTACCGGCGCGAATGCAACGGACCGTTCGGCCCTCAAGGGCGCATCGTCGGCGCCCGCAACTGCCGCCGGCAACGCCCAACTCCCCAGCCAGCCGGTCGGAAGCGAGAGATCGCCGTGCATCCAGCAGGACCTCCTGGCCCGGCTACGCCGCCCCCGCGATGTCCCCATCGAACCCACCAAGGCGTTCTGGGACCTCTATGAGCTGCTGTTCCGCCTGGCGATCTATTTCGGCACCCCGGAGATGCTCCCCACCGGCATCGACGTCCACCTTGGGTGGACCTTCCACGACTGGCTGGCGAAGGATGACGCCCTTGGGAATCTGGCCCCTACCCGATGGGATAGCCGGGTGCTCCGAGCAGGCACTGCTGACCGGCGAGGGCTGGCGATCCCGCATGATCTCTCCCCCCGCCTTGATGCCAAGATCGAGCTGCGCTTTCCCCGGTGAAAGCGCGCCTACTTGTCAGTCGACCTCAGAAAGGTGACTCGATCGTGCTCGATGAGATCGTTACGCGCTACGCCGACATGCTGGAGGACCTCGGGTTGGACACCATCGCCTACACGGTGACGATGCCCCGCTCCGGCGTCCTCACCATCGAGGACGCGGTGAGGCGCATGGGACTCGATCCGGCCGCGTTGCAGGGTCCTGGGCAGCCGCACAGCTTGGGCAGTCTTTCCCTTCACCAAGTCGGCGCAGGCATCGTCACCCTGGACTGGATCAATCCGACAGAGGCGCGGCAGGAGGTGACTGACCGGCTGGCCGGCGAGGGCTTCCGGCACTGGCGCGTGACCTTGGACATGGCGTGCAACACCTCGATGTTTGTGCGTTACGGGCCTGACGAGGGCTGGGTTGAACATCCCGAACCGGCCAACCTGCCTTTCGCCCATTGGACTGGGTTTCTCGGCCCTCTGATCGGTTACGCCGACTTCTTCGCAAGCGGCTACGACAGCGAGGAGGCCGAGGCCGCAGTGGACATGCTCGTGGCCTGCTTAACCGTGGTCGAGCTGGAAAGCGGCGTCCGGCTGGATCATGGGTTGCTGGACGCTCCATCCGCAGCACTGTCGCTGCCTGACCAGGCTTCGCCGAGCCCGTCCGGCATCGAGCCATTTGACGAAATGTGAAGCCAGACGGCGGCGGTCCGAACGGCGCGACAGTTGGCCCTGCGTGTCCGCCTTGGTCAGGATCTGTCGTATGTCTGTGCCGCCGAGATCGCTGGGCCACAATGGCCCGCATGCCTACCATGCCCGAGGATCACGTCGAGACCGCACAGCCCTCCCCGATCAACGACTACGACAGGATGGCTGAGGGGTACGCGGCCGAGAACGAGACGAGCCTCCTGAACGCGTACTACGAGCGGCCCGCGATGCTGGAGCTTGCCGGGGACGTCACCGGAAGGCGCATCCTCGATGCCGGTTGCGGCGCGGGTCCCCTGTTCGCCGAGCTGCGCGATCGAGGCGCCATCGTGACCGGCGTCGACGCGAGTGCCGGGATGCTGGAGCAGGCCCGGCAGCGGCTGGGCGCCGACGCGGATCTGCAGGTCGCCGACCTGGCCGGCCCGCTGCCCTTTCCCGATGGCGCGTTCGACGACGTCATCGCGTCGCTGGTGCTGCACTACCTGGAAGACTGGGGACCGACACTGGCCGAGCTGAGACGCGTGCTGAAGCCTGGTGGCAGGCTCCTCGTCTCGGTCGACCATCCTTTCTCCGTCGCTCTCTTCCAGCACATGGCCGGGGAAAGGCCCAGGTACTTCGAGACCCGCAGCCGGACCGAAGAATGGGTCATGGGTGGGCAGACCGTCCGGATGAGGTTCTGGGACCGGCCGCTGCACGCGATGACCGAAGCCTTCACCGCGGCGGGCTTTCGCATCAGCGTCGTCAGCGAACCGCCCTTCGTGCCGGAAGCCCGCGAGCTGTTCCCCGATGAGCTCCGTGAGATCGAGCCCACCCGCACGAGGTTCCTGTGCTTCTTGTTCTTCGTTCTCGAAGCCGGCTAGGCGCCCCGTAACGGTCGATCGTCGTGACTGCGCGTTTCGGCGGACGATTCCCGCAACTGCAGCGCTCGTTCATCGGTGGCCGGGCCGGCTCGTCACGGTGTCATGCTCTCGGCGAAGGCGGCCAGCTGGCGCGTGACCGAGCCCCAGCCGTCGGCGAAGCCGAGTTTCTCGTGGTGGGCGCGGGATTCCGGGTCGCCGTGCCGGACGACGATCCGGTAGTCGGTGCCGTCGGGGTGGTCGCTCAGCGTGATCGTGGCGGTCATGGCGACGGGGGCGGGGACGGCGGGGCGCCAGGCGCTGGTGACGGCGTTGGTGAACACGATCCGTTCGGGCTCGTCCACGGCGAGGAAGCAGGCGTCCAGGTGGGGGACGAACTCCGGCCCGCCGTCGCTCATCCGCGTCACGAACGCTCCTCCGGGCCGCGGGTCCAGGCGCTCCACCTGGCAGCGGGAGGGCGCGGGGAGCCACCACTGCTCCAGCTTGGACGGGTCGGTCCAGGCGCTCCACACGATGGCGCGCGGGGCGCGGATGATCCGCTCCAGGCCGAGGTCGAGGTCGGGGTTCATGGCGTGTCCTCCTGCTGGTCGGTGACGAACTGTTCGAGGCGGTCTGTGCGTTCCCGCCAGATCCGGCGCTGCTCGCCGAGCCAGTCGTCGACGAGGGCGAGGCGCTCGCGGTTGAGCACGCAGGTGCGTACCCGGCCGGTCTTGGTCGTGCGGATGAGCCCGTTCGATTCGAGGGTCCGTACGTGCTTCATGAACGACGGGAGGGTGATGGGGAAGTCGCGGGCGAGGTCGCCGACGCTCGTGGGCCCGTGCCCGAGGCGCTGGACGACGGCGCGCCGGGTCGGGTCGGCGAGGGCGAGTAACACCCCGTCCAGCTGTGCCGAATGCTGTGCCATGCGGCTAAGTATTGCGTGCCGTCATGGTTAGCGCAAGGGCTAAGTGTTCGCGCCGCCCGATGGAGCGGACCCCGGCCGGCCTCCTTCGCCGTTCCCGGCCGGCCGGTCAGGTGAAGCGCCTGCCCTCGTCGCGGCGGTAGGCCCAGGCGGCGGCGGCCACCATGGCGCCGGTCCAGACGGCCAGCATGACCAGCGGCACCACGCCCGGCCGGGCGCCGGCGATCGCCCACCAGATCAGCTCGGCCGCGCCCCTGGTGGGCACGTACGGCGAGACGGCCTGCACGAACCCCGGCAGGACCTGCGGCGGCAGCAGCAGCCCGCCGAGGATGGCCATGGGGAAGAACAGCAGCTGCGACACCGCCATGGCGGCCTTCGAGGCCAGCAGGAAGCCGACGCACAACCCCATCAGCATGAACGGCACCACGCCTGCGACCAGCGCGCCGATCCCCAGCAGCAGCCCGGCCGGCGTGATCGTGGCCTGCGTGAACAGCGCCGCCACCACCAGCACGGGGATCACCGAGAGCAGCATGACGACCAGCATCGACAGGATCCGCCCGGCGAAGCGCGGGAACGGGCCCGCGGGAAGCGTGCGCAGGTACGGGTTCCACGGCAGGTCGCGATCCTGCGCGACCGCGCTGCTGAGCCCCATGAGCGCGGCCGACATGGCGCCGAAGAACATCAGCGAGCCCGTCGCCGTCGTCGCCGCCACGGGGTCCTGGCCCGCGAACGGCACCACGAACGCCACCATCGAGACGGCCGGGAAGAACGCGCTGGCCAGGATGGCGATCGGCACCCGGATCTGCTCGATCACGAGGTAGCGGGTGTGGGCGAGGACCAGGTCAGACATGTGCGGGCTCCTTCGAGGTGAGGGTGAGGAAGGCCTCCTCCAGCGTGGCCGGCCTGATCTCCAGGCCGGAGAACGGCACCCCGCTGCGTACCAGCTCCACGACGAGCCGGTCGGGGTCGTTGACGACCAGGTCGATCCGGTCGCCCGAGCGTTCGGCGCCGAGCACGCCCGGCAGGTGCGGCAGGTGCTCGGCGACGAGGGAGACGCGCCGGGTGCCCACCATGCCGCGTACGGCCCGCACGCTGTCGTCGGCCAGGACGCGGCCGTTGCCGACCACCAGGACCCGTTCGGCCAGGGCCTCGATCTCCTCCAGGTAGTGGCTGGTGAGCAGGACGGTGCCGCCCTCCTCGTGGAAGGACCTGATGCCCTCCCACAGCGCCCGCCTCGCCTCGACGTCCAGGCCGGTCGTCGGCTCGTCGAGGAACACCAGCCGCGGCCTGCCCGCGAACGCCAGCGCCACCGCCAGCCGCCGCCGCTGCCCGCCCGACAGGCCGCCGACCTGCCGCCTGACCAGGTCGCCGAGGCCGAACCTGTCGAGCAGTTCGCCTGTCCCGACGCTGTCGGGGAAGTGCGCGGAGACGAAGCCGGCGATCTCGCCGACGCGCAGCGACTCGGGCAGGCCCGTCTCCTGGGGGGTCATGCCGATGCCGCGCCGCATGGCCGGGTCCAGCGGCGAGCCGCCGAACAGCTCCACCGTGCCGGAGGTGGGCCGGCGCAGCCCCACGAAGAGGTTGATGAGGGTGGACTTGCCGGCGCCGTTCGGGCCGAGCAGGCCGACCACTTCCCCCGCTCTGATGTCGAGCGAGACGTGGTCGAGTGCGAGCACGTCGCCGTAGCGGCGGGTGGCGTCGATCGCCCTGGCGAGGACTGTCATGTCGGGTCTCCTGTGTCGTGGGGCCGGCAGGGGTGCGGTCATCGTCGTGGCAGGCCGGGAACGAGCACGGCGCCGACGATCAGGTGCAGCAGCACCAGCACCAGCGTCGAGGCGGCGCCGACGGCGCTGCCGAGCGGGCCGAGCAGGGACAGGGCGAGCACGGCCAGGGCGACGATCGTCCAGAGCCGGCCGGCCCGGGAGACGAACCGCTCGAGAACGGCCAGCAGCGCCCAGCCGGCCAGCCCGGCCACCAGGCTCGCCACCACGACCGCCGCCGGTCCGACCTGCTCGGCGCCGCCGCCCATCCGCGCGGTCAGCGCGATTCCGGCCACCGGGACCGCCAGGACCCAGCCGGCCAGGGCGGCAGCGGACGCGCCGAGCACGGTGAGGATCCTTCTGACGGGGGTGTTCATGGAGGGGGCGGGGTGCACGGGGGCGTTCGGGGAGGTGTTCATGTCGGTCAGCCTCTCCCGCCGGCCCGGTCCGCCACATCGGGCGCGCGGTCGCGCCGTGCCCTTCCCCGGTGGGGAGCGGCTCCGACTTTGGTAGGGGATGGGCAAAGACCGGGGAACACGTCCTGGATCAGCGCGGTTACCTGGCCGGCCATGACGCGGACCGGCTCGCCGACCTCAACGCCGGCTTCCCCGACCCCGAGATCCGAGCGGCCATCACCACGCGGGGCGGGGCCGGGGGCCTACCGCATCCTTGACGACCTCGACACCGGCAGCGGCACCCTCACGGTGCGCCCGCCCGCGCGCTGACGTCCGACGTCGGGCACAAGGACGGGTCCCCCGGGGGTGCGCGATCAGGAGCGCGTGAGGCGGGCGGCCACCTCGAACAGCAACCTCTCCCGTCCGGGGCGGCAGACGAGCTGGACCCCGACCGGCAGGCCGTCCACCAGTCCGGTCATCGGGCCGGTCATCTGGTCGGCCGGTACGGTCAGCGCGGGCAGGCCGAGCACGTTCCACGGGCTCGTGTACGCCAGCAGGGCGGCCCTGACGGTGACCTTCTCGCCGTCGAGCACGATCTCGCGCCGGTCGATCGGGGGCGCGGTGATCGGCACGGCCGGCAACGCGAGCACGTCGTGGCGGCCGAACAGCTCCCCGACCGTCCGGGCCAGGCGCTCGCGGGCGGCCATGGCGCGTACGTACCGCCAGCCGGGCGTCTCGGCGGCGGCCCGCAGGCGGTCGAGCACTTCGGCGTCGAACAGCTCGGGCGCCTCGGCGAGGCGCCCGGCGTGCACGGCGGCCGCCTCGCACCCCTGGATCGTCGTGTACGTCTCCCACAGCTCGCCGCCGACGCCGGCGGCGAGCCGGACCTCCTCCTCAGCCCCCGACGCCGCCCGCGCCGCGCGCACGACGCGCGCGTCACCGGGGAACAGCCCGGCCGGATCGAGCCACGCCACCCGCACCCGGCCGGCGTCCGGCCCCACGTCCAGCCCTGTGTCCAGCCCTGTGTCCAGCCCTGTGTCCAGCCCGGAGTCCGGTCCCGTGCCAGTTTCGGCCTCATGTCCGGTCAGAGCGCGGTAGGCCAGCAGGCAGTCGCGGGCGTCGGCGGCGAGGACGCCGACGTGGTCGAACGTGCGCGACAGGGGGAAGACGCCGTCCGAGGGGATGGCGTCGTACGCGGGCTTGAACCCGGCGATCCCGCACAGCGCGGACGGGATGCGGACGGAGCCGCCCGTGTCGGTGCCGAGCGCGAGCGGGACCATGCCCGCCGCCACCGCGGCCGCGCTGCCGCCGCTGGAGCCGCCCGACATGCGCGCGGGATCCCAGGGGTTGCGGGAGGGCCCGGTGGCCGAGCGGTCGCCCGTGGGGCCGTAGGCGAACTCGTGGGTCGTGGTCATGCCGATGATGACGGCGCCGGCCTGGCGGAGCCGCGTCACGCAGGCCGCGTCCTGGTCGGGGACATGTCCGGAGAAGTGCCGCGACCCCATGGTCGCGGGCAGGCCCGCGACCATGATGAGGTCTTTCACGCCGACCGGGATGCCGTGCAGCGGGCCCCGATCGGCGCCCTCGGCCAGCTCGCCGTCGGCCCGCCGGGCGGCTTCCAGCGCCCCGGCGGCGTCGACGGTGACGAACGCGTTGAGCGCCTGGTCGAGGCCGGCCACGGCGTCGAGCGCCTGGCGGGCCAGCTCGGTCGCGGTGGTGCGTCCCTCGCGCAGGTCCTGACCGAGCGCGGCCACGGTGCGCCCGGCGAACGGTCCGGTCCTGATGGGCTCTGGGGGTGTCGGCATGCATCCCTTTGTACGGCATCCCGCCCGCCTCCCGCCGGGGCACCCCCCGCGCCCGGGCTAGGACCGGCGGGTGGCGCTCAGGCGGTGGGCGAGGCGGTCGAGGCTGAGGTTGATGAGGATGAAGATGGCCGCGATGAGGATCGCCGCCGGGATGACGTTGGAGAAGTTGGCCGCGATCCCGTTCAGGCCCCGGTCCACCAGCTCGTCATAGCCGACGATCAGCCCGAGCGCCGAGTCCTTCAGCAGCACCACGAACTGGCTGACCAGGGCCGGCATCATGGCCCGCAGCGCCTGCGGCAGCAGGACGAGCCGCATCACCTGCCCCTTGCGCATGCCCGTCGCGTACGCCGCCTCCCGCTGGCCGCGCGGCAGGCTCTGCACCCCGGCCCGGATGATCTCCGCGATCACCGACCCGTTGTAGAGGGTGAGGCCGAAGACGACGGCGCTGAAGGCGGAGATGTTCGTGCCCAGCAGCGCGAACGACCCGAAGAAGGCGAAGAAGATGAGCAGGAGCAGCGGGACGGACCTGAAGAACTCCACCACGGCGGCCGCGGGCACCCGGATCCACCGGTGGTCGGACATCCGGGCGGTGGCGAACACGATCCCGAACAGCCCGGCCAGCACCACTCCGGTCACGGCCGCGGCCAGCGTCCCGGCCAGGCCGGGCAGGATGAACGTGGCCCAGACGTCGCCGCGCAGCAGCGGGGCCCACTTGTCGGCGGCCCACTGGTCCTTCTCGTCGAAGCGCACGAAGACGAAGTACGCCACCGCCAGCAGCACGATCGCCACGCCCGCGGCCAGCGTCCGGTTGCGCCGGATCCCGCGCGGCCCGGGGGGCTCGTAGAGGTTCGCGTACGTCATCGCGCCACCGCCATCCGCCGCGACAACCAGCCGAACGCCAGGCCCATGGGCAGGCAGAGCAGCACGAATCCGGCGGCGAAGCCGAAGAAGATCTCGATCACCTGGTCCCCGTACGTCTCGATCATCTCGCGCATCCGCACGGACGCCTCGCTCACGCCCACCACCAGCGCGATCGTGGTGTTCTTGGTCAGCGCGATCATGATGCTGCCCAGCGGCGCCACGACGGAGCGGAACGCCTGCGGCAGCGTGATGAGCCCGAGCGTCTTGACGAAGCCGAGCCCCAGCGACCTGGCGGCCTCGGCCTGGCCGACCGGCACCGTGTTGAGCCCGGAGCGCAGGGCCTCGCAGACGAACGCCGAGGTGTAGGCGGTCAGCCCGATGACGGCGAGCCAGAAGTTGTTGGTCGCGATGTCGTCGGACAGCTCCACGCCGAGGTTCGCGCCGACGCCGAGCCCGGTGAAGAGCAGCACCAGGGTGAGCGGCGTGTTGCGGGCCACGGACACGTAGACGCTCGCGGCGCCGCGCAGGGAGGCGAGCGGCGCCACCCGCATGGCCGTCAGCAGCACCCCCAGCACGAGGGAGCCGAGCGCGCTGACGGCCGTCAGCCGTACCGTCATCCAGAACGCGGCGAAGACGGTGTCGCCCTCGATCAGCAGCGCGTCCATGGGATCAGTACCGCTCCAGCTTCGGGGCCTCCGGCAGGGTGAAGCCCGAGGAGCCGACGCTGGCCTGCAGCGCCTTCGTCCAGCTCCCGTCGGAGAACATCTTCTCCAGCGCGTCGTTGACCGCCTTGCGCCCGGCCGTGTCGTCCTTCTTCAGCCCGATGCCGTACTTCTCGGTGCTGAACGGCTTGCCGACCACCTTGAGCTTGCCGCCGTGCTGGGCGGCGTAGCCGGCGAGGATCACGTCGTCGGTGGTGATGGCGTCGAGCTGGCCGCCGAGGACGCGGTCCACGCACGCCGAGTACGTCCGCTCCTCCTGCAGTTGCACCTCCTTGGCGTACTCCGACTTGACCTTCTGCGCCGGGGTGGAGCCGGCGACGGAGCACAACTTCTTGCCGTTGAGTGCCTCCGGCCCTGTCAGCGCCGCGTCGGCGGCCCGCACCAGCAGGTCCTGCCCGGCCACGAAGTACGGTCCGGCGAAGGACACCTTCTGCTTCCTGGCGTCGGTGATGGAGTACGTGGCCACCACCATGTCCACCTGGCCCTGCTCGATGAACGCCTCCCGGTTGGCGGAGACGGTCTCCTTCCAGGTGATGTCCTTCGCCTCGACCCCGAGCTGCTTGGCGACGTACGTGGCGACCTCGATGTCGAATCCGGAGAAGTCGCCGTTGGGGGTGCGCAGCCCGAGCCCGGGCTGGTCCGCCTTCACGCCGATGACCAGCTTCTTGGCGTTCTTGGCCTTGTCCACGACGGAGGCGTAGCTCTCCTGGCCGCCGCCGCAGGCGGTGGCCAGCGTGACGACGGCGAAAACGGCATAGAGGGATCTGCCGAACATGACACTCCTTAGTGCGTGAGGATCTTGGCGAGGAAGGACTGGGCGCGCTCGCTGCTCGGGGCGCCGAAGAAGCCGTCGGGGGTGTCCTGCTCGACGATCTCGCCGTCGGCCATGAACACCACGCGGTCGGCCGCGCGCCTGGCGAAGCCCATCTCGTGGGTGACGACGACCATGGTCATGCCGTCGCGCGCCAGCGCCGTCATCACCTCGAGCACCTCGTTGACCATCTCCGGGTCGAGCGCCGAGGTGGGCTCGTCGAAGAGGATCACCTTGGGGTCCATGGCCAGCGCCCTGGCGATGGCCACCCGCTGCTGCTGCCCGCCGGAGAGCTGGGCGGGGAACTTGGCCGCCTGGCCGCCGATGCCGACCCGGTCGAGCAGCTCCCGGGCCTTGCGCACGGCCTCGTCCTTGGGCCGCCCGAGCACGTGGACCTGCCCGAGGACGACGTTGTCCAGGACGGTCTTGTGCGCGAACAGGTTGAAGGACTGGAAGACCATGCCCACTTCGGCGCGGAGCCGGGCGAGCTGCCGCCCTTCGGCGGGCAGCGGGGTCCCGTCCACGCTGATCACGCCGGAGTCGATGGTCTCCAGCCGGTTGATCGCGCGGCACAGGGTCGATTTGCCCGCCCCGGACGGGCCGATGATCACTACGACCTCGCCCTGCTTGACGGTCAGGTTCACGTCCCTGAGCACATGGTGCTCGCCGTAGCGCTTGTTGACCTGGTCCAGGACGATCAGGTCCGCCTGGGTCATGCGTCACGCTCCTCGTGTCGGTCAGCGTTGGCGTAACCGTAGGAGGCGCGTGTTCCGCGCAGAGGCTTGTGAGCGTTCTGCTCAGCGATTAGCGGGTTTCGACGACTCCGAGGTGGCGCCGGAGACCCCGATGGTGGACATGAAGGCGCGGTCCCACTGCCCGTCACGCAGCCAGCGCGTGATCAGCCCGTTGAGGTAGTCGCGGAACACGGTGTCCTGCTTGCGGACCCCCATCCCGTACGGCTCGCGCCCGAACGGCTTGCCCACGAGCCGCAGCGTGTCGGGATGCTGGGCCATCAGCCCGTGCAGGATGGTGTCGTCGGTGCTGACCGCGTCGATGCGCCCGGAGATGAGCGCCGGCACGCACACGCTGTAGACGTCGACGATCTCGAGGTCGGCGCCGGGCAGGAGGGTGCGCAGCCGCTCGACGGACGTGGAGCCCTTGGCCGTGCAGACCCGCTTGCCGTCGAGGTCGGACACCTCGCGGATGGTGGAGTCGCCGGACCTGACCAGCATGTCCTGCCCGGCGTAGTAGTACGGGTCGGTGAAGGTGACCAGCTCGGCCCGGGCCGGCGTGATCGAGTACGTGGCGATGACGAGGTCCACGACCTCCTGCTTGAGGAAGTTCTCCCGCTCGCGTGACACGGTCTCGACGAAGCGGATGTTGCGCTCGCTGCCGGTGAGGTCCTTGGCCACCAGCCGGGCGATCTCCGCGTCGAAGCCGGTGATCCGGCCGCTGGCCGGGTCCTTGTAGCCGAACAGCGGCTGGTCGAACTTGATGCCCACGGTGAGGACGCCGCGATCCCTGATCCGCTTCATGGTGGAGCCGTCGGGGAACGGGCTCGCCTCGCCGCAACCTGCGGCCAGCAGGCATAACAGCACGGCGAGCAGCGCCCTGAGCGCGGTCACCGTACGCGGTACCGGTGCTGCGGGCGGCCGGTGGGGCCGTATCTCGGCCGCCCCTCCACCAGGCCGCGCTCGGCCAGGTGCTCCAGATAGCGGCGGGCGGTGGCCCGGCTGACGCCGATCAGCTCGCCGAGCTCGTGCGCGGAGGCGTCCTCGTCGACGCCGGCCAGCGCGTCGAGCACCGCCTGCTCGGTGGCGGCGGAGATGCTCTTGGGCCGGGCCCCCTGGTCGAGGTGGAGCGAGCGGAAGATCCGGTCGATCTCCTGCTGCTCGGCGAAGCGGCCACCAGACTCCAGCTGCGCGACCGTCGCCGCGTACCGCAGCAGCGTCTGCTCCAGCGTGCCCGCCCGGGTCGGCTTGACCAGGTAGTACAGGGCCCCGCGCTGGATGGCCGCGCGGACCGTGGCGGACTCCTTGCGGCCGGAGATCACGATGACGTCGGCGGGCGGCTGGTCGGGCCGGCGCAGCCGGTGCGCCACTTCGAGCCCCGGCAGGTCCGGCAGGTGCAGGTCGAGCAGGACCAGCCGGGGCGCGAACCGGGCGGCGGCGGCGAGCGCCGCGTGCCCGCTGTGGGCGATGCCCACCACCCTGAAGCCCAGGACCCGGTTCACCTGCGCGTGCAGTGCCGCGGTGACGACCGGATCGTCGTCCACGATGAGAACGGTGATGTCCCTGGGCTCAGGCATCGCCACGCTCCTCGTCCTGCTGTTAGGGGGTTCTAGCAGCTTAGGGGGCTTTTATCACAAAAGATCGACTTTTGCTCTTTCTGCTCATCACGATCCGCCGCTGACGCCCGTTTCCTCCTAATCTGTACGCGGACGACAGCGGGAAGGGACGGACGCCGGTGAGATGGCTGCTCGCGGTCACGGCCCTGTGGACGTTACTCGGCCTGCTGCCCCTGGCGCTGCTCACCTCCTCCAGCATCTCCCTGTCGGAGCAGGCGGTGCGGGACGAGGTCACCGACCGGGTCAGGACCACCGCCTCGGTGAGCCGGGTCGTGGTGGAGCAGCAGATGGACTCGCTCAAACAACTCGTCACCGCGTTCGCGCAACGCCCCCAGGTCCGCGAGGCCGTCGGGCGCGTCACCACCACGTCCATGCGCGGCTTCCTCGACCAGCTCGAACGGCAGCGCGACGGCGTCAGCGGCCTCATCCTGATCACGCCCGACGGCGACATGATGGGCGCCGAACCGCCGAGCGGCCTGCCCCAGGACATCGGCAACACCGACTGGTACCGCGCCGTGCGCGACCGGCGGCAGGCCCACGTCTCCCAGGCGTACACGCCCACGATGGTCGGCGTGTCCAGAGCCGTCGCCGTGGCCGCGCCCATCCCGAGCGCCGACGGCGAGCGCATGCTCGGCATCCTCACGGTCGTCTACAGCCTGGACGCCATCCAGGAGTTCGCCGAGCAGGCCGCGAACGCGCAGGGCATCAGGCTGCTGATCACCGACCAGGCCGGCGTGCTCGTCGCCGACCCCGGCAGGAAGCTGTACGCCCTCACCTCCCTGCGCGAGGACCCGCGGGTCGACGCGGCGCTCGCCGGGCGCACCTGGAACGGCACGTTCCGCGGCATCGACGGCACGGTGTTGTCGGCGTCCGAGCCGATCCCCGGCATCGGCTGGACGGTCACCGCCGAGGTGCCGGCCGCCGCCGCGCTGGCCTCCGCCGAACAGCTCAGGTCCAACGTGCTCGCCGTCGCGGCCCTGCTGGCGCTGCTCATCCTCATCGGTCTCGGCCTGCAGATCCGCAGCGAGCACGGCCGCCGCCGGGCGCAGGCCACGCTGGCCAGGTACGCGGCCGAACTGGCCGCCGCCAGGGACGACGCGGTCAACGCCTCCAGCGCGAAGTCCGAGTTCCTCGCCAAGATCAGCCACGAGATCCGCACCCCGATCAACGGCGTGCTCGGCATGAACTCCCTGCTCATGGGCACCCGGCTGGACGACGAGCAGCGCCACTACACCGCCACGGCCCAGGGCGCGGCCAGGAACGTGCTGCGCCTGCTCGACGACTTCCTCGACCTGTCCAGGATCGAGGCGGGCCACCTGCAGGTCGAGGCGGCGCCGTTCGACCTGCCGCGGCTCTGCGACGAGGTGGTCGCGCCCTTCGCGCCGCACGCCTACGAGCAGGGGCTCTGGCTCACGCTCCGGCTCGACGAGGGCGTGCCGCGGCAGGTGGCCGGCGACCCCGCGCGGCTGCGCCAGGTGCTCACGAACCTGGTCGGCAACGCGCTCAAGTTCACCGTCCAGGGCGGGGTCGACCTGCACGTCACGCTGGACGAGGGCAGTCCCGGCGACGAACGGGCGGTGCTGCGGTTCGCGGTCGCCGACACCGGGATCGGCGTCGGCCCTGACGACCGTGATCGGGTCTTCGGCGTCTTCCGCCAGGTCGACTCGCCGATCACCCGCAGGACCGGCGGCAGCGGCCTGGGCCTGGCCATCAGCAGGCAGCTCATCGAGCTCATGGGCGGGCGGATCGGGCTGGACAGCGTGGAGGGCGTGGGCAGCCGGTTCTGGGCGACCCTGCCGGTCGACGTCCTGACGTGGTCGGAGCCGAACCCGGAGGCGCTGGAGGGGCGGCGCGTGCTCGTCGCGGACCCGCGCCCCCAGGACCGCACCCTGGCAGGGAGGTCCCTGGCGGAGGCGGGGCTCGCCGTGGAGGAGACCAAGGACGAGGCGTCCGCGCTGACGCTGCTGCGGGCCGCCGCCGCGAGCGGGCGGCCGTACGAGCTGGCGGTCGTCGCCCTGGACCTCGGCGAGTCGGAGTCGCTCGCGCACGTGATCCTCACCGACCCGCTGCTCCAGGCCACCAGCGTCGTCGTGGTCGTGACGCCGGGCCGCTCGGGGTTCGCCTGGCCGGGCGCCTCGGGGGAGCGCGCCGTGCAGTCGATCACCCGGCCGCTCAGCCGCCGCCGGCTGCTCGCCGCCGTGGAGAACGCCCTGGGCACGGCCGATGCCCCCGGCGATCCCGGCGAGGGCACGCAGGCCGAGGGGAAGGACGGCGGCACGCGCATCCTGGTGGCCGAGGACGACGAGGTGAGCCGCCAGGTGGCGATGCTCATCCTGCAGCAGGCCGGGCACGAGGTCGAGACCGTGGACGACGGCGAGCAGGCGGTGCGGGCCGTGCTGGCCGGCGGCTACGACCTCGTGTTCATGGACTGCCAGCTGCCCGTGGTCGACGGGCTGGCCGCGACCGCGGAGATCCGCGGCAGGGAGGAGGGGCACACCCCGATCATCGCGATGACCGCGGCGGCCATGCCGGACGACCGGATCCGGTGCCTGGAGGCGGGCATGGACGACCACCTGGCCAAGCCGGTCGACTGGCCCAGGGTGCTGGCGAGGATCCCGGAGTGGGCGGCGTACTCGAGCCTGCCGCCGGAGCTGGCGGGCCTGTCACCGGAGGCGGTCGCCGACGTGGCGCAGGCGTACCTCGCCACCGCGACGCGGACGTTCGACGAGCTGCGGCGGGCGGGGGAGGCCGGCGACGCGGCGGAGACGGGCGCGCTCGCCCACCGGCTCAAGAGCGCCTGCGCGACCGTCGGCGCCGTCCGCGAGGCGGCGTTGTGCGAGCGCGTCGAGGACGCGGCCCGTACGGGGATTGTCGAGAGAGAGGCGATCGATGAGCTGGGCGAACTGCTCGTGGAACCTCCCTCATGGATGAACGCCCTTTTAACATGATTTAGCGCTATATTCCTGGAGATTGACCTGTGCGAGGTTCGTCGCCGTCACTGTCTCTCTGTCGTCGCGTGATCGCCTACTGGTGAAGGAGGGGTCGATGGCGGATCCGTCCAGTGAGCCCGACCCGGCAACCACCCCCGGCCCCACGGCCTCGCCCACCGCGTCCCCCACCCCGTCCCCCACCCGCCGCCCCAGCCCGTCGGAGACCCCCACCCCTTCGGAGACCCCCACCCCTTCGGAGACTCCGACGCCTTCGGAGACTCCGACGCCTTCGGAGACTCCGACGCCTTCGGAGACTCCGACGCCTTCGGAAACCCCGATCCCCTCGGAGACCCCCACCCCGTCGGGGACCCCGACGCCCTCGGACAGCCCGGCCCCCGAGCCTTCGCAGACCCCGAGCGGCACGCCGTCACCGTCGGAGAGCGCGACGAGCGACCCCGCCCCGCCGCCGGAGCCCGCGCCCGCGCCCGCCGGACAGGCTCCGTGCTCCCCGGCCGGGGGCCGCGGTGACCAGGTCCAGATCGACTGGTGGTCGATCCGCGACCTCGCCTGGCTCTTCGACAGGACCGGCGACCAGGTGGTGGCGTTACAGCGCGCGGCCACGGCGATGGCCGGCACGTCCGGCCTGGTGGGGGGTGACGACCAGGGCCGCACCTTCGCCGAGTGGTACGCCGACGGCTACGACTCCCTGACCGACGCCATGCGCCGCATCGCGGACAAGAGCTTCATCTCGGCGGCCGGCCTGCGCGACTTCGACGAGCTGTGGGACCACCTGGAACAGCAGATCATCCGGACGCTTCCGGAGATCCCCGACATCGCGCAGCCGCCGATCCCGCAGGCGCCACCGCCCAGGGAAGGCGCCTGATGCTCGACCCCTTCCAGGCGCTCGCCTGGTTCGCCGAGGTGCACGTGCCCGAGGCCGACACGTCCAACCTGAGGGCGCGCGCCGAGGCCCTGCGCGACCTGGCCGGCTCGATCGGCAAGGTCGCTGCCCGCACCGAGGCCGCCGTCGCCGAGGCCCGAACGAAGAACGACAGCAGGGCCGTGGACCGGTTCGCGGACGTGTGGCCGTACGAGCTCGCCCCCCGCTACGCGGCCCTGCAGGAGGAGCTGCACGAGCTGGCCGACGGCTGCGACGAGTACGCCGACGCGGTCGACAGGCACCGGGAACAACTCTGGATCATCGGCACCCAGCTGGCCGCCCTCGCCTTCACCATGATGTTCGGCTTCATCTACCCGGCGGCCAGGCTCGTGGCGCAGCGGGCGTTCAACATGCTGGTCGCCAGGGCCAAGCTGGAGCGCACCCTGTTCCAGAAGATCACCAAGATGATCCTGGAACTGCGGGTGGGCAAGCGCCGCGTCGGCACCTACGTGGTGGGCGAAGGGCTCGACGCGCTGGCCGACTCCGTCACGTGGGCCGTGCTCAAGACCGGCGTGCACGCCGCCAGCTCCGCCGCCACCGGCCAGCCCATGGGCAACCTCTTCGAGTACGCGGGCAAGCACTTCGCCGCCGAGTTCGCCTACAACGGCGGCATCAAGGCCCTGAGCGACGTGCGCAGGTTCTTCCCCGCCACGAAGGTCACGGAGACGCTGCTGGGCGCCGGCTCGGCAGGCCGGTTCTTCCGCCGCACCCTCTCGGCGTCCACCATCTATCCGCTCGTCATCAGCGGGGAGCTGAGCGCGGCGGGAGCCCTGCGCTCGGCGATGGCGCACGCGCCGAGAGCGTTCATCTTCAAACGTTGACTTCCTCCCCACGGCTGAAGCCGGGGGATTCCAACCGTCGCCGGTTGGTCTTCCTGCTTCACCGCCGGTTGCCCGCCCGAGAGGACTCTCGTTGAGGTCTTACACCGGCTCCACAGGCGTTTCAGCTCTCCGCCAGCCCGGCGGCGAGCACGTTCTTGGCCGCGTTCACGTCCCGGTCGTGGACCGCGCCGCAGGCGCACGTCCACTCCCGGACGGTC
>NZ_JBDPMB010000014.1:0-225278 GCF_039871615.1 Nonomuraea sp. B10E15
CGCGGGGACGCGGGGACGCGGGGACGCGGGGACGCGGGGACGCGGGGACGCGGGGACGCGGGGACGCGGGGACGCGGGGACGCGGGGACGCGGGGACGCGGGGACGCGGGGACGCGGGGACGCGGGGACGCGGGGGAAGGGCGTTGGTCTTAACGGTTCGGTGCGTGCGGCGGTTGGCAGTCGTCGTGCCCGCCGCGTGGGAGCGACGTTCGCGGCACTCGACGACTGCGCAGAGGCGGATTTAACTGAGTGACCGAAGTACACCCCCCACGACGATGCGCCAGCACGAGAGGCGGTGCTTGAGAGCCCGCTGCGAAGAAGGATCCCCCGGACGGACCTCGTGGAAGCGAGGAGCTAGACGCGTGCTGCGGTGTTTCACGTGAAACAACGGTCTCGATGGATGTGCCAGGAACTCTGGCGGGCATCCTCCCGTGTTTCACGTGAAACACGCGGGGAGTCACATGGCGGCCTTGCGGATGTCGTCGAGGAAGTCGTCGACGTGGCCAGGAGTCGTGTCGAAGGCGGTCATCCAGCGGACGACGCCGGTGGCCTCGTCCCAGTAGTGGAACCGGTAGCGCTGCAGGAGTGTCGTGGCCACCGTCGGCGGCAAGGCAGCGAAGACGGCGTTGGACTGCACGGGATAAGCCAGCGACACGCCGGCGATGCCCTCCAGGCCGTCCGCCAGTCGCGTCGCCATCCGGTTGGCGTGATCAGCGTTCTGCCGCCACAGGTCATCCGTCAGGAGCGCCGACAGCTGGGCCGATATGAAGCGCATCTTCGAGGCGAGCTGGAGCGACTGGCGGCGCAGGAAAGGCACGGCCTGGGTCAGCCCGGAGTCGAGCACCACCACGGCTTCGGCGGCCAGCGCACCGTTCTTGGTGCCGCCGAAGCTGAAGACGTCCACTCCCACGTCGGTGGTGATGGCTTTCAGATCGCAGTCCAGGAAGGCGGCGGCGTTGGCGAGCCGTGCGCCGTCCACGTGAAGGCGGAGTCCGGCCTCGTGTGCCGTCTCCGCGAGGGCGGCGATCTCTTCGGCGGAGTAGGTGGTGCCGAGTTCCGTGCACTGGGAGATGGAGACGACGGCGGGCTGGGATTCGTGGTGGTTGCCGACACCGCCCAGGCGAGCCTTGATGTCGTCGGGTTGGAGCTTGCCCTGCGCGGTGGGGATCGTCATCAACTTCACGCCGAGCAGCCGCTCAGCTGCCCCTGCTTCGTGGGTGGCGATGTGGGCGCTGTCGGCGCAGAGAACGGCGTCGTAGCGGCCGAGCATCAGGGCGAGGCCGACCATGTTGGCGCCCGCTCCGTTGAGCACCGCGAAGCCTTCCGCGCCCGGTCCGAACACCTCCTTGATCCCCTCTTCGAAGGCCGCGGTCCAGCGGTCGCCGCCGTAGGCGGGCGCGTCTCCGTCGTTCGCGGCGGCCATGGCCGCCAGGATGTCCGGGTGCACGCCCGCGTGGTTGTCGCTGGCGAAGCTCTTGGGGTACGTCGAATCGATCAGCACACCGCAAGGCTACTTTCACAACCGACGCGGACCACCTCGGGGCAGGGGAGGCGGGCGCCCGGCAAGCCGTCACGGGCCGGTTGCCGACGGGTTCTCCTGCCTGCCGCATGCCGGTGGCGAACGGGCTGGCGGCGCTGCCGTGGCTCGGCGGATCGCAGTGGCGGCGCCGTCGTGGGTGGAAGCGGGATCGGGAAGTGGCGACGCCGGTGCCGTCGGTACGTTTCAGGTTCCGGGCCGGACTTCAGGTACGGGAACAGATCCGCGTAGGGAAGAAGGGCGGGAGCGCGTCTTCGTGGGGGTGGAGCTCTGGGACGGACACCATGCGCGGGCGTGGGCCGAACGCCAGGCATGGGTCCGCACCCGCGTTGGGCCTGGGTGTCTGGGTGGGCCGAAGGGAGCGCGGGTCCGTGCCTTGGATGAGCTCCGAACGTGCCTTGGCCTAAGGCGTTGCGGGGCCGCGCTCCTAGAGGGGGTTTTCGGGACGGAAGCGGGCAGCGGCGTTCTGGAGGAGGGCGCGGCAGAGGTCGCCCAGGTCCTGGCCGGCCGCTTCGGCGGCCATGGGCAGGAGGGAAGTCTCCGTCATCCCCGGCGCCACGTTGACCTCGAGGAAATGGGGGACGCCCGCCGCGTCGACGATCAGGTCCGTACGGGAGATGTCGCGCAGGCCGAGTGCCGTGTGAGCGGTCACCGCCGTCTCCGCGCACGCCGCGGCGGCCTCGGGGGAGAGGCGGGCGGGGGCGAAGAACTCGGTGTGGCCGGCCGTGTAGCGGGCCGCGTAGTCGTAGACCCCTTCGTCGGGGACGATCTCCACGGCGGGCAGGGCCTCAGGGCCGTTGCCGAGGTCGACAACGGAGACGGCCACCTCCACGCCCTCGACGTACCGCTCGATCAGTGCCGTGTCGCCGTAGGCGAAGCAGCCGACCATGGCGGCGGGGAGCTCTTCCGCGGTGCGGACGATGGAGGCGCCGAGCGCCGAGCCGCCGCGGGCGGGCTTGACGAAGAGGGGCAGGCCGAGCCGCTCCACGATGCGGCCGAGCACGACGGTGGCGCCGAGGTCGTGGAACGTCTCCTTCGGCAGCGTGACGGACTCGGGGGTGTGCAGCCCGACGGAGCGTACGACGGCCTTGGCGGTGGGTTTGTCGAAGGCCACCCGGCAGGCGTCGGGGTCGGCGCCCACGTAGGGAACGTTGAGCAGTTCCAGGACGGAGCGGATGGCGCCGTCCTCGCCCGCGCCGCCGTGCAGGGTGACGAACACGGCATCCGGCGGGTCGGCGAGGATCGAGGGCACGAGGGACGCGTCGGTGTCGCGGGCTTCGACGTCGACGCCCGCCGCGCGCAGCACCTCGCTGACTCGGCGACCGGACCGCAGAGACACCTCTCGCTCATAGGAGAGGCCTCCGGCCAGCACGAGCACGTGGCCCAGATCGCTCATCACAACTCCTCCGCTGATCGCACGCTGTCCAACCGTACCGGCGCCGGGGGTGGATGGTGTACGGCAGGGGCTTCGTCCGCGCGCCTGGCCGGGTGGAGAAATGAGAAGGGCCGGCGTCACCCGGCGCCGGCCCTTCTCGTGACGTTCAGGCCAGGTCGGGCCCGGGCGTGTCCACGCCGGCGTGTTCGCGGGCCGACGAGGTGCCGAACGTGTCGCGCAGCTGCATCTCCTGCTCGATCACCCCGGCGAGCCGGCGTACCCCTTCACGGATGCGGTCGGGCTCGGGGAAGCAGAACGACAGGCGCATGTGTCGTGCCCCGCTGCCGTCGGAGAAGAACCCGGTGCCTGGTACGAACGCGACCCGCTCGGCCACGGCCCGGGGCAGGATGGCCTTCGAGTCGAGCCCTTCGGGCAGGGTGGCCCAGACGAAGAACCCGCCGGCGGGGCGGGTCCAGGTGACCTCGGGCGGCATCAGGGCGTCGAGCGCGTCGAGGAGGGCGTCGCGGCGCTCGCGGTAGAGCTCCTTGAACGTCTTGATCTGCTCGCGCCATGGCTGCGTGGCGAGGTATTGGCCGACGGCCAGCTGGGTGAACGAGGAGTGGGACAGCACGGCCGATTCCATGGCGAGCACGAGCTTGTCGCGGATGGCGTGCGGGGCGAGCGCCCAGCCGACGCGGAAGCCGGGGGCGAGCGTCTTGGAGAAGGACCCGAGGTAGACGACGCCGTCCGGGTTGTCGGCTCGCAGGGCGCGCATGGGCTCGCCGTCGAAGCCGAGCAGCCCGTACGGGTTGTCCTCGATGACGAGGACCCCGGCCCGCTGGCAGATGTCGAGCACCTGCTGGCGGCGGGCGATGTTGAGGGTCACGCCGGCCGGGTTCTGGAAGGTCGGGATCGTGTAGAGGAACTTGATGGGCGCGCCCGCGGTCTCGAGGGCGTAGATGGTCTGGGCCAGGGATTCGGGCACGATGCCCTGATCGTCCATGGCGATGTGAACCACTTTGGCCTGGTAGGCGGCGAACGTTCCCAAAGCCCCCACGTACGAGGGGCCCTCGGCGAGCACCACGTCGCCGGGATCGATGAAGATCCGGGTGATCAGGTCGAGGGCCTGCTGCGAACCGACGGTGACGACCACGTCGTTCGGCCCGGCGTGGATCCCCTCCAGCCGCATGACCTCGCAGATCTGCTCGCGCAGGTGCGGGTCACCCTGGCCGGAACCGTACTGCAGCGCGACGGGGCCGCGCTTGGTGACCAGGTCGGAGACCAGCTCGCCGACCATGTCGAGGGGGAGCGCCGTGACGTACGGCATGCCGCCGGCCAGCGAGACCACCTCGGGCCTCGACGCGACGGCGAAGAGAGCTCGGATCTCGGAGGCGACCATCCCGGTAGCTCGTGCGGCGTACCGATCGACGTACGCGTCGATGCGCGACCCGTGAGTCGCGGGTGCCTGACCGTGATCCCGCTCTGCTGTCACGGCCCACCTCCTAGGTGTCATATCGGACTGAAATACCAGATTACGCTAGACGGACATGTCGCCCGTGACGGGGCTGACCGTCGTGGTGTCGGCTGGTGGCATCTTCACTGGGCTACGATGCCACCTGTGGACGCGGTTTTCGCGCGCTTTTCCGGGTCAACGATAGGGGCGGTAGTTGTCGCGCCGGCTGGTCAACATAACCCTGGACAATCTTGACGATCTGCCGAGGCGCTGCCGGCGGTGCGTGTTCTGGGAGCTCGATCCCGTCAACGGTGAGCGCGCGGTGGATGCGGGCGACTCCGGGCTGGAGAAGGAGGCCTGGATCTCCGGCACGCTCCTGGAATGGGGGAGCTGCGGGAAGATCGTCTATGTCGACGGGGTGCCCGCGGGCTTCGTGCTCTACAGCCCGCCACTCTACAGCCCGCGTTCGCTCGCCTTTCCCACCTCGCCGGTCAGCGCTGACGCGGTGCTGCTGATGTCGGCCCACATCATTCCCGAGTTCTCGGGCGGCGGGCTGGGCCGGATGCTGGTCCAGGGAGTCGCCAAAGATCTGACCCGGCGCGGGGTGAAAGCCATAGAAGCTTTTGGCGACCTCAAGTGGGAAGAGCCTAGTTGCATAGTTCCTGCGGAATACTTGCTTTCTGTTGGATTTAAGACAGTTCGTCCGCATTTGAGATTTCCGCGGCTCCGACTGGAACTCAAGACCGCCGTTTCGTGGCGCGAGGACGTCGAGGTGGCGCTGGAACGGCTGCTCGGCTCCATGAGTCCGGAACGCGCCCTACGTCCCGTCTGACGGCATCTCAGCCCTCCGTGCGCCCATGCGAAAGCCCCCGCCGCGAGGGACGGGGGCTCTGCCGGGCGAAGCGCGCCACGACGGACGAACTACCAGCGCCGCAGGGCGCTAGATGATGCCCTCGAGCTCGCGCAGCAGCATGGCCTTCGGCTTGGCGCCGATGATCTGCTTCACGACCTCTCCACCCTTGTAGACGTTCAGCGTGGGGATCTGGAGTACGCCGTACTGGCGCGGAACCTCAGGATTCTCGTCGATGTTGAGCTTGACGATCTCCAGCTTGTCGCCGTGCTCCTTGGCGATCTCCTGGAGGATGGGTGAAACCTGGCGGCACGGACCGCACCATTCGGCCCAGAAATCGACCAGGACGGGCTTGTCGCTCTTGAGGACCTCGGTGTCAAAGGTGGCGTCGGTGACAGCCTTCACGGTGCGCTCCTTCACTTCTCGATGGTGGCCAGCCAGCGCTCGGAGTCGAGCGAGGCCGCGCAGCCGGTGCCGGCCGCGGTGATGGCCTGGCGGTAGGTGTGGTCCACGACGTCTCCTGCGGCGAAGACGCCCTCGATGTTGGTGGCGGTGCTGGGGGAGGCGACCTTGATGTAGCCATTCTCGTCGAGGTCGATCTGCCCCTTGACCAGCTCGGTGCGCGGGTCGTGGCCGATGGCCAGGAACAACGCGTCGGTGGCCAGCTCGCATTCCTCGCCGGTCTTGAGGTTGCGCAGCTTGACCGCCTCGACCTTGGTGTCGCCGATCACGTCGAGGACCTCGGAGTCCCAGACGAACCGGATCTTGTCGTTCGCGAACGCGCGGTCCTGCATGATCTTGCTGGCCCGCAGTGTGTCACGCCGGTGGACCACCGTCACCATGCGGCCGAACCTGGTCAGGAACGTGGCCTCCTCCATCGCGGTGTCGCCGCCGCCGACGACCACGATGTCCTTGTTGCGGAAGAAGAAGCCGTCACAGGTGGCGCACCAGGACACGCCGTGCCCGGACAGGCGCTTCTCGTTCGCCAGGCCGAGCTCGCGGTAGCCGGACCCCATCGCCAGAATGACGGACTTGGCGTAGTAGGTGTCGGTGTGGGTCTTGACGACCTTGGGATTGGCCTGGAGGTCGACCTCGACGACGTCGTCGGCGACCAGCTCGGCCCCGAAGCGCTCGGCCTGCTTGCGCAGGTTGTCCATCAGGTCGGGACCCATGATGCCGTCGGGGAAACCGGGGAAGTTCTCCACGTCGGTGGTGTTCATGAGCGCGCCGCCCGCCGTGACGGAGCCCTCGAAGATCAGCGGCTTGAGCTCGGCACGAGCGGAGTAGACGGCCGCGGTGTAGCCGGCTGGGCCGGATCCAATGATGATCACGTTACGCACGTCGCTCAACGCTTCACGCCTGCCTTCCTGGTGTGCTGATGCCATCGGCGTCAACAGATCCTAGGCCGCCATGATTCCCCACCCTGCCCTCAACGCCCACCCAAAACGAAAGAGCCCGCCGGAGCGGGCTCTGACGTGGGGTTTCGCCTACCAGCGGCCCAGCGCGGGCTTGCGCAGGTTCTTGCAGTTGAACGGGTCGACGATGTCGATGCGCAGCCTCTGCGCGGCCTTGTCCTTCCACGAGGCGATCACCAGGGCCTCCTGGCCGTTGTACTGCCCCTGGTCGACCGCGTACGTCGGCAGCTTCGACCGGTTGGCCACCCTGCTCACGCACTTGTCGACGCTCGCGGCGTCGGACGTGCCGCCGCCGACGATGGGCGCTGGTCCGAAGACGCCTTCGAGCGGCTGCCGCAGCTCGTGGTCGCTGTAGTTGTGCTGGCTGTCGGTCAGCGCGTACGACTTCGCCCGCTGCGGAGCGCGCTCCGCCTGCGAGGGTGTCGAGACCGGCTTCGACTGCGTGGGCAGCGCCACCGGTGGGGCGACGGCTTCGCCCTGGTTACCGCCACCGCTCGCCAGCAGGTTGGTGGAGGCCACCGCCGTGCCGACCACGACGGCCGCCGCCGCTGCCGCGACCGCGGGCAACGCCCAGCCGCGTCGTCGTGCGCGCGTGCGCCTGGCCGGGACGATGGTGCCGTCGTCGGCGACCACCCCGAGGCGCACCGGCTCGGCGACTTCCTCTCCTGGGCCATCGGTCGACACCGGCTCAGGAACCGCGGGCCTGCCGAAGCGTGCGGGCTCCGGCACCTCGGCTGCGCGCTCCCACGGGGCGTCCCGCATGAGCTCGTCCCAGTCGGGTGCGTTCGCGAGGCCGACGCCTCCGCCCTTCCGGGACTCCGCCTCGGCGGCCAGAGCCTTGTCGATGCGCAGTGCGACGCCCATCGGCATGGCCGGTGTGGGGGTCGCCGCGAGCACCTCGCGAACCGTCGCCAGGTCTGCCAGTAGCTCCCCGCAGGGGTCGCAGACCGCGAGATGCCCGCGGACCTGGCGTGCCGTGTCGACGTCTAGGAGACCCTCGGCCAGCTCGGCCAGGATGTCCAGATCGTAGTGCGTATCACCCGTCACGAAGTTCTGCTCCCTTCGCGGATGAGACGCGATTGCCGTCCGTTCGGTTCCGCAGATGCGAAAGAATCGGGGCAAGTTTCGCGCGTCCCCTGGCGCACCGGCTCTTCACCGTGCCGCTCGGCACCTGGAGCACCTGAGCTGCGTCTTCTACCGAATAGCCCATCATGTCGACGAGGACGAGAGCCGCCCGCTGATCGCCGGGCAGGAGTTTGAGTGCGGCGGAGACCTCCATGGAGACCTCACGCTCCACGGTCTGGTCGGGCAGGGGGGTCTCGCGCTCCGCGGCCTCGATCAGCTCGTCGTCGGCGACAGGCCTGACGGACTTGCGACGCATCCGGTCGAGACAGGCGTTGACCACGATGCGGTGCAGCCAGGTGGTGACGGCCGCCTCGCCGCGAAACGTGGCGGCCTTGCGGTATGCGGAGACGAAGGCGTCCTGCACGGCGTCGGCGGCCTCGTCAGGGTCACCGAGCGTACGCAGGGCGACCGCCCACATGCGGTCGCGGTGCCTTTTGACGATTTCGCTGAAGGCGTGAGGGTCCCCGTTGAT
Source organism: Nonomuraea sp. B10E15 (assembly GCF_039871615.1). NCBI lineage: Bacteria > Bacillati > Actinomycetota > Actinomycetes > Streptosporangiales > Streptosporangiaceae > Nonomuraea > Nonomuraea sp. B10E15. The sequence continues at coordinate 8,228 of NZ_JBDPMB010000014.1, forward strand.
ATGGGCAGACAGCAGCTCGGCGTCTGTGACCGCCGGCCGCTCCGCTGCTGAGGGTGTCTCGGGTGGGGAGTTCACAAGAGAGTTTCCTGATTATGCCGATCCGGGAGAGTGCACCACTACTTCATAGATGGTGCCATGAAACTTGCCCGCATCTGCCGGAACGCGCGTAAACCAGATCAAAACGTACTGACCGCTTGCCGGTTCTTCGGGGGTGAGGGTGGTTTTACCTGCTGCGTTCTTCTTGGTCGCCACCGTCTTCATCGCGTCGAGATCGGCGGAGTCGCCCACCTTGAGTTCCACGTTCGCGCCCGACGCGTCGCCCAGCGTGGCCACCACGTCGCTGATCTGCATGGACTTGCCCATGTCGAGCAGCAGGCCGACGCCGTCCTTCAGCCGGCCCAGGTCGGCGCTGGTGTAGGCCTCGGTCTTCCACAACGTGCTGGGCTTGCCGTCGATGGCCAGCTTCGCGATGTCGGACTTCTCGTCACTGTCGCCGAGCGGGTCGAAGCCCTTGGCGCTCTCGGGCTTGACGGCCTGAGCCTCTGCGGACGCCGACGCCGACGTGCTGGGCACGGTCTGCTGCGCCTCAGGATTGGTGGGGCTGCCCAGGCTCCTGCCGATCGTCCACGCGCCCACGCCGACGGCGGCGATGACGAGCAGCACCACCAACGTCATCAGCACCCGGTTGACCATGCTGCCCTCGCCCTTGGGCACGCGGTGCGGCAGGGCCTGCGGCGGCGGGACGGCCAGCTTCTGGCGGTGGGCGATGTCGAGACCCTCGGTGTGGGAGGCGGAGGCCACCGCGGGAGTCGAAGGATAGGAGATCGGGATCGGCATCGGCCTGGCGACGTCGGCCAGCGCATCGGCCACCTCGGCCGGAGTGGCCAGCGCGCCCTGGCCCCTGCGCGCCTCGGGCAGGCACGCCCGCACGGTCACCGCGTCGAGATAGCCGGGCACGCCCGCGGTGACCTGCCGAGGCGTGCAGAAGTGGCCGTCGGTCATCGGCGCCGCGGGCAGGCCGCCCTCTTCCTCGTCGCCGGGCCAGTGGCCGGTCAGCCCCGCGTAGAGCAGCCGGCCGAGGCCCTCGGCGTCGTCGAGGGCCGGCTGGTCGGTGGTGAGTCCGTACATCGCCGCGTCGACGGCCACGCCGAGCACCTTGACCGTGTTGCCGGTCGTCCACACCAGGTGGGACGGGCGCAGGCACAGGTGGTAGAGCTGCGCCTCGTGGGCGTGCGCGAGCGCCTCGGCGGCCTCGGCGACCAGCCCCGCCGCGCGCTCCGGCTCCAGCGGCCCCGAGGCCAGCAGGTCGGTCAGGCTCTCGCCGGTGACCCACTCGCTGACGACGTAGGAGGCCTTCTCGTCCTCCGCCGCGTCGAACACCTGGGTCAGGCGCGGGTCGGTGAGCCGGCTCGCCGACCGGGCGGCCGTGACGACCTCGTGGACCCGGGGGAAGCCGGGGGCGAAGGTGTGGACCGCCACGGGCCGGGCGAGGATCTCGTCGATGGCCTTCCACAGGGTGGCGCCGTCGGACTCGCTGACGCGGTCCTCGAGCCGGAAGCGCTCGGCGAGGCGGGTGCCGGGTTCGACGGCCGACGTGCTCACTGGCTCACTCCGCTGGGCCGATCGGGCGTGCTCATGACTCGACTCACCTGCGTGGTCGTGTACCACGAAGGCACGCTATGCCGGGTGGATCCGCCCACGCCCCTCCTGCTTCCATTCGCCGCGTGTCGGGCTCCATGGTAGTGCCGAGTAGATTCCGCCCGCGTTCTTTACCGACCTACCCGCCCCGCGACCATCCCAACGATGGAGTTGACCTCCGGGATGCGCATTCTGTGCGCAACGCCGAGATAGAGGATCAATCCAAGGCCGCCACCGACGGCCAGAACGATCAGCGAATTGACGAACCCTAGCCCGTCGAAGACCCCCGTGACCACCCAGACCGCCCCGAGTGCCAGCACGGCGGTGGGCAGAGCGGCGAGATACATCCTCGTCAGCGCCATGCCGATGCTCCATCCGCCCAGCCCTTGGACCCGGCGGCCGGCCAGCCACCACGCCGTCAGGGCGCCCAGCGCGTACGCGACCGCGTACGCGAGAGCCAGCCCCATCACGGCGTAGCGCGCCGGCAGCAGCGTGAAGAAAAGCCACATGAGCAGGGCGTTGACCGCCGTCGTGCCCGCGCCGACGAACACTGGCGTGCGGGTGTCGCCGAAGCTGTAGAAGACCCGGAGCAGCAGTTGGAAGAGCGCGAACGGCACCAGCGCCAGCCCGTAGACCTGCAGCACGTTGCCGATGTAGACGGCGTCGGCGACGCTGTTGGCGCCGTGGCCGTAGATCGGCACAGTGATCGCCGGGCCGAGCACCATGAGCAGCAGCGACACCGGCACCATCAACGAGCAGATGAGGCGTACGCTCGACCCGAACTCGGAGCGGACGTCGTCGAACCGCCCGTCGCTGACGGCCCTGCTCATGCGCGGCAGCATGGCCGTGATCACCGAGACGCCGATGACGCCGTAGGGCAGCTGGAAGAGCTGGAACGCCAGGGTGTACGGGCTGATGCCGTGCCCCTCCACCACGGAGCCCGCGGCGCTGGCAAGGTTGGTGGTCAGCACGAAGCCGAGCTGGGTGACGACGGTGTAGCCGATCGTCCAGACGCCTGCCTTGGCCATCTCACCCAGCCGGGCGTTACGCAGGTCGAGGCGGGGCTTGAAGGAGAACCCGGCGCGCTTGAGCGCCACGATCAACACGGACGCCTGCGCCACGATGCCGGCCGTGGTACCGAGGCCCAGCAGGACGAGATCACCGTCGGTGACCTTGGAGATGTCGCCCTTCGCGGTGCTGACCAGGGCGAAGAGAAGGAACGCGCAGATGACGACGACGTTGTTGAGCACCGGCGCCCACATGGGCGCGGCGAAGCGGTCGCGGGTGTTGAGGATGGCGCCCGCCACCGCGCCCATGCCGAAGAAGGCCAGCTGCGGCAGGATGAAGCGGGCCAGCATGACCGCGACCTCGAACTCCCGGCTGTCCGGTGCCCACACCGTGTAGAGGTCGATGAGCAGCGGCGCGGCGAGAGCGGCGGCGACCGCGATGACGGCCAGCGCCAGCGTGGCGAGCGTCAGCAGGCGCTGCTCGTAGGCCCGCCCGCCGTCGGCGTCGTGCTGCTGCGCCCGGACGATCATCGGCACCACGACGCTGCTCAGCACGCCCAGCAGCAGCAGGTCGAGAATGCTGTACGGGATCGCGTAGGCCGCGTTGTAGGCGTCGCCGAGCAGAGCCGTGCCGATGGCGTACGCCAGCACCATGGTCCTGACGAAACCCGTCACCCTGGACACCATCGTGCCCGCCGCCATGATCGCGCTGGCCCGCAGCATGCGGCTCATGCCGTGCTCACCTCCCGGTTCTTGGCGGCCCTGGCGAGCTTGCGTTCCGACCGTCGCCGCAGCACCCGCGTCACCACGGCGGCGAGCATAACGGTGAGAGCGGCTCCGACGATCACCGAGGCGATGCCCGTGTAGCCCGTGGTGCGGATGGTCAGCCGCACCGGCTCGCCGTACGCCTTGCCGTCGGTGGTCTTGAGCTGCACGGTGACCGTCGCGTCACCGTTGCTGGTGGCGCTCATCGGCACCTGGACAGTGCCGCTCTGCCCGACGCCGATGTTGAGCAGCTCGTCCTGATCCTTCACCTGCAGCAGCTTGCGGTTGTTGGACTGGACGTCGATGTAGAGGGCGATGGGGGCGCCCGTGGAGTTCTTCACGCTGATGGGCACCACGCCGTTGCTGCCGGCCAGCGTGCGCGGCCTGTCGGGGCCGGCCCCGGTGATCGCGACCTTCTCCAGGCGGTCCTCGACCTCCGCGCTCACCACCTTGGTCAGCGCGCGGCCCGTCCGCGAGCTGGCGCGCCAGGCCGAGGAGGAGAGCCTGAGCACGGCCGCGTCGAAGCTCGACTGCGTCGTGGTCGTCGTGATCTCGGCGGTCAGCTGCGCCTCCGCCCAGGTCTCCTTGACCCGCTTGAGGTATTTGCCGCTCAGCTCGTCCTTGCGGTCGGCGTCGGTGTAGGTCAGCCCGGCGCGCGGCACCGACGCCTTGCCCGGCTTGATCGACTCGAGTGTCGTCATCTGCAACCACGGCAGGCGGCCCGCGGTCTTCATCAGGGCGGAGACGAGCGCCGGGTTGGGGTCCCAGCGCCGGGACGGGGCGATGACCAGCGACCTGGGCGCGGCCTGCCCCTGTTCGGCGGAGATCATCGCGGTCTCGGCGATGAAGCGCTGCGTGCTCAGCAGCGTGCTCGTGGCGCCTTTGGGCTCGAACAGGGCGCTCAGCTGGGGGTCGGCGACCAGCGCGGTGACGGGGCCGTTGACCGAGTCGAGAGTGGACGCGGCGTCGGGAGTGAAGGTGACGGGCGGCTGCGGCGGCAGGTTGCCGGCGTCGAGCAGCACCCGGTCGACCTTGGCCTCGGCGACCGAGAGCAGGTCGAGCGCGTCCGGGTCGAGCCGGCCCGACGGCGGCCAGTTGACGTTGGTCTTCACCTCGCGGCCCAGCAGCTCTCTGGCTTTCTGCCCGGCCAGCTGGATGGCCCTGTTGGGCTGCACGTCGAGGCCGCGGTGGGCCAGCCCTGTCACGTCAGGGTCGGCGTAGGGGACCGCGACCACGGGTGAGGAGGCCAGCGAGGTGCGCATGGTCGTCAGCCACGTGCCGGCCTCGGCGCTGGCCGGCCGCTGCTCGTCGCCGTCCTTCGTCTTGACCGTGTAGCCGCCCTTCATCATGTTGACGTCGTCGAGCAACGCCGGGTCGACGAACCAGCTGACGGTCTTGGGCGCGACCTGCGCGATGCGGGCCAGGTCGGCCAGCCGGCCCTTGCCGGTGATCGCCTGGCTCAGCTTGTCGTCCACGAACCGCGACGCGTCGGTCGCCCGGTGCGGCTGGTCGATGACCGGCAGGGCGATGGCCAGCTGGTTGCGCGGCAACTTGGGCACGGTGGGCGGCGCGTAGGTGAGGAAAGTGCGCTGCGCGTAGACAGGAACGCCGTACTGGGCCACGTCGATGGCGATCGGATAGACCCCGAACGAGCGGTAGCCGAGCTGCACCGGCGTCGCGGTGAACTCCCAGCGCGCCTCCTCACCGGCGGCGAGCGGCGGGATGTCCGTCGCCGAGGAGCTCGAGACGTTGGCCGGGAGCGTTGCGGTGTTCTGGTCGGCCGCGTAGGTGGCCATGGAGGCCCGGTCGGTGAACCTCTGCGGCGTGTAGCGCAGGCGTACGCGCTGGGCCGGCGTGGGCGCGCCGGTGTCGTTGCGGACCGTGCCGGTGAACGTGATCTCGTCTGTCTGCAAGGTGGGCACGTCAGGCGTGATCGACGCGAGCGACACGGTGACGGTCTGCCTGCTCGCGCTGGTGGCAGCCGCGCCCGGCGTCGCGGCCACCAGGGGGGCGAGCAACGCGGCGGAGAGCACGGCGAGCAGCGTGGCCTTACGGATCACGCGGATGCCCGAGCTGGAGTACGACGACGCACGCCCGCAATGGTACGGGTTCAGTGCCGCCGCGCGACCGCCCCACGTGATCCTCTCAGGCGTGTGCCCCGTAGGTCGGCCAGCTTTCCCGGCAGGAGTGTCAGCAGGTCGACGGCGCGCAAGGAGAGCGCGGTGTGGCGTTCGCCGATGGGCATGAAGACCGGCCCTTCGTCCACGCGCAGCCGGTCGTCGATGAAGACGGGCAGCGACTCCGGCAGCAGCAGCGGGCACACCAGCCCGTCGGCGTAGTCGGTGGCCGCGTTGACCACGTGGGCCGGGGCGTAGCGCACCTGGCGCGCCGCGAGCAGACCGCCGACGGCTCCAGGGCTGGGCGGCAGGGCGACGGGGGAGGTCACCGCGACGACGACCTCGCGGCCGACCCTGGTGGCCACGTCGAACACGGTGACCATCAGGCACCTCTCGGGTGCCGCGGAGACCGTCCTCGGCAGCTCTTCCGCGGATGTCATGGGACGCGGAAGGCGTACGATCTCATGATGGACCTGGTGTGCGAGGAGCCAGCGGTGGATCGCGAGGGCGTCCTTCATATAGTCCTCCTTACCTCGTTCCATGGCCCCCGACGGTCCCATGACCGAAGGTAACCCGGACCTGGTGTGGCTCGGGGGATATGTTCCGGAAGGACCCACTGAGTTTGTCCGACTCAACTCTGACCGAAAGCCAGCGGCAGGCCATGCACGGCCTGTTCCGCAAGATCGCGCCGGCGGCCGACGAGCTCGGCCGCCTGTTCGCCGCGCACGGCCACGAGCTCGCTCTGGTCGGCGGGCCCGTACGTGATCTCCTCCTCGGCCGCATCGGCAACGACCTCGACCTGACGACCGACGCCCACCCCGAGCGGGTGCTGGAGCTCGTCAAACCCTGGGCCGACTCCGTGTGGACGATCGGCATCGACTTCGGCACCGTCGGCCTGCGCAAGGGCGCCTCGCTCATCGAGGTCACGACCTACCGCAGCGAGTCGTACGACCCGAAGTCGCGCAAACCCGAGGTCATGTACGGCGAGACGCTGGAGGCCGACCTGGAGCGGCGCGACTTCGCGGTCAACGCGATGGCGGTGCGGCTGCCCGGGCACGAGTTCGCCGACCCGTACGGCGGGCTGCGCGACCTGCGCGCCAAGGTGCTGCGCACGCCGGGGCCTCCCGAGCGGTCCTTCGGCGACGACCCGCTGCGCATGTTGCGGGCGGCCAGGTTCGCCTCGCAGCTCGGGTTCGAGGTGGACGACGAGGCCCTCGCGGCGATGTCCTCGATGGCCGAGCGCATCCAGATCGTCTCGGCCGAGCGCATCCGCGACGAGCTCGACAAGCTCCTCTGCGGCGCCCACCCGCGCGAAGGGCTGGGGCTGCTGGTCCAGACGGGGCTGGCGGCCTACGTGCTGCCCGAGCTGCCCAAGCTGCGCCTCGAGATCGACGAGCACCACCGGCACAAGGACGTCTACGAGCACACGCTGACGGTGCTCGACCAGGCCATCGCGCAGGAGGAGGACGGCAAGCCCGACCGGATCCTGCGCTGGGCGGCGCTCATGCACGACGTCGGCAAGCCGAAGACGCGCCGCCACGAGCCGGGCGGGCGGGTGTCGTTCCACCACCACGAGGTGGTCGGGGCCCAGATGACGAAGAAGCGGATGACCGAGCTGAAGTTCCCGAAGGACGTCGTGTCCGACGTCTCCCGGCTGGTCGAGCTGCACCTGCGCTTCCACGGCTACGGCACGGGCGAGTGGACCGACAGCGCCGTGCGGCGCTACGTGCGCGACGCCGGCCACCTGCTCGACCGGCTGCACAAGCTGACCAGGGCCGACTGCACGACCCGCAACAAGCGCAAGGCCGCGGCGCTGTCGCGGACGTACGACCACCTCGAGGAGCGCATCTCCAGGCTCGCCGAGGAGGAGGAACTGGCCAAGATCCGGCCCGAGCTCGACGGTAACGAGATCCAGCGCGTGCTCGGGGTGGGGCCGGGGCCGGTCGTGGGGCGGGCGTACAAGTTCCTGCTCGACCTCAGGCTCGACAAGGGCATGATCGGCAAGGAGGCGGCCACCGAGGCGCTGCTGGAGTGGGCCAGGTCAAACGACCTCGGCACGTGACGTGGTGGTGATCATCCGGTAGGCGAGCGCCGCCGCGGGATAGCCGACCGAGATGATCAGCACGGCGGCGTACGACTTGCCGTCGGGAGGCAGGATCACCGCCGACAGGGCGGCGGCGAGCACGTACATGCCGTTGAAGAGCATGTCGTAGATGGAGAACGCGCGGCCTCGGTAGATGTCCTCGACGTCGCGCTGGACCGTCGTGTCGGCGCAGATCTTGACGCTCTGCCCGGCCAGGCCCAGCACGAACCCGGCCACCGGCAGCCCCCACTCCTGGAACGGCAGGACGAGCACCGCCGTCAGCACCCCGGCTCCGGCCATCGCGATCTGCACCCACCGCTCGATCCCGAACCACTCGGTCGCGTACGGGGTGACGATCACGGCCAGGGCGGTGCCGAGTCCGGCGCCGACCACGACCAGGCTGACCCCGCGCAGCGCGGTCTCGGCGTCGCCGTCGGCGAAGTAGTAGCGGTAGAGGATGATGCCGAGCGCGGTGGACATGCCGAACAGGAACCGGTGCGTGGCCATCGCGCCGAGCGTCGCGGCGGCCACCCGGTGCCGCAGCAGGTGCTTGGCGCCGTCGGCCAGGCCGGTGACGACGTTGCGCAGCTCCTGGCGCGCCTGCGGCCGGTCGGGGTCGGGCCACGGGCCGAGGAGCTGACGCTCCATCGTCCGCGCCACCAGCGCGCTCAGCGTGAACACCACGCCGGACGTGGCCAGCAGCAGCGCCACCCCGAAGTCGCCGCCGCCGAAGATCTCCCGCAGCAGGAATCCGACGCCCGCGCCGATGAACGTGGCCACCGTCCCCGAGGTGGGGGTGACCGCGTTGGCCGCGATCAGCCGCTCAGAGGGGACGACGTGCGGCAGCGAGGCGCCGAGCGCGGCCAGGAAGAACCGGTTGACGCCGAGCACCAGCAGCGCCGCGCCGTAGAAGAGCGGATCCGGCACGTCGGCGGCGATCAGCCCGGCGGCCACGAGCAGCAGCAGACCGCGTACGAAGGGCGCGACGACCAGGATCTGCCGCCGCGACCAGCGGTCGATGAACACGCCGACGAAGGGCCCGAGCACGCTGTACGGCAGCAGCAGCACGGCCAGCCCGGCGGCCACCTCGAGCGCGGTCGTCTGGTTCTCGGGGCTGAAGAAGGCGAAACCGGTCACGCCGAACTGGAAGATCCCGTCGGAGAACTGGGAGACCAGCCGGGTCCCGAACAGGCGCCGGAAGTCCCGGCCTCGTAGGACCACGCGGAGATCGGCGACGAACGACACTCCGTCAGCCTAGCCCCGTGCCCCCCGCCCGGGACGCGCGGATGCCGGTCCGGCAGGTGGTCCCGGGTTCCGCACGGCACACATGATCACGTACGCTTCATAGCGTGACGACTGAGGAACACGTTGTGCTGGTCGATCGCAGTGGCCACGCGCTCGGCACCGCGCCGAAGACGTCGGTGCACTCCCGCGACACCCCCCTCCATCTGGCCTTCTCCAGCTACGTCTTCGATCGGGAAGGCCGCGTCCTGCTCAGCAGAAGGGCCGACCACAAGATCACCTGGCCGGGCGTCTGGACCAACAGCTGCTGCGGCCACCCGCTGCCGGGCGAGCCGCTGGATCGCGCGGTCATGCGCCGGCTCTCCTACGAGCTGGGGCTGAAGGCCGAGCGCGCCGACCTGATGTTGCCCGGCTTCGCCTACCGCGCCGTCATGGCCAACGGCATCGTCGAGCACGAGCTGTGCCCGGTTTTCCGGGTCACGGTCGACGCTCCCGCCGTGCCCAACCCCGACGAGGTGGGGGAGGTGTCGTGGATGCCGTGGAAGGAGTTCACAGAGGGCGTGCTGAACGGCCTGCTGGCGATCTCGCCGTGGTGCAGGGAGCAGGTGCCGCAGCTGGCGGAGCTCGGCTCCGACCCGCTCACCTGGCGGCCGGCCGCCGCCGGCGAGCTGCCTCCGGCCGCCCGCCTCTGAGCCCGCCTCTGTGCCTGCCTCTGTGCCTGCTCTCTGGGCCCGCTCTCTGGGCTGCCTGAGATGCGGAAGGCGCCGCGCCCGCTCGGGGGTGCGGCGCCCTGGGGGCGGTCAGGGGGTCAGCGTTCGACCTCTCCGCGGATGAATTTCTCGACGTAGTCGCGGGCCTGGTCGTCGGAGTACTGCTCGGGTGGTGACTTCATGAAGTAGGAGGACGCTGACAGGATGGGGCCGGCGATGCCGCGGTCGAGGGCGATCTTGGCGGCGCGGACGGCGTCGATGATGATGCCGGCGGAGTTGGGGGAGTCCCAGACTTCGAGTTTGTATTCGAGGTTGAGGGGGGTGTCGCCGAAGGAGCGGCCTTCGAGGCGGACGTAGGCCCATTTGCGGTCGTCGAGCCAGGGGACGTGGTCGGAGGGGCCGATGTGGACGTCGCTTTTGCCCATTTCGCGGGGGATTTGGGAGGTGACTGACTGGGTTTTGGAGATCTTCTTGGACTGCAGGCGCTTGCGCTCCAGCATGTTCATGAAGTCCATGTTGCCGCCGAAGTTGAGCTGGTAGGTGCGTAGGAGTTCGACTCCGCGGTCTTCGAAGAGTTTGGCCATGACGCGGTGGGTGATGGTGGCGCCGACCTGGGATTTGATGTCGTCGCCGATGATGGGGAGGCCGGCTTCGGTGAACTTGGCGGCCCAGGCGGGGTCGGAGGCGATGAAGACGGGCAGGGCGTTGACGAAGGCGACGCCGGCGTCGATGGCGCATTGGGCGTAGAAGCGGTCGGCGTCTTCTGAGCCGACGGGTAGGTAGGAGACCAGGACGTCGACCTGGTTGTCGCGGAGCACGTGGACCACGTCGACGGGGCTTTCGTCGGATTCTTCGATGATGTCCTGGTAGAACTCGCCGAGGCCGTCGTGGGTGTGGCCGCGTTGGACGGTCACTCCGGTGGGTGGCACGTCGGTGATTTTGATCGTGTTGTTCTCGCTGGCGACGATCGCCTCGGACAGGTCGCGGCCGACCTTCTTGGCGTCGACGTCGAAGGCCGCGACGAACTCGATGTCGCCGACGTGGTAATCGCCGAACTTCACGTGCATCAGGCCCGGGACCCGTACGTCCGGGTCGGCGTCCTTGTAATAGTGAACGCCCTGGACCAGCGACGACGCGCAGTTGCCGACACCGACAATGGCCACGCGAACCGAACCCATCGCACTCGCTCCCTTACTCATCAGTTGACGTGGTGTCTCTTCCGGGCTCTTCCGAGGCCCGGCGCTCCGTTGCGATCAGCTCGTTGAGCCAGCGAACCTCGCGCTCGACCGACTCGAGCCCGTGACGTTGCAGCTCGAGCGTGTAGCTGTCGAGGCGTTCCCTGGTGCGCGCCAGCGCCGTGCGCACCGCGTCGAGCCGCTCCTCCAGCCGGCTGCGGCGGCCTTCGAGAATGCGCAGACGGACTTCGGCCTCGGTGTGCCGGAAGAAAGCGAAGTGCACACCGAAGCTCTCGTCCTCCCATGCGGAAGGACCTGCCTGGGTGAGCATGTCCTGCAGGCGTTCCTTGCCCTCGGCGGTCAGTTTGTAGACGATTTTCGACCGGCCGCCGACGATCGTGGCGGGAGCGGGCTGCTCCTCCGCGATGAGGCCCTGAGCCAGAAGTGATCGCAAACAGGGGTACAGCGACCCGTAGGAGAACGCACGGAACATCCCCAGCAGGGCATTGAGCCGTTTGCGCAGCTCGTAGCCGTGTAGCGGCGTTTCGTGCAGCGACCCGAGCACGGCCAGTTCCAAGACTCTGCCCTGTCCGCTGGCCATGGGAACCGCCCCCCTCTCGTGTCGATGTATCGAGCCGATACATCTTGAGGATACGTCGTGGCGCTATATCGCCGCAATCTATGAATCCGCGGAGTCGTTGGGATGGACCCGCAAAACGCCGTAGTCTGGCGCTCATGTGGTCACAGCGAAGGGTGGTGGATTACGGTCTCGCGAAGAGAGCGGCAGTCCGCTCCCTGCGTTCCGGGCGAGCCTCGCGCGGTGACGTCTGTGACGCACAGCCCTACCTCCTTCGCGCGGCACGCCACTTCGGCGAGCCGACCGAACGACTCTGCCCGGTCTGCGAAAGGGAGAACGTCACTAATGTGACTTATGTCTACGGTGAGTGCCTCGGGCGCCATGCCGGCCAGGCAAAAGTCACATCAGAGCTCATCGCCATGGCTCATGATTACGATGAGTTCCGGGTGTACGTTGTCGAGGTCTGCCAAGGTTGTTCCTGGAACCACTTGACGGTTTCGTACGTACTCGGGAACGGACCGCCTGACCTCGTCGGCCAAGCGTGAAGACCGAGGGCGGCGAGGAGCCTCACGCCCTACCGCCGTTTCAGTTCCGACGACGTTGCGAGGACGTGTGAGTAACAGCATGAATGAGGGGACGGCACGCCAAGGAAGGCGCCGTCGCTCCAACTCATCCCGTTCTGTGCCCCAAGGTTCCTCTCGCCAAACCGGCGGACCCGGCTGGGGCGAGGAGCCGGAGGCCCGACGTCCTGAGGCGGCGTACGAGCAGACCGGCGCCATGGCCGCACAGCCGTACGACGAGCCTCCTCGACGCGGCGACCCGGCGGGCGAGCGCGGCGACCAGCCGCCGCCGCGCTCCCGCTCGCGCGAGGAGTCGCGCACGCTCGGTAACCAGGAGACGATGGTCAGCGACGCGCCGCGGCGCCGCAGAAGGGGGCAGGGCGGACCGCCCGAGCCTCCGGGACCGCCCGTCAAGAAGGGCGGCGGCGGCCGGGGCGGCTGGCGCAGGTTCGTGCCGAGCTGGAAAATCGTCGTGGCCGGCGTCGTGGTGCTCGCGGCCGGCATGTTCGGCATGGTCATGGTGGCGTACGCCAACACCCCGGTGCCGACGACCGTGCAGGCGGAGGCGACCGCGCAGCAGAGCACCATCTACTACAACGACGGCAAGACCGAGATCGCCAGGCTGGGCATGCCGCGCGAGAGCGTCGAGATCAACGAGATGGCCGACAGCGTCAAGGACGCCGCGATCGCCATCGAGAACGACACGTTCTACGAGGACTCCGGCATCTCCTTCTCCGGCATGGCGCGCTCCGTGTGGATGACCGCGACCGGTCAGCAGTTGCAGGGCGCCTCGACCATCACCCAGCAGATGGCCCGCGGTTACTACGACGGCCTCAGCCAGGAAGTGTCCATCGAACGAAAGATCAAGGAGATCTTCGTCGCGGTCAAGCTCGACGACACGCTGACCAAGGACGAGATCCTGCGCAACTACCTCAACACCGTCAACTTCGGCCGCGCGTACGGCGTCCAGGCCGCCGCGCGGGCCTACTTCGGCAAGAGGATGACCGCCGCGAAGCTGTCCCCCGAGCAGGGCGCCTACCTCGCCGCGCGGATCCAGCAGCCGGCCTGGGAACCCGACTCCCCGGCGCTGAAATACCGCTTCAACCAGACCATCAAGAGGATGGCCGAGCTCTGGCCCGAGAAATACGGCCAGCTCCCGCAGACCGCTAAGTTCCCCAAGACGAGGAAGAGCACCAGCAGCAACTCCCTGGGCGGTGACAGGGGCTACATGGTGCGGCAGGTGCTGAACGAGCTGGAATCGCGCGGCCTGACCCGCGACGAGGTCGAGAGCGGCGGCTTCAAGATCACCTCGACCTTCGACAGGAAACTGATGAAGGCCGCCCGGCAGGCCATGAAGACCACGATGCAGGGCATGTCGAAGGAGTTCCACGGCGGCCTGGCCGCGGTCAACCCGAAGAACGGCCGCGTCATCGCCTTCTACGGCGGCGACAACTACGTCAACGACCCGTGGAACGAAGCCTTCGAGTCGAAGAAGCAGGCCGCGTCGGCGTTCAAGCCGTACGTGCTGGCCGCCTGGCTGCAGGCCGGCTACTCGCTCAGCAGCTACGTGCCGGGCAACGAGACCGTGCCGAAGGAGCTGCCGGGGCAGCAGAAGGGCGGCATCACCAACAGCCACAACGTCGGCAGGGCCGTCGACGTGGTCAAGGCGACCGCCCAGTCGGTCAACACCGCCTTCGTCTCCATGGCGTACGCGCTGCCCAACCAGCTCGACGACGTGAAGAACCTCGTCGTGGCGGCCGGGTTCAACGAGAAGGCCATGACAGCCGACATCGAGGAGCACCACTACCAGTTCGCCATCGGCAGCGCCCCGGTGACGCCGGTCGAGCAGGCCGCCGGCTACTCCATCTTCGCCAACGCCGGGAAATACACCCGCTACCACGTCGTGCAGAAGGTCGAGCAGAACGGCCAGGTCGCCTACCCCGAGCAGCAGCTCACCAAGTCGGTCATCGACCCCGGAGTGGCCGCCGACTCCACCGTCGCCATGGCGGCGGTGCTGCGCAACGGCACCGCGGCGGGCAAGGGCCTGGGCAACAGGCCGGCCGCCGGCAAGACCGGCACCAACAACGACGAGAACGGCGCCTGGTTCGTCGGCTACACGCCGCAGATCTCCACCGCCGTCGGGTTCTACCGCGAGGAGTGCAGGACGAAGAGCGGCAAGGTCGTCCCGCCGCTGCACTCCAACTGCCCCATCACGCCCAAGGGCAAGGCAAGCAAGAAGTACGACGTCAACAACCCGTACACCAGACCGTACGAAGTGTCCCTGGGCTTCGAGGGCGCGGGCCCGCCCACGATCGCCTGGCAGCGGTTCATGCTGGCCGCGCACGAGGGCAAGCCGGTCGAGGAGTTCCCCGAGAAGGCCGAGATCGGCACGCCGGAGAACATCGTGCCGAGCCCGACGCCCACGCCGACGAAGACGCCGGAGAACCCGTTCGACGACGGCGAGAACCCCTTCGACGACGAGACCGGCGACGATCCCGACTGCCTCATCGGCTGCGACGGCGACACCGGCGACGAGCCCACCATCGACGATCCGCCGCCGGCCGACGACGGGTTCCCCGAGATCGACGACCCGAACGTCGCGGGCGGTGACAACGGGCCCGACAGGAGAGCCGCGGGCCCGGGGCCGGCCAACGGCAGGCTCGAGGGCCAGTGACGAGCACGGAGGTGCGCGCGCCGCTGGTGGCGCGAGCCATCCCGTACCTTCCCCTGGGGCTGTTCGCGGCCCTGGGGGCGTCTCTCGCGTACATCGTCCGGCTGCCGTGCCGCACCGGCGGCTGGAACGACCAGATCTCGACGTACACCAACTTCTGCTACACCGACATCTACCCGCTCTACTTCGACAGGCAGCTGGCCACCCAGAACCCCTACTTCGCCGATGTGCCGTTCGACAAGCAGGTCGAATACCCGGTGGTGCTGGGTGAGGTCATGCAGGCGTTCAGCTGGATCGTCCGGTGGCTGGAGCCCGACCAGGTGGCCCAGGCGGTCAGGTTCTACGACCTGACGGTCATCCTGCTCGGCGTCTCCCTCGTGGCCGGCGTGCTGCTGATGGCCGCGGTGGCCGGACCCACACGGCGGTGGGACCCGCTCTGGTACGCCGTCGCGCCCGCCGTGGTGCTGGCCGCGTACATCAACTGGGATCTCATCGCGGGCGCGTTGTCCATGGGCATGCTGCTGGCCTGGGCACGCAAACGTCAGGTGCTGGCCGGGGTGCTGCTCGGGCTGGCGATCGCCACGAAGTTCTATCCGCTGATGTTCGTGGGCGCGTTGTTCCTGCTCACCTGGCGGACGGGGCGATGGCGGCCGTTCCTGGTCACCATGGGCTCGACCGCCGCCGCGTGGCTGGTGGTCAACCTGCCCTTCATGGTCCTCGCATGGGACGGCTGGCGCCGGTTCTACGTCTTCTCCCAGGAACGCGGCGTCGACTGGGGCTCGCCGTGGTTGTTCTTCCAGAACAAGGGCTGGCCGGTCCTCGGCGAGGCCGACGTCAGCACGCTCGGCATGGCGTCACTGGCCGTCCTGTGCCTCGGCATCGCCGTGCTCACGCTGGCCGCGCCGCGCCGGCCGAGGCTGGCGCAGATCTGCTTCCTGGCGCTGGCCGCGTTCATGATGACGAACAAGGTGTGGTCGCCGCAGTTCGTGCTCTGGCTGGTGCCGTTCGCCGTGCTGGCCAGGCCCAACTGGAAGCCGCTGGCGTTGTGGCAGCTCGCCGAGGTGTGGTATTTCGTCGCCATCTGGCTCTACCTGCTCGCGCAGCCGCCGCTCAGCAGGGACGACCTGGGCATCGGCGACGACACCTACTTCACCGCCGTCTGGGGGCGGGTCATCACGATCGGCATCATGATGGCGTTGGTGGTGCGCGACATCCTGCGCCCCGACAAGGACGTGGTGCGGCAGGCCGGGCTCGACGACCAGGCGGGCGGCGTGTTCGCCGACGCGCGTGACCGCTTCACCCTGGCGTCCATCACCCGATGATCACACGCTCGTCCGGCCGGGACGCGCTGCTGCTGTGGTGCGGCTCGCGGGCGGGGCTGCTGCTGGCGACCGTGCTCGGTGTGACGCTGGGCGAATATCTGGACAGGTGGCGCAAGTGGGATGCCACGCTGTTCATCACGATCGCCCAGTACGGCTACGACGGCGAGCCGGGCAGGCCGGTGGACGAAGGGCTGCCCGCGTTCTTCCCCGGGCTGCCCGCGGCGCTGCGCATGGTCTACCTGGTCGTCCCCGACTGGGCGGCGGCCGGGCTGCTGGTCTCGCTGGCCGCCGGGGCGGTCGCCATGATGGCGCTGGCCCGGCTGACCGAGTTCGAGGGCGCCTCCGGCTGGATGGCGGTGCTGGCGCTGCTGCTCTTCCCGATGGCGGTGTTCCTGGCCGCGGGCTACAGCGAGTCGCTCTTCCTGGCCTTCGCCGTCCCCGCGTGGCTGGCCGCCAGGCAGGGACGCTGGCCCGCGGCGGCGCTGCTGGCCGCGGGCGCCTCATGCGTGCGGATCACCGGGTTGTTCCTGGCGGTCGCTCTCATCGTGGAGTTCGTCACGAAGAAGGAGGCGCCGCGCCGGGCCGGATGGCTGGCGGTGCCCTTCGTCCCGCTGGTGGCGTACTCGTCCTACCACTACAGCAGGACGGGTGACTGGCTGGCCTGGAAGCACGCGCAGGAGGCCGGGTGGGGGCGTGACTTCGTGTGGCCGTGGGAGGCGTGGCGGACGACCTGGCACTCCGCCATGGGCGCCGACGACTTCGCGGTGGCCTTCAGGATGGAGATCGTGGGGGCCGTGGTGGCGGTCGCGGCGCTGGTCTGGCTGCTCGTGTTGCGCCGGTGGAGCGAGTTGGTCTACACGGGGGCGCAGGCGGCGGCGCTGATGACGTCGGCGTACTACCTGTCGATCCCGCGCTCGCTGCTGCTGTGGTTTCCCGTGTGGGTGCTGGTCGCCAAGGTGATGACCAGGAAGGCGTGGGTGCTGGCCCTCTATGCCCTGATCTCGGGGCCGCTCATGCTGGTCAACGCCGCCCGGTTCCTCGATGGCGCGTGGGCAGGCTGATCTTTCTACCCCCTTTCTTTCCTCGGTAATCCAGGGAAGTTATCCACAGGCTGTGTGTTTTCCCTAGAGGTTCTTCCTCAGGAAGGCGATGTCGTCGGCCTGGCCCTCGGCCGGCGTCTCCACCACGACGGGCGCCGCGGCCGCCCGGCAGACCGCCAGGATCAACTCGGGGTCGATCTTCCCCTTGCCCAGGTTGGCGTGGCGGTCGGCGCCGGAGTCGAAGGCGTCGCGGGAGTCGTTGCAGTGGACCAGGTCGATCCGGCCGGTGATGGCCTTGACCCGGTCGACCAGGTCGACCAGCTCTTCGCCGCCCGCGTGGGCGTGGCAGGTGTCGAGGCAGAAACCCACGTCGAACCCGTCGAGCGCGTCCCACAGGCGGGCGATGCGCTCCAGCTTGCGCGCCATCGCGTTGCCGCCGCCCGCGGTGTTCTCGATCAGCACGGGGATGGGGCACTCCATGCGCTCGAACACCTTGCGCCAGTTGTCGAACCCGGTCTGGGGATCGTCGTCCTTGCCGACGTGGCCGCCGTGCACGATGAGGCCCTTGGCGCCGATCTCCGCGGCCGCCGTGAGGTGCTGCTGCAGCAGCTTGCGGCTCGGGATCCTGATGCGGTTGTTGGTGGTGGCGACGTTGACGAGGTAGGGGGCGTGGATGTAGATGTCAACGCCCTCGACCGGTTTGGCGGGCAGCACGGGCTTCTTGTAGCCCTGGGGGTCGCCGAGGAAGAACTGCACCACCTCGGCCCCCACCTCCTCGGCGTGAGCGGCGGGGTCGTCCTGGTCGACGTGAGCTCCGATGCGCACCATGTCACCGAGCTTATCCGTTTGACCAGGGCGCGCCGGGGCAGTCGCCTGGTACCCCCGATCCGAGGAGAAACCATGAGCCGCTGGCGCTTACGAGCGCTGATCATCTTGATCTACGTGGTCATCGGCATCTACGTCGCATGGGTCTACGACTACATCACCCCAGGACTCCTCAAGGATCTCGCAGAGGCGCTGCTCTCCGTCTTCCTCTGGTTCCTGGTGCTGCTCGGAATAGACCTGCACATCAGCGGATAAGTCCGCATCAATGACGGCCCCGATCGGGGACGCCGGGACCGTTGACCTGGCGAAGGGCTCACGGATAGGGAAGGAAGCCGCCGTGGGCGATGCCGAGCGCGGCGCCCACGAACGCCCCCACGAGCCCGACGACGTTCAGCGTGCGCTGCGGCGTGGTCGCCGAGATGTACTGAGAGTAGAGACCGACGCCGAACCCCAGCGTGCCGAACCAGGACGCGATCATGTGCGCGGAAGCCCAGAACGTCGCCACGAACGCCACCACGCCGCAGACCAGTGTGACGACGGCCAGCGTGTTCTCCAGCGGGTGCGCACGTCCGTCGCTGTTGAGCCTGAGACGGAACCGCTCCTGTTCGGAGGGCTGAAGCACGTGTGGCACAACCACCACCCCCTCGGTTTCCTAAAGGCTTTCCCACCTTGTCGAGGCTGGTAACCTTGGGCACGCTGCGTTGTGATGGATGACCCATCACCCCCGGGCGCCGAAAGGGGCGCCAGGGCTCAGACGTCAGCGTCCTCCTGTCACGGCAGAGTGTCGTGACCGCAAGAGTCCAGAGGAGGTTGGAGTCCCGCATGCGTCGTTACGAAGTAATGGTCATTCTGGACCCTTCGCTCGATGAGCGCACCGTCGCGCCGTCCCTCGACCAGTTCCTCACCGTGGTCCGCAACGACGGCGGCACCGTGGAGAAGGTCGACGTCTGGGGCCGTCGCCGTCTCGCCTACGACATCGACAAGAAGTCCGAAGGCATCTACGCCGTCATCGACCTGTCCGCGGAGCCCGCGACGGTCAAGGAGCTCGACCGGCAGATGAACCTCAACGAGGGCATCCTCCGCACCAAGGTCCTGCGTCCCGACGTGCACTGAGCAAGCTCGTTGCCCGGCATTCTGTCGGGCCGGGACCGTAGTCTGAGCCGAAACCCAAGCGAAGGCGTGCAGGAAGGCGAGCGCTAGCCATGGCAGCAGGCGACACCGTAATCACCCTTGTCGGCAACCTTGTCGACGACCCGGAGCTGCGCTTCACCCCGACGGGGCAAGCGGTGGCTCGATTCCGCATCGCATCCACTCCGCGGTTCATGGATCGCCAGACCAACGAGTGGAAAGACGGCGAGAGCCTCTTCCTGACCTGCAACGTGTGGCGGCAGGCGGCGGAGAACGCCGCCGAGAGCCTCCAGCGCGGCATGCGGGTCATCGTGCAGGGGAGGCTCAAGCAGCGGTCCTACGAGACCAAGGAAGGCGAGAAGCGCACGGTCTACGAGGTCGAGGTCGACGAGGTCGGCCCGTCTCTGCGTAACGCCACCGCCAAGGTCAACCGCACCTCCCGCCAGGGTGGCGGCGGCGGCTTCGGCGGCCCGGCCGACGACCCCTGGGCCTCCGCGACGCCCGCCCCGCCCCAGGGCGGTGGCGGTGGCGGTGGCGGCTTCGGCGGTGGAGGCGGCGGCCAGCAGGGCGGCGGTTTCGGCGGCGGCGGCAACGACTTCAGCGACGAACCGCCCTTCTAACACCCAAGATCCGCGCGAGCGGATGACTGTCCATTCCCGCCCTGGTGCGGGGCTCTGAGAGGAGCACCACGATGGCCAAGCCGGCACTGCGCAAGCCCAAGAAGAAGGTTTGCCTGTTCTGCCATGACAAGATCTCCTACGTCGACTACAAGGACACGGCGCTGCTGCGGAAGTTCATCTCCGACCGCGGCAAGATCCGTGCCCGCCGGGTGACGGGCAACTGCACCCAGCACCAGCGCGACGTGGCGACCGCGATCAAGAACGCCCGTGAGGTGGCCCTGCTGCCTTACACGAGCACGGCGCGCTAAGGAGGCATGTCGACATGAAGCTCATCCTCACCAACGAGGTCTCCGGCCTCGGCACCCCTGGCGACGTCGTCGAGGTGAAGGACGGCTACGGCCGTAACTACCTCATCCCGCGCGGCTACGCCATGCGCTGGACGCGCGGCGCCGAGAAGCAGATCGAGACCATCAGGAAGGCCCGCGACGCTCGCGAGATCCGCGACCTCGGCACCGCCAAGGAGGTCGCCGGCCAGCTCGGCGCCCTGCGCGTGCGCCTGGCCACCCGCGCCGGCGAGTCCGGCCGCCTGTTCGGCTCGATCACGACGGGCGACATCGCCGAGGCCGTCAAGGCCGCCGGCGGCCCGATCGTCGACCGCCGCCGCATCGAGATCGTCAACGCGATCAAGAGCGTCGGCTCGCACAAGGTCACCGTCAAGCTGCACCCCGAGGTGTCCGCCTCGATCGACGTCGAGGTCGTCGCAGGCTGACCTGCGCGAAGGCCCCCGCTCCATGCGGGGGCCTTTTCGTTTCACGGCGAGCCCGTGCGGGTGTGCCGTATCCATCCGTCACGCCCGCCGCACAGAGTGCTGCCTTCCTCCCCTTACGCGCTGCCGTGGCCCGCCACCCGCCGCACTTCGGCTGGGGGCCCTCCAGGAAACGGCCTCTGACCCGTCACCGGCTGAGCGCCGTGACGCGAGCCCACGTTGCCCGATTGCCGTGGTGAAAGGGCACCCGTGAACGAAATACCCTACTCGGGCAGCGTAGAATGCCGTCGTTCTCTCGCACGTCCCCCTGGAGGCTCGGCCATGGCCCGTCCCCTCATGCTGCTCGCACTCGCGGTGGCGGTCGTTGGTTGCGCACCCGTTGACGACACGGCGGCCGCCCCGACCGCGTCCACCGCGTGTGCCAAGGAGCAACTCCAGCTCGTCACCCCCGGCAAGCTGACCGTCGGCACCGACAAGCCGGCCTACGAGCCGTGGTTCAAGGACGACGACCCGAGCAACGGGCAGGGTTTCGAGAGCGCGGTGGCGTTCGCCGTGGCGGGTGAGCTCGGTTTCGACCGCACCGAGGTGCAGTGGAGCACGGTCAAGTTCGACTCGGCGTACGCGCCGGGCAAGAAGCAGTTCGACTTCGACATCAACCAGGTGTCCATCACGCCTGACCGGGCCAAGGCGGTCGACTTCAGCAAGGGCTACTACACGGTCAAGCAGGCCGTCGTGGCGGTCGACGGGGGCAAGGTGGCCGGGGCGAAGAGCCTGGCCGAGCTGAAGGACGCGAAGATCGGCGTACAGGTGGGGACGACCTCGCTCGACGCGGTGAGGAGCGTCATCCAGCCCGGCAAGGACCCCAACGTCTACAACGAGCAGGTGGACGCCGTGAACGCGCTGAAGAACGAGCAGGTCGACGCGATCGTCGTCGATCTGCCGACGGCGTTCTACGTGACGGCCGCGCAGGTGGACAACGCCAAGATCGTGGGCCAGTTCAGCTCGACGGGCGGCACGCCGGAGGAGTTCGGGCTGGTCATGGAGAAGGGCAGCGCGCTCAAGTCCTGCGTCGACAAGGCGGTGGACGCGCTGAAGTCGAAGGGCGAGCTGGCCAGGATCGAGCAGCAGTGGCTCGGCTCGGCGGCGGGCGCGCCCGAGCTGAAGTGATCCCTCGGTGAGCGAGTGGGTCAAGTCGGAGCGGCAGGCCGAGCGCGAGCGGATGCGCAGGTCGCGCAGTCGCCGCACGGCCTCCATCGCGACGGCTTCGACGGTCGTCTTCGTCGTCATGGTCGTGTGGATCGTGACGAGCTCGCCGGGCTGGCCGCGGGTGCGGGAGACGTTCTTCGACTTCGGCGAGTTCCGCGAGGCGCTGCCCGACGTGCTGAGCGGGTTCCTGCTCAACATCAAGATCTTTCTGATCGCCGAGCCGCTGATCCTGATCGTGGGGCTGCTGGTGGCGCTGGCCAGAGGCATCAGGACGCCCGCGTTCTTCCCGATCCGGGCGCTGGCCACGCTCTACACCGACATCTTCCGCGGCGTGCCGACGATTCTGGTGATCTATCTGGTGGGGTTCGGGCTGCCCGCCCTCAACCTGCAGGGCATTCCCACCGACCTGGCCACGCTGGGCATCATCGCGCTGACCCTCTCCTACGGCGCGTACGTGGCGGAGGTGTTCCGCTCGGGCATCGAGTCGATCCATCCCAGCCAGGTGGCCGCGGCCCGCTCGCTCGGGCTGAGCCATGTCAGGACCATGCGGTTCGTGGTGCTGCCGCAGGCGACGCGCAGGGTGGTGCCGCCGCTGCTGAACGACTTCGTCTCGCTGCAGAAGGACACGGCGCTGGTGGCCACCATCGGGCCGCTGGAGGCACTGCGGCAGGCGCAGATCCACGCGGCCAGCACGTTCAACTACACGCCCTACCTCGCCGCCGCGCTGCTGTTCATCCTGCTCACCATCCCCATGGCGAGGTTCACCGACCATCTGGCCGCCCGTACGCGCAGGAGGCGTGGCGCATGAGCGTCCTTTCCATCGACGGGGTGTGGAAGTTCTTCGGCGGGCACGGCGTGCTGCGCGGCATCGACCTGGACGTGCGGCCGCACGAGGTGGTGAGCCTGATCGGCGCGTCGGGCTCGGGCAAGTCGACGTTGCTGCGCTGCGTCAACCTGCTGGAGACCGTGGACGACGGCACGATCCACCTCGACGGCGACGAGATCACCGACCCGCGCGCGAACGTCGACGACGTGCGCAAGCGGCTGGGCATCGTGTTCCAGGCGTTCAACCTGTTCCCGCACATGACCGTGCTCGACAACGTCACGCTGGCGCCCCGGCAGGTGCACCGGGTGGCGAAGGGGCAGGCGGAGGAGCAGGCTCATGACCTGCTGGCCAGGTTCGGGCTGGCGGACAAGGCGCGCGCCTACCCCGACCAGCTCTCCGGCGGCCAGCAGCAGCGGGTGGCCATCATCAGGGCGCTGGCCACCCAGCCGCGGCTGATGTTGCTCGACGAGGTCACCTCGGCACTCGACCCCGAGCTGGTGGTCGAGGTGCTGGGCATCATCAGGGAGCTCAAGGAGTCGGGGATGACGATGGTCCTCACCACCCACGAGATGGGCTTCTGCCGCGACATCTCGGACACGGTGTGCTTCCTCGACGGGGGCGTGCTGCTGGAGAAGGGGCCGCCTGAGCAGATCTTCACCGAGCCGGAGAACGCGCGTACCAGGGAGTTCCTGCGCAGCGTGCTCGAATCGGGACGGTTCTAGCGCCGGTGCCGCCCGCGGGGCGGCTCGACCGGGTCGCGGGGCCGGGCCAGCAGGCTGTGGCGGCGGCCGTACACGAGGTAGACCAGCAGGCCGAAGGCCATCCACAGGACGAACCACGCCCAGGTCAGCAGCCGCAGGTTGACCATGAGCCAGAGGGTGGCCACCAGGGAGAGCGCGGGCAGCAGCGGCGAGAACGGCACCTGGAATCCGCGCTCCAGGCCGGGCATGCGCCGCCGCATCACGATCACCCCCGCAGAGACGAACAGGAACGCGAACAGCGCGCCGATCACCACGAGCTCCTGCATCGTGACCACCGGCACGAACTCGGCCAGCATGATCGCCACGAACCCGATCAGCAACGTCACCCTGGTGGGTGTGTGGTAGCGGCGGCTGACGGAGGCCAGGCTCCTGGGGATCAGCCCGTCGCGGGCCATCGAGAACAGCACCCGGGTCTGCCCCACGATCAGCACCAGGATCACGGTCGTCAGGCCCAGCACCGCGCCCACGTCGATGACGTGCACCATCCAGTCGACGCCCGCCGCGCGGAACGCGCTGGACAGCGGCGCCTCCACCGAGATCCGCGTGTACGACACCATGCCCACCATGACCAGGGCGACCGCGAGGTAGATGACCGTGGTGAGCACCAGGCTGCGGATCATGCCTTTGGGCACGGCCCTGGAGGCGTTCACGGTCTCCTCGGCCGCGGTGGCGAGCACGTCGAACCCGATGTACGCGAACGCGATGGCCGAGGCCGCCGCGAAGATGCCGAACCAGCCGAACGCCTGGCTCTGCCCGACCACGATCTCCAGCACGGTGGCGGGCGGGGTCGGCAGCGTCCTGGGCGGCACGTGGAACTCGCCGATGTTCGCCACGTCGACCTGGGTCAGGCCCACGACGATGACCGCCCCGACGGCCAGCAGCTTGGCCGACACCATGATCCACAGTGCCCGCAGCCCGACCCGCGCGCCGAGCGCGACGACGCCGGTGAGCACGAGCAGGATCGCGAGCACCAGCACGTCGCTCACGAGCTCCGCGTCCGGCACGCGCACGCCGAAGGCGGCGATGGCCCCGACCGTGATCGAGGCCCACGCCCTGGCCACCACGGCCACGGCGAACTGCAGCTCCAGGATCAGCGCCCAGCCGATGATCCACGCCCAGACCTCGCCGAAGATGACGTACGTGAAGGTGTAGGCGCTGCCGGAGGCCGGCATCGTGGAGGCCAGCTCGGCGTAGCACAGACAGGCGAGCAGGCACGCGATGCCCGCGATCATGAACGAGAGGATCACGCCGGGACCCGCCGTGGTGGCGGCCTGCCGGCCGGCGATGCTGAAGATGCCCGCGCCGATCATCACCCCGAAACCGAGCACCACGAGGTCGGCCGGGCGGTAGACCTCGGCCAGGCTGTGCCGCGCGCCTGTGCGCAGCCCGGTCGCCTCGGAAGGCGGCAGTCGTCGCAGAATCGTGGACACCGAACACCCCTCAGGGAGCCCACCATGTCTCACCTTGTGGGCGGCGGCAAGCACGAGCAGATCACGCCCCGGTCACCAGCCAGGCAGTGCCGGCGGCCCGGCGTACCAGGGTGATCAGGCGTGCGAACATCCACACCCCGAGCGCGCACCAGAGAGCGACCACGCCGACACCGGCGGCGAGGAGGGCGGCAGGCAGGTAGGCCAGCGTCGTCCACACCCCCGCCCACGCGAGGTAACGCTGGTCGCCCGCGCCGATCAGCACGCCGTCCAGCACGAACACCACCCCGCACACCGGCTGGAACAGCGCCACCGGCCACAACACGGCCAGCAGCAGCGCGGTGACCGCGGGGTCGGCGTCGAACAGCCCGGGCAGCAGCGGCCGCGCCGCGATGACGAGCACGCCGAGCACGATGCCCGACCAGATGCCCCACTGGACCATGCGCCTGGTCGCGGCCCTGGTGGCGGCGACGTCGCCCGCGCCGAGCGAGCGCCCCGTGATGGCCTGCCCGGCGATGGCGATGGCGTCGAGGGCGAAGGCGAGCAGCGTCCACACCTGGGTGGCGATGGCGAACGCGGCCAGCTCGGCCTGGCCCATCCTGGTGGCGACCATGGTGGCCACGAGCAGCACGACTCGCAGGCATGCCGTACGGATGAGCAGCGCGAACCCGGCCGTGCCCGCCTGCCTGAGCCCTTCGAGCCGGGGCGTCAGCGCCGTACCGAGCCGCCGCGCGCCCCTGACCACCACGACGAGGTAGACGGCCGCGCCGAGCGTCTGCGCGAGCACGGTGCCCCAGGCCGACCCGGCGATGCCCCACCCGAGCCCCAGCACGAACCACGCGTTGAGTGCCGCGTTCAGCGCGAACGAGCCCACGGCCACCACCAGCGGCGTGACCGTGTCCTGCAGGCCGCGCAGCACGCCCGTGCCCGCCAGCACGACCAGCATCCCGGGCGCGCCGAGCAGGCTGATCCGCAGGTACGTCACCGCCTCCGCGCTCTGCTCCGGAGCCGCCCCGAACACCTCCACGATGGCCGGTGCGAGCGGCCAGCACACGGCGATCAGCGCGACGCCGATGCCCAGCGCCAGCCAGATCCCGTCCACGCCGTTGCGCATGGCCCGGTCGTGGTTGCCGGCGCCCGTCTGCCGGGCCACGGAGGCCGTGGTGCCGTAGGCGAGGAAGACGCACAGGTTGACCAGCGTGGTGAGGACCGCGCCCGCCACGCCCAGCGCGCCCACCGCGGTGGTGCCCAGGCCGTGTCCCACGATGGCGTAGTCGGCCAGCAGGAACAGCGGCTCGGCGACCAGCGCGCCGAACGCGGGCACAGCCAGTCGCAGAATCTCCCGGTCTCTGGAGGTAATGGGCACTAGTCCATTATGAGCCTTACACGGCATGTCGGGGAAACTTTCTTCCCTCCACAGCCGGTGGACGGTCTTTTCCCAGCTCAGGACGGTCGCTGCGGAAACCCGAAAGAGTTATCCCCAGCCCCGTCCACAGGCCTTTCACAGGCTGGGGGCGATAGTGCACAGCTTGACCACAAGGTTGTCCACAGGCCACGTTGCCGACTGACCGCGACTCCGCGAAACTGTCAGACCGGTCGACTACAAGTGGGGGTGGTGCGACCGCCTGCGAGGTTCGAGGGGGCGCGGTGAGCATTGACGAAGAGACCGGTGGCGCAGGTCCAGGCTTCGAGCGCACCCCGCCGCACAACATCGACGCGGAGCAGTCGGTGCTCGGCGGCATGCTCCTGTCGAAGGACGCCATCGCCGACGTCGTGGAGATCCTGCGTTCCGACGACTTCTACCGCCCCGCCCACCAGATGGTCTACGACGTCATCACCGACCTCTACGGCCGGGGCGAGCCCGCCGACGCGGTCACCGTCTTCGACGAGCTGCAGAAGCGCGGTGAGATGGCCAGGGTCGGCGGCGCCGCCTACCTCCACACGCTCACGGCCGTCGTCCCCACCGCCGCCAACGCCGGCTACTACGCCAAGATCGTCCGGGAGCAGGCCATCCTCCGCCGCCTCATCGAGGCCGGCACCCGCATCGTCTCCTACGGCTACGGCGGCCAGAACGAAGAGGTCGACGACCTCGTCGACCGCGCCCAGGCCGAGATCTACAAGGTCACCGAGCGCCGCACGTCCGAGGACTACGCACCGCTGGCCGACATCATGCCCGGCGCCCTCGACGAGCTGGAGGCCATCGGCAGCCGCGGCGGCCAGATGGTCGGCGTGCCCACCGGCTTCCAGGACCTCGACCAGCTCACCAACGGCCTCCACCCCGGCCAGATGATCGTCGTGGCCGCCCGCCCGGCCATCGGCAAATCCACGCTCGGTCTGGATTTCGCCCGGTCTGCGGCTATCAAGCATGGGATGACCACGGTCATCTTCTCGCTGGAGATGTCCCGTAACGAGATCACCATGCGCCTGCTGTCCGCCGAGGCGAGGGTCGCGCTGCACGCCATGCGCTCCGGCATGATGGGCGACGACGACTGGACCCGCCTGGCCCGCCGGATGAGCGAGGTGGCGGAGGCGCCGCTGTTCATCGACGACTCGCCCAACATGTCGATGATGGAGATCCGGGCCAAGTGCCGGCGGCTCAAGCAGCGTAACGACCTGAGATTCGTGGTCATCGACTACCTCCAGCTGATGAGCTCGCCGAAGAGGGTCGAGAGCCGCCAGAACGAAGTCTCCGAGATCTCCCGTGCCATCAAGCTGCTGGCCAAGGAGCTCGAGGTCCCCGTCATCGCGATCTCCCAGCTCAACCGAGGCCCCGAACAACGCACCGACAAACGCCCCCAAGTGAGCGATCTGCGCGAAAGTGGTTCTATCGAGCAGGATGCCGACATGGTGATCCTTTTGCATCGGGAGGACGCTTACGAGCGTGAGTCGCCCAGGGCGGGCGAGGCCGACCTGATCGTGGCCAAGCACCGTAACGGCCCCACCGCCACCGTGACGGTGGCGTTCCAGGGCCACTACAGCCGGTTCGTCGACATGGCCCAGCACTAGCGGCTCGCCAAGGGCCGCGCGGCCGGGCCGGTGCCGTCAGCCGGTCTTCGCGGCGAAAGGGCCGCCGTCGCCGAAGACCAGCCGCGCGAAGTTCTCGCCGATGCGGCGGTGCCCTGCGGGATCGGGGTGGATCGCGTCGGGCAGCGGGAATTCGGCGTAGTCGCTCTCGCCGTACAGGGCACGGCCGTCGAGGTAGTGCAGGTTCGGGTCGTCGGCCCTACGCTGGTCGACGATCCGCGCGAGCTCGTCGCGGACGACGTTCAGTGTCAGGCGCCCGGCGGCGCGCTCTGCCGGGTCGCCCGTGGCCTTGAACCGCAGGGTCACGCCGTCGTAGTCGGGCGCGAGCGGGCCGGGGGTGTCCTCCTGGACCGGGCACAGGATGGGGGAGACGACCAGCAGCGGAGTGGTCGGATGCCCCTCGCGGATGGTGTCCAGGAAGCCGTGGACCGCGGGGGTGAAGGCACGCAGCCGCATCACGTCGCCGTTGACGACATTGATGCCGAGCTTGACGCTGATCAGGTCGGCGGGGGTGTCGCGCATCGCGCGGGCGGTGAACGGGTCCAGCAGCGCGCTGCCACCGAACCCCAGGTTGACCAGTTCCGCTTCGCCTCCGGCGGCTGCCAGGGCCGGCCAGGTCGCGGTCGGGTGGGCGGCGTTCGAGCCGTGGCTGATGGAGCTGCCGTGATGCAGCCACACCCTGCGCCCGCTGTCTCGTGCCGGCTCGACAGGGGCGTCGGTGCGCAAGGCGATCAGCTCGGTGATCTCCGTGTGCGGGAGCCAGATCTCGACGTCCTTGTCACCTGCGGGCAGGCCGGTGAACCGGGCGGTGCCGGCGGGTCCCTCACGCACCTCTGCGGACTGGGTGACCATGTCGGTGATCGTGTGGACTCGGCCGCCGGCCACCGTGGCCTGGGCGGCGAGGGTTCCCTCGACCAGCAGGTCGTACACGCCGTCGGCCGGGGGCGGGAACCCCTGGTAGACCCGCTTGGTGGGCAGGGTGTCCAGTTCGATCGTGGTGGCGCGGGTGCGGAGGGCCAACCGTACGCCGGAGGGCTGCGCCTCGGCCATGGCCAGCCGGTCGTCGGGGATCTGCCGGCGCGCCCGGGCGGGCAGCCGGTGCGGCAGCAGGCCGTGCGCGGTCGTCTCCACGTCGAGGAAACCGCGCAGCAGGTCCGCGGTGACGGGCGTGGTGATCCAATCGGTGATCATTATCTCTGCCGTTCTTCGAAGCGTTCATCCGCCGTCGCGACGGTGCGGGTCAGGACGTGGCCCGGTCGCGGAGCAGGGCGTCGAGGGAGTCCAGGATCCAGGCCCAGGACTCCTGCGTGCCGACGGGAGTGTGGCTGAAGCCTCCGGCCGTCTCCAGGCTGACGTAGCCGTGGAAGACGCTGCCCAGCATCCGGACCGCGTGCGTCTGGTCCGGCTCGGTCAGGTCGTAGCCGCGCAGGATCGCCCGCGTCATCTGCGAGTGCCGTACGCCGGCGCTGGCGGCCGCCGTCTCGGGGTCGAGCCGGAGCCGGGCGGCGGCGTAGCGGCCGGGGTGTTCGCGTGCGTAGTCACGGTAGGCGTCCGCGAATGCGGCCAGGGCGTCCTTGCCGGCACGCCCGGCCAGGGCGGCGGCCACTCGGTCGGCGAGTTCTTCCAGGGCGAACAGGGCGATCCTGGTCTTGAGCTCCTGGGAGTTCTTGACGTGCGAGTAGAGGCTCGCGACCTTGACGTCGAACCGCCGGGCGAGCTCAGAAACGGTCACCTGGTCGAAGCCGACCTCGTCGGCCAGTTCCGCTCCTGCCCGGGTCAGCCGTTCGGGGGTCAGCCCTGCTCTCACCATAAGCTTCCTCCTGTCTGCCGACAACTATAAGGCATTTGCCTAATAGCTTTAGGCAAATGCCGACCCGGAGGCGGGCGGTCACACCGCCGGGATGATTCCTCCGTCCACCCGGAACTGGGCGCCGGTGAGCCACTTCGCCCGGGGGGAGGCGAGGAAGGCGATCATCTCCGCGACGTCCTCGGGCTCGCCCGGCCGCCCCATCGGCACGTCGAGGTGGTCGACGATCCGCTGCTTGAGCTCCTCCAGGCCGGTGCCCTGCCTGTCGGCGATCCGCTGGAGGTGCTCCGTCGCGCCCTCCGTGGTGACGAAACCGGGCAGGACACACACCACGCGTACGCCATGCTTGCCCACGTCGATGGCGAGTTCGCGGCTGTAGGCGTTGAGCGCCGCCTTGGCCGCCGCGTACGAGGCGTCGGACGGTTGCGGCAGGCGGCTCGCGATCGACGAGACGTGCACGACCACCCCTGAGCCCCGCTCCACCATCCCCGGCACCAGGGCCCGGTCGAGACGGACGGCGCTGAGCAGGTTCATGTCGAGGTCGGAGCGCCATGCCTCGTCGGAACGCTCCAACGTCGGTATCGCTCCGGTCGTCGCGCCCGCGTTGTTGACCAGCACGTCGACGCCGCCGACGGTGTCGATCACCCTCTGGGCGAGTTCCGCCACGCCCTGCGCGCTCGCGAGGTCCGCGCGGATGAAGATGCCGGGAGACCCCTCCGGGGGCACGCTTCGCGAGGCGGTCAGCACGTTCGCTCCGGCTTCGGCGAAGCGGCGGGCGGTGGCCGCCCCCAGGCCGCGGCTCGCGCCGGTGACCAGCACGCGCAGGCCCCTGAGGCCTTCTTCTGGCACTGTCATGACTCCTGCTCCTTCGATAAAGTGAACCGGACTCCGGAAACTATACTGAACCCGACTCACCTTATGGAGGGACTGTTGTCATCGTCACGGTCACTGCGTGCCGACGCCCAGCGGAACCGGGCCGCTCTGCTCGCCGCGGCACGTGCCGCCTTCATCGCCGGCGAGGACGGTGCTCACGTCGAGGACATCGCCCGTCGGGCGGGCGTCGCCGTCGGCACGCTCTACCGCCACTTCGAGACGCGCGAAGCCCTCGTCGAGGAGGTCTACCGGCAGGAGGTCGCCGAACTCTGCGCGGCGCCGCCGAGACTCCTGGAGCAGCACGCCCCTGGCGAGGCCCTGCGGCGATTCCTGCTCCTGCTGGTGGAGCACGCCGCGATCGGCAAGGGAATGGGCGCCGCGCTGGCGAGCATCATGGCGACGGACTCCCCGGTCTTCGACGACGCGCGCTCACAGATGGCCGCCAGTCTCGACCGCCTGCTCGCCGCCGGATCTGCGGCAGGCGCGATCCGTACCGACACCAACGGCAAGACTCTCCTGCGCGCCATGGGCGGCGTCTGCAACCTGCGCGCCACGGAGGGCTGGCGTGAGAACGCCACCCGGATCACCGCGCTCCTCTTCGACGGCCTTCGCTACCCCGCCGACATCGCGGCACGCGATGGCGGGGACGCCGATCCCGTCCGCCCGTGACGGTGTGACCAAGCAGACAGCGGGCCCCGGAATGGCGCCCGATCGCTTCGGTGCTTCACCGGTGGAGCTTCGGTGCTCTGCTGAAAGAGCGAAGCGAAGGGAAGAACGCCATGACCATCCTTGTCGCCTACGACGGCTCGGCCGACTCGCGCGCCGCCATCGAGTTCGCGGCCAAGCACCTGACCGCCCAGCCCACCGTCGTGGTCACGGTGTGGGAGCCGCTGCTCGTTCAGATCAAGAGACATCCGCTGGCCGCGGCGGCGTTCGACGCGGGTGCCGAGGACGCGGCCCACGCGCAGGCCGAGCAGCACGCCAAGGCGGGGGCCGAGCTGGCGATCGCGGGAGGGATGGCCGACGTCACCTATCGGGCGGTGGCCGACAACGAGTCGATCTGGAAGAAGATCGTGGACGTGGCGGACGAGATCGACGCCTCCCTCGTCGTCATCGGCTCGCGCGGCCTGGCGGGGGTCAGATCGGTGCTGCTCGGCAGCGTCTCCAACCATGTGCTGCACCACGCGGGCCGGCCCACGCTCATCGTCCCCCCGCGGAAGGAGCCGTCGTAGCGGCACCTGTGTCACAGCAACCCGTCTGAGGCGGGCACAGCCGGGTGTCGATGCGCCGCGCGCCCGGCCCTTCGTCGCCCAGCCGATCGTACGGGTTGGCCACCGGGCACCGGTCCAGCGACAGGCAGCCGCACCCGATGCACTCGGTGAGGTCGTCGCGCAGCCGCTGCAGCTGCTCGATGCGGTCGTCGAGCTCGCCGCGCCAGGCGGCCGACAGCCTGGCCCAGTCGTCGCGGGTGGGGGTGCGCTCGTCGGGCAGCCGGCTGAGGGCGTCCTTGATGGTCTTCAGGGGGATGCCGATGCGCTGCGCCAGCCTGATGAAGGCGACCCTGCGCAGGCTGTCGCGGGTGTAGCGGCGCTGGTTTCCGGACGTACGGCGGCTCGTGATGAGGCCCTTGGACTCGTAGAAGTGCAGGGCGGAGACGGCGACGCCACTGCGCTCGGCGAGCTGGCCCACGGTGAGCTCTCGTGTGTTCCAGGCGACCTTCGTCATACCTGGAGTTTACTTGAGGGTCCGTTCGAAGAGGGTCTGCAGGACGACGACCGTCTGCGTGCCCGTCACCCCGTCCACCTGGAAGACCTGGCGCAGCAGGTCCTGCAGTTCCTTGGGCCCGCTCGTACGCACCTTGAGCAGCACCGACGCGGGCCCGGCGATGACGTGCGCCTCCTCGATCTCCGGGATCGCGGCCAGCCTGTCCCCGCTGTCGCCCATCCACGTGTTGCCGTCGACCAGCACGTACGCGGTCACCGTGCGCCCGAGCGCCTCCTGGTCGACCTCGATCGTCGTGCGCCTGATGACGCCGCGCTCGCGCAGCTTGCGCACGCGTTCGTGCGCGGCGCCGCTGGACAGCCCCACCGCCTTGCCGAGCATCGCGTACGACCGCGTCGCGTCGTCCTGGAGCAGGCCGATCAGCATTCTGTCGATATCGTCCACGGCAGGATGATATATCGTAGTTCGTCGGAAGATCCGAACTACGTATGGTGGATGACATGACGGACACGATCCCCACTGAGTTCGAGGTGCTCGACGAGCGGTTCGCCGCCATCGGAGGAGACGACAGGGTCGAACGCCTCCACACCGGCACCCGCTGGGCGGAGGGCCCGGTCTACTTCCCGGCCGGCCGGTTCCTCGTCTGGAGCGACATCCCCAACGAACGCATGCTCCGCTGGGACGAGACGACCGGCGCGGTCGGGGTCTTCCGGCAACCGTCCGGCTACTCCAACGGCAACACCCTCGACCGCGAGGGCCGGTTGATCACCTGCGAGCACGGCAACCGCCGGGTCACCCGCACCGAGCACGACGGCTCGATCACGGTGATCGCCGACCGCTGGCAGGGCAGGCGGTTCAACAGCCCCAACGACGCGGTCGTGCGCTCCGACGGCTCCGTCTGGTTCACCGACCCGCCGTACGGCATCCTCAGCGACTACGAGGGCCACGCGGCCGAGCAGGAGATCGACGGCTGCCACGTCTATCGCGCGGATCCGGCGACGGGCGAGGTCCGCATCGTGGCCGACGACTTCGTCCGGCCCAACGGCCTGGCCTTCTCGCTGGACGAGAGCCGGCTCTACGTCGCCGACACGCGGGCCAGGCACGTACGCGTGTTCGACGTGCGCGACGACGGCTCCCTCGCGGGCGGCGAGGTGTTCGCCGAGGGCACCGAGAGCGACAACTTCGACGGGATCCGCCTCGACAACACCGGCCGCGTCTGGACCGCGGCGGGCAAGGCGGTGCTCTGCTACGACCCCGACGGCACGCTGATCGGCCGCCTCAGGCTGCCCGAGTTCACCGCCAACCTGGTGTTCGGCGGGCCCAAGCGCAACCGCATGTTCATCACGGCCTCGACCTCGCTCTACTCGCTGATGAGCAACGTGACCGGCGCGCCGCCTGTCTGGGCCGCGCGCTAGCCTCACTCCCACCGGAAGAGCCGTACGGCCAGCCCACCGAAGATCACCAGTCCGGCGGCCACCACCGCGAGGTGCCCGAGCTCGGGAGACTGTCCGGCCCAGGCGTCCTTGAGCGCCTGGGCGAACGGCCCCGCCACGGAGAAGTCGCTGACGGCGCGCAGCGCGTCCGGCATGATGTCGCGCGGCACCCACATCCCGCCCAGGAACATCAGCGGGAACATCACCACGGCGCCGATGCCCGGAGCGGTCTTGCCGTTCGGCGCGAGGGCGGCGATCACCAGCCCGATGGCCAGCAGCGCGGCGCTGCCGAGCAGGAGCACGAGGACGAAGACCACCGGCTGCCCCGGCAGCGGCGAGCCGAACACCACGGCCGCGGCCGAGATGAGGATGGCCGCGGACACCACGCCGACGACCAGGTTGATCAGCAGTTGCACGCCGAGCAGCCGCACCGGATGCACGGGCGTGGTGGACATCCGCCTGAGCACGCCCCGCTCGCGGTAGGTGGTGAGCACCGCGGGCAGGATGTTGCAGGCGAGCGTGAGCAGTGCGAGCAGCGTCATCATGCTGGGCATCTGCGTGTCCATCGGCCGCTCGCCCGACGCGTTCGCCTCGGTCATGAACGGGATGCTGAGGCCGAGTACGAGCAGGAGGCCGACCGGCAGCCCGACGGTGAACAACAACGACGGCCAGTCACGCAGGTAGAGCCTGGTCTCCACGATCAGCATCTTCTTCACGTGAGCTTCCTTCCGGTGAGCGCGAGGAACGCGTCGTCGAGTGTGGCCTGCTCGATACGCAGGTCTCCGGGCACGATCTGCTGCTGGGCGAGCGCCAGGGTGACGGTGGGGGCGAGGTTGCCGGAGCCGGTCACCACGATCTGGTCGCCGCTCCTGGTGACCCCGCGCACTTCGGGCAGGGCGAGCAGCACGGCGTCGTCGACGGGCGCGGACGGCCGGAACCTCACCCGCTGCTCATCGCCCACCTGCGCGATGAGCCCCGACGGCGTGTCGGTGGCGGCGACCCTGCCGGCGTCGATGAGCGCGAGCCGGTCGCAGAGGCGTTCGGCCTCCTCCATGAAGTGGGTGACGAGCACGATCGTCACCCCGGAATCGCGTACCTGCTCGACGAGCTCCCAGGTGTCCCTGCGGGCCTGCGGGTCGAGCCCCGTCGTCAGCTCGTCGAGCACCGCCACGCGCGGCCTGCCCACCAGCGCGAGCGCGACCGACAACCGCTGACGCTGCCCGCCGGAGAGCTCCTTGAACAGGGTGTCGCGCTTGCCGCCGAGCCCGACCTGCTCGATCAGCTCGGACCAGTCCGCGGGGTCGGGGTAGTAGGAGGCGTACAGGTCCATGGCCTCCCGCACCTTGATCTTCTCCGGCAGCTCGGCGCTCTGCAGCTGCATGCCCAGCACCCGCCGCAGCTCGATCCGGTCACGCTGGGGGTCGAGCCCCGCCACCTGTACGGTGCCGCCGTCCGGCGCCCGCAGGCCCGCCACGCACTCCACCGTCGTGGTCTTTCCCGCGCCGTTCGGGCCGAGAATGCCGAAGATCTCGCCCTCCGCCACCTCGAAGGACACGTCCTCGACCGCCACGTGGTTCGGATACTGCTTGCGCAGGTTCCTGACCTCGATGATTTTCATGCCATCGACGCTAGGAAGCCGTGCTCTTCCGGGGAATCCGGGTGGATGCCCGCCAAGGGTGTACTTAGATGCAGTGACCCTGGCGCGGCGTTGCCCCAGACTGGAGGCATGCTTCGAAGCTTCGGCCGGATTCTGGTGCTCCTCGCGCTTCTTGTCCTCGAGGTGCCCGCGATCCCGCTGGCCGGGCTCATGATGTTGCTGACGTTCGGCCTGGGCATGGTCTTCCTGTTCCCGTGGCAGGTGATGATGGTCCGGCGCCTGGCGGAGCTGAACCGGCGGCTGATGCGCAGGTGGACGGACATCGAGATCGAGCCCCCGTACCTGCCGGCACCGCCGCCCCCGGTGCCGCAGGCCGACGGCATGTACCGCTCCGACCGCACCCTCTACAAGACGCCACGGATCCCGGAGTGGAACAACCGGTGGAAGTGGCTGCTGTCCGACCCGGGCTCGTGGCGGGACCTGCTCTGGCTGGTGCTCGACGTGGTGGTGAAGCCGCTGCTGGTGCCGCTGTTCATCGTGCTTCCCGCGCGCGGGCTGCGCCTCTACGCGCAGTGGAGCGAGCTGCTGCTCGGCGCGACCACCGCCAGCCGCCTGGCGGGCCAGGTGAGCCATCTCAAGCGCACCCGCAACCTGGCCAACGACTCCCAGGCGGCCGAGATGCGCAGGATCGAGCGCGACCTGCACGACGGCACGCAGGCCAGGCTTGTGGCCATCGGCATGACGCTGGGCGCCGTCGAGCAACTCGTCGACAAGGACCCCACGGCGGCCAAGGCGCTGCTGGCCAAGGCCAGGGACGCCTCCTCCGAGACGCTGACGGAGCTGCGCCAGGTCATCCGGGGCATCCACCCGCCGGTGCTGGCCGAGCGCGGGCTGGCCGACGCCATCCGCGCGCTCGCCATGGACAGCCCGATGGACGTCACCGTGGACGTCGACCTGCCCCACCGGCCCGACGCGCCGGTGGAGGCGGCGGTCTACTTCGCGGTCAGCGAGCTGCTCTCCAACGCGGCGCGGCACGGCAACGCCCGCAAGGTGCTGGTCGACGTCAGCGCCAACGGCCCTCACCTGCGCATCTCGGTCACCGACGACGGCATGGGCGGCGCCGACCCGTCGAAGGGCACCGGTCTTTCCGGCATCGAACGGCGGCTGGCCGCCTTCGACGGCGTGCTCGCCCTGTCCAGCCCGCCGGGCGGGCCCACCACCGTGACGATGGAGATGCCCCGGGTGCTGCCCGAGCACTGGGCGGGCGACCTGCACAAGATGCCGCGCTGGAAGACGGTGGCGGTCGTCATGTTGTGGGCGACGGCCTGGTGCCCGACGATGCCGCAGGGGGTCGTGGCGGGCGTCTTCAAGGCCTTGGGCGTCGAGCAGAAGACCTGGTTCCTCGCGCTGTACATGCCGGAGTTCTGGCAGTGGCCTACGATCATTGGCATGATCACGGTGGGTCTCGTCATGCACGTCCTGGCCATCCGGATCCCGGCCGCCCACAACCGCGAGCGCTTGCTCGCCGGCGAGCAAGCGGCCAAGGTGTTCTGCTGATGAAGAACCGCGTGCTCGTCGCCGAAGACCTCTACCTGCTCAGAGACGGGCTGGTCCACCTGCTCCAGGCCCACGGCTTCATGGTCGTCGCGGCCGTGGAGAGCGGGCCCGAGCTGCTCAAGGGCCTGGTGGAGCTGCGCCCCGACGTCTCGATCGTCGACGTGCGCCTGCCGCCCACGTTCACCGACGAAGGGCTGAAGGCGGCGCTGGCGGCCAGGGAGAAGGTGCCGGGCCTGCCGGTCCTCGTGCTGTCCCAGCACGTCGAGCAGCTCTACGCCCGCGAGCTGCTGGCCGACGGCTCGGGCGGGATCGGCTACCTGCTGAAGGACCGCGTCTTCAACGCCGAGCAGTTCGTCGACGCCGTACGCCGGGTCGCCGAGGGCGGCACGGCCATGGACCCCGAGGTGATCGCCAAGCTGCTGGCCAGCAACGCCAGGGACGAGCCGCTGGCCGCGCTGACGCCCCGCGAGCGCGAGGTGCTGGAGGCCATGGCCGAGGGCCGGTCCAACGCGGCCATCTCCCAGCGCCTCTACCTCAGCGAGAGCGCCGTGGCCAAGCACACGGCCTCCATCTTCGGCAAGCTCGGCCTGGCGCCGTCCGACGACGACAACCGGCGGGTGCTGGCCGTGCTCGCCTACCTCAACAGCCGTTAGCCGTAGTGACCACGGCGGCCCGCCACGAGTTGTCGGTCGTAGCGGCTATTTTCGTAGGGGCACGGCGACGAAGAGGTGGTAACAGGTGAAGATCCGGGTTAACCGCGATGTTTTGGCAGATGCGGTGGCGTGGGCCGCCCGTGTCCTGCCCAGCCGGCCTGTGGTGCCTGTCCTGTCCGGGTTGCTGCTGGAGGCGGGTGACGAGCTCACCCTGTCCGCGTTCGACTACGACGTCTCCGCGCGGGCCGCGGTCGACGCCGACGTGGCCGAGACGGGCAGCGTGCTGATCCCCGGCCGGTTGCTGGCCGAGATCAGCCGGAGCCTGCCCGCCGACGACGTCGAGATCGTCACCGAGGGCGCCGAGGCGGTGTTGACCTGCGGCAGCGCCGAGTTCGGGCTGATCACGATGCCGGTCGAGGATTTCCCGACCATGCCGGCCATGCCGCCGAGCGTCGGAGCGATCGGCGGCGGCGTGTTCGCCTCCGCCGTCGGGCAGGTCGCGCCGGCGGCCAGCCGCGACGACACGCTGCCCATGCTCACCGGCATCAGGGTCGACATCGAGGGCGAGTCGGTGGCGATGGCGGCGACCGACCGCTATCGCATCGCCGCCCGCGACTTCACCTGGCGCCCGGTCGCCTCCGACGTCGCCGTCTCCGCGATGGTGCCGGCGCGGGTGCTGGTCGAGGTGGCCAGGTCGCTGCGCGGCGGCGAGGTGTCGGTCTCGATGGGCGACGGGGTCGCCGGGTTCGAGAGCGTCGGCCGCAGCACGACCGTGCGCCTGCTCGACGAGCAGTTCATCGACTATCGCGCGAGGCTGACCGACGACTGGTCGATCAGGGCCGACGTGGCCGTGGCGCCGTTCGTCAACGCGATCAAGCGGGTGGCGCTGGTGGCCGAGCGCAACACCGCGATCCGGCTGTCGTTCAGCCAGGGCCAGGTGCTCATCCAGGCCGGTGGCGGCGACATCGGGCGCGGCACCGAGGTGGTCGAGTGCGAGCTGCGCGGCGACGACATCCAGATCGCCTTCCAGTCACAGTTCCTGCTCGACGGGCTGACCGGCATCGAGAGCGAGCTGGCGCGCATCAACATGGAGTCGCCCACCAGGCCCGCCCTCATCCAGGACGTGCCCGGCGACGCCGAGCCCGCCTTCCGCTACCTCGTCATGTCGCTGCGCCAGTCATGACTCCTGCCTGACGTTCAGGCTTCGGCTTCGGTGAGGGCGATGAGGATGTGCTCCATGCAGGCGTGCCCGGCCCGCTCGGCGGCGGAGGCGTCGCCGGCGGCGATGGCCCTGGCGATCGCGTCGTGGGGGATGTAGCTCTTGTTCAGCGACGTGCCCGCGGCCGTGATGCTGGCCCGCAGCGCCGCGGAGAAGTCCTCGTAGAGGTCGATCAGCACCAGGTTGTGCGTGGCGTGCGCGACCGCCATGTGGAAGGCCAGGTCGGCCTCCACGAAGAGATCGGGGTCGTCCAGCTCCCAGGCCCGGTCGCGCTCGGCCAGCGCCGCCTCGATGCGCTCGATGTCCTCGTCAGTGCGCCGGGTGGCGGCAAGGCGCGCCGATTCGACCTCGAGCGCGCGGCGCACCTCGAAGATCTCGAGCTGCTCGGCCTGGCGCAACCGCCGCAACATCGCGCCGGACAGCTCGCTGGTGGCCCGGACGTAGGTGCCGTCGCCCTGGCGGCATTCGAGCAGCCCGGCGTGCGTGAGCGCGCGTACGGCCTCCCGAACGGTGTTGCGACCAACACCGAGCTGCTCAGCAAGCACCGTCTCGGTAGGGATCTTGCCGTTCATCGGCCACGTCCCTGAGGTGATCTGCTCCTTGAGCTGATCGATCACCTGGTCGACGAGCGAAGCTCGCTGCGCCGTACGCAGACTCACAGTCCGCCTCCTCCGGGAAACCAATCATCCTATGAGTGAATGACTGGTAGACCCTAATTATTCCAGACTCGAAAAGCCAAATCTGGAGCTCCCGGAGGTTCAGCGAGAAACTGTGGCGTCGACCGTCACCCCCGCCATGGCGGAGCGGACTCCGGCCGACTCGAGCGCCTTGTGGTAGGCCGCGGTCTGCTGGGTCACGGATCCCATCCTGCCGTAGAGGTCGCCCAGCTCGCGCCAGCAGCGTGCGGCCTGCCGATCGGAGCCGAACACCGGCCGGTCGAGCCCGGCGAGCAGGCCCTGCGCGTCGCGCACGTGGGCCGCGGCGTCGCCGCCCAGGTCGAGCGCGACGGTGGCCAGCACGAGGTGCGCCTCGGCGGCAGTCGTGCCCAACCGGTCGTGCGACAGCCCGAGGGCCACCGTGGCGAGCTCGCCGGCGCGCGCCGGGTCGCCGGCCCGCAGCCGGACCCGCGCGTGCACCACAAGGCTCTCGCCGTGCTCGCGGACGGTGCCGGGGAAGGCGGCGAACGCCTCGGAGGCGGCCGTGACGAGCCGCTCGGCCTCGTCGATGTCCGCCGTGGGCAGCCGCGACCAGTGCATGGCGGCCCGCGCGAGCTGCAGCGCCAGCCGCGTCTCGCGCCCGGCCATGATCGCGTCGTCGGCCAGGCTGACGGCCAGCGCGGAGTCCTCGCCCGCGGCGGCGGCCGAGCTCGCCTCCCACAGCGCCCTGATCTCTCCGGAACGGTCCACAACCTGTGGGACACCGGTCGCGTCGAGCACGCTCTTGACGTAGTCGAGCTCGGGAGAGTCGTCTTCGCGCTCGCTGCGCGACTCCACCAGCGCGGTGGCCAGGTCGATGGCGACCTCACCCTGGGTGATGGACAGCCGCTCGGCCTGCCGCAGCGCGGAGACCGCGAGATCGTGGGCGCGCAGCCGGTCGCCCGCCCGCTGGTAGCAGCGGCTCAGCGAGATGGCGAGCGGCAGGTCGGCCAGCCGCTCGGGGTGGGCCGACGCCTCCCTGCGCAGGCGCTCGAAGGCCTCCACGGCCTGGCCGAGCCGGCCCTGCGCCTCCAGAGCGCGCGCCCTGCCGAAGCGGGCGTGCGCGGTCAGCATGGCGTTCTCCTCGTCGGCCGCCTTCACGATCTCCGTGAAACGGTCGGCGGCTGTGGACGGGTCGCCGTGCTGCAACTCCAGCTCGGCATGGCGCAGCCCCAGCTCGGTGTCGATCCGCTGGCGGGGCTCGATCCCGTGCAGCAGGAACTCGGTCGTGCAGCCGAGTCGCTCGGCGAGCAGCCGGGCCACGACAGGAGTCGGCGTGCGCTTGCCCGACTCTATGAGCGAGACATAACTGTCAGACAGGTCGGGTCCGGCCAGTTGGGCCTGGGACATCCGCCTGTTCAGCCGCAGTCCTCGGACGCGGTCACCGATGGTTCCCTGACTCGGCATCTCATCTCTCAAGGCGGGGAAGGGTCAACAACACGCAATGATTGCATGAAGTAGCCGAATCGGGTATCCCCGCGTGAAGAATTCCCCGCAGGGAGATTAATCGTCGCCGTCGTCCTTGCCGGGGAAAAGCATCTGGCAGACCTCGAGGTACAGGGTCTCCGGATACGGGATGTACTCGACCGTTGACAGTGCCTGGTCCTGACCTGCCGACTCCAGGATGAACTCACCGTAACCGAGCATGCGCCCAAGCAGAGATCTTTGGAAGCTCATGTCGGTGACCTTGCCCAAGGGCATCATCGCGACCTTGCGGGTGATGAGCCCGGTGGTCAGCAACATTCGTGTGGACGTCACCACAAAGTAATCGACCGACCACTCCGCCACTTTCCATACGAAACGGATCAGTAGCAGGAGCCACAGCCACCAGACGACGACGAGCGCCGTGCCACCCGCCTCGGCGCCGCCGAAGAAGCTGCTGAGCAACCCGGCGACGACGAGGCCGCCGAAGACCTCGGCGACCGGACGGAGCAGGATGGCAGGGTGCCGCCGCACCATGAGGACCTGTTGTTCGTGGGGGAGGAGGTAGCGGTTGACCGACGACGGAGCGGAGTCCCCGTGGGTCACAAGTCTCATGCGAGGCTGTTCACGAATTGGGCCAGCGAGTCGGCCGCGTTGAACACCGTGTCGAACGCTCCCCTCACCGCATCCGCGGCGTCAGCTGGTCGCGCGAACAGGTAGTACGCGACAAATGCGATACCACCGTATGTGAGGACTTTTTTGACCTGCACTGTCGCCTCCGTGCCACTTACCCACTCCACCCACCGTCTACATTACCCACCCGGGTGCCCGGGTAAAGGTAACTTGGCGGGTATGTTCGGATCTTGCTAACCACGTTCGCTGGCCACCAGAGCCAGCACGTGTAGGTGCTTACGCGCGATGCGCTCCACGAGGCTGGGATGGGCGTAGCCAGTGACCTCCAGCGCGCCGTAGTGCGCTGCTTCGACACAGCGCGTTACGGTGGTCGAGGAATGGATGCCGGCGAACTCGTCGCGCAGCAGCGCCTCTACCTCCGCGTACGGCATCGGATCGGCCTTGGTGTGATCGTTCACGAGAACACCTCGGCACCGGGCATGTCGCTCATCGTGCTCCCCCACGCGCAATGCGGAAGTTGCCTTCCTGTCTCTTCGTACCCACTCAACCACAGTATGTAACGAAGTGACGACTCCGCGTGACGGAAAAAGGACTTTTCGCGACAGTGCTTCTGCTCACACCGCTCAGACCACGCCGTAGAGCCGGTCGCCGGCGTCGCCGAGCCCCGGCACGATGTAGCCGTTGTCGTTGAGCCGTTCGTCGAGCGCGGCGGTCACCACGCGGATCGGCTTGCCGGAGCTGGCGAACACCTTGTCCATGTGGGCCAGGCCCTCGGGCGCGGCCAGCAGGCAGATGGCCGTGACGTCGACGGCTCCCCTGTCGAAGAGGAACTGCACGGCCGCCGCCAGCGTGCCGCCGGTGGCGAGCATGGGGTCGACCACGAAGCACTGGCGCCCGGACAGGTCGTCGGGCAACCGCGTGGCATAGGTCTCCGCCTGCAGCGTCGACTCGTTGCGGATCATGCCGAGGAACCCGACCTCGGCCGTCGGCAGCAGCCGGGTCATGCCGTCGAGCATGCCGAGCCCCGCGCGCAGGATGGGCACGACCAGCGGGTGCGGCTTGGCCAGCCGGACGCCATGGGCGGGGGAGACAGGCGTGTCGACCGTGACGTCGGTGACGCGCACGTCACGGGTGGCCTCGTACGCGAGCAGCGTCACCAGCTCGTCGGCGAGCCTGCGGAACGTCGGCGAGTCGGTGCGGACATCACGCAGCGCGGTCAGCTTGTGTGCCACGAGCGGATGGTCGACGACGAGGGTTTCCATAGAGGACCACGCTATCTCGTGACGGCTGGGGACGCAGATGGTGCTGCGTAGGGCCGCTCACCTCATCGGTTTTGATCACAATTTGGTCGGAGAGGCACACGGCCGGTGGCCGACTCTGGAACCATGAGGTGTTGGTGATATCTGTCGTGTCAGAGGTCGGGTGGAGATGGCGATGACAGACGAAGACGCTCTCGACTTCGCCATCGTGGTTTATCGCGAGGACGATCGCTGGGATGCCGGGCTGTTGCCCAGCACGCTCACGTCCGACTTGAAG
The DNA here is from genome assembly GCF_039871615.1 of Nonomuraea sp. B10E15. Classification (NCBI taxonomy): domain Bacteria; kingdom Bacillati; phylum Actinomycetota; class Actinomycetes; order Streptosporangiales; family Streptosporangiaceae; genus Nonomuraea; species Nonomuraea sp. B10E15. The sequence continues at coordinate 50,865 of NZ_JBDPMB010000014.1, forward strand.
GGGCTGATCCACGCCCTCAGGCAGCAGCCCAGTGAGAGCAGCACGATCGGCCTGGTCGCCGTGGGCGACGAGTTCTTCGTGGCGCTGCGGGTCCTGGGCGAGCGGGTCGAGGTGTTCCTGTCCGACATCGCCGCCTCGTGGGACTTCCCGCTGGCGGAGCAGGTGCTCGACTACCTCGACGTGCCCGTCCCCGACGAGGAGGAGCTCGACGAGATCCTCCAGGACGAGGAGACCGTGCTTCCCGCCGGAGATCTGTCGATCTTCGCCGATCTCGGGTTGGACGAGATGGAGCTGGGCATCCTTTCCGGCGACATTGACCTGCTGCCCGAAGACGTGTTGTCCAGCATCGCTGCCCGGCTCGGCTTCTCCGAGCCGTTCGAGCGGGCCATCGAATCGGTCTTCGGCTGACCCCCTGGAGCGCGGACATGGCGGCCAACACCTTCTCTGCGGCTTTTGTCAGGACATCTGATGGTTGGAGCGGCGCCGAGGTCGATCTGGATGACGCCGAGATCGTCGACGACTTCGGTGACGCCGTCATGGAGACGCTGGGGCTCGCGGGCGACGAGCTGGCTCTGCTCTGCGTCGAGGTGGAGGACGAGTGGTTCGCCCTCGTCCGCTACCGCGGCGACGACGAGCCGCGCGTCTTCCTGTCCGACGTGCACGCGGTCGTCTCCCACAGCCTGGGCGAGCTCTTCGCCGAGTTCGCCGGAGTGGTCCCGGAAAAGGAGGGCAACGGCCTCGGGGTGCGCCCTGCCGGCGACTTCGAGCTGCTCAGCGACCTCGGGCTGAGCTCGGAAGAGCTGCTGGAGCTGAGCGTGGAAGAGGGCATGCTGCCCGCCGACATCCTGTCGGTGATCGCCGAGCGGCTGTCGTTCGCCGACGAGCTCGACCGGTTGCGGTGACCCACGAGGAGGCCATGCGCCTGGCCCTGGCGGAGGCCGCCACGGCCGGCGACAGGGGAGAGATCCCCGTGGGAGCCGTCGTGCTCGACCAGTTCGGCGAGGTCCTGGCCGCGGCGGGCAACGACCGCGAGTCGTCCGCCGACCCGACCGCCCACGCCGAGGTGCTCGCGCTCCGCCGGGCCGCCGCCCGCCGCGGCCAGTGGCGGCTGACCGGCTGCACGCTCGTGGTGACCCTCGAGCCCTGCACGATGTGCGCGGGCGCCGCGGTGCTGGCGCGGGTCGACAGGATCGTGTACGGCGCCGTCGACGAGAAGGGCGGCGCCGTGGGCTCGCTCTGGGACGTCGTACGCGATCGCCGGCTCAACCACCGGCCCGAGGTCGTCATGGGGGTCCTGGCCGCCGAGTGCTCCGCCGTACTAAAGCGGTTCTTCGCTACTCGCAGGATCCGGTAAGCTCGTTCGCGGTGGTGTCGCCTAGTGGCCGAGGGCGCACGCCTCGAAAGCGTGTGATGGGGCAACTCATCCGTGGGTTCAAATCCCACCACCACCGCCATCCGCCCAAGGGCCTCCGAGATCTCGGGGGCCCTTTCGCGTGCCCGCGCACCGGGGCGCGGGCAGCGCTCATTCGGGCAGCTCCAGGACCCTGGCGTGCAGGATCGATCGTTGGTGGAGCGCGGCGCGCAACGCGCGGTGCAGGCCGTCCTCCAGATAGAGCTCGCCTTGCCACTGCACCACGTGCGGGAAGAGATCACCATAGAACGTGGAGTCGGCGGCGAGCAGCGAATGCAGGTCCAGCATGGCCTTCGTGGTGATCAACGAGTCGAGCCGGACCTGCCGTGGCGGGATCTGCGCCCACTCTCGGGGCGTCAAACCGTGTTCGGGATAAGGGCGTCCGTCGCCGACAAGCTTGAAGATCACCCCCCTGATTTTAGGAGAGAATCCGAATCCTCGCGTTATCCGCGGTGCGTCGGCCCAGCTGAGCACGCGCATACGAGTTTTCCCGGCCCTGTGGGAAAAGGGGTTTCCCGCGCTTCTTGATCGGCTTTTCGGCTCAGATGTCCCCGGAGAAGGTGTCGCACTGCCGGGGCCGGCCGCTCTCATATCCTCTGCTGAACCATTTCGCGCGCTGCCGTGAGGTGCCGTGCGTGAAGGCGTCGGGGTTCACCCGGCCCTGGGAGCGCCGCTGGATGCTGTCGTCGCCGACCGCCGCGGCCGCGCTGAGTGCCTGGTGGATGTCGGCCTTGGAGAAGGGTTCCTGGTAGAAGCCGGTCCTGACCGCGTTGCGCGCCCAGACGCCCGCGTAGCAGTCGGCCTGGAGTTCCAGGCGTACGGACGCGCTGCCGGCGCCGGGCAGGCCGGCGCCGCCCAGCCGTTCCATGGTGCCGAGCAGGTTCTGTACGTGGTGGCCGTACTCGTGGGCGACGACGTACGCCTGCGCGAAAGGTCCGCCTTCGGCGCCGTAGTCCCGCTGGAGGGCGTCGAAGAACGTCAGATCCAGGTAGACCTTGCGGTCGGGCGGGCAGTAGAAGGGCCCGACGGCGGAGTTCGCCGTGCCGCAACCGGTGCTGACCGTCCGGGAGAACAGCACGGTCCTGGCCGGCCGGTACACCATCTGGCCCTGCCGCCCGAACTCGTCCCGCCAGTACGACTGGATGCTGTTGACCGTGCCGACGATGCGGCAGTCCTCGGACTGGTCGGCGTCGGCGCCGGTCCGGCAGCGTTCGGCCAGGTTGCCGCTGCGGCTCGGTGAGAGGGCCGGAGGGCCGCTCGGCGCCTGCCCGTCACGCTGCTCGCCATCCTGCCGGCCGCTCTCGTCGCCCTCGAACGGCGAGGGGACGATCCCGAACAGGAGCAGCCCGGCCACCGCCAGGGCCAGCGTCAGGCAGCCGCCGCGCCGGCCGAGGGGCACCATGCAGCCGCCGGGCATGCCGCCACCGCGTGGTCGGGGGCGCGTGGCGCGTGCGTCCTCGACCTGCGACGGGTCGAGCGGCGCGTCGTCATCGAATTGCATGTCACCTCCGCAAGGGTCATCCCCAGTAGTTCGGCGAATACGCAGGGTGGCCAGCGAAGGTGTTTTTTATGGATATACCGGATAATCTACCGACATGACGGTAGGAATAATCGGGATTGCGCTGGTCTCCCTGGGCATGGTTCTCACACCCGGCCCCAACATGGTCTATTTGATCTCACGCTCGATCGCCCAAGGCCGCAGGGCCGGCCTGATCTCCCTCGCCGGAGTCGTCCTCGGCTTCACCGTCTATCTGGCGGCGACGTGCCTCGGGTTGACGGCCTTCTTCGCGTACGTGCCGGCCGCGTACACCGCGCTCAAGCTGGCCGGCGCCGCCTACCTGCTCTGGCTGGCCTGGAACGCCGTCAAGCCCGGCGGCACGTCGGCCTTCCAGCCGCGCGACCTCCCGGCGGAGCGGCCGGCCAGGCTGTTCGGCATGGGCCTGCTGACGTGCCTGCTCAACCCCAAGATCGCCATCCTGTACCTGTCGCTGCTCCCGCAGTTCATCGACCCGTCGATGGGCCACGTGCTGCTGCAGAGCCTCGCGCTGGGCTCCGCGCAGATCGTGGTCGCCACCACGGTCAACGGCCTGATCGCGGTCTCGGCGGGGGCGCTGGCCGCGTTCCTGGCCGGCCGCCCGGCCTGGCTGCGCGTGCAGCGCTACATCATGGGCAGCCTGCTCGGCGGCTTCGCCGTACTCATGGCGACCGACCGCTCCAAGGCGCTCGCCCCCGCCTGAGCCACGCGGTCGCGGAGCGCGGGAAAAGGATGAGACCTCGGAGCGGCGGTCTGTCAGCATGCACACTCATGGACGACTTCGAGCCGACCCGCGCGACCCTGGCCGCCATCGCCGCCCGGCACGGGAGCCCTGCCGAGACCGTGCGCCCGACGCACTCCGGCGTGGCCAACCGGGCCTACCTGCTCGGCGACGACCTGGTGTTGCGGATCCCGCGCACCGAGCGGTTCCTGGCCGATCTCGCGAAGGAGGCGGCGGTCATCCCCGCCGCCCGGCGCCTCGGCGTACGGACTCCCGACGTGGTGACCTTCGACGACACCTGCACCGAGGTGGACGTGCCCTACATGGTCCTTGAGCGGGTGCGGGGAGCCGACCTCGAGCGGCTCGACCTGCCCGCGGACCGGGCGGAGCAGGTCTACCGGCAGGTGGGCCGGGAACTCGCCAGGCTGCACCGGCTGCCCGCAGACGCCGGCCTGTCCGCCGTCCCCCGGGACGGGAGCCCCGGGGATCCGCGGGTGCTCGTGGACCGGCTCCGCGCCGACGGCTGGATCGACGCCGACGCCGCCCGCTGGCTCACCGGGTGGTTCGACGCGCTCAGCCCGTACGTTCCCGCCGAACCGCCCATGGTGCTGGTGCACGGCGACATCGCCCCGCAGAACCTGCTCGCCGCGGAACGAGGGGCCGTACTGACCGGCATCGTGGACTGGGGCGACGCGCAGTGGGCCGACCCGGCGATCGAGTTCGCCAAGACACCGCTGGGCGCCGTGCCCGCCATGCTCGACGGATACTCCCAGGAGGCCGGCGAGGGCACCTCGGTGCGCTCCTGGGAGGGGCGGGTGTTGTGGGTCCACCTCGTCTGGGCCCTCGGCCGCCTGGCGGATCCCGTACCGAAGCCAGGAGAGCGCCACTGGACCGCGCCGCCGGCCAGCCGGCTCCTGGGCCTTCTGCGCTTCTTCGCGTCCGATCCGCCGTCGCCCTGGGCGGATCTCGTCCGGGCGGCGCCCCCGGCTCCGCGAAGCGCGTCCGGGGAGGCGGGCCTGGGCTGAGCGTTCGGGGGAGTTCAGCGGCCCGGCCGGAGCAGGCGGCCGGCCTCTCTCACGCGATGGGCCAGCCTGTGCCGGTTACCCCAGAGGTGCACGCCCGCGGTGACCAGAAAGGCCACGGTCGCCGTGCTGTGCCACGGCCTGGCGGCCGGTACGCCGCTCCACTGCACGAGCCCGGTGACGGTCAGCGCGATGCCTGCGGCCAGCAGCAGGCCGTCCCGTATCCCGACGCGCCGCATCGTCCCCCGCAGCCCTCGCCGTGACAGCAGCCGGCGGGCCGTACGCTTGATCCAGCCACGCTGGTCGACCAGGTGCAGGCCGACCGCCGAGGCCACCGCCAGCCCGATCACGCTGTGGATGCTCAGGCCGCCGGGCAGGACGCCGATCAGGAACAGGTCGGCGAGCACCAGCACGAGCATCGCCGGATAGATCCAGGACATCCTGGACCGTGCCGGTTTTGGGCGCCTTTCTCCCATCCGCACACCTTAGCCGTACCCAACGGGGCGGCCACGGCCGGCGCCGTACTCACGCTCCCGGCAGGTAGCCGATCAGGGGCGCGTGGTCGGAGTATCCGTTCGGCGGGCCGCTGTCCGGCTCGTTCGCGGTGCGGTCCATGAGCGACTGGTCGGCGTCGCAGGAGGTGAAGCGCCTGCTCGTGCCGGCCTTGGTGGCGAAGACGTGGTCGCGCTTGCGGTAGACGTGCTTGCCGTTGGTCCAGGCGTGGTGGGTGACCTCGTTGCGCTTCGCGCCGCCTGCGTCGCACTCCTCGTACGCGCTGGACAGCGGCCGCAGCTCCGCCGAGCCGGGGAACAGGTTGAAGTCGCCGCCGAGCACCACGTCGAGGCCGCCTGCGGACACCGCGGTCTTGATGTTCCTGACCTGCTGCGGACGGCGAGGGTCCGCGGGGTCGGCGAGCACGTGGGTGGTGCAGATCCGGGTGCCGGTCCAGTTCGCCGTACGCACGCACAGCGTCGGCAGGGTCTGCTTGCTCTTTCCCGTGGTGTCGGGGGGCAGCGTCTGCGTGACCTTGGTATCGGTGATCCGCGACCTGACCGCGATGCCGAGGCCGAGGTTGCCCGACAGGGAGCCACGGCAGTCGACGCGGCCGTCGGGGCGAGCGCCGTCGGCTCGGGCGAAGGACCAGCCGGGGCCGAGGGCCGCCTTCAACAGCTCCATGTGGCTGTCGGCGGCGACACCGCAGACCTCCTGGAGCAGCACCACGTTCGCCTTGTGCTCGGACACGAGACCGGCGATCTGCTGCACCTTCTTGTCCGGTTCATTGCGGTACGGGCAGTAGCCGGCGTCGCCGCGTTCGTCGCCCGCCTCGCCGCAGATGTTCCATGAGATGACGCGGAGCTCCGGCGCCGCGGCGGCGGGCAGGGACAGAAGCGGCACGGCCAGCACCACGGCCGCTCCCGCCCATAGGGATTTCGTGAACATGGGGCGCAGCGTAGACAAGAGCGATTTCGGTTTGTTTTAGGAGCGGCGGCGCCCCGCGCACGTCGTAGCGCATGGCCCACGCCGTCGACGGTTGGCCGTCGCCTGGGGTCCTATTCTGGAGAGCGTGATGAACCGGGGACGATCGGTGTCGGGGGAGCTGCACATCACGCGTGCCAACGCACGGTTCCAGCAGTGGCAGGCGCTGCTGGGCAACCGGGCCAAGCGGCAGCGGGCCGGAGAGTTCCTGATCCAGGGGGTGCGCCCGATCAGCCTGGCGGTCGAGTTCGGCTGGCCGGTGCGTGCGCTCATCTATGACGCCGAGCGGCCGCTGTCCACCTGGGCGAAGCAGGTGTTGAAGGTGGCCGGCGGCGGGCGGGTGGCCATGTCCGCCGAGCTGCTGCGGGAGCTGGGCGGCAAGGACGAGGACACGCCCGAGCTGGTGGCGGTGGCCGAGCTGCCGGACGACGAGCTGTCCCGCGTCCAGGCGGGGCCGTCCTTCCTGGGCGCGGTGTTCGACCGGCCGAACAACCCCGGCAACATCGGGACGATGGCACGCTCGCTGGACGCGTTCGGCGGAAAAGGGCTGATCATCACCGGCCACGCCGCCGACCCCTACGACCCCCGATCCGTGCGTGCATCCACCGGGTCGCTGCTCGCGCTGCCGGTGGTGCGCTGCCATTCGCACCGGGAGGTGCTGGCGTGGGTCGCGGAGCTACGCGACCAGGGGCTGCCACTGACGGTGGTGGGCACCGACGAGAACGGCACTCCCGACCTCGCCGACCTGGACCTGACCGGCCCCACCCTGCTGGTCTTCGGTAACGAGACCACCGGGCTGAGCGCGGGATGGCGGCAGGCGTGCGACACGATGGCGCGCATCCCGATGTCCGGCTCGGCCAGTTCGCTGAACGCCGCCAGCGCGGCGACCGTGGCGTTGTACGAGGCCGCCCGCCAGCGCGGGGCGAGCCGCCCCCGATGAGCTACCGCCACGCGACCGTACGGACCGACTACCGCGACCTGTCCAGCGGCTCGGTGCTGCACTCCGCCGCGGGGTTTCCCGCTTTCCCCGTCCGGCTGGCCAGCGAGATCCTCCAGCGCGCGCTGGCCCTGCGTGGCGGCGACCGGCCCGCCGTGGTCTGGGATCCATGCTGCGGCAGCGGCTACCTCCTGACCGTTCTGGCGTTGTCGCACCGGAGCCGGATCGCCTCCGTGCTGGCCTCCGACCTCGACCCCGAAGCGCTGAGCCTCGCCGGTCGCAATCTCGCCCTGCTGAGCCGGGCCGGCCTGGCCGCCCGCGCCGCCGACCTCGAGGCACGCTCCGTCCGCTTCGGCAAGCCGGCCTACGGCGCGGCGGCGCATGCCGCCCACCGGCTCGCCGCCGAGCTCGACGCCGCCGGAGGAGATGTGCCGCACGCCGTGCGCCAGGCCGACGTGTTCGACCCCGACCAGCTCCGGCGGGCACTCGGGCACCCGGTGCCCGACATCGTGATCACGGACGTCCCCTACGGCGAACAGACCCGCTGGCACGGCTCCGGGGCGACGGCAGGAGTCACCGGCATGGTCGCCGCCCTGACGGCGGTGCTCCCGCCTGGCAGCGTGATCGCGGTGACCGTACGAGGCCGCAAGGTTCCCGTGGACCACGGGACACGGCCCCGGACGTCCTTCAAGATCGGCACCCGGGCGGTCGCGTTGTTCCGGACCTCCGCCCCCTGAACAGATCCGCTGACTCCCGGGTGGCCGGTTCAGTCCCCAATGACATGCACGCCGGGCTCAGTGCCGGCGCTGCCGCGGGACTACTTGAAGGCGGGCATGGCGGAGATCTCGCCGGAGGGTCCGCCTGCGGAGGCGGAAGAAGCGGTCGCAACGCCGATGCCGAGCGCGAGAAGACCCGCTGCGGCCACGACGGCGAGCTTCTTGAGCAGCCTGGCGTGCTTCACGAGGCCTCCCACGCGATGCGCACCAGGGGTGATGGTCTTGGACGCAGAAATCACGACACGCTCCTCCATGTAAGGCTGGGGTACCGACCCTATTGCACGGGAGGAAGGCGACTGCGTCAGGTGAACACCCGACAAACGCGGGACATCCTGCCAGAGTGATCGGTGGCCTGGCGGTGTGAAAGACACCTGTAAGTGCGCACGTTTATACCTGCACAGGCGAAGCACGACACCGCCGTTCCAGCGGCGCGATCGGCCTCGCCCGTCCCATTGCCGACTTCCTCGAAGGAGAGTGCCGCTCCTCGTGACGCTGGAGATCCGATTCCTCGGCCCGTGGCAGGTCCTGGCCGCTGACGGACCGGTGCAGCTCGCCGGGCATCGACGTATCGGTGTGCTGGCCAGACTCGCCCTGAACCCGGGGCAGGCCGTGAACGCCGAGCGCATCCTCTCCGACATATGGGGAGACAGCTCCGCGGCGACCGCGGCCAAACAGCTCCACATCGTGATCTCCAAACTACGCCAAACGCTCGGACCCCACACCGCCGAAGAGATCATCCACACCGTGCCCGGCGGCTACCGGCTCGCGCTCGAACCCGTCCACATCGACGCTCACCTGTTCCTGCGCCTGGCCAAACGCGCCCGCACCGGCCAGTCGCAGGGCGCATCGGCCACCGCGGACGCCCTGTTCCGCGAAGCTCTGCAGTTGTGGCGGGGCGAACCCCTGGCCGAACTGACCGCTCCCTGGGCACGCATCGAAGCCACCCGCCTGGAGCAAGAGCACCTCACCGTCCTGGAGGACCACGCCGATCTCCGCCTCGCCGCGGGGGATCATCACGCGGTGGCCGCCGAGCTGGCCGTGCACGTGCGTGCTCACCCCCTGCGCGAACGCCCCGCGGCCCAGCTCATGCTCGCGCTGCACCGCGCCGGGCGCTCATCCGAAGCGCTCGCCGTCTACCAGGACACCCGCCGGGTCATGATCACCGAACTCGGTCTCGAACCCGGCACCGAACTCCGCCGCCTGCACCAGGCCGTCCTGGCCAAGGACCCCGTCCTCGACCTGACCACCCCGGCCCAGCAGGTCACGGTCAGCGGACGGTACATCCCTGCCGAACTGCCCGCCGACACCCACACCTTCACCGCCCGTGCCGCCGAGATCCACCAGCTGCGCACCGCACTCGGCCCGGACGGGAGCCTGGACCACGGACCGTCCGTCACCGTGATCGACGGCCCCGGCGGCATCGGCAAGTCCGCACTGGCCGTCCACGTCGCCCACGCCACGGCTGCCCGGTTCACCGACGGCGTCATCTACGTCAACCTGCACGGATCCACTCCCGGACTCGATCCGCTGACCACGGCCCAAGCCCTGCGCCATCTGCTGAGCTCCCTGGGCCTGGACGGCGCCGCGACCTCCACCGATCCCGACGAGGCAGCCGCCCGCTACCGCTCCCTGACCTCGACGTGCAACCTGCTGGTGATCCTGGACAACGCCCGCGACGTCCGCCAGATCCGCCCGCTCATCCCCGCCGGCCCCGATTGCCGGGTCCTGATCACGTGCCGGGACGGGCTGGCCACCCTGGACAACGCTCGCCACCTCCACCTGGGCACGCTGAACGCCGCCGACGCCGTCGCCCTGCTGTCCCGTCTGGCCGGACCCGACCGGGTACACGCCGAACCACAAGCGGCCGAACGGATCGTCCACCTGTGCGGCGGCTTCCCGCTCGCCCTGCGGATCGTCGGCGCCCGCCTGGCCGCCCGCCCCGACTGGACCCTGGCCGACCTGGAGAAGCGGCTGGCCGACGCCACCCGCCGCCTGGACATGCTGGAGTACGACGACCTGGCCATCCGAGCCGGCATCGCGGTCAGCCATCACCACCTGCGAGAAGAACCCGCCGGCCGCGACGCCGCCCACCTGCTGCCCCTGCTCGGCCTGCTCGACCTGCCCACCTACACCTCCGCCGCCACCGCCGCCCTGACCGGCTGGACCCACCACCGCGCCGAAGCCGCCCTGGAACGCTTACAGGACGCCCGCCTCCTTGAGCCCGGCGCCGACCGCTACCGGTTCCACGACCTGGTCGGTCTCTATGCCCGCGAGCGGGCGCACCAGGACCCGTCCGAGGAGGAACGCACCACCGCCGTACGGCGTGTGCTTCACCACTACCTGACCACCCTGTGGATGGCGAGCACCGTGATCAACAGCGATCCCGTACTGCGATGCCCCGTCGAGTTGCCCGACAACATCTTCAAGGACCTGGCCGAGGCGGGACGATGGGTCCAGAGCGAGCGGGACAACCTGGTCGCCGCCGCGCAGCAGGCGCTGGCCGGCCCTGACCCGGCAACCGCCATCGGCCTGGCCGTCGGACTCCACTGGCCGTTCTGCTTCCAGGGGTGGCACACCCAACTGGCCGATCTCTACCTGCACGCCATCGAGGTGGCCGATCGTGTCGGGGCTTGGGAGGACAAGGCTCAGCTCCGCAGTTTTCTCGGCTGGGTCTACCGAGACCAGGGCCGCTACGACGCCGCGATCGCACACCTGGAGACGGCTCTCCTCGACTGGGACCGCGCCGGCCTGCCTCGGCGCAAGGCGGGGGCGCTCAACAACCTCGGGGTCATCAACACGATCGTGGGCCGTCTTGACGAGGCCCTCGGCTATCTGGAGTCCGCGTTGGAGCTCAACGACGACGCCGGACGCCCTGGGGCCGCGGCCACGATCCGCAACAACCAGGTGCACGTCTACTACCGACAGGGGCGCTTCGACGAGGCGATCGCGGAAGCACGCCGGCTGGTGGAGCCGCGGGAGGGAGGAAACCCGCTCGCCGATGCGGGCGTGGCGCACGGTTCGCTGGGCGACGTCTACCGTCACGCCGGCCGGCCGACCGAGGCGGCCGAAAGTTATGCGACGGCCGTGCGGCTGCTCGGGGAGTCGGGATACCGCCTGAAAGAAGCAGTCACACGATGGTGGTTCGGCACCACGCTGCACGACCTCGAACGCCACGGCGAGGCCCGGGAACAGTGGGAGGAGTCCGTCCGCCTCCTGTGCGAGGCCCGACTGCTCACGCCCAGGGAAGCGACCGGGATCCTCGCCCAGGAGGTGCCGGAAACGCCTCAGCCGATCAAGAACATGCTCTGAAACGAGTGGCGGATCTTATCCGGCCTGAGACCCATTCCTGCGTACCCTTGCCACGTGCTGATGGGCTTGGTGATCTTATACGTCGTTTTCGCAATTCCCGTGGCGTTGGCGTGCGGCTCGGTGGTCTTCGCGGCTGAGTCTGCCCGGCGCACCCATGTGAAGTCACGGCTCCTGGCGTGGGGGGCGGCTCTGGCGTTCGCCGGTCTCTTTGTGATGGCCCTCGTCGCCTGGTCAACACGCGAGGACAAGCACTATGACGACTTCGGATCCGCTCTGCAGACCTTGGCGGCCCTCATCGGAGGGTCGCTGTTTCTCACCGGGCTGGGGCCGGCCACTCCGTGGCTGCTGAACATCCTGCGGCGGCGCGCCGCCCGGCTGTCGCCGGTGATCCGGTTGGCCGCCCGTGACGTGGACCGTAACAGCCGCAGGACCGCTGCTCCGATCGCGATCACGATGGTGTTGACGGCCTTCGCGGTGGCTTCTCTGATCATCGCGGTCGCCACGACGGCACAGAGCAGGGCCGGCTACCAGCCCCAGGCTCGCCCTGGCACTCTCGTCGTGAATGTCTGGGCGGAAGACGCGTCGATTGCACGGGCGGTCATTCAGCAGGAGCTGCCCGGAGCGCCTGTCGCCCAGAAAGATGTCCTGGACCACCAAGGATATTTCAGCCTGGACGTCAAGGACGTCGACCTCCCGGACGTGGAGAGCGTGCATCCGGCTGGTTCCATCGGCGATCAGGCGTTCCTGCGCTATCTCACGGGTAATCCGGCCACGCCGTACGACGACGGCACAGCCGTGGTGGTCACGCCTGATGACATACAGGTCGACACGGTGACGCTTTCCTACTCCTTGTCCACCGACAAGGAGTTGAAGGACCTCCGGGTCAAGTCCATCCCCGCGATCGCGGTCAGATCCGCCGATCCGCACGTCAACGAGGTCTTCATCCCGCCGAAGGTCGTGCGGGACCTGGGTCTTCGCCTGGAGCCGGACAAACTGATCGTCGACCCCTCAGCCCATCGAACGACGAAGGCCGAGCAGGACCGGATCGACCGGCGGCTGGGTGATGGGGAGAGTACCTACGTCGAGCGAGGGTTTCAGGAATCGGCCGGATGGATGGGCGTGGTCGCTGCGGCGATCGGCGTGGCGCTCGGCAGCGCGCTGGTCGCGGGCGGCCGGGCCGGCGCCGGAGGCCGGTCGAGACGAGTGTTGTTGCGCGTCAGCAACGGGTCGGTCCTGACCCTGCGGATGTTCGCCGCGAGTCGATCAGGACTGAGCATGTTCTGCGGTACGGCGCTGGGGGCGGCAGCAGGGTGTGTCATCGGGTTGCTCGTGGCGTGGCCGAGCACGACCTCGATCGGTTGGGAGGTGCCGCAGCGGGTGTCCTTCGAAACCCCGTGGTGGGCGATCGCCGGCCTGGTCGCCGGTCTGCCCGTGCTCGCCGGGATCATCGCGGCGCTGCCCGGGCCTCGCGTGAGGGGTTTCACACGTTGGTGATGGAGATCGACTTCCTGACCGAATCCGACCGCGCCTGCTGGGAGTCGCTGGCCCGCGGCAAAGACACGTACTTCCAGGTCGAACGTGGCGACGACGACTACGAACGGGCCTGGCGACGCCTGCTCGACGACGAGCAGGCACGCGGGGTCGCCGCCAAGCTGGACGGCAGGATGGTCGGCATCGCGCACTACCTGTTCCACGCCAGCGTCTGGTACGCCGGGAGATGCTATCTGGCGGACCTGTTCGTGGACGAGGAAGTCCGGCGGCGGGGTGTCGCGACGGCAGTGATCGAGTGGGTGGCACGGGACGCCAGGGAGCACGGCTTCCCAGGCCTCTACTGGAACACGTTGGAAGACGCCCCGGCTCGCGCGCTCTACGACAAGGTGGGCAAGTTCCACAAAGGGCTCATCCTCTACACCTACCGGCGTGACGATTCTCGGGTGCAGACGTGAAGTGCACAGCTTGCCGTAGCGCAAAGCCGCATAGCCGGGCAAGCCACGGAGAACGCGAAGCAACGTAGTCTTCCCCCGTGGAACTGCGGTTCAAGACGCGCGATTCGGACTCGGCGTGGGTCGACACGGTGTGGGCATGCACGAGCGAGCAGGTCACTGCAATGACGTCCGTCGCAGGGGTGCGTTGGGGCCTGGTGTTCTGGCAACACGACGGCCGGGCGTACGCGGGCATCACCGGTCCCGAGACCCGGACCGGCACGGCGCCGGTGCCGGAGGGCGCGACCTTCACGGGCATCGAGTTCGCCGTGGGCACCTCGTTGCGGGCCGTGCCCACGCTGGCGCTGGTCGACGGCGGCATCGGGCTCCCCGACACCACGCGCCGGACGTTCCGGCTGGATGGCGCGCGCTGGGAGACGCCCAGCTTCGACGACGCCGAGGCTCTGGTCGAAAGTCTCGTCCGGGCCGGGATCGTGGTCCGTGACCTGCTCCTCGGCGAGGTGCTGCGGGGTCACCGTCCGGCCGTCTCGGGGCGCACGGTCGAACGCCGGTTCCGCGCCGCGACCGGACTGACGCAGGGCACCGTCCGGCAGATCGAGCGCGCCCGCACGGCGGCGCAGCTGCTGGCTGCCGGCGACCCGGCCGCCGACGTCGTTGCCAAGCTCGACTACTTCGACGAGCCGCACCTGGCCCGCGCATTGCGCTCCCACGTCGGACGCACCGTCAGGCAGCTGCGCGAGGGCTCCGGCGGCGCGATCGCCCTCGACCTGGATCAACGCCTGACGTCGTAAACCAGCTTCAGGATCCCGTTCGAGTAGCTCTCCGATTCTCGCAGCGTCAGCATGTGCTTGTCTCGGTCGGCCCGGCCGAACAGGCTCTTCCCGGCGCCGAGCAGCACGGGAAAGACGAGCAGGTTGTACTGGTCGATCAGACCCGCGTCCGACAGCCGCCGAGCCAGCTCCGCGCTCCCGTGGATGAAGATCGCGCCGCCCTCACCCTCCTTGAGCGCGGCGACGTCCTCGGTCGAGCGCAGGATCGTGGTCAGCCCCCACCCGTTGACGATGGCGTCGTCAGACAGCGTGGTCGACACCACATACTTGGGCAGCTCCTTGTAGCTGGCGTGGTCCTCCGAGCCGGGCCAGACCGCCGCGAACGCCTCATAGCTGCGACGGCCGAACATCAGCGCCGTCGTGTCGGTGAGCTCCTCACCCTTCAGCGACCAGGCTTCGGGGACGAACTCGAGGTCCTTGAACACCCACCCGCCGCTACGGTGTTCTTCCCCTGGCCCGCCGCCAGGCGAGTCCACGACGCCGTCGAGTGACATGAAACCGGTGTAGACCAAGTTACGCACTGTGCTGTCTCCTCATGCTCGGGCGTACTGCCGGGTCCACGCTAGATCACGGCCGCGGTAGCCGTCTTGGACAGAAACGACACCTTGGTCAGTGTGCGATGTTGATCAGGTCCAGGTGAAGGTGCGGCGGAGCTGCCGGCGGGCAGGTTGTCCGCCAGTGATCCGACGGAGGACGCCGTTGACGGCGGCCCAGCGGATGACGGCTCCCAGGTCTCGGGGTAGCACCGGGCTGGGTCAGCGCCGGGGCCGTCTGGCGACCAGCACCTCGATGGCAAGTATCTGTTCCCACCGGCCTGCTGGGTTGTCGTCGAGCAGCGCTTGTCGCAGGGTCCTGACGAAGGCAGGCAGCGTGTCGCCGAGCCGGGAGGGTGAGCTGTAGGAGTAGGAAAGCTGGAGCCCGATCAACCCGTCTACGTCCCAGGTCAGGAGGCGGCTGTATTCGCGGGCTTGCATGCTGCTGAAGGGCGAGGCGGCCAACATCTCGTGGTGGTGCTCGCCGGTGGCGTGGAAGGAGTTGGCGGCGGTGTGGATGTCGAGCCCGAACTCCTCGCATACCCGCCTCTCGACCCCCTGCCACGGTTGCGCGTCCGGCTGCCACGGCTCTCCCTGCTGCCTCGTCGGGCTGACCAGCGCCACTGCGCCGCCGGGCGGCAGCAGTTCGTCCAGTTCCATCAGCACGGCCCCACGGTCCATCCAGTGGAACGACCGACCCATCACCACGTGCTCGAATGGCGGCAGCGTCCGCAGAACGGTCGAGTCGCCGGGCAACCAGGTGATGTTGGTGACGCCCTCGGCCAGGCGCCTGCCCTCGGCGAGCATCTCCTGCGCCGGGTCCACAGCGAATACCGCCTTCACTCCTGGGGCCAGCGGGATCGCGATCGTCCCAGGGCCACAGCCGAGATCCAGCACTCGGCTGTCCGAGCCGAGCGTTTCCGCCAGGTGCGCGATCACCGCCTCGCCGTAGCCCGGGCGGTATCTGGCGTAGTACGGAGCGGCGCCGCCGAACAGGTCCTCCACGGATGGGACCATAGACGGACTCCGGACCCCGGACCGTAGCGATCGGGACAACAAGGCGCAGAAAGGGGCGCCGCCCGGCAGTGCAAGCCGAGCAGGTCTCGGCCGGGCCTCAGGCAGGCGGCGCCAGTCGGCTGACTCGATCAAGAAGCGCATCGTTCAGATCTCCCACGAGCACCCCGTTGTTCACCGAGGGCCTGCAACGGGAAAGGATCCGCACCCAGGCCGGCGGTCCCTCCGCGTAGCCGAAGTGCAGAAGGAACATTTCCCGTCGTCCATCGCCGGTTTCCCTGCACGTGTTCCCGCCCGGCTCGGCCTTCAGCGAGTTCAGCTCCGCCGCCAACTCGCGCGCCTGCTGCTGCCCATGCTGCACCCCGTCAGATGGGTGCGGTGTAGCGCTCCCGCTCTGCTTATCCCGGCAGACCAGCACCTTGATCGCCCCATCGGGCACCATCTGCTCATCCTGTCCCCGCCGCCCGGTCGCCGGGTCGCAGGGGTCCTTGGGCGGGAGGAGTGTCCAGGTCCCGGTGCGGTAGGCGGCGGTGATGCTGGGCCCGATGTATGAATTGCTGACGACTGTGCCGTTGGTGGTCGTGACGCAGGAGTTGACCTCTTCGGCGCTGCCCACCCACAGCGCCTGGCGATCGGGGTAGGCGAACCGGATGAGGTAGTTGGTCATCTGGCCGCCCACCAGCGTGCACATCTTTCCGACACGGTCGGTGGTGACAGGAAGATATCCCAGGTCGTGGGCCATCGACTTGGCCTGGTCGGTCAAGATCCGTGATCCGGCGAGCGACCCCCCGCCCGGTCTCGAGATCTGACCGGGGTAGGAGCAGATCAACGCGCTTGTCGGTCTACCGGGCACGAGCGAGTCCTCAACCCCGTCGAGATCGGCGGCCGCTGGAACCCAGTGGCCGATCTCGCTGCTTTCCCATCGCTGCGGACACGAAGCCGGCACCGGTGGCACAGGCTCGCCGACCCTGCCCCGGCTCAGGACGACCGCCGCGAGAAGCAGGACCGCCGCTGCGACCACGCCAGTCCAGTGGATGGGTCTCACACCGTTGATGACGTTGTCCGCCCGCCACCGGTTCACCGAAGTGCCGCATCAGGCGACGTTCGCCCTTACGCGAGCCCTGCGTACCGAACGTTGTGGCCGCTGGCGATAATCTACTGATGAGTCCCAGCGAACGTCCCATGCCGCCCCTGAACGCCGACGAGCGCACCACGCTCGAAAGCTGGCTTGACTTTCACCGCACAACACTCGCCATGAAGTGCGAGGGCCTGGACGACGAGCAGGCCTCCGTAGCATCCGTGCCACCGTCCGGCTTGACGGTAACCGGCCTGGTCCAGCACATGGCAGAGGTGGAGCGGAGCTGGTTCCGCCGCGTGTTCGCCGGAGAACAAGCCCCGCCCATCTACGACCCGCAAGCTGACCCGCGTGGCCCCGACGGCGGCTTTGAGCTGGCGAAGGGCGCCACCTTGTCCGACGCTCTGGCCACCTGGCGCGCGGAGATCGCCCATGCCCGCGAGCACTGCGCCGACCGCGCTCTGGCCGACACCGGTCGTTTCATGGAACAGGACGTCAGCCTCCGCTGGATCTACGTTCACATGATCGAGGAGTACGCCCGCCACAATGGCCACGCCGACCTGCTCCGGGAGCGCATCGACGGCACCACCGGCGTATAACGCCGATCAGACGGCGTTCGCCCTGCCGCGTCGACAGGGCGTAGGCACTGGGTGTCGGCGACGGAGGTGTCTCTGCACCAGCCCCGGCCCCGGCAGAAGGGCGCGCGCCGCCGTGGTGGACGCGGGTTATGAGCCGGTGGGCGAGGTCGCGCTGCTGCCGCAGGCCGGTGGGTCGTGCTGCAAATGTCGGACAGGCGCGGCAGGGCCGGCATGCCGTGGTCCGAGAGCCGGATGCTGCACGGGCCGACCCATGGTCGCTCACCGCCCGGTACGGGCGCCCTGCTGCGGAACTCAGCCCTCGGCCCGGTCGTCCCCCGGACCGCCGAGGACTTTCACGTAGCGATGCGCCGGGACGGTGATGAGCCCGTCCGCGC
The DNA here is from genome assembly GCF_039871615.1 of Nonomuraea sp. B10E15. NCBI lineage: Bacteria > Bacillati > Actinomycetota > Actinomycetes > Streptosporangiales > Streptosporangiaceae > Nonomuraea > Nonomuraea sp. B10E15. The sequence goes on from NZ_JBDPMB010000014.1 coordinate 68,419, forward strand.
TCGGTGCGAGGTGGTCGAACGGACCCTCGTCGACCCACCCCTTGCGCTCGTAGAACCTCCGGGCCCGGACATTGCCGGCGACCACCGCGAGCCAGGCCCGCCAGTGACCGTTCGCCGCGACACGGCGTTCCGCCTCGGCCAGCAGCGCGGTCGCCACGTCGGTGCCCCGGTGTCGCCTGGCCACGTAGACCTGCTCCACCTCGTCCTCGGTCACCATCACGAACCCGGCCACGGCACCCTCGACGGTCGCGACGACCGTGTCCCCGACGCGTCGCGCGGCGCGTTCCCCGAACGACTCCGGGGTCCGGACCGCGGCGAGTTCGTCGGGCACGTTTCCCCGGTGCCCGTCGCCCCACCCTTCGTGCCAGATGCGGGCGACCGCCGGCGCGTCTTCATCTCTCGCCCGACGCAGCTCCACAACCTCACTCCTCGCCGGCCGAGTGCGGGCTCTCGGCCCCGAAGTCACCGGCTCCGCCACCTGCCACCGGCAGATCACCTTGGTGAACAGGTCGGCTCCGATGCGCTGGTAGAACCGCTGTGCCCCCACGTTGGCCGTGGCGACCTCCCAGCGGATGACCATGCCGTCCGCGGCCTCCGCGGCGGCGCGCATCAGCTGCTCCCCGACCCCGTCGCCACGCTGGCCGGCGCGTACGTAGAGGTCGTCCAGCGCGAGATAGTCCGTGCCCGCCCACAGGCTGATCCTTTGGAGCCAGGACACGTAGCCGACCGCTCGCCCGTCCGTCTCCGCGATCAGATAGGTGATCTCGGGTCGGGTGAGCAGCTCTCTCAGCCGTTCGACGGTCAAAGTGATCGCGGAGCGCTGGCTCTGATGCTCGGCGATCTCGCAGATCATGCCATGGACGGTCGCCGCGTCAGCGGCGGTCGCACGACGGATGGACACCATGGTGAGTTCCTTTCTCAGCCGGTGGGAGGAACCTGACACAGGTGGCGGAGCGCCACGACGGCGGCGACGGCCGCGGGGGTCGACGATGTTCGTCACTCACGCTAGAAAGCCCCAGGTGGTCGCCGAATCAGTGAAGTCGCCAGTCCCGGCCGGCGCAGGGGAGAACATCTCGATGCCGCTCGTCTGCATGTCTGGATCGTGCGTTCGCGCTGGTGGCTGGTCGTTCAAGCGTCGCGAGGCACGGTGGCGGGCTCGCGCGTGCATCGAGGGACTGTTGCCGGGGCTGGAGCGCAAGAACGACATTGGCCGAGTACACCGGCCAGTTCACACCGGAGGGAATGCAGCACAGTGGCCAAGCAGGTTGGTGACCTCCTCTGGGAGGAGGGAGACGAGCCCTCCGAAGAGGCCAACTGAGACTGGACACGACGAAGGGGCCGACTTGGATGGGGTCGGCCCCTTCGCGTTTACTGCCTCAACCAGGCGCGGAGGATGGGGGATTTGAACCCCCGAAAGGTTGCCCTTTACACGCTTTCCAAGCGTGCGCCCTCGGCCACTAGGCGAATCCTCCGCGGACGAGCTTACCTGACTCCGAGGGGTACGGAGACCACGTTTCTCTCCGAGCCTGCGGGGATGGAGCGAGCACTGCGGCATGCGGCTAGACTGTCAACGGACCCCTCGCGCGGCGTCATCCTGTGAACCTCCCCAGGGCCGGAAGGCAGCAAGGATAAGCGGGCTCTGGCGGGTGTGCGGGGGGTCTCTTCGTTGAGAGCCCCCTCGCAGGCGGGATGGTCGCATGAGCCTTGCGCTTTACCGCAAGTACCGACCCGGGACCTTCGCCGAGGTCAAGGGTCAGGAACACGTCACAGATCCGCTGCGACAGGCCCTGCGTACGGGCCGGATCAACCACGCCTACCTGTTCAGCGGTCCTCGTGGGTGCGGCAAGACCTCCAGCGCCCGCATCCTGGCCCGCTCTCTCAACTGCGAGCAGGGTCCGACGCCCGACCCCTGTGGCGCCTGCGAGTCGTGTGTCGCGCTCGCCCCCACGGGCCCGGGCCACCTCGACGTCATCGAGATCGACGCGGCCTCGCACGGTGGCGTCGACGACGCGCGCGACCTGCGTGAGCGGGCGTTCTTCGCCCCCGTCTCCGCGCGCTACAAGATCTACATCATCGACGAGGCGCACATGGTGACCCGCGAGGGGTTCAATGCGCTGCTCAAGCTCGTCGAGGAGCCTCCGCCGCACCTGAAGTTCATCTTCGCGACGACCGAGCCGGAAAAGGTCATCGGGACGATCAAGTCGCGCACGCACCACTACCCGTTCCGGCTGATGCCGCCCGCGACGTTGCGCGCGCTGCTGGAGGAGATCCTCACCTCGGAGAGCGTGCCGTTCGAGCCGACGGCGCTGCCGCTGGTCGTCAGGGCGGGCGCCGGGTCGGCGCGTGACTCGCTGTCGATCCTCGACCAGCTTCTCGCCGGGGCCGACGACGACGGCATCACCTACGCCAAGGCCGTCTCCCTGCTCGGCTACACCGACGGCGATCTGCTCGACGAGGTCGTCAACGCGTTCGCGGCCCGTGACGGCGGCCAGGTGTTCCACACGGTCAACCGGGTCATCGAGGGCGGCCACGATCCGCGCCGCTTCGCTTCCGACCTGCTCGAACGCTTCCGCGACCTGGTGATTCTGGCCAACGTTCCCGAGGCGGCGTCGAGCGGGTTGCTCGACCGGCCGGCCGACGAGCTGGAGCGTCTCGTCCAGCAGGCCGCCTCGATGGGGCCGGCCGAGCTGACGCGCGCCGCCGAGGTGTTCAACGCCGGTCTCACCGAGATGCGTGGCGCCACCTCGCCGCGCCTGCTGCTTGAGCTGATGTGCGCGCGGGTCCTGCTGCCTGGCGCGGCGCAGGGCGAGGAGGCGCTGCTCGCCCGCCTCGAACGCCTCGAACGCGGCGGCGCGGTCGCCCAGATGGCCGCCCGAGCCGCGTCGGTTCCGCCGGCCGGGCGCGGCATCTCCGGAGGTTCCGGTACGCCCGCGGGTCCTGCTACGCCGGCGGGCCCCGGTGTCCCCGAGGTCGCGGGCCATGGTCGGGTCGCTGCTTCGCCGGTCGGCGAGGGCGCCGGGCCGGGCGGTACAGAGGCGGCCCAGCCATCCGCCCCCTCGCCGAACGCCGGGGATGACTGGCCCACGCCCGTTCGTCCCGGTGCGGGCGGAGGGCAACAGGCAGGGAGCGATGCGTACGCCGCCCAGCCGTCAGCCGGTGCCGGAGACGGTGCCCAGGACGCTCCGGCCTCGGGCGGGTCCCAGGGCGCTCCCGCCGCAGGGGGACCGGGCGCGATCCAGGCGCAGTGGGCCGGCGTGCTGGCCGCTCTCAAGCAGCGCAGCATCGTCGTCTGGGCCAACGTGAGCACCAACGCCCAGGTGGTCGGCGTGGAGGGCAACCTGGTGACGCTCGGCTTCACGCAGGTCGGTGCGATGAAGAACTTCACGGGCGGCGGCAAGGACGCCGTCGTGGCCGCCGCGCTCGGCGACGTGCTGGGTGGCACGTGGCGGGTCGAGGCGGTCGTCGGCGGGTCTCCTGCCCCGTCCGCCCAGCGCGGTCCCGCACGTCCGCAGCAGCCCTCTCATGGCGGTGGCCAGGGGCCGGCCGGTCCGCAGGGGGCGCCGGCCGCACCTGCCGCGTCCCACGGCACGCAGGGCTCCCAGGGCCGTACGTCATCACACGGCGCCTCCCACGGCTCGTCCGACGGCGCCTCCCACGACGACCAGGGAGCCGCGGCGCAGGATCCCGGCCAACCTCCGGCGGGCCCTTCGTCCGCCCTTCCCGGCCCCCCGACCACCGACGAGTCGTGGCCGGACGCTCCTGACGACCTCGCCCCCGGCGCGCCTCCGACCCCCGACCCCACCCGTACGGTCGCGGCCGTCCGGCCGGCGGGTTCACCTGGTGGGGCGGCAGGCACCGGGCTGGCGGCGGCTCGGTCAGCGGCCAAGGCCGCCGCGCAGGCCGGTCCTCGCGTCCCTTCCCCCCGTGGCGGCGCCGCGGCGTGGCCGGACGCGGTCCCCGGCCGCTCCAAGGGCCCGGACGCCGACGAGGTCGACCCGCTCAACGACGCGGACGCCGATGTGGACTCGGTCTCGGGCATGGCGCTGCTGCAGCGCGAGCTCGGCGCCCAGGTGATCGGTGAGATCGACCACACCTGACCTCTGAGCACACCTCGGCGCACGGATGGCTGACCCGCGGCACGGAGGGCGGGGCAGACGCAGGGGGTCAGAGGAGGAGGCGGGCGCGGGCGGCGGCGGAGCGCGAGTCGGTGGGGGGCAGGGCGGCGAGGCGTTCGAGCACCTCGTAGTCGTCGCGCCCGTTGCAGGTCTGCGCGTACGTCCAAAGGTCGTCGGGTGTGCCGCGCCGAAGCAGGCAGGCCCGTACCTGGGCCTCCAGCTCGTCGCGTTCCCTGCGGATCTCCGGTGACTCCGAGCGCAGCAGCAGGGGGCCGTTGTAGGCACGGGCCAGCGAGGTCGGGTCGCCCGCGGCGAGGTGGCGGCGCAACTCCAGGAAGTCGGCCTCGATCGGGCAGGTCAGCCGGTACGGTTTTGCCGCGATCGCGTTCCCGAACTGGGCCCGCAGCCGGTGGATCTCCGCCCTGATCGTCACGGGGTTGCCGTCGTCGCCGTAGAGCAGGAACGACAGTTGCTCGGCCGTCAGCCCGTGGGGGTGGAGCGCGAGGAGGGCGAGGAGCTCGGCGTGCCGGAGCGACAGGGGGCGTTCGTGGTCGTCGAAGGTGGCGGTGGGCGTGCCTGCGCCGAGGAACGTCATGGTCAGGGGCGGCGGCGTGGTGGCCGGCGAGGGACGCAGGAGGAATCCGCTCGAGAAGGGCTCCAACAGGGCGACGGAGCCGTCTTTGAGGAGCATGCGCTGGGTCTGGCTGCCGAGGGGAACGCGCTTGCCCAGGCAGCCCGACGGGTCGCCGGAGATGACGCGGCCGGTGGACGACAGCAGGATGCCGGGCCGCCCGCGCAGTGCTTCGTAGCGGCGCCGGAGGTGTTCGTCGCGTTCGTACATGCGCAGGGCGAGCTGGGATTCGGCGAGCTTGGCCGTGACGGCCACCATGGCGACGGTGGCGGGGTGAAGGGTGCGGGCGGTGCCGCTGACGTCGACGCAGCCGATGATCTGGCCGGAGTCGGGATCGCTGATCGGGGCGGCGCTGCACGACCAGACGTGGAGCACGCGCATGAGGTGCTCCTCGGAGTAGACGTGCATGGGCCGGCGGATCGCGAGGGCGGTGCCGATGCCGTTGGTGCCGACGTTGTGCTCGGCCCACTGGTGGCCGTCGGCGAGGCCGATCTGGTCCGCGCGACGGATGACGGCCGGGTTGCCTCGTCGCCACAGCACGCGCCCGTCGTCGTCGGTGACGACCATCACGTGGTCGATCTCGTCGGCCAGGCCGGACAGGGTTTGGACGAGGAGGGGGAGGAGGGGCCGCAGCGGGTGGGCCTGGCGGACGTCCTCGATGTGGGAGGGGTCTAAGACGGGGGGCGCGTTCGACCCCTCCGGGTCGATGTGGGCTTCGAGGGAGCGACGCCATGATGCCGCGATCAGACGGCGTGGGGACTCCGGCCAGTCCTGGCCGGTCGCCACCGCTTCGTGTGCCCCACGTAGGGCGCGGGAGTATTCGTCAAGATAGGCGTAACTCATCGGTCACTCCAAGTAGTCAGCTTGACTATCCGTCTTGAAGGCCCTTCGCGCAAGCCGTTCGTGAGGATTGCACAGAGTGATCAAATAGACGCAACCTGTACGCAACGTTCGCCTCAGTAGCGTTCCCGGCCAGCGCGTCGGTTCGCCGGCGTGAGGCCGGGTCTCGGACGCTGGAGGGGGGCCTGAGACCCGGCCGGACTCGCCGGAAGCATCAATGAACGCCCGTCAGGGGACACGCCGGACAGCGAGCGGATCATCCGGGCAGGGGCCCCGGGACGAAACATGGGGCCGCCACCAGTACATGACGCCGCCCAAACACCGTAGGCTCGTGGCAGTCAAGAACGCGGAGCCACGAGGAGCGCACGACGGTGAACCCAGGGGATGTCAACCTGCAGCAGCTGCTGGAGCAGGCACAGCTCATGCAGCAGCAGCTTGTGAGCGCCCAGCAGGAGCTCAACGATGCGCAGATCGAGGGCTCAGCAGGCGGCGGCATGGTCACCGCCGTCGTCAACGGCTCGGGCGAGCTGCTCGAGCTCAAGATCGACCCGAGCGTGATCGACGCCGGCGACGCGCAGGACACCGCTGACACGATCGCCGACCTGGTGATCGCGGCCGTCCGCGACGCCGTGCGCGCGGCCGCCGATCTGCAGCAGGAAAAGCTCGGCCCGCTCGCGCAGGGGCTGGGCGGCGGCGGCCTCGGACAGTTGCCAGGGTTCTAGGCATGTACGAAGGGGTCGTCCAGAATCTGATCGACGAGCTGGGGCTGTTGCCCGGTGTCGGTCCCAAGAGCGCGCAGCGGATCGCGTTCCACCTGCTGGCGGCCGACCCGGCCGATGTCAAACGGCTGGCGCACGCGTTGCTGGAGGTCAAGGAGAAGGTCCGTTTCTGCCGCACGTGCGGAAACGTGGCCTCCGAGGAGGAGTGTCGCATCTGCCGCGACGCGCGCCGCGACACCCACGTGATCTGCGTGGTCGAGGAGCCCAAGGACGTCGTGGCGATCGAGAAGACGCGCGAGTTCCGCGGCACCTACCACGTGCTCGGGGGCGCGATCAGCCCGATCGACGGTGTCGGCCCCGACGACCTGCGCATTCGTGAGCTCATGACGCGCCTGGCCGACGGTCGCGTCACCGAGCTCATCCTCGCCACCGACCCCAACCTGGAGGGGGAGGCGACGGCGACCTACCTCGCCCGTCTGGTCAAGCCGATGGGTGTGAAAGTGACACGACTGGCCAGCGGTCTGCCTGTGGGCGGTGACCTCGAATATGCCGACGAGGTCACCTTGGGCCGCGCGTTCGAAGGACGGAGGCTGCTGGATGTCTGACGAGTGGAGCGTGCTGGCGCAAGAGATCTCCGGGCACGCACAAGACTACGTCGACGGGCTGACGAGGGTGGCGGGCGGCGAGGGCGGTGACGCCATCTGGTCGCTGCTGCTGGTGGAGGTCGCCCAGGTGAGCCTCGCGGGAGCCAAGCTCGGCGCCAACCGTGACGTGATCCTTTCCGGCAACTACGAGCCGCCGATGAGCGAGGACCCCGACATAGACGGCGTGCGCACGGCGCTGGCCGAGCGGCTTGAGGCGGTCGACGACTACGCCGAGGTGTTCGACCCTTACAAGGACACGGTGGTCACCCCCTACCGGCTTTCCGATGACCTGACCGCGGTCGCCGCCGACCTCATCCACGGGTTGCGCCACTACCACGCGGGCCGCCCGCACGAGGCGCTCTGGTGGTGGCAATACTCATATTTCAACACCTGGGGCAACCACGCGGGCGCCGCCATGAGGGCGCTGCAGGCGCTGGCCGCGCACTCGCGGCTCGACGTGGCGGAGGAGACCACCGCGGTCTGAGGAACATCCACAGAGGGGTATGGCCCATCGGGCGCATGAGACGGCTTCAGTAGACTGGCAGCTCATAGTCCAGACCGGGAGACTTCTTGTGGCCCTCGTTGTGCAAAAGTACGGTGGTTCGTCCGTCGCCGACGCGTCCTGCATCAAGCGGGTCGCGCAACGGATCGTCGCGACGAAAAAAGCCGGCAACGACGTGGCCGTGATCGTCTCCGCGATGGGCGACACGACGGACGAGCTGCTCGACCTGGCCGAGCAGGTGTCGCCGCTGCCTCCTGGCCGCGAGCTCGACATGCTGCTGACCTCGGGCGAGCGCATCTCGATGGCCCTGCTGGCGATGGCGATCGCCAACCTCGGCCACGAGGCCCGCTCGTTCACCGGCTCGCAGGCGGGTCTGATCACCAATTCGGTCCACGGCAAGGCGCGCATCATCGACGTGACGCCGAGCCGCATAAGCGAGGCGATCGACCAGGGCCACATCGCGATCGTGGCCGGCTTCCAGGGTGTCTCGCAGGACACGAAGGACATAACGACGCTTGGTCGCGGCGGCTCCGACACCACGGCGGTGGCGCTGGCGGCGGCGCTCGAGGCCGACGTGTGCGAGATCTACACCGACGTCGACGGGGTCTACACCGCCGACCCGCGCATCGTGCCCGCGGCGCGGCAGATCCCCAGGATCTCCTACGACGAGATGATGGAGATGGCCGCCTGCGGGACGAAGATCCTGCACCTGCGCTGCGTCGAGTATGCTCGCCGCTTCAACCTGCCGATCCACGTACGCAGCTCGTTCAGCACCAAGGAAGGCACGTGGGTCGTCTCCGACCCTTACAACGAAGGAACCGAGATGGAGCAGCCGATCATCTCCGGCGTCGCGCACGACCGGAGCGAGGCCAAGATCACTGTTGTCGGGGTGCCCGACAAGGTCGGCGAGGCTGCCTCGATCTTCAAAACGCTGGCCGACGCCGAGATCAACATCGACATGATCGTGCAGAACGTCTCGGCCGCGGCCACCGGTCGCACCGACATCTCCTTCACGCTGCCCACGGCCGACAGCCAGGCCGCGCTGACGGCGCTGAAGAAGATCCAGGAGCGGATCGGTTACGAGTCGCTGCTCTTCGACGACCAGATCGGAAAGGTGTCGCTGATCGGAGCGGGCATGCGCTCGCACCCCGGCGTCACGGCGACGTTCTTCGCGGCCCTCGCCGACGCGGGGGTCAACATCGAGATGATCTCCACGTCGGAGATCCGCATCTCTGTCGTGGTCGGAGAGGACGGTGTCGACGCGGCCGTGGGGGCCGCCCACCGTGCCTTCGATCTCGACGCCGACCAGGTCGAAGCCGTGGTGTATGGAGGAACCGGACGATGAGCAGCAGGCCCAACCTGGCCCTGATCGGCGCGACCGGCGCCGTGGGCACCGTGATGCGCGACATCGTGTCGACGCGTGAGGACATCTGGGGCGAGATCCGTCTCGTCGCCTCGGCCCGTTCGGCGGGCAAGGTCCTGCGCGTACGCGGCGAGGACGTCGTGGTCCAGGCGCTCGCGCCCGAGGTCTTCGACGGCATCGACGTGGCCATCTTCGACGTGCCCGACGAGGTGTCGGCCGAGTGGGTGCCGATCGCGGCCGCCCGCGGCCCCGTCGTGATCGACAAGTCGGGCACGTTCCGCATGGAGCCCGACGTGCCGCTGGTGGTGCCCGAGGTCAATCCGCTCGACGCGCGCAACCGGCCGCGCAACATCATCTCCACGCCCAACTGCACGACGTTGTCGATGATGGCGGCCATGGGCGCGCTGCACGCCGAGTTCACGCTCACCGAGCTGGTCGTCGCCTCCTACCAGGCGGTGTCGGGCGCCGGCGTGGCCGGTTCCGCGCGGCTCTACGACGAGGTCGAGGCCCTGGCGGGCGACCGCAGCCTCGGCCAGGTGGCCGGTGACGTGAGCAGGGTGCTGGCCGACAAGCTGCCCGGCGAGTCGCCGTTCCCGGCGCCGGTCGCGTTCAACGTGGTTCCGTGGGCCGGCTCCTACAAGGACGGCGGCTGGGCCTCCGAGGAGCTCAAGCTCCGCAACGAGTCCCGCAAGATCCTCGGCATCCCCGAGCTCAAGGTCTCCGCGACCTGCGTGCGCGTTCCCGTGATCACGACTCACTCGCTGGCCGTGCACGCGCGGTTCGAGCGCGAGATCACGGTGGCCGACGCGCATCGCGTGCTGGAGGCGGCGCCGACGGTGGTCCTCATGGACGACCCGGCGGGCGGGGTGTTCCCGACGCCGCTCGACGTGGTGGGCAACGACCCGACCTACGTCGGCCGTGTCCGCCAGGCGGTCGACTTCCCCAACACGCTCGACCTGTTCGTGTGCGGAGACAACCTGCGCAAGGGGGCGGCGCTGAACGCGGCGGAGATCGCCGAGCTGGTCGCGTCCGAGAGGTGACCGGATGATGTGGTGTGACGCCGTGGGTGCCGCACGGCGTCCGCCGCAGGGCACGTCACCGGAAAAGGATGTCCCAGTGGTCGCCTTCGTCGGCGAAGACGGTGCCTGATCCGGATCGGTAGAGCCGGGCGCCGTCGCTGCGGACTCCGGCCCGGTCGCTGACCTTCTTGATGTGCCGGTCGATGCAAGAGTTGTGTGAGATATCCAGCTTGTAGCCGTTGCCGTGGCTGTACTGGCCCGGCGCGTGGCCGGTCTCCGTGCCGCCCGTCACCATGACCGGGCAGCCGCTCTCGCGCTTCAGCTGGATGATGCCGGCGACGGTCCCGGCACGCACGGAGTCGAACGAGGTGCAGTGGCGCCGGTGCTTGCTCGTGCAGTTGCCGGTCGACTTCGTACGCAGGCCCGAGCTCCGCAGCCAGCCGGCGGCGGTGGCGTGGGTCAGCTGCGCGGCCGCCTGCCGGGGCATCACGCGTGCCAGGTCCACGCTGGCGCGCTTGTGAGCCTTGTGCCGCCGTGTGTGGCGCTTCTTGGCCACCTTGGTGCGTTTTCGTGCCTTGGCGGCCTGTGGCCGGCGTTCGGCGGGCGACAGGTTCGCCCGCGGCTGGGCCGGCCACGGCTGCGCGTGTGTGGTGTCCGGCGCCTGCCTGCCTTCCGTGAGCCACCGCAGGTCGTCCAGCGGCCAGTTGCGCAGGGCCGCCAGATCGTCACGGTTCATCATGTTCTCGCGCGCCCAGGGGCCGGCGGGAAGCGGCCAGTTCTCGGAGGCGCTGGACTGCGTCTCCGCCATGGCTGCCCCCAACGGTTGCGGGAGGGGATCCTCCCACCCGCCGGGCCCGGCCTCGTTGGGGCCGCTTCCTGTCCGCTCCCCATCGGGGTGGGTGGCGGCGGAGGCGGCCGAGGCCAGCGCGATGATGGTGATCTCTATGCCGAGGAGCGCGACTACGATGAGGCGCACTGTTCCACGTATCCACATGTCGATGCCTTTTCGCGGAAATAGCCCTTCCGCCTGAAACGACAATCCCACCATTCACAGGAGATAACTCATGCCGCGGATGCAACTTTGCCGTGGATCGGCGATCACCGTGCGGCTCCATGACCTAACCAGCTTTCCCGACGTACAGTGACGAACGTGCCCGAAGCCCGAAACCGCGGATCGGAGAGCACCCGGGAGCTCATCGTCGAGACGGCGTTGCGGCTGTTCAGGGAGCGCGGCTTCGACGCGACCACCATGCGCGCCATCGCCGCGGAGGCCGGGGTGTCCGTGGGCAACGCCTACTACTACTTCGAGAGCAAGGAGGCGTTGATCCAGGCGTACTACGACCGCGCCCAGGCCGAGCACGAGGAGGCCTGCATGGAGTTCCTGGCGACCGAGGAGGCGTTCGCGGCCCGGTTGAGCGGGGTGCTGCGCGAGTGGGTACGCGTCTCCGAGCCCTACCACGAGTTCGCCGTGAAGTTCTTCAAGCACGCGGCCGAGCCGACCAACCCGCTGAGCCCGTTCAGCGAGCAGTCGTCCCCGGCGCGGGAGGCGTCCATCGCGATCTACCGCCAGGTCGTCGAGGGGTCGCGCGACCGCATGAACGCGGAGCTGCGTGAGGAGCTGCCCGAGCTGCTGTGGTTGTTGTCCATGGGGATGGTGCTGTTCTGGGTGCACGACACCTCGCCGGGGTGCGCGCGTACGTACCGGCTGATCGAGGTCACGGTGCCGCTGGTGGACCGGCTGGTCGGGCTGTCGCACCTGCCGGGGCTGCGGGGGATCACGAAGGACTTCATCGCGGCGGTCCACGAACTCCGCGCCTAGCCTCCCATACCGAGCGGTTGGTAGGGTTGACCGGCCAGCGTCCAACCGCGGGCGGAACCGAGCCGGAGGCCGTGCATGACGCAGAAGTGGGGCATGACCATTCCCTTCTACGACCGCTCGCTCGCGCGGTCGCAGGAGCTGATCGCGCAGCTGCCCGGTCTCGGCTACACCGACGCCTGGTCGGCCGAGGTCAACGGCGTCGACGGGTTCACGCCGCTGGCGCTGGCCGCGCAGTGGGCGCCGGGGATCAGGCTGGGCAGCGCCATCGTGCCCGTCTCGACGCGCGGTCCCGGGCTGCTGGCCATGTCCGCGGCCACGCTGGCCGATCTCGCGCCCGAACGGTTCGTGCTGGGCATCGGGGCGTCCTCCCCGGCCATCGTCGAGCGGTGGAACGCCGGCACCTTCGACAAGCCGTACGCGCGCACCCGCGACACCCTGCGGTTCCTCAAGAGGGCGCTGGCCGGTGAGAAGGTCTCGGAGGCGTACGAGACGTTCGAGATCAAGGGGTTCCGGCTGGAGCGGGCCCCGAAGGCGCCGCCGAGAATCGTGCTGGCGGCGCTGCGGCCGGGCATGTTGCGGCTGGCCGCAGCCGAGGCCGACGGCGCCATCACCAACTGGCTCTCCCCACAGGACGTACGCCGCGTGCGCGCCGAGATCGGCCCCGGCACCGAGCTGATCGCCCGCCTGTTCGTCTGCGTGAGCGAGGACGCCGCCCAGGTGCGCGAGATGGCCAGGCGGATGCTGGCCGGCTACCTGACCGTCCCGGTCTACGCCGCCTTCCACGACTGGCTGGGGCGCGGCGAGACGCTGCGGCCGATGCACGAGGCCTGGGCGGCCGGCGACCGGCAGGCCGCGCTGAAGGCCATCCCCGACGAGGTGGTCGACGACCTCGTCGTGCACGGCGACGCGGCCACCTGTCGCGCCAGGATCCAGCAGTACGTGGACAACGGGCTCGACACCCCCGTCCTCGCCCCCATCCCCGGCGGCGAGGTCTCCATCGACCAGGCGGTGCGCGACCTGGCTCCCCGGGCGTAGGAGGCGACGTGGACGACGTACTGAGGCTGGACGCGGTCGCCCAGGCCCGGGCGGTCAGGGAGGGAGAGGTCTCGGCGCGCGAGCTGGCCGAGGCCGCGATCGCCCGCATCGAGGCCCGCGACGGCGAGCTGAACGCCGTCATCCACCGCCGTTTCGAACGCGCGCTGGCCGAGATCGACGCCATTCCTGCGCAAGCGCCCTTCAGAGGGGTGCCGATCCTGCTCAAGGACCTGGGCTGGCGGCAGGCGGGGGAGCCGTACAGCGCGGGCTCCTCGGTGCTCGACGGCGCCGTGGACGTCCCCGACGGGTACGGCGTCGTCAGCCTGCGCGAGGCCGGGTTCGTCGTGCTCGGGCGGACCAACACCCCGGAGTTCGGCTCCACGATCACCACGGAGCCGCTGGCGTTCGGGCCCACGCGCAACCCGTACGATCCGGCGTACTCCGCGGGCGGGTCGAGCGGCGGCTCGGCGGCGGCGGTGGCGGCCGGGATGGTGGCGCTGGCCACCGCCAGCGACGGGGGCGGCTCGATCCGCATCCCGGCGTCCATGTGCGGCCTGGTGGGGCTCAAGCCGACGCGCGGGCGGGTCAGCCTGGGCCCGGCCATGGGAGAGGGGTGGAGCGGGTTCTCGTGCCCCGGGTTCGTCAGCAGGAGCGTGCGTGACACGGCGGCGGCGCTGGACGTCGTCGCGGGCATGCGTCCCGGCGACCCGTACGACGCCCCGCCGTTGCCGGGCCCGCTGGCCGCGGAGGTGGGGGCGGATCCCGGGCGGTTGCGGATCGGGTTCCTCGCCACGCATCCCCGGGGCGACGTGCCGGAGGAGCCCGAGGTCGCCGAGGCCGTCACGAGGGCCGCGCAGCTGCTGGAGTCGCTGGGCCACGACGTCGCGCCAGGAGGCCCCGAGGCGCTCGCGGAGCCGGACTTCACCCGGCACTTCGGCGCCATCGTGGCCGACCACCTGGCCGCGCAGGTGGCGGGCCTGGGCGCGGCGCGCGGCAGGCCCGTGGACGTGGAGGAGCTGGAGCCGCGTAACGCCGCCATGGTCGGCGCGGCCCAGGGGCACAGCGCGGCCGACCACATCCTGGCCACGCAGTGGATCGACGGCTTCCGCCGGCGCATGTCCGCCTGGTGGGCCGCCGGGCACGATCTGCTGCTGATGCCGTCGCTCGGGGTCGCGCCGTTCCCGCTGGGCTGGATCCCGCCGAACGACCTCAGCGTGAGCCTCGGCAGGACGATGCACGCCGTGGCCTACACCTCGCCGGTCAACGCGACCGGGCAGCCCGCCGTCTCGCTGCCCCTGCACAGGACCGCGGCGGGGTTGCCGGTGGGCGTGCAGCTGGTGGCGGCGGCCGGCCGGGAGGACCTGCTCGTCAGGGTGGCCGCGCAGGTCGAGCGTGCTCGCCCGTTCGAGCATGCGGCGCTGGCCTGATCGGCAGGAACTCGTGGCGGCGGCGACGCGTTATGTCGTGAAGAGCCACGGGTAGGGGGTTGTCATGATGGCAAAGGCAGCACGCGCGGCGGCGGCGTGGCGGACCTACCGCGAGGTGACCAGACCCGGGTCCCCCGCCTTGATGACCAGGGTCCGCGCGATCCCGCGGATGATCGGCGCCGTCATGCGCGGCCAGTACGACGGCATGGGCAAGGGCAAGCTGGGCCTGCTCGCGCTCGGCGTGGTCTACATCCTGTCGCCGGTCGACGTCCTGCCCGACTTCCTCATGCTGATCGGCGTCGCCGACGACTTCGGCGTCTTCCTGTGGCTGCTCGCCTCCCTGCTGGGCGAGAGCGGGCGCTACGTCCAGCACGAGCGCAGCGTCATCCAGGGCCGCGTCGAGGGCCTCGAACAGGCCTAGATCTCCTCCATCCGCAACCAGGCGCGCGACGGCAGCGGGTGGCCGAAGAGGCGGGCCGCGTTGCCGTACGCGACCCGTGCGATGTCGGCGGGCGGCAGCGTGCCGAGGTTGTGCGCGACCGACTTCTGGGTGTCGGGCCAGGTCGAGTCGGAGTGGGGATAGCCGCTCTCCTGGAGCACGTGGTCGAGGCCGACGGCGAGCCGCACTCCCGACAGCGCGTGGTCGTCGCGCGTGCCGAAGAAGAAGTTGCGGCGCAGCACCTCGCTCGGCTTGAGCCCGCCCTCCCATGACGCCTCACCGGCGACCGGGTGGTCGAGGGCGTAGTCGGCCCGCTCGGCCAGCATCGGCAGCCACCCGACGCCGCCCTCCACGATGAGGATGCGCAGCGCGGGGAAGCGCAGCGGCAGCCCCGACCAGAGCCAGTCGGCGCAGGCGAACATGGCGCTGGTCGGCATCAGCGTGGTGATGGCCTCGAGGGGCGTGTCGGGGGAGGGCACGGGCGACCACGACGCGTCGCCCGTGTGCAGGGCGACGACGGTGCCGGTCTCCTCGCAGGCCGCGAAGAACGGATCCCAGTGGCCGGAGTGGATCGACGGCAGCCGCAGCCTGGTCGGGAACTCGGGGAACACCACGGCCTTGAAGCCCTTGGCGGCGTTGGCGCGGATCTCCTTGGCGGCGAGGTCGGGATCGGGCAGCCACGGGAGCTGCAGGCCGATGACGCGCTCGGGGTAGGTGCCGGCCCAGACATCGATGTGCCACTCGTTCCACGCCTTGACCAGGGCCAGGCCGAGCTCCTGGTCGCGGGTCCTGGCGAACGGCATGCCCGACTGGCCGGCCAGCATGCCGGGGAAGCAGAGCGCGGCCCAGATGCCCGCGACGTCCATGTCCTTGATGCGTGCCTCGATGTCGTGGCAGCCCGGGCGCATGCTGTCGAACCTGACGGGGTCGAGGGTCCACTGCTCGCGCGGCAGCCCGGCGCCGACGTCGATGCCGGCGCACGGGTAGGTGGCCCCGCCGTAGCGCCAGACCTGGTGACCCGCCTCCGTCTCCACGACCTTGGGCGCGACTTCGGCGTATTTCTCCGGCAACCGGTCATCGAACAGGTCGGGAGGCTCGATCAGGTGATCGTCGGCGGAGATGATCACGTAGTCGCGCCGCCTCGGGTCTGGGTCGGGGAGCAGCGGCGTAGTCACGCACGTAACCGTACGACGAGGGGATAACGTCGAACAAGCTGCGACGTATCCGTTGGGTCTCCGAGATCAACACATCGGGAGCCGACTCGTGTCAAGGCGCCTCCGTCAACAGGTGGTCGCGCAGCTCGTCGACGGTGTCCTGGGCCAGGCCGAGCACCTGGTCGGCGTACGCCTCGACCGAGCCGTGCCGGTGTACGAGGTCGGTCAGGAAGAGCCGCATGGTCTCGGCGGGGGCCAGACCGAACCCGGGCCACGGAGAAGTTCCCGGGTGTCTCCTGCCCCAGTCGGCGATGAAGCGGTCGGTGGCCAGCCCGGTGAGCGCGTAGTCGGCCACGATGTCGTCCTCGCCGACCCCCGCCAGCGACAGGACCAGCGCGGTGAGCACGCCGGTGCGGTCCTTGCCGGCGGCGCAGTGGATGACGGTGGGGGCGTTGTCGGCCCGCGCGATGGTCTCCAGCGCGGTCCTGAGGTTCGCCACGCCGTCCTCGGTCACCTCCAGGTAGCGGTCGGCGAGGTAACGCTCGATGCCGATCTCCTCGTCGTAGGTGGTGGCGGTGTCCCAGCGGCGGCCCTCGACGGGCAGGTTCTGGTAGAGCAGGCCGTCGGACCGGGGCACGCGGCCGTACCTCTCGATCTCGAACGCGTGCCGCAGGTCGATGACGGCGCGTACGCCCAGGTCGCGGAAGGTCGTGAGATCGTCGCCCGCCAGCCAGCCGAGGGAGTCGGCCCGGTAGAGCCGCTGCCACCGGACGACACGCCCATCTTTCGTGAAATATCCGCCTACGTCGCGGAAATTGCAGAGGTTGGTGAACTTGATATGCCGCACTTCACCACCTTAGCGGGGTGCGCTCTCCGCTTCCTCGGCCTGCGACGCCCCCTCCGAGCCCTTCGCGGCCGCCGCCCTCCGCTCGGCCACCTCGTGGCGGATCAGCAGGATCCACCCGCCGACGGCGATGCCGATGAACAACCACCACTGGACGCCGTAGGCCAGGTTGAGCCCGCCGCCGGCGCCCACGTCGGGCTCCGGCACCGGGGCGGGCGCCGCGGCCGGCCGCGGCTGCTGTTCCGTCAGCTCCACGTAGCCGCCCACCAGCGTGTACGGCAGCCCTTTCCCGATCCTGTCGACGTCGATCAGCAGCACCTGGCCAGGAGGCAGCCCTGAGCGCTCGCGGATGCCGCTGGACTCCTCGGTCTCGCCCGGGCGCACCCGGCCGGTGACCGTCACCTGCCCGGCGGGAGGCGGCGGGACCTCGGGCGGGGTGTCGGCGGTGGCGCCCGCCTTGACCCAGCCCCTGTTGACGATCACCGCCGTGCCGGGGCCGGTGACGAGCGGGGTCAGGACGTAGTAGCCGGGCCTGCCCTCCTGAGGGCGCCGGCGGACGACCAGGGCGTGGGACGGGTCGTACGTGCCCGCCACCGTCACCTTCCTGAACCGGTCGTCCTCGCGGACCGGCCGGCCGGGGGCCGCCAGCCGCTCCAGCGGCACGGGCGCGGCCTCGATGTTGGCGGTGACCCGCTCGCTGTTGGCGGACCGTTCTTCGAACCGCCCGAACTGCCACCGCCCGAGGAACACGAAGGCGGGGATGACCAGCAGCACCACCACGTGGAGCGCGAGCCATCGAGGCGTCAGCAGGAACCGGTACACGCTCTCAAGACTAGGCGCAAGGAGGGGCGCCACCTGCGGCGGGCCGCTCACGCGCTCCTGAGTTCGGCGCTCTCGCCGGGGACGGGCGTGACCTCGCGCGGGCCGCTCACCTCGTGGCCGTCCTCGCAGCGGAACTGCAGCTCGACGGGGGCGCCGCACCCGCGGTGGGTGAGCCGGACGGGCGGTCCTTCTTCGCCTGTCAGGTATTTGTCGCCCCAGTGCATGAGCGCGACCATCAGCGGATAGAGGTCGCGGCCCTTGTCGGTGAGCCGGTATTCGTCGCGCTGGCGCTGCCCGGGCTCGCGGTAGGGCTCCTTGCGCAGCAGGCCCTCGTCGACCAGCCGGGCCAGGCGGGCGCTGAGCACCTGGCGGGGGGCGCCGGTGATCGCCTGCATGTCGGCGAAGCGCCGCACGCCGCTGAACGCCTCGCGCAGCACGAGGAAGGTCCACTTCTCCCCGACGATGTCCAGGGTGCGCTCGATCGAGCAGTTGTCCGCTCGGAGACCCATACGAGACGGCACGTTCATCTCCCTATCATACCTGAGTTCAATTGACAGACTCAGGAGCGACAGGGCAGGCTGAGTTCATGCACGGAACTCAGATCCGCCAGGCCTGCTCTGACGACGAGGAGCGGATCAGACGCTTCCTGGCGGGTTTGTCGCTGCACACGCAGACGCTCCGCTTCTTCACCGGCGTCGCCAGCCCCGCCGCCGGGCTGGTGCGCGCGCTGCTCGCGGTGGACGAACGCCGCGACGCCCTCATCGCCACCACCGCCGACGGGGAGATCGTCGGCCACGCCATGAGCTATCGGGGCGAGTGCAGCGACGTGGAGATCGCCGTGGTGGTGGCCGACCGGTGGCAGGGGTTCGGGCTCGGGCCGCGGCTGGTCGACATGCTGCTGATGCGGGCCGCCGTGCGCGGGGCGAAGACCGTGGCGATGGACGTCCTGGGCGAGAACCGGCGGGTGCTCAGGCTCATCCGCAGGCTCTGGCCGGACGCCCAGATGACGGTCACCTCCGGGTCCGTGGCGGTGACCGCTATGATCAATCAGGCCGGGCCATTTGCGGAATAACGTTCTGGTGGCACACCATTGACAGCGTGAAGAGTGTCAAGAACGGACGCGACGGCCGGACCCGCATCATCGAGGGTGCCCTCCGCCGGTTCAGCCAGGACGGGGTCTCCGCCACCACGCTGGCCAGCCTTCGCGAGGAAAGCGGCGTGAGCGTCGGCAGCTTCTACCACCACTTCGCCAGCAAGGAACACGTCTTCGGCGTGCTGTACGCCGAGATCCTCACGGCCTACCAGAGCGCCTTCCTCGCCGAGCTGGTCAGCCACGAGGACGCCCGCGACGGCATCGAGGCCGTGGTGGCCTTCCACATGCGCTGGGCGGGCGAGCACCCCGAGCGGGCCAGGTTGCTGGTCAGCGAGCGGCCGCCCCGCAAGAACGAGCCCGGCGGCGCCGAGGTGGCCGAGGAGCGCCGCGCGTTCTTCCGCAAGGTCTCCGACTGGTGGCGCCCGCACATGAAGAACGGGCTGCTCCAGCCCGTCCATCCGACCATGTGCTACGTGTTGTGGCTGGGGCCCGCACAGGAGATGTGCCGCCTGTGGTTCGCGGGCGCCCACACGCCGACCGACGAGGAGATCAGGGGACTGGGCGAGGCGGCCTGGCAGAGCCTGCGCCAGCGACCCGAATAGCGGGCACCCTCCAGCTGCCCCTGCCGAGCGAGATGTCGAGCCGCAGGTCGCCGCGGCGCCTGCGCAGGCCGGGCACGCGTACGCGGGCGAGCACGGCGTACCTGCCCTGACGCGGATAGCCGAATCCGAGCTCGCCCGGCAGCACGCGCAGGTCGTCGCGGTTGCCGCAGCGCGGGCAGGTCCACGAGACCAGGTCCATGCCGCGGTGGTAGCTGGAGCAGGCGCGGAAGTAGTCGTCTGGAACAAATCGGGAATCGCAGGCCAAACAGGGGATCAGCATGAGTCCGCTCCTCCGGATGACGCGCTGGCTTCTCTAGACATATCGCGTCCCGGATGACCGGCGCAGGCAGAGTGCCGGGGCGGATCGGTAACAGTATGAACACTCTCGGTATCGGATCATGCGTAGGAGTCCGCGATGAAAGGATGGACTTGTGGAACGACTGCGTGATCACCTCCTGGAGACCGGTTACACGATCGACGGCGTACGCGAGCGCCTCGGCGCGATGGCCGCCTCCGCGCTGTCCCGGGAGGAGCTGGTCCCGGCGCTGCGCGCCACCGCCGACGGTGATCCGCTGGCGACGCTGATCAGGTTGTGGTGGCTCGGCGTTCCCGTGCCTGCGAGCGCGCTCCCGCCCGCCGTCACGCGGTCCGGGCTGGTCGAGACCGACGGCGACGAGGTCCGCGCGACGGTCCACCTGCAACCCTGGGAGACCGGCGGCTACCTCGTCTCCGACCGCAAGGTCCGGCCGGGCGATCCCGCGCTGCGGCCCGACCACGTCGTGGGGGCCGGCGGCGCCTCGGCCAACCTGGCCCAGCTCGTCACCCGCCGCCCGGTCGGGCGCGCGCTCGACCTCGGCACCGGGTGCGGGGTGCAGGTGCTGCATCTGGACGGGCGGGCCGAGCACATCGTGGCCACCGACCTCAACCCGCGGGCCCTTGAGCTGGCCAGGCTGAGCTGGGAGTTGTCCGGCGTCGCAAAGGTGGACGCGCGCACCGGGTCGATGTTCGAGCCGGTCGAGGACGAGTTGTTCGACCTCGTCGTGAGCAATCCGCCGTTCGTGATCGGCCCGGAGGGGAGGCTGACCTACCGCGAGTCGGGCGCCGAAGGCGACGGCTTCTGCCGCGACCTGCTCCGCGGGACGCCCCGCCATCTCAGCCCCGGCGGACAGGCCCACTTCCTGGCCAACTGGCTGCACGTCGAGGGCGAGGACTGGCACGACCGCGTCGGCGGCTGGCTGCGCGAGACCGGCTGCGACGCCTGGGTGGCGCAGCGCGACGTGCAGGACCCCGCCGAATATGTCGAGCTCTGGCTCAGGGACGCCGCCGAGCAGGGCACCAGGAGCTACACGGAACACTACGACCGCTGGTTGTCCTGGTTCGAGGAGCGCAAGGTCGAGGCCATCGGATTCGGCTGGATCACGATGCGCAACTCGGGCACGCTCGACCCGGTCGTGCGCGTGGAGCAGCTCACCCACCAGGTCAGCCTTCCGGTCGGCGACTACGTCGACTCGGTGATCGACGCCGTCGCGGCCGCCCACCGGGCCGGCGACCTCGACGCCGCGCGGCCGCGTACCGTCGAAGGCCTGCTCGACGAGCGGATCGGCCTGCCGGGCGCGGAAGACCCGATCCGCATCGTGCTGCGGCAGACGCAGGGGCTGCGCCGCACCAGGGAGGTCGGCACGGTGGAGGCCGCGCTGGCCGGCGTCTGCGACGGCGAGCTGGCGCTCGGGCCGCTGCTCAACGTGATCGCCGAGCTGGTCGGCGACGGCGAGATCCCCAACGCCGACGCGGTCAGGCCCCTCATCGCCGAGGGATACTTCCTGCTTTGATCCGGCATTGATCGGACGTTGACACCGCGGGTGGAGGCTCGAGGCCAGGCACGGCCTTGGGGGGTTCGAGGGCCGTGTCAGGTCCGGCCGGTCGTCTATGTGAGGCGGCTGCCGCCTCGCGGAGCATCCCGATGACCGGGCCCCCTAGCGACGCGTGGCGGCGAAGGATGACCGGCCGGGCCGAACTTCAGTCGATCACGAGCACATCGTGACTCCCGAAGGACAGCCTTGATCAACCATGTGTGGATGACACGTCTGGACGACGAGCTGTACTCAGGACTCGACGACGGTCTCGCCGTCGGTCCCGGCGACGGGCTCGCCAGTGGGGGCGCCAGTGGAGATGCCAGTGGTGATGCCAGTGGAGATGCCGGCGGGCTCGTCGGTGGGGGCGCCGTCGAGCAGGACCTTGAGATCGCCGGCCTCGGGAGCGCCGAGCCGGGAGAAGATCTCGAAGGCCTGCCGTAGGCAGTCGAGACTCCTCCCCACGCTGCCGGGCCCGTGATCGAGGCCGCGCAGCGCCTTGCCGAGGACGGTGAGCGAGAGCGCCTCGCCGTAGGGATGGCCGATCTCGCGGGAGACCACGAGGGCCTGCTCGGCGTGGCGCACGGCCTCGGGGTAACGCTCGGCGGCGATGAAGGTCTCGGCCAGCCTGGAGCACACGCGCTGCTCCCAGACCCGTTGCCTGCTGGCCCGGAAGAAGGCCAGGCACTCGGCGTGGTGGTGCACGGCCTCGGTGAGCCGGCCGACCCGGGAGAGCACGATGCCGAGGTGGTAGCGGGCGCGTGCGGTGCCGGCGCCGCTGCCGATCTCGGTGAAGATGGCCAGGCCCTTCTCCGCGGCGGCGATCGCGTCGTCAGGGCGGCCCAGGCCCAGGTGGTCGCGGGCCGAGTAGCTGAGCACCAGGGCCTCGCCGGCCGGCACGCCGTTCTCGCGGTAGAAGCGCATCGCGGAGTCGAACAGGGACAGCGCCTCCGTGTGGCGGCGCTGCCTGCCGACCACGACGGCCAGGGCGTTCAGCACCTCACCGGTGACGACCATCTCGCCGCGCTCGCGCGACAGCTCGTCCACGCGCCTGAAGTGCTCCTCGGCCGCCCTCAGCCGGTTGCCCGCGAACAGCACCCGGCCGAGCACGTAACGGGCACGCAGCTCGCCCGCGGTGTCGTCCATGGCCAGCGCGGCCGCCAGCACCGCCCGCGTGCTCTGGTCGAACTCGCGCGTGTGCGTGCCCGACTCCAGCAGCGGCTCCATCGCCACCAGCAGGTCGGCGGCGGGCAGGAGGTGCTCGGCGGCACGCGCGGACGCGGCGGCCTGGTTGATGGCGGCGAACAACGAGTCGCCCTCGGCGATCAGCCACGCCACGGCCTCGTCCACGCTCGTGAACGTGCGCCCGCTCCCCACCACGACCAGGTTGGCCGAGATCATGCTGCCCTCGTACGCCAGCCGGTGCGCGGACTGGGCGGAGGCCAGGTAGAAGCCCAGCAGCCGGCGCAGCGTCATCGTCCTGGCCTGGGGCCGCTCCGTCTTCTCCAGCTCCCGCCTGGCGAACAGCTTGAGCAGGTCGTGGAAGCGGTAGCGGCCCGGCGCGGGCGCCTCCAGCAGGCTGGCGTCCACGAGCGACTCCAGCACCTCCTCGGCCTCGAACGCGCTCATCGACAGCACGGCCGCCGCGGCCCCCAAGGAGATGTCGGGGCCGTTGGGCAGCGCGAGCAGCCGGAACGCGCGGGCCTGCGGGGCGTCCAGCTGCCCGTAGCCGAGCGCGAACGTGGCCTCGACGGCCAGGTTGCCCACCCGCAGCTCGTCGAGGCGGCGCTGCTCGTCGGCCAGCCTGGGCACCAGCGAGGCGACCGTCCACGACGGGCGCGCGGCCAGCCTGGCGGCCACGATCCGCACCGCCAGCGGCAGGAACCCGCAGGCGGCCACCACGTCCATGGCCGCGCCGCGCTCGGCCGAGACGCGCTCGGCCCCGGCCACGGCGGTGAACAACGCCAGGGCCTCGTCCGGCTCCATCACATCGAGGTCGACCAGCCGCGCCGACGGCAGGTCGGCCAGCTTGCCCCGGCTGGTGACGACGGCCGCGCACCCCGCGGAGCCGGGCAGCAACGGGCTGACCTGCTCTGCGTCGCGGGCGTTGTCGAGCAGCACGAGGATGCGGCGCTCGGCGAGGATCGACCGGTAGAGGGCGGAGCGTTCCGCGAGGCCCTCCGGGATGACGTCCGGCGGGACGCCGAGAGCGCGCAGGAAGGCTCCGAGCGCCGACTCGGGCGCGGTGGCCTCGCCGGAGTAGCCGCGCAGGTCGGCGTAGAGCTGGCCGTCGGGGAAGACCTCGTCGACCTGGTGGGCGACGTGCACGGCCAGCGCTGTCTTGCCGACGCCGCCGATGCCGGAGATAGCGACCACCGGCACGCCCTCGGGCGACGACTGGGCGGGCGAGCCGGCCGACACCATCGTGCGCAGGCGTACCGCGATCTCCTTGCGGCCGGTGAAGTCGCTGACGGCGGCGGGCAGTTGCGCCGGGCGCGGCAGGTCGAGCGCCTGCGGCTCCTCTTCGTCCCGCGGCTCTGCGGCGTACGCCTCGTCGTCGGGGACGGGCGCGGCGGCCAGGGTGGGGTCGGCGGCCAGGATGCGCTGGTGCAGTGCGGTCAGCTCGGGGCCGGGTTCGATGCCCAGCTCGTCGACGAGCGCCTCGCGCGTCTCGGTGAACACGTTGAGCGCGTCACCCTGCCGGCCGCAGCGGTAGTAGGCGAGCATGAGCTGGGCCCGCAGCCGCTCGCGCAGCGGGTGGTCGGCGGTCAGCGCGATCAGCTCGGAGACGACCTTCGCGTGGTTGCCCAGCTCCAGGTCGACGTCCATGAGCGTCTCGACCACGCTGATGCGGCGCTCGACCAGCCGGTCGCGCTGGTGCTCGGCGTACGGCCCGACGGCCCCGGCCAGCGGCTCGCCCTCGAACAACGACAGCGCCGCCCGCAGCGCCCTGGCGGCCTCGGACAGCCTGCCCGCCTTGCGCGCGGACTCGGCCTCGCGGATGCCGCGTTCGAAGCGGGTCAGGTCGAGCGCGTCGCCGGCCAGCCGCAGCGCGTAGCCCCTGCCGATCGACGTCAGCAGCTCCGGGCGGGAGCGGGCGGGCCGGTCGGGTTCGAGCACCGTACGGAGCCTGGAGACGTAGGTGCGCAGGGCGCCCAGGGCCCGCGGCGGCGCGTCCTCACCCCAGACCGCGTCGATCATCTCGTTGGGGGTGACCGCGTGCCCTTCCCGCAGCAGCAGCATGCCGAGAATGGAACGCTGGAGCGGGGTGCCGAGGTCGAGTTCCCGGCCATCACGCCACGCGCGGACAGGACCGAGCACGGCGAACCGCAGCTCGCCTGGAACGCTCTGACCAGCCATGCCGTCTGTCTCCAAGCCAATGGAACGATTTGCTACCAAATGATAGATCCATCGTTGCTCGTCACCTAGATGCCGGCTGATCGTTCACCGGGCCGTTGATCCGCCGTTGATCAGGCGTTGAGCTCGCCCCTGGATGCTGGTGGCCGGCTGGGTATGACACTCAGATCGGCACCGAGCACACGCGGGGGCGTGTCATACAGAGCGCCGGCAGGCAGGCAAAAATACCGGCCCCGCCCAGAAAGTTCGGGCGGGGCCGTGACGGACGGATGATCAGGACGCCTCGGCCGCTGCCGGCCTCATGGCGATCCGCCAGGAGCCCGGAGCGGGCATGGGCACACGATGAGCGGGTGTTCATACGCGGGAAACTCTTTCGCCGGCGGCTGCGGACGGGGTGTCTCCGCAGGATGACGACCCTTTGTGGGGGGTGGGGCAACCGGCTCACGGGACTTATGGGGCTGTCGGGAAGAGGATCGCCTAGCCGCTGCAGGGGGCGGGTACGAGCGCGGGCGCCTGCGCGGAGCGTACGAGCGAGAGCTCTTTCAGTCCCATCGACAGATGGTTGAGGTTGGCCGCGATCCACGGGAGCTGGAGCGGGTCGGGGCTGGTCAGAGCGGTCAGCCGCTCCTGCGCGGACTCGCCGTAGAGCAGGCTCACCGCCACTCGCATCCGGGCCGCGGCGGGGTCGTCGCCGAAGGCGTGCCCCGGCAGGACGCCGATGCCGTGGTTCTCCAGCAGAAGTTTGGTGATCTCGGCGGAGCCGCCGAGTCTCAGGTGGCTGAGGTCGGGGTAGAGGTAGAAGCCGCCCTGCGGGGCGGGCACGTCGGCGCCGATTTCCAGGAACCTGTCACGCACGGCCCGCGCGACCAGGCCGTGCAGCCGGCGGCTGCGGGTGATGCGCTCGGTCAGCTCGCGTGGATCGCTGAAGGCGTAGGCCGCGGCCTCCTGTACGGGTGCCGCGGGCGCCGACCAGATCTCGCTGGCCACCGCGAGCAGGCGGGCCCGCAGTGCGTGACCGTCGTCGGGGAGCCGGGCGACGCCGATCCGCCAGCCGCCCAGGGCCAGGCTCTTGCTGAGGCCGGTGGTGACGATCGTGCGCTCGGGTGCGAGGTCGGCCGGGGAGGTGTACGGCAGGGCGGGGTCGTGCAGCAGGTCGCGGTAGATCTCGTCCGAGATGATCATCAGGTCGAGCTCGCGGGCGACCTCCACCAGGCGGCCCACGGTCGCCGGCGTGGCCAGCCGTCCCGTCGGGTTGTCGGGCAGCGTGACCAGCACCGAGCGCACCGTCCTGCCCTGCGCCCTGGCCAGCCGCACCTGGGCGGCCACCAGGTCGGGGTCGGGCACTCCGCCCTCTCCTGGAGGTGCGGGCACCAGGATGGGGCGTGAGCCCACGAGATCGGCCTGCGCGGCGTAGCTGACCCAGCTGGGCATGGGCAAGACGATGTCTCCGCCGATCGCCAGGAGCAGGCCGTACAGCAGTGACTTGCTGCCAGGTCCGCAGACGATCAGCTCGGGGTCGGTGATGAGCCCCCGTCGTGTCCAGTAGCCCGCCGCCGCGACCCGCAGTCCGGGCGCCCCCGCGACCGGTCCGTAGCCGTTGTGCTCCGATGCGGCGGCCAGCCTCTCGCGCAGCGCCGGGTGGACGGGCAGACCGGCCTCACCGAAGGCCAGGTGCAGCACACGTTCCCCGGCGCGTCGTCTTCGTTCGATGTCCTCATTCGCCGCCAGAGTGGCGGACAGAGTTACCGTCATGTTTGTCACGTTCCCAGGGTGGTTGCCAACAGGCATCAGGACAAGCGAGGCTTTTCGTGGGTAGGCATAAGGAAGTCTGATGCTGGAATTGCGGCGTTTGGTGCTGATCTGCGAGTTCGCACGCCGAGGAAGTATCTCGGCGACTGCCGAGTCGCTGGGGTACAGTCCTTCGGCCGTCTCGCAACAACTCGTCGCGCTCGAACGCGAGACCGGCACGGCGCTGATCGACAGGACCGCGCGCAGCGCCGAGCTCACCGACGCGGGCCGCCGGCTGGTCATGCACGCGGAGCGCATCCTGTCCATGGTCGAGGAGGCCGAGTCCGACCTGTCCGCGCACGCGGGCAAACCGGCGGGACGGGTGGTCGTCACCGCGTTCCCGACGGCGGCGGTGGCGTTCGCGCCCGCGCTCGCGCGCTCGCTGCGCCGCCACACGGAGCTCACGCTGCGGCTGGGGCAGAGCCGGTCGGGGCGCGGGCTGCGCGAGGTGCAGTCGGGCGAGGTGGACATCGCGCTCGTGGACGACTGGTACGGCCGGGTACGTGACAGCGACAGCCTGCGGGTGTTCCCCCTGCTGCGCGACCCCCTCGTGCTCGTCGTGCCGCGCAAGCACCGCCTGGCCGACCCGGAGGTGCCGCTGGACCTGCGCGAGCTGCGGGACGAGGCGTGGATGGCCACGCCCGACGGCGAGCCGTCGCGGCTGGCCGTGGACCGCCTGCTGGTGGACGTGGGCGGCACCCGGCCGACGCCGTGGGAGTTCGAAGGGCTGGGGACCATCCTGTCGCTCGTCGCCAAGGGCATCGGCATCGCCGCCGTGCCCGCGCTGGCGCTGGCCGCCGGGGTGCGAGGGCTGGCCGTGCGGCAGTTCCCCGGCAACCCGGTGGGCCGCGACGTGCACGCCGTCGCCAGAAGCTCCAGCGTCAACCGGCCGTCGGTGTCGGTGACGCTGCGGGCCATCCACGTGGCCGCCCGCTACATCGCGGCCGACCTCGAGCCGGTACGCCCGGCGGAGCGGCGGCGCCCCGAGGACGACATGCTCGCCGACTGGCCCGACGGGCCGGTCCGCTCGACCAAGGACGTGGTCGGCCGGTCGTTCGGCGAGTGAGGCGCCGGGCTTCGGCCACCACCGCGCACCGGCCGGTCGTTCGTCGAGGGAGACGTCGTTCGGCCACGACCCGCCCCCGGCCGGTCGTGGAGGCGATAGCGTCTGCGTCCATGGCGCCGACGTACGACATCGAGCACCTCCTGCTCTCCCAGCACAGCGTCCGCACGGTCGCGGGCGTCGACGAGGTGGGCAGGGGCGCGTGGGCGGGACCGGTCACCGTCTGCGCCGTGGTCACCGACCTGTCCGAGCCGCCTGCGGGCCTGACGGACTCCAAGCAGGTCTCCGCCGCCAGGCGTGCGCCGCTCGCCGCCGAGCTGGCCGCGTGGGCGGCCGGAGTCGGCTACGGCGAGGCCACCCACGAGGAGATCGACAGGCTCGGCATGACGCAGGCCCTGCGCAGGGCCGCCCGCCGGGCGCTGGAGGCGCTGCCCGTACGCCCCGACGCGGTGATCCTCGACGGCAAGCACGACTACATCGGCCCGCCCTGGCCGGTGCGGCTGGAGATCAAGGGGGACGCCGCGAGCATCTCGGTCGCGGCGGCGTCCGTGCTGGCCAAGGTGCGGCGCGACGCCTACATGGGGACGATCGGCTGCGACGAGTACGGCTTCGCCGAGAACGCCGGCTACCCGTCGCCGCCGCACCAGGAGGCCCTCGCCCGGCTGGGGCCCACCCCGCACCATCGTCTTTCGTGGTCCTACCTGGACGATCTGCCGCAGTGGCGGCATCTGAAGCAGCACCGTGATCCGCTGGCGGGGGAGGGGCAGGCGACGCTCTTCGGGTGAGCGGGCGCAGCGGGCTCGCTGGGAGTGAGGCCTTCCGGGTGGCGGCTCCCTCCGGATGACCGCCATGATGGATCAGGTGCGAATCGGCATTTTTCTGATCGCGGCGCAGTTTCCCGGCCAGGAAGCCGGGCGCGTGCTGTCCGACGCCGTCGAGCTGGTCGTGGCGGCGGAGGAGGCGGGGTTCGACGACGCGTGGATCGCCGAGCACCATTTCATGTCCTACGGCGTGTGCCCGTCGGCGACCACCCTGGCGGCGGTCGCCGCCGGCAGGACCACGCGCATCGGGCTGGGCACGGCCGTGAGCGTGTTGTCCACGCAGCATCCCGTGGCGCTGGCCGAGCAGGCGGCGATGTTGCACCACCTTTCCCGCGGGCGGTTCACGCTTGGCGTGGGCAGGGGCGGGCCGTGGGTGGACCTGGAGGTGTTCGGCACGGGGGCCGAACGGTTCGAGCGGGGCTTCGGGGAGTCGCTGGACGTGCTGCTCGACGCCCTTTCCTGCGGCCCGGTGGCGGCCGGCGGGGAGTTCTTCCGGTTCAGGGAGGTCGGGGTGGTGCCGGAGGCGGTGCTGCGGCCGGTCGTCGCGTGCACCTCGGAGCCGACGGTGGGGCTGGCGGCGGCGCGCGGCCTGCCCATGTTGCTCGGCATGCACATAGGGGACGCGGAGAAGGCGGCGCTGGTCGCGGACTACGCGGCGCGCGGGGGGACGGCGGCCGGGCACGTGGCGGCGGGGGTCGCGTACGTGGCGGACTCGACGGCCCAGGCGGTGCGGGAACTCGGGGAGTCGTTGCCGCGGTGGCTGGGGCCGGGGCTGGCGGGTTATGTGCCGGTGGACGGCCGGCCGCGCCCTTCACGAGACATCCCGGCATATGCGGATCTGCTGACGCGCATCCATCCGGTCGGGTCGGCCGGACACTGTGCGGAGACCCTGCTGCGCACCGCGGAGAGGACCGGAATCGAGCACTTCATCCTGATGGTGGAGGGTCTCGGGGAGCATCGCCGGACGCTGGAGAACATCAGGCGCTTCGGCGACGAGGTGCTGCCGCTGCTGCCCCGGTGACCCGGCGGGGTGCCGGGTCACCGGGAGGGATCAGCAGTCCACCAGCTCCGGCTTCTGGTTGAGGATCTGGGCGCGCGGAGTGACGAACTCGTGCAGGGCCTTCGTGGCCGTCGGGTCGAAGACGGCGACCCGGTGGCAGTTCTGGAAGGCCAGGCGGACCCCGAAGTGGCGCTCCAGCGCACCGCGCATCGCGTCGCTCGCCAGGCAGCGCAGGAGCTGGCCGCGGGCCTCCTCGGACGGCGGTGGCACCGTGTTGTCCGCGAACTCGGCCCCGGTCTGCTCGCGCCGGCTCGCCAGGTCGCTGATCAGCGACCACGCGTACGGCAGCGAGTCGCGGACGCACGCGACGAAGGCCGCGTCGTCCACGTCACCGGCCCTGGCCTGGTCGAGCAGATCGTTCGGAACGGTCAGCGACATGCTGTCTCCTCTCGAAAGGGATCAAATGTGACGCTAGGCGGGGATGGGGGGAGCCTCCAGATGCCTGGAGGGGGACAGTCGTGTGATCAGGGCCCGTAGACGAAGCCCGGATCTATCTGCTCGGCCAGGTCGGTGCCGGTGCGCTCGTTGCCCCACGCGCGGGCGTTGCGCAGGTGGAACTCCACGGTCTGCCGGCCGAAGCGCTCCCAGTCTTTCTCCTGCTCATCGAGGGTTTTGCGGAGCAGGGCGAGCGCGTCGGCGTTGGCCGGCTCGAGGTCGTCGAGCGTGAAGTGGCGGCCCTGCTCCATGGCGCGGACGGCCGATGAGTGCTCCATCCAGGTGAGCAGATCGTCACCCACGTGCTCGCGCAGGAACTCGACGTCGGACTCGCCGTGCACCTTGTTGCCGACCACGGCGAGCGCCACGTCGTACTGGGCGGCGTAGTCGCGATATTGCCGGTAGACGCTCACGCCCTGCCTGGTCGGCTCGGCCACGAGGAAGGTCAGGTCGAACCGGGTGAACAGGCCGGAGGCGAAGGAGTCGGCGCCGGCGGTCATGTCGACCACGACGTAGGAGCCGGCGCCGTCGACCAGGTGGTTGAGCAGCAGCTCGACCGCGCCGACCTTCGAGTGGTAGCAGGCCACGCCGAGATCGTCCTCGCTGAACGGGCCGGTCGCGAGCAGGCGCAGGCCGTCGGGCGTGGTGAGCCCGAGCGGGTCGGTGGCGAGGTCGTCGAAGCTCAGCAGCGTGGATCCGCGGCCGGGCGGGGTGGTCTTGACCATGGACTCGGCCGAGGGGATGCGCGGGTTGGCGCCGCGCAGGCGCTCCTTGATCTCGGTGAGGTGGGCGCCGAGCGGCTCGGGCTGCCGGTCGAGGCCGAGCACGAGGGCGAGGTGCTGGTTGATGTCGGCGTCGATGGCGACCACGGGGCCGCCCTGGCTCGCCACATGCCTCGCGAACAGCGCCGACATCGTCGTCTTGCCGCTGCCGCCCTTTCCGACGAACGCCACTCTCACGGCGCCTCCTCTTGGGGATGAAAATCGTTACCGTTTCTGTCGAGCCTCATCATGCCACACTCGCTCCATGCGGAACGACGATTTGGCACGCGCCGTACGCCTGCGTGAGGAAGGCCAGGGCGAGCAGGCCCGGCAGCTCCTCGTCGAGCTGGCCCGGCGGCACCCTGACGACGCCGAGGTGGCCTACCAGGCGGCATGGGCGCACGACGCGCTCGGGTTGGAGGCCGAGGCGGTCCCCTACTACGAACGCGCGCTGGCGGGCGAGGGGCTGAGCGACGCCGACCGGCTGGGGGCCTTCACGGGGTACGGCAGCACCCTGCGGGTGCTCGGCAGGCACGCCGAGGCGCTGGAGACGTTCGAGCGAGGGCTGAAGGAATTCCCCGGCGACGGGGCGTTGCGCACGTTCATGGCGATGGCGCTGCACAACGCCGGGCGCTCCGCCGAGGCGGTCACGACGCTGCTCCAGGTGGTCGCCGGGTCAGACCGGGCCGGCGGGTACGCCCGCGCCATCGCCTACTACGCCGACCACCTGGACGAGACGGTCTAACCGCAGGTGGCGTCGAGGTTGATCGGGCTGTCCGGCTTCGGCGTCGCGGGCGGCTTCTCGCGCGTCGGCACGGTCCTGGTGGACGGGCGCTCCCTCAGGGCGTCGGAGACTTTGTCGCGGATGAGGCGCCAGTCGGGGTACGCCGTGTCGATCAGCGGCGGCACGAAGCTGAGGCTGCGGATCCTGGCGTTCTTCACCTTCTGCGACAGGTCCACGACGGCCGGCAGGAGGTCCCGGGGCAGGTCGGTGGAGATGGTCCGCTTGGCGGCCGCGGCCAGCCGCTCGAAACTGTTGATCACGGTCATCGGCTCGGCCTGCTTGACGACCGCGTTGAGCAGGCACTTCTGCCGACCCATGCGGACATAGTCGTCGCTGTCGGTGCGCGAGCGGCCGTACCACAGGGCCTCCTCGCCGGACAGCCTGCGCGTGCCGGGCGGCAGCAGGCCCTCGCGGTTGCGGCCGTACACGATGGGCTCCTTGATGGTGACCCGTACGCCGCCCATGGCGTCGACGAGCTCCGCGAAGCCCTTCATGTCGACAAGGACGTGATACTGCACGGGAAGGCCGATGATGCCGCTGATCGTCTGCTTGAGCAGGGTGGGACCGCGCTCGCCCTTCGGCACGCCCGGCACCATGTCCGGGTGCTCCTCGGCGTACTGGAAGATCTCGTTGAGCAGGCCGGGCGTGTCGGGGCCCGCGCCGGTGAAGCCGAACGGGAAGCGGCTGCCGGCCGGGCCGTGGGGGAGCGGCACGCGCTGGAGGTTGCGCGGCAGGCCGAACAGCGTGGTGGCGCCGGTCGTGGTGTCCACGCTGGCCACGGTCATGCTGTCGGTGCGCACGCCGGGCCTGCCGGGCGCCGAGTCGCCGCCGATGAGCAGGAACTGCACGCGCGCCGCGCCGTTCCACGGATCATGGGCCATGATGGGCGTGCTGTCGGCGCTGGACGGGAACAACGTGTTCACGACGTCCCGCGACAGGTAGGCGATCCTGGCGGCGTAGGCGGTGGGAGCCAGGATGAGAGCACAGAGGGCGACGGTCAGCGTCGTGGTCAGGAAGCGGCCGATCCGGTCCGTGCGCGGGGGGCGTACGAGGACGAACGACCAGACGATCACGCCGGTCCAGGCCAGGGCGATCGCCACCAGCGCTAGGGTGAGCACGGTCAGCCAGCGGGGCTGGACGGCCAGAGACAGGAGGTTGGCGCTGTACGCGGTGAAGACGGTGAGCACGCCGGCCAGCATCAGCACGTACGCCGCCATGAGTGCCAGACCGGACCGGCGGCGCTCGACCGCCAGGTGTGCCACTCCCCACAACATCGCCGCGCCCATGGTCAGGGCGATGCTCGCTCCCAGGCCGAATCCTCGTTCTCTCTCCGTCATGCCTGGTCAAACCCCCAATGTGTGCCCATCCAGGTCACCCTAGTAATGAGCAATGCGCTGTGATGGTGCGTCAGGGCGGGGTCCGGTCAATTCCCGGTCAAGACCAGCTTGAGATATAACGTGAATGTGGGCAAGCGACACGGTAGATACGGGTTCGACGCACCCTGGGCGCTGGCGGGTCTGCTCCTCGGAGTGATCATGCTGGCGGCGCTCACGGTGTTGTCGTTCGTGTACGACGTCCCCGAGGCGGGGGTCGCCTTCCTGCTCGGCGGCACCTACACGCTGGCCAGCGCGGGCAGCCACCTCTACACGACGCGGCGCGGCAAGCCGGCCGTCTGGGCGGCGGAGCTGGACCGCCTGGAGGGCGGCGAGCGCCTGCTGGATCTGGGCTGCGGGCGCGGCGCCGTCCTCACGCTGGCCGCACGGCGGCTGGACGAGGGCCACGCGACCGGCCTCGACCAGCGCTCCAAGGAAGCGCCGCGGGCCAGGGCGAACGCCGAGCGGGAGGGCGTCGCCGACCGGGTGTCGCTGGTGGTGGGCGACCTGCGTGACCTGCCGTTCGAGGACGGCGCGTTCGACGTGGTCGTCACCGACCAGGCCATCCACACCATCGCGCGCCCCGGCGGGCGCGAACAGGCCGTGCGCGAGGCGCTGCGGGTGTTGCGGCCCGGCGGGCTGATGTTGATCGCCGACCCGCACCACACCCGCGCGTACGAGGACACGCTGCGCTCGCTCGGCGTCGTCGACGTACGGCGGCGCGACGCCGGCTGGCGGTTCTGGTACGGCGGGCCGTGGTCCCGCACGGAGATCCTCGAGGCCAGAAGCCCCGCCGCATAGGGAAACGTTTGCCGTTCGCTCGCCGGGTATCGAGATGACCTTATGAGCGACGTGGGAACCGGCACCATCACCACGAAGGTGCCCGCGCGGCTGGACCGGCTGCCGTGGTCACGCTGGCACTGGATGATCGTCATCGGCCTGGGCACCGTGTGGATCCTCGACGGGCTCGAGGTCACCATCGTCGGCAACCTCTCCGCGCAGCTCGCCAAGCCGGGCAGCGGCCTGGACATCACCCAGGCGCAGGTGGCGGGCACGGCCGCGGCGCTCTACGTGGCGGGGGCCTGCTCGGGGGCGCTGTTCTTCGGCTGGCTGACCGACAGGTTCGGCAGATCGACATCATTATCAACGGCAGCTACTGGCTCGGCGCGGCCGGCGGGGCGCTGCTGACCGTGCCGCTGCTGAACGACCTCCCGGTGAACATCGGCTGGCGCGTCGCGTTCGGTCTCGGCGTGGTGCTGGGCCTGGCGATCCTGCTCGTCCGCCGGCACGTGCCGGAGAGCCCGCGCTGGCTGTTCATCCACGGCAGGGGCGACGAGGCGGAGAGGATCGTCGAGGACGTCGAGCACCAGGTCGGCGAGGAGCTGCCGGAGCCGTCGCGGTCGATGACCATCCACCAGCGCAAGTCCATCGGGTTCGTCCGCATCGCGCACACCATGGTCGCGCTCTATCCCAGGCGGACCGTCCTCGGCCTGTCGCTCTTCGTCGGGCAGGCGTTCCTGTACAACGCCATCACCTTCGGGTACGCCCAGATCCTGTCCACCTTCTTCGGCATCACCACGAGCACCGGCTACTACTTCGCCGTGATCGCGGTCGGCAACTTCCTCGGCCCGTTGCTGCTCGGCCACCTCTTCGACACCGTGGGCCGAATTCCGATGATCTCGGCGACGTACATCGGGTCGGGGCTGCTGCTGCTCGGCACCGCCTGGCTGTTCGCCCAGGGGGCTCTCACCGCGGTGACGCTGACCGCCTGCTGGTCGGTGGTGCTCTTCGTGGCCTCGGCGGGGGCGAGTTCGGCGTACCTGACCGTCAGCGAGATCTTCCCGATGGAGACCAGGGCGATGGCGATCGCGTTCTTCTTCGCGGTCGGCACCGCCTGCGGCGGCATCGCCGGGCCGCTGGTCTTCGCGAACCTGGTCGAGAGCGGCGTGCCGGGGGACACGGCGCTCGCGTTCGCCATCGGGGCCCTGGTGATGATCGCCGGAGGGTTGGTGGAGCTGTTCCTGGGAGTCAAGGCCGAGCGAAAGGGGCTGGAGGACATCGCGGCGCCGCTCTCCGCGGCCGAGGTGACCAAGGCCGCCTGATTTCCGCCCGCCGCCGATCCGTTTAGGCCGCGTAAAGCCGAATGAAATCGCTGTTCTGTAGAACGGTGGCCATGGTCGAAAACATCAAGAAAACCGTCAGCACACTCGGCGCCGTGGCCCTTCTGACCCTGGCAGCGGCAGCCGCCCCCGCCCAGGCGGCCTCGGCCGCCGACATCCCCGTCGACAGGTGCAAGAGAGGAAATTTCTGCATTTACGATCCCCCCAGGTACCCCCTCTGGCAGTACAGCGGGAACATCAGCTACACCCACACCTTCGACGGAGGGTCGTCGTGGATCAGGAACAACGGGTATAGAGTCGCCGGCGCCGACCACATCCGCTTCACCTACCACTATTTCGGCGAGGCGAAGAAGACCGGATGCCTGCATCCGCCGGGCGACGGCACGACGATCAAGAAATTCACCAAGAAGAAGCGCGTCAACATCAACTCGGTCACGTGGGTCGGCGCCTGCTGAGACCCCGCCGTGTCCGACCCGCAGTGGGGGGCGAAGCCCGGAGCCGTGATCGTCCTTCTTGTGCCTGACACCGTGTGAGGCGGTATGCCAGTATGTGCCGACTTCAGGGAGACATACCATGGCGATGGCTGAGCGGGTCGACGAGGTCCTGCGCGCGGGCAAGGCGCCCAACTTCCACGGTCTCGTGGTGATGCGGGGCGGGGAGGTCGTCCTCGAACGTTACGGAGCCGGGC
Organism: Nonomuraea sp. B10E15; assembly: GCF_039871615.1. NCBI lineage: Bacteria > Bacillati > Actinomycetota > Actinomycetes > Streptosporangiales > Streptosporangiaceae > Nonomuraea > Nonomuraea sp. B10E15. The sequence continues at coordinate 103,587 of NZ_JBDPMB010000014.1, forward strand.
CGGATCACCGGCTCGGCGAGGACCTGGGGCACGTCGTGTTCGACCGGGACACGCTGCACGACGTGCGATCGGTGTCCAAGAGCGTCGTGGGGCTGCTGTACGGGATCGCGCTGGGTGAAGGGCTGGTGCCGGAGCCCGGCGAGCGGCTGGTGCGGCAGTTCGCCGAATATCCGGATCTGGTGGCCGATCCGGAGCGGGCGCACCTCACCATCGAGCACGCGCTCACCATGACCCTCGGCCTCGAATGGAACGAGGACGCCCCCTACACGTCCCCGGCCAACAGCGAGATCGCCATGGAGTTGGCGCCCGACCGGTATCGCTACGTGCTGGAGCGGCCCGTCGTCGAGGAGGCCGGAAGGCGGTGGCTGTACTGCGGGGGCGCGACGGCGCTGCTCGGGGGCGTCATCGCGCGCGGCACGGGCAGGCCGCTGGAGGAGTACGCCGAGACCGCGCTGTTCCGGCCGCTCGGCATCGGCGACTTCCACTGGTCCAAGGGCGACGACGGGCTGGCCATGGCCGCGGCCGGGCTGCGGTTGCGCCCGCTCGACCTGGCCGCCGTCGGCCGGCTGGTGCTCGACGGCGGCCGCGACATCGTGCCCGGCGGGTGGATCACGGAAATGCTCACGCCCCGGGTCGTGATCGAGGGCGAGTTCCGCTACGGCTACCAGTGGTACATCGGCACCGGCGAGCGCCGCCAGTACGAGGGCATCGGCAACGGCGGCCAGCGACTGCTCGCGGTGCCGGAGGAGGACCTGGTCGTGGCGGTGACGGCCGGCGAGTACGACCGGGACATGGTCAGCGCCACGACCGTGCTCGACGCCGTGCTCGGCAGGTGAGGGGGCAGGGAACGGGCATGACCCGCCGGGCTCAGCGGGGCAGTATGTCCCGGTCGAAGATGTCGATCGGGAGGTAGAGCGTCACCGTCGGGTTCGGGATCGTGACGATGCAGCTGATGCGGATCTCGACCTGGGCTGCGACGTTCAGCGCACGGCAGCGTCACTGCACCTGCACCGGACCACGGTGTACTACCGGCTCGGCCGCATCGCCATGATCCTCGACACGGACCTACGCGACGGATTGGTGCGCTCGCACCTCCACCTGGCACTGAAGGCCCGCCGGATCGGCCGGGGCCGCTCATCGATCATGAACTGACCTGGTCGGCGAGGTGGGTGACGGCTGTGCGGAAGGCGGAGACGGCCGCTCTGACCGCCGGGTGCCCGCCGTACCCTCGCCTGAAGGCTGCCAGCGTGCGGCGGCTGAGCGGCAGACGGGTGAGGGACACGTCAGGCGGCGGATCGATCGCCGCCAGGCGGGGCACGAGCGCCACCCCCTGGCCGGCCGCCACGAAGGCGAGCACGGTGTCGAAGTCGTCGATGTGGTGGCGCACCATCGGCTCGAACCCGGCCGCCTGGCATGCCCTGATCGCCATCGTGTGGCAGAGGGTGCCCGGTTTGTTGGTGATCCACGCGTCGGCGCGGGCGGCGGCGATCGAGGGGCGGTCGGTGAGGTAGATCGGCTCGCTGAACAGCGGCTCGGTCTCGATGGACGCGTCCGTGACCGGCGGCACGAAGTCGTATTCGTGCACGAGCGCCACGTCCAGCTCGCCCGCCCGCAGCGCGGCCGAGACGTCGGCCGGGTCGATCTCCGAGACCCTCGGCTCGAGACCCGGGTGGGCGCCGGTCAGGGCGGCGAGCGCGGGCGGCAGGAGCACGCGGGCCGCCGTGGGGAACGCGCCGACGCGCAGCGGCCCCGAGGGCCCGGCGCGGGCGGCGGCGAGCGCGGCCGACGCGCGTTCGAGCTGTTCGAGCACGGCCTGCGCGTGCTCGACGAGGAGGTGGCCCGCGGGCGTCAGCGTCACCGTGCGGCCCGTGCGTTCGAGCAGCGGCACGCCCGCCTCCCGCTCCAGCGCGGAGAGCTGCTGGGAGACGGCCGAGGGCGTGAACGTCACGGCCTGCGCCACCGCGGCGATCGTGCCGCGCCTGGCGAGCTCGCGGAGCAGGAGGAGCTTGCGCGGGTCGAGCATAAGTTGAGCTTAACCTCTGGCCAAGAAATCAGTGCTGGACCTAACGGGTTCGCGCGCGTCACCCTCGAAGCATGCTGAGAGGAATCCACGTACCGCTGATCACCCCGTTCACCTCCTCGGGAGAGGTGGCCGCGGACGCGGTCGAGAAGCTCGCGGGCCACGTGCTCGACCAGGGCGCGGCCGGCCTGGTCGCGCTGGGCACCACCGGAGAGGTGGCCGCGCTCGATCCGGAGGAGCGGGCGCTGGTGATCGACGTCTGCGCGCGGGTCTGCGCCGAGCGGCAGGCGCTGCTGACGGTGGGGGTGACGGGGAACGACACCCGATCGACGGCCGTGGCGCTGCGGCGCCTCCCGGAGGGGGTGGGGGCGGCGCTGGTGACCGTGCCGTACTTCCTGCGGCCGGGAGAGCGCGGCGTGGTCGCGCACTTCGAGGCGCTGGCGGAGGAGACGCCGGTGCCGCTGGTGATCTACCACATCCCCTACAGGACCGGGCAGGCGGTCGGGGCCGCCACGCTGCGCCGCCTGGGCGCTCATCCGATGATCGCCGGCGTGAAGTACGCGGCGGGCCTCGACCAGGACGCCGTGGCGCTGCTCGGGGACCCGCCCGGCGGGTTCGAGGTGCTCGGCGGCGACGACGCGTTCATCTCGCCGCTGCTGGCGCTGGGCGCGGCCGGCGGGATCCTGGCCTCAGCGCATCTGGAGACCGCGAGCTTCGCCGAGCTGGCCGGCGCCTGGCACGCCGGGGACGTCACCCGGGCCAGGACGCTCGGGCACCGGCTGGCCAAGCTCTCGGCGACGCTCTTCGCCGAGCCCAACCCCACCGTGCTCAAGGGCGTGCTGCACGCCCAGGGCATGATCCCGACCCCGGACGTGCGGTTGCCGCTCGTGCCCGCGAGCGCCGGCGCGGTGTCACAGGCTCGGCTCGTAGCGGTACATCCAGGCGAGTGATTCCTGGCTCGCGCTCTTCTTCAGGAAGACCGGCAACATCAGGTCGCGGAAGACCCGGGCGACCGGGCCCGCGGCCTTGCTGTTGCTGATCGTCCTTGAGTAGGCCACGACCCGTTCCACCCGGGGCCGCCGCGCGGCCTCGAAACGCTCGAACGCCTTCCTGTGGTCGTCGCTCTCGCGCAGGCACCGGGCCAGCACGATCGCGTCCTCGACGGCCAGCGAGGCGCCCTGGCCGGAGCTCGGCGAGGTCGCGTGCGCGGCGTCGCCGGTGAGCAGGGCCCGGCCGCGGTGCCACACGGACACCGGCGGCAGGTCGTGGACGGGCAGCCCCGGCCCGACGTCGGCGTGCCGGATCAGGTCGGCCGAGGCGTTCGCGTCGTGCTCGAACGCTTCGGCCAGCACCGGCTTCCAGTCGTCCGGGATGTCGCCGGGCTGCCTGGGCAGGTTCGCGAACCACCAGGTCTCGCCCGACTCGGCCACCGTGTAGCCGAAGAACGCGCGCTTGCCGAAGACCATGTTGTAAGTCCCGGGCTCGCCGGTGAGCCCGGAGTCCTCGACGATGCCGCCGAAGCTGTACAGGCCGCTGTAGCGGGGCCGCACGGCGCGCGGGTCGAGGATGTCGCGGGTGCGCGAGTGCAGGCCGTCGCACGCGATCAGCAGGTCGCCGGTGGCCTCCGTGCCGTCCGCGAACCTGGCCGTCACCTGGTCTCCCCGGTCGTCGTACGAGACCAGGCGCCTGCCGTACGAGATCGGGACGCCGCGCCGGGCGGCCTCGTCGCGGACGGCCCGGTAGAGGTCGGACCGCAGGATGGTGTGGCTCACCGTGCCGTCGTCGAGCCGCAGGCCGTTGGCCACCTCGCCGAGCCGTTTGCCGGAGCCGCTCCACATGACCATCCGGGGAGTGGGGATGGCCGACGACATCACCCTCGTGTGGGCGCCGAGCGTGCGCAGGGCGGCCAGGCCGTTGGAGGCGATGTTCAGGAACGAGCCCACGGTGTCGGCGCCCCGTTCGTACGCCTCGAAGATCTCGGCGTCGATGCCCACCTCGCGCAGGGCCATCGCGGTGGTGGGGCCGCCGATGCCGCACCCTACGATCAACGCTTTCACGGTGATATCCTTTCGTTCGGTCGAACGAAATATAGGCAGGAAGAAGATCTCGTGTCCAGAGATATTTCGGAGCAACGAAATGATTTGCTGGAGGCGCTCAGCACGGCGGGGCGGGAGAGCAGCAACGCCGCCGTGATGTACCACAGCGCCATGGGCGCGCGGTTGGGCCTCGGCATGACCGAAGAGAAGACCCTCGACCTGCTGCAACGCCTCGGGCCCCTGACCGCGGGGGAGCTCGCGCAGCACACGGGGCTGGCGCCGGCGACGGTCAGCGGGCTGGTCGACCGGCTGGAGTCCAGGTGGCTGGTGCGGCGGGTACGCGACACCAAGGACCGGCGCCGGGTCATCGTCGAGATCAACCCGGAGCAGCTGGCCGGGTTCGCGGAGCTGTTCGAGCCGTTCGTCGCGGCGCTGTCGCACCTGTACGAGCGGTACACCGACGACGAGCTGGCGCTGATCCTCGACTACCTGAAACGGTCGACGGCCCTGCAGCGGGAGGCCACGGAAGCGCTCACCGGATGACCTGGCGCCGCACGGGCCCGCCCCGAGCGGGCGCCGGTCAGCGTTCGGACTCCCTGATGGCCGTGCCGACATCGCCGACACGGTCGGCCAGCAGCCCGATCGCGCCGACGGCCCTGGTCATCGGGTCGTCCTCGGCTCCCCCGAGCGCCTTGGCCCTGAGGTAGGCCGCCTTGATCGCCGCCCACCGTTCGGCCTGGGCGGGTGTCAGGCGGCCACGGAGCTCGGCCAGCTTGAGCAGGTTGGCCTCGGCGTCCGAGGTCAGGGTCTGGGCCTCGCCCAGATAGTGGTCGTCGATCAGCGCTTCGAGCTCGTCGTCGTTCATCGCGGGCACGATGCGCTCGGCCAGCTTGTTCATGTTCCGGTACGACCCCTGCAGCCGGTACGGCGGCTCGGTGCGGGCGGCGTCGGACTGGGCGGCCGAGGCGATGTAGGCCTGGTTGTTGGCCAGGACCACCTCCTGCACCCGCACCAGCTTGGCCAGCACGCTGAGGATCTGGTCGAGCTCCGGCTTGGTGTACGGGTGGCCGAGCTGGTCGGGCCGTACCGTCGTGTCGCCCCTGGCCAGCCGCACCAGCAGCTCCACGTCCGCGCGGTCGCGGCCGGCGAGCGGCGCGAGCACGGGGTTGGAGGTGAGGGCGTTGTCGATGTAGCTGAGCGCGAACAGGTGATCCTTGCCGGACAGCACGTCGCCCAGGTTCCACACGTCGGCCCGGTTGGCCAGCATGTCGGGGATGCGGAACCGCTGGCCCGACTCGGTGTACGGGTTGCCCGCCATGCACACGGCGAACCGCTTGCCGCGCAGGTCGTACGTGCGGGTGCGGCCGTTCCACACGCCCTCGATGCGGCGCTGGGCGTCGCAGAGCGAGATGAACTTCTGCAGCAGTTCCGGCGAGGTGTGCTGGATGTCGTCGAGGTAGAGCAGCGTGTTGTTGCCCGTCTCCAGCGCGAACGAGATCTTCTCCACCTCCTGCCTGGCCGTGGCGTCGGGCGCGTCGGCCGGGTCGAGCGAGGTGACGCCGTGGCCCAGCGCCGGGCCGTTGACCTTGACGAACACCAGGCCGAGCCGGCTGGCGACGTATTCCATGAGGGTGGTCTTGCCGTAGCCGGGCGGCGAGATGAGCAGCAGCAGGCCCATCTGGTCGGTGCGCCTGCCCGCGCCGGTCGCGCCGAGCTGCTTGGCCAGGTTGTCGCCGATCAGCGGGAGGTACACCTCGTCCAGCAGGCGGTTGCGGACGAAGGCGCTCATGACCTTGGGGCGGTACTCGTCCAGGCGCAGCCGCCGCCGTTCCGCCTCGACCAGCTCGCTCCTGCGGCGCTGGAAGGCGCGGTAGGCGGGCACCCGCTCCTGCCGGAACCGGCGCGCCCTGGTGAGCAGCTCGTCGAGCCTGATCTCCAGCCTGCGCCCGGCGACGCGGGGGTGGGATCCCAGCAGCCCGTTCACGGTCTCGGTCGTGGCGGCGCTCGAGTCGTGGCGGGGCAGGTCGCACAGCTGTACGGCGATGGCCTCGGTGACCTCGGGGCCATCGCGGAAGGCGGACATCCACGCCTGCGCGAGCTGGAGGCGTTCGGGCAGGGCGACCGCCTGGAGGTCCTCGTCGAACTCGCGCGCCTTGGCCGGGCCCAGCTCGTGGCGGAACGCGTCGAGCAGGTCACGCGCGCCCTTGCTGGTCACGAACCCGGCCGGGCCGCCGCCCAGCTCCTCGACGAGATATTCGCCGGCCAGGCCCGCGTCCGGCGCGGCGTCCGTACCGAGACCGGACATGAACTCCGCGATCGCGGCGCCCAGCTCGGCGGCCAGCGCGCCCAGGGCGGAGGTGTCGCCGAAGACCGTGCGCGCCCGCACCAGCGACAGCGCCCGGGTCGTCGATGTTTTACGTGAAACCTCGTCCAGCCCGAACGCCCAGAACAGCTGGGCGGCCGCGCGGACGTCGGCCGGGTAGCGCAGCAGCCCGGCTCCGTCGCGCAGCCGTACGAGCGCGTCCAGGATGATCGTGGCGTCGTGGTCGTGCACGCCCCGCTCGTAGCCCTCGTCGTACCGCGACTCGGCCGCCTGCCTGACCAGGTCGGCCAGGGGCGCGCCGGCCGTGACCGAGTCGAGCAGCGAGGCGGCCAGGTGCTCGGACCGGTAGACGTCGGGAGTTTCCGAGACCAGCAACTGGTCCCAGAAGGGCCGGGTGTCGGCGAACGACTCGGGTACGGGCGCGCGGTAGTCGGTGCCGGTGATCGCGAAGTACATGGAGGTGCGGTCGTCGTCGCGCTCCACGTGCGGCACCAGCGTCAGGTCGATCGGCTGGGTGTTGACGGCGAACCGGTGGTGGCCGAGTCGCAGGGTCTCGCCGCCGTCCGAGAACAGGTCCAGCCGGTCCCGCAGGGAACGCGCGGCCTCCTGCTGGGCCGACTTGATCCGCCCGTCCAGCTCCTCCGCGCGTACGGCGTCCCCCAGCGCGCGCAGCTCGCCGGCGACCGAGCGGATCTTGGCCACCATCGGGTCGGTCGCGAAGTAGGTGTTCACCTCGTCGAGCGACGACAACGAGCCGAGGCGGCGGGTGACGCTGACGAGGACCCGCTCGGCGGAGGCGAAGATGCGGTCGGCGCGCCGGGCCAGCTCGTCCAGCTGCGCCTGCTTGCGGGACGAGAACGCCTCATAGACGTCGTCCCGCTTGGCCGACAGCTGCGCGGCGAAGTCGTCGAACTCGCCGAAGCGCGACTCCAGGTTCTCCAGCTGGAGCATCAGCCGGCCGAGCTGCTCGTCGCACTTCTCCGGGCTGTCGGCGATCGCCAGCGCACCCGTGATGGCCTGCCCCAGCAGGGCGAACTCGGCGGCGAACGCGGCCCGCCCCTCGGCCCCCAGCAGCTCGCGGCGGCGGCCGTCCAGCACGGCCCTGGCGCGGTTGACACCGCCGAGGACCTCGGCGATGCGGCCCAGGATGGAGGTGCGCACGGTGGCGTCGGCGATCTCCAGGGAGCCGACGACCTCCGTCACCACCTCCAGCCCCTCCGACTGCTCGGCCAGCCGGTCGGCGACGGGCTCGGCCTCGGCGGCCGTGGTGATCGCGGCGGCTTCGGCGGCCAGCTGCTCGACGGCGGCGTGGTAGGCGGTGAACGCGTCCGCGCCCTCCAGGAACGCGACCGCCCGTCGGCCCACCGAGTCCAGTTCCTCCGCCACCGACGTGGCCAGCGCGTCGAGCGCGGCCAGGTCGACGTAGCGGACCTCGCGCAGCGTCACCAGGTGGCCCTGGGCCCTGCGCAGCGTGGCCAGCAGGCTCACCCAGGCGTCGGCGGTGACCGGGTCGTCGGCCTGGGCACGGCGGACCAGGCGGGTGGTCTCCTCCGTCGCGGTGGCGAGCGTCTGCTCGGCCTGCCTGGTGAGCTGCTCGACGTTCTCGTACTCGTCGAGGACCTGCTCGGCGGTGGCGCGTACGTCGGAGAGCGGGCCGCGCAGGCCGTGGTCGCCGAGCCAGTGGTAGGAGTCGAACGCCCGCGTGCACGCGGCGATGAGCCCTTCGAACGTCCCGGCGGACGGCGCCATCTCCTCGACCATGCGGGACACCGACAGGCAGTCGGAGATGCCGCGCACCAGCTCGGCGTTGCCGATGCGCTCCAGCGGCCCGGTGCCGGCGGGCTGGGCGGCGGCGTAGGTGTCGGAGACGTACGGGGTCTGCCAGACCTGCATGGGGTGGACCCGGGTCGGCTCCTCGGAGGTGGCGCGGAAGACCACCATCGTGCCGTCCTCGAACAACGAGTATCCGTGGCAGACGATGGGCGTGGCCACCTCCTTCCTGATCACGTTGTACGGCAGCAGCAGCGAGCGCCCGTCGCCTCTGGCGTGGAAGACGTACAGGACGTCCTCGCCGTTGGGGGAGCGGACCACCCGCTCGAACTCCAGGTCGGTCACGTCCGTGTCGAACGTCTTGCTGACCCCGGTCGCCAGGTAGTAGCCGCCGGGGAAGATCAGTCCCTGGTCCTCGGGCAGCCGCTGGCAGGCCTGCCCGATGCCGTCGAGCCGCACGACGGATCTGGTGCGCACGTTGAAGACGAGGTGCCGCCAGTCGGTCTCCTTGTACGGCTTGATCCGCATGAGGATGAGGGGCCCGACCCGGGAGTACTCGACGTCGGCGTCGGCGAGGCTCTGGAGGGGTTCGGTGACCGGCTCGGAGTAGATGCCGGCGCCGGTCTCCGTGTTGTCCTCGATCTTGATGGTGAGGTCGCCGCCGACGGTCTCGACGAACACCTCGCCGTCGATGGATATGTGCGGGTGGCGGCCGAGCACGTGGTCGTCGCGGGTGGTGGGGGTCCACTCGAAGTCGTGGGACGGGGGGAAGACGTGGTCACGCTCACCCCTGTTATCCAGATATTTCGGGGCTCCGCCGGTGCTGACTGCCCAGCGGAGCACCCGCAGATCCGCGGGACCCGTCTGGAACACCGCCAGCAGCTTGCCCTCCACCCGCCGCAGCTGCTGCAGCCGCGTCTCCTTGTAGTACCGGTAGAGCTCGGCGAAGTCCTTCCTGAACGCCGGATCCTCCAGCGCCTCCAGCTTGTCGGCGTCGAACCGGAAGGCGTCGCCGTCCCTGGAGAACCGGTGCACCGCGAACACGTCGGCCACCGTCGTCTCCGGCTTGAGCCCGATGAAGACGTTGTAGCCGAACAACATCACGTCACCCAGGGAGACGATGTCCCTGGGGACGCAGTTGTTCTCCGTACGGATCCGCTCGGTGCCCAGCAGGCGCAGCTCCGCGCCGCCGAACACGCGCAGCCGCTCCTGGTTGACCGCCTCGGCCTTCGCCGCGAGGGCCTCGGCCTGGGCCTGGAGCCGGTTCCTGAGGACTTCGTAGGTCCCCGCCTCCAGCTCGGGCCCGGCTTCGAGCGCAGTCACAGACGGTCAGCCCCTCGCCCCGGCGAGCGCGGCCACCGGCGAGTCGGCCACCCCCAGCCGGCGGGCCGTCTCCAGCAACTCGCCGAGCGCCGACGACTGCGGGCCGCCGTTGTTGATGAGCTGCATGAGCAGGGCGGACACGGTCAGGTTCTTCAGATCCTCGGTACGCACGCCCCTCACCACGTCGGCGAGGTCGGCCGCCAGGCTGGCCGTCCCGTTGACGTACGGCTCGGCCAGGGCGCCCGCGACCTGGGAGTGCCCGATGAACCCGTCGACCGCCTTGCCCGCGGTGATCGAGCCGACCACCTTGTCGAAGAACATCGTGTCGCCGCCGACGATGTCGATGTTGGCCTTGGCCAGCCCGGCGGCCAGGACGCTCGCCTGCGACTCGGCCACGTGCCGCGACACGTCGATGTGCTTGAGACGGATCTCCTTGTCGGCCTCCAGGCGCAGGCGGTACTCCTCGTGCTCCCTGCTGGCCTCGTCGAGCGCGGCCATCGCGGCCGCCTTCTCGGTGAGACCCTCGGCCTCGGCCTTGAGCTTCTCGCCGACCGCGGCGGCGTCGGCCAGCGCCATCGCCTGCTCGCCCTCTGCCCGCGCCTTGAGCCGGTCGCCCTCGACCAGCGCCATGGCCCTGGCGCCGTCGGCCTCGGCGGCCAGCTTCTCCTTCAGCGCCAGCGCCTCGGCGCGGCCGATCTTCTCGATGGCGTCCGCGTCGCGCTCCTTGACCTGGACCTGCGCCAGGCCGTCGGCGGCGGACTCGGCCTGGATGCCCTCGGCCAGTCGGATCTTGGCCCGCGCGTCCAGATCGGCGGCCTGCTGCCTGGCCTCGGCCAGCACGAGCTCCTCGCGGGCCTTGAACTTGCTGGCGGCCTCCGCGGCCTCGGCGGCCTTGATGTCCTTGACCAGGTTCTCCTGCGCCTCGGCCTCGGCGGCGATGATCACCTGCTGGCGGGTGCGCTCGGCCTCCTCGACCACGCGCAGCCGCTTGATGCTCTCCTCCTGCTCGGCCACGGTCCTGTCGACCGCGATGCGCTCGCGGATGACCTCGGCGATCGAGCGCTTCTCGGTCTCGACCTCCTTGTCCTTCGCGATGCGGGACAGCTCGGTCTCACGCTCCTTGGCGATGACCTCGAGCAGGCGGTCCTTGTCGATCCGCTCGGTCTCGATGGCGATCACGCGCTCGCGGTTCTTCTCGGCGACCGCGATCTCGCGGTGCTGGTTCTCCCGCTGCACGCCGATCTGCTCGTCGGTCTTGATGCCGGCGGTCTGGGCGCGCAGCCGCTCCTCGGCCTGCACGCGGGCGATCTCCGCCTCCTCGCGGGCCTTGACGGTCTCGATCTCGCGGCGCTGCTTGAGCTCGGCGTCGGCCTGGCGGCGCTCCAGTTCGAGGATGGCCTCGCGGGCGTCCACGTTCTGGCGGGTGATCTCCTTCTCCTCGTTGCGCCGGAACTCGTTCGTCCGCACGTGCTCGAGGGCCGTCAGCTCGGTGATCTTGCGGATGCCCTGCGCGTCGAGGATGTTGCTCTTGTCGAGCTGGGCCAGGGAGGTCTGCTCCAGGTAGTCGATGGCGGCGTCTTCGAGGCTGTAGCCGTTGAGGTCCGTGCCGATGAGCCGGATGATCTCGTCACGGAACTCGTCGCGCTTGGTGTAGAGGTCGACGAAGTCCAGGTGCTTGCCGGCCGTCTTCAGCGCTTCTGAGAACTTCGCGTTGAACAGCTCCTGCAGCGTCTGCTCGTCGCTGGCCCTGGCCGTGCCGATGGCCTGGGCGACCTTGATGACGTCTTCCGTGGTCTTGTTCACGCGTACGAAGAACGTGATCTTGATGTCGGCCCTGATGTTGTCGCGGCAGATCAGGCCCTCGCGACCGGTGCGGTGGATCTCGATCGTCTTCACCGAGATGTCCATGACCTCGGCCTTGTGGACGACGGGCAGGACGATCTTGCCGGTGAACGTCACGTCGACCTTGTTGATCTTGGAAACGATCAGTGCCTTGCCCTGTTCGACCTTACGGAAAAGGCGGCCGATGAGGACGAGCAGCCCGATGGCAATGATCGCGATAACCGCTATGAGTATGCCGAGTCCGGTAGAGATGACGTCCATCAATGCTCACTTTCATACGGCATGACCAAGAAGAATTCGCCGTCTTTGTCGTAGTCGAAGATGAGTGCGGTGGCGCCGCGGTCGAGGCGGTCCAGCCCGGTCGTGCGCACCTGCACGATCGCGGACGCGCCGTCCGCGGCGCTGACCTCGGCCTGGCCGAAGTCGGGCGTGGCCTCGCCGGTGCGGATCACGCACATCTGGCCGATGAAGTCCTTCCGCGAGGACCTGTCCCCTTCGCGGAAGAGCGGCCGCAGCGGAAGCAGCAGGCCACGGGCGGCGAACCAGCCGCCGGCCACGGCGACGACCGGCACGGCGAACAGCAGGTCGCCCCCCACCGTCTGGCTGCCGATCAAGCACAGCGTCCATGCCACCGCGATCAGCACCGAGAGCGTGATCCCTGCGGGAACTCCCCCGAGCCCCAGCCAGGCCGCGTCGTCGTCCACGTGGAACAGGCCGGTGATGACAGCCAGCCAATACCCCACGACCACGATGAGAAGGATGCTGAAAATGACAGTTGGAAAGCTGAATGCGGCGTCTGTGAACTCGGTCATCCCACCTAGGTGCCCCGTCCCCGTGTGTGTCCCTGTCGCACTATATCTAGATAAAGACCGAGTAAATGGAAAAGTTCCCATAACAGTATGTGACTTGACCTCAACTTCGCTTGAGGTAGCAGGCTCTGTCCCATGAGCGAACTGATGAGGGCCGCGGCCTTCGCCGAGCCCGGCGGCCCTGACGTGCTGAAGGTGATGGAGCTGCCCGCACCGCAGGCGGGCCAGGGAGAGGTACGGGTGCGGGTGCGGGCGGCCGGCGTACAGCCGTTCGACGCGGCCGTACGAGCGGGGTGGCTTCCTCCGTACATGTCGGACATCGGCTACCCCCGTATCCCCGGCAACGAGTTCGCCGGCGTGGTGGACCAGGTGGGACCCGGCGTGACGGGGGTGGCGCCGGGCAGCGAGGTGCTCGGGTTCTCGCGGCTGCACGCCTACGCCGAGTACATCGTCGTGCCCGCCGCGGACGTGGCCCCCAAACCCGCGAAAGTGCCCTGGGAGGTGGCCGGCGGGATGACCGCGGGCGTGCAGACCGCCGAGCTGGCCCTCGACGGCCTGCGTGTCACGGCGGGTGAGACGCTGCTCGTGCACGGCGCGGCCGGATCGGTGGGCACCGCGGCCGTGCAGATCGCCAGGAGGCGTGGGGCCACCGTGATCGGCACCGCCCGCGAGGTCAACCACGACCATCTACGCGAACTCGGCGCCATCCCCGTCGCCTACGGGGAGGGGCTGTCCGGTCGGGTGCGCGAGCTCGCGCCCGGCGGGATCGACGCCACCCTGGACGGGGCAGGAGGCCACGCGCTGGAGGTGTCGATCGAGCTGGTCGAAGACCGCACCCGCATCGTCACGCTGGTCGAGCACGGCAAGGCCGCCGAGCTGGGAGTCCAGGTCGTCCAGGGGGAGCGCACGGCCGAACGGCTCGGGCGCTACGCCGCGCTGTACGCCGCGGGCGAGTTCGCGTTCCCGGTGCGGCGGGCGTACCGGCTGGAGGAGGCCGCGGACGCCCACCGGGAGATCGAGACCGGCCACGGCCGCGGGAAGGTCGTGCTGACCCTGTGAGTCACTGCCGGTGCCGTACGGCCTCGGCCACCGCGAGCTGGATGCGCATCCACTCGCTCTCGGCATGGGTGCCGTCCTCGACCTCCCAGAGGAAGTTCTGCAGCACCCGGCCCAGGGTCCAGCCCGCCGCGCGCCGGGGGTCGAGCCCGAGCCGGTCGACCATCAGGTCGAAGCGCCTGAGCACCGTCCGCGTCACGTCACCCGACGCGACCACGTCGTCCCACCGGTTGTCCAGGGCGGGCATCAGGTCGAACCCGGGGTCGCCGGCCAGCGGCTTGGGATCGATGCTCAGCCACGGCTCCCGCCCGGCCGCCAGCACGTTGTCGTAGTGCAGGTCCCAGTGCAGCAGGCGGTCGCCGGGCTCGTGGACGAGCTCGGCGACCGCCGAGGCGCACCACGTCATCCAGTGGCGGTGGTGCTCGTCCGTCAGCCGCGTGAGCGCCTTGTCCACGTCGTCGAGCATGGCCTGCGCGATGTCGCCCAGCCGGCGCATCCCCGCGGGGGCGGGATGGGCCACCAGACGGGCCAGCAGGTCGGTGAGGATGCCCAGCGCCTCAATGTCGTCCGGCACCGCGGACAACGACCGGTCGGCCTCCAGCCGTTCGAGCAGCATGGTGCCGGTCGCCGGGTCGGATTCGAGCAGCAACACCGACGCGTCGCCCGCCCACGCGGCCAGCCCCATGGCTTCGGTGGCGTTCTCGTCGGTGACGGGCTGCAGCTTGAGGGCTGCCTTCGTGCCGTCGTCACGGACGACGGGCAGCACGAGCGACACCACGCCGTGCCTGGGCCCGCCGTCGAGCCGCAGCCGCCACTCCTCCAGGTAACGATCGGCGAGCGCGGGCAGCCCGGCCGACCAGGCACGCCCGGCCTCCCCGTCGTACTTCACATGAGAGGCGGTCAGCGCCTCCGGCACCGTGATCCGCATCGGCTCAGTAGTGCCAGGGGAACGGCGACCAGTCGGGCTCGCGCTTCTGCAGGAACGAGTCGCGCCCCTCGGCCGCCTCGTCCGTCATGTAGGCCAGCCGCGTGGCCTCGCCGGCGAACACCTGCTGCCCCACCATGCCGTCGTCGATCGCGTTGAAGGCGAACTTGAGCATCCGCTGCGCCGTCGGCGACTTTCCGTTGATCTTCCGGCCCCACTCCAGGGCCGTGGCCTCCAGCTCGGCGTGCGGGACCACGGCGTTGACCATGCCCATGCGGTGGGCGTCGGCCGCGGAGTAGGTGTCGCCGAGGAAGAAGATCTCGCGGGCGAACTTCTGTCCGACCTGCCTCGCGAGGTAGGCCGAGCCGAATCCGCCGTCGAAGCTGGCCACGTCGGCGTCGGTCTGCTTGAACCGGGCGTGCTCCGCGCTGGCCAGTGTGAGATCGGCCACAACGTGCAGGCTGTGGCCGCCGCCCGCGGCCCAGCCGGGCACCACGCAGATCACGACCTTGGGCATGAAGCGGATCAGCCGCTGCACCTCGAGGATGTGCAGGCGCCCGGTGGCCGGCGTGCCGTCGGCGTACTGGTAGCCGTCCTTGCCCCTGATGCGCTGGTCGCCGCCCGAGCAGAAGGCCCAGCCGCCGTCCTTGGGCGACGGGCCGTTGCCGGTGAGCAGCACGCAGCCGACGTCGGTGGTCTGCCGGGCGTGATCGAGCGCGCGGTAGAGCTCGTCGACCGTCTGCGGGCGGAAGGCGTTGCGCACGTCGGGGCGGTCGAACGCGATGCGCACGGTGCCCTGGTCGACGGCTCGGTGGTAGGTGATGTCGGTGAACTCGAATCCCTCGACCGCCTGCCACGCCTTGGGATCGAACAGCTCGGAGACCATGCCCGCAGCCTAACGGATCTGTCCTTTCCGCCCGCCTTGTCGATCCCGGGCCGGCTAGGTGACCTCGGCTCTCAGCTCCGCGAGGAGCTCGCCCTGGTCGGCCAGCATGTCGGTGAGGATGCGCCGGGCGGCGCCGAGCAGGTCGGCGAGCTCTGGAGTGGCCAGGGTGTAGACCACCGTGCTGCCTTCGCGGATGGCGCTCACGATCCCCGCCCGGCGCAGGACAGCGAGCTGTTGTGAGAGGCTCGAAGCCTCGATGTCGATCTGGGCCAGCAGGTCCCTGACGGGAAGTGGCCCTTCCTGGAGCAGCTCCAACACTCGGATGCGAGCGGGGTGGCCGAGCGTTCGGAAGAAGTCGGCCTTGGCCTGATGGACCTCCACGTGCATGTTGCCAGAGTAATCGAGTTCAGTTGCATAATTCTTCAAGTCGTAACGTTGTTGGATAGCATGGCAGCGGGGACGAGGGAGAGTAGCCATGGGCCGAGGTAGAGCCAAGGCGAAGCAGACGAAGGTCGCTCGCCAGCTGAAGTACACCAACCATCACATCGACTACGACCGGCTCCGCGAGGAGCTGGGCGCCGACCCGCGACGCGAGGACTCTCCTACTCCGTCCGAGCAGGAGTCCGAGCGCGGGCGATGACCCGGGTCAGCCGCGCGGGCGCGAGCGTCACGTTCGCCAGCCGCCTGGCCTCCGGCGCCTGATCGGGCGCCGCGAGTTCCAGGCGGCGCAGCACCTCCCGGATGATGACGCGCATCTCCAGGAGCGCCAGCTGCGCTCCGACGCAAAAGCGCCGCCCGCCGCCGAAGGGCATCCAGCCCCTGTTCTGGTGCCCCGCCAGGAAACGTTCCGGGCGAAACGCCCCGGGCTCGGCGAAGGCGGCGGGATCGCGGTGCACGAGCGGGATGTACGGTCCCGCGTACCACCCGGCCGGGATCTCGTAGTCGCCCAGCCGCAGGGGTGAGTCGAGCAGCCGTGGCGCCTCATAGACGACGGGCCGGACGCGCAGCACCTCCTTGACCACCGCGTCGAGATAGGGCTCGTCGTCCGGCAGGCGTTCCAGCACCTCGGGCATCCGCAGGATCCGCTCGAACGCCCAGGCCAGGCCGGTCGCGGTCGTCTCATGACCGGCGATCAGCATGGTGATCAGCTCGTCGCGGATCTCCTGGTCGTCCAGCCCGGTGTCCAGCAGCCGGCCGAGCACGTCGGTGCCGCCGGAAGTGCCGCGCCGGCGGCCGATCTCGTCGAACAGGATCGTGTCCACGGCGGCGCGCAGCCGCAGGAAGCGCGCGTACGGCGTGATCGGCACCCGTGCGGCGGGGCCGCGCAACCGGTCGGGCAGCATCGCCACCTGCATGGAGCCGCCGGTCTGGATCAGCGCCGGCAGC
Source organism: Nonomuraea sp. B10E15 (assembly GCF_039871615.1). Lineage (NCBI taxonomy): Bacteria > Bacillati > Actinomycetota > Actinomycetes > Streptosporangiales > Streptosporangiaceae > Nonomuraea > Nonomuraea sp. B10E15. Next base: position 119,963 of record NZ_JBDPMB010000014.1, read on the forward strand.
AGCGCCCGCAGCCTGCCGACGCGCTCGGCGTCGCTGATCCCGAAGATCAGCCGGATGATGATCTCCAGCGTGATCTCCTGCATGCGATCGCGCAGCGCGAAGGGCCTGCCCAGCGGCCACGTCGCGATCTTCTCCGCCGCGATCGTGGCGATGTCGTCGTGGTAGCCGGCGACCTGCCTGGCGCGGAGCGGCGGGTTGAGCGTCTTGCGGTGCCGCCACCACGGGTCACCGTCCAGCGTGAGCACGGAATGCTCGCCGACCAGATGCGCGAGGAAGTCGCGGCGCGCCGCGCCGGCGTGCCCGCCGCCCTGGTCGGTCCGGTAGACCTGCTCCGCCAGCTCCGCGGTCGTCACGTAGACCTCCGGGGGGAAGCCGGCGTAGCGAACCGTGAAGATCGGGCCGTACCTGCGGTGATAGGCCTCGAACGCGCTCGGCGCCGCGGCCATGAAACGCGCGGTCTGCGCCAGCGCGGGAACTCTCGGTCCCGGAGGGATCACTGTTCGTCCTCCATCTAGATATACGTACGTCATATACGGACGTATATCTGGATACCATGGATCGCGTGGCGCGAACAGAGGCCGGTGGATACCGGGAGAGACTGCTGGCGGGAGCCGTGAGCTGCCTGCAGGAGAAGGGCTACGCCCGCACGACCGCACGAGACCTGGTCGCCGCCTCCGGCACCAACCTGGCCTCCATCGGCTACCACTTCGGCGGCAAGGACGCGCTGCTCAACGAGGCCATCGCCGAGATCTTCGAGCAGTGGACGGAGCGGGTCGAGCGATCCATGTTCGGCACCGAGCCCGGCACCGGCAGGGAGATGCTCGAACGCGCCATGAGGGAGCTGATCGACGTCTTCGAGGAGCTCGGGCCGCAGCTCGTGCTCCTCGTCGAGGGCTATCCCGCGGCGCTGCGCGAGCCCGTGCTGCGGGAGAAGCTGGCCCAGGCCTACGCCCGCGCCCGCACCGCCGGGGCCGGCATGCTGCGCAGGGCCGCCGGCGAGCTCGGGGTCGAGCTGCCGATGAACCCCGAGGTGTTCGTGTCGGTGGTGGTGGCGATCGCCGACGGGCTGATGCTCCAGTGGCTGCTCGACCCATCGGCCACCCCCGACGCCCACCAGGTCGTCGACGCCCTCGCCGCGCTCTCCACCATCATCACCTGACGCCCGCGCCGTCCGTGCCCGTGGCGCTCGGACGGCGCGGGAGCCGCGTGTGGCGCGGATCGCTCCACCGCTTGGGGGGCGCCGGCCGGCCCGCCTTGGCCTGGCCGGCCTTGACGTCCCGAACGTTCCGTTCCGGGGCCAGGGCCTGGGATGACCTGCTGGCCCGGATGCACCGCATAAGGACGGTTAGAGGACGGTTCGAGGACCGGCGTGGCTAGCGTGTGCTGACGGTTCGTTCTGGCCGGTGGCCGCAGGCAACAGGCCGAAGCGCGTTGCCAGGGCGCACACGCACTCATGGTGATCTTGGAGGACGAATGAAGAAGGAAATGCCCGAAGAGGTACGACCGGAGGCCGAGGGCGAGAAGCTCGAGCTGCGCATCCGCCGGCTCGAGAAGCTTGAGACCACGATCTGGCGTGACATCAGCGGCGGCTGAATCTGAGCGCTACGGGAGCCGACCGGAATTGTCCGGCCGGCTCCCTCGTCTCCGTAACGCCGAAGAAAGGACGTCACGATGCGGATGCCAGCGATCAAACAGGTTCACCGGCCGATGGCGCTGCCCGGCAACCGGATTCTCATCGGGACCAAGCAGTTCGGCGTGGGCGCGGAGATACAGGATCATGCGGATGGCCGGATCGAGCGGCTACTCGCTCTGATGGACGGCACGAGAACCGTCGAGGAGATCATCGACGAGTTCACCGCGGCGTTTCCCTCCATGGATCGGCAGAGCGTCGGCGACGTCATCAACTCCGTCATCGACGGCGGCTTCGCAGAGGAGGCCGACGCGCCGCTGCCGGCCAACCTCACCGTCGAGGAAGCGGCGCGCTACAGGACGGCCCGCGACTTCTTCTCCTGGATCGATCTCGTCCCGCGCGAGTCGCCGTACGCGGTGCAGTCCGCCATCAAGGAAGCGGAAATCGCCCTGCTCGGCGTCGGCGGCACGGGGTCGGCGGTGGCTTCCGGGCTGGTCGCGGGAGGTGTCGGAGCGCTGCATCTCGCCGACTACGACCTGATCGAGGAGTCCAACCTCACCCGCCAGCTGCTCTACTCCGAGAGCGACATCGGCCGCTCCAAGGTGGACACCGCGGTCGCCTCCCTATCCTCGATGAACCGGCTGGTCGAAGTCACGGGAAGCGACGTGAAGGCGACCGGCCCCGACGACATCGCCGAGCTGATGACAGGCCGCGACGTGTTCGTGCTCTGCGCCGACAAGCCGTTCCCCGACATCATGCGGTGGACCAATGTGGCCGCGCTCCGGACAGGCACGCCGTGGTTCTTCAGCTTGTACGCGGGACCGATGGCCGTGGTCGGCTCCTTCCACCCCGGCGAGACCGGCTGCTGGACGTGCCTGGACCGCAGCGAGGCGCAGCGTGAGCACAAACGGGACGGCCGTTCTCTGATGCGGGAGGATCAGCCCAACGCGGTGGTCGCTGCCAGCGCCAATATCGGCGGGCACCTCTGCGCCCTTGACGTGCTGTATCACCTCGGTGGGCTGCCCCGCCAAACCCGTGGGCAGGTTTTCCACTGGAACTACGCTCGCTGGGACCACTCCTACGCCATCGAAGTCCCTTTCGACGCGGATTGCCCTGACTGCGGGTCGGCGAGGTGACACCGGCGGCCGCCGTCGGTGATCGGAGCGTCGTCGGACTGCATCCCCTGCTTGTCCGGCCCGATGACGACGACCCTCAGTACATCGTGGCCGGACGGCCCGAGATCGGTGAGTTCGCCGAGATGCCCGCCCTGTGCGGTGAGATCATCCGGTTGCTCGGCGACGGCTTGACGGTCGCCGCCGTGGAGGAGGAGATCGCCAGGAGACACGGGGTCGGCGTGGGCGTGGCCGGCGTCGTGGACACCATGCGGGAGATGGGATTCGTCGCGTCGATCGACGGACAGCCGCTGCCCGACCCGGCGCAGGGTGCGCCACGCCCTCATCTTGGCTCGCTCTCCCGGACGAGCGTGTCCTGGCTGTTCAGCAGGCCGGTCGTGCTGCTGTGGTGGGCGATCGTCGCCGCGGCCGTGCTCACCCTGCTCACCCGTCCTGATGTGTTCCCCGGCTACGAGGACTTCTTCTGGAACGAGCACGTGGGATTCGTGGTGCTGGTCAACACCGCGATGTTCTCGGTCGTCGTCACCGTCCACGAGCTCATGCATCTTTTCGCGGCGCGCTCGCTCGACGCGCCGGCGCGCATCAGCTTCGGCACCCGGCTCCACCACCTGGTCATGCAGACGGACGTCACGGCGATCTGGGGCGTGCCGCGGCGGGCGCGCTACCGCGTGTACCTCGCCGGCATGGCGTGGGACGTCCTGCTCATCGCCGCGCTGGTCCTGCTCCTCGCGCACGCCCCGCCACCCGAGCCGGTGGCCGCCCTGCTGCGCGCGCTCATGCTGGCCGTGCTGCTGAGCGTCGCCCTCCAGGCGCACGTGTACATGCGATCGGACCTGTATTTCGTGCTGCGCGATTTGCTTCGCTGCCGCAACCTGTTCGACCAGGGGTTGGCGTACGCGCGGTACCTGCTTGCGCGGGCCGTGTCCGCGGTGCGAGGGAGAGGCCGCCCGGCGGACCCGTCGACCGTCCTGCCCCCTCACGAGCGGCGGGCAACCCGGCTGTACAGCGTCTTCCTCGCCGGGGGCGCCGGCGTGGCTCTGGCCATGTACGCGTTCTACGGCGTACCGATCGTGGTCTCCTCGCTTGTGCGGGCGGTCACGGCGCTCGCCGCCGGTTTCCAGGGCGGTCCTCTGCTGACGGCGGTGGACGCGGCCATGTTCCTCCTCGTCGAGGGCGGCCTGCAGCTGTTGTACGTGGTGACGTTCCTTCGCAGCCACCGGCACTGGTTCCGGCGGCCAGCGCGGACCGGCTAGCGTGGCGTGACGATCAGGCGGCGCAGGAGTCGTGGGTCGCGTCGAAGCCCTTGATCGCCTCGTGGTCGTCGACGCGCAGCGGCTTGACCCCCTTCCAGTCGTCGCCGATCACCAGCACCAGCCGGTTGGTCTCGGCGGCGGGCACGTGCCTGGGCGCGGCCGTCACGAGGTCGCGGGCGAGGGTGGGCACGCGGGTCTCGCCGTTCGGGCCGTAGAGGATCGTGGTCCTCGCCTGCGGCTTGCGGGCCGTGTCGCCGATCTTGGCGATGTGGTAGCCGCGCTGTTCGAGGGAGGCGGCCACCTCACGGGCCAGCCCGCTGCGCCAGGTGCCGTTGCGGAGCTCGACCTGCACCTTCGACCGGGCGACCTTGGCCTGGCCGCCCTTGACGCCCTCCACGCTCTGGTCTCTGGCCACCACCCGGAACAAGCTGTCGGCCTGGGGCTGCACCCACTCGACCCGGCCCGGCTGGGTGACGGAGTAGTGCCACGGCGTGGTGATGAAACGGATGCGCCCGGCGTCCAGCCCGCGCAGGCTGAGCGCGAGATCCCTCATGACGGACGGGGTCAGGCCGCGGTCCGTCGTCACCGCCCTGGTGCCGGCGTCGAGGACGGCGAACAACCTGGCCGGGTCGGCCAGCGTCTCGCCGCTCATCACCTTCTTGACCATCGAGGCGATGAACATCTGCTGCCGCTGGATCCGCCCGATGTCGGAGCCGTCACCCATGCTGTAGCGGGCGCGCACGTAGCCGAGCGCCTGCTCGCCGTTGAGGGTCTGCCGGCCCGCGGGCAGGTGCAGCAGGGCCTTCTTGTCGCGCACGGGCTCGGGCAGGCACACCTCCACGCCGCCGACGGCGTCGACCAGGCTCTTGAAGCCGGAGAAGTCGACCTTCACGAAGTGGTCGATGTGGATGCGGGTGAGCGCCTCGATCGTCTTCCAGGTGCAGCCGATGCCGCCGGAGTTGAACGACTCGTTGATCATGCCGAGGTGCGGCCGCTGCCCCGGCAGGTCGCCGGTGGCCCGGCAGGCGGGCAGCTGCACGAGCGAGTCGCGCGGGAAGCTGACGACCATCGCATGGTCGCGCCGGGACGACACGTGGACCAGCATGATCGTGTCGGTGCGCTCACCCGCGACGCGGCCGTATTTCGCGTTGGCGCCGTCGCGCTGGTCCGAGCCGACGACCAGGATGTTGAGCGCGGTGCCGGCCACCTTGGCCGGCCGGGCGGTGCCGAGGTCGTCGGCGGTCACGTCGACGTGCTTGACGTTGCCGGTCAGCCTGGCCCAGACGCCCACGACCACGCCGACCACCAGCAGGACGACCGCCGCGGTGATGGCGATCGCCCCGCGCAGCCAGGGACGACGCCGCCGGCGGTGCGATCGTTTGCTCCGGTGGGAGGGCGGCACATCGCTCACGTGACTCCAGAGGGACGGGGCCGAGGGGCGCCGCCCATGGCCAAGAACCTCGCCGTTCAGATCTCGGCCGGTTGGACGTGCCTGAGTGTACTCAGACGAACACGCTCCGGGGCTCAGTCGGGAACGTTCCTTCGCGGGGTCACCAGCCCCGACTCGTAGGCGAACACCACGAGCTGGGCGCGGTCGCGGGCGCGCAACTTGGTCATCGCCCTGCTGACGTGCGTCTTGGCGGTGGTCGGGCTGATCACCATGTGGGCGGCGATCTCGTCGTTGGACAGGCCGCGGGCCACCAGGGCGGTCACCTCGCGCTCGCGGTTGGTGAGCGCGCCGAGGCCCTCCGGCCGCGGCTCGGGGCGGCGGGCGACGTACTCGCCGATCAGCCGGCGGGTGATGGCGGGGGAGAGCAGGGCGTCGCCGCGGGCCGCCACCCTGACACCCTGCAGCAGGTCGGCGGGCTCGGTGTCCTTGACCAGGAAGCCGCCGGCGCCCGCCCTGAGCGCGTCGTAGACGTACTCGTCGAGGCCGTAGTTGGTGAGGATCACGACGTGGACGTCGCTCAACCGCTCGTCGGAGGCGATCTGGCGGGTCGCCTCGATGCCGTCCATGATCGGCATCTGGATGTCGATGAGCGCGACGTCCGGCCGGTGCTCCAGGGCCAGGGCCACGGCCTGCCGGCCGTCTGCGGCCTCGGCCACCACCTCGATGTCGTCCTCCGCCTCCAGCAGGGCCCGGAAGCCGCCCCTGATGAGCGCCTGGTCGTCCACGAGCAGCACGCGGATCACGATGGTTCCCCCAGCGGTAGTTCTGCGCGTACGGTGAATCCGCCCTCGGGGCGCGGGCCTGCCCGCAGCCGGCCGCCGAGCGCCGTGACGCGCTCGCGCATGCCGCGCAGCCCCACGCCGGGCGTGGGCGCCGTGCCGGGGCCGGCCGTGCCGTCGTCGTCCACCTGCACGACCAGCTCGCCGCCGCCGTAGTCGATGCGCACCGCCGCCGCGGCCCCGCCCGCGTGCCGTGAGACGTTCGTCAGCGCCTCCTGCACGATCCGGTACGCCGCCCTGTCGACCTCGCGGGGCAGCTCGTGCCGCTCGCCGGAGATCGTCACCGTGGTGCGCAGGCCGGTCGAGCGGGCCCGCTCCACCAGGTCTCCGAGCCGGTCGAGGCCGCTGGCCGCGGGCTCGCCGCCGGCGTCGCGCAGCACTTCCAGCGTGGCGCGCAGCTCGCGCATGGCGTCGCCGCCCGCCTCCTGGATGGCCAGCAGCGCCGCGGGCACCTCCTCGCCCCGCTTGCGCGCCAGGTGGATGGCCACGCCCGCCTGCACCTTGATGATCGAGATGCTGTGGGTGAGCGAGTCGTGCAGCTCTCTGGCGATGCGCAGCCGCTCCTCGCTCGCGCGGCGGAGCGCGGCCTCCTCGCGGGTCCGCTCGGCCTCGGCGGCGCGCTCCTCCACCTGCTTCAGGTACGCCTGCCGGTGTCTGGCCACGGTCGCCGCCACCCCGGCCGCCAGGAACCAGCCGAGCAGCAGCGTCGTCGACTGGGTGATGGCCTGGGCGTCCTGCGGGGCGGCGGTGGCCAGGTTCGCAGCCAGGTCGACGCCCAGGTAGAGCGCGCCGGCCAGCGCCGCGAGCAGCCGGTGGCCGGCCCTGACCGCGCCGAAGACCGACACGAGCACGGGGAAGGCGGCCGACGGCCCCGGGTCGGCGTACTCGGAGAAGACGAGCATGCAGACCGTGGTCAGGGGCAGCGCGACCAGCGGCGCGCGGCGCCAGGCGACCAGCGCCAGCGAGCCGGCCAGGACCGCGGCCAGTCCGAGCGCGCCGGTGCCGGGGGCGACCAGCGCGGTGGGCGTCAGGATGGCGGCCACGGTCACGGCGAGCGCGCCGTCCATGGCCATGGGGCGCCATCGGGGCACAGAGCTCACTCCTGCACAGTAGGGCGTCGCCGCGGCCGGTTCGTCGGCGCCTGGTCGCACTTCGACGCTACTGCCGGGGAAGTAGGGGCGTCGATCCTGCTTCCCGGGGCGTAGCCGCAGGAGTCTCCGCAGCCACGACGACCGATGACCGGCCGGATACCACCATGGGGTGTCATGGATCCCATCAGAGACAGGAGCTGATGATGGCCGGCTCGTTCCGTTACGTCACCCCGGTGGAGCCGAAGGGCGCCACCGGGCGGGTGGGTGAGGTCTACGCGCAGCTCGCGGAGGACTTCGGCATGGCCCGCATGGCGGTGTTCCTGACGTTGTCGCCGTCTCCGGAGGTGCTCGCCGCGACCTGGGCCCTGCTGCGCGAGTCGCTGCTCGCGGGCGACGCGCCGAGGACCGCCAAGGAGGTTGTGGCGCTGGGGGTGTCGCTGGCCAACCGATGCCCGTTCTGCGTGGCCGCGCACACGACCCTGCTGCACGCGACCGGCGACCACCACCTCGCTGAGACCGTCGCCGCCGGTGGCACGCCCCGCGATCCCGAACTCGCCGGACTGCTGGCCTGGACCAGGAGCCGGGGCCCGGGGCCCTTCCCCGTCGTGCTCGCGCACGAGTACATCGGCACCGCGCTGACGTTCCACTTCGTCAACCGCATCGCCTCGGCGCTGCTCACCGAGAACCTGCTGCCCGCGAATCTGCAGAGGTCGCGCCTGGTGCGGAGCATGGGCGGCCGGATGATGTCCGGCGCGGTGCGCCGCACGCCGGCCGCGGGCGGAGGCCTGCCGCTGGTGGCGGACCTGCCCGTGGGGCCCGAGCCGGCCTGGGCGGCGGGCACGCCCGTCGGCGCCGCGTACGCCGCGCTGCGCGCCGCGGCGCAGGCGGGCGGCGAGCTGCTCGGGCCGGCCGCCCGCTCCGCCGTGACCCGGGCCGTCGCCGCCTGGGACGGCGAACATCCGCCGATGGGCGGCGCCTGGCTGGCCGGGCCGCTGGCCGGTCTTCCCGCCGGGGAACGGGCCGGGGCCAGGCTCGCGCTGCTCGTCGCGCTCGCGCCGTACCGGGTGACCGACGCCGACGTCGCCGCCTGGCGCGGTTCGGCGACGGACGAGGACCTGGTACGGCTCTGCGCGTTCGGCGCCATGACGGCCACGGAACGCGCCGAGGCCCTCATCACCGTCACACCCGCACTCAGGGAGGGTCGTTGACCGCGTCCCGCACCCTCGCCGTTCGGGGCCGGCGGGACTTTGGAAGGCGACCGGACTCGGCCGTCGCCTGATCAGGGTGGCAGGCGGTCCGAACGCGGCCAGACATAGTCGAGGTCGTCGGGCTCCTCGTCGCCGAAGACGGGCCGGTAGAAGCTCGGGTCCTTGCGCAGGAGCGCGGAGCGGTGGCTGAGGTGCAGCGACGGGTCGCCCAGCCAGGGCGGCAACTCGCCCGCCGCGCCGAGCTCGTCCTGCCCGCGTACGGTCGTCGTGCCGCGGGACCGGGCCAGGTCGTCCTGGATGGTGGCCGCGCAGGTGTCGGACCGGCCGAGGGCGCACCAGCGCGCGCACACCTCGAGGCCGTACCTGACGAGCGCCTCCTCGTAGCCGGCCCACATCTTCACGACCGGGTGGTGGCGCCAGCCGTAGCCGGGGACGGTGAGGGCGCGCAGGACCTGGAGCGCCTCCACGCGCTGCTTGCCGAGCCGGAGCGGGTCGAGGACCGCCGCTGTCGCGGAGAAGTCCGCATAAGGCAGGAACGTTTGCATCTATACCCCCGCTGACGTGCGCCTTCTCGCGGATGGTATGGACCGTCCGGCGGGCGGCGCGCACAATCGGGGCATGGGAGACGCGTATGTCGGCGCCAGCACGCCGCGACGGGAAGACGCCAGGCTGCTCACCGGAAGAGGAAAGTACGTCGGCGCGGTTCGTCTGCCCGGCATGGCCCACGCCCACGTGATCCGCAGCCCCATCGCCCACGGCAGGCTGCTCGGCTGCGACGCCAAGGCGGCCTGGGCGGCCGACGACGTGCTCGACATCATCACCCCCGCCGACGCCCCCGATCTTCGTCTTCCCTGCGTGAGCCTGTCGCCCGGCCAGCGCCTCCTGTCCTACCGGGCGCTGGACGACACGATCCGATACGCGGGACAACCCCTCGCCGTCGTCGTCGCCCGCACCGCGGAAGCCGCCAGGGACGCCGCCGACCTCATCGAACTGGAGCTGGACGAGCTGCCCGCGACGGTCGGGATCGAACATGCCCTGGAGGACCCCGCACCTCTGCTCTACCCCGACTGGGGCACCAACCTCTTCACCGACTTCACGCTCGGCGACGACGACTGCGCCGCCGCCGTCGAGCAGGCCGAGCACGTCGTCGAGATGACCTTCAGGATGGGCCGCCTCTCGCCGTACCCGCTCGAACCGCGTGGCGTGGTCGCGGTGTACGCCGACGACGAGCTGACCGTGCACACCTCGTCCCAGGCTCCGCACCACGTGCGCGAGCACCTGGCGGACGCGTTCGGGCTCACGCACGATCGGGTGCGCGTCGTCAGCGGCGACACGGGCGGCGGGTTCGGCGGCAAGGAGCACGTCTACCCCGACGAGGCGATCGTCTGCCTGGCCGCGATGCGCCTGGGCCGCCCCGTGAGCTGGTCGGAGACGCCGGGCGACCGGGTGCTCGCCACCCTGCCCGCGCGGGCGGCCGTGCACCGGGGGCGGCTGGCGCTCGACGGCGACGGGCGGTTCGTGGCCCTTTATGTCGACGTGCTCGGCGACATCGGCGCGCACCCGTCGAACGTCGGCGCCTCGACGTTCGCGGTGACGGCCACGACGCTGCCGGGCCCGTACCGGTTCGACCGGGCCGCGGTGCGCGTGCGCGGCGTCGTCACCAACACCACGCCGACCGGCTCCTACCGCGGCTTCGGCCAGCCGGAGGGCACCCTCACCAGGGAACGCCTGATCGACGAGGCCGCCCGCAGGCTGGGCATCGACCGGGTCGAGCTGCGGCTGCGCAACATGGTGGGGCCGGACGAGCTGCCGTACACGTCGCGCGTCCACCAGCCGTACGACTCCGGCGACTACCCGCTCGCCCTGACGACCCTGCGCGACCTGGTCACACCGGTGGAGAAGGACGACGGGCGGCGGCGCGGCATCGGCTTCTCCTGCCACGTCGAGTCCACCGGCATGGGCCCTTCGATGGACCTCAAGGCCAGCGGCATCCAGGCGGGCGGCTACGAGACGGCGATCCTGCGCATGGAACAGGACGCGTCCGTCGTCGTGTCGTCGGGGGTGGTCTCGATCGGCCAGGGCATCGAGACGGCGCTGGCCCAGGTCGCCGCCGACCGCGTGGGCGTGCCCATCGACCGGGTGCGGGTGGTGCTGGGCGACACGGCGGCGACACCGTACTCGTCGGTCGGGTCGGTCGCCAGCCGGTCGATGGCGATCGGCGGCGGGGCGCTCACCCAGGCCGCCGCCCGCCTGCGCGACAAACTCGTCGCCATCGCCGCGCACCGGCTGGAGGCGGCGCCCGACGACCTGGAGCTCGCCGGCGAGGCGGTGCGCGTGAAGGGCGACCCGCAGTCGTCGGTGACGCTGCGCGAGCTGGCCACGGCGGCCTGGCGCGGCTGGGACCTGCCGGACGGCGTCACGCCCGGGCTCGAGGAGCGCGTCAGCTACGACCCGAAGGCGTACACCTTCGCGTACGGCGCGCACGCCGCGGCGGTGGCCGTCGACCCCGAGACCGGGAAGGTCGAGCTGGAAGGCTACTGGGTGGTCAACGACTCCGGCGTGCTGGTCAACCCCACCCTGGTGGAGGGGCAGATCAGGGGCGGCGTGGCGCAGGGCATCGGCATGGCGCTGACCGAGGAGATCGTCTACTCCGAGGACGGCCAGCCGATCACCGACTATCTGCTGCCGACCACGCGCGAGGTGCCGGACATCGAGGTCGTGATGACCCAGACGCCGTCGCCGCTGACGCCCGGCGGCATGAAAGGCGTGGGCGAGTCGGGCACGATCGGCCCGCCCGCCGCCATCGCCAACGCCGTCGCGGCCGCCCTGCCGGAGATCGCAGACAAGATCACGGGCGTTCCCCTGACGCCCGCCGCTCTGTGGTCGTTGTGGTAGGCGCTGCCTCTAGGTGAGGTCTTTCAACTCCTTGCCCGCTTCGAGAAGTGCCTGCTCCAGGGCCTTCCGGCCGGCGGGCTTGGGCGCCTCCGGCCGCGCCGCGCGCCTGCGGGGCCGCTCGGCGGCGTCGAGGCGCGGTTCGGTGTCGGTCTTCGGTGCGTTCTCGTCTGGACTGCTCATGGCACAGTCCGTACCCCGTGCCGCACGCACCGTTTCCGCTCGGGCGGAAAAAGAATTCTGATTTATCGCCGAGGATTCGACCCGAACGGCCTTCTCGTGCGTACACGTTTCGACGGCGCCGAACGTCCACCCATAGGCAGGCCCTCGTGTCGAGTGAAACGTGCATTCGTTGCCCCGCCGCACCGGAAAGAGATGTCATGACCTCGCTGCGATCAGCTCGCCGGAGCCGTGTGCAGTACGCGTGGCCGCTGGTCGAAGACGTGCGCACGGTCGGCCAGGCGCGGTCGATCATTCGCGATGAATTAATCTCCCTGACGCTTTCCGACGATCTTATCGACGACGCCGTTCTCATGGTGAGCGAATTGATCACCAATGCGTTCATGTACGGCGACGGCCCCTACGAACTCGCGCTGCACGTGGACGCCAGAGAGATCATGATCGTGGTCGTGGACGGCAGCCCGTTGTTGCCCTCCCCGTCGCCGGACGACGTGTCGGCCGAGCACGGCCACGGGCTGCGGATCGTGGCCAGGCTCTCCGACGGCTTCTACGGTTGCCACCCCCAGCGCTACATCACCCATCCCGACCTCGTCGGCAAGGCCACCTGGTTCGCGCTGCCGCGCCGGGGCGCGCCCGGCAACGTGGTGCCGATCAGGTCGGGAACCTGACCGGCGGGCGATGAGTTCCGCCGCCGGCGGCGGTCTTTCCTCCGTCACCGTGACATCCGAGGAAGGACCTTCGCCATGACGACCACGCACATCCTCGAAGTCCCCGGCGTGCGGCTGCGTTACGAGGTGCGCGGCACCGGACCGCTGCTGCTCCTGCTGGGCGCGCCGATGGCCGCCGCGTACTTCGCCCCGCTGGCCGACGCGCTGGCCGGCGACCACACCGTGGTCACCCACGACCCGCGCGGCATCGCGGGCAGCGTGCTCGACGACCCCGCCGAGGACTCCACTCCCGAGCTGCGCGCCGACGACGCCGCCGCCCTCATGGACGCGCTCGGCGCCGAGTCGGCCGACGTGTTCGGCAGCAGCGGCGGCGCGGTGACGGGGCTGGCCCTGGCCGCCCGGCACCCGAAGAGGGTGCGCACCCTTGTCGCGCACGAGCCTCCCTGCCTGGAACTGCTGCCCGACGCCGCCGAGCGGCGGGCCGCGACCGAGGACATCATCGAGACCTTCCACCGCGAGGGTGTCGGGCCGGCGTTCGCGAAGTTCATGGCCACTGCCGGCTTCGACGGCGACGAGGTTCCCGACGGGGCTCCGGAGGAGCCGAGCGAGCAGGACCTGGCCGACAGCGCCCGCTTCTTCGCCCACGAGCTGCGCGGCACCACCCGTTACGTGCCCGACGCCGGCGCGCTCAGGGCCGGCCCGCCCCGGGTCGTGGTGGGCGTCGGCGCCGACTCGGGCCGGCTGCTCACCTACCGCACGTCCGTGGCGCTGGCCGGCCTGCTGGGCACGGCGCCCGTCGTCTTCCCCGGCGACCACGGCGGCTTCACGTACCAGCCGGGGGAGTTCGCGCAGACGCTGCGCAAGGCGCTGGCCGCTTCCTGACGGGCCGCCCGACGCGCGGACGCCCAGGCCGGCGCGGGGGCCTGGCCTGGGCGTCCGACTCGTACGAGTCGCGCCGCGGCTGTCAGCCGACGGGCGTGAAGTCGCGCGCGGCGATGAAGTCGGGCCGGCGCGAGGACGCGGCGTACGGCTCCACGCAGGTGTTCTCGACGCTGTTGAACACGACGAAGATGTTCGAGCGCGGGAACGGCGTGATGTTGCTGTTGGAGCCGTGCATGCAGTTGCAGTCGAACATGGTCGCCGAACCGGCGGCTCCGGTGAACACCTCGATGCCGTGCTTGTCGGCGAGGACGGACAGGCTGCTGGGGTCGGGGGTGCCGATCTCCTGCTGCTTCAGCGACGCCTTGTAGTGGTCGTCAGGAGTCTGCCCCACGCAGGACACGAAGCTCTTGTGCGACCCCGGCATGATCATCAGCGCGCCGTTGTGCAGGAAGTTCTCCGTCAACGCGATGGAGATGCTCACCGCGCGCATCCTGGGCATGCCGTCCTCGGCGTGCCAGGTCTCGAAGTCGGAGTGCCAGTAGAAGTCCTTGCCGTTGAATCCGGGCTTGAAGTTCACCCGGCTCTGGTGCACGTAGACGTCGGAGCCGAGGATCTGCCGGGCCCGGCCCACCACGCGCGGGTTGGCCACCAGGTCGGCGAAGACCTGACTGGTCTTGTGCACCTCGAAGATCGACCGGATCTCGTTCGACCCGGGCTCGGTGATCGTGCGCTCGTCCGAGAGGATCTTCTGGTCCTCCGACAGCCGGCGCAGCTCGGCGCGGTAGAGCTCGACCTCGTCGGGCTCTAGGAGCCGGTCGACGGACAGGAAGCCGTTCTCCCCGTAGGAGTTCAGCGTCTCGGCGTCGATGGGCCCGTCGTCCGGTCCGCCGTACACCACCGGGTCCTGCCGGTACAGCAGGGCGGGCTCCTTGGCGCTCCTGGTGGGGTACGGGTCGCGCTGGGTCGGGTTGAGTCCTTCGGTCAAGGTCATGCTTCCTCCTTGATCAATGGGTAGACGCCGTTCTCGTCGTGCACTTCCCTGCCGGTGCAGGGCGGGTTGAAGACGCAGACAGTGCGTACGTCGGTGTGCGCGCGGAGGGTGTGACGCTCGTGGCCGTCGAGGAGGTACATGGTGCCCGGTTCGATCCGGTGCTTCTCACCCGTCTCCTCGTTGGTGAGCTCGCCCTCGCCCTCGACGCAGAAGACGGCTTCGATGTGGTTCGCGTACCACATCGAGGTTTCGGTGCCGGCGTACAGAACGGTCTCGTGCAGCGAGAAGCCGACCTTCTCCCGGGCCAGCACCAGCCGCTTGCTGCGCCAGGTCGGCGCCTCCACGTCGCGTTCGGTCCCGGTGATGTCCTTCAGCGAGCGAACGATCATATTCTCTCCTTTCAGCCGGTTTCGGATTCTCAGACCAGGACGGCTTCGACCGAGTCGGCGATGATGTCCAGACCTTGCGCGAGTTCGTCGGGGGTCGAGGTGAGCGGCGGCAGGAGCTTCACCACTTCGCTCTCCGGGCCGGAGGTCTCCAGCAGGAGTTTCCGCTCGAAGGCCGCCGCGCAGACCGCGGAGGCGTGCGCGGGTTCGGTGAAGGCGATCCCCTGCGCCAGCCCGCGGCCCCGGGTGCCGCTCACTCCCTCGGGGTAGGCCGCCGCGAGCCGGTCCAGCGACTCCTGCACCTGCTCGCCCTTGGTGATGGTCTCCTTCTCCATCCCCTCGTCGGCCCAGAAGTGCCGCATCGCGGCGGTCGCCGTGACGAAGGCCGGGTTCGGGCCGCGGAACGTTCCGTTGTGCTCGCCCGGGTCCCATACGTCCAGCTCGGGCTTGAGCAGGGTGACGGCGAACGGCAGCCCGTAGCCGCTCAGGGACTTCGACAGGCAGACGATGTCGGGCGTGATCCCGGCCTGCTCGAAACTGAAGAACGGCCCGGTGCGCCCGCATCCCATCTGGATGTCGTCCACGATGAGCAGGATCTCGTGCTGCTTGCAGAGCTCGGCGAGGCCACCCAGCCATTCCGGGCTGGCCGCGTTCAGGCCGCCCTCTCCTTGCACGGTCTCGACGATGACCGCGGCCGGGGTGTCCAGCCCGCTGCCGCTGTCGGCGAGCAGCCGCTCGAAGAGCAGGAAGTCGGGCGTCTGGCCGTCGAGATAGTTGTCGAACGGCATCGTGAGGGTCTGCAGGGGGATCCCCGCGCTCTTGCGCTTCATCGAGTTGCCCGTCACCGCGAGCGCCCCGAGCGACATGCCGTGGAAGGCGTTGGTGAAGCTCACGATGGTGTTGCGGCCGGTGTATTTCCTGGCCAGCTTCAGCGCCGCCTCGACGGCGTTGGCGCCACCGGGCCCGGGGAACTGGACGCGGTAGTCGAGGCCGCGAGGTTTCAGGATCACATCCCGGAACGTCTCCAGGAACTCCCGTTTGGCCACGGTGTACATGTCGAGGCTGTGGACGATGTTGTCGCCGCTCAGGTACTGGAGCAGGTCCTCTTTCAGCTGCGGGTTGTTGTGGCCGTAGTTGAGCGTGCCGGCGCCCGCGAAGAAGTCGAGGAACGGACGCCCATCCTCGTCGTAGAGGTGGCTTCCCGTGGCCTTGCGGAACGTGGCGGGCCAGCCCCGGCAGTAGCTGCGGACCTCTGACTCGGTGCTTTCGAAAACGTCCATTATTTCAGCTGTCTCCTAATGGGCTTGCTGATCGAGGGGCCCGATTCGATAGAGCACCTCTGCTTGGTGATCCAGGGGGAACAACTCCTCGCCGAGGAGCGGCCGTCTCTCCAGATCCGCCCCTCGGTCACGGGCGAAGGCGGTGAACAGCCGGTCCGAGGCGAGGTTGTCCGGCGTGACGGTGGCCTCCATGAACCGGCACCCGCTGCCGGCCAGGTAGCCGAGCATGCGGCTGGCCAAGGAGCGGCCTCGCCACTTCTCGTCCACCGCGACCTGCCACACGAAGAGCGTCTGCGGCTCCTGGGGGCGGGTGAACCCGGTGATGAAGCCCCGCACGCCGTTCTCGCCGCGCGCCACGACCGAGGTGTCCGCGAAGTCCCGGCACCAGAGGACGTAGCTGTAAGGGGAATTGAGGTCAAGGATCTTTGATTCACGGGTGATGCGCCACAACTCCCGGCCGTCCTCGAGGCGGGGTGGTCCCAGTTCCTCCGTGGAGGGCGGAGAATCCGCTTGCGGTCGTGGGTGTGCTGACGACATGGACTCCGAATTTACGCGAAGAGGTAACACGGATTACCAGGCCGCCACAGCCTGACAGTTTGAGCTCCAGGTTCCGGGGTACGCCAGTTGGCTTTCCCGTTTTGGCTGGTCGGCGGGGTGGCGGAAGCCCGGCCGGCGGCTCCGCCATCGTCGCAACCGAGCAGCGAGTGCACCCTTTCGCGCGCCTTCGTGAGGAACGCCGCCGACGCCCGCCGGAGCGCCGGGGACATCGCTTGTACCGCTTGTTCGGTGCAATTTGGGGTGAAAACTATTGAGAGATTAGTCACACCCTACGTTTCATCGTGATAACAGATGGCGTGCTATCGGTTTGAATTCTCGCCATCGGTGATCGTTCCCGTTCTCCGCTGCCCACGCCGCGGGGACGCACACCTCACCGGTCCCCGCACCAGCCGGCGACGCCGTCGAGCAAGGACCGTTCGAGGACGATTCGAGGACCGGCACGGCTAGCCTCTGCTGGCGCTGCACTTGGCCGCGAAGGTGTCATCAACGGGGGAGGCTCGATGAGATCGCGCGGAGGCGCCGCCGTGCCCGGACCAGCGGAGGTCCTGGTGGCCGTCGGCGACGGGGTTCGTCTGCTGGACGTGGCAGGTCCCATGGACGTGTTCGAGGGGGTGACACGGCTGACGGCCGGCGGTTACCACGTACGCCTCGCCTCTCCTGGCGGGACGTACGTCCGCACGTCCTGCGGCGTACGGCTGGGTACCGACGTCGATCCGGCGGACATCCGGCACGAGTTCGACACGCTGCTGCTCATCGGCTGTTCCGGAGCCGCGACCGGTGAACCCGGCGCGGCCCGCCACGTACGGCGCCTGGCCAGGCTGGCCCGCCGGGTCGCCTCCATCGGCGCCGGGGCGCCGGCACTCGACGGCGTCCCGCTCCAGGGCGGCCGGCCCGCGGAACCGGGCGGATCCCGGCAGGTCGTCAAGGTGGTGCCGCACCCGATCCGCGACGGCAGGGTGCGGAGCGCGCAGGGCATCGCCTCGGCCGTCGACCTCGCGCTCACGTTCGTCGAGGACGACCACGGCGGGGACGTCGCCCACCGGGTGGCCCAATGGCTCGTACGCCGCCCCGACGGCCGGCCCGACAGCGTCGCGCGCCTGCCGCGCCTGGCGCGTGACCCCGCGCTGCGGAGCCTGCTCGGCGACATCGTGATGCGCCCGGAAGGCGAGTTCACCGTGCCCGCCATGGCGGACCGCCTGTCGATGAGCGTGCGGCACTTCAGCCGCCGCTTCTCCCGCGAGGTCGGAATGAGCCCGGGACGGTTCGTGGAACGCGCGCGGGTCGAGGCGGCACGGGCGGCCATCGAGGAGGGGAACGATCCGCTGGAGCTGATCGCGCGCCGCCACGGCTTCCTCACGGGCGAGACCATGCGGCGCTCGTTCCTCCGCCTGCTCGGAGCGCCGCCGAGCGCCTACCGCGCGCGCGACGACGCCGTCGTTTCATGGGGATGAACCCGGCGCGACCACCCTGAAACCTGCCAGGTCTCCTTTCGGGTTTCGGGCGATATGGTGTGCGAAATTCCGGGGAGGCACGGTGCATCGACGACCACATCGGCAACTCGCGTGTGGGATGCTCGCGCTCCTCGCGACGGCCTGCAGCGGGGGCGGCACTCCCGCGGAGACGGCGCCCAGCGCCCCCGTACGCACGATCGTCCCCGGCACCCCGCCACCGTCGCCCACACCCCCGCCCGCGACCGACACCGACTGGTCGATCACCATGGAGGACGACGGGGAGGCGCGATGGCGGGACGCCCAGCTCTTCGCCGCGGGTGGCCGCTTCATGGTGGCCGCCGGCAACCAGCTGCGCGCGATCACGGACAAGGGCAAGCAGGCCTGGAAGCGCACCTTCCGCGGTGACGCGGAGGTCTCGGTCGCCGACGGCGTGGTGATCGTCACCCACCGGAAGGGCGGCGCGTCCACGTGGCCGCCGCCCAACGTGGTCATGGGCCTCGATCCCGCGAACGGCAGGACGTTGTGGAAGGCCACCTCCTCGCCGTACGGGTCGGTGGTCGGCGAGATGGTGTACACCCCTGTCTGCCGCGGGGAGCAGACCGAGCGGCACGACGACTGCCGGCTCAGCGCCAGGGACGCGCGCACCGGGCAGGTCCGCTGGACGATCCTCGCCGAGCACGTCGCCACCGTGACCGGCAGGGCCGGCGGCGTGCTCACCATGACCACCCGGCCGAAGGGCTACCGGGGCAAACACTGGCTCATGACCCTCGACGCCTCGTCGGGCGGGCGGCTCGGCGTACGCGTCGAGAAGGAGCGGTTCGGCGGAGAGCTGCTCTACCCCCGCGGCCAGCAGCGGGTCTCCGGGCCCACCTACCTCACCGGCGGGTTGTTGATCATGAGCAGCAAGAAGGACCAGGTCAAGACGTTCAAGGAGATGTGCCGGCTGGACCTGGTCGCGCTGAACGCCAGGACCGGGGCCAGGAAGTGGAAGGGGCGCGTCAGGCTGGCCGACGCCGAGCGGGACAGGCAGTGCAGGTACGGCCTGCCCGACGTCTCGGCCGACGGCGGCGGCCTCTTCGGGGTCGACGAGCGCGGCCGCCCGCGGGTCGTGGACCTGGCCACCGGCCGGACCCGCTGGACGGGCGGCAAACCGGGCACGATCCTGACCGGCGACTCCAGGACGGTGCTGGTCAAGGAACTGGTCGACGAGAAGGAGACGCTCACCCTCTACGACCTCTCCTCGGGCAAGGCCCGCTGGAGCGACGGCGAGCCGCTCAAGGTCTGGGGCAGGCTCGGCGCCGTTCTCCTCGGAGACCGGCTCCTCGTCCGTCCCGCCGACTGCTACCGCGACAACTGCTACGTCCGGGTCTACGACCTGTCCAAGGGCCCTCTCGACACCGCGCCCGCCGGTGAGTACGCCGGCGCCGGCGACGGCTGGGTCGCCACCCGGGAGACCTCCGGCACGACCACGACGTTCAGCCTCAGCCGTACCGGCTGACGCTCAGCCCAACCCGCTGACCACCCCGGCGACGATCCGCTGGAGATCGTCTTCCTGCCGCGACTGCACCTTGACGACGAAGCGGCCCTTGCGCACGAGGACGACCTCGTCGCTGCTCTTCTGCACCTCGTCGGCGCCGTGGAGGCCCGCCTCGCCGTTGACCAGGCCGTCGGCCTCGGCGGCGGTCGCGGCCACCCACAGCACCTCGGCGATGGCCTGCCCGTCCTTTCCGTGCGCGGAGTAGTTCACGTGGCACCGGCTCCTGGCCAGCTCCTGGGAGCCGATCCTGACCGGCCCCTCCACCATGGGCGTGCGCGCTGTCGTCCTGCCCGGCACGTCCTTCAGCAGGTCGCACGCCTGCGGCCACTCGTCCTTGGCCACGCCGCCCAGCTCCAGCGGGCCGTCCGTGGGGGTGGAGGCGTACGCGACGAGGTCGTCCCCCTTCGACGTGGCCACCAGCAGGTGACCGCCGGCGGTCCCGAGCCACCGCAGGCCGCCGACGTCCGAGTCGAGGCTGAGGGGCAGGGGCATCGTGGCGACCTGTTCCGTCGCCGCGTCGAGGACGGTCAGGCGGGCGGGCAGCAGGGTGCCCCCGAGTTTGGCGCTGACGCCGTACAGCCGCCCGCCGGCCGTGACGGACATGGTGTCGTGGGGCGTGGTCAGGGTGCGTAGCTGCCCGCCGGTCACGTCGATCACCGACAGGGTCACGTCGCGCGACTCGTCGAGATGCATCAGCCCCAGGTCGTCTCCCACGCTCCGCAGCGAGCAGGGAGCAAGGCACCGGCCGATCCCGTTCAGGTTGGCGATCTCGCGGTCGTCGCGGCCGACCAGGGCGCGCGTGTGCTCGTCGAGCTCGATCAGGGTGGCGCCGGCGCGTACGGAGATCCCCACCAGGGAGTCGTCGGACGTGCCGGTGCGCGACCAGAGCGGCTTCCCGTCCGAGGGGTTGAAGGCGTACAGGTAGTGGTCGTCGCGGCAGGACTCCCTGAATACCAGGACGCTGCCGTCGGTGTCGGTGGCCGCCGACCGGGTGCCGACGTCACAGCCGCTCGGCGCGTGGTGCGGCCGGCGCCAGCGTTCCTCGCCCGTGGCGGCGTCGAGGGCCAGGAACTCGTCCGGCTCCTCCTCCTCGTCACGTCCGGAAGGCTCGGCTCTGACCAGGAGTGGTACGACTCCCTCGCCCACGGCCAGGCGCCGGCCGGGCCCGCCGGTGAACGGCTTGCCCTCGTCGTCGCCGCGCTCCCACCGCAGCCGGCCGGTGCCCGCCGCCAGCCCGGTCAGGTGGCTGCCTTCTTCGGATCGCGAGGCGACGACCAGGTCATCCTTGGTGACGGCGAACCCGGTCAGCTCGCGGCCCGGCTCGCGGTAGTGCCACCTCTTCCGGCCGGTGCCCGCGTCGTAGACGTCGAAGCCGTCGGCGCCGGCGACGAAGAGCTGGCCGCCCTCCAGCCTGATCTGGCGATCATCCCCCTGCCCGAGCCCTTTGACGCGCCAGGCCTCCCGCATGACGCCGGGAGCCGGGCCCGCGTCGGTGAGCTGCCGGGGGCCCGCCGTGGCGAACGTCTGCTCGCGCCTGACGTCGGGGACGTCCTCGGCGTCCTCGCCGAGGAGCGAGCAGCCGGTGGTCAGCAGCAGCAGGCCCGCCGCCGCGTATATCCGCCACGATGACATACGTCGAGAGGGTAGCGGCGGGGGAGCACCCTCAGTGCCTGTCACCTTCCGGGGAGGCGGCGAGCCGGCGCGCGACTTCGATCACCGTGTCGCGGCGGCGGGTCAGGGCGGCCCGGTCGCTCTCCTCGTCCAGGATGGAGCGGCACATCCGGGGCACGGCGAAGTTCCAGGCGATCAGTCCCATGATGGTGAACAGCAGGTCCTGGGCGGCGCGGACGCGCTCTTCCTCAGGGAGGTGGTGGCCCACGCCCCCTTCCACGAGGTGGTGCACCTTCCGGCGGAAGCCGTCATGGCGCTCGCGCTCGCCCTCCTCGTGTTCGCATGGGGCCTCGAGCGCCTCCCACAGCAGCAGCCTGATCAGCTCCGGGTGTTCCTGATACCAGTCGAACATCTGCCCGGCCGACTCGGCCACCGCGTCGGGGGTGATGGAGATGGATATGCGCACCTCGTCCAGCTTCGCCCGCAGAACGGCGGCGAACAGCTTCTCCTTGCCGCCGTAATAGAGGTAGATGGCCTGCTTGTTGGCCCTGGCGTTCGTCGCGATCCGGTCGACCCTGGCTCCCGCCAGACCGTGCTCCGCGAACTCTGCGGCGGCGGCGTCGAAGATCCGCCGTCTGGTGTCCTCCGCGTCGTAGGCCATGGAGGAATTAAACCATCCAGTTGACTTCGGGCGGCCCTGGCGGCAGGATCAGTAAAACAACTGGATGGTTTATTTACTGAAGGGTCTTTCCATGAGCGCTGCGCCTCCCATCCCCGTCCGTTCCCCGCTGCCCGGCTCCCTCTCCGGCGCCACCGCCGTCCTCATCGGCGCGAGCTCGGGCATCGGGCTGGCCGCGGGCGCCCTGCTGCGTTCCGTCGGCGCCAGGGTCGTGCTGGTCGGCCGCGACCCCGACCGGCTCAAGGCCGCGGTCTCCCGGGTGCGGAGCGCGAGCCGGGCCGACGCCCCCGACGACGCCGTGATGGGCGTTCCCGGCGACGGCGCGGACGAGCAGACCCTCGCCGAGGTCTTCGACCGGGCCGGCCCGGTCGACCACGTGCTCGTCACCGCCGGCGGCATCAGCGGCGCCGGCCCTGTGGCCGGGCTGTCGGCCGACGCCGTCCGCGCAACCTTCGACTCCCGCCTCGGGGCCGCCTTCGCCGCCGCCCGCGCGGCGGCGACCCGGCTTCCCGCGGGTGGCTCGCTCACGTTCAGCTCGGGGATCCTCGTGGTCCGCCCCGCGCCCGGGATGACCGCCCCCCTGGCGGTCACCGGCGCCGTGGAGACCCTCACCCGCGCGCTCGCGGTGGAGCTCGCCCCCGCACGGGTGCGCGTGAACACCGTCCGTTTCGGCCGGATCGACACCCCGCTGCTGCGCTCGCTGCCGGGGCTGGACTCCGACGAGGCGATCGCCGCCGCCGGGTCGACCGCTCCGCTCGGCCGCTTCGGCACCGCGGAGGAAGCCGCCGCCACAGCCCTCTTCCTCATGGCCAACAACTACGTCACCGGCCAGATCATCACCGTCGACGGCGGCGAGGTCCTGACCTGACTTGGCGGCTGCGCCGGCCCCATGCCGTGACGGCGGCCCGCGCCCAGGCCTGTTCGCGTTCCTCGAACCCCTCCGCGGGGAAGGTGCCGTCCACGGCGACGTCCTCGATGGTGACGGCGTAGCCCGTGGGCGGCGCTCCGGCCTCGGGGAACGGCGGCGCCCCCGGGAAGTCCTCGACGACGGGTTTGCGCCCGCCGTACCGGTGTGAGTTGAGCCGCCGGGCCCGCTGGGTGCCGTGATGCATCGCCTCGACCCCGTCACGCAGGTACATGTGCAGCAGGGCCCAGTAGAAGGACGGGCCTCCGTCGACGGCCCGCCCGGGATGCTGGAAGAAGTAGCAGCTCACCGAGACGGCGTGGAGGGGCGACCACGGCTCGCGCCGCGAGAAGTCGAGGATCAGCAGCCGGTGGAACAGCTCCTCACACCGGTCGCCGGCGGCGCCGCACTCCGTACATGTGGCCATCTGTTCACGGTTGCGCATGTCGGACCGGCACGGCAACCAGGTTTTCCGGCGGTCTTGCATCTCAAGTCGCTTGAGCTCCCATAGTGGCGGCATGGACGACAACGAGCTGTACCCGATCGGGGACGTGGCCCGCAGGACCGGGCTGAGCGTCAGCGCCATCCGCTACTACTCCGACGCCGGGATCATCGCGCCCACCCGCGTGACCGAGGCGGGCCACAGGCTGTACGACATCCGCGCCATCGCGCAGCTGGAACTCGTCCGCACCCTCCGCGACCTGGGCACCGGGCTGCACGACGCCCGCCGGCTGCTCGGCGGTGAGACAACCCTGCACGACCTCGTCGTGACGCACCTGGAGCTGGTCGAGCGCCAGGAGCGGGACCTGCGGGCGAGAAGGGCGGTGTTGAGGACGCTGGTCAAGCAGGGCGGCACGGCCGCGCAGGCGGCTCTGATGCACAAGCTCGTCTCGATGTCCGACGAGGAGCGCGAGCGGCTCGTCGACGACTTCTGGAACGAGGTCGGCGACGGTCTCGACGTCAACCCCGACTTCGTCGACCGGTTGCGGGAGGTGCGGCCCCATCTGCCGGAGGATCCAAGCGCCGCCCAGCTCGAAGCCTGGATCGAGCTGGCCGACCTGGTCCGGGACGAGGAGTTCCGCCGCGCGGTCCGCTCCTACCTCCAGGACGCGTTCTCCACGCCCCCGGGACGGCTCATGGCCGCCACACCGGTGCAGGACTTCATCTACGGGTCGGGGACGACGATCATGCGGGAGATCATGGACGCGTACCGTTCCGGGCTGCCCGCGGACGCGCCGCGTTCGCAGGAGCTGGCCGTCCGCCTCGTGGAGGCGGCCGCCCCGCTCGGCGGCCGCCAGGCCACCGTCGAGCTCCGGCGCGAGATGGCCGCGAAGTTCATCGAGGTCGACGAGCTCCTCCGCGAGGAGCCGCCGCTCGACGATTCCCGATTCGACCACACCCATGGCAGGTACCTGTCCCTGGTGTCCGCGATCAACGGGACACCTTCCGCCACGGACGAGCAGGCCATGCCCTTCGCTTGGATCTCGGCGGCCCTCCGCGCTTCGCTCCCGCGTACGAGCCTGCCGGGCGGGGCTTGAGTCTCAAGCCGCTTGAGACTCCATAGTTGCGGCATGGACGACGACGAGCTGTACGCCATCGGGGACGTGGCCCGCAGGACCGGGCTGAACGTCAGCACCATCCGCTACTACTCCGACGCCGGCGTCATCGACCCGACACGTGTGAGCGAGGCGGGCTACCGCCTCTACGACGTCCGCGCCATCGCGCGGCTGGAACTCATCCGCACCCTTCGCGACCTGGACGCCGGGCTGGACGACATCCGCCGGCTGCTCGGCGGTGAGACGTCGCTGCACGATCTTCTCGTGACGCACCTGGAGCTGGTCGAGCGCCAGGAGCGGGACCTGCGGGCGAGAAGGGCGGTGTTGAGGACGCTGGTCAAGCAGGGCGGCACGGCCGCGCAGGCGGCTCTGATGCACAAGCTCGTCTCGATGCCCGACGAGGAGCGCGAGCGGCTCGTCGACGACTTCTGGAACGAGGTCGGCGAGGGCCTCGACGTGCCGTCCGGCTTCGTCGACCGCCTGCGGACGATGCGGCCGCGGCTGCCGGAGGATCCCAGCGCCGCCCAGCTCGAAGCCTGGATCGAGCTGGCCGACCTGGTCCAGGGCGAGGAGTTCCGCCGCGCGGTCCGCTCCTACCTCCAGGACACGTACGGCGCCTTCCCGGGGAGAAGCCTGGCCGCCGCGCCGGTGTGGGACTTCATCCACAAGGACGGCGCGAAGATAGGGGAGGAGCTCGTGGCGGCGTACCGATCGGGGATGGCGCCGGACTCGCCACGGGCGCGGGAGCTGGCCGTCCGCATGGCGAGCGCCGCCGCCGAGGCCATGGACGCGCAGTCCACGACCGAGCAGCGTGAGCGGCTCGCCAGGGCTTTCCTCCTCGTCGAGCAACTGCGGCGCGAGGACTCCCAGGAGGAGGAGCGGTACGACGCCACCCACGGCAGGTACCTGTCCCTGGTGGAGCTGATCAACGACACCCCGCCAAGCACGGGCGAGGACGATCCGGCGATCTTCACGTGGATCGCCTCGGCCCTTCGCGCCTCGGCCCGGTGACCCACGGAGGGTGCGCGGCCCGTCGCAACCCGGGAGAAGCGGCTCAGCCGCCGACGGTGTCGTCAGCCGGCGAGGAGCCCGGGAGTCCACGCGCGTACGGCCGCCGCCACGTCCTCCGTCAGGTGCTGGCGCAGGCTGTCGTCGGGAGCGCCCGACGGGCCGATCAGCGCACCCGTACCGTGCGAGGGGCCGGTGCAGGCGGCGAGAACGGCGGCCGCGGCCTCCGCCACCGGGCGGGTGACCCACTCCTGGACCTGGTCCCAGAGCGGTCGCATCTGAGGCGGCAGGATGTCGATCGTCATCTGCGCCGCGTTGGGCGTCGCGGCGGGTCCCGGGTCGACGGCCACGACCTGCGTGCCCTGGCCGTCCAGCCGCTCGGCGAGGTCCATCGTGTAGGCGAGGTGGGCGAGCTTCGCCCGGCCCGTCGCGGCCATGCCGTAGTAGGGCCCCGGCGGCTCCGCCTCCTCGAACACCGGCACCGCGGCCATGATGGCGGAGGAGGTCACGTTCACGATGCGGCTGGGCGCGCCGGCCTTGAGCGCGTCCAGAAGGGCCTCGGTCAGCACGTACGGCGACAGGTGGTTGAGCATCAGGCTCGCCTCGATGCCGTCGGCGCCCTCCCAGCGCCGGGTCCACATGCCGCCCACGTTGTTGACCAGCAGGTGCAGGGGGCCTTCCGCGGCCAGCCGATCCGCGAGCGCGCGGGTGCCGGACAGGGAGGAGAGGTCGGCGCGGAGGAAACGGCCCGCGGGGCGCCCCGCTGCCGCCTCCAGCCGGGCCGTCGCGGCGGCGCCGCGGTCGGCGTCGCGGCCGACGACGGTGACGTCCCAGCCCCGTGCCGCCAGCCCCGCGGCCGTCTCCAGGCCGATCCCGCCGGTTCCCGCGGTCACGATCGCCTTGCGGGCATGCTCAGACATGCGTCATCCAATCAAGAGGGTGAACGGGTGCCGCGGGTGAGGTCGCGGGCCGAAGGGGCTCCGCGCCGCGGCGCCTGTCCAGCACACACCGGCCAGCCGGGGAAGGGAAGGTCCGATGCGGCAGACCGCCATGTCGCAGCGGCATAGCCGCACGTGAGAGACTGCGCGCGTGGCTGATGTGGAGATTCGCCAGTTGCGTTACTTCATCGCGGTGGCCGAGGAACGCAACTTCACCAGAGCCGCCGCCCGGCTCGCCATGACCCAGCCCGCGCTCTCACGCGCCATCCGCGCCCTGGAGCGGGACGTCGGAGCCCCACTGCTCGTCCGAGCCCCCGGCGACGTGAGCCTGACCTCCGCGGGGGAGGTCCTGCTGGGCGAGGCCAGGGGCCTGGTCTCCCAGGCCGGGCACGCCATGTCACGGGCGCGCAGGGCGGCGGGGACGCGGTCTCCGCTGACGGTGACAGGGCCCGGCTGCGACGCCTGGCTGCTCGACGAGCTCGTGCACGCGTACAACGAGACCCTGCCGCTGATGCCAGGACGTGTGGTGGTCGGCAACGCGGACGACCAGTTCGACCAGTTGCGCTCCGGCGCGGCCGACCTCGCGCTGCTGCGCGCGTCGCTCGACGACGAGACGCTGGAGAACGTGGTCCTGCACATGGAACAGGTGCACGTGCTGCTCGCGGCGTCACATCCGCTGGCCGGCAGCGAATCGATCGCCACGGCGGACCTGGCGGACGAGCAGGTGGTGCGCTGGCGGGGGAACAACCTCCAGCGCATGGCCGCCGAGCTCTGGCCGGACGGGCTGCCGGGGCGTCCGGGGCCGGTGGTGAGCGACGGCATGCAGATGCTGTCGGTCGTCCGCCTGGGGCAGGCCGTCGTCCTGTGCACGCCCCGCGCGGCGGCGGCGACGGGATCGGCGGACGTCAGGGCCGTCCCGCTCAGCGACGGGCCGCCGGTGCCGCTACGCCTGGCCTGGCTCCGCGACCACTCCCAGGTGCGGTCCGTACGCCGGTTCGCCCACCACAGCCTCGCCGTCTGCGCGCAGCCGGGACGGGCAGGCGGCTAGGGCTCGGGCGCGAGGGCCGCCAGGCGGGGGGCGAGCCGCCCGGCCATGAGGCGGTATCCGTCGGCGCTGGGATGCAGGCCGTCGGGGAGCAGGAGGTGAGCGTCGCCGGCTCCGAAGACGCCGGGCCCGTCGACGAGGTGGAGGTCGCTCTCGCCGCATCGGCGCAGCGTGGTCACGGCGTCCGTGACGGCGCCGCGGACATCGTCCAGGGTCATCATCGCCTGGTTGGGCAGC
This sequence comes from Nonomuraea sp. B10E15, assembly GCF_039871615.1. Taxonomy (NCBI): domain Bacteria; kingdom Bacillati; phylum Actinomycetota; class Actinomycetes; order Streptosporangiales; family Streptosporangiaceae; genus Nonomuraea; species Nonomuraea sp. B10E15. Next base: position 147,310 of record NZ_JBDPMB010000014.1, read on the forward strand.
CGCTCACGGCTCGGCGAGACGATCGGCGAGATCACGGCGACGGGCGCCCGCGGATGCGCGTCGCGAACCGCCTGGATGAACCCCGACACCTGGCCGGTGAGCGTCCGCGGGCCGAGACCGGCGCTGCCGTAGACGTTGATGCCAAGACACAGCGAGATCAGGTCCGCGGGCGTACGCGCGATGGCCCTGGCGGCGATGGGATCGAGGTGGCACTCGCCGGCGAAGCCGAGGCAGGTGAGGTCCCAGCCGAGGCGCCGGGCGACGAGAGCCGGCCACGTCTCGCCGGGGCCGGCGGCCGAGCGGCACTGCGTGATCGAGCTTCCGTACGTGACCCAGCGCAGCCCCTCGTCGGCGGCGGTGGCGTACGTCGCGCCGTGCAGGACGAGGGGCCCGGTCCGGATCTCGCCGAACTGGGGCAACCACACCTCGACGGCCTTGGGCCCGGGCGGCAACGCGACGTGGCTCGTCGCCGCCCCCGCCGTCAGCGCCGTCCGCCGCCACAGCGCGCCGTCCACGACGACGTCCAGCGACGTCACATCGTCGTCCACCGCGTGGGTACGCAGTTCCAGTGCGGTCGCGTCGGTTCGGACGACCGCGCGGACGCCGGCGGGCATCCGCGCACGCGTGACCAGGCCTGGAGCGTGGGCGGTGGCGATCCGGTCCGGTGGCAGCCGCCACGGTTGCCATGAGCCGCCCTCCTCGGTCCAGGCCAGGCAGCCCCGCCAGACGTCCGGCCGGGCGTCGGGAGCGAGCCGGATCGCCTCCACGCGAGCCGGGTCAGACTTCGGCGCCGAGCACGACGTTCCGCCAGGATTCACCGTCGGAGAGTGCGAGGCCGCGCTTGCCGGTCTTGGGATCGCGGATCATGATGATTCCTCCGGTGTGGCCGGCCGCGTCCGGCAGCGTGTCGGGCGCCTGCTCGGCCAGGGCCACCTGGTGCGCGTACACGGTTCGCATCCGCCGGTCCGCGCTGCCCAGATCGCGTGCGTTGTCGGCGGGCGGGACCAGCCCGGTGGCGCTGGAGGTCATGGAGACCAGCCCGTTGGTGTTCGTGGTCGAGCAGAGCAACTCGGTGGCGGCCGATCCCGACTGGTTGACCGGGACCACCCGCAGCCCGCCCTTGACGCCCGGGTTGGCGTTGTTGCCCTCCACGACGAACGAGCCGTAGTGGTCCTCGCCCACCGTGGGCTTCTCGGTCGAGGTGCTGACCACCTTCGCCGCCGCTCCCAGCGGCTGGGCGACCTCCATCCGGTTGAACCGGCCCGGTTCGGCCTGCACGAACGAGTCGGCCGCCACCGGGCCCGCGACCAGCGGCACGTGCGCGGAGGCGTTGCCGATGACGTGTGACTCGTGCAGCCCGCCCGTGGTCATGATCGGCGGGCGGTCGGCGGGGTCGGCCGAGATGACGTTGCCGATGACGCTGAACGCGCTCGCCTTCCCGGCCACCCTGATCGCGGCGGCATCGGATTTGCCGTCGAGGTCCAGTGGTCGAACGAGTTGTTCGCGATGGTGATCTTGCTGGCGTCGTTCTCGAACCGGATCGGGGAGTGGTTGAGCCAGTTGAAGGTGTTCCCGCTGATGGTGACGTTCTGCGCCTTGACGCCGCTGGAGAACTGGATGGCGCTCGGGCCGTCGTTCAGCGGCGGTTCGAGCCCGCCGAGGACGTTGTCGGCGATGGTCAGGTTGTGGCCCCCGCTGGTGATCTCGATGATCGGCCCGTTGTCGCTTTTCTCCACCATGTTGCCGCTGATGGTGGAGTTGGTGAGGCTGCCGATCAGCAGGCGCCGGCCGATGTCGAGCAGGTTGCCCTGGATGATCGCGCCGCGGAAGTCGGCGTCCTCGGCTCCCTCGGTGACGATGGCCTGGAACGGGCTGTGGAAGTGGTTGTTGGTGATGAGCCACTTGCGCAACCCGTACGGCGGGACGTGCACGCCGCCGCCGTCGACGCCCTCGGTGGGCCAGGCGAGGCTGATGCCGGTGGTGCAGAGGGCGACGAGGTTGTGCGAGAAGTACAGCCCGCGGCCGACGTGCTCGACGGCGAGCTCGAACGAGATGAACGTGCACTCCAGGATGGCGGCGTCGGTGTCGTCGGTGTTGACCTCGCCGGCGAAGCGCAGCGCCCGGTTGTTCTCGGTCTTGGCGGGGGCGACGAAGGCGAGGCCGTGAATCGCGGCGAGCGAGCACCGCACGTCGATGCCCACGCCGTCGTGCTCCACCTGGATGATGGACGCGCGGTTCGTCATGGTGCTGTAACCGCGCAGCTGGATGCGGTTGTAGTTCTCGCCGGGCTGGTCGGGGATGACGACGGTCCGGGTGATCCGGTAGGTGCCCGGCGGGAAGACGACGATCCGGTACTGCGTGCGCTGGGCGTTGATGGCCTGCTCGATGGCCTCGGTGTCGTCGTGCTTCCCGTCGGCCAGCGCGCCGAACTGCTGGGGCGTGACGATCTCCGGCGGGTCCGCGGTCGCGGCGGCCACGGGGGAGGCCCTCCATGACGCGGTGGCCGCGGCCGCGCCCAGTGCCGCACCGCCGATCCGTAAAAGCGCTCGACGATCGGTGCCCTCGGGCATGGCCTCTACCTCCTGTGATGCGAGTTGATACGTATAGATCGTGGATCGTACAGACGTCATATGCGGCTTACAAGAGGCGGAAGATGCCCGTTCTGCGCCTGCTTTGCGACACCTCGACGTAATCTTGGGGAAATTTTCCCCTTGTGTGCACCCCCTTTTGGTCCCTAGAGTGCCTCGGAGTCGTTACGTATTAGTCAAGTGGATCGCCATGCGCAAACGAGCGGGGCCCCGTCGCCCCACCCAAGTCGAGATCGCCCAGCGGGCCGGAGTCTCCCAGGCCACGGTCTCCCTCGTGCTCAACGGGGGCCCGGGCGGGCCCGTGGCCGAGGAGACCCGCCGACGGGTCCAGCAGGCGATCGAAGACCTGGGGTACGCCGCCAACCCCGCCGCCCGCGCGCTGCGCGGGATGACCGTCAAGACCATCGGGCTCTACACGTTCGAATCGGTGTTCCCGGTCGACCAGCGAGACTTCTACCACCCGTTCCTGCTCGGAGTGGAGGAGGAGGCGGCGCGGCTCGGCTACGACCTGCTGCTGTTCACCTCGGCCAACACCGCCCAGGGCGGGGTCTACGCCAGAGGACGCAACGCGCTGCTGAAGGCCGACGGCTGCGTCCTGCTGGGCCGGCACATCTCGCGTGACGACCTGGCGAACCTGGCCAAGGAGAACTTCCCGTTCGTCTTCATCGGCCGGCGCGACATAGAGGGGACGGAGCTGTCCTACGTCGCCCCCGACTACGTCACCCCGACCGCGGCCCTCGTGGAGGAGCTGGCCGCCCTCGGACACCAGCGGATCCTGCTCCTGCGGCAGACCGACGGCGCCGAACCGGGCGACGATCGCGAGCTCGGCCTGCGGCAGGGGGCGCAGGCCGCGGGCCTGCGCCCCGATGACCTCGTCGTCGCGTTCTCCTCCGGCGCCGAGGACATCGGCACGGACCGGGTCGCCGGCTGGGTCCGGGAGGGGATCACGGCGGTCGTGGTCGAGCCCTCCGAGGACAACGCCACCGGCCTCGCCCTGGCCGACGTCGCCGAGGCGGCCGGACTGCGCATCCCGGACCACCTGTCGGTCGCCTTCCTCGGCTCCGCACCGCCGCCGACCGCGACCAGGATCTGGACGTCGTTCGAGATACCACGGGTGGAGATCGGCCGGGCCGCGGTGCAGCTGCTGGTCAACCTGCTCGAAGGCGCGGAGCAGCCGCCCCTCCAGCTGGTCGTGCCGTGCACGGACGTGCGCGGCAACTCGATCAGCCGGGTGGTGCGGCGATGACCAGGTACGCGTTGCGCACGGCGGCGACCGGCGTCCTGATCATCTTCGGGGCCGCCACCCTGGTGTTCTTCATCATGCGGGCCGCCCCCGGGGACCAGGCTCTGGTGCTGCTCGGACCGGACGCCACGGCGGCCGAGGTGGCGGCCGCCCGGACCCGGCTCGGCCTGGACCAGCCGCTGCCGATCCAGTACTGGCACTACCTGACCCAGCTGGCGACGCTCGACTTCGGAGAGTCCTACCGCTTCGGGCAGCCGGCGGTCGAGCTGGTGCTGTCCCGGCTGCCCGCCTCGGTGGAGCTCACCCTGACCGCGACCGTCATAGCGATGGCGGGCGTCGTGCTCGGCGCCCTGGCCGGCGCCCATCGCGGCCGGTGGATCGACCGCGGGATCTCCGGTTTCGCCCTGACCCTCTACTCCATGCCGCCGTTCTGGATCGGGATCATGCTGATCCTGGTGATGGCGTTGCAGCTCCGGCTGCTCCCCAGCGCCGGCGTCGGCACCCCGGCCCACATCGTGCTCCCGGCGCTCACGCTCGCGGCCCCCTTCACCGCGCTCCTCACCCGGATCACCCGGAGCAGCGTCGCCGACACCATGGCGGAGCCCTACGTGCAGCGGGCGTACGCCAAAGGGCTCAGCACACGCGAAGTGGTGACCGGACACGTGGTACGCAACGCGGCGACCCCCGTGGTGACCGTGGGGGCGCTGCACGTGAGCACGCTGCTGGGCGGCGCGGTGATCGTGGAGAGCGTCTTCACCTGGCCCGGTCTCGGCTCGTTGCTGGTGACGGCGGTCACCAACCGCGACTACTCGATCGTGCAGGCCGCCGTGCTCCTCATCGCGGTCATCGTGGTCTGCTGCAACGTCGCGGCGGACCTGATCGCCGCCCGGCTCGATCCGCGAGTCCGCCTGGGGGCACGCGCATGAGTGCGATAACCGTCCGGCCGCGGTTGTGGCCCGTCCGCCTGAGGTCCACGCCGACCGTCGCCACGATCGCCACCGTGGTGCTCGCCGGCTACCTGCTCGTCGGCCTGATCGGCCCGTTGCTGATCGCGTACGACCCGGTGGCGACCAGCGTGGCGGACCGGCTGCTGCCGATCGGGGCGGCGCGAGCGGATGGCACGGTCGCCCTGCTGGGCACCGACGGCGCCGGCCGCGACATGCTCGGCCAGCTCGTCTACGGCGCCAGGACGTCGATCATCATCGGGATCTCCGTGGTGGCCGCCTGCCTGGTGGTGGGGCTGGCCTTCGGGACGCTCGCCGGTTACCTCGCCGGCTGGACCGACGTCGCGATCTCCCGGCTGATCGACGTCCTGATGGCCTTCCCCGGCATCCTGCTGGCGATCGTGATCGCCGGCCTCTTCGAGCGCAGCATGCTGGTCGTGGTCCTGGCGTTGTCGGTGGCCGGCTGGGTCGGCTTCGCCAGGCTCGCCCGTGGCCTCACCCTCTCGCTGCGCGAACGGCCCTATGTCGACGCGGCGCGGCTGATCGGGGTCGCCACCCCGGTCGTGATCATCCGGCACGTCATCCCGTTCGTCATCGGCCCGGTGACCGCGTTGGCGACCACGGAGTTCGCCGGCGCGGTGCTGTCCGAGGCCGGACTCAGCTTCCTGGGCCTCGGCCTGCCCTCGGCCACGGTCTCCTGGGGCCAGGTCATCGCTCATGGCAAGGACTATCTGGACACCGCCTGGTGGATCTCCGCGCTACCGGGGCTGGCGCTGACCGGCCTCGTGGTGAGCACGGGCCTGCTCGGCGACCATCTCACCCAGCGTCTCGGCGCCAGCCGCTGACGGCTCAGCCAATGTCAGGAAGGATTCCCATGAGGCCCGTTCGGCTTCGTCGTGCGGTGGCCCTCGCCGCCGCGACAACATCCATCGTCGGGCTGGTGGCCTGCAGCACCACCACCGGCGGCTCGCCGACCGGTGGCGCCGTGCAGCAGGATCTGGCCGTCGCCGTCTGGACGCCGATCGAGAATCTCGACCCCCACGGCGCGTCCGCGATGGACAACGGCACCCAGGTGGCGGCCAAGGCGATCTTCAGCGCGCTGGTCCGCACGGCGGGGAAGGGCTCGTTCGAGGGCGTGCTCGCCGAGTCGTGGCAGGCCAACGAGGACGCCACGGAATGGACGTTCACGCTGCGGAACAACGTCAAGTTCTCCGACGGCACGCCGGTCACCAGCGCCGACGTCGTCGCCTCGTTCGAGCGGCTGCTGGCGCTCAAGGGCGCGATGGCCAGTAACTATGCCGGCCACAAGGCCAAGGAGAGCGGTGCGGACAAGGTCGTCATCACGGCCGAGGACCCTGATCCCGCGCTGCTCGGCAAGCTCATCACCTTCTACGTCACCCCCGCCGCGCACCAGGACGGCGATTGGGCCAAGCCGATCGGCTCCGGCCCGTTCGTCGTCGAGAAGTTCACGCCGGGCCAGAGCCTGGTGCTCGCCCCCAACCCCGGCCACTGGCGCGGCAAGCCGGCGCTGAACCGCCTGGAACTGCGCAGCATCCAGGAGATGGCGGCGCGGATGACCGCGCTGAAGACCGGCGAGGTGGACCTGACGTGGGCGGTCCCCGACGACCAGTTGCCCGGTCTGAAGGGCGACTCCGATCTCGTGGTCGACAAGGACTCGGGCAGCGGCGTCATCACCATGTGGATGAACGGCTCGGAGAAGGGCCTCAAGGAGGCCGCTGTCCGGCGCGCGCTGTGGGAGGCGGTCGACTTCGCCACCATCATCAAGTCGCTCTTCCCCGAGACGGGTTCGCCGGCGAACTCCGTGGTGACCCCCAACGTGCTCGGCTACGCGCCGCAGACTCCGGTGACGTACGACCCGGCCGCGGCCAAGAAGGCGCTGGACGACGCCGGCTGGGACTACGACCAGACGATTCAGATGCAGTTCTCCCAGCCGCAGTTCCAGCAGTTCGCCGACGCGGTGGCGAGCGACCTCGCGAAGATCGGGGTCAAGGCCGAGCCCACCCAGAAGGAGGCGGCGGTCTTCCTGCAGGATCTGCTGGCGCTGAAGTGGGACCTGAACATCCAGCAGCTCGGCACCGCCGGCTTCGACGCGGCGACCAGCCTCGGCCGGTTGTACACCTGCGCGGCCAAGCGCACGGGCTACTGCAACCCCGACCTCGACAAGCTGCTGGCCCAGGCGGGCTCGACCAGCGACACCGCCAAGCGCCAGGAGCTGTACGCGCAGGCCAACAAGGTCATCTGGGATGACGCGGTCGGTATGTACCCCATGTTCGTGCGGAACCTGTACGTCCGGAACAAGTCCGTGCAGGGCCTCGCCATTCCCCCCGACCTCACGCCGGACTTCTCCACCGTCAGGATCGGCAACGGCGCATCATGAACCGCTCCTCGAACGTCACCGATCCGGTGCCGGCGGAGCTCGACCCGGAGCAGGCGCCGCTGCTCCAGGTCGAGCACCTGTCCATCGACCTGCCCGGCCCGTCCGGGCCGGTCCGCGTGGTGGACGACGTCTCGTTCACCGTCGCCGCGGGCCGGACCACCGGCCTGATCGGCGAGTCGGGCAGCGGCAAGACGATGACGGCGAGCGCGATCATCGGCCTGCTGCCGGCCGGCGCGGCGGTCTCCGGCCGGCTGCTGTGGCACGGCGAGGACATGGCCGCCATGGCGGAGCAGGACCGCCGCCGGCTGCGCGGGCGCGGCATCGCCATGATCTTCCAGGACCCCCAGGCGGCGCTGGACCCGACGCAGACGATCGGCCGGCAGGTCGGCGAGATCCTGCGGCGCGGCGGGATGCCCGCGAAGGAGGTGCGCAGAACCGTGATCGACCTGCTCGACCGGGTGGGCGTCCCGGACCCGGAGAAGCGGCACGCGCAATATCCCCACCAGTATTCGGGCGGGCTGCGACAGCGGGCCATGGTGGCGACGGCGCTCGCCGGCTCGCCGGAGCTCATCCTCGCCGACGAACCGACGACGGCGCTCGACGTCACCGTGCAGGCCCGCATCCTCGCCCTGCTGAGGCGCGTCCGCGACGAGGAGGGCATGTCCATGCTGCTGGTCAGCCACGACCTGCGAGTGATGGCACACGTGGCGGACGAGGTCGTCGTCATGTACGCCGGCCGCATCTGCGAGGTCGGCAGCGGCAGGGAAGTGCTCAACAGCCCGGCGCACCCGTACACGCGGGCGCTCGTGGTGAGCGTCCCGGCCGTACGCAGCAAGACGGCCATCGCCGAGCCGCTGCCGGGCAGCCCGGCGAGCCCGGCGGAACGCCCGAGCGGATGCCCCTTCCACCCGCGGTGCGCCAAGGCGCAGGCCCGGTGCGCGAGCGAGGTGCCGCTGATGCGGCAGGTCGCCGCCGGCCGGCAGGTCGCCTGCCACTTCCCGGAGGAGACGTGAGCGCATCGGCTCTGGTCGAGGTCAGCGACCTCGTGGTCAACTTCCACACCCGGCGAGAGCGCAGGCGCGGCACCGCGCCGAACGCCGTCGACGGCGTCTCCTTCGCCCTCCGCCCTGACGAGACCCTGGCGATCGTCGGGGAGTCCGGCTCGGGCAAGACCACGGTCGCCCGCTGCGTCGTCGGGCTCCAGGCACACCAGGAAGGCGCGGTCCTGTTCGACGGGGCTCCGGTCGGCCCGGTGGCGAAGCGGTCACCGGCGACCCGGCGGGCGATCCAGATGGTCTTCCAGGACCCCGCCGCCTCGCTCAATCCCAGGATGAGCGTCCGGTCCATCATCGCCGAGACCTGGCGGACCCACCCGTCGGCCGCTCCGGACGGCCGCTCATGGGATGCCGCGATCGGCGAGCTGCTCGCGGACGTCGGCCTCGACGCCGACGTCGCCACCCGGCGGGCCACGGCCCTGTCCGGCGGGCAGTGCCAGCGGGTCAGCATCGCCCGCGCGCTCGCCCTGCGTCCTCGGCTGCTCGTCTGCGACGAAGCCGTCTCGGCGCTCGACGTCTCGGTGCAGTCGCAGATCCTGCGGCTGCTGGCCGGCCTGCGCGCCGCCCGCGGGCTCGCCATCCTCTTCATCACCCACGACCTCGGGGTGGTCCGGCAGATCGCGGACCGGGTGGCGGTCATGCACCAGGGCAGCCTGGTCGAGACGGCGACCGCCGACGACCTGTTCGAGCGGCCCGGCCATCCGTACACCAGGAAACTTCTCGACGCCGCCCTTGACCTCGAGGGCGCCTGAATTCACATGCAACCAGGGGGAACGTTGGAATCGCGGATCACTGATGCGGATCTGGCCATCATCGGCGGTGGCGTCGGCGGAGTCGCCGCCGCGCTCGCAGCTCTGCGCCGCGGGCTGCGGGTGGTGCTGACCGAGGAGGGCGACCGCGTCGGCGGGCAGTTCACCAGCCAGGGCGTGCCCCCGGACGAGCACCGGTGGATCGAGCAGTTCGGCTGCACCGCCTCCTACCGCCGGTACCGCAACGCGGTCCGCGATCACTACCGGACGTGGTACCCCCTCACCGTGGCCGCCAGGAGCCAGCCACACCTCAACCCCGGCCTGGGCCGGGTCGGTGCACTGTGCCACGAGCCGCGGGTCAGCGGTGCGGTGCTGCGCGCGCTCGTCGACCCCTACCTGAGCAGCGGCCGGCTGCGCGTCCTGCTCCGTGCGCGGCCGGTCGCGGCGGAGACCGACGGCGACCGGGTCAGCAGCGTGACAGTGGACCGCGCGGACGCCGGCCTGGTGCACATCGCGAGCCCGTACTATCTGGACGCCACCGAGCTCGGTGACCTGCTGCCGCTCGCGGGCGTGGAACACGTCACCGGGTTCGAGTCCAGGCACGAGACCGGTGAGCCGAGCGCGCCGGAGGCGGCGCAGCCCGGCAACATGCAGGCGTTCTCCTGGGTGTTCGCCGTCGATCACCGCGAGGGCGAGGACCACGTGATCGACCGGCCGGCGAACTACGACCACTGGCGCGCGTACCGTCCCGACTACTGGCCGGGACCGCAGGTCGGGCTGACCGCGCCGGACCCGCGGACGAGGGAGCCGCTGACGCGGACGTTCACCCCGAACATCCGCTCGGGGCCCGTGCTCGCCGACCAGAGCCAGGACCCGGGGGATCGCGAGCTGTGGGAGTTCCGCCGGGCCGTCGCCCGCGAGCTGTACGAGCCCGGCTTCGTGACCAGCGACGTCACCCTGGTGAACTGGCCCATGATCGACTACGTGGCGGGGGCCCTCATCGGCGTGAGCGAGGAGGAGAAGGCCCGCCACCTCGCCGGAGCGCGTGAGCTCTCCGCGAGCATGCTCTACTGGCTGCAGACCGAGGCGCCACGGCCGGACGGCGGCCGCGGCTGGCCGGGACTACGGCTGCGGCCGGACGTCATGGACACCCCCGACGGCTTCGCCGCCGCCCCCTACATCCGCGAGTCCCGGCGGATCAGGGCCGAGTACACCGTCGTCGAACAGGACGTGTCCCTCGCCGTACGCGGAGATGCGGGCGCGAAGCCGTACGACGACACGGTCGGCATCGGCATGTACCGGATCGACCTGCACCCCTCGACGGGCGGCGACAACTACATCGACGTTCCCAGCTGCCCGTTCCAGATCCCGCTCGGCGCCCTGCTGCCCGTACGCGTGCGGAACGTGTTGCCGGCCGGCAAGAACATCGGCAGCACGCACATCACCAACGGCTGCTACCGGCTGCACCCCGTGGAGTGGAACATCGGCGAGGCCGCCGCCTCACTGGTGGCCTACTGCCTGGGGGAGACGGTGGAGCCGCACGATGTCCGGCGCAAGGAAGCACACCTGCGAGCGTTCCAGGGCGCGCTGAAGGCCGACGGCGTCGAGCTGTCCTGGCCGGAGATCCGGGGGTACTGATGCCGGTGTCAGGTGTGATCGTCCCCGCCGTGACCCCGATCGGCGAGAGCGGGCGTCCGGACCTCGCGGCCGGCCTGGGATATTTCGGCGCGCTCGCCGCCGCGGGCATCACGAAGATCATGCTCCTGGGCACGAACGGCGAAGGGCCGCTGCACCAGACGGCGGAGATCGGCGCGTTCCTCGCCGATGCCGTCGGCCGCTGGCGGTGGCTGGTGCCGGGCGGCACCGTCGTCGTCAACGTCTCCGCCGCCGGCACCCGCGAATCGCTCAGGCGGGCCGAGCTCGCCGCGGCGGCCGGGTGCGACGCGGTCGCCCTCAGCCCGCCCTGCTACTTCCACCATGACGAGCACGACATCGTCGAGCACTACCGGGCGAGCCGTGCCGCGGCCGTGCCGGTGATCGCGTACAACATCCCGCGGTACGCGCCGCCGTTCTCGGCGGGCTCGATCGCAGCCGTCGCCGACATGGAGCACGTCGCCGGCGTCAAGGACAGCTCCGGCGACTCGGACATCCTGCGGCAGTGGCTCGACGTCAAGCGCCAAAGGCCGGACTTCGGCGTGAGCCAGGGAGCGGAGGGCAAGATGCTCGACGCGCTGTCCGCGGGCGCGGACGGGATCACCCCCGGAATCGCCAACCTCGCCCCGCGCGTCGCGCTCGAACTCGTCGCCGCGCACCACGCAGGCGATCAGGAGCGTGCCGCCCTGGCCCAGAAACGGGTCGTCTCGTTGCTCGGGGTGCACGGGATCCGGGCCGGAGTCCCGGTCGTCAAGGCGAGCCTCGCCATGCGAGGCCTGTGCGCCCCCACGGTCGCCCCGCCGCTGCGGACCCTCGACGACGGCGAACTGGCGGCACTGCGCGAGTTCCTGACGGAATTCGAGCCTGATCTGATCGGAGCCGCCGATGACTGACGTCGAGTGGTGGCGTACCGCGGTGATCTACCAGATCTACATCCGGTCCTTCGCGGACGGCGACGGCGACGGGATCGGCGACATCGCCGGGATCCGCAGCCGCCTGGGCTACCTGGCCGGGCTCGGTGTCGACGCCATCTGGATCACGCCGTGGTACGAGTCGCCGAACAACGACGGGGGCTACGACGTGGCCGACTACCGTGCCATCGCCCGCGAGTACGGCGACGTGCGCGGGGCCGAGCAACTCGTCGCGGAGGCGCACCGGCATGGCCTGAAGGTGATCCTGGACATCGTGCCGAACCACACGTCCACCGATCACCCCTGGTTCCAGGCCGCGCTCGCCGCCCCGCCCGGCTCCCCGGAACGCGCCCGGTACCACTTCATGGACGGGCACGTCGTCCCCAACGACTGGCGCAGCACGTTCGGCGGCCCGGCCTGGACCCGGGTGCCCGACGGGCAGTGGTACCTGCACCTCTTCGATCCCACCCAGGCCGACCTCGACTGGTCCCATCCCGAGGTCCGCGCGGAGTTCCTGGACCTGCTGCGCTTCTGGTTCGACCGCGGGGTCGACGGGTTCCGCGTCGACGTCGCCACCGGCCTGATCAAGCACCCCGGTTACCCCGATCTCGGCTACCGGGAGGAGGACCTGCTCGTTCTCACCGACGTGCCCGACCATCCGCACCGGGACCGCGACGAGGTGCACGCCGTCTACCGGGAGTGGCGCGAGGTGGCCGACGCCTACGACCCGCCGAGGATCTTCGTGGCCGAGGCGTGGGTGGCGGACCCCGAGCGGCTGGCCAGGTACGTGGCGCCGGCCCAGCTCCACACCGCCTTCAACTTCCCCTTCCTGCAGTCCGCGTGGGACGCCGGCGACCTCTTCACGGTGATCGACTCCACGCTCCGCACGATGTCTCTCTCCGGTTCCCCCTCCGGCGCGCCGCCCACCTGGGTGCTGTCCAACCACGACGTCGAACGCACGGTGACCCGTTACGGCCGTGCCTACACCCGCAAGCACCAGGGGAGATCCGGTCACGAGCTGGGCCCGGTCGACGAGGATCTGGGCCGCCGTCGCGCCAGGGCCGCGCTGCTGCTGATGCTGGCGCTGCCCGGCGTCGCCTACCTCTACCAGGGCGAGGAACTCGGGCTGCCCGACCACATGGACATCCCCGACGATCGTCTCCGGGACCCGATCTGGACCCGTTCGGGCGGGCGCCGCCGGGGACGCGACGGCTGCCGCGTACCGCTGCCCTGGACGCCGGCGCCGGACGGCGCCGGGTTCGGTTCGGCGGACCCGTGGCTTCCGCAGCCTCCCGGATGGGGGCGGCTCTCGGTGGCGAACCAGGTGGACGACCCGGCCTCCACCTACCACCTCGTGGCGCGGGCGCTGCGGATCCGGCGGGAGCTGGACGTCCCCCAGGAGCTCGAGTGGGTGGACCGAGCCGGCTCGGTCCTGCGCTTCCGTCGCGGACCGGACTTCGAGTGCGTCGTCAATCTCGGTGACACGGAGGTGCCGCTGCCCGCCGGCACGGTCACCCTCCTGCGCAGCGACGCCCACGCCGCCGCGGGCGACCCGCTCGGACCGGACACCGCCGCCTGGCTGCGGGTGCGGGGCGACGGTACGACATGAGCCGACCCAACATCGTGCTGATCCTCGCCGACGACCTGGGCTACTCGGACATCGGCTGTTACGGCGGCGAGATCCGCACGCCGAATCTCGACCGGATCGGCCGGGCCGGGGTGCGGCTGTCGCAGTTCGCCAACACGGCACGGTGCAGCCCGTCGCGCGCGTCCCTGCTGACCGGGCTGCATCCGCACCAGACCGGTGTCGGTGTCCTGGCCGGCAACGGCGCACCCGGAGGCTATCCGGGCAGCCTCGACGACCGCTGCGTGACCGTCGCCGAGCTGCTCGGAGCCGCCGGGTACGCCACCGCCATGTCGGGCAAATGGCACCTGAGCGGGCCGTTGTGGGAGCCGGCCGGCTCGTGGCCCACTCGGCGAGGATTCGGCGACTTCTTCGGAACCCTCAGCGGATGCGGGAGCTACTACGACCCGGCGACCCTGTACCGGGGCGAGGCGGACGCGAGCGCCGAAACCCGCGATCCGCGGTTCTTCTACACCGATGCGATCACCGACCACGCGGTGGAGTTCATCGGCCGGGAGGCCGCCGCCGGCCGTCCGTTCTTCGCGTACGTGGCCTACACCGCGCCGCACTGGCCGCTGCACGCGCCCGAGGAGGACGTCGCCGGGTACGACGGCGTCTACACCGCGGGCTGGGACGAACTGCGCGCCCGCCGGCTCGACCGGCTGCGCGCCGAGGGCCTGCTCGGCGCCGAGTCGGCACTGTCCCGGCCCGATCCGGCGCAACCACCGTGGGCGGCGCCGCCGGACCAGGCGTGGGAGGCCCGCCGCATGCAGGTGTACGCCGCCCAGGTGGAGCGGATGGACCGGGGCATCGGCCGGATCCTCGACCAGCTGGCGACCTCCGGGGTCTACGACGACACCGTCGTGGTGTTCCTGTCGGACAACGGCGGCTGCGCCGAGATCCTGCCGCTCGGCGACCCGGAGGAATTCCGGGCCAGGCGGCACATCGTGCCGGCGGCCACCCGGGAGGGCGCCGAGTTGCGTGTCGGCAACCTTCCGGGTGTCGATCCCGGCCCGGAGGACACCTACGCGAGTTACGGCCCCGCGTGGGCCAACCTGTCCAACACCCCGTTCCGTCTCTACAAGCGGTGGGTCCACGAGGGAGGCATCGCCACCCCGTTCATCGTGCACTGGCCCGCGGGAGGCCTGGCCGCGGGCCGGATCGTCCGGACCCCCTTCCAGCTCACCGACGTGCTGCCCACCCTGCTCGCCGCCGCCGGCGTCGAGTACCCGCGCGAGTTCCAGGGGCGGGATACGCCGCCCCTGGAGGGGCGCAGCATGGTGCCCGCCCTGCGCGGCGAGCCGGTCCCGGACACGTGGCTGTTCTGGGAGCACCTGGGCAACGCCGCCGTACGCCGGGGGCGGTGGAAGCTGGTCCGCGAGCACGCGGGGCCATGGGAGCTCTACGACATGGACGCCGACCGCTCCGAGCTGGCCGATCTCGCCGGACGCCACCCCGGCCGCGTCGCCGAGCTGGCCGCCGCGTACCGCCGCTGGGCGCGGCGGGTCGGCGTCATACCCCGCGAAGGGGCGGGTTGACGGGTGTGCTCAGGTCTGATTCGTACCGGTGACGCGTCTCGAAGTTTACTGAGACGCTCGTCTCGGCACCCTGACCGGGGGCGCGTACGCGACCGCTAGCCGGTGCGTCGCGGGACGATTTTTCGCCACCCGCCCGGTCGTCGCTCGCGCGCTGAGCCGGTGGGGTCACCTCCTGTTGCCGACCGTGCTGATCGGGCTCGGGGTGCTCATTCTCGTGGAGGGCGGCGCCTTCGGCCTGTAGGGGTCAGCTGACGCGCGTGCTCGTGGTGGACGCCCGCACTAGCCGGCGACCTGCGTGGTGACATGCTGGACGGCCTTGACGGCGGCGTCGGGCTGGTCGGTGTAGATGTAGTGGCCGCTCTTGGCGGCGGTGCTCAGCCTGCTCCTGCTGGAGATCGCGAGCCACCTGCGCTGGCCGGCGCTCCACGCCTGCTCCAGGTGCTCGCCGTAGGTGGGGATGGCCGCGAGGTACGGCCGGCCGTGCTTGATCACCTCGACCGGGATGTCCCCGGCGGAGCGGACCTTGCCGTCGGCCATGACGAGCTGCTCCGGGTTCTGCCCCTTGAAGATCGCCAGGTTCTGCGCGCGCACCTCGGCCGCCGGGCCCTTGGCCGAGGCCGGGATGACCTTGGCGACGTCGCCGGCCATGGTCGAGGGGGTGGCGTCCATCAGCACCAGCCCCTTGACGCGGTCCTGGTGGTCGGGGGCGTAGCGGGCGGCGATGAGCCCGCCGAGCGAGTGGCCGGCCAGCACGACCGGGCGGTCACCGGCGACCTGGTCGAGCACGCCGGTGAGGATCTTGCCGGTGCTCGCGAAGTCCTGCGGGCCCTGCGGCTTGTCGCTGGCGCCCGCGCCGAGCCGGTCGTAGGAGCAGACCCGGTTCTTGGCGCTGAGCGTCTTCTGCAGGGCGGCCATCTTGGTCAGGTCGTCGCCGCCGCCGTGCATCAGCACGATCACCGGCGCACCGTCGGCCGCCGCACCCGAGCAGGACACGTTCACCGACCTGCCCGCGACCTCGATCTTCTTGGTCCCGTAGCTCAGGTCGGCCTCGATCTGCTGCTCGGCGGAGGCGATGGGGTCCCAGTTCTCCAGCGCGTCGCCGTTGCAACCGGTGGCGCCCGCGCCGATCACGGTGCCGCACAGCGCGGCGAGAACGGTTGCCTTGATCTTGCGGGGCATGGGGGTCCTCCGGTGACTCGCAGGGTGGTGTGGTGGGAGAGCGGCGGAGCGCCGTAACCACGCCTCAACGTTATGGATCAGGCCGTCCCCGAAGCGTCCCCGCACGGTGGACATTCGCCGGTAGCTCGCACGGGGGACAAGCGCGCCCGCCGCCGCGTCACCGCCGATCGCGGCCGGTCAGCGCTTCGACCGTCCCGCGGCCCGGTGCCGCACCGCGTAGAGCAGGCCCGAGACGCCGAAGAGCACCAGGGTGATCGACAACCACCGCCCGAGGTAGGGGGAGGTGCTCAGCCCGACCGCTGCCTGGTAGTTGCGCTCGGCACCGCGCAGGACGAGGGGGAACCACACGAGCAGCAGCAGGCAGGACAGCCCGGCCGGCACCCGTACGTGATTGACCACCGCGGGCCGCCGCCCGGCCGGCCGAGCCGGGCCGGGGCGCGCAGGAAGCTTCGGCAGGGATCGGATCGCGGTGTCGGCCGCCGAGTACAGCGGCCACAACACCAGGTCGTGGAAGATGACGGCGCCGACGAACCACACGGCGAACCCCATCCAGATGCCGGCCTCCACCACCCGGGTGGCGGCGTAACCGGCCACCGCGAAGCAGGCCGCCAGCCCGAGAAGGTGCAACGGGCCGGCACCGTAGGCGCTCGCCCACCGGCTCGCGCCGCGACCGCGGCGGTTCACCGTCCCTCCCGGCGGAACTCGAGTTCGCGCACCCACTTGGTGTTGTGCACGCCCGGGGCGTTCGGCACGATGACGCGCGCGGGGAATCCGTGGTCGAGGGAGAGATCGGCGCCGTTGACCCGCAGCGCCAGCAGCGAACGCGGGTCGGCCACCTGCCCGGCGCTGAGCGAGGCCTGGCCGAAATAGCCCACGCGCTGCAGCGATTCGGCCGTGACCGCCGCCGCGCCGGGCGGGACGCCGGCCAGGCGGGCCAGGTCCGCCAGCCGCACACCCGTCCAGACCTGCTCGGTCGACCACCCCTCCACGCAGGCGATCGGCAGCGCGTAGGTGTGCAGCGGCATCGCCAGCAGGTCCGCACGGGACAGGTGCACCGGGCTCGCCCCCACGACCGCCAGCCGCCACCCGTCGCCCGTCTCCGCCGCGGTGACGCCGAGGCCGGCCGCCGTCTTGTTGACCTGGAAGTCGTTGGGCCCCGTCCCGTACTCGCGCCCGTGCGGAGCCAGCAAGGCCGTTCGGCGCAGCGGCCCGTCCAGCGTCTGGCCGGCCGACAGGCCGAACATCAGCGCCGAGCCACCGCCGACGAACGCCAGCAGGCCGCGCCGGGACATGGTGGGCGGCGCCGGATCAGCCGGGACCAGGCCGTCGGGGTCGGGAGGTTCCGGTCGCGTGTCGGCCAGGCGCGTACGCAGCTCGCGCCGCAGGTCCCGGGACCGCACCGCGCGGACCGCCCGGGGCAGCCGCATGGCGACGTGGACGGCCAGCGCCGCCAGAAAGATCCACGCACCGTACAGATGCGCCGGATAGAAGGAGAAGGGGAAGACGTAGAAGAGCTGGATGTTGAGGATCCCGGTAGCGAACTGGAACCCCGCACCGCCGACCAGCAGCACCAGGCTGGCGCGGTCGACGGCCTGCGCGATCGAGCGCACCGGCGGCCACTGGAACAGCTTGGGGATCACCGACCACAACTTGGCCAGCAGCACCGGTACCAGCGTCAGCCCCAGGATGACATGGGTGCCCTGGGTGACCCGGTACAGCCAGGCCGGGTGCGTCGGCCAGTCGAAGAGATAGAAACCCAGCAGACCCTTGCCCGGCGTCGTGTCGTTGCCCGGCAGCCGGGGCTCGTAGGCGGCGTACGACACCAACCCGGTGACCGCGACGACGGTGAGCCCGACGAGCAGGACGAGACCGAGCACCGACGTGAGCCAGGGACCGCGCAGCGGGCTCCGCCAGAAACCCGGGCGGAACGGCCCGGGGGGCGCGGTCGCCTTCGGCCGTCCGGCCCGGCGGCTTCCCGTAGCGGACGCGTTCCGGGCATGGGCGTGCCCATGCGGCGTATCCGGCACTGATCCCCCCGAAGCCGGTAGTCGGATGCTGAGCTCCTTACCGGGAGTGCCGCCTTCAACACGGGACGACGGTAAACATCCCGCCATGCCGCGATCGCCTTGTCCGGGTCCCCCGCGTTCTCGACGGCCCCACGACGGACGTCCTGCCGATCATGACCGCTCCGGCGGCGCCGCGTGATTCACGCGTGTTCGTATCCCTCGTCACACGCGTCACATGGAGCAATCGTGCCAATTGCGACGCAATATGCCCGATCTTGACCTAATCTTGTGCAGTCTATGAACGTTTCTCACAGATTCGCAGCGCTCGCATCCACCGGTGTGGCCCTCACGATGGCCGTGACCTCGCAGGTGTTCGTCTCGCCCGGCGTGGCTTCGGCGGCCGTGGCACCCAGCAACCAGATCCAGCACGCTGCCCAGCCGCTCGGGGGAGCCGCGGCGAGCACGCTGAGCCGGAGCGCCAGTGCGAACAAGTCGCTGGCCACCAAGAACCGGATCTACCGGACCGGCCGCCTCACCGACGTGAACTGCAGGCCCGGTGCGCTGCCGTCCGGGAGCACGGCAGCGTACAAGCGCTTCCTGACCCGCGTGACCAACTGCCTGAACAAGGCGTGGGGCGCGCAGTTCCGCAAGGCGCGGATGCCCTTCTCCAAGCCGCGGCTGCGCATCATCACCAGCAAGGTGAACACGCCCTGCGGCAGGTGGAGCACCGGCGCCGACGGCTACTACTGCTCCGCCAACCGCACGATGTACATGCTGATCACCAAGAAGCAGCTCCGCCAGCCGTTCCCGCTGGGCATCGCGCGGCTCATGGCTCACGAGTACGGCCACCACGTGCAGCAGACCTCGCGGATCTGGAGCTACTACTGGACGGCCCGCAACTCGGCCGGCCGCTCCCAGCGCCTGGCGCTGTCGCGCAGGTCCGAGCTCCAGGCCGAGTGCTTCTCCGGCGCCTTCATGTCGACGCTGCGGGACGGTTCGCAGTTCTCGGACCGGCAGTGGGACTACACGGTGAACTGGTTCAGGAAGAACGGCGCCAAGGCGTGGCCGCAGAACGACCACGGCAGGGGGCCCACGCAGGCGACCTGGATGACGCGCGGCTACAACAGCGGCTCTCCCGGAGCCTGCAACACCTGGGCCGCGTCGGCCCGCAGCACCACCTGACGTCACGCCACCCTCGGTGATCGTGCTTCGAGCGGACTGACACCGCGTTCAAGGCGATCTCCGTGCTGTCCACCACGTTCTCAAAGGGGAAGGGCCGGGCCCGTCACGGGTCCGGCCCTTCCCTTGTGTCATCACGGGTCCCGGCTCCGTGACAGGTCTCGGACGCACGGTACAGAAGGTCTGCATCCGGTGGTAACGACATTCGTACGCCGGCCACCGATCATCGTTCGTGGACCAGGACAGGAGGAACCGGATGACCATGCGCAGAGGCGTTCTCCGGACCATGGCGGTGGCAGCGACCGGGATCGTCGCGGTGGCGGTGAGCACCACCCCGGTCATCGCCCACAGGAGCGGCAACGGCCTGCAGACCCCCCAGCTCAGCGTCTATCCCTACAACTACAACGACGTCTGGCAGCCCGCGATGAACAAGGCGGGATCCAACTGGAACGCGACCAGCACCCCGGTGCGGGTCTACAAGGACAGCGACTCCGGGTCGACGATCACCGCGAAGAGCTACAGCAACACCTGGTACGGCACCTACACCCGGTGCGGCCCCAGCTGCTTCTACATCAAGCTCAACTCCCGCACCATCGCCAGGGACGCGTCCAACACCTCCAACTTCATCACCAGCGTTCTCGTGCACGAGCTCGGCCATGCCCTGAACCTGGCGCACAACACAGTGACGTCCATCATGAACCGCAGCCGGAACCGGAACTCCACGACCTACACCAAACCCCGGCCCCATGACGTCAGCGACGTCAACGCCTATTACTGATGACCGGATGCGTGGGAAAGGCAGATCACATGAAGGCGTTGACCCGGCTGCTGGCGGCCTCCGCGACGGCGGCCCTTCTCGTGACGGGATGCTCCGGGGCCGAACCGGCCACGATGGTCATCGAGGCCGAATATCCCGAGTACAAAAGCGCGGAGGAGCTTTTCGCGCAAGCGACGCTGGTGGTCGAGGCCACGTTGTCGACGACGTCACGCGTTCGGCGCGAGGCGGAGCCCGTTCCTGATCCGTCGGACACCGACCCGTTGTCGAACCCGATGGCGGGCGCCCCGCAGCAGGCGGATCCCTCGGCCGCCGCGCCGCCAGGCGACGTCGTGACCGTCCACGACGCGAAGGTGCTGAAGGTGTTCAAGGGGTCGGCGAAGCCCGGGCAGACCGTCGAGGTCAAAGAACTCGGCGGCACCATCGACGGCGTGAAGTACGAGGTGGAGCACGCCACGCCGCTGAAGGGCGGCGGCAGCTACCTGCTCTTCCTGGAGACGTACGCGGACTCCCCGGCCGCGATGCTCAACTCCGACCAGGCCCAGTACGCGGTGAGCGGCACGGGCGACTACGTCGCGCTGCCGGCGAACTCCATCAAGCTGACGGCCGACGACGTCTCCAGGTTGTCGGACAAGGACTGACCCCGCAGCCCTGGCGAGCTTCGCGACAGGCTGTTCGACCGTGGCGTAGCCGGCGATCAGGAACCGGCCGGCTTGTGGAACAAACCTCTGCTGGGCAGAATGCACCCGAGGGAGCCCGGCGAGGAGGAGCGCGTGACGGAGTGGCGCCCCCGGCTGCGGGAAAGCGTGATCGTCCAGGCCGAGGGCCGGGAGTTGCTCTTTCTGTGCACGGCGGACAGGACCGTGAAGAGATTCGCCGCCGACGATTTCGTGAGACACGTGATAAAGCTCCTCGACGGCACGCGCACGTATGCCGAGATCGAGCGTTCCGTCGGTGATGCGCAGGCGCTCGGTGAGGTGCTGCAGATCCTCACGGAAGAAAGGCTGCTGAGTCGTGTCGGGGATTTGGCGTCGTCCTTTTCGAAGCTCGGGGAGGAGCGTGCCGAGTTCTACGACCGCCAGTTGCGGTTGCTCCAGGATTTCTGTGACCAGGGCCGTGCCGACGTCGTTTCCGGCGTGCGGTTGCAGGAGCGTGTGGACCGCTCGACGGCGGTGGTGTGCGGCGTTGGCGGGCTCGGGGGCTGGGTCGCGCTCTGTCTGGCGAGCGCGGGTGTGGGCACGATCCGCCTGTGCGATTTCGACCGGGTCGAGCCGTCCAATTTGACCCGGCAGAGCCTGTTCGCCGTCGCCGACGTGGGGGCGTCCAAGGTGGAGGCGGCCGCTGCCAGGCTGCGGGCGGCCAATCCTTATGTCATGGTCGAGACCTTCGACCGGCGTGTGACGTCGTCCGCCGATCTGGCTGACCTGGTGGACGGGGCGGGTGTCGTGGTCAACGCGATGGATTTGCCCACGCCCAATGACACGGCCGCCTGGGTGAGCGAGGCCTGCTGGCCGGATGTGCCGCACATCCTGGGCACCGGCTATGCGTACCATATCGGGGTGCTCGGCGCGACGGTTCTTCCGGGCAGAACGGCCTGCTGGGCGTGTGTGCGGGCCGAGACGTTCGCAGATCACGGGCGTCATCGGATGGAGTCGCTGATCGGCAAGAGGCAGAGGGCGGGCGCCATCGGGGCGTTGTGCGGGCTGATCGGCACCATTCTGGGTTGGGAGGCGATCCGGGTCCTGGCGGGGCTGGAGCCGGCGCTGAGCGGCAAGTGGAGCGAGGTGGACTTCTGGCCGCTGGAGATCCGTTCGCGTCCCGTCCCGCGGCGATCCGACTGCCCGACCTGCGGTCCCTGACGACACACCGCCGGAGGGGTTCCGCGCGTTGTGCGCCTGTGCCCGGTCGTTTCTGGAACGCTGGTGGCGGAGGACGCTGCGGGCGAGGTGGTTCGGAGGCGACATGAACGAGGCGACCGCGCATCTGCTGTTCGATGCGGTGGAGCGCTTGGAGAAGAACATCGTGGCCCGGGAGTGCCCGGCCATCGTCGCCATGGAGGGCACGGACAAGGTCGTCCTGAGCGAGTACGACTACCTGCGCGATCCCGTCACGGCGGAGGCGTTCGAGATCAGGGCGGCGGAGAAGGGCCTGGAGATCGACGTCGTCCGCTGGGTGCTGGGCGTTCCGCAGGTGTGGTTGTTCAAGCCTCCGGGCACGATCGCCGTCCGGCCCGTCTCCTCCCAGCCGCTCCAGGAGGGAGAGCAGGAGGCCATCACCTGGATGAGCTTCGACCGCGACGACGGCGTGGACTACGGGCGGGTCGCGTACGTGCGCCGCCCGAACGGGGAGCCGGTGTTCTCGGACCCGGAGGTCTTCGACGTCGCCATCCGGCCGGCGCAGACCATGCCCGGTTTCGTGCTGCTGCAGCGGTGCCTGGCCGAGGACTGAGGGCCGGCCCTCGACAGACCGGCCCTCGCCCCGGTGGCTGCCGTCAGCGGTGGCCGTTCTCCTTCAGTTCGATGACCCAGGCACGACGCTCGGCGATCCTGCCGTCGCGCATGACGAACACCTCCGCCATGGACATGCGCATCTCGCCGCCCGCGACTCGCTTCACCGTCCCGGTGAGTTCCGCCATGACGACGTCGCCCTGCTCGACCATGCGCACGACCTCCAGGTGAGGAGGGTTGACGAACTCGGGCGGGCCGTCGATGGCCCGGTCGTAGGCGTCCTTGCCGGTCAGATGGAAGGCGCCGAAGACGGTCCACTCGATGTCGTCCGTCAGGCAGGACAGGATCTGCTCGTGATCGTTCTTGCGGAAACCGTCCAGATAGGTGTTGACGGTCTCGATGTTCCGTGACATGTCTGCTCCTTCATGTCGGATGTCGCACTTCAAGGGGGCGTCACGCCGTCCTCACCGGAAAGGTCGGAGCGCCCGGAGCGTTCTTGACATCGCCCCGGCATCCGATGTCCAACTCGCCAATGCCGCCGGGGATCGAAGAGTTCGCAACCGTTTCTTCACCCAGTGGACCGCCGGAACGGGCCGTCCAGGTTTACAGTGCGTCCATCCAAGGGAGCACGATGAGGTTTGGGATATTAGGTCCACTGACGGTGTGGCGCGAGGAGGAGCCGCTCGATCTCGGCACGCCCAAGGCGCGCGTGCTGTTGGCGGTCTTGCTGTGCCAGGCGGGCAACCCTGTTTCGGAAGACCAGCTGCTTGTGGCGCTGTGGGGGGACACCCCTCCGAAGAGCGCCACCAAGAACGTGCAGACCTACGTCCACCGGCTCCGGCGGCACCTGGACGACCCGGCTCGCGTCGTGCGGCAGGGCTACGGCTATCTGGTGACGGTCTCCGCGGACGAGCTCGATGCGGGGCGGTTCGAGAACCTGGCGAGCTCGGGGCAGGCGGCGGAGGCCGCCGGTGAGCCGGAGGCGGCGACCCGCCTTCTGCAGGACGCGCTGGATCTCTGGCGCGGGCCCGCGTTCGCCGGCATGGCCGATGTCCCGATGCTGGCCACGGAGGCCGCGCGGCTGGACGAGGTGCGCATGTCGGTCCTGCAGTCGCGGATCGCCGTGGACCTGAGCCTGGGTCGCCACGCCGCGCTGCTGGGCGAGCTGACCGCGCTCACCGGCGAGTACCCCCTGCGGGAGCGGTTGCGCGCGCAGCTGATGCTGGCGCTGTACCGCTGCGGCCGGAGGGCGGACGCGCTCGCCGAATACACGCGTGCCCGCAGGACCCTGGTCGAGGAGACCGGCCTGGACCCGGCGGAAGAGCTGCACGACATGCACCAGAGGATCCTCACGGAGGACCCGTCACTCGACCTCGTTCCTCGCGCCCAGGCGAAGATCACGCGCTCGCCTGGAGGGCCGGGCCCGTACAGGCCGGCGGAGGCAAGGCCCCACCGTGAACGGGCCGCGCGCCGGCCGGACGGAGTGAGCACCGAGCCGGGCGAGAAGGCGCGGCACGCGCCCGGGCGTGTCCTGCCCGCCTACCGTCGCGTCCATGCCACGGCCCTGACGCCCGAGCTTCGAACGGCCCCCATCCCCGCGGAGCTGCCCCCGGACATCGCGGAGTTCACGGGCAGGGACGGCGAGGTGGCGGAGCTGACCGAGGCCCTCACCAAGCCGCGGCCGGGCACCGTCGCCATGGCCGGCGTCGCGGGTATGGGAGGCCTGGGCAAGACCACGCTCGCCGTGCACGTCGCGCACCGGATCGCGGGTCGTTTCCCCGACGGTCAGCTCTACGCGGACCTGCGCGGCGCCTCCGCCGACCCCGCCCGCCCGGAGGACGTGCTCAGCCGCTTCCTGTTCGCCCTGGGCATCAGCGCCACCGGCATACCCGAATCCCTGGAAGAACGCGTGGCGCTCTACCGGAGCTGCCTGGCCGGACGGAGAACTCTCATCCTGCTGGACAACGTCGCGGGGGAGGAGCAGGTGCGGCCGCTCCTGCCCGGGGCCCCCGGCACGGCCGTGCTGCTCACCGGGCGTGTCCGGCTGGTCGGCCTCGAGGGCACGAGCCTGCTGGAGCTCGACGTCCTGCCGTCGGCCCAGGCCATGGACCTGCTGAGAAGGATCATCGGTGACGAACGCGTCCAGGACGATCCGGACGCGGCTCTGGAGATCACCCGGCTGTGCGGTCGCGTCCCGCTGGCGGTCCGCATCTCGGCGGCCAGGCTCCTCGGCAGGAGGCAGTGGAGCCTGGCCCACCTCGCCGGCGTCCTCGGGGAGGAACGCCACCGGCTGGACGAACTCGTGGCGGGCGACCTCGACATCCGCGCGGGATTCGAGATGACCTACCGGACGCTTCCCGCGGGCGCGCAGCGGGCCTTCCGGCTCGCCGGGCTGCTCGACGCGCCCGACTTCGCCTCCTGGGCGGTGGCCGCCCTCCTGGACGTGCCGGTACGGCAGGCGGAACGCGAGATCGAGACCCTGGTCGACGCCCATCTGCTGAACCTCACGGGGACGGACGAGACGGGCAGGCTCAGGTACCGGTTCCACGACCTGATCCGGTTGTACGCGCGCGAGCGGGCGCAGCGCGAGGAATCCGAACCCGAGCGCCAGGCCGCGCTCCGGCGGGCCCTGGGCGCGTGGCTGGCCCTGGCGGAGGTCGCGGCGGAGCACGTCCCGGGCCCCTGCTTCGCACTCATGCACAGCAGTGCGCCGCGCTGGCGGCTGCCCGCGGCGGTGTCCGGCCCGCTGCTGGCCGACCCGATGGCCTGGTTCGGCGCGGAGCACGCCGCGCTGATGGCGGGGGTGGCCCAGGCGTGCGAGGCGCGCCTGACCCAGCTCGCGTGGGACCTCGCGGGGTCCACCGAGACGTACCTCAACGTGCGCGGCCTGTACGACGGCTGGCTGCGCATGCACGAGCAGGCGCTCGCGCTCTGCCGTGAGACCGGCGACAGGCGCGGCGAGGCCGTGCTGATGCGCGGCCTCCTGGAGGTCACCACCTGGAGTTCGCCGGCGGGCCCCGGACCGGCGATGACGCGGATGCGGGCCGGCGCCTCGCAACTCCTCGACCTGTTCACCATGCTGGACGATCCGGTGGGAATGGCCGACGCCCTGGCGACCCTGGCCTGGAGCATGACGGCCGACGGGAACGGCGGTGCGCAGGCGCTCGCCCTGGCGGAGCGCGCCCTGCGGACGGCCGCCGACGCGGGCTACCTCGGCGGCCAGGCGCGGGCCTACCACGTGATGGCGATCATCTACGGCGAGGACGACCCGCGGGCGGCGCACACGGTCCTGGAGCAGGCGACGAAGGTCGCCGAGGCGCTCGGCAACCCCCACTACACCACGACGATCACCCAGTTCCTCGGGGCGGCGAAAGCGTTCAGCGGTGACTTCGCGGGCGGCCAGCGACTGCTGGAGAGGTCCCTGGACATGGCGCGGCGGTTGAACTACCGCTATCTGGAGACGTTCTCGCTGCTCTACCTCTCGAAGTTGTTCCTCGTCACCGGGGACGAGCGGGCCAGGGCGACCGCCGAGCTGACGCTGGCCCACAGCGAGGACGGCAACTTCGGCCATTACCTCGCCGACGCGCTCAGCCTTCTCGGGCAGGTGAACCTGGCCGAAGGAGACCTGCCCGCCGCCATCGCCGCCCTCGAACGCTCGGTCCGGGTCTGGCGGACCCGCGGCTCGATCCCCTACCTGGCGCGGACGCTGCGCGCCCTCGGCGACGCCCACGACGCCGCCGGCGACCACCGCACGGCCAAGGCCATCTGGGAAGAGGCTCGCGAACTGTTCCACGGGATCTCGCACGAGGACGGCGTGGGAACGCTGGACGCCCGGCTCGGCCGCTGACCCGCTCATGTCGCCGCGAGACGAACCGGCCACCACGAATGTTGTCATCCACCCGGTCCGTCCGTACGCCGCTCCGGCGGGCGCGAAAGGGGTGCGGTCTTTCTCGCCGCGCAGCCGTGCGCATTTCACGCCGCGCACAAGTCAACCTGTCCCCGGACATTGATGGATCTGATGGAGAGATACCTGACCGCCGAACGCAGAGGGTGGGAAATGTCGGATACCCGACACGCGTGTGGCGATTCTCCTTTGCGCTGCACTTGGATGGTCACCATTCCGGTTCATTGATGGGAGGAACCGCATGGGTTCGGTTCGTGTGGCCATTGTCGGTGTCGGCAACTGCGCGTCGTCGCTGGTCCAGGGCGTTCACTATTACAAGGACGCCGACCCGGACGTACGGGTCCCGGGCCTGATGCACGTGAAGTTCGGCGATTACCACGTCGGCGACATCGAGTTCGTCGCGGCCTTCGACGTCGACGCCAAGAAGGTCGGCCGCGACCTGTCCGAGGCGATCGTCGCCAGCGAGAACAACACGATCAAAATCACCGACGTGCCACCCACCGGAGTGACCGTCCAACGCGGCCACACCCACGACGGCCTCGGCGAGTTCTACCAGGACATCATCGAAGAATCCGACGAAAGCCCCGTCGACGTGGTCCACGTGCTCCGCGACAACCAGGTCGACGTCCTGGTCTCCTACCTACCCGTCGGCTCAGAAGACGCCGACCGCTTCTACGCCCAATGCGCCATCGACGCCGGCGTCGCCTTCGTCAACGCCCTGCCCGTCTTCATCGCCTCCGACCCCGCCTGGGCCGCCAAGTTCACCGAAGCCGGCATCCCCATCATCGGCGACGACATCAAATCCCAGGTCGGCGCCACCATCACCCACCGCGTCATGGCCAAACTCTTCGAAGACCGCGGAGTCGAACTCCTGCGCACCTACCAGCTCAACTTCGGCGGCAACATGGACTTCATGAACATGCTGGAGCGCAAGCGCCTGCAGTCCAAGAAGATCTCCAAAACCCAGTCAGTCACCTCCCAGATCCCCCGCGAAATGGGCAAAAGCGACGTCCACATCGGCCCCTCCGACCACGTCCCATGGCTCGACGACCGCAAATGGGCCTACGTCCGCCTCGAAGGCCGCTCCTTCGGCGACACCCCCCTCAACCTCGAATACAAACTCGAGGTCTGGGACTCCCCCAACTCCGCCGGCATCATCATCGACGCCGTCCGCGCCGCCAAGATCGCCCTCGACCGCGGCATCGCCGGCCCCATCCTGTCAGCGTCCTCCTACTTCATGAAGTCACCACCCGAGCAGTACTCCGACGACCAGGCCCGCGACTACGTCGAGAAATTCATCCGCGGAGAGGTCGAACGCTGATCGTCACCGCCGCCCGGAACCCGGGCGGCCCCGGTATGTCCCCTCAGCCGGTCACCGGTTCAAGAGCGAATGACTGCCGGTTCGTCCGGGCCCTGCGGATCGCCCATGACTGCGCGCGGCTGGACAGCAGAACGCCGAGCTCGAGGCGGCTTCGCGCGCCCACGAGGGTCATGGTGCGGGATACGTGCCGCTGGACAGTGCGCGAGGAGATGTCCAGCTTGTTGCCGACGGCCTCATCGGTCCATCCGGCGGCGAGCAGCAGGATGACCTCCTGCTGTTTCCTGCTGATCAGTCCACCACGCATGCAGGCGTTGAGCCATTCAACCAATGCGTACACGTGTCTCCTCTCGAATGCAGACCTCGAACAGCTGGGCCGAGACATACGGACGGCTCACGTCGCTGGCTGGACTTACTGGCCTTCGCCGCTGGATCGCCCGGGCGCACGGGGCGCAACACCTGGAGTAAATGCTTTCTAACAGCCCCCGGTATAACGCAGGTATCTTTCTAGCGGCCCCTGGTATAAAGCGGGTATGCGGTAACACGACCGCTCAGGAGGCCCGGCTCCGGTCCGACGGCATGCGTCGCCGCGATCGCGCGGGGCCGTGCTCCGGGTCCGCGCGGCAGGCCTGGGCGGAAGGCCGTCTCCCTAGCGCAGGTTCTCCGCGACGGTCACCCAGCGCAGGGTCTCCGAGAGGGGGATGCGAAGGTCCGCGGCTCCCCTGACCACCGCGGTGAAGTGCTCCACCTGGGTCCGGAACTGGTTGGCCGCCGCGGGGGTCCACGTCCGGTCGCCGTGAGCGGTCGCGAGGCGGATGGAGCCCGCTCCGGACGCCAGGAAGGGCAGCTCCAGATCGAGGACACCGGCGGTGCCCACCAGCAGGAGCCGTTCGGCGAACGTGCCGGTGAACCCCCAGGACGCCGTGCCCGTCGCGCCTGACGCGAAGCGCAGCGACGCGGAACCCGCGACGTCCGGACGGCCGGTGAACGTGCCGTGGGCCTCCGCCACGTCACCGAGCAGCCACATCAGAGCGTGAACGCAGTAGCAACCGAGGTCCCAGAACGCTCCGCCGCCCAGCTCGGCGGAGAGGCGGAAGTCGTCCGGCTCTCCGAGCGGAACGGAGAAGTGCGCGTGCGCGGTGGTGATCTCGCCGATTTCGGCGAGGAGCGTCGTGAAGGCGGGGGCGTCGTACTGGGGGTGGAAGCGGTACATGAACCCCTCCATCACCACCCGACGGCCCCGACCGGCAGCGGCGGCGGCGATCTCCTTCACCTCGGCCGACGATCTGGCCATCGGCTTCTCGCAGAGCACGTGCTTGCCGGCCTCCAGCGCGCGCACGGTCCACTCGGCGTGCAGGGAGTTGGGCAGCGCCACGTAGATCGCGTCGACGGCCGGGTCGGACAGGACCTCGTCATAGGAGCCGTACGCCCGGGCGCCGGGATGGCCTTCGACCATCTCCGCGGCCCTGCCGAGATCGCGGGCGCCGACGGCGGCGAGGCGCGCCACGGAGGAGGCCGCCACCGCCGGCAGGAAGTCCGAGCGAGCGATGCGGGCCGCCCCCAGCACTCCCCAGCCGAGCGCCGTCATGCCGGAAGCCCCGCCCAAGGCATGGGTGTCACGGGCTCGAACGCGGACTCGATCTTCGTTGTGCCGCACTCCGTCATGGCGAGGATGATCTCCAGTACGTGCAGGGCCTGGCGGGCTGACACGCGGGCCCTGCGGCGCTCGATGACGGCGTCGGCCACTTCGGCCACCCCCCGCGCGAAGTCCATGTCGTGCATGTCCTCGCCGGGCTCCCGGTAGCGGTGGGGGTAGTCGGCCGGCCGGACCAAGGGGAAGGTGACCGGCGGCTCGAGATAGTGATCGCACGTCTCCCGCCGCTCGGCGGGCACCACCGCCCGCAGGGTGACACCGGCACCGTAGTCCCAGCACTCGGTGACGCTCAGCACGCCGTCGTCGCCGATGATCCGCAGCGCGCGGTCCTCGGGGGCCAGCGTGGAGCAGGTCAGCCTGGCGATCACACCCGAGGCGAAGCGCAGGGTCGCGGTCGTGAAGTCGGGCGCGAAGTCACAGCCGGTCATGCCGGGCACCTTGCCGGGGACCACCAGCGCCGAGAACGACGTGACCTCCGTGACCGGGCCGAAGAAGGCGGTCAGCCAGTTCAGGTAGTACGCCGCGTGTTCCAGGGCCGGACCCACGCGGAACTCGTCCAGGTAGGGCCACGGCGCACCGGACTCGCTGACCCAGGTCCAGTACGGCATCTGATGGATGGCCCCGTCGTCGAGTTCGGCGTAGACCAGCCTGGGGCGCCCCACGACGCCGTCGCGCAGCGCACGCCACAAGGTCTGCGCCGTCTCCCCGAGCAGGGTGCACGGGCCGGCGCCGAGGGTCAGGCCGCGGGACTCGGCCAGTTCCACGAGCTCGCGCGCCTCGGCGAGAGAAAGGGCGAGAGGCTTTTCCGAATAAACGTGCCGGCCCGCCTCGAGAGCAGACCTGGTCACGTCCGCATGGCTTCGCGGATTGGTGAGGTTGACCACGATGCGGACGGATTCGTCGGCCAGCAGGTCGGCCATGGACGCGAAAACAGGAATGCCGTGGTGGCGGCTGAAATCCGCGGCCCGCTCCGGAACGGCGTCATGGACGCCGACGGCTCTGAGCTGCGGGTGGTTGGGGAGAGTGGTCGCATAGTAGTCGGCGACATATCCACATCCCACTATCGCGATGCCCATTGGTTCCTGCATGCCCAGCACCTTAACCCGTTCCCTATTACGGTAATAGGACCCTGAACGGGCATAGCCGTTCAGTCAGCTGGTCGCCCTTCTCCGCCATGGCTATGGTTGCCGAAATGCAGCGTGTTTTGCATTCACCCGGAAGGGGAAATCGTGGCGCAGGTCGTTCGTCCACCTGAGTCCGTGCCGTGGGCGGGCCGCCTCGAGATCGCCCGCCTGGCTTTTCCGATCCTGTACGGCGAGATCGTGGGTGTCGTCACGCCGCTCATCATCCTGGCCATCATGGGCCGCGTGGACGAGGAGGCGCTCTACCTCAGGTCGCTCTACATGCCGCTCGCCTTCCTCTTCATCGCCTTGCAGATGGGCCTGGACATCAGCAACCAGGTCGCCGCCGCGTTGAGCCGCGGCCGGGGACGACCCCAGGACGTGCCGCCCTCGGCGGCGAGCATGGCCGTCGTGGGCGGCGCGGTGTGGGGGGTCGTCGCTCTCGCCGTCATCGCGGGCGCACCCTGGATCGCCTCGCTGCTCGACGTGCCGCCCGGTTCCACGGCGAACTTCGTGTCCTTCGTGCGCTGGATCTGCTGTGCCAACCTGTTGTGGTTGCCGGTGTCCTTGTGCTCGTCCAGCCTCAGGGGCTACGGCCACGCGCGCAGCGCGGCAGGTGTGGTCCTGCTGGGCGCCGGTGCGGAGATCGCCACGGTGGCCGTCCTCGGGTTCGGCACCGGCCTCGGCATGTACGCGCTGCCGATCGCCATGGCTACCGGAGCCGTCGCCGCGCTCTCCTACGCCGTCGTCGCGCTGGCCAGGACCGACGTATGGCGATCGAGGGGGACGTTCGGCTGGCGGCCGGAGGCGATCGGCCACCTGGCCGGCGCCGGCGGGCCTATCACGATCTCGTTCCTGGTGATCGCGGCGAGCAACTTCGGCCTGATGTGGGTGGTGGCGCCGTTCGGTCCCGACGTCGTCTCAGGGTTCTCGGTAGCCGTGGCCCTGGAGACGCTCATCCTGGTCCCGTCCACCGCCATCGGCTCCGCGACGGCGATCACGATCAACCGGTTGCGCGGAGCCGGCCGGCCCGATCTGGTGCTGCCGGTCATGAAGGCGGGCATGGGGCTGGCGTGGCTGACCTACGCGGTGCTGGCCCTCGCGGTGTGGCTGCCTCGCGCTCCGCTGGCCTCGCTGGTCGCTGGGACGCCCGACGTCGCCGCGCAGACCGAGCTCTTCCTCGGCATCGTCGGGCTCACGTACGGGTGCATGGGGATCACGGTCACCGCCATCGTGGTCGTCGAGCAGATCGGTGGCGGGGTCCTCGCGCTCCTGCTGAACATCCCGTATTTCCTGGGAGGCGTCGTCGTGGGAGCGCTGCTCGCGCGGGAGGTCGGCGTCCAGGGCTTCTACTGGACGCTCGCCGCCCTGAACACCGTGGGCGTGCTGGTCGCGCCCCTGCTCACGCGCGGATTCGTCCGCCGCCGCTTCCCCGAGGGGGACCGATGAAGGTCAGCGTCGCCATCATGCATCATCCGGCCCGCGCCCACCTGGTGGACGCCCTGGTCAGAGCCTGCCTGCCGCTGGTGGCCCGGGTGGTGACCGATCCGGACCCGTCGGGCGTCCGCAGCCCGCTGCGCACGGCCAAACGCGCGTGGGCCGCCGTGGCCGAGGGCGCCACCCACCACCTGGTCATCCAGGACGACGCGCTGCTCTGCGACGGTTTCGCCGCGCAGGTCATGGCCGCCGTCGCGGCCAGGCCGCGGCACGTGGTGGCCCTCTACTCCGACTGGAACAGCCCGCAGAACTCCTATCTCGTACGCCGGGCCGCGGCGGCGGGCGCCGCGTGGGCCCCGCTCTCCCGCACCGACTGGGCGCCCGCCGTCGCCCTCATGATGCCCGCCGACCAGGCCCGCGCGCTGGCCCGCTATCTCGCGCCGATTCCCGACGAGGTGATCGACGACGACGAGATGATCGCCCGGTTCTGCCGCGAGCGGCGCTCGCCGATGCTGGCCACCATCCCGCACCTCGTGGAGAAGGGGAAGGTCGAATCCCTCACCGCGCACGAGGACCTGTATCACGCGACCGTGTTCGCCGGCCGGACCCCGCCGCCGGCGGCTCACTGGGCGCGCGATCCGGCGCAGGACGCCGCGCTGGCGGCCAGGTTCGAGCGGGCGGATCCCTGGGAGCACGTGGTCGAGCTCCGCGGCTCGCGCTGCTACCTCCGCTTCACCCGCCCGCACACGGAGGAGCCGGCCGGACACGAGTACGGCTGGTACTGGCACGACTGGGCGCCGCTCGTCGGCATGGATCCGGGCGCGGTCCCTGGGCAGGGCGTGCGGGCCGAGGTCTGGGCGGCGGGATACCTGCTCGGCGCGGACACGCCCGCGTTCGGTCCCGCGAACTGGCTCCGGCCGGCCCTGGCCACGTGGGTCGAGTCCGGCCTGCGGCCCGCCGACCGGTCGCGGCTCGGCCGTGAAGAGCGCGCCGCGCTGACGGAGGCGTGCCTGGAAGGCTTCTCGGTCAGGAGGACCGCCGATGTCGCCGGCTGAGGACCTGCGGGCTGTGGCGGAGCGGATGGCCCGCAGGGAGGCGCGGCTGAACCGCCTCATCGCCCCCGACCAGCCACCGGGTGTCATCCGCCCGCCCGCTCCCGACGTGGTGATGCGGGTGGTGCCGTGCCCGGTCTGCGGTGCCGCGGGCGCCGATCCGCCGTTCGACCACTGGAGCGTGAGCGGCGAGGAGAGCGAGCTGCCCACGCTCGCCGTGCTCGGTTGCGAATGGCTGACCCCGCGGGCGGTGTTGCCCATGGCCGTCGCGATCGAGCATGGGACAGGGCCGCTCGCGTACCGGACGCGGGCCGTGGCGCGGCTGGGCCTTCAGGACCTGCGGGCCGTCGACCGGAGCGAGACCTGGGCGGACGCCCTCGCGGACGGGCGCGGCGCCGCGGGCGACGACGGCGAGGCGACGTTGCCCGCCGTGACCAGGGCGCGGGACGGCGACCTCCGGCCGATGTTCACCGGCCCGCACGCGCCGGAGTCCGAGACGCGGCTCAACGCCATGTATCTGGAAGTCCGGCTGACGACCATGACCGAGGAAAGCATATGAAAGACGTGACCTGGCACAAGGTCCCCTTCACCGGGAACCGCGCGGAAACAGGGCCCGCCACGTGGGGCCAGCGGCAGGTCTGGCGTGACCTGCGCCAGATGCCGGGCGGCACGCCGTACAACGTCGCCTGCCCGCTGACCGTCGCCGAGGGCATCGGCCTGGACGACGTGCTGGAGTTGACGGCCGAGCTGGTCGGGCGGCACGAGTCCCTCCGCACGGTCTTCACCGACGAGGGCGGGCTCACGCAGCGGGTGCTCGCCTCCGGCGAGATCCTGGTCGGCGTCCTGGACGAGCGGGGAACAGGCCAGGACGAGGTGGACGCGCTGGCGGAGCGGCTGCGTGAAGAGGATTTCGACCACGCCGCCGACGCGCCCTTCCGCGCGGCCGTGGCGGCGCGCGACGGCGTGCCGTACGCGGTCGTCGTGTGCGCCACCCACATGGCGACGGATCTGCAGAGCATCCGGCTGCTCGCCGCGGAGCTGGAGCGCATGCTCGGCAGCCGGGCGGAGGGAGGCCCGCTGCCCGAGCCCGTGCCGGCCGCCCAGCCGCTCGATGTGGCGGCCGCGGAGCAGTCCGACTCCGGGCGGCGGATGGAGTCGGCCGCGCTGGCCAACGTCCGCTCCACGCTGAGCGCCTTCCCGCGCGCCAACTTCTCGCGGCCGGCCGGGCCCGCTCAGACGCCCCGCTACCGGCAGGCGGGCCTGAGCTCGTACGTGGCCGCCGCCGCGCTGGACACGCTGGCCGCCCGTCACCGGGTCGGCAGCTCGACCGTGGCCCTGGCCGCCGCGGCCGCGATGCTCGGCACGGTCACCGGCCGTGACGAGGTGGGCCTGCTGCTCGTGGCGGGCAACCGCATCCCGGCCGAGTTGCGGCATGCCGTGGGCACCCTCACGCAGGACGTCCCGGCGCTGATCGAGGTGGCCGGCCCGGCGTTCTCCGACGTGATCCGGGCGACCTGGAAATCGTCGATCCGCGCCTACCGCCACGGCAGGTTCGATCCGGACAAGGCCTGGGACGTCATCGCCGACCTCGGCGAGGAGAGGGGCGGGCATCCGGAGCTGCGCTCCTTCTTCAACGACTACAGGACGCCCTCCGCGCCGGTGATCCGCCCCGGCGCCCCGGCCGCCTCCGAGCTCGGCTGGGCGGACAGCACCGACGAGGACGGCATCACCGTTTTCGTGCAGGTGGGAGACATGCCCGGGCATCCCGGCGCGGTCCTGCTGTCGCTGTGCGCCGACACCACGTACATGCCTCCCGACGCCATCGAACGGTACCTGTGGGGCGTCGAACGGCTGCTGGTCGACCAGCTCTCCCACGACGTGCAGGTGGCTCGGCTCGGAGAGTACGCGTGATCCCGCGTCTGGACCCCGGCACGCGGGTCCTGGGGCAGGGACGCGTCCTGGTGGGCGGCCATCCCCGCCGGGTGATGCACCTCGATCGGGCCCAGGCCGGCGAGGTCGCCCGCTGGCGGGCCGGGCGGCCGGTGTCCGGCCCGCATCGCGCACTCGCCCGCCTGCTGGTGGAGGCGGGGCTGCTGCGGCCGGAGCCGGGAGCGGGGGGACCGGCGGAGGCGGAGGTGACCGTCGTCGTCCCCGTGCACGGGCGCGCGCGGGAGCTGGCCGCGTGCCTGGCCGGGCTGCGCGGGCTCGCGGTGATCGTGGTGGACGACGGTTCTCCGGACGACGAGGCCGTGTCGAAGGTCGTCTCCGATGCCGGGGCCGCCTACGTGCGCCGGGACACGCGAGGCGGCCCGGCCGCCGCCAGGAACACCGGGCTGGCCGCTGTGACCACGCCCTACGTGGCGTTCGTGGACTCCGACTGCGTCCTGGAACCCGGCTGGCTGGACCGGCTGCTGCCGCACTTCGCCGACCGGGAGGTGGCGGCGGTCGCCCCGCGGATCGTGTCGTACGGAGTGGAACGCGGCTGGTTGTCGCGTTACGAGGCCACCCGTTCCGCGCTCGACATGGGTGACACCGCCGCGGTGGTGAGGCCCGACGGCCCGGTGCCGTACGTGCCGACGGCGGCGCTCGTGGTCCGGCGGTCGGCGGCGGGCACCGGTTTCGACGAGCGGCTCCCGCTGGGGGAGGACGTCGACTTCGTCTGGCGGCTGGTCGGTTCGGGGTGGCAGGTCCGCTACGAGCCCGGCGCCGAGGTCGCTCACCGTCACAGGGTCCAGCCGGGCAACTGGCTGGCCCGCCGCGTCGAGTACGGCACCTCGGTGGCGGCGCTGGAGCGCAGGCACCCCGGCGCCGTCCCGGCGCTCGACGCGTCCGCGTGGGGCGTCCTGGCCTGGGCCGCCGCGGTGTGCGCCCCTGGCCGGGCGGCCCGCGCGGGCCTGGCGGCCGCCTGCGTGGCCGTCCACGCGGCCGGCCTGGCCAGGGAACTGCCCGGCGAGCCGGCGCGGGCGGCCGC
Source organism: Nonomuraea sp. B10E15 (assembly GCF_039871615.1). Taxonomy (NCBI): domain Bacteria; kingdom Bacillati; phylum Actinomycetota; class Actinomycetes; order Streptosporangiales; family Streptosporangiaceae; genus Nonomuraea; species Nonomuraea sp. B10E15. The sequence continues at coordinate 183,056 of NZ_JBDPMB010000014.1, forward strand.
GCTGGCCGCCGCCGACACGCTGACGGCGGGCCGCCTGGCCGGAACGTCGGTGGCGCAGGTGTGGTGGCCGCTGGCGCTGCCCGCCGCGATCGCCGTCCCCCGGCTGCGCCTCCCGCTCGTCGCCGCGCTGGTGCTGCCCGCGCTGGCCGAGTGGGTGGAGCGCCGCCCGCCGCTCGACCCGGTCAGATACGTCGCCGCGCACGTGCTGGACGACGTCGTGGGCGCGGTCGGGGTGTGGAAGGGGATGGTGCGCGAGCGGATGTTCCGGCCGCTGTTGCCGCGTCTCAGGCGTACTCGATCAGGCGGGCCTTGATCGCCGTGACGACCGCCGCGGTCCTGTTGGGCGAGTCCAGCTTCAGCAGCACGCTGGCCACCAGCCTTTTCGCGCCGTGCTCCGAGATCGACAGGCGACGCGCGATCTGCCTGTTGCTGAGGCCGTCGGCGAGCAGGGACAGCGTCACGCTTTCCCGTGCGGTGAGGCTGACCGGCGGACGGCGCTGTGGCGCGTCCGCCGCGGACGGCGGGCCTGACGCGCGCGTGAGCAACTCCCGCGCCAGCCGGTCGGGAATGGCGAGCTCGCCCGCGACCACCCGGTGCAGGGCGTCGCGCAGATGATTCGCCGTGATCTCCTCCTGGATGAGGTAACCGTCGAACTGCGAGGAGAGGGTGAACTCGGGGCGGGTCACCTGGGCCTCGTCGAGCAGGAGAATGGTCTTGACGTCGTTTTCGCGCGTGCCGGGCAGCGCTTCCGTGGTGATCAGGACATCACAGGCGTCGCCGTCGACCGTGAGGTTCACCATGGGGACCTGCCGCAGAACGGTCTCCAGACCTCGATGAAGCAGCTCGCTGCCGACGAGAATCGCGACGTTGATCGGTGCGGTATCTGTGCCTTCAGGAAAGGTCGGCGTCATGACTCGCATCAAATACGGTCGTTGTTGGGCAGGGCCAGGCATTTGACGAGTTCCGGACAGCGAGCTCCGCGAATTCCGCGAGGCGGTCCGACAGGCGCCTCCCGTGCGCGGCGAAGAGCGGACCCCAGGCCACGAAACCGGACCGGCGCCCCGTTCCCGGCTCCCCGGGCACTCCCGCGAAACCCCCTCCCGCCGCCCTGACCAGTGACCGCCCGGCGGCCACGTCCCAGACGAACACGTCCGCGTTCACGGCCAGGTCGGCCCGGCCCGCGGCCACGTAGGCGAGCGCCAGCGCCGAGGACCCGATCCTGCGCACGTCCGCCGTCTCCACCAGCTCCGCGTGCAACCGGGCCTCCGCGGGGTCCCGGACGCCCGGCGTCGGGATGTCGGTCAGGACGACGGGCAGCGGATCAGGCTCCACGACGCGCGGGGGCGCCGGACGGCCGTCGATGCGGAGAACGCCGCCGGCCGCGGTGAACAACTCGCCGCGCGTCGGCTCGTAGACGGCTCCGCCCACCGGCTCGCCGCGCACCGACACCCCGATCGACACCGCGTACAGCCCGAGACCGCGCGCGAAGTTGTGCGTGCCGTCGATGGGATCGACGTACCACTCGACCTCGCCCGCTCCGCTCGAGCCCGTCTCCTCACCGACGATCACGCTGTCGGGGCAGGACGCCGACAACATGGAGCGGATCAGCGACTCGGCCTGCCCGTCCGCCTCCGTCACCACGTCATGCCGGCCGCTCTTGGCCCGGGTCTCGACGCCGGGGCCGTAACGGGTGACGAGGAGCGAGCCGGCTTCGACGGCGGCCGCGGCGGCGAGGGCGACCAGCCCGACGTGATCCATCTCCTCACCCTAGGCGGGTGAGGGGCCCGTGGCACCGGCTCGTTCGGGTATGCCCTCTCGCCCGGCCGATCGCCGCTTATGTCCCGTCCGGACCGGTCGGCACGCTGGAGCACACACACCTGGAAGGGCCTGAAAAATGGCAATGGGACTGACGTCCGAGCGCAGCAGGTCGGACGCTCACTGGGCCGCGGAGCAGCGGGTCATCGGGCCCGGTCTGCAAGCCGTGATGTTGTGGTCGAAGCTCTGCGTCGAGCATGCGGAAGGCGCCATGCTCACGGACGCCGACGGGCACGAGATCGTGGACTTTCAGGGCGCCGGCGGCGTCAACTCGATCGGACACTCCCACCCCCGATACGTCGCGGCGCTGGCCGCCCAGCTCACCGGCACCCCCGCGGGCGCGTTCGGCTCGCCCGCCCGACTCGACATGGTGAACGCCCTGAGCCGCGTGCTCAGCGCGCCCCTCGACCGCATCCAGCTCTACAGCGGCGGCACCGAAGCCGTGGAAGCGGCCCTGCGACTGGCCAAGTCGGTCACCGGGAAACACGAGTTCCTGTCCTTCTGGGGCGGCTTCCACGGCAAGACGATGGGCAGCCTGGCGCTCACGTCAGGAGCCAGGGCCGGGCTGGGCCCGCTGCCCGCGGGAAACTTCAGCGCACCCTACGCCAACTGCTACCGCTGCCCGCTGAAGCTGAAGAGCCCCTCCTGCGGATTCGCGTGCGTGGACCTGGCGCGGGACGTCATCAAACGCGAATCGACGGGGGCGCTCGCCGCCATCGTCGTCGAGCCCGTGCAGGGCCGGTCGGGCAACGTCGTCCCGCCCGACGGCTACCTCGCGGCGCTCAAGGAGGTGGCCGAGGAGTTCGACGCCCTGCTCATCGCCGACGAGATGATGACCGGCTTCGGCCGTACGGGAGCGCCGATGGCCTACCGGCACGAGGACGTCACCCCGGACATCGTGACAGTGGGTAAGGGAATGGGCGGGGGGTACCCGGTCACCGGGGTGATCTCCACCTCCGACCACATGTCCGCCGCGCCCTTCTCCGACCCGAGCGCCAGCTCCTCCAGCTTCGGCGCGTTCCCCATGGCCTGCCGGGCGGTGGCCGCCACCACGGACGTGCTCGTCGAGGAGGACCTCGCGGAACACGCGCGCAAGCTCGGGGCCGAGCTGTTGGAACTGCTGCGCCCGCTGGCCGACGAGGCGCCGCTGGTGGGAGACGTACGCGGGCTGGGCCTGGCCATCGGCATCGAGCTGGTGGCCGACAAAGCCACCAAGGAACCCGTGTCCGGCCAGGTGTTACGCGAGACGTTCCGCGCCCTGCTGGAGGCGGGCGTCCTGGTCATGACGGGCGGCAACACGTTACGGCTCTACCCGCCGCTCAACGTCGACGACGACCTCGCCCGCGAAGCCGCCGGCGTGATCCGCGCGACTCTGGCAGGAGGGACCCGATGAAGGTGGCGATCGCGGGCTTCGGCGTCGCCGGCGCGGCCCGGCTGTCGGCCTACCGCCGCCTGGCGGGCGTGGACGTGGTCGCCGTCGTCGACCCGTCGCCGGCCAGGCAGGAGACGGCCAGGCAGGCCGGCATCCGCGCGTACGCCGAGCTCTCCGAGCTGAGCGCCGAACACGCGCCCGACGTCGTGGACGTGTGTGCCCCGCCCGGTCACCACCGCGGCCTGGCCCTGGCCGCGCTGGGATCCGGCAGCCACGTGATCTGCGAGAAGCCCGTCGCCTTCCGCGCGGCCGACGCGCTCGACCTGACCGAAGCGTCGAGGCGGGCCGGACGGCTGCTCTACCCGGCGCACAACTACCTGTTCTCGCCGATGATGCGGCTGCTGGAGGAGTGCGCGGCCGGCGCCGGGACACCGCGGACGTTGTGCTTCCGCATCGAGCGGCAGACCCACGCCAGGGGCAACGACTCCTACCGGCCTGACTGGCGGCGTGACCCGGAGATCGCCGGCGGCGGCATCCTGCTGGACCACGGCTCGCACTGCGTCTACATGGCCGCCCGCCTCTTCGGGGAACGACCAGCCAAGGTCTCCGCCGTGGCCCGCTGGCAGAGCGAAGGCCTCGACGAGGCCATCGAGGTGCGGCTGCACTTCCCCTCGGGCATCGCCGACATCGAGCTGAGCTGGGTCGGCGACCGGCGTACGAACCTCTACACCCTGGCGGGCCCCGCCTCCTCGGTGACCATCACGGACGGCACCGCCGTGCTGACCGGGCCCGGCGGTGACGAGGAACGATCGCTGGAGTCGCCCACGCGGAGCTCCACCCACGAGGAATGGTTCGCTGACCTCTTCGCCGACTTCACCGACCGGCTGGCGCGACCCGCGTCGTGGGCGGAGCCCCTCCACGACGTCGTCTCGACCGCCGAGGTCATCGAGGCGGCGTACACGTCGGCCCGGCGGGACGGCCAGCCCGTCCAGCTCCGGCAGGGCTGACCGATGTGGTACGCGGGCATCGGATGGGAGAAGGACGCGTACGAGCTGGCCGTCCTGGATCACGCGGGAGCCCACGTCGTGCCCCCGCTCCGCCTCGAGACCGTGGGGGTGGGGGACGTCGTGGCCCGCCTCCTCCGGCTGGCCGGACGCGAACCGCTGATGTGCGTCATCGACGCCACCAACGGGGTCGTCGACGGTCATCTGACGGCCGCGGGACTCGACGTCTACCGCGCCGACGGCGACGTCGCACCGCTGAGGCGGGCGTTCGGCTCGCCGGACGCGGCCGTCCTGGCGGAGCTGGGCCGTACCGACAGGTCACGCTTGACCAGGATCGTCCTCGACTCGGGCACGCTCACCGGGCTCGACCAGCGGATCGAGGAGGACCTGGAGTCGGCCGCGCTCGTCGAGGCCGAGCAGGTCGCCTCGGGCCGGTGCCTGCCGCACGGCAGCCGCGTGCACCCGAGGGTGGCGCTCACCTTCGACGACGGCCCTCACCCCGACCACACGCCGCGCGTGCTCGACCTGCTCCGCCACTACCGCGTGCCCGCCACCTTCTTCTGCCTCGGGCTGCACGCCGCGGCCCATCCCCACCTGGTGGCGCGGATCGCGGAGGAAGGCCACGGCGTGGGCAACCACACGTGGTCACATCCCTACCTGCCCGACCTCACCAGGCAGGAGGTCCTCGCCCAGGTGGACAGGACGGCCGAGGTGCTGGCCGGGATCACCGGGCAGGTCACGACGTTGTTCCGGCCGCCCTTCGGCGGCCGCGACGCCGACGTGCTCGGGTGGCTGGCCCGGCACGGACAGACCACCGTGCTCTGGGACGTCGAGGCCGCGGACTGGGCGCTGCCCGGCGCTTCGGCGATCGCCCACCAGGTGATCGGCGACACGGACTTCGGATCCGTCGTGCTCCTGCACGACGGCGGCGGCGACCGTTCGCAGACGATCGAGGCGCTCCCGCTGATCCTGGAGACCCTCATGGTGAGCGGGTGCAGATTCGTGCCCGTCGAGGACCTGATCGACGCCGACGAGCAGAAAGAGCGCGTGGGATCTTCATGGACATCCGCATAAGCGTCGCGATCATGCATCATCCGCGCCGGGCCGACCGGGTCACCTCGCTGCTCGCCTCGTGTGCCCCGCTCGACGCGCGGGTGATCGTGGATCCGGACCCGTCGGGAACCCCCAGCCCGCTGCGTACGGCAAAGCGCGCCTGGGCGGCCGTGCCCGACGGCGCCACCCACCATCTCGTCCTGCAGGACGACGTACGGCTGAGCGCCGGATTCGCCGCCCACCTGGCCGATGCCGTCCGCGCGCGGCCGCGGCACGCCGTCGCCCTCTACTCCAACTGGAACAGCCCGCAGAACTCGTACTTCGTCAGGCGGGCCGCGGCGGCCGGCTCCGCGTGGGCGCCGCTGTCGCAGGAGGAGTGGATCCCGACCCAGGGGCTCGTGCTCCCGGCCGAGCGCGCCAGGGAGCTGGCCGCGTACCTCGCTCCCATCAGCGACGACATCCGCGACGACGACGAGATGGTCGCGCTCTTCTGCGCCGAGCGCGGACTGCCCGTGCTCGCCGCGGTGCCGCATCTGCTCGACCATGAGGACACGCCCAGCCTGGCCGGACATCCCGGTTCCTTCCACGCGACCGTCTACGCGGGCGACACGCACCTCGCCCCCGGACACTGGCGCACGTGGGACGACCGGGAGCGGGGGACGTTCGCGGTCGAGCTCATCGACTCCCGGTGCTTCCTGCGGCTGTTTCGTGCGGGAGAGCCCGTGGAGCATCCCTTCGGCTGGTACTGGGCGGACTGGTCGGCCCTGATCGGCATGGATCCGCGGCGGATCCTCGCCGCCCTGCCGCGCCGGGACGTCCCCGCGTACGCGCGGGAGTTGTGGGCCGCCGCGTACATCCTCGGGGCGGACGCGGGTGAACGCGCGGGCCCCGGCGCGGACTGGATGCTCCACCGGGCGATCACCTCGTGGGTCGCCTCAGGGCTCGGCGCCGCCGACCGTGCCCGCCTGGACGAGCGTTCGTCCGCGGCTCTGACCGGGCTCGGCGTCCAGGCCGTCGAACGCGGTCGGGCGGCGGCCCGGCCGCGTCTGGAGGAGCTCGTCCGTGCGTGAGGCAGCGACCATCACCGAGCGGATGGCCCGGCGGGAGGCACGGGCGCTGCTGCTCATCCCGCCCTCGATCCCCGCGCCGCCAGGGGTGCTCGATCCCCAGGTCAGCCTGCGTTCCGTCACCTGTCCCCTGTGCGGCGCCCGACCCGAGCAGGCGCTCGCCGAGCGGCCGGACGACCGGCCGGTCGTGACGACCCTGGCCTGCGAGACGCTCGCCGACCGGGCCCTGCTCGCGGTGCTCGCCGCCGGCTCCGGGCGCTACCTGTCGCGGGGGGTGTTCGTGGCCAGGCGACCGTCGTCCGCGAACGTGACCGAGTTGCTGACCGCCCTGGACGCCGCCGAAAGCTGGGCGGATCCGGGCAGGAGCGGCCCGGGCGCCGACGCGGTGGTGCCCGCCTCGACCCGGGTGGCGAACGAGGTGCCTTCGCACTTCCTCTCGCCCCACGCCGAACTCGACGACCTGAACACCCTCTACACGCGGGTCCGGTACGCGGCCGTCCGGGCGGGGCTGTGAAGCCGATCAGGCATAGCCCTTGGGCCGCCCGAACGCGGCTGTCGCCTCCGAGAACCGGACGAAATCATCCCATCAAGTTCCCATCAGGGAGGGTTGCATGCCTGACCACGACACCTTGACGGCGCTCCTGCGGGACTGGGCCGTCGTCCGCGGCGATCAGGAAGCGGTCGTTTTCGCGACGGACCCGACGGACGCCGCCGGCGACCAGTGCCTCACCTACGCCGAGCTGGATCGAGCCGCGCGCCGCGTGGCCGCGCTGCTCCACCTGCACGCCGACCCGGGCGATCGGGTCCTGCTGCTCAACGAGCCGGGCCTCGGCTTCGTCACGGCCTTCTTCGGCTGCGTCTACGCGGGCATGATCGCGGTTCCGGCGCCGCCGCCCGGCGGTCACCGCAGCCACCAGGCCCGCCTGGCGGGCATCGCCAGAGACGCGGGCGTCAAGGTGGCGCTGGCCGAGCAGGCAGGGCTGGACGGCGTACAGGAGTGGGCCGCCGACGCCGCTCTGGAGACGATGACCTGCCTGGCCGTCGACGGAGCGCTCCCGCCGGCCGAGCAGTGGGCCGACCCGGGGACGACCGGCGCGGAGAGCCTGGTCTTCCTGCAGTACACGTCCGGTTCCACCGGAGACCCCAAGGGCGTCATGGTCGACCACGGCAACGTCCGGGCGAACACCGAGCTCTTCTGCCGGCTGACCGGCGCCACATCAAGGACGCGCTTCGGCGGCTGGCTGCCGACCTTCCATGACTTCGGGCTGATCGGCCTGCTGCTGACCCCCCTGTGCCTGGGCGCCACGACGGTGCTGATGTCCCCCCTGGCCTTCGTGAAACGGCCGTACGCCTGGCTGCGGCTGCTCGACCGGCACCGCGTCAACCTCACCGCCGCCCCCAACTTCGCCTTCGACCTCTGCGTGCGAGCGGTCACCGAGACGCAGGCGGCCGGGATCGACCTCTCCTCGGTCACCCAGGTGCTGAACGGGTCGGAGCCGATCCGCGCCGCGACCCAGCAGGCCTTCATCGAGCGCTTCCAGCCTCATGGGCTCGATCCCGTGGCCATGCTCCCCGCCTACGGCCTGGCCGAGGCGACCCTGGCGGTGAGCTGCTCCGACCATCGGCGCGGCCCGGTGACCACCGGCGCGGACGCCTTCCAACTCGCCCTCGGCCACTTCGTGCCCGCCCTGCCGGCGGGTACGGAGGAGCACACCCGGCACCTGGTCTCCAGCGGGCCCGCCCGCGACGAGATCGTCATCGTGGACCCCGTGGACGGCGAGATCCTGCCGGACGGGCGGATCGGCGAGATCTGGGTGCGCGGTCCCCAGGTGGCGCGCGGCTACTGGAACCGTCCTGACGCGACCAGGGCCGTCTTCGGAGCGACCACCGGCCGGGGCGGCGGCGACTACCTGCGCACCGGCGACCTCGGGACGATCCACGACGGTCAGTTCTACGTGACGGGCCGCATCAAGGAAGTGCTGATCGTCCACGGGCAGAACCTCTACCCCCAGGATCTGGAGGCGACGGTGCGCGCGGCGCACCCGGCGCTCGCTCGCGGGGTCGGCGCGGTCTTCACGGTGCCCACCCCGGACGAGGAGATCGTGATCGTCCAGGAGTGCCGCGCGCACGCCCTGGAGGACATGACGCCGTCCGGCCTCGCCGCGCAGATCCGCAGCGCCATCCGGCGTGACTTCGGCGTCGCGGTCGGCGGCGTGGTCCTGGTCAGGCCGTCCCAGGTCCGGCGGACCACCAGCGGGAAGATCCAGCGCGGGCTGACGCGCGACCTGTTCACCAAGGACGAGCTCAAGGCCGTGCACGAGGAGCTCACGCCCGCCGTGCGCGCTCGCTACCGGGTGACATGAACGAAGGAGACGTCCGTGGACGATCTGCGTAGCTGGCTGACCCAGCGGGTCGCGTCCTACCTCGGCAGGGATCCGTCGGAGATCAGTCCTTCGGTGTCGCTGGCGACGTACGGGCTGGACTCGGTCTACACGTTCGCGATGTGCGGCGACATCGAGGACCATCTGGATCTGCGGATAGAGCCGACCGTGGCCTGGGACTACGAGACCATTGACGCGCTGGCCGAGCACTTGAGCACGCTGGTGGAACAGCGATGACCGACCTGCGGGAAGTCGCGGTCCACCTTCCGCCGCAACGCGTGGCGATCGCCTCGCTCCAGGACGAGCTGGGGCTGACGGACGCGCAGCTCAGGGCGTTCGAACGGTTCTTCGGTCTCTCGCACGTCCGCCGCGAGCCCGGCGGCACCGGCTACGACCTCATGCTCGCCGCCGCCGGCAAGCTCAGCGAACTGCACGGCCAGGAGGACCGCGTTCGCTACGTGATCCAGGCACGGAGCATGCCGGTCGCGACCGTCTACCCGAGGAGCGACGTTCACGAGGTGAGGCGGGCGCTCGGGCTGCGCCGGGCGCAGGCGTTCGCCATCGTCCACCAGGTGTGCGCGTCGGGGCTGCTCGCGGTCGACCTCGCCGGCCGGCTGCTGGCGGCCGACGGCGATCCCGACGCCCTCGCCCTGATCCTGACCGGCGAGAAGACCTTCACCACCATGGCGAGAACGGTGCCCGGCGCGGCCGTGAACGGTGAAGGGGCGGCGGCGCTCCTGGTCGGCGTCGGGGGCGGGCACGATCGGGTGCTCGGATACGCGACGCGCACGTACGGCAGGTTCCACTCCGGTTACGTGCTCCCTGACGAGTTGAACGCCGACTTCCAGCAGGTCTATCCGAACGCGGTGGCCGACGTCCTGACGGCCGCCGTGGACCGGGCCGGGATCTCCCTCGACGACGTGGCCCTGATCCTGCCGCACAACGTCAACCGCGTCTCCTGGGTGCGGGTGTGCCGGCTCATGGGCTTCCCGCTGGAACGCGTCCTGCTGGACAACGTCCCGGAGACCGGCCACTGCTTCTGCGCCGACTCCTTCATCAATCTCCGTACGGCTCAGGAACTCGGCCGGTTGCGGCCGGGCGACCGGTACGTGATGGCCGCCGTGGGCTTGGGCGGGTTCTTCTCCGCCATGGTGTTCGAACACTGAAAAGGCATGCTCATGTTTCTCCAACGCGTCAAGTCGGCGCTGACGGGTTCGCCGGACACGCCGCTGGCCTTCGTCGGCAATTTCGAGGTCGAGGACCAGTGGGCGGTGGGGGAGAAGGGTCTTCCCCGCCCGGGATTCTCCGCCGGAGCCGCCGTCGTCAACCGGATGGACGAGTTCACCCTGCTCCTGGCGGGCCCTCACGACCACGTGATCCTCAAGGAGGCTCCCGACGAGGACTACGTCGCCCATCTCGCCGAGCTGGGCGTCGACCTGCCCCGGATCCACACGGTCGCGCGCAACGACCCGGAACGCACCGTGACGCTCGACGCGCTCGACGACCCTGACCTTGTGGCGACCCTGTCGGCGCTGGAAGGCGTCCGGCTGGCCCCGCACGGCACCTCGATCCTGGAGGAGCGGCTGTCCGCGGCGACCGGGTTGCCCCTGGTCACGCCGCGGGCCGACGTGTGCAAGGTGGTGAACAGCAAGATCTACAGTCGCCGGGCCGCCGACGACGCCGGCCTGCGCCAGGTGGCCGGGCGGACGGCCGAGACCATGGCCGAGCTGGAGGCCGCGCTGGACGAGGCGCTGCCCCTGCTCGACCAGGGCAGGAGCCTGGTGATCAAGGACGCCTTCGGCGTCTCGGGCAAGGGCATCGTGGTGGTCGAGGACCGGCGGAGACTGGAGCGCCTGCACGCGATGATTCGGCGCCGGGCCGCCAAGTCCGGCGACGACACGGTCGCGCTGGTCATCGAGGAGTGGGTGGCCAAGTCCGCCGACCTCAACTACCAGTTCACCGTCGGCCCGGACGCGAACGCGCACTTCGACTTCGTCAAGGAGGCCATCACCGAGAACGGCGTGCACAAGGGGCACCGCATCCCGGCGACGATCACGGCCGCTCAGGTGGCCGAGCTGGAGGAATCCTCCCAGCGGCTGGCGAAGATCCTCGCACGGGACGGCTTCCACGGCGTGGTCGGCGTGGACGCCATGGTGGACACGAGCGGGCGGCTGTATCCCGTGGTCGAGATCAACGCGCGCCACAACATGTCGACCTACCAGCTGCCCCTTCAGGAGCGCTTCATGGCGCCGGGGCAGGTCGCGCTGGCCAGGCAGTACCCGCTACGGCTCAGCGAGCGCCTGCCGTACCGGGTTCTGCGCGGGAAGCTGGCAGGGCTGCTGCTGGAGGGCCCGGGCGGCGCCGGTCTGCTCGTCAACAATTTCGCCACGGTGAACGCCGCCGCACGGGAGAGCTCCTCCTTCGACGGGCGCCTGTACGGCCTGCTGATCGCCGACGACCACGATGCGCGGACCGCCCTCGACCACGAGATCGTGAGGAGACTGACATGACGGCGTACCAGGTCCAGGGGATCGGGATCGGTGAGCTGGCCGGCCAGTACGGCACACCGCTCTACCTGTACGACGGTGACGCCCTGCGAGACCAGTACGAGAGGTTGCGCGCCCGCCTGCACGCACGGCTCGAGCTCTTCTTCTCGCTCAAGTCGAACCCGAACCTGTCCATCTGCGCCCTGCTCGGTTCGTACGGCGCGCGGGCCGAGGTCTCCTCCCTGGCCGAGCTGACCACCGCCGTGCGGGCCGGCATCGCGCCCGCGAACATCATCTTCCTCGGCCCGGGCAAGAGCGAGGCGGAACTGCGCGCCTGTCTCGACACGCCGGTGCGCGCCATCGTGTGCGAGTCCTTCGGCGAGCTGGACCTGATCGACCGCCTCGCCGCCGAACGAGGCCAGACCGCGGCCGTGGTGCTCCGCGTCAATCCCGCCTTCTCCGTCAAGGGCTCGAAGCTGACGATGGGAGGCAAGCCCCGCCAGTTCGGCATCGACGAGGAGCAGCTCCTGGGAGCGCCGGACCTCGTGGGCGGACATGCGAACGTGCGGATCGTCGGTGTCCAGGCGTACATGGGGACCCGCATCCTCAGCGAGGACGTCGTCGCGCAGAACACGGCGCTCATCCTCGACATGGCGGAACGGCTGTCGGAGAAGCTCGGCTTTCCCCTCGACATCGTCGACGTCGGCGGCGGGCTCGGCGTGGCCTACTTCGACGGCGAGCGGGACCTCGACGTGGACGTCCTGGCCGGCCTGCTCAACCCAGTCATCGAGGGGTTCGCCGCACACCATCCCGGGACCCGGATGATCATGGAGCTGGGCCGCTACCTCACCGCGCCGGCCGGTGTCTACGTCGTACGCGTGCGGTACGTGAAGTCCTCGATGGGGGAGCGGTTCGCGATCGCCGACGGCGGCACCAACCACCACATGGCGGCTGTGGGCATCGGGTCGTTCGTCAAGCGCAACTTCCCGATGCGGCTGCTCAACCGGACCGACCCGCCATCGGGACCCTGGAACGTCACCGGCCCGTTGTGCACGCCCAACGACACGATCGGCAAGGCGGTCGAGCTGCCAGAACTGCGCCCCGGCGACCTGCTCGGGGTGTTCAACTCCGGCGCGTACGGCCCCAGCGCGTCACCGGTGCTCTTCCTCAGCCACGGGCATCCCGCGGAGGTCCTGGTGGTCGACGGTGTGGCCCACCTCGTCCGCGACCGCGACCGTGTCGGCGACCTGCTGGACAGACAGCGACTCATCCCACGTAAGGAGACCAGCTCATGAGCAGAACCCAGGAGATCGAGCGTTCCGCGATCACCGGCGCCATCGCGGGCGCCCTCGCCGCCATGCTCGGCAGGGAAAGCTCGGAAATCCACGAGCCGACCCGCCTGTTCGACGACCTCGGACTCGATTCGACGAGCGTGCTGGAGCTGCTGATGCGGCTGGAGGACGACCTGCGGATCGAGTTCGACACCGACACTCTGGAGCAGCGGCATTTCGAGACGGTCGGCTCGCTCGCCGACTACGTCATCGAGCAGGGCTAGCGTGCGGCTGCATCGCATCGAAACCCGGATGTTCGACGAGGGGCGGCCGTTCTCCCCCGGCCGGGCCCACGCGCTGATGGACAGCTACGTCCAGGACGTCACCGGCCTGTACGGCCTGCCTCCGCGCCCCGGCTACCTGTCCACCCGGCTCAACAGTTACGCGGAGATGGCAGCGGCCGTGGTCCCGGAGCTGGGGCCGTTGCCGGTGCCGGTCGACGTGTTCGCCCTGGCGACCGCCGTGCCCGACACCGATCTGATCCGGTCGCCGACCTCGCTCCTCGCGGACCTGCTCCCCGGAGAGCCCTTCCCGCTCGGGGTGACGGATCAGGGGGTGGTCGCGCCTTTCACCGCCCTGAAGATCCTTCGCACGTACGGGGCGCCGGCCTGCGTGCTGATGGTGATGGACCAGCGGAGCCTGCCTTATGACGTGGCCGGGACGGAAGAGGTCGTGCCGCTGCGGGACTGTGCCGCGGGCCTGGTGTTCACCGGCGGCGGCGAACTGGCGGAGGGCTTCGAGGTGCGTCAATGGACCGAGATTCCGCCCGGGCGGGTGGCCGGCCTGCTCGCCGCGGAGCTGGGAGGGCGTACGGCGCTGGTCGCGGGACGGGGCCTGGCCGCGACGCTCCCGACCGAGTTCGAGGACATCAGGGTCGCGCCGACCGGATTGCCCTGCACCGGGGTCTGGGTGGCGCTGGCCGCCGCGCTGCCCGGGTGGCGCCGCCGGCGAGTCGCCGTCGCCGACTACGACCGCACGATGGGCAACCTCAGCATCTGCACACTCGACACCCAAGGCGAGGCGTGATGACTTCCCACGACGAATCCCCCTACGCGACCATCCGCGCCACCGCCAGGACGGAAGGGCTGGTCGCCGCGGCTCTCCTGCTGCACGCGGGGCCGGCGGCGGGCAGGGTCGTCTACGGTCCTGCCGGTCACGCCCTCGTCCCGCGCGAGGTGGCGGGCGCGCAGGCCACGGCCACCAGCCTCGGCGAGGTGGCGCTGCACGGGCGGTCACTGGTGGCCCTGCGCGAGCCGGCGAGGGCGGAGGCGAACGCCGCATGGACCCTGGGGCTGGCCTGGCTGCGCTACGGCCTGTCCGAAGGGCTACTCGAACACTGCCGTTCCTATCTGGGCGGGCGCACGTCTGACGGGTCGCCGCTGCTGCTGCTCCAACTGGTCAAGGCCCAGCTGGCCGAGGCGGTGATCGAGCAGTTGGAGGTCCTCACGGTGCTCGAGGGAGCGCAGCCCGGCGATCTCGACCACGACCATCTGACGGCGCTCCACCAGCGGATCACGCTGGCGGACCGCATGTTGCTGAGGTTGCTCGGCGGCAGCGGCTTCCGCGCCGACGGCCCCGGCCAGAGCGCCCACGTCTCCGAACTCCTGGCCGACGCCTACACCGGAAAGGCAGCGCGATGATCGAGCTGAACGAGCAGCAGTCGGTGCTGCGTGCCCATGCCCGCGAGTGGGCGCAGGACCTCGCGAAGTGGGCGCTCGACCTGGAACGCACTCCCGGCCTGGTGCACGAGCTCCTCGACCTGCCCGCCATGCGGTTCCTCGCCAGGTTTCCGGTTCCCGAGGAGTACGACGACGATCCGATCGTGCTCGACGGCCACCCCTTCCGCGGAAGCGGGATGGAGCGGGTCACGCTCTGCGAGGAGTTGGCAGCCGCCGACGCGGGCATGATGCTGGCCGCACCAGGCCCCTCGATGTCCGGGGTGCTCGTCAGCCACCTCGGCAGCAGGGCGCAGCAGGAGCTCTTCTTCGGGCGCATCACCGAACGTCCCACCTGGACCTTCTTCGCGCTCACCGAGCCCGAACGCGGATCGGACGCGGGCGCGCTGCAGACCACGCTCACCCAGGACGGCGATCGCCTGCTGCTCGACGGCGCCAAACGCTTCATCGGCAACGCCGCCCGCGCCGACCTCGGCGTGATCTTCGCCCGGGTCAAGCCGGGACCGCTCGGCATCGTCGCGGTGCTCGCCGACACGGGCCACCCCGGCTTCACCGCCACGCCGATTCCCACGGTGGGGCTGCGCGGCAACCAGGTCACCGATGTGCGCCTCACCTCCGTCGAGATCCCGGCCGGCCGGCTGCTCGGAGCGCACCTGTCCCCGTCCAGGCGCGGGCTGCTCGGCGCCGTCCGCGCGCTGAACCAGCTGCGACCCGTTGTGGCCGCCCTCGGACTGGGGATCGCCCGCGGCGCCCACGACTACGTACGCGCGCACCGGCGTGAGCTCACCGCATGGGAACGCGCCGAGCTCGACGGCATCGGCCTGCGCATCGAAGGCGTGCGGCAGCTCGTCCGCCGGGCCGCCCTCGCGTCGGACCAGGATGGTCCGGGTGTGGGCCCGCTCGCCTCCGCGGCGAAGTCGCGCGCGGCCCGCCTGGCGGAGGACGTGACCCTGCGCACGCTCGACTTCTTCGGGCCCGGTGCGCGCCTGGAGCATCCGCTGCTCGACAAGTTCGCACGCGACGCGCGCGGCATCGAGTACATGGAGGGCACGCGGAACGTCCACCATCTCAACGTGTTCCAGGGCATCTCCCAAGGCACGCTCCTCCGCGGCTGACGCGATCGCCGGTGGAAGCGTTGACCTTGTGGCGGGGCGTGGAGATCTGGCGGATCTCCACCGCCCGGACGGCGGACCTGGACGAACTGTCGAGCCGGCTCGACGAGCACGAGCAGGCCAGGGCGGCGGACCTCACCGACGCGGACGCCAGGCGGCGCTTCATCGTCTCCCACGGGGTCGTGAGACGGGTGCTCGGCCGACGCATGGGCGTTCGCCCCGACGAGGTGCGGATCGCCGCCGGCAGGCACGGCAAGCCGTACGTGCCGGGCAGGCCCGACGTGCAGTGGAACCTGTCGCACTCGGGGGACCTGGCCTTGCTGGTCGTGGCGTACGGGCGCAGCGTGGGCGTCGACGTGGAGCGGCTGCGTCCTGAGCTCGACCGGGCGGCGTTCGCCCGCAGGTTCTTCCCGGCGGGGGAGGCCGAGTTCGTCGACGGGTCGCCGGAGCGTTTCGCGTGGCTCTGGACGCGGCGCGAGGCCTGCGTCAAGGCGGCCGGCGGGCGGCTGGCTCAGGGTCTGCGGCTACCGGTCAACGGGCCGTCACCCGCGCTCGTCCGGGACCCGGCCGGCAGCCTGCCGGGAACGTGGCTGGTGCTGGACGTACCGGTGCCGCCGGGATTCCGGGCGGCAGCGGCGATCAGCGCTCGAACTCTTCCGACCTGGCCGAATTCCACCATTTAGGACCTCTGCGTACCTTTTTGAGGGTCTGGGAAGCCGGCCACAGGTCTTTTGATTCGACTTTCGATCCCTTTCGCGGAGAACGATGTTCGGGGCGAAAAAATTTGGCAACGCTCCGAACCTTCCTTCCTCGGGCGCATCTAACCCATATGTACGGCGACCATAAAGAAAAAGAGACCCGGAAGGGCATTCACAGATGCGATCGAAGCTGGCCACCCTTTTCCTCGCCACGCTCACCGCCGGCGGCTGCGTGCTCGCCGGCGCCTCACCCGCCTCGGCCACGTCGTACTACGGCAAGAGCAAATGGATCAGCGCCGAGAAGGGCTGGCAGCACGCGGGCGTGTACGTCGAGCCCGGTGACATGATCCGGACCCGCTACGCCGGCGGCCGGTGGACGGTCGACCACCGCAAGTTCCCCTACGTGTCCTCGGCCGGCTACCCCAGGCACATCGACCGCAGGATCTACCAGCCATGCAAGATCCTCAGCAGGCACCCGCACGGCTCGATGATCGCGAAGATCAACGGAGACCTCTACAGGGTCGGCAGCAGGGGCTTGATCCGGGCCCGCGAAGCGGGCTTCCTCCAGCTGCGCGTCAACGACGCCGACGGTTGCCTCCGCGACAACGACGGCTCCGTCCGCATGAAGATCACAGTCTCCGACCACTGAGAGCTGCCGACGGCGATGAGGTGATACGCCTCCCGCAGAAGAGCGCGCAGGGCTCCATCTGACTGCGCCAGACACATCGAACAGGCACCGGTTCCGGCCGGTGCCTGTTCGTTTTCTGCCGGTCTGGCGCTGCTGAGCCGGGGGGACGTGGTCGGAGCGCGTCAGCGGGCGGCGTTCTCCAGAAGTTTCAGGGCGTACTTCTGCAGGTCAGGTCCTGCCTTCTCCGGGCTGCCGGTGTCGAAGGGCGGCTCCGGGTCGTACTCCACGGCCAGTTGGAGCGCCTGCGCCGTCCTGTCGTCGGTGAGTTTGGACGCCAGATGCAGGGCCATGTCGATGCCGGCGGACACTCCACCGGCCGTGATGATCTTGCCGGACTCGACGAAGCGGCCAGGCGCGGGCAGGGCGCCGAACGTGGTCTCCAGGTAGTCCCGTGACGCCCAGTACGTGGTGGCGGGCACGCCGCGCAGCAACCCGGCGGCGCCCAGGATCAACGCGCCCGTGCACACGGAAACCGTCCAGGTCGTGCCCTTGTGCAGGCGGCGTACCCAGTCAACGGTCTCCTCGTCCTCCATCGCGGCGATGACCCCGCGGTTGCCGGCGCCCGGCACGAGCAGCACGTCCGCCTGCCGCACCTGGCGCAGCGTGCGGTCGGCGACCAGGCCGAGCACGCCGGTGTCGGTGCGCACCGCGCCCTTTCTTTTGGCCACGGTCACCACGGAGGTGTCCGGCACCCGGCACAACACCTCGTACGGGCCCACCGCGTCCAGCGCGGTGATGCCGTCGTACAGCAGGATCGCCACCCGCCGGCCGCGCGGCGGCGCTGCGGCCGCCGCCGGTGCGGGCGCCTGCAGGCCCAGCAGCCCGACGCCGCCGACGGCCGCCGCTTTCAGAGCGGTTCTTCTGTTCATGGTTCATCTCTTCCTGGGAGCTGTGATGTGTCAGGAGGCGCGCACGCCACAGACGGCCGCGACGGCGGCCGGGTGCGGCGGCGGGAGGACCCGCGGACAACACGAATGATCATCACGCGGTCGTCGCCGGCCGGGTCCGGTCTCCAGGGGGTCCCCTGAGCACGAGAACGTGGCGCAGGAACAGCCGGATGCGCGCGCTCTCGTCCGGGCGCGCCCGCGTGATCGTTCGTGGCGCGCCGGACACGCATCCGGCCGTCAGGAAGTACAGGACCAGCAGCGGGCGCAGCACCCATCCGGTCAGCTGTCGCACCAGGGAGCACAGTGCAGGATCACCTGCGAGGCGGCCGTCGCGGGCAGGATGGAGGCGAGTGTGCGTTCGCGTCCGGTCAGGGCCAGCGCGGGCGGCAGGAGGAGCAGGAAACCGCCCAGCGCCGCCGCCGAGTCGAAGGAGCCTCCGCCGGCCAGGTGTCCGAGCGTGGCCAGGACGGCGCACGTGGCAGCGAAACTCGCCGCGCGCACCCACCGCACCACGGAGAACGGACCCATCGTGGCCAGATCCTTCCACATGGTCGCCGCGCTCCCGGATCAGGGCCGACGTACATTGGCCGCGCCCGCCGGCGGCACGACCGCTCCCGATGGGCGGGAAGAGTTCGGGTCCGGTGGTAATCGAGGGACGGCTGGCGGGACTACTGGGTGTGGACGATCCCCAAGAGCGATTCACCATGCTGTACGACCGGCACTACCGGAATGTGCTGGGCTATGTGCTGCTCCGAGTCGAGCAGAACGTGGCCGAGGACGTGTGCAGCGAGACATTCCTCGTGGCCTGGCGCCGGCTCGACGAACTGCCCGAGCAGGTGCTGCCGTGGTTGCTCGGTGTTGCCCGCAACAAACTCGCCAAGCAGCGCGAGGTGCGGTACCGGCGCAACAACCTGGTCGAGCGGATCGCCGTGCTGACCAGTGAGCGGGAGCACGTCGCCTGGGATGTCGCCGAGCACGTGGTGGACCGGGAGCAGGCCATCTCCGCTTTGCGCGCCCTTCCCGAGAAGGACGTGGAGGCGATGATCCTGGCCACCTGGTACGGCCTGACGCCCGATCAGGCCGCGACGGTCATGGGCTGCTCGGCGCGAGCGTTCAACGTCCGGCTGCACCGGGCGCGCAAGCGGCTCAACGGCAGGCTGCGCCAGGAGGTGGAGGCCGCGCGACGACCGGTGCGACCGACCTGCAGCCGCTTCGCCGAGGAGAGCTGACGTCCGCAGGATCCACCCGTAGGGGGAAGACATGACCGATCGTATGTTCGCTCGGCTCAGGCCCGATGAGCTGGACGAACGTGCCGAGGCGAGCTACCGCCGGCGCCGCCGCGAGGACCTCGCCAGAACGTTTCGCAGCACCAGGAACCCGACACCCACGTGGAGAGCGATCATGGCTCGCCGTCCCATGTTCCTCCTGGCCACCGGCGCGGTCGCCGCGGTCGCCGCCGGAGCGGTCGTCGTCTCCACAGGCGTGCTGTCCGGCGCGCCCGCCGGTGACACCCCGCCGGTGGCGGCGGACCCTTCGCGCACCCCGCGGAGCACGACCGGCGACACAGGGGCGTCGCCGGCCACCCGGATCGACGCCCGGTCCTTCCTGCTCGCCGCCGCGGACACCGCGCTGCGTGAGACCGCCACGTCCGGCGACTACTGGTACGTCCGCCGGCGGACGACGCATCCCACCTTCCACTGGCCCGAGAAGTTCTGGGCCGGGGCGGAGAAGCTCCGGCACCAGGAGCAGGCGGAGGTCGACAGGACCGGCGCGGAGGACGACGAGCTGGTGGCGATCAACGAGAAGTACAACAAGAAGCTGGAGCAGCTGTGGAAGAGCATCTACCCCGACGGGCCGCCGTACAAGGCGTACATCGTCGAGACCGAGGAGCGGTGGCGGCCGAAGCGGACGGCCGGCACCCACCGCGTGAAGAGAGCGGACCGCGAGGTCGTCTTCCCCTCGCCGCAGGACGAGGCCGAGTGGAGGGAGCAGGGTTCGCCGAAGCTGCTGGAGGACAGACCCAAGAGCGTCGACGACAACCTGCCGCGGCCGCTGTCGATCCCCAACATGGACATCACCATGCAGAACGTCGGCGAACTGCCCACGTCGAAGAAGGCGCTGGCCGGCCGCCTGCGCGCCCAGTTCGCGAAGCTGCCGGACCCAGACAAGGAGTTCGACCTCCACCTGTGGCAGACCACCGTCGATCTCATGACCGCCCCCACCACTCCCGGCACCCGGGCGGCCCTCTTCCGTATCCTCGCCGACCAGCCCGACATCATCTCGAACGGCGAGGTCGAGGACGCCGCCGGGCGTGAGGGGGTCAGCCTGGCGGTCAAGAGCGACGACGGGTACGAGTTCCAGCTGATCGTCAACAAGGACACGGCGGAGCTGCTGGAGTACGCGGTGACCGAGAAGAGCGAGGACACGACGCGGGTGACCTTCGAGGAGTTCGGCTGGACCGACAAGCTGGGCCGCCGCCCGCAACGCTGACCGGCTCCGCGCGGGCCGACGAAGATGGCCGAAGATGACGCGGTGACCGGAACGGCGGGAAGGCCTTGCCGAGGCGTAGGCGGCCTCCGCCGCCCACGAGTTCAGGAGCGGCACGCTGTTCCGGACCTGAACTCGCGCGGCGACACGCCATAGGCCGTGCGGAAGGCCCGGCTGAAGTCCCCTGGCTGGCCGAACCCCCAGCGGGCAGCGATCTCGTAGATCGGCACGTCGGCCATTGCGGCGTCGGCGAGGTCACGGCGTATGCGCCCGAGGCGCTGGTCGCGGATCCACGCCGAGACCGTGTCGCCCTGCTCCTGGAACAGTCGGTGGAGGTAGCTGACCGAGATGTAGTTCGCCGCCGCGACCGTCCGCGGGCTGAGCTCGGGGTCATGCAGATGGCGCTGCATGTAGGCGCGTAGGCGCAGGCTCAGGGCCTCCCGTTGAGAGCTCGACCGTGGGTCATGTTCGGATTCGAGTGGTCCGGACAGACACGCGGCCACGAGATCCACCAGCACCACCCCGAGCCGTTGCCGGTCCGCCGGGCTGAGCGACAGTTTCTCGTCGGACAGGTCGTCGATGAACTGTTTGAGCAGCCCGCCCATGCCGCCGTCGGCGGACACGCCGTGCCCAAGGAGAGCAGCCATCGCGTCCCCGCGTAGTGGCAGCAGCGGCTTCGGGACGGTGAGCATGACCAACTCCAGATGGTCACGTCCGTCGGCCTGCAGGTTCATCTCCTCCAACCCGGCGAGGTCGAGCGCGTAGATATCGCCGACGGTCACGGTGTCGCGCAGCCCCGACCAGGTCGCGTTCACGGTGCCGTGCTGCGGCACGATGAGATGGACCACGTCGTCATGTTCGGTGCCCGCCCGGCACGGCTCGCGTTGAGCCGTCAACGGATGAAACCTCTTCACCTCCAGCCCGGCCACGCCGAGATCGAGCATGCGTGCGCCGGCGCAGAGATCCCCTCTGTCGATCTCACGACTCATAACCGCGCCGGCGCCCCAGTCTCTCAAGGTCGTCACACGCGAACGAGACATTTGCTCTCCGTTCACCCGTATCCTCATTTCCCAAGGCAGGGCAGAAGTCAGCGTTACCGGCGTATTCCAGGATGTCCAGCGCAGAGAATCGCCGAGATCTCAGCGCAGCATCCACAATTTCGATCGCGAGGTTCCTCCCAGTTGTGAGATCAGCGGATCGGGACGTTCGCTTTCGCGGCGGCCGCGACGTGGGCCGTATGGGTGATGTCGGCTGAGACGACGGTGAGTGCGTGGTCGCCGACGTCGTGTTCGCGGAGCCACGTGCGCAGGGTGTCCCCGCGGGCAGGTCCGCCACGGACGGCCGCAGCGACGTCGTAACGGCAGTAGAGCCAGAGACCTCCAGGCTCAGGTGGTGGGTATGTCGCGTCGGGTGAATCCGGCCAGGCCGACCGCGACGAGGGCCGCCGCGACGACGGTCATGACGATGAGTGGCGTGGCCGTCATGACCCCGCCGGGAAGTTTCGGTACGTGCTCGAAGACCGACAGGTTGATGACCCACTGGTCGAGCTGCAACTCCAGGCCGACCCAGCCGAACAGCAGGCTCACCATGGCCACCGCGAACGTGCCGGCGACCCGCCGGGGCAGCAGCCCGAACAGGGCGAGCGCGACCCCGGTGAACACCCATACGACAGGGAGTTGCACGAGAGCGGCGGCCAGGAGGCGGGACAGCTCGCGGGCGACGTTGCCCGTGTTGAGGCCGTGCGCCAGACCGGCGGCCGTCCCGAAGGCGATCAACCCGAGCGCCGGGCCGAGCAGTATGAACACGAAGTGGCTGCCTGCCCAGCGCAGCCGACGCACCGGGGTGGCCAGCAAGGGCTCGGCCCGCCCGTCGCGCTCCTCGTCTCTGAGCAGCAGCGCGGCCTGGATGGCGAAGCCGACGCTGACCAGGCAGAGCATGGTCATCATGGGGGCGAGGAACTGGTCGACGAGCGTGCCGGGACCGCCGAGCCGGGCCAGCGCCTCTCGGGCCGCGGCGCCGCTGTTGTCCATCAGCGTCCCGAGACTCGCCGACATCGCGCCCCCCACGAGCCCGACCACGGCGAGTCCGGCGATCCTGCTGATCAGCGGGCCGCGGTGCAGCCGCCAGGCCAGCGCCAGCGGGCTGCTCAGGCGAGGTCCGGCGGCGGCCGGGCCCCGGCGGGCGTGGAACATGCCGGCGCCGAGGTCGCGCCGCTCCGACAGTGCCACGCCCAGCACGATCAGGGCCACCACCGCGCCGGCCGCGAGCGCGAGGATCCACCAGCGCTCTCCGGAGTAGGGCCGCAGCGCCTCCGCCCAGCCGAGCGGTGTCAGCCACGACACCCATGCGGGCCCGCCACCGGACTGCGCGGCGATGTCGCCGACACCTCGCAGGATGAGTGCGGCACCGAGCACGCTGATCCCGATGGCCCGCGCGCCGCCCGCGCCCGTCGTGAGCTGCGCGGTCACGGCGCCGATCGCCGCGAACACGCAGCCGGCCATCGTGAACCCGAGCCCCAGCGCCAGGGAACCGGCGGCGGGCAGGCCCTGGCCGATCAGCGCCAGCGCCGATGCCACACCAAGGACGAGGACGGCCCCGCAGGTGACGATCAGAGTGGCGGCCAGGTCGGCATGCCGCGACAACGCGGTGGCTCCTACCAGTTCGCGTCGCCCGGCCTCCTCTTCTGTACGCGTGTGCCGGATGACCGTGAGCAGCGCGAACAGCGCGACCATGAACGTCACGAACCCCGACCGCCACGAGACGAGCTCGCCGAGGCTGGAGCCGTTCAGCACGCCGTACACGACGGTGAAAGCCCTGGTGTGGACGCTGGTCTCGTAGTAGTGCTGGCGGGCCTCGGCCGTCGGGTACGCCCCGGTGAACGCGCCGACGAACACCACCGGGATCGCGCAGATGAGGGCCACCCACAGCGGTAGCAGCACACGATCGCGCCGCAGCACCAGGCGGATGAGCTTTCCCGTGCCGGCGAACGCGTTCATCGCCCTGCCTCCGCGTGCCGGCCCTTGACGTTCGCGGTCGCGCGGTCGTAGTGCCGCAGGAACAGCTCCTCCAGCGTCGGAGGCCGGCTGACGAGGCTGAGCACGCCGGCCTGGGTGAGGTGGCGAAGCGCGTGGTCCAGCGCCGCGGCGTCGACGCTGAAGCGTACCCGGCAGCCGTCGGCGCGCAGGTCGTGCACGCCCGGCAGGCCGGCCAACCCGTCCGGTGGGGTGGCCAGCTCGGCGTCGATGGAGGTGCGGGTGAAGTGCCGCAGCTCGGCCATGGTGCCGGTCTCGACGGTGCGGCCGTCGCGGATGATGGTGATCCGGTCGCAGAGCGCCTCGACCTCGGAGAGGATGTGGCTGGACAGTAGTACCGTACGGTCATCCGCGTGTCGCACCTCCTGGACCGTCTGCCGGAAGACCTCCTCCATCAACGGGTCCAAACCGGAGGTGGGCTCATCGAGGATGAGCAGCTCGGCGTCGGAGGCCAGCGCCGCGACCAGGGCCACCTTCTGCCGGTTGCCCTTGGAGTAGGTGCGGCCCTTCTTACGCGGATCGAGGTCGAAGCGCTCGATCAGCTCGTCACGGCGCCGCCGGTCGAGCCCGCCGCGCAGCCGGCCGAGCAGGTCGATGGCCTCGCCGCCGGACAGGCCGGGCCACAGGGTGACGTCGCCGGGCACGTAGGCCAGGCGGCGGTGCAGCTCAGCGGTCTGTGTCCAGGGGTCGCCCCCGAGCAGCCGGGCGGTACCCGCGTCGAGGCGCATCAGGCCCAGCAGGATCCGGATCGTGGTGCTCTTGCCCGCGCCGTTGGGCCCGAGGAAGCCGTGCACCTCGCCAGTCCGTACGGCGAGGTCGAGGCCGTTCAGTGCCCGTGCCGGGCCGAACGACTTGACCAGTCCGGCCATGGAAATGGCATCGGTCGCAGTCATCATGGGTGTCCTTGTGTGGTGGTGATGCGGAGAGGACTAGAGGTCGTCTCCCGGCTGGGCGTCCCAGACGGTCTGGGCGGCTTTGAGCATGGTGTCGTCGGTGTACAAGCCGTGGGTGTAGATCTCGAGCATGGGCAGCCCGATGCGCCGCAGCACGTCAGGGCCCATCCGTTCGAAGCCGAGCGCGCGGGTCAGGGGCGGCGCCATGGTGAGCGTGGCCAGGCTCACCAGCACGGTGAGCACGGCCAGCGCCCGCACGTCGGAGGACTGGCGCATCGAGCCGCTGGCGATCCCGTCCAGGAAGATCTGCTCGGTCTCCTCCACCAGCGTGTTGACGAACGTGCTGGCCGCGGAGGAGTCGTCCTCGATCGCGCGCACCATGTACTGGACATGGAGGCGGTACTCCTCCGAGTGCGACAGATGTTCCTCGGACAGATCGCGCACGCCGACGGGGTCAGCCGCGGTCCGGGCTCTCCGCACCAGAATCTGCAGGACATGCTCGTCGCAGACACTCCGCAGGTTGTCCTTGCTGCCGAAGTGCCGGATGACCAGGGCGGCGCTCACCCCTGCGGTGGCCGCGATGGCGCGCAGGTTCGTCTTCTGGAAGCCGTCGCGGGCGAAGTGCTCGATGGCGGCGTTACGGATCTTGGCTTGGGCGGTCAGATCCGCCGAAGGTGCTGAACACACGTTTACTATAGTAAACGTGTGTTCAGTGGCGTGGCAACCGGGGTCCTGGCGTCGTTCCACCGGCTCTCAGCAGGCGGTGGTGGCCCGGCTGTCGTAGTCCGGCAACGGGTCGGTGTTCTTGGGGCTCATGACGCGTTCGATGCCCGCCAGAGAGTCCAGGAGCGGTGACCGGGCGATGGCGTTCCTGATGCGGGCGCCGAGTCGGCTCTTGGGAATCATGAGCCGGAGGTTGGGGCCGACCTGTTGCATGCGCCGGACGGCATTTCGGAAACCGTCCTCGTATCGGCGGAAGGCGATCTCGTGGTCGCCGTCGGCGGTGGCGAGCTCGCCTGCCAGGCGGTAGGCGCCGACCATGGCCAGCCGGGCGCCGCAGCCCGACACCGGGGAAGCGCAGTAGGCGGCGTCGCCGACCAGAGCGATGCGGCCCGACGACCAAGAGGGCATACGAACCTGTGCGAGCGAGTCGACGTACAGGTCGGGGTCGGCCAGGGCCCGGTCGAGCAGCGCGGGCACATGCCAGCCGAGGCCGGTGAATGCCTCGCGCAGGAGGTCCTTGTGCCGGTCGATGTCGCGGTGGTCGTAGAGGAGCGGTTCGCGACGGTTGAACATGAAGTTGGCCTTGGCGCCCGTGTGGTTGCCCGAGCGATAGACGCCGGCCATCCTGCCTGGCTCGTTGTAGGCCGTGACCCAGCGGTTCTCGCCCAGGGCGGGATCGGCGTCGGCGAAGGCGAAGTAGTGGCCCAGGTACCGCAGGAACCGCGTCTCCGACCCGAAGGCGAGGCGGCGGACCGTGGAGTGAATGCCGTCGGCGCCGACGACCAGGTTGAACCTGCGCGGGGATCCGTGCTCGAAGGTGACCGCGACGCTGTCATCGTCCTGGCGCAGGCTCTGGATGGAGTCGCCGAAGACGTATTCGACGCCACGTTCGGCGGCCGCGTGCAGGATGGCCGCCAGATCGGCGCGCATGATCTCGACTTCGTCGCCTCTGGCCCGCAAATCCATCCGGGCCAGGGGCTCGCCGCTGGCGTCCAGGAACGCCATACCCACTACGTCGGCCCTTGCCGCTCTGACGCGTGGCATGACCCCCATCCGCTCGGCCACCTCGATGGCCTGGTCGCGGACATCGACGCCATTGCCGCCGGCGCGCAGACGCGAGGAGCGCTCGATCACTGTGGGTTCGAAGCCGCGCCTGCTCAGCCAGTGCGCGAGGGTGAGCCCGGCGATGCTCGCGCCGGAGATCAGGATGCGCCGGCTCATCGGAGCGTCACCGTCATCCGACGGGGAGTGCCCGTCGCCCGCAGCCTCCGGGCGAGCGTGTCGATGTCGTGCCGGTCGGCGCGTTCGCGTGTCTCGTCGAGCCGTACGCCGGCGGCGGAATCAGGGGCGGTGAGCAGTGCTTGCATGGGCCCTCCCCAGGCACATAAATTACTGAAATGGGCATTCCAGTTAATGATGTGGAAGGGGCATTCCAGATGTCAACACCGAAGGCGGTCGAGGGCCAGCCGCGCCGGGCGGACGCCGTACGCAACCGGCGCCTTGCCCTGGAGGCCGCCAAAACGCTGCTCGCCCGGCCCGGGACGACTCTCAAAGTGGAGACCATCGCCCGCCAGGCCGGGTTGGGGGCCGCAACGGTCGTACGAGCCTTCGGCACCAAGGACGCGCTCATTGACGCGGCCGTCACCGACCTGCTCGGCCCTCTCCTTCGACGAGCCCAGGAGGCGCTGGCCGAAGACGACCCGGGCGCGGCGCTGCGCGGTTTCCTGCTCGAACTGATCAACTTTCAAGCGGCCCACTGGATCATGAGCGAACAGCTCGAAGGCCTGCAGGTCCCCTTGACCACCTTGCGGCGCGCCGAACTCCGCAACACGTTGCACGACCTGATCGGCCGGGCGCAGGATGCCGGAGCGATCAGAGCCGACCTTCACCCGGCCGTCACCACGGTGTTGCTGGGCGAGGCGGCCTACGCGATCGCACGCTCGAACGAGAGCTCCCCGGAACTGGCCGCCGGCTTCGTCACGGTCATGATGGACGGCCTGCGCCCACAACCTTCGGCACCTCATGCCCCATGACCAGGGAATCCTCGTTGCTCGCGTTCCAGATGCGGGCCGCTTCTCTCATGGCGTCGCACCTCCTCGTGAACCGCGGTCAGAAGGTGGCGATCGGGTTGACCGGGCTCCCGGACGTACCGGCGAAGCGGACCGGCGCGACTGCGAGGTGGAAGTCCCACTGGCCGAACTCGGCGGCCGTCGCCGCGCACGTCTCCAGGTCGCAGTTGTCGAGCATCCACAGACCCATCGCGACGAGGCTCACCGCGTGAACCGGCATCAACACGTCTTCGTACCCCGATGGCTGGACGTCCTGGGGGGTGTCGGCGCCGATCAGCGCGACCTCCCGTTCATGCAGCCACGGCAGGCAGGACGCGTGCCACCCGGCCTGCGTGAAACCGCTGACCGCGCCGGTCTCGTGCCGGACGCGGCCGTAGCCGGTCCGCAGGAGCACCGCATCGCCGGATCGTACCCGCACACCCTGGCGACGCTCGGCCTCCTCGAGATCGTCGGGGAACACACCCTGTCCCGGTTCCAGCCACGGCACATCCCGCACGCTCGCAACGTCCAGCAGGACACCACGCGTGATGATGCCGTTCGCGGCCGCCGTGACGGACGCCCACGCCGATCCCGTCGCGGCGTCGACCAGCGAGTGCGACCGCCCGTTGTACATCGTGCCGTCCCAGAAGATGTGGCACGGCGAGTCGATGTGGGTGAGGGTGTTGCCGTGGAACGTGACGCCGATCCGCTCGGACGAGAAGCCCCACCGCCGGTCGGCGTGGAATGCGGCCACCGGCATGTTCTCGGCCCCCGGCATGTCGGCGGCGCACGGGCACGTCGTCGTCGACCGCTCCATCTCCTCCGGTACGGCAACCTCCCATGCGCACGACACGCTCCTGCCGTGGCGCACGGCTCGCGCCGCCGCCAGCCGGACGTCGTCGGTGATGTGGTTCAGGGTGCCGAGCTCGTCGTCGTCGCCCCACCGTCCCCAGTTCGACAGCGTGTCGAAGTAGCCGAGCACGTCGTCCTGTGTGGGCATCGGTCGCTCTGCCGTCATCCCAGCATCGACTCCTCCGGTCACGTGGTTCGAGGCGCCGCAGGCAGGGTATCCCGCCCTCTCCTTTGACACGACCTCGCCACGGCCGTCGACAACACCGAACCTCACGCGACAAGCACGTGGCCGGGCCGAAGGACGATCAGGAGGGATGCCGCAGGTCGTAGGCGATGTGCCTGACCGCGTTGTGCAGGACCCGCACGCGCAGCTCGTCGGCGCGGGGCAGCGACAGGTTCACGGCCACCGCGGTCGCCGCCTCGGCCGCCGTCATGGGCTCGTCGTGGAGGGCTTCGGCCAGCACGAACGTGGCGTCGGCCATCGATTCCAGCCGACCCGCTTCTTCGGCGCTTCCCGGAGAGTGTTCGTGGCGCAGGCGGCCGGCGCGGCGCCTGGCCTCGGTGACGCGCTCCAGCAGCCGCGTCTGCAGGGCCTCCCTCCGGGCGGTGTCCTGTTCGCCGCGCGCCGCCACCTCGCGTGCCAGGCCGTCCTCCAGGGCGGCCATCGGGAGCACGGTGGCCACCACCATCTCGACGATGTCCGGCGCGCAGGCGGCCGAGGGGCCGGCCAGGATCCGGGCGAACGCCGGCTCGTCCATGAAGGGCATCCGCGGGTTCAGGCACGAGGCGGGCACGAGAGCGTCCGGGCGCGGATCGGCCAGGGGGAAGACGAGCTGCGGCGCGCGCAGCCAGTCCGGCGTGAGCGTCCGCCCGCTGATCAGTTCGCCGAGCGCGAGGCTGCGTGCCTTGCGCGCTTGCGTCGGCAGCCCGCCGTCCAGGCCGATCTGGGACAGCAGGGGGTCGAGCGCGTGCGGGTCGTCGCCGGTGCGCTCGCCCGGGTTCACGAGATCGAACGTGGTCAGCATCCGCCCGCCGGCGGCATAGGCGACGGCGCTGTCCATCTCGGCGTTCCAGTAGACGCTCAAGGCCCGCCCCGAGCGTGACAGGCGCGTCAGCACCTCTTTCCTGCTGCCTTCGAACCCCCGCGGTTCGAGCGCGACCACCCACCCGTCCGCGAGGGTGAGCTGCAGCAGCTCACCCTGATCCCGATACTCCTCCTCGAGCTCCTCGAGCTCGTCAGGATCAGCCCACAGCCCGCCCGCCGGGTCGGCGCCGAAGTCCCCGGCCACCGCCCCCAGGTCGTTCCCCTGGCACCAGGTCAGGCAGAGCTCCCTCGGCAGCCCGGCCTTCAGCAGCAAGGCGAAGTGCTCATCAACGGGATCCACACGCCGCTCCTCGAAGTCGCGCCACGATGATGCCGGATCACAACGTGTTCGCCAGTATCGCGCTCCGGAGCGGGCCGGCATGAGCCCGGAAGTCAGGACCCCTGCGGCGGGAGCGGTGCGGAAGCTAGGGGCGCCGGCGGCTGGTCAGGGGTCTCCTCCAGCCGCTGATACGCGGCTTCGATCACATCGTCGGCGTCGATGGACGCCTCCAGCAGCGTCATGCCCCGGTCGGTGCGTCTGGTCACGGCCCGCCGCCAGCGATCAAGGTTCTCCCTGCTGAGTTCGAGGAACCGGCGGGCCGGTATCGACAGCGGGGAGGTCGAGGTGATGGCGTAGATCGCCCGTACGGCCAGCGGTTCGATCATGCGCAGGCTCGCTCCCCTGCGTCGAGCGTCCAGGGCCTGGCGCATCGGCAGGACAGCGGCTCCTGCGCCGGCGATGATCAGTGGCACCAGTCCGGCGGGTTCGCTGACGTCGACGACGACGGTGGGCTCGACGCCGATGGAGTCGAGGTAGGCACGCCCGAACCCCCGATCGACGATCATGGGCAGGCCGTCGAGCAGGGCGGCCGGGATCGGGTCGGGGAACTCGGCGCGCCAACTGGGCGGCAGGGCCAGCACGACCTCGCCCTCCCCGATGCGGAAGCAGTCGATTCCCTGCCGGGACACGGGCGCGACCGCGTAGGCGAGCTCGGCCTCGCCCGACCTGATCAGGTGCACGATCTCGTCGGTGTCGCCGTCGTGCTGCTTGAGCCGGACCGTGAACCCGGGATGTTGGCGGCGGAAGTGACCTACCCACGCGGCCAGGAAGTTGGACGTGAGGGAGGTGGAGATCGCCAGGTCGACCCGTCCGCGTTCGAGCCCCCGGTAACCCTCGGCGACCTGGCGGGCATGGTGCAGGTCACGGACGACCTGGCGGGCCGGCCCGACAAGCGCCTCACCGGCCGGGGCGAGCACCAGTCCGCGCCCGACCCGGCGGAACAGTTCCACGCCGAGGTCGCTCTCCAGGCGGCGGATGATCTGCGACAGGGACGGCTGTGCCAGGTAGAGCGCGGAGGCGGCCCGGGTGATGCTGCCCTGGTCGACGACGGCGAGGAAGCATTCGAGCTCGCGGACGTTCATGGTGCGATCCAATGTGCGCCCTGCTCACCAGGTCAAGCGCCGCGCCAGCCGGGCCCGCCCGAGTCGGCCCCGGCGTGGGGCACCGTCTTGTCCGCCTCGACGGTGACTCCGTCGAGGGTGAAGGGCAGTGATGGAACGGTGTAGCGGTCACCGTCCGGCCCGACCCCCGTGGTCAGGACTCCGCAGGCAAGCACGTCCGGCGCCTCGGCCACGTCGTGGTAGGTGCGCACCTCCGCGGCGACGATGCCGTGGTCGGCCAGCATCGCGAGGCACTCCTCCGTTCGCAGGACGCCGATGGCCTGCGAGATCTCCGCCAGGAGCGCCTCCCGATTGGCGACCCGGGCGGGGTTGTCGGCGAAGCGCGGGTCGTCGAGCATCCACTTCCTGTCGATGAGCCGGCACAGCCGCGCGAAGTGGTCGGCGGTGTAGGCCGACAACACGATGGTCCCGTCGGCGGTGCGTACGAGGTCGGCGGCGGGAGCGACGGTCGCCTGGCCGTTTCCCTTGCGCCGCGGCTCCTGGCCGGAGGCGTGCCATTCGCCCCACATCGCCGACTGAAGGTGGATCGCGGCATCCAGCAGCGAGACCTCGGCGACCCCGCCCTCGCCGGTGCGCTCCCGGCGGAGGAGCGCGGCGAGGACGACCTGGACGACCGCGTAGCTGGCGGCGACATCGGCGATGGGGAAGCCGACCCGGAGCGGATCACCGTCGAGCTCGCCGTTGATCGACATCAGTCCGCTCTCGGCCTGCGCGGCGATGTCGAGGCCGGCCCGGTTCGCCGAGGGGCCTCGGGAGCTGAAACCGCGGATCGAGACGTAGATGAGCCTGGGGTTGGCCGGCCGCAGGTCGTCGGGGCCGAGACCGAGGCGGGCCAGTGCGTCGGCCCGCAGGTTCTGCACGACGACGTCCGCCTCCGCGATCAGGCCCAGGGCGGTCTCCCTGTCGCCGGCCTGCTTGAGGTCGAGCACGATCGAGCGCTTGCCGCGGTTGTAGGCCAGGACGATGCCCTCGCCGTAGGCGCCGATGCCGCGTGCCTGGTCGCCGGCGGGCGGCTCGATCTTGATGACCTCGGCGCCGAGGTCGGACAGCATCTGCGTCGCCGCGGGTGCGGCGATGTAGTGGCCGAACTCGACGACGCGAACTCCCGCGAGAGGGGGGATCATGCCACTCCTACTCTCCGGTGAACACCGGTCTGCGCTTTTCCAGGAAGGCTTGGGCGGCCCGCCGCGCATCGCCGCTGCGGGCACAGTCGACCATACGGGGCACCTCCCGCCGCAGGTATTCGGGCAGCGTGGCCGTTCCGGCGTCCGCCAGGTTCTGCTTGGCGTAGCGCATCGCCTTCGGTGCCTGCGCGGCGAGCTTGCCGGCCAGCGACCCGATCCGTGCCGCCAGATCGGTCGTGGTCTCGGTCACGAGTCCCAGGTCGGCCGCCTCGGCGGCGGTGAGCTTGACCGGGTCGAGCAGCAGCGCCCGCGCGCGGGCGCCGCCCACCGCGCGGGTCAGCAGCCAGGCGCTGCCCAGATCACCGGACACCGCGGCGCTGATGAACGCGGTGTTGAACACCGCCTCCCGCGCCGCGAGCCGGAAGTCGGCGGCGAGCGCGAGGCAGAGCCCCGCACCGGCGCAGGCGCCGTTGACGGCGGCGATCGTCGGCGAGGGGAAGTGCACGAGCGTCTCCACGATGGCCGAGGCCCGGCTCAGCCGTTCGCGGTCGTCGGCCACCGAACGTCCGCGCAGCGTGCGCGTCTCCTGGTCCTGGACACTGTCCGACCCGACCCGCGCGAGGTCGGCGCCGACGCAGAAGTCGTCGCCCGCACCCGTGAGGACGAGGACGCGCAGGTCCTGTTCGGAACCGGCCCGCTCGATGGCGGCGAGCAGGTCCTGCACGAGGTGCCAGGAGATCGCGTTGCGGCGCTCCGGCCGGTTGAGGGTCACCGTGCCGACCCCGTCGCGCAGCTGGAACAGCACGGTTCCCGAGCCGATCGCCGTCCCGCTCACCGGGGGAGGCCCAGCAGGTCGCGGGCGATGATCGTGCGCTGGATCTGCGCGGTGCCGCCGGCGATCCGCTGGCCGCGTACGTGCAGGTGGCGCCAGCGGAGATGGCTGAGATGCCCGCCGTCGGCGCTCAGCTGGCCGTCCGCACCGAGGACGTCGGCGCCCAGATCGGCGATCGCCAACCTGGTCCGTGACCACAGCAGCTTGGTGACCGAGGCGCCGGCGCCCAGGTCCTGACCCCGCGCCACGCGGGTCATCGCGTCGTAGCCGCGAACGCGGAGCAGCTCCAGGTCGGCCCGGCAGCGTGCGATCCGTGTCCGGATCGCAGGGTGTTCGATGGCCGGGCGGCCGTCTTTCCTGGTGTGCCGGGCCGCGGCGATCACGTCGTCGAGCTCGTGGCTGAACTCCACGTACTGGCTGATCGGCGAGGCGTTCCGCTCGACCGAGAGCAGGTAGCGGGCCACGGCCCAGCCGTCGCCGATCCGGCCGACCACGTTGCCGTCGACGGGCACGCGTACCTCGTCGAAGAACTCCTCCCCGAACTCGTGCGAGCCGGACATCTGACGGATCGGGCGCACGTGCACCCCCGGCAGCGTCAAGTCGATCAGCAGAAAGGTGATGCCGCGACGTCGTTCCGCCTTCGGATCGGTGCGGACGAGGGCGAACATCGCATCGGCGTGGCGCGCCAGCGAGGTCCAGGTCTTCTGGCCGGAGACCACCAGGACGTCGCCGTCACGCCGGGCGGTGGTCGAGAGGCCGGCGAGGTCACTGCCGCTCTCCGGTTCGGAGAACCCCTGGCACCAGATCGTGTCGCCGGACAGGATCCGCGGCAGGATCGTGCGTTTCTGCCCGTCGCTGCCGTAGCGCAGCAGCGTGGGGCCGAGCAGCGCGGTGCCGAGGTAGGTCAGGCCGAGGAAGGGGCCGATCGGCGCGCGGGCCCGCGCCATCTCCTCGTCGTGCACCGCCCGGATCTCGTGATCGGCTCCGCGCCCGCCGTGCTCGACGGGCCAGTCGACGCCGGCGAAGCCGTTGTCGAACCGGTCCTTCTCCCAACGGCGCCGCAGCTCCAGGGACTCCTCACTCCCGTCCCGGTCGATCCAGAAACGCGGCTGGCGCCACCTCGCCGGCACGGACTCCTCCAGCCACCGGCGGATCTCCCGCCGGAACCTCTCCGCCGCCGACGAGTATCGAAGATCCATGCCGTGCACCACTCCTTGTCCGATCCGGCCCTGCGCGCACGCCCATCCTGAGCACCGCCGTCCTGGAGCGTCAAAGAGCAAAACCCATGACCGACTCATTGCGAAATGCAATGAGTCGGGTTGATTTCACGTCTTTGACGTACTTCACACATGCACTGTGGACTGTGTGCCATTCGCGTAAGTGGACCGGTGACATGGACTTTGGGCTCAGTGAAGAGCAGGTGGCGATGGGCGACGCCGTACGGCGCTGGCTCGATCGCCACCTGGACCTGGCGCGCGTGGCGCAGCACGCCGACACGCCCTCCGCCGGGCTCGACGCCGGCCTGCGACGTGCGGCGGCAGACCTCAACTGGCTCGGGGTGACGGCCGCGCCGTCGGACGGCGGTCTCGGACTCGGGCTGCTCGACCTCGCCGTGGTCGCCGAGGCGCTGGGGGCCGGCCTCGCGCCGGCGGGCGTCGGAACGGCCATGGCAGCCTGCGACGTCCTCGCGACCTCGACCGACCCGGAGCAGCGGCGCCGCTGGCTCGCGCCGATGGTCGCGGGCGAGCTCGTCGGAGCGACCGCCCTGCGCGCTCCGGGCGGCTCGTGGAACCGCGACGGCATCGCCGTCACCGCCACCGCCGACGGCATGCTCAACGGCGACGCCGGAATCGTCGGCCATGCGGAGGACGCCGACATCATGCTGGTCGCCGCCATGTCGGCGAGCGGCCCCGCTGTGTTCGTCGTGGCGGCCGGACATCCCGGGGTGTCGATCCGCGCGGTCGAGCCCGTCGACCGGACCATGCGAGCGGCCCGGGTGACCGTGGCCGATGTGCCCGCCGAGCCGCTGAGCTGGGCGCACGACGACGTCTTCGAGCGCATCGTCCAGCGGCTGACCGTGCTGGTGAGCGCGGACCTCGTCGGCGCCGCGGGCACGGCGATGCGGATCACTCTTGATCACCTTCGCGGGCGGCGGCAGTTCGGCCGGGCGATCGGCGGCTTCCAGGCGATCCAGCACGAGCTGGCCGAGCTGCACGTCGCATGGACGACGATCACCGACGCGTTGTGGTACACCGCCCACGCCCACGACACCGGGCGCGACGACGCCGCGCTGATGACGTCGGTGGTCAAGAGCCGCGCCGCCGACCTGGCCCGCCGGATGTCGGCCGCGATGGTGCAGTTCCATGGCGCGATCGGCTTCACCTGGGAGCACAGCGCGCACCTGTTCTTCAAACGGCTCCACCGAGACGCCCACGACTTCGGCGACGACGGCTGGCACGACTCGATCGTCGCCACGGCCACCATCGGGCCGGGAACCCATCCTCCCCTGCCCCCTCCAGGAGGTGCCCCATGAGTATTCGTCCGGCCGGCAGGCGCGGCCGTGCGCCCGCGCTCCTCGCGGCCGTCGTACTCGTCGCCGCGGCATGCGGTGCGCCCGCGTCCCAGGGAGGCTATCCGACACGGGACATCCAGCTCATCGTGCCCTATCCAGCCGGAAGCGCCATCGACGCCACATCCCGTTCGCTGGTCGAGGTCGTCAACGACGAGGGCAAGCTCGGCCGGCGCGTCCAGGTGGTGAACAGGGAGGGCGGCGCGGGCTCGGTCGGCACCACGGCGACGCTGCGCGCCAAACCGGACGGGCACACGATCGGCCTCGTGCCGGACGGCCCGCTGACCTTGCTCCCGCGTACCGAGGAGGTCTCCTACGACCCGGTGGCGATCTCGGTGATCAGCGAGGTCACCACGTCGCCGGTGCTGTTCGTGGTTCCCGGCGACTCGCCGTACAAGAGCATCGGCGATCTGGTCGCAGCCGCCAAGGCCCGCCCAGGGGCCATCACGATCGCCGAGGGTCCGCTCAATTACGCCATCCCGGCCGGGAAGTTCGAGCAGCTGACGGGGACGCGGTTCAAGCACGTCAAGTTCGACGGCGACCAGGCGACCGTCACGGCCCTGCTCGGCGACAACGTCGAGGTGGGCGTCATGCAACTGGCCGGCGGGATGGCGCAGTTGAAGGCCGGGAAGCTCCGCGCGCTTGGGATCGCCTCCGCCGAGCCCGTCGAGCTCGCCCCCGAGATCCACACCTTCGCCCAGCAGGACGTCGCCCTGGAGTGGGAGGCGTACAACGTGTTGATCGCGCCGCGGGGACTGCCCGGCGACGTCCAGCGGAAACTGAGCGAGGTGTTCGGCTCGGCCGTCAAGAGCCAGAAGTTCGCCGAGGCAGCGCGGAAGCTGGGGCTGGTCGTCAGCGGGGCCGACGGTGAGACGGCCAAGGCGCGGCTGGCCGAGAAGACCGCGGAGGCGGCGAACCTGATCGCGCCGAAATGAGGGGAACGGGTCCTGTGCGAGGGATCGCCAAGCCGGATGCGATCGCCGCCGGGGCGCTGCTGGTGCTGGGCCTGCTGTACGGCGTGCTGGCCCTCGATGAGGGCCTGGGGACGTTGGCGGACAGCGGGGCGGGCTTCTTTCCCTTCGTCGTCGCGCTGGTGCTGGTCGCCGCCAGTGGCGTCGTCCTTCTACAGAGCCGCCGACGGACGCCGAGCGGCGTCACCCCACCGGAGGACGACGCGGAAGGCCAGGGCGACGGCGAGGTGCGCTGGTGGCGGATCGCCGGCGTGCTGGCCGCCGCCCTGCTGGTGCCGGCGGTGGGCGACACCGTGGGGATGATCGTGACGTTGGCGATCTCCCTGGTCCTGATGGCCAAGGTCATGGGGGTCTCCCGATGGAGCAGCGCCGTGATCTTCGGCTTCGCCTTCGGCGCGGCCACCTGGTTGATCTTCGTGCGCTGGCTGTCGGTCCCCCTGCCGGGCGGCACGCTCGGCCTGTTCTGAACGGAAGGACGCCCCGTGGGCGACGCGATCGACAACCTCGGCGCGGGCTTCGCCGCCTTCGCCGATCCGGCCTACGTCATCCTCGCGCTGGTCGGCGTGGTCCTCGGCACGATGGTCGGCGTGCTGCCCGGGATCGGGCCGATCGGCGCGATGTCGGTCCTGCTCGGGATGACCACGCAGTTAGGCCCGACAGGATCGCTGATCCTTTTCGCCGGCATCTATTTCGGCTCCACGTACGGTGGGTCGACGACCTCGATCCTGCTCAACGTACCCGGTGAGGCGTCGTCGGTGGTCACAGCGCTCGACGGCCACGAGATGACAAAACGGGGCAGAGCGGGGCCCGCGCTGACCATCGCGGCGCTCTCGTCGTTCCTGGCAGGCACCATCGCCATCTTCGGTCTCATGATGTCGGCGCCGTGGCTGAGCGGGCTGGCGGTCAAGCTCGGTCCGCCCGAATACCTGGCACTGTGCGTCGCGGGACTCCTGCTGCTGGCGGCGCTCGCCGACGGCTCCGTCGCGAAAGCGATCGTCATGATCTGCGCCGGCCTGGCGATCGGCACGGTCGGAATCGACCCGGCCGGCGGTGACCTGAGGTTCACCATGGGATCCGACACCCTGGCCGAGGGCTTCAGCTTCATCGCCCTGGTCATGGGGGCCTTCGGCGTGGCGGAAGCGCTCACGATGGTCGGCCGGCGCCGGCGCCCGAAGCCCGTCAAGGCCCCACGGCTCAGGGAACTCCTGCCCAGCGGGCAGGAGGCCCGCCAGGCGGCTCCGGCGGCGGTGCGAGGCTCGGTGATCGGCTTCCTGCTGGGACTGGTGCCCGGCCCCGCCGCCGTGCTGTCGACGTTCGCCTCCTACGTCGTCGAGCGGAAGATCTCCAGGAACCCTGACAAGTTCGGCAAGGGCGCCGTCGAGGGGGTGTCCGGCCCTGAGGCGGCCAACAACGCCGCGGCCGGCGCGGCGTTCGTTCCGCTGCTGGCGCTCGGGATCCCGTTCGCGCCGACCATGGCACTCGTACTCGCAGCCCTGCTGCTCAACGGCATCGTTCCCGGCCCGACGTTCGTCGAGGACCAGCCCGACCTGTTCTGGACCGTGATCGCCGCGATGTACATCGCCAACCTGATGCTGCTGGTGCTCAACCTTCCGCTGGTGGGACTCTTCACCCGCCTGCTGTCCATCCCGCCGCAGACGTTGATGCCGCTCGTGATCGGCCTGTGCGTCGTTGGCGTGTACGCCGAGAACAACTCGATGTTCGACGTCGTGGTCATGCTGGTCGCGGGACTGCTCGGATTCATGCTGCGCCGGGCAGGGTTCAGCATGGCGCCCTTCGTGCTGGCAGTCGTCCTCCAGCCCACGCTCGAAGTCTCGCTGCGCCAGACCCTGGCCTACTCTGACGGAAACCCCGGATACGTCCTCGGACGGCCCGTCACGATGGTGATCCTCGGCCTCGTCGTCCTGGCCGTGATCGTGTCGGCGCGGCGAGCGCTCCTCGCGCGAAGGGACACGGGGCAACGCCCCGCTCCGGTCACGGACCAGCGCACGCCCACACCCGGCGGGTGACCGTTGACCCCGCTCTGCCATGGACGTCGTCGTTCCCAAGCGTGCGCCGCACAGGTGCCCAGGAACAACTCGGCTCAGTCCGGATCCTCCCATATCAGCCGGCGGTGCCGGCGGTTCAGCCAGTCGCTGTCGAGACGCTCACCTGTCATCCGCGCGCAAACTGCGAGAGCAGACGCTTTCACAAGAAGATCGTTTTCGGTGAACTCCAGGCCGTCGACATATGGATCCAGCTCGCTGCTCTCGATGGCCGACCTGTGCGAATAATCCCAAAGTCGAAGGTCTGCGACCATCTGGGAGCGTACGACGTAGCTCAGATTGTACGTTCCGTGACCGCATAACACGCTGATCGCTCGGTCGAACCGTGACAGGCGCTGCAACACGTGCCAGAGATTTCCCTTGTAGCCGTCGGGCTCCACGGTTACTACCCACTCGCCCAGTTCGCCCACGATGGCCGCGCATCCGATGCCGGCGGCCTCGAACGCCTCGTAGCTCTCCTCAACCGCTTCGGGGTAAGTGAGGTAGCGGCCGGTGTCGAGGTCGTCGAAGGCTGTGGCCACCTCGTCGATGCTGATGCCATGGGAGAAAGTGATGCTCATGGATTCGGTGAACCACTCCGACACAATGTCGCGATAATCAGTATCGATGTCATGCATCGCGACTTCGATCCGTCCGAGCGGTGCCGCCAGATCCAGAAGCTGGTCCTGATTGTTTCGTCATCGCGGTGTGGTGACGATCGCTCCTTCGGCCAGTTTCCGCAAGACGCTCGACGCCGGCCGCTTTCGCACAGGCATCAAGCAACTCGGCTAGCTGTTCACGAGCCGTGCCGGACACGGCATCCCCCTTTTCTTGCCGCGGAAGTAGCAGCTCCGCCTCCGGCCGGCCCGCGACCACGAGACACGGCCAGGCCACGCCGCAGCCATGCTCACCTCGACGGACGATCGCGGTTCCGGACCATGCTGGACGCGTAACCCAGCAGAGGAAGGAAGACTTCGTCGGTGACCGCGGCCAGGTCGGCGTCGGATGGCCGGATTCCGAAGACCACGAAGTCGTCCCGCAGCAGGCTGATCGGCAGGGTTATCACGCGTCGCGGCCAGGGGCCGGGTGAAATCTGACCGCGCTCGGCCGCGCGTTCCAGCACCGTGGACATGGCGTCCGACAGGGTGGAGCCGGCGATGAGGTCCCGCAATCGCTGCGCCAGCTGCGGGTCGTGAACCGTGTCCGCGATCAGTCCGGAGACCGTGTCGCGGCGGGTGTCGGCGAGGTTCGCCTGCGCCTGGCGCAACAGGGCCAGCACGTCGTCGCGCAGGTCGCCGGTGTCGGGGACCGGCACGTTGGCGAACCGGCTCCCCAGCGTGTCCAGCACCAGCTCGGGCAGGCTGCTCCAGCGGCGGTACAACACGGGTTTGCTGGTGCCGGCCCGGTTGGCGATGCCGCTCATGGTGGACTTCGCGTAACCCAGTTCGGCCAGTTCCTCGCGAGCCGCGTCCAGGATGGCGTTCTCGAGCTCGGCTCCCCGGCGGCGCGACATGGTCTCGACTGTGGACGGGTCCGTCCTCGGTGTGTTCGGCATCACAGCTCCCAAGAAACCTTGCGTTTCCTGATCGCCGAGCCTATCTTGTGAACAAGAAACCAATGGTTTCTTATTTCGAGAGGTGACATCATGACAATCTCCGCCGCTCAGACTCCTCCGGCGTTCCCGATGCCCCGCTCCTGCCCGTTCGGTCCGCCGCCGCAGTACGCGCAGGTCAGACAGGAGGCACCGATTTCGCGGGTGACCCTGCAGGACGGCACGCAAGCGTGGCTGATCACCGGGCACGCCTTCGCGCGGGAGTTCCTGTCCAGCAACAAGATCAGCTCGAACCGCGCGAACCCCGGCTTCCCGCAACTCGTTCCAGGGGTGGCCTCGGTGCCGCTGAAGGGCACGATCGTCGCCATGGACCCGCCGGAGCATTCCCAGCACCGGCGCATGATCACCAACGAGTTCACCGTCAGGCGGGTCAAGCAGATGCGGCCGGAGATCCAGCGGATCACCGACCGATCCATCGACGAGATGCTGGCCGGACCGCGGCCGGCCGACCTGGTGGAAGCCTTGTCGCTGCCGGTGCCGTCGCTGGTGATCTGCGAGCTGCTGGGAGTGCCCTACGTCGACCGCGGCCAATTCCAGAGCAGAACCAAGATCATTCTCAGTCGCAACTCGACAGGCGACCAGCGACGTGACACCGCACTGTGGTTGCGCCAGTACATCAACGACCTGGTCGCGGGCAAGGAGGCCGAGCCGGGCGAGGACCTGCTGAGCCGGCTCATCGACAAGTACCGCGACATCGACGCCTATGACCGCGAGACCATGACGGGAATCGGGCTGCTGCTGCTGGTCGGCGGTCACGAGACCACCGCCAACATGATCTCGCTGAGCGTGGCCTCGCTTCTGGACGATCCGAAACTGCTGGCCGGGTTGCGGGAGCGGCCCGAGCGGACCCCGCAACTGGTCGAAGAGCTGCTGCGGTTCCACTCCATCGTCGACAACGCCACCTCCCGGGTGGTCGTCGAGGATTTCGAACTCGACGGCATCGCCTTCCGCGCCGGCGACGGCGTCATCGTGGCGGCCGCGGCCGCCAGCCACGACCCGGACGTGTTCGCACGGCCGGATCAGATCGACGTCGACCGCGGTGCACGGCACCACCTGGCCTTCGGCTTCGGGATCCACCAGTGCCTCGGACAGAATCTCGCCCGGCTGGAGCTGGAGATCGTGCTGAACACGTTGTTCGCACGGATCCCGGACCTGGCGCTGGCGGACCCGGTAGAGCGCCTGCCGTTCAAGAGCGACGCGCTCGTCTACGGCATCCACCGGCTGCCGGTGACCTGGTAGACGAAGGAGACGCCGTAATGAAGATCACATGGAACGAGGAAAGATGCTGCGGTTCGGGCCAATGCGTGCTCGCCGCCCCAGACCTCTTCGATCAGCGAGAGGAGGACGGGCTCGCGGTTCTGTTGCATCCGTACCCTGAAGCGGAGCAACACGCATCCGCCCGGGAGGCAGCCCTGCTGTGTCCAGGACGGGCGATCTCGATCGAGGGATCACCGTAGTGGACAAGATCGTCATCGTGGGCGCGTCCGCGGCGGGCATCAGCGCCGCGGACGCCCTGCGACAACGTGGCTTCACCGGCCGGATCACCCTGTTGGGCAGCGAATCCCATCTGCCCTATGACCGCCCGCCGCTGTCCAAACAGTTGCTGTCCGGCCAGTGGGAGCCGGAACGGCTGCGGCTGCGCAGCGCCGAACAGCTGACAGAGCTGGACCTGAACCTGCGGTTGGGCGCCACCGCGACCGGCCTGGATCCCCACCGGCGGGAGATCGTGCTGGCCGAAGGCGAGCCGGTCGATTACGACGGCTTGATCATCGCCACCGGCGCGGCCCCGCGGCGGCTGCCCGGTGGCGATCTGGCCGGCGTGCACTATCTGCGCACTCTGGACGACGCGCTGGCCCTGCGATCCCGGATGCGACCGGAATCGCGAATGGTGGTCATCGGTGCCGGGTTCATCGGCGCCGAGGCCGCCGCGGTGGCCCGCGACATCGGCCTGCCGGTCACCATGGTCGATCCGGCCGCCGCGCCGATGCTGCGGGCGTTCGGCAAGTCCGTTGCGGAACTGCTGGCCGCACTCCATGTCGACAGGGGGGTGGACCTGCGGTGCGGCACCGGCGCCTCCTCGTTGATCTCCGAGCGGGGAGCGGTAACCGGCGTGGTGCTGGACACCGGCGAGCGGATACCCGCCGATGTGGTGGTCGTCGGCATCGGCGCGATTCCCAACACCGGCTGGCTGGCCGGCAGCGGGTTGCTGAGCGACGGGCGCCTCGACTGCGACGAGTACTGCGCGGTGGCGTCCGGCGTGTACGCGGCCGGGGACGTGGCGAGCTGGTTCAACCCGCTGTTCGGCACCCGGATGCGGGTGGAACACCGCACCAGCGCCGCCGAGCACGCGCGTGCCGCCGCGACCAATCTGCTGGCGGCACCGGCGGACCGACGTCCCTTCGCAAGCGTCCCGTACTTCTGGACCGACCAGTACGACCTGAAGGTGCAGGCCTGGGGCCACTTCGACGAATCCTGCGACCTAGCGGTGCGGCACGGCGATCTTTCCGAACGCAAGTTCGTGGCGGTGTACGGCCGCGACGGCCGGGTGGTCGGCGCCGTCGGAGCCGGCATGCCGAAGCAACTCCGGGAAGCCCGCAGCCTGATCGTCGAGAAGGCAGAGTTCCCCGGCTAAAGCTCGCCATTGGCTCGACTCTGTCGGGAATCGTCTCGGACGGTCGAGGCCAGCCGCTGGCGGCTCCGCCCGGACTTCACCCGGGGGACCTGTCGATCGGGGAGACCTGGAAGGCGATCGCCGCCTGTCACGGTGTCTCCCGCAGCGCCCCGGCAGCCCTGGTCGCTCTGTTCCAGGCCAGCAGCACCGGCACTCCCGCGACCAGCCCGGCGGCGCCGGCGATCGCCAGGCCGTGCTCCGGTCCGGCCGCTTCGACGAGGAGGCCGCCGAGCAGGATGCCCAGCCCCTGGG
>NZ_JBDPMB010000015.1:0-220729 GCF_039871615.1 Nonomuraea sp. B10E15
GGGACGTGAACGCGGCCAAGAACGTGCTCGCCGCCGGGCTGGCGGAGAGCTGAAACGCCTGTGGAGCCGGTGTAAGACCTCAAGGGCGCAAGCCCGGCGGGCGGCTGGCGGTGAAGCAGGAAGACCAACCGGCGACGGTTGGAATCCCCCGGCTTCAGCCGTGGGGAGGAAGTCAAGGTGGTTCTCCTTGTGCGACGACGACCACCGGGCCGCCGGTGGAGGGATCACGGGTCGAGCTGCTGCAGCGCCATCTGCCGTGCGTACGACTTGTCGATGTGCTGCCGCACCAGCGTCTCTGACCTGTCCGGATCCTTGTCCTTGAGCGCGGCGGCGATCGCCCGGTGGTCCTCGTTGGTGTTCTCCATGCCGAGCGTGCTGTGGGCCAGGTACCAGATCCGCAGAGATCCGCAGTTGAGCCGGTTCACCGCTTCGGCCAGGAACGGATTGTCGGTCGACTTGGCGATCTCGAGGTGGAACTGGTGGTCGTACTCGATGGCCCCGTACGGCTGGCCGGCCGCGATCTCGTCGTCGATGCGATCGCAGATCCGTTCCAGCTCGTCGAGATGCGCTGGGGTGGCGCGTCTGGCCGCCAGCCGCGCCACCGGCTCCTCCAG
This sequence comes from Nonomuraea sp. B10E15, assembly GCF_039871615.1. Classification (NCBI taxonomy): domain Bacteria; kingdom Bacillati; phylum Actinomycetota; class Actinomycetes; order Streptosporangiales; family Streptosporangiaceae; genus Nonomuraea; species Nonomuraea sp. B10E15. The sequence goes on from NZ_JBDPMB010000015.1 coordinate 615, forward strand.
GAGGTGGCGCGACTCGTACAGCCTGGACAGATCCCTGACCCGGATCCCGCGCACGTAAGGGGTGCGGTGCGGCGGGTAGTTGATGAACTGCTCGTCGGCCAGCTTCTTGAGCGCCTCCCTGATGGGGGTGCGCCCGAACCCGTAGCGGGTCGAGAGCATCGCGTCGTCCAGGGGCAGGTCCTCGACGAGGTCGCCCGTGACGATCGCCCTTCGCAGAACGTGGTACGCCTGCTCAGTCTTTGTCCGTCCGGTCAAGGTCATCCGTATACCCTCGATATATTTGAAGTACAAGGAAAGTACGAGACGGTGCATGCCGAGGTCAAGACCCTGAGCTCATTCACCGTGATCGGTCATCGACCGACCGTCAGCGCAGGATGCCTTCGTGCAGGGCGCGCAGCACGGCGTTGGTGCGATCGCGAGCGTCGAGCTTGAGCAGGATCGTGGACACGTAGTTCTTCACCGTGCCCTCGGCCAGGAACAACGCCCTGGCGATCTCCCGGTTGGCGTAGCCCTCGGCCACGAGCCGCAACACCTCGAGTTCGCGCTCGGTGAGCTCCTGCACCGGTGCCGCGTCGCCGCCGGCCGGTGGAGGGCCGGAGCGGATCGCGCGCAGCAGCCGGTCGGTGATCGACGGCGCGACGAGCGTGCCGCCGTCGGCCAGGGTGCGCACCGCCCTGGTCAGCTGCTCCAAGGTCACGTCCTTGAGCAGGTAGCCGCGCGCGCCCGCCCGGAGCGCCTGCAGCACGAGCGTGTCGTCGTTGAAGGTCGTCAGCACGAGGACCGGCGTCTCGATGCCGCGCTCGCGCAGGCGTTCGAGCGTCCAGATCCCGTCGTAACGCGGCATTCTCAGATCCAGCAGCACCACGTCCGGCCCGGTCGCCGCGATGACCTCGATCGCCGCGTGCCCGTCGTCGGCCTCACCGGCCACCTCGACGTCGGCGACCTCCAGCAGGCTGCGGATCCCCTGACGGACGAGCGTCTGGTCGTCGACCACCACGACCCGGGTCACGACGCCGGCACCTGAGCCGTGACCCGGAACCCGCTCCGGCCGTCGACGCTGACCTCGCCGCCGAGCGCCTCGAACCGCTCGGACAGCCCGCGCAACCCGTTGCCGAGCACCGGATCGGCCGCGCCACGGCCGTCGTCCACCGCGGTCAGCCGCACCGCGTCGCCGTCGGACGCGACCTCGATCCACAGTTCGCGGGCGCCGGCATGCCTGATCGTGTTGGTGACGATCTCCTGCACGGCTCGTACGAGCGCCGCGACCTGCTCCTCGCCTGCCCGCACCTCGGGTGCGACCTCGATCGACACCTCGAGGCCGGGCAGATCGCGCACGACCTGCCGCAGGGCCTCCGTGAGGTCGGACGACTCGGTGCGCAGCCGGCCGACGGTGGCGCGCACGTCACCCAGCAGGTCGCGCGCCACCCGGTTGGCCCGCTCGACGTGCTCCCTGGCCCGCTCCCCGTCGCGGTGACGCGCCGCCTCCAGCTCCAGGGTGAGCACGGTGAGCTGGTGGCCGATGAGGTCGTGCAGGTCGCGGGAGATCCGGAGCCGCTCGGCGGTGCGCGCCGACTCCGACAACAACACGCTCGCCGCCTGGAGCCCGACGTGCGCCTCGGTCAGCTCGCGCCGCATGCGCTGCTCCCGCATGGTCACCAGCGAGCTCAGCAGCGTCGCCGCCTGGATGAGCACGTAGAAGCCGATGCCGAGGGCCGTGTCGGCGGCGTCCATGCCGCGCGATGCCGCGGACAGGGCGAGCACCACGGTGTTGAGGCCCACCACGACGAAGCCCGCCCACGGGGGCACGACGTGGACGCTGATCGCGGCGACGATCACCAGCAGGATCGGCAGGAGGCTCCACTGCTCCGCGGACACCACCACGGCCCACGACGCCACGACCGCCGCCGCGAACGCCGCGTGGCGGACCCACCGCGGACGGCCCGGGCCGCCGGCGACGAGAACGGCCGCGATGAACACCACGAACAACGTGATCCACAGGGCCCGGGGAATGACCGCGCCGGCCGCGCCGGCCAGGACGGGACCGCCGGCCACGACCGACACGACGAACATCGCCAGCCCTGACCACTCCTCCGGCCCGAGTCGACGCATGGCCTCACCCTAACGCCGGCCCGTCGCCGTCCTCGGGTGCCGAAAGTCACGCGCGCATGCCCTGACCTTCGGCACGGGCGCGCGCCCGCCTGGCCCGCCTACCGTCGCCGCATGGAAGAGACGGAAACGGCGGTGGAGGCCGCGAACCTCCGCAAACGCTACGGCGACACGGTGGCGGTCGACGATGTGAGCCTGCGCGTCGGGACGGGCGAGATCCTCGGCATCCTCGGCGGCAACGGGGCCGGCAAGACCACCACGGTGGAGATGATCGCCGGGCTGCGGAAGCCCGACAGCGGGCGTGTCCGCGTGCTCGGCCTCGATCCGGGGCGCGACCGCGCGAGGCTCCGCCAGGTGCTGGGGGTCCAGCTCCAGGAGGCCCAGCTCCACCACGCGCTGACGGTCGCCGAGCTCATGGGCATGTTCCACAGTTTCTACCCGCATCCGAGACCCGTCGAGGAGGTCCTGGAGCTCGTCGAGCTGGCCGACCGGCGTACGACCCGCTTCGAGAAGCTCTCCGGCGGCCAGCAGCAGCGGCTCTCCATCGCCGTGGCCCTCGTCGGGCGGCCCCGCGTCGTGATCCTCGACGAGCTCACGACCGGGCTGGACCCGCGTACGCGCCGGCGGATGTGGGCCGCGGTCGAGCGGCTGCGCGACGAGCGGGTCACGGTGCTGCTCGTGAGCCACGCGATGGAGGAGGTGGAGCGGCTCTGCGATCGGGTGGCCCTCCTCGACGCCGGCCGCCTCGTGGCGCTCGACACGCCCGCCGGGCTGGTCGCCAGGACGGGAGCCGCGAACCTCGACGACGCGTTCGTCGCCCTTTCCGGATCGCGGCCGGAGGAGATCTCATGAACGCCGACGCCCGCCGTCCCGGCCTCGGGTCGTGGCTGACGCTCATCCGGTGCGAGGCCAGGATGGTCGTCCGCGACACGGCCGGGCTCGTCGTGCCCATCGGGCTGCCCCTGCTGGTCCTCGTGATGAACGCCTCGTCAGCCGGCGGCGAGGTGGTGGTCAACGGCCGCACGGTGCTGGACCTCTACGTGCTGCCCCTGGTGCTGGCCATCATCATCGCCACCATCGGCGTCGTCAACATGCCGAGCTTCCTGGCGTACTACCGGCGTGCCGGGATCCTGCGCCGCCTGTCGGTCACGCCGGCCTCGCCGGCCATGGTGCTGATCGCCCAGGCGGCGGTGAGCGCGCTGCAGACGATCATCGGCATCGGGGCGGCGCTCGCCGTGGCCGTGCTCGTCTTCGACGCCAACCTCCCCTTGCGTCCCGTCACGGCGCTCGGCCTCCTGCTGCTCGCGACCGCGGCGATGTACGCGGTCGGCATGATCGTGGCCGCCGTCGCCCCGACGCCGAACTCGGCCGTGGCGATCGGGCTCGTCGCCTTCTTCGCCCTCGGCGCCCTCGGCGGGCTGTTCGGCAGCCGGGAGAGCCTTCCCGAGACGCTGGCCATGGTGGGCGAGTGGCTGCCGTTCGGCGCCACCGTCGAGGTCCTGTCGAACGCCTGGGCGGGCACCCCGATCGAGCCCCTCCATCTGGTGAGCCTGTCCGTGACGGTCCTCGTCGGCGGCGCCGTCTCGGCCGCGTTCTTCCGATGGGACTGACGGCGTCGCGCAGAGGACAGAAGCCCGAGAGCTGGCCTTATGTCCGATGTGGGGCTTAGGATCTGTCACCGATGGTTGCACCAAGAGCGCGGCTCTCGCGGTTGCTCGACGACCTCGGACGCATGTTGCTCGACCTCATCGCGTCTCCCGGGGATCTGGACGGCGAACTGACGGGTGTGGCGATCCACGGCCCGGGCGACGAACTCACCGTCGAACCGGGCGAGCTCGTGCTCGGCGTGGGCCTGCACGACAACGACGCGATCGCCGGGCTCCTGCTTCGCCTCGGCGAACGCCGTGCGGTGGGGCTCGTCGTCAAGCACCCGGTGACCGCGGACGCCTCCGTCGTCGCGGCGGTGCGGGACAGCGGCGTGGCACTGTTCGGGCTCAACCGCGCCGCCTCGTGGTCGCACGTGGCCGCCATGCTCAGGGCGCTGCCGCTGGCCACGACCGACCTCACCGGCGGGGCGGACCTGCTCGCCGGCGCGCCTGCCGGTGACCTGTTCGCCCTCGCGAACGCGGTGGGGGCGCTGCTCGACGCGCCGGTGACGATCGAGGACCGCGCGTCACGCGTGCTGGCCTTCTCCGGGCACCAGCACTGCGCCGACCAGGGCCGGGTCGAGACCATCCTCGGCCGGCAGGTCCCCGACCGCTACACGCAGCTGCTCGAACAGCGGGGTGCGTTCCGCGAGCTCTCCAAGGGCACGCCGGTCTACGTCGAGCCCCTCGCCGAGGACATGCTGCCGCGGGTCGCCATCGTCGTCAGGGCCGGGGACGAGGTGCTCGGCTCGATGTGGGCCGTGGTCAGGGAGCCGCTGTCCGAGGCACGTGCGGCGGCCTTCGCCGACTCGGCCAAGATCGTGGCGCTGCACATGTTGCGGGCCAGGGCGGGCGCCGACGTCGGGCGCCGGCTCAGCGCCGACCTGGTGGCCATGGTGCTGGAGGGCGGCCCCGGAGCTCCCGAGGCGGCCAACCGCCTCGGGCTCACCGACGGCCGGCTCTGCGTGATGGCCGCGCAGGTCGTCACGGGCGACGCCGCGGACACCGAGGCGGCCATGCAACGGCTGCGCGACGCCCTCGCCCTGCACTTCTCGGCGGTGCACCCGCGCTCGGCCGCGGCGCTGCTCGGCGGGACCACCTACGTCGTGCTGCCCGTCGGCGCGAGCGGCGACCGCGACGGCACGGCGTCCGTGGTCCGGCTGGCGGTGGACTTCCTCGCCCGGGTGGGGGCGCGTACGGACGCCGTCATCGGGGTCGGGCGGGCCACCATGTCACTCGCCGAGGTGACCCACTCCCGCCGCGAGGCCGACCGGGCGCTGCGGGTGTTGCAGACCGACCGCCGCCGCAGGCGGATCGCCCGCTACAGCGACGTCCAGGTGGAGTCGCTGCTGCTGCGCCTGGCCGATCTCGTCGCGGAGGACGGCGAGCTGCACCTCGGCTCGCTCGGAGCGCTGGTGGACTACGACGCCGAGCACGAGAGCGGCTTCGTCGACACCCTGTCGGCCTACCTCGACGCCTTCGGCAACGTCGCGGAGGCGGCCGCCGCGATGCACCTGCACCCCAACTCGTTCCGGTACAGGCTGCGCCGCGTCTGCGAGATCACCGGCCTCGACCTCGCCGACGCCGACGCGCGGCTCGCCGCGACGTTGCAGCTGCGGCTCTACCGCGTCGCCAGGGACCGGGACGTGGTCAAGGAGACGGGATCCGCCCGGTCCCGGTGATGACCCGTCATGACTCGCCCAGCAGGCCCCACTGCTCGGTGTTGTAGGTGGGGAATCCCAGGCTGTTGTCGCGGACGTTGCCGAGCTTGGCGCTGTAGGCGAGGAACGACCTGTTCTGGTAGAGCGGCAGGATCGCGTAGTCCGACGAGACGATCCTGTCGGCCTCCTGAAGCTTCTCCGTCGCCGCCTGCGCGCTCGATGCCGAGAGTGCCTCGTTCAGCAGCCGGTCGACCTTGGGGTTGCCGTAGTTGTTGAGGTTGAACCGGCAGAAGGTCTGGTCCTCGGGGCAGCTCAGGTAGTACGGGATGTTGCTGGTCGTCGCGAACGGCGACTGCGACACGGTGGCGACCGTCATCGCCCAGTTCCCTTCCTGCACGGCCTCGATCGTGTTGGCGACGGTGGCGACCTGCACGTCCACGCCGAGCGGCGCGAGGGACGCCTTGACCAGCTGGGCCTCGCTGGCGCGCAGCTGGTCGCCCGCCTGGACCACGATGCGCAGCGGGGGCACGGCCTTGCCGTCCGGGTCGGCGAGCTTCGCCCCGACGCCGGTGTACCCCGCGTCGGTCAGGGTCTTCTTCACCTTCTCGACGTCGCCGATGCCGTACCCGAGCTCGCTGACCACGTCGGAGTAGCCGGGCGCGCCGCCGATGAACAGGTGGCTCAGCAGGGGTTCCGCGGTGTCGTCGAACTGCCCGATCGTCTTGTCGATCACGTCCTGGACGCGGATCGCCTGGAAGATCGACTTGCGCAGGGCGACGTCCTGCAGCGCGCGGGCGTTGAGGTTCAGCCACAGCTTGTGGACCGATGCGCCCGGCGTCACCTGGTAGCGGACCCCGGGCAGCTCCTCGACCTGCTGGACGATGTCGACCTGCGGGTTCGGGTAGATGACGTCGACCTCCCCGTTCGCCAGCGAGGTCGGCTGCTGCGCGACGTCCGTGATGAGCCTGAAGACCAGCTTGTCCAGGTTCGGCGGCGGGCCGAACCACTTCTCGTTGCGGACCATCACCACGGAACCGTCGGAGGTGTACTCCTGGATACGGAACGGGCCCGCCGAGAACTTCGGGACGGACTTGGCGAAGCCCTCGTTGAAGCTCTTCGCCAGGCCCGCGGCGGTGTCGGTCGGCCCGTACGTCTCGGCGACGTGGGCCGGCAGGAACGGCGAGAACAGCGCCTGCCAGTCGACGTACGGCTTGTCGAACACGACGGTGACGGTCCGCCCCTCGTCGGAGCCCTTCACCGACTTGATCCGGTCGTACCCGGCCGTGTTGGACGCCTGGCACTTGGGGCACTCGCGCGGGTCGAGGGCGCGCCAGGTGTAGACGAAGTCGTCCGCCGAGATCGGCCGGCCGTCGGACCAGACCGCCTCGGGGTCGATCGTGTACTTGATCGTCTGCGGTGAGTCGCCGACCTTCTCCGCGCTCGTCACGAGGGTCTCGTTGCGGACCGGCGTACCGTCCGGCTTGATCATGAAGGCGCCGGGCATCAGCACGCTCGAGATGTCGAGCACCGAGTAGGTCGCGCCGGCGGAGTTCAGCACGTTCCAGTTCGAGATCGGATAGGTGATGGTGTAGGTCGCCGTCCCGCCCTTGGCGACCTTCGCGGTGTTCATGGTGTTCACGTCACCCGTGACGCGCCCGTCGCCGGACGCCGTGCCGCCGCCTCCGCCCGCGCAGGCAGCGAGCAGCAGTGCCACGGCGCTCGTCGTCAGGGCCAGGGAGTGCTTCCCGCGGTAAGCCATGGTCTGCTCCAGATGCAGAGAAGGGTCAGGGACGCTCGTCGCGCAGCTGCGCGACGGCGTTGGCCGCCGCCCAGCCGATCAGCGCGTCGAGATGGGGAGCGTTGGGTGAGGGGTCGTCGGCACGGGTGAAGACGCCCACGGCGTACCTGCCGCCGTCGGCGAACTCGACCACGCCGACCTCGTTGCGGACCAGCGGGAGGGTGCCCGTCTTGCCGCTCACCACGATGTCGTCTCCGGGGAACCCGCTGGTCAGCCGGTGCGGCCAGATCTGGTCGCCCATCCAGCCGCGGACCAGCGCGCAGGCCTCGGGCGCGGCCGCCTCGTCGCGCCAGATCCCGGCCAGCAGCCGGGTGATCTCCTCTGGCGTCGTCCGGCAGGTCTCATCGGGCACCAGAGCCCGCAGCGCCTGGAGGCGTTCCAGCGGCACCTCGGCCAGGTCCCGCTCGTCGTCGCGGTAGCTGATGCCGAGGTCCTCCTCCAGCGAGGCCAGGATCTCCGCGCAGTTCTGCGGCACGGCCGTCGCGGTGAGCCCGAGCTCGGCGAGCAGCGCCGCCACCCGGTCCTTGCCGACCCGGTCGATGACGAGGTCGGTGGCCACGTTGTCGCTGATCACGATCATCAGCTGGGCGAGGTCCCGGTACGAGATGACGGTGTCGTCGCGCTGCACCGACAGGCCGTACGGCGACGGCACCCCGCCCGGCGGCACGGTGACCCGCTCGGAGAGGTCGATCTCGCCGGCCACCGACTGGCGGGCCAGTTCGAGGGCGACCGGCACCTTGAGCACCGAGGCGGTGACGACCGGGGTGCTCTCCCCGACGCCCACCGACCTCCCGCCGGCCAGGTCGCGCGCGTGCAGCCAGATGTCGGCGCCGAGCTCGCGCGCGTGGTCGCGGATCTGGCCGGGGGTCGCCGCCCTGGCGGTGCTGCGCGGCCTCCGGCGGGTCTCGACGCCGCGCAGGTGGTCGACGGCCAGCCTGGCCACCGTGCCGACGCAGGCGTCCGCGGCGGGGATGCGGTACTCGTAGGAGTCGGACCGTACGAAGACGGCGACGGCGTACCTGCGGCCGCCGGTCTCGACGACGCCGACCTCGTTGCGCCAGAAGCGCAGGGTGCCCGTCTTGGCGCTCACCCGCGCGTCCGGCTCGGTGAACCCGGAGCGCAGTCGGTGCGGCCAGGCCTGCAGGCTGAGGATGCGGCGCATCTCGGCGCACTGCTCGGGAGGCGCAGCCTCGTCGTTCCAGATGGCGGCGAGCAGCCGGGTGATCTCGCGGGGGGTGCCCGCCTGCAGGGACCGCTCCGGGTCCACCGCGCGGGCTGCGCGCCAGACCTCGGGGCCGGCCTTCTCGTCCGGCACGTCCTCGTAGATGCTCTGGTAGATGTCGTCGCAGGTGCCGTCGACCCGGGTCGCGGTCAGGCCGAGCTCGCGCAGGGTGGCGTTGATCGCCTCGGTGCCGAGCAGGTCGACGAGCAGGTCCGTGGCGGCGTTGTCGCTGACGCTCATCATCCAGTACGCGAGGTCGCGCAGCGAGAGCTCGATCGGGTCGGCCATCACGGACAGCCCGGTCGGTCCCGCCGAGCGCCCCTCGACGGGGACGTCGATCCGTTCCGCGGGGTCGAGCCGCCGGTCGCCGAACCGCCGGAACAACTCCACCAGCACCGGGATCTTGAAGACGCTCGCGAGCACCACGAGCCCGTCCTCGCCGTACCCGATCTCCTCGCCGCTGTCGAGATCGACGGCGTGCGCCCAGGCCCGCGCGCCGACCGCGCCAAGGACCTGCTCCACCTGCTCTTTCACGCGTTTCTCCTGTCGTCTCAGCGCCGGCGGCGCAGGGCCCGGCCGGACAGGCGCCCGGTGGGTACGCCGTCGGCCAGCGCGGTCTCTCCGTTGACCACCACGTGCCGGACACCGGTCGCGTACTGGTGGGGGTCCTCATATGTCGCGCGGTCGCCGACCGTGTCCGGGTCGAACACGACGATGTCGGCGAAGTTGCCCGGGGCGAGCACGCCGCGGTCGCGCAGGCCGAGGTTGCCCGCGGGCAGGCTCGACATCCGGCGCACGGCCTCGCCGAGGGTGAGCAGCGACTGCTCGCGGACGTACGTGCCGAGAATCCGGGCGAAGCTGCCGTAGGCGCGCGGATGGGTGGGCACGCCGGAGTCGGGCGGTTCGGCGGCGAACGTGGGGGCGTCGGAGCAGACCGAGACCCACGGCTTGCGCAGGGCGGTGCGCAGCGCCTCCTCGTCCATCATGAAGTACATGGCGTGCAGCGCGGGCTCCTGCTCGACCAGTTGGAGCAGCATCTCCACGGGGTCGGTGCCGGCCGCGTCCGCCGCCTGCGCGAGGCTGAGGCCGCGGTGTTTCGCCACCGGCCCGTTCGGGTCGGGGAGCAGCATGACGCCACTCGCGCCGCTCGCGGCGAGGTAGAGGTTCTCCCAGCGCTCCGACGGGGTGACGACGGCCGCACGGATGCGGGCCCGCTCGCCCGGGTCGGCGAGCCTGGCCGCGAGCGCCTCGTGGCCGCCGTCGTGGAACTCCGGCGGGATCGAGGCGGCGAGCTGGGTCTGCCCGGCGAGGTAGGGGTAGACGTCGGCGGTCACCGGCCGGCCCGCGGCCCTGGCGGCCTCGATGCGCTCGATGGCCCGCGCCATCTTCGGCCAGTTCCGCCGTCCCGCGGTCTTGAGGTGGTAGATCTCCGCGTGCAGCTCGGCCCGGCGGCCGATCTCGATCAGCTCGTCGACGGCGTCGAGGAAGTGGTCGCCCTCGCTGCGCATGTGCGAGATGTACATGCCGCCGTGCCGCGCGACCACCTCGCACAGCGCCACCAGCTCGTCGGTCGAGGCGAAGCACCCCGGCGGGTAGATGAGCGCCGATCCCAGCCCCAGGGCGCCGTCGGCCATCTCCTCGTCGAGGATGCCGCGGACGCGGTCGAGCTCGGCCGCGGTCATCGGCCGGTCGTCCGCACCCGCGCCGATCATGCGCATGTTGTGCGCGCCGACGAAGCTCGCGACGTTCTGTGCCACCCCCTTGGTCTCGAGGTGGGAGAGGAACTCCGACAGGCGGTCCCAGGTCAGCGGCGGGTCGTCGGGCCCCATGCCGGGTTCGAGCTCGGCCCTGATCTCGGCGGTGAGCGGGCCGATCGAGATCCCCTCGCCGAAGACCTGGGTGGTGACGCCCTGGTAGAGGTCGGACAGGCCGCGGCCGTCCCGTTCCAGCGTGAAGTACGCGTGGCTGAGCACGTTCACGAAGCCGGGCGCGACCACCAGGCCCGTGGCGTCGAGCACGGGCGCGTCGGGATCGCCCCCGCCCGGGCCGACGGCGAGGATCCGGTCTCCCTCGACGAGGACGTCGGCCACGCGGCCGGGCCCGCCGCTGCCGTCATGGACTGTGCCACCGCGAATCACCAGGGTCGTCGACATGCGAGCATCCTGCGACGCCGGGACCACGCAGGAGTTCATCCGATCGCACGAAGTCGGCGGCCACTTTACGTCCCTCTCCACGAAGAGCCTGCCCGGCCGGTGGACTGCACTGGGCTCCTAGGCGTGTGCGGTACGACGACACGGAGGTCGAGCATGGAGAGCACAGCCACGAGGCGGACGCTGTTGAAGGCGTCTCTCGCCGGTGCGGGCGGGGCGGTGATGAGCGCCGGCGCCGTCCCGGGTGCGCGGGCCGCCTCGTCCGGCCGGCATCGCCCGGACTGGCACCGTCGCATCGACGAGATCGTCGCCGCCATCGAGCCGGAGGGCGCCGGCATCACCGTGGCCGTGAGCAAGAAGGGCCGTACGGTGTTCGCGAAGGGTTACGGCCTGCGCGACCGCGGCCTGCCCGACCGCTTCACCGGCGAGGACTTCTTCCGGGTCGAGCAGCTCGACGAGGTGCTCGACCTGCGGCGGGGCCGGCGCCGGGCCACCTTCGACACCGTCTACAACCTCGGCTCCATCAGCAAGGGTTTCACGGCGGCCGCGGTCCTGCTGCTCCACGAGCGGCGCAGGTTGTCGGTCCACGACCGGCTCGGCACGTTTCTCCCCGGTTACCGGCGGGCCGCCGACGTCACCTTGCTCCAGCTGATGCACCAGGTGACCGGCATTCCCGACTACAACCAATTTCCGCTGTTCCAGTCGGCGTACGACGCCTTCGTCGCCTCCGGGGAGACCGACCACTCGGCCGTCGTCACGAAACTGGAGTCGCTGCCGCTCCAGTTCGAGCCCGGATCGAAGTACGCCTACAGCAACAGCAACTTCCTGCTCCTCGCGCTGGTGGTGCAGAAGGTGGCCGGGATGCCCCTCGGCCGTTTCCTGCACCGCCACCTCTTCGGCCCTCTGCGGATGCGCGACACGACCCAGGGATATCCGGCGCGCGGCAGCCGGGACGTCGCCCTCGGCTACTACGCCGAGACCGACGGGGTGCACCGCGCGTACCAGTGGAGCCTGCCGTGGATGGCGGGCGCCGGCGGGCTGACCGGCAGCGCGCGCAACCTCGCCGTGTGGAACGCGGCGCTGTCGCGGCCCGGCCTGTTCCGCCGGGAGACGCTGCGGATGATGTTCACCCCGGAGCTCGACAACTACGCGTGCGGCTGGGTCGTCCAGAAACACGACGGCAAGCCGTACGTCTGGCACAACGGCGGCATGGGCGGGTTCCGTACCATGAACGCCCTGTTCCCGGACCAGGACATCTCCGTCATCCTGCTGAGCAACGACCAGACCACCTATCCCGCGATCGACCGCAGCGCGCCCAAGGTCTTCGACGCCGTGCGAGAGATCTGGTAGCGACCCGTGCTCACGTACACACTCCGCCGGCTCCTCATCGCCGTCCCGGTGATCGTGGCGTCGACCTTCACCGTCTTCCTGCTCGTGACCATGGCGGGCGACCCGCTCGCGGGCCTCAAGGGCCGCAACCCGCCGCCGTCGCCGCAGGTGATCGCGGTCGAGGAGCAGCGCCTGCACCTGGACGAGCCGCCGCTGCAGCGGTACTGGACCTGGATCACCGGCGTCGTGCAGGGCGACTTCGGCCCCTCCGTGCGCACCAACGTGGACATCGGCCACGAGATCGCCGCCAGGTTCGGGGTCACCCTGCGGCTGATAGCCGTCGCGGTGCTCCTCGCCCTCGTGCTCGCCGTCGTGGTGGGCGTGATCAGCGCGGTCAAGCAGTATTCGGGCATCGACTACGGGTTCACGTTCGCCGCGTTCCTGTTCCTGTCGATGCCGTCGTTCTGGTTCGCCGTGCTGCTCAAGCAGGGCGGCATCTCCCTCAACAACCTCATCGGCGACCAGGTCGTGTACACGATCGGGGAGAGATCCGTCATCGTCGAGGGCGGCGCCTGGGCCCAGCTGGCCGACGCCGCCGGCCACATGGTGCTGCCGACGATCTCGCTGGCGCTGCTGTCCTTCGGCGCGTGGAGCCGGTTCCAGCGGGCGTCCATGCTCGACGTGCTCAACAGCGACTACGTCCTGTTCGCCCGCGCCAAAGGGCTGTCCAGGCGGCGCGTCGTCGTACGCCACGCCCTGCGCACGGCGCTCATCCCCATGACCACCGTCACCGCGCTCGACTTCGCGACGCTGATCTCCGGGGCCGTGATCACCGAGACGGTCTTCCAGTGGCGCGGGCTCGGCGAGTTCCTCGTCACCTCCGTCAACCAGCGCGACGCCTACGCGGTGCTCGCCTGGCTGCTGGTGGTGGCGGTCGCGGTCATCGTCTTCAACCTGATCGCCGACCTGCTGTACGCCCTCCTCGACCCCCGGATTCGCCATGAGTGACCACACCGAGGCGGCACCCCGCCCCCCATCGAGCGCGCAGGCGGCCGGCGCGGTGCGCCAGCGCAGCCAGGGCGAGCTGGTGCTCCGCCGCTTCCTGCGGCACAAGGCCGCCGTGATCAGCCTGGCGCTGTTCACCGCCGTCGTCCTGCTGGCCTTCGTCGGCGGCGCGCTCTGGCGCTACGACTACGCCGACATCACCTCGGCGGTGTCCGTACCGCCCTCGCTCGACCACCCGTTCGGCACCGACAACCTCGGCCACGACACGTTCGCCCAGGTGCTGCGCGGCACCCAACGCTCGATCGAGATCGCCCTGCTCATCGCGTTCCTGGCCGGGCTGGTGGGCACCCTGTGGGGGGCGTTCTCCGGCTACTACCGCGGCATCACCGACAGCGTGATGATGCGGATCGCCGACCTCGTCCTCACGCTGCCGCTGCTGGCGGTCGCCGCCGTGCTGACCCGCGCCACCTCCGGCTCCTGGTGGTTCGTCGCGCTCGTCATCGCCGCCCTCCAGTGGGCGTACGTCTCCCGCGTGGTGCGCGGCGTGGTGCTGTCGCTGCGGGAGAAGGAGTACGTCGAGGCGAGCCGCGCGCTCGGCGCCACCGACCGCTGGATCATCTTCCGGCACCTGATCCCCAACGCGCTCGGGCCCATCATCGTCAACGTCACCATCCTCGTGGCCGCCGCCATCCTCGTGGAGACGGCGCTGTCGTTCCTCGGCCTGGGCGTGCAGCCTCCCGACACCTCCCTCGGCCTCCTCGTCAGCGAGGCCGACACCGCGGTCAGCACCCGGCCCTGGCTGTTCTACTTCCCCGGCGCGTTCATCGTGGTGATCGCCCTGTCCATCAACTTCATCGGCGACGGGCTGCGCGACGCCTTCGACCCGACCCAGCGGAAGGTGCGCGCATGAGCGAACGTGAGGCGGTGCTCGAGGTCGAGGGCCTCACCGTGTCGTTCCCCACCGAGGACGGCCTGGTCCGCGCCGTCCGCGGGGTCAGCTACGAGCTGCGGCGCGGCGAGGTGCTCGGCATCGTCGGCGAGTCCGGCTCGGGCAAGTCGGTCACCTCGATGGCGGTGATGGGCCTGCTGCCGGCCTCGGCGCGGATCGGCGGCTCGGTCCGGTTCCGCGGCCAGGAACTGATCGGCGCGCCGGACAGGCGCATGCGGGCCCTGCGCGGCGGCCGGATCGCGATGGTCTTCCAGGATCCGATGACCTCGCTCAACCCGGTCTACGCGGTGGGCGACCAGATCGCCGAGGCGGTCAGGGCGCACAACGACGTCACCGCCGCGCAGGCCCGCGAACGCGCCGTCGAACTCCTCGCGATGATGCAGATCCCGCGGCCCCGCGAACGCGCCCGCGACTATCCGCACCAGTTCTCCGGCGGCATGCGCCAGCGCGTCGTCATCGCCACCGCCATGGCCAACTCCCCCGACGTCATCATCGCCGACGAGCCGACCACCGCGCTCGACGTCACCGTGCAGGCCCAGGTGCTCAGGGCTCTGGAGACCGCGCGGGCCGCGACCGACGCCGCCATGGTGCTGATCACCCACGACCTCGGCGTCGTCGCCGGGGCCGCCGACCGGGTGCTCGTCATGTACGCCGGCCGCCCGGTCGAGCTGGGCGGCGTCGACGACATCTACTACACGCCGCGGATGCCGTACACGCTCGGTCTGATCGGCAGCCTTCCCCGGCTCGACGGCGCCCGCGGGGGCGAGCGGTTGACGCCGATCGCGGGATCGCCTCCGTCGCTGCTCGACCTGCCGCCGGGATGCCCGTTCGCGCCGCGCTGCCCGATGCGCCAGGACACCTGCGAGACCGCCGAGCCGGAGCTGGCCGCCTCCTCCGGCCCTGACCACCTGGCCGCCTGCCACTTCTCCGCCGACCTGGAAGGGCGGCGGCCCGAGGACGTCTTCACCGTGACGTCAGCCGACGATGCCGCTGGAGGTGCGTCATGACCGGGCAGCCGCTGTTGTCCGTGCGCGACCTGGTCAAACACTATCCGGTGCGCGGCAAGGGCCTCCTGCGGCGGACGACCGGCAACGTGCACGCCGTGTGCGGGGTGTCGTTCGACCTGCACCGCGGCGAAACCCTCGGCCTGGTCGGGGAGTCGGGCTGCGGCAAGTCCACCACCGGGCGGGCCGTGCTCAACCTGCAGCCGCCGACCTCCGGCCAGGTGCTGCTCGACGGCCAGGACCTCGGCGCCGTCACGGCCGCCGGCATGCGCCGCCTGCGCCGGCGCATGCAGATCGTGTTCCAGGACCCGTACGCGTCCCTCGACCCCCGCATGACGGTCAACGACGCGATCGCGGAGCCGCTGCGCATCCACGGCACCTACCGTCAGGACGGGCCCGACCGGGTGCGGGAGCTGCTCGGCAACGTCGGGCTCAACCCCGAACACGGCAACCGGTACCCGCACGAGTTCTCCGGCGGCCAGCGGCAGCGCGTCGGCATCGCCCGCGCGCTGGCGATGCGGCCCGAGCTGATCGTCCTCGACGAACCCGTGTCGGCGCTCGACGTGTCGATCCAGGCGGGCGTGGTCAACCTGCTGGAGGACCTCCAGCAGCAGCTGGGCCTCGCCTTCCTCTTCGTCGCCCACGACCTGTCCGTGGTGCGGCACATCGCCCACCGGGTCGCGGTGATGTACCTGGGCCGCATCGTCGAGATCGGCGACAGGGACGAGCTGTTCGACCGGCCCGCCCACCCGTACACCCGGGCGCTGATCTCGGCCATCCCGGTGCCCGACCCGCGGCGTGAACGGATCAGGGCGCGCGAGCGGATCGTCCTCGAAGGGGACATGCCGAACCCGGTCAGCCCGCCGAGCGGGTGCCGGTTCCGTACGCGCTGCCCGAAGTTCGCGCAGCTCACGACGGACGAGCAGAGGGCCTGCGTCGAGCAGGCGCCCGAGCTGGTCGACCGCGGCCACGGCCACCCGGCCGCCTGCCACTACGCGGAGGTTCCCGCCGTGTGATCGCCCCGGCGTTCAGGACAGGTCGGACAGGTCGAGGACGAAGCGGTAGCGCACGTCGTTGCGTTCGAGACGGTCGAGTGCCTCGTTCACGCGCGCCGACGGGAGCACCTCCACGTCGGCGGCGACGCCGTGCTGGGCGCAGAAGTCCAGCAGGGCGGCGGTCCCGAGCCGGCCGCCGCTGCCCGCGGAGCTGAGCTTCTTACGCCCGACGAGCAGGTCCATGGCCTGCAGGGTGACCTCCCCGAGGTGCCCGACGAGGCTGAGGGTCCCGTCCATGGCCACGAGCCGCAGGTAGGGGCCGAGGTCGTGCGGGGCGGGGACGGTGTCGATGACGACGTCGAACCGGTCCCGCGCCGCGGCCATCCGGTCCTGGTCCGTGAGGACGACGACGTCGTGGGCGCCGAGCCGGCGGGCGTCGCCGGCCTTGCCCGCCGACCGGCTGACGACCGTGGTCTCGGCGCCGAGCGCCACGGCGAGCTTGACCGCGAGGTGGCCGAGGCCGCCCAGCCCCACCACGGCGACGCGGGTGCCCGGCCCCACGCCGAGCGCGCTCAGCGGCTCCCAGACGGTGACCCCGGCGCAGAGCAGCGGAGCCGCGGCGGCGGGGTCGAGGCCGGCGGGGAGCCGGTAGGCGAAGCGGTCGCGGACGACGTACTCGCGGGAGTAGGCCCCCAGGGTGGTCGATCCGTCGTGGCGGTCGGTGCCGCCGTAGGTCAGGGTCGGGAACGCGTGGCAGAAGTTCTCCTGGCCGGCGCGGCACATGGCGCACTCCCCGCACGCGTCGACGATGTTGCCGACCGCGACGGGGTCGCCGGGCGCGAACCGGGTGGCCTCGGGCCCGGTCTCGGTCACGACTCCCGTGAACTCGTGGCCGGGCACGACGGACGCGCCCGGCTCGCGGGGGGCGCGGACGGCGTGCAGGTCGGTGTGGCAGACGCCGCAGTGGTCCACGCGTACCGCGATGTCGTCGGGGCGCAGGTCGCGCCGTTCCAGGGACGCCCGCCGCAGCGTCGTCACGGGGCCGTCCGCGCGCCATCCCAGTGTGGTTCTCATCTGGACTCCTATAAACAGACTGTTCGGTTTATTTCACGATGGCACAGGGTATGCCCGCAGAGCAAACCGACTGTTCTGTTTGGTAAGCTCGCGCCATGGCCGACCCGCCCCTGACCTCGCGCGGCGCCGCGACCCGCGGCCGCATCCTCGACGCGGCGACCAGGGAGTTCGCCGAGCACGGCATCGCCGGGGCGCGCATCGAGCGGATCGTCGCGGCAGCTCGCACCAACAAGGCGCAGCTCTACGCCTATTTCGGCAGCAAGGAAGGATTGTTCGACGCCATCTTCTACGGTTCCCTCGAGCGGATCACCAACGTCGTCCCGATCGACGCCACCGACCTCGCCGACTGGGCCGTGCGCCTCTACGACGAATATCTCCGCCGCCCCGACCTCATCCGGCTGGCCACCTGGGCGCGCCTGGAGCGGCGCCCCGCCGGCCACCTCGTCGACGACACCGACCGCCTCGACGAGCGCAAGCTGAGCGCCATCGCCGAGGCTCAGGCCGCGGGGGCCGTGCGACCCGGAGACCCGTTCGACGTGATGGCCCTGGTCATCGCGATGTCCATGGCCTGGTCGCCGGTCAGCAACGTCTACGCCGCGACCGCCGACGAACCCCCCGACGCGCACGAGCAGCGTCGCGCCCTGTTGCGCGAGAGCGTCAAGCGCGCCGTGATGACGTGAGCGCGCGCACCGGCGCGGCGCCGGCCCCCGGCCGCCGCGAACGCAAGAAGCAGGCCACCAGGACCGCGCTCCGCGACGCCGCCCTGCGCCTGGCCCTGCGCCACGGCGTCGACAACGTCACGGTCGAGCAGATCGCCGACGAGGCCGACATCGCGCTGCGGACCTTCTTCAACTACTTCTCCAGCAAGGAAGAGGCCATGGTGGCGCCCGTGTCGGCCGCCGCGGAGCAGCTCATCACCCAGTTCAGGGCCCGGCCGCGCACGGAGTCGGTGTTGCGGGCGTTCCGCGAGGCGGTGCTCATCGTCCTCAACGAGAGCGACGCCGTCAGCCACGACCACATCGAAGCGCTGCGGCTCATCCGGCGCGAACCGTCACTGATGCCGCAGCAACTGGCCGTGCTCGCCGCCCAAGAGGAGACCTTCGCCGAGGCCATCGCCGAACGCGTCGAACCCCCGGGCCGCGACGGCTACTATCCGGCCGTGTGCGCGGCCGCCGTGCTTGCGGCGCTCCACGTCGTCCTGGACCGGTGGCTCGACCAGGCCGCGGGCCTGGACCACGCGTCCGCCACGGCCCTGCTGGGTCAGCAGTGCGACGCCGCCATCGCCGAACTCGCCGCCGGCCTGGACCGCCCCGGCTCCACCACCACGTAGGCCTCGCGACCACGCCGGCCACCACCACCCACGTCCCGGCTCCGCGACCACGTCGGGCTTCCCGCCGCCTGGACGGGGGAGCGTGCACCCCTCCCGACTTCCGCTCTACGGAAATCCCACTAAATCATGATTTATCACACGTGATACGTTAAACGGGTCGTTTGTCCCTGTAGTGACACAGCCACCCAGAGAGGCAGAGTGTGCGAGCCGACGATCAGATCACTGACCGGAAGCTAGAAAAGGCCGACTTCAACGACATCTATGATCGTCCAGACCCCCGGGCGTACTACGACCGCCTCGGCAGCCTGGACTACGCCGTCCCCCACCACGGGCAGCGCGTCTTCCGCAAGGTGCTCGACGCGCTCGACGTGGACTCCCCGACCGTCGTGGACCTGTGCTGCTCGTACGGCGTGAACGCGGCGCTGATGAAATGCGACCTCACGCTCGACCACCTCTACGACCACTACGCCGCCGACCAGGTGGCCCACCTCGCCCCAGAAGCGCTCGCCGACGAAGACCGCAGCTTCTACCGGAGCCGCCGACGGGAGGCCGCTCCACGGGTGATCGGGCTGGACACCGCCTCCTCAGCCGTCGACTACGCCGTACACGTGGGCCTGCTGGACGCGGGGGCGTCCGACAACCTGGAGCAGAACGACCCATCGCCCGAGCTGGCGCAAATCGTCGGCGAGGCGGACCTCATCACGGTCACCGGCGGCATCGGCTACATCACCGACCGGTCGATCGACCGCCTGCTCGACTGCACGTCCCCCGACCGCCGCCCCTGGTTCGCCGCTCTCTGCCTGCGGACGGTCGACTTCACCCCCGTCGCCGACACGCTCGCCCGTCACGGGCTGATCACGGAGCAACTGGACAACGCCACCTTCCCGCAGCGGCGCTTCGCCGACGACCTGGAGCGGGAGTTCGCCCTGCGGTCGCTGGCCGAGCAGGGCCTCGACCCCACGGGCAAGGAAGCGGACGGCGAGTATCACGTCAACGTCTTCCTCTCCCGCCCCAGGGAGGACGTCGCCGTCGCGCCCATCGACGCGATCCTGGAGGACCTGGCCCCGCCTGACACCGCCTCCGCGACGAACCACCTGCTCGGCTGAGCCCGCCGGCCGGAGGCCGCTGCCACCATGGCCTCGGCCTCCGGTCACACCCTCACCCCAGCCGAAGCACCGTCATCCCCGGCAGGGCAGCCCCCACCCCGGCCGGGCCGGCTCTCGCGTCCGGCCGGACCTCGCCTCGCCAAACAGCCCCTCGCCTCCGGCCGGGCGGCTCCTCGACCGCCTCAACCAGCGAGCCGGCGCGCCACGTCCTCGCGGATCCCCGACGGCAACAAGGGCACCAGGCCGGCGCGGCAGGACGGCGGGGTCTGCGCCAGCAACCCGGCGATCGTGGCGGGCGGAAGGCGGCTCAGCGCCTGAGCCGCCGGGTCCTTCTGCATCGCGGCGACGGCGAGGCCGCTCTGCCGGGTGTCGATGTCGGCCATCGCCTCGATGGCCGCCGCCGAATGCCGGTCGTGCATCTGGCCCAGCACGAGCCCGCGGTGGTGGGCGTTCATCGCGAGGACCACCCTGGCCACCAGGCGCGGGTCGCGCACCTGGTCGAGCAGCCAGCCCGCGCGGGACGGGAGCAGCATCTGGAGGATCGTCGCGCTCTTCGCCGCCTGGCGGCACATCTCCTCGACCGCGGCGGTCGTGAACAACGTGTACCGCTCGGCGAGCAGCACCGCCGCCTCGTCGGGGGGCAGGGCGAGGACCATCGAACCCCGCTCCGCTTCGCCGGCGTCCGCCAGCGTCCGGCGTACGCGTCGCGCCGCCGCCCCGGCGCCTGCTCCCCCGCCTGCGGAGACGCCCCTGCCGCCGGGAACGCCGCCGTTCGCCCGTACGGCCCCGTCCTCCCCGGGCGGCCGGGAAGATCGGGCAGGATGGGGCGGCGTTGCCGTGGAAGCGCGCGACGGCCGCCGCGGCCCGGAGCCGGGATCGCCCCTGGCGGCCCCTTCCAGGTGCCGCGCCAGCTCACCGGCGGTCATCCGGTTGGCCGGGCTCTTGGCGAGCAACCGGTCGAGGGCCGGCTTGAGCCGGACCGCCCTGGTCATCGGGTCCGGGGGCGAGGTGAGGATCGCGAACCTGGTGGCCTCCTCGGTGCGCTTGTGGAACGGCGGGCGTCCTTCCAGGGCCGTGTAGAGGGTGGCCCCGAGCGACCACAGGTCGGCCGCCGGGCCCACCGGCGTGCCGCGTATGCGCTCGGGGGCGATGAAGTCGGGGGTGCCGACCACGTGGCCGAGCATGGTGATGCGCTCGTGGCCCTCGATGGTGGCGATCCCGAAGTCGACCAGGACGACCGAGCTGGAGGCGGTGATCAGGATGTTGTCCGGCTTAACGTCGCGGTGGAGCACCCCTACCGCGTGCGCGGCGGCGAGCGCGTGGAGCGCCTGGGCGCCGATGCGCACCACGGCGGGCTCGGACAGCGGCGCTCGTTTGATGAGCTCGCCGAGCACGGTGCCCTGGACGTAGTCCATCACGATCCACGGGCCGTCGGGGGCGTCGAGCACGTCGTGAACGCGGACGATGCCGGGGTGGTCGATCCTGGCCAGCGCCTGCGCCTCGCGTTCGGCCCGCGCCCTCAGCTCCGGCAGGCGCCCGACGTCGGCGCGCACCTGCTTGAGCGCCACCACCCGGTCGAGCTTGCTGTCACGCCCACGCCAGACCCATCCCATGCCGCCGCTGCCCAGGGGCGCCTCGATGACGAACCGGCCGGCGACGCGCCTACCAATCATCGTTCAGCCCGGCGTACCCGGCCCGCCCGCCGGTCGCGGCCGTCCGTGCGGCGCGGTCGTCGCGGAGCTCGCGCAGGGCCTCGTCCTCGAAACTCCTGGTCACGTTGTCCTCCTGCCGCGGCGGCGGGTAGGAGGTGCCGGCGTCGCGGAAGGTGTCGTGGAAGGTGCCCGTATGCGGATCCTCCGCGGTGTACGGCCGGGTCGGGCCGTCCCGCCCGGCGCCGCGCGCGAGCCGCCTGTCGGCCTCGTTGATCTGGTCGATGGCGTCGTTGACCTCCTGCTTCTCCAGCGCCGCCACGATCGTGTCGTAGCTGCCAGGCCGCTGCATGAGCTTGACGAGGATCGGCAGGCACTCGATGAGCAGGATGAACAGGAACAGCAGGAGCCTCGCCGTGCTGAGGGTGGCGTTGTCCCGCGAGACCCTGCTGAGCGCCTCCAGCCGCAACATCAGGCCGTCGGACCCCGTGATCTCCTGGGCGAAGCCGTTCCGGAGCCCGGCCTGCTGCTCGGTCAGTTTGTCCAGCTCGGCCTGCACGGCGCGCAGGTCCTGCTCCGCCTGGGTCAGCCTGCTCGCCTTTCCCGCTTTCTGGGTGTCGCTGAGCTGCTGCCTGCGCTGCTCGATCTGCCCGTCGAGGTCCTTCGCCCGGTCGCGGGCCGTGATGTACGCCTCCTCCGCCGCCTTCGCGAGCGGACCTCGGCCCTTCTTCGCGCACTTGGGCGGTCCGATGTACAGCTGGCACTGCCATTCCTGGTAGGCCTTGTCACGCTGCTTGACGGCCTGGGCCCGCGACTTGGTCAGCTCCTGGACGCGGGGGTCGGCGGCGGGGTCGAGCGGGCTCTCACCGCGTGAGACGATCACGGCTTCCAGTGCCGTGGCCGACTTCTCCAGCTCGGCGATGCGCCGGCCGGTCTCCCCCGCCTGCTGCGCGCGGGTGAACGCGTCTGTCCGTTCCTGCTGGATGTCGACGATCTCGGCGTCGATCTCAGGCTTGAAGATCTGCAGGACCAGCGGCGTGGAGATGACGGCCCCGAGCAGCAGCGCGAGGAGCACCCGGGGCAGGGCGAGCCAGAAGCGACGTCCGCCCTGGGCCGGCAGGGACGTGACGAGCCACCGGTCGAGGCTCAGGATCGCCACGCCCCAGACGAGGCCGATGAGGACGGCGAGCGGCGTGAACACCTTGAGCGCCGAGGCGAGGGCGAACGTCATGGAGATGGCGGCGACGCAGGCCGTGGTCAGGATGGCGCCACCCATGCCGTGGAATCTGGCGCGCTCTCCCCTGCACCTGTCCAGCACTTCGGGACGCGCACCCGACAGGACGATCAACCATCTACCGACCACACGCCACCCCGGGGGAAAGGGACAGGATGCCGCACAACCTATCCCGTGAGTAATCCCATGACTACCATAAACAACCGGCAATCATGACTTATAACAAGAGGATAAATGTCGGCTCACTCAGGAGCCTGATCCACCAGCTCGTCTCAAACTATCAGAAAACGGACAAACGATGATCAACTACATATTTCACCCTTGGTGCTGAACAGGGTTAGTCGCCGAACAGGGTCTTGAAACGGGCGGGGAGATTCTTGCACCATTTCGCAGAGGGCGGGTTGCGTGGCGAGCTCGCCGATCTGATCGTCTCATTCAGGGAACGGCTGGCCGTCGTGGAGATCGACGCCGCCGGCATACGTGTCTTCGAGGTCCGCGCCGACGAGGTCGGCACGGCCCACCACACGCGCAGAGCCTCCGCCAAGTGGTCCACCCTGACCGCCTCGGGCGACGAGGTCTTCGACGCGGTGCTCCGGGTCGCCCGCGATCTCGTCTCCGCCGACGAGGCCGATCCCGTGGTGATCGCGCGCTCCGCCGGCGGGCACGAGCAGGAGGCCGCGGTGCGCGCGCTGCTGCGGTGGCGCCCCTCGGCCCGGCTCATCGAGGCGCCGGGGGTGAAGGTCGGCGAACTGCTCGGCGAGCTGACCGCCGGGGCACCCCTGCGCCAGACGTACGACCTGATCGTGGCCAGGGAACGCGCTGAGGACGGCAGGCTCGAACTCGTGGGCCGGCGGCTCTTCGGCGCCGGCGCGCAGCCCGGCGACGAGGCCCACGTGACCGTCACGTGCACCGACGCGGGCGGCATGGTGCTCGCCGTCTCCGCCTGGTCGGGCCCGCTCCGGCCGTCGGGGCTGGTGTCGGCCGACCACGCGCCGCTCCCGCCGGGGCGGCACCCGCTGCGGGCGGTGCTGGAACGCCCCGGCCTGGTCCGCTTCCCCGAGGTCCCCGGGCTCCGGCCGGACACGCGCCCGTGGGAGGAGATCGTGGCCACGCTGCCGGAGCGGCTCCAGCGCCCGCCCCGGCCCGCGCACCTGGTGTGCGCCATCGAGACGGCGGGCACGAGGGAGGAGTTCGAGGCCCGCTGCCACTGGGCCGGCTACGTCATCGACCTCCTCGCCGACCGCTGCCCCGACCTGCGGCAGCTCAAGGTGTCCGTCATGGGGTACGGCACCCACGTGTACGACACGAGGCGCGCGGACCGCAGCAGGCCGGCCGTCGCCGCCTGGTCGGCGTCCACGGCGCAGGCCCGCGCCGCCCTCGAGTTCCTGCGGCCCACCGCGCCGACCTACCCGAACGCCGCCCAGGTCGAGGACGTGCTCGCGGAGGTGCGCACCCGGCTGATCCAGCAGACGGAGGGCACGCGCACGGCGCTGCTCACCATCGGGGCGCGGCCCCCGCACCCTCCTCGGTCCGGCCTCGACCGGGTGCCGGCCTGTCCCGCGCGGCACGACTGGCTGGCGCTGCTGCGCGAGATGGAGCAGCGCCACGGCCTCCGGAGCGCGGTCATCTGCGACAGCCCGCCGGCCACCTCCACGTCGCCCTGGCACCGGCTCGGCGCGACCGCGTTGTTCCAGGTGGACGCGGTCAACGCGGAAGAGCTCGCGGTCCGGCTCGGCCTGGTGACCGAGCCGGCGAGGGTGCTCTCCCTTCCCTTCGTCTCCCAGAGTGAGGACAGCGGTGGCCGACACTGACTCCGTCCCTGACGACCCCGAGCGCGGCCGGGAGCCCGACATCGCGATGTGGGGAGCCTCGGGCAGCGGCAAGACCGCCTTCCTGGCGGCGCTGAGCATCGCGCTGAACAAGTCCCGTGACGCCGGCTGGAGGCTCATCGGCGAGAACGCGGTGTCGCGGACAGAGCTGGCGAAACTGCGCAACACGCTGCTGCAGGCGCGCACGTTCCCCGCCCCCACCGAGGCCCTCACCCACTACAGCTGGATGATCATCGGCCCGGCGGAGACACGCCGGCGATGGTGGTGGCCGTGGACGGCGCGCGCGGCGAGGGCGCCGAAGATCAAGCTCGACTTCCTCGACCTCCGAGGCGACCTGTTCGCCGAGTCGGAGTCGAACATCGACAAGAAGGCCCTGGTCGACAGCCTCGTCAAGAGCCGCGGGCTGATCTACATGTTCGACCCCGACCGTGAGGCCCGGGTGGGCGACGCGTTCAAGCACCTGGACGCCGCGCTGCACGAGGTCGCCGGCCGGATGCTCGTCGGCGACGAGTACGAGGACGGCAAGCTGCCCCACCACATCGCGGTCTGCATCACCAAGTACGACGACCCCCGGGTGCTGCGGATCGCGATGGAGGGAGGGTTCACGGAGCGGGACCCCACCGACGAACTGCGCATCCCCCACGTGCCCCCTGACCGCGTCCGCGACTTCTTCCGGCTGCTGTGCCACGAGGCCCACGACCACAACACGGAGATGATCCTCGACCTGATCGAGGCGTTCTTCCACAAGGACCGCATCAGATACTTCGTGACGTCGTCGGTAGGGCTGTTCATCGACGAGGATCTCGGCCGCTTCGACCCGGACGACTACCTGAACGTCATCGACAACGCCGGCGGCGGGCTGACGATCAGGGGCGCCATCCGCCCCATGAACGTCATGGAGCCCGTGCTCTGGCTCGGCCGGATGCTCCGGCCCGGCGCGATCGGGAGCAGGCGATGGGACGGCTGACCGCCCACTGGGCGATCCTCGGCAAGACGCCGGAGAGCCTCGACGACTACGGCGTGATCCGCTGCAGCGCGGGGGCGATCTCCAACGCGGAGTTCGGCATGTGGCTCAAGGCGTTCACCTCCGGCACCATGGAGCCCAAGGCCCTGCCCCGCGTGGCGACCAGCTACTTCGCCGCGGGCGGCGAGCCGTGGCTGGGGTTGTCCCTGCAGAGGGAGCCCGACTCCCAGGACGGCTTCCACCGCCCGTACGCGATGACGTACTACGTCTGCGTGCGCTGGGCGGACGTGATCGCGGGCCCGAGCGCGGCGTCGTACCGCGCCCTGTACGAAGCGCTGGCCGGGGAGGACTTCTCCGGCGACGCGCCCTTCCGGCTCTCCCTCACCGCCTACGACGAGCGGCACCTCGCCGCCCAGGTGAACGGCACGGCGCGGCGGGCGGCTGCGCTCCTGCTCACCGGACGGCCCGTCTGCGTGGTGCGGGCCGGCCACCTCCCGCCGGAAGGGCGGCTGGACTTCCTCGACGCCGTGGCCGCGCTCCTCCCGTACGGGTTCCGCCACACGCTGGCGGTCTCGACCTGGACCAACAGCGCCTCCCGGCACCGGATCCGGCTCTCCTTCGCCGAGGTGCCGCCCACCCACGGCGCGTGGGAGCTGCCCTGGGAGGCGGATGACCGCTCGGCGTCGTTCCCGCCCCAGGCGCTGCTCTACGAGAAGGAGCTCGAGCGGTATCAGGGTGACGACCTCCGCGACCTGGTGGGGTGGCTCGGAACCCTGGTGGAGCCGCGCGACTTCGACGACGTGTCCGACCGCGCGGCGGCGTCCAGGCTGCTCCGCGGCCATGCCTCTGAGGGGGTCGCGGCGTACGGAGGGCAGTCCGTCGTACGCCCGCCGAGACCCTCGGTGGAGCAGCTGCTGCACCAGTGCCGCGAGAGCATCGCGCACGCCGAGGAGCAACGGCTCGGCGCGCTCAACGTGCAGCTGGCGGAGCGGGCGCGCGACCGGGTGACGGACCAGGACCGCAAGACGTACCGGGTGTTCATCAGGGCGAACCCGATCCGCCCGCCGGAGAGGCTGAGCGGTTCGGCCGCCGTCCGCGACTTCTTCGAGATCCTGCTGCGGCTGCTGTACGCGGCGCCGATGCACGCGGCGGACGTGGAGGAGATGCTGGTCGATCTGGGCGGCCAGCACCGACTGGAGCACGGACTCTCCCCGGCGCTGCTCGCCGCGATGAGCAAGCTCCTGCCCGCGAGCGCTCCGTCGGGCAGGTTGCTCATCGCCTGCCTCCAGGGCTCCGAGCACCTGCACAAGGTGCTCGCCGTCATGTCGGAGGACGAGCTGTGCCACGTCGCCGTCCGGTCCCGCAACCGCAAGGTGCTGGAGATAGTGATCACCGAGGCGGACCGCCGCGCGCTGCCCACCGATCCGCGGGGCATGGAGGCCGTCAGGTACGCGCTGGCGCGCCACCGCTACCTCATCGAGGCGATCAGCTCCATCTGCGCGGCCGAGGAGAGCGTGCTCCGCTACCAGGACGTGCTCTGGGTGGGCCATCGCCGCTATCTGACATCGGCCGACATCAAGGAGATCCTGGCGGACCTGGACAGCCCGCCCCGGACGTTCCTGCTCGCGATCATGACGCTCGGTGCGCCGGGAACGGCCCCGGCCCTGCTCCACACCATGGCCGGCGGCACGATGCGCGAGCTGAGCATGACCGGGACCCCCGTCGCCGACACCGTCAAGGCCGGCCTCGACCGGATGCTCTCGCGGGACGGCGGCGGCGACGGCCGGACGGCGCGCCACGGCCGGCGCACCGGCCTGGGCCGGCTGGCGCCGGTCTCCACGCTCGGCAAGGCCCTCGCCGGGACCTCGATCGTCCTCGTCGCCGCCGCCGCGCTCGCCCTGTGGTTGTGGCTCTGAACCGCCCGCGGGCTCTCAGATCCGCAGCCGCGGCCAGGTGTCGGTGTCGCGCAGCAGCCTGCGGTCGTGGGTGGCCAGGACCACCGCGGCGGCCGTCACGGACAGCGCCTCGGTCAGCTCTTCGACCAGCGCCATGGACAGGTGGTTGGTCGGCTCGTCGAGCAGGACGACCTGGGGCCGCGCGGCCAGCAGGACGGCCAGGTCGAGCCGGCGTTGCTGGCCGACCGACAGCTCGTGCACCGGCCGGTGCGCGGCTTCGGAGGGCAGCAGCCCCAGCTGCGTGAGCCCGACCTGGTCACCCTCGCGCAGCACGCCGGAGCTGACGAGCCGGCCGACCGCGGCCTCGTACACCTCGAAGGCCCGCCGCCGCGACGGCGGCGGTGACTCCTGGGCGAGCAGGCCGACGCGGGCGCCCCGCTTGCGCTGCACGGTCCCGGAGCCGGGCGCCAGCGTCTGGGCGAGCACGGCGAGCAGCGTCGACTTTCCCGCGCCGTTGGGCCCGGTCACCACGAGACGGTCACCGGCGCGCAGATGCACCGACAGGGGCGCCCGCAGCCTTCCGGCCACCGTGACGTCGTCGGCCCGCAGCAGCGTGGCTCCCGGCGTCGCCTCCAGGCGCGGCATCTGAAAGCGCAGCGGCGGCTTCGGCACGTCGAGCACGTGCGACTCCAGCGCCTCCCGCCGCCGGTGTACGGCCCGCACCAGTGCGGGCGCCCGGGTGGCGCGCGTGTGCTTGCCGGTCCCCTTGTCGGGCCGCCATCCGGTGGACAGGCGGTTCTGGGCGGCGGACAGATCCTGCGCGAGCCTCTGGCGCTCGTTCTCCTGGTCGCGGTAGGCGAGCTCCCAGCGTTCGCGTTCCGCGCGGTGGCCCTCACGGTAGCCGTCGTAGCCGCCACCGTACGTACGGGGCAGCCCGTCGCTGGTCGGGTCGAGGTCGAGCACCGCGGTGACGACGTCGGCCAGCAGCGCGCGGTCGTGGCTGACCAGCACGACCCCGCCCGGATGGGCGCGCAGCCGGGCGGTCAGGTGGTCGAGGCCGCTCGCGTCGAGATGGTTGGTCGGCTCGTCCAGGAGCAGCAGGTCGTGCCCGGCGCCCAGCAGGCCGGAGAGCCTGATCCGGTAACGCTGCCCGACGGACAGGCCCGCCAGCGGCCGGTCCCGGTCGCTGACGGCGCCGAGAGCGGCGAGCGAGACGTCGACGCGGCGGTCGGCGTCCCACGCGCCGAGGGACTCCGCGGCGGCGAGCGCGTCGGCGTAGTCCTGCTCGGCGCCAGGACGTTCCTCCTCCAGGGCGCGCGTCGCCGCGTCGAACGCGCGGAGCACGGCCCGCACCTGCGCGAGCTCGACGTCGATCAGGTCGCCGACCGTGCGGTCGTCGCCGATGGGCAGTTCCTGGTCGGCGACGCCGACGGTGCCGACCCGGCTGACCGAGCCGGAGTCGGGGGTCAGGGCGCCGGCGAGGACGTGCAGCAGGGTGGTCTTGCCGCGGCCGTTCTCGCCGACCACGCCCAGGCGGTCACCGGGAGAGACGGTGAGGTTGACGCCGGTCAGGACCGGCCTGCCACCGCGCGCGAGACGCACGTCGGTGGCGCTGAGATGGGCCCGCGCACGAGCCGGTAGGGACATGGCGGTGGACACGCTTCCTCCAAGGACCGGGCTCGCGCGCAGGCGGGCGCCCGGTGAGAGACGAGAGCTGACGACGGAGGGATCCGGCCGCGCCCGGGCCCGTCGATCAGGGCAGAACCGGGTCGGCAACGGCGGCCGGCGTCGTCGTCCTCAGAGGAAGAACAGATATTGTACGTGTCCACTATAACGGCCGTCGGCCCGGCGGGCGCAGCGGTGTGTGAGCCGCCGGTTCAGCGGGCGCCGCCGCCTCACCTCACCCGGCGGACCGCTGGCCCGCCTCCCGCGCGACCTGCTCCAGCCGGCCGCGGTAGGCCTCCCACCACGCCCGGTCGCCCTGCGGCAGGTTGTCGTTGCCCTGCTGCATCCCGGCGGCACCGTCGATCAGCTCGCGGACGATGTCGGCGTGGCCGGCGTGCCGGTTGGTCTCGACGATCATGTGCGTGATGATCCGGTGCAGCGTCACCTTGCGACGCCCCTCCGCCCACCACGGCACCTCTCCGGCCGCGTCGAGCGCCAGCGCGTCGATCGTCGCGTCGGAGTGGGCCCACACCCGGTGATAGAGGCCCACGATGTCCTCGCGCGGCTCGTCCGCGCTCGCCCACATGTCGGCGTTGGGCTCGGCGTCCTCCGCCATCCACGGCAGCGGCTCGGGGAACGGCCGGCCGAAGACGTCGCCGAGATAGCCCGCCTCCGTGCCGGCGACGTGCTTGACCAGCCCCAGCAGGTTGGTGCCGGTGGGCGTCAGCGGGCGGCGGACGTCGTGGTCGGACAGGCCGTCGAGCTTCCACAGCAGGGCCTCGCGGGCGCGCTGCAGGTAGAAGCTCAGGTCCGACTTCAGTTCGAGATCAGTCATGCGTGCATCCTGGCAGCCGGCACCGGCGGCGCGCACACGTGTTCACCGCGGCTCGACGGCTGGCACCTTGTCCCAGTCGGGACGGTTGAAGTACGCGCGGGTCTCCCGGACGACGAGCCCGGAGAGCAGGAGCAGGCCGATGAGGTTGGGCAGCGCCATGAGACCGTTCATGATGTCGGAGAACGTCCACACGGTCTGCAGTTCCAGCACCGTGCCGACGAAGATCAGCATGATGAACACCAACCGGTACGGCACCACCGCTCCCCTGCCGAAGAGCCGGTCCATGCAGCGCTCGCCGTAATAGGCCCAGCCGAGCAGCGTGGAGAACGCGAAGAAGACCAGGCCGATCGTCACGACGATGCCTCCCCACTGGCCGGGCAGCCCGTGGCTGAAGGCCGAGGTGGTGAGCGGCGCGCCGGTCTCGCCGCTGCGCCAGACGCCGGTGACGACGATGGCCAGGCCGGTCATGCTGACCACGATCAGCGTGTCGATGAACGTCTGGGTCATCGACACGAGCGCCTGCCGCACGGGCTCGTTCGTCTTGGCCGCCGCCGCGGCGATGCCGCCGGTGCCGAGACCCGACTCGTTCGAGAAGATGCCGCGGGCGACGCCGTACCGGATGGCCAGCAGGACGCCCGCGCCGGCGAACCCGCCGCCGGCCGCGGTGCCGGTGAACGCGTCGGCGAAGACGAGGGCCAGCGCCTCGGGCAGGTTGCCGAGGTTGGCGATGATGATCCACAGGGCGCCGAGGATGTAGAAGACGATCATCACGGGGACGAAGGCGCTGGTCACCGCGCCGATGCTCTTGATCCCGCCCAGGATGACGACCGCGGCGAGCACCGTGATGATCGCGCCGGTCAGCCACATGGGAACACCCCACTGCGAGTTGATCGCGTCGGCCACGCTGTTGGACTGCACCATGTTGCCGATGCCGAACGCCGCGAGCGCGCCGAAGACGGCGAACAGCACGCCCAGGATCGCGCCGAACTTCCCGCCCACCCCGTAGGTCAGGTAGAACATCGGGCCGCCGCTCTGCTCTCCCTTCGCGTCGGCACGGCGGAAGCGCACGCCGAGGAACGCCTCGGAGTATTTCGTCGCCATGCCGAGCAGCCCGGTCACCCACATCCAGAACAGGGCGCCGGGGCCGCCGAGGTGGATGGCCGTGGCGACGCCCGCGATGTTGCCGACGCCCACGGTGGCCGCCAGGGCCGTCGACAGGGCCTGGTAGTGGGAGATGTCGCCCACGCCCTCGGCTTCCTTGCGCCGGATGAGCGCGAGCCACAGGGCGTAGAAGAGCTTGTGGAACTGCAGGCCGCGCAGCACGATCGTGAGGTAGAGGCCGGTCAGCAGGAGCAGGGGGATCAGCAGGAACGGCCCCCAGACGAAGTCCGAGATCGCGGACAGTAGGTCTTGCACCCCAAGCTCCTCACGCTCGCATGTGAAGGGCGTCCCGTTCCCTGTCACGGGAACAGCAACCTTCCCACCATGTTCACGCAGGTCAAGGGCTCGCAGCTCGCTGGACACGCCGGGCGGAGAGCCTGCGTGCCCTGGCGGTGGTCAGTGGACGGCGAGGCGCCGACGTCCGTGGAGGCCCTACAGGGAGGTCGCCGTCTCGTTGAGCTCGGCGAGCGTGATGAGCCCGTCGTCGAGGGCGCGGCCGACGAGCTCGCTCTTGGTGCGGGCGGCCCGCCCCACGTTGGCGTACTTCACCCGTACGCGTGCGATGTAGGTGTCGACGGTCTTGACGGTGATGTTGAGCTTCGCGGCGACGAGTTCCTTGGACGAGGCCACGAACCACGCCCGCAGCACCTCGGTCTCGCGCTGGGACAGGCGCGGCCGGCCGGGAGCGTCGTCGGCGATGAGCGCCCCGGACAGCGACGGCGCGGTGTAGGGCTCGCCCTTCGCGGCCGCCCGGATGGCGGGCAACAGGTGGTCGGGGCCCTCGCGCTTGGTCAGGTAGGCGAGCGCGCCGAGGTCGACGCACTTGATCGCGATCGCGTCGTCGACGTGCTGGGAGTACACGATCACGCGGCGGCCGTTGTCGACGAGCCTGCGCAGCTCGCCGAAGTCCGGCCTGCGCGGCACCAGCTCCAGATCGAAGATCACGACGTCGGCGTCGGCTCCGGGGCCGGTCCACACGTCGGCGAGCCGGTCGCCGGCGTCGACGAGCTCGATCGGCGGCACGGCCTGGGAACACCAGAAGCGCACGCCCGCGGCGATGGCCACGTGATCGTCGACGATCACCACGGTGATCAGCTCGCCGGCTGCGGGCTCGGCTGCCATCGGACCTCCATCCATACCGTGTTGTCGGCGTTCAACGTCTCTACGTGCACTCCCGGCGTCACCGGGTCCGGCAGATCCACCTCGCCGCTGTCCGCGACGACGCTCACCGACACCAGGTCCGCGCCGCCGACGACCGCGATCCTGGCCCGGGAGGAGGCGGTGGCGAGCACGCTCAGCACCGGCTCGGTGAGGTCACGCCGGACGGCCACGGGCGGCGTCGGCCACTGCCCCCGCGCGTCCAGCTCCACCACGACGCCCTTGCGGTCCGCGACGTCAGCGCAGTGCCGCAGCTCGTGCAGCAGGGGGTTGGCCACGGTGTCGGTCTCGGCGAACAGCCTGCGCATCCGGCCGGCCTCGATCGCGCAGCGCCGCTGGATCGCCGGGGCCTCGGGGCTGAGCGAGCCGTCGGCGAGCCCTTCCAGCAGCGGGACCGTGGTCGCCGACAGCTCGGCGAGCCGCTGCTGCCTGCGGCGGTGGGATTCCGCCGCGACCGCCTCGGCGACGCGTACCCGCTCGATCTCCCGCTGGGAGGCCGCCGAGGCCGCGCTCAGCGAGGCGAATACGGCCGCCACCACGGCCACGCACAGGGGGAGGCCGACCACGGTCACCGAGCCGGTGGCGAAGCGGGCCAGGTCTCCCCGGTTGGGGTCGACCGCGAGCAGGTGCACCAGGGCGGTCAGGTCGTGGGCGAGCAGGAACGCGACGGCGACCCGCAGCGGACGGTCGAGCAGCACGACGAGGCCCACCCAGGCGGCGGCGCCGAACATCCAGTCGGTGCCGGTGGAGGTTCGCCCTTCCGGGAGGGTCACGTACGACAGGACGGACGCGGCGAGCACGGCGGCGATGGCGGCCCGGCGCAGCCGTCCCCACGGTCGCCTCCGGACGAGCAGGACGGCCTCGCCGGCGAGCACGGCGGCGAGCACCGCGAAAGCGGCCAGCTGCGCGAGCGGCGAGGTGTAGTCGTCCAGGTGGCGCAGGAGGTTGGCCAGCCCCTGCCCGCACACCGTCACCAGGACGACGAGCAGCGTCGCGACCCGCAGGCCCCGCCGTAGCTGCGTCCGCGTCATCTCCTCGGCGGCGTCACCCATCGGCACGCCATTCCAGCCGGACGAGGGTGCCCTCCCCCTCGGCGGAGGTGATCGTGGCCGTGCCGCCGATGCGGCTCATCCTGCCTCGTACGGACTCGCGCAGGCCGCGCCGGGTGGCGGGCACCTGCGATGGCGAGAATCCCCTGCCCTGGTCGGCGATGTCGAGCCGCAGCGACCGCGCGTCGCCGCTCAGCCGGACGGCCGCCCTGGTCGTGCCCGCGTGGCGGCGTACGTTGGTGAGTGACTCCCTGGCCGCGTCGGCGATCGCCCTGGCCACCTCGAACGGCAGCCGTAGCTCCGCCGGGGTGTCGAGGTCCACGGTCAGCTGCACGGAATCGAGGTCGTCGCTCAGCAGCTCGACGAGGTCGGCGTGCAGGGGGGCGCGCCCGTTGTCGGAGCGGAGCCTGTCGAGGTCGCGGCTCGCCTGCGGGGCCAGCCACTCCGCGTCCGAGCGCACCTGCCCGATGCCGACCATCAGCAGGGTCGTGGCCGCCGTGTCGTGCAGCGAGTTGCCGAGCTCGCGTTCCTCGGCCCTGACCGCCTCGGCCACCTGAGACTCGGCGCGTGCCCGTTCGGCCTCTGCGGCCATCCGGTCCGCGCGTTCCGCGGCGCGGTGGACGAGCACCCAGGCCGCTCTGGACAGCCCGGCGGCCGGTAGCGCCCACACCGTCCCCGTGACCAGCGTGTTGTCCACCTGGGCCGCTCCCGCCACCGTGAGGAAGGCCACCGCCCCGCCCGCTGTCGCCACCGCCGCGAGGCCTCCCACGAGCGGCGGGGCGTGCCACTGGCACGTCACGCAGGCGAACGTGATCAGCAGCCGCAGCCACCCGGTGTTACGGTCCTCGACGGCGTCGGTCAGGAAGATGCTCGTGTACAGGCCCAGCAGGACGACCACGTCGAGGGCGACCGCCGCGTGCCCGCGTCCCGCGCGTAACCACCATGCGTAGCCGCAGGTCCACGCCGCCGCGGCGGCGGCCGCCACCGCGGTGGCCGCGACGTTCTCGGGCGGGGCGCGGAACAGGGCGATGGCGACGATCGGCGCGATCGTGGCCAGGCGCACCGCGGCCGCGTAGCGGCGGCCGAAGTGCTCCAGCAGCCGCGCCGCCTCGCCAGCCAACCGTCACCTCGCATCGATCCTTCGCCGCCTGCGGGGGCCCGCCGGTGATCCGATGGGCGACGTGCGACCCACGCAGCCTAACGAGTCAGGCCGTTACTTGATCAACGCTGGTGTCCGGAACCCGTCACTTCCGGGGACACCGCCTGGCGAAGGGCGCCCTGGCGAACCGGTAGGCGATCTTGGCGGTCGTCAGCCGGCGGACGTGGGCGCCGTTCTTCGCCCGGCTGACGACGCGCCGTGCCAGCCACGGCGCCACGGTGTCGACCGGATCGGCCAGGATCGCGAAGATCTCAGAGGCGCGCCCCCGCGCCGCCTCCGAGTCGCCGCCGGAATCGCCGCCCAAGTCGTCGCCCGAGTAGCCGTACGTCAGCAGGTCGGTGACCACCATGCCCGGGCTGAGCAGGCCCGCCGTCACCCCGTCGGGAGCCTCCTTGGCCAGGGCCCAGGTCAGGTAGGTGACTGCGCGCTTGGAGGCGCCGTAGACGCCGAGGCCGGGCACGATGCGGCCGTCGCTGCCCAGGCCCTCCATGTTCCAGATGTGGCCGCCGCCCCGCGCCGCCATCCCCGCCGCCGCGACGGCGCACCCATTCAGCACGCCGAGCAGGTTGACCTCCACCACCGTGCGCGCCTCGGGCTCGGGCAGCCGCCACAGCGGGAGGCGATGGTGGGGCACCCCGGCGTTGTTGACCCAGATGTCGACGCGGCCGAAGCGGCGTACGGCCTCGTCCCAGAGCGCCTGGACCTGGGGGCGGTCGGTGACGTCCGCCACGAGGGCGGGCACGCCGAGCTCGGCGGTGACCGCGGCGACGCCGGCCTGGGTGGTGCCGCACACCACCACCTGGTGGCCCTGCTCCAGCAGCGCGCGGGCCAGGCCGCGCCCGAGGCCGCGGGTGCCCCCGGTGATCACGATCTTCTTCATGCCCCGTGGTCCCCCCGGGCCGCCACGGTGGCCTCGATGCCGCGGGTGAGGAACCTGCCGATGGTCTCCCGCTCCTCCGGGCCGAACTCCTCGACCACGGCGGTGAGGTGGCGCCCCAGCGGGGCGAAGAACGTGCGCGCCAGCTCGACCGCGCGCTCGGTGATGACGACCTCGACCTTGCGGCCGTCGGTGGCGCTGCGCCGGCGTCCGGCATGGCCGGCCTGCTCCAGCCGGTCGATGAGGGCCGTGGTGGCGGGCGCGCTGAGGTTGAGCTTCGCGCCCAGCTCGCCGGGCGAGAGCGCATGACCGGCGTGGTGCGCGTCATGGATCTCCACCAGGGCGTTCAGGTCGGTGCGGTGCAGCCGGTGGGCCACGGCGAAGCCCTCGACGAATCGGTCGCTCTCCACGTTGAGCCGGCGAATCAGCACCATCACCTCGTAAGGGCTCACAACCCTCCCTATATATTTCGATGGTGGAAATACCTTACGGCACGAAGCACGCGCTGAGCACGGTGCGGCCGGGCACGGCGCTGGCGGCCGGGGTGGCGGCCAGCGCCGTGCTGACCGGCCTGATCTGGCTGTTCGGCCAGCGACTGCACGGCATCACGCTCCTGCCCGACCAGGGCGCCTCCTGGTACTACTGGAAACTGCCCGAGCCCACCGTGTGGACCAGGCTGTCGGCCTGGACGGGATACGCCGCCCACCAGGTCGCGTTCTGGTGGATGATCTTCTACGCGCAGACCAGGGTGCGCCGCCACGCAGCCGGGCTGCACCCGGTCAACGTCGTCGCCCTGGCCGTCAACACCGGCTTCGTCGCCCTGCACACGCTGCAGACCCACCTCTTCTACGACGGCCTGGCCCAGGACGTGTCGATCTACAGCTCCCAGGGCTCCGTGGTGCTCCTCCTGGTCGTCGTCCTGCTCATGGAGAACCGCCGCCGCGGCCTGTTCCTCGGCAGGCCCGCGCCCCTCGGCCGGGAGGTCGTCGACTTCGCCCGCCGCTATCACGGCTACCTGTTCAGCTGGGCGGCGGTGTACACCTTCTGGTACCACCCGGCGGAGGCCACCAGCGGCCACCTGGTCGGCTTCTTCTACATGTTCCTCCTGCTGCTGCAGGGCAGCCTGTTCCTCACCCGCGCCCACACCAACCGCTGGTGGACGCTGACGCTGGAGCTGACGGTCGTGGTGCACGGCACCCTCGTGGCCGTCATGACCTCAGGCCCCGACGGGATGTGGCCGATGTTCCTGTTCGGCTTCCTCGGCGTCTTCCTGATCACCCAGATGCACGGGCTGGGGCTCTCGCGCGCCGCGCGCCTGCTGCTGGCCGCCTGCTACGCGGTCTCCCTCATGGTCGTGTACGCCCTGCGCGGCGACCTCCTCGGCGGCGCCGGCGAGGCGATCAGGATCCCGGCCATCGAGTACGTGCTCGTCGGCGTGCTGGCCCTGCTGCTCTGGGCGGGACTGCGCGTCGCCCGGCTCATCCGCGGCCCGGCGTCCCCGCGTCCGTAACGCCTCAGGCGGAGGCCAGGCGGAGGCGGGCCAGCTCAGTCGCGGCCTGGGCGGGGGTCACCCGCTGGAGTGCGGCCGTGTGCAGGAGGTCGGCGACGGTGTGCTCGATCGCCTCGACCCGCTTATGAGCCTCGTCGGCGCTCTCGTGGTGCAGCTCCACGGCGAGCGTGTTGATCACGCCGCCCGCGCTGACGACGTGGTCGGGCACCCACGCGATGCCGCGCCGGTGCAGCAGATCCGCCACCTTCTCCGTGGCGAGCTGGTTGTTGGCCGGTCCCGCGACGGCGGCGCAGCGCAGATCGGGTACGACGTCCGCGGTGAGCACGCCGCCGAGCGCCGCGGGGACGACGATGTCGACCTCCGCGGTGAGCGCTTCCTCGGGCGAGACCCAGGTGGCGCCGAGCGCGTCGCTCTCCTGCCGCCTGGCCGGGTCGATGTCGGCGACCACGAGCTCGGCCCCCTCGGCGGCGAGCAGGCGGGCCAGCCGCATGCCGACGCTGCCCAGTCCCACGACCGCCAGCCGCGCGCCCGTGAACGCCGCCGTGCCGTGCAGCCGCCGGCGCACGGCGCGCAGGGCCGCCAGCGTGCCGAGCGCGGTGGCCTCCGAGGAGCCGCCGCTGCCGCCGTGCCGTTCGGGTTTGCAGAACACGTACGGGGTCCGTTCCCCGATGACGGCCATGTCCTCGGGGGTCGTCCCGACGTCGGGGCCGGTCGCGTACGTGCCGGACAGGGACGTGATCGCGTCCGCGACGTCGTGCAGCACCATCCGGCGCGTCGCCGCGTCCAGGTCGGCGTCCGCGGGCAGGGCGACGACGGTCTTGCCGCCGCCGTTCGCCAGCCCGGCCACGGCGCACTTGG
Source organism: Nonomuraea sp. B10E15 (assembly GCF_039871615.1). Classification (NCBI taxonomy): domain Bacteria; kingdom Bacillati; phylum Actinomycetota; class Actinomycetes; order Streptosporangiales; family Streptosporangiaceae; genus Nonomuraea; species Nonomuraea sp. B10E15. The sequence goes on from NZ_JBDPMB010000015.1 coordinate 37,833, forward strand.
CGGTCATCGCGGCCGACAGGCGCAGCGCGTCGGCGAGCCCGTCACGCCAGTCGGCGTAGCGCCAGACGCGGCATCCGCCGACCGCCTGGCCGAGCTTCGTCGAGTGCACCGCGATGATCACCGGCAGGCCGGACCGGCTGCCGGAGCGGACCACGACGTGTTCGTGCTGGAAATCCGGCATGTGCTGCCCCTTCCGAATGGTTGGTCACCGCGATCAAGAATCGACCTTTTGTCACAGGACCGCCATATAGACCGAACGATCGGCTGGAGATCTGCCGATTCTCCGGCCAAGCGCGAGATTCCCGGCCGTGTGGGCCGCCGGCGCCGACCGAATGGTCGTACGCGCCGACGTGCCACGCCGATCCGTCGCCGTCCGGATTCGGATCGTCTCGGAGGGTTATCTTCTCCATGGGGAAAGACCGCCCGCCCGATGAGCCCACGACCTGACTAGGAGCGTCATGCCGATCCTCGCCCGGCCCGCCGCCACCGCCTTCCTGCTGATCGTGGTCAGCGGCTGCGCCGCCACGCCCACCACGCCGGCGGCGCGCCTCCCCGCCTCACCCAGCGCACCCGCCGCGAGCCCGGAGGAGACGCCCGCCGGATTCCAGGCCGCCGACGGGCGCGAGCTGTCGTCGTGCGAGGACGCCGACTGCGAGATCGAGATCCGGGCCGGCGACGAGCTCACCATCGACGGGCGGTTCGGGGTGCGGCAGCTGACCATCGGCGCCCTGCAGCCGGACGGAGCGCGGATCACGCTCAGGGGCTCGACGGGGAGGCTGAGCGTCCAGGGCATGCAGGCCAGCATCAGCAGCAACTGCGTCAACGGCCGCTGCCGCGACGAGGGCGACCTGGTGCTCTCCCCCGGCGAGACGGGCCGCGTCAACGACCTGCGGCTCGACCTCACCCACCTTTCCGGCGACCGCGCCGTCCTGCGCCTCACCCCCGGGTGACGGGGCCCCGCCGCCTGGGCTGATACGTCGAAACGCGTACGTCGGGAGGGCTTGGAGGCGGACGACGGGCGGGAGGCCCGGTTCGTAACCTGACCGGGTCCTGGACCTGACCAGGTCCGCGCCTCCGACCACCGAAGTGAGCCCGATGCGACAACGCCTCACCCCCGCCGTCCTCACCGTGTACGTCTGGATCGCCATGGTGGCGTTCGGCGGCATCGCCGTGGAGACGGTCGTCATCTATCCGAACGTCTTCCACGACGTGCCCGCCTCGCTCGCGGAGTCGATGGAGTTCTTCGTGGTGACCGGCCCCGCGGACTTCTTCCCGCCGATGGGCGCGGTGACCGTGGTCGCCTCGGTGGCCGCCCTGGCGCTGGCCTGGCCGGTGCGCGACACCCGGCTGTGGGCCGGCGGGAGCCTGCTGTCACTGCTGCTGGGCGAGTTCCTGTTCTCGGCGCTCTACTTCTGGCCGCGTAACGACATCATGTTCGAGGAGGGCGCCGCGGTCCATTCCGCGGAGGTGTTGCGGCAGACGGCGCTGGAGTTCGAGACCGGCCACTGGGGGCGGCTGGCGATGAGCGCGGTGACCGCCACCCTGGCCTTCACCGGCCTGTGGCGTCTGCACCGCGGCCGTGCCCTGGCCGCCGCCGCGCCCGCGGGAGGCTCGTCGTGACGGCCCGGCTCGGCATCACGGTCTGGGCCGTGTGGGGGCTCGCGCTGCTCGGCGTGCCACGCGTGGTCGCCCACGACCTGAAGCTCGTCGGCCCGGTGGGCAACGCGCTGCTGGTGTTCGTCCCGATCGCCGTCTGGGCGGCGGTGGTGCTCTGGAAGCGGGTGCCCAACCCGTTCGTGACGCTGCTCGCCGTGGGGGCCGCCTACGGTGTCCTGCTGGGTCTGGCCCATCAGCTATTTTGGGCACGAGCCTTCGGCGGCGACCCTCCCCACCTGGGAGGCAACCTCGCCGGCGCGCTCTCCCCCGCCGCGGAAGGGCTGGTGCTCCGGGCCTTCTCGCTGGGCAGCAGCCTGGTGACCGGGCTCGCGGTCGGCGCGGCCGTCGGCGCGGCGGCCTGGCTGATCAGCAGGATCGTGCCGGGCTTCCGGCCCCGCCCACGACGATGACGGAGGAAGCGTGCGGGTCGAATCACCAGCCCGCCACGAGCCGGGCGTGCGGGTCGAATCACCGGCCCGCCGCGAGCCGGCGGTCGACCTCGGCCTGGCCATGCTGGTGCTCGTCGTGGTCGGCACCGCCATCACGGCCGACGTCGGCAGCGCGTCGGCCGGCCCTGGCCCGGCCGCGTACGCGTTCGGCGCGTCGTTCGCCGTCCTCATGTTCGCCCGCCGGCGCTGGCCGGTGGCGACGCTCCTGCTCACGGCCGCGGCGCTGATCGTCTACTACATGCTGTCCTACCCGCCGATCGGGCTGGCCGCACCGCTCGCCGCGGCGCTGTACTCCGCGGCGGAGCAGGGCAGGCCGCGCTGGTCCATCGGTACGGCCGTCGCCCTGCTCGTCGTCTCGACCGCACAGCGCATCCTGGAGGGCGACGACCTGGCCTACCTCCTCGGTTTCGAGACCACCACCTCCGCGGGCCTCATGGCCGCCGCGATCGCGCTGGGCGACGGCGTGCGGGCCCGGCGTGCCTGGCGCGCGGAACTGGCCCGGCAGGAGCACGCCGCCCGCCTGGAGCGCGAGCGGGAGGCGGCACGGCGGGTGGAGCAGGAGCGTCTGCGCATCGCAAGGGATCTGCACGACCTGATGGCGCACACGGTGTCGGTGATCTCGCTGCACACGGACGTGGCGCGCGAGTCGCTGCGCGACGACCCCGACGTGGCCGAGCGCTCGCTCGCCGCGGCCAGGTCGGCGTGCAGCGACGTGGGCCGCGAGCTGCGGCTGACCCTGGGAGCGTTGCGCGCGGGCGATCCCGACGACGGCCCGGCACCGGGGCTGGACGCGCTCGGCGCACTCGTGGCGACGGCCACCGCGGCGGGGCTCGACGTCGGCGTGCGGACCTCGGGCCGGCCCGAGCGGCTGCCCGCGATCTCGGACGCGACGGCCTACCGGGTGGTGCAGGAGTCGTTGAGCAACGTCCTGCGGCACGCCGGCGCCCGTACGGTCCGCATCGACCTGGACTACGGGACGGACGCCCTGCTGCTGCGCGTGAGCGACGACGGCCGCGGAGCCGCGGGCGCCGCGGGGCCGCCGGGGTGGGGGCTGACCGGGATGCGCGAGCGGCTGGCGCTGCTCGGCGGCGGCCTTCGGACGTCGTCGCCCGGCGAGGGAGGATTCGTGGTGGAGGCGAGTGTCCCGCTGGAGGACCGCGCATGATCCGGGTCGTGATCGTCGATGACCAGCACCTCGTCAGGGAGGGGCTGCGGCTGCTGCTCGAACGCGCCGACGACATCGTCGTGGCCGGCGACGCGAGCGGCGCCGACGCGGGTGTCGAGCTGGTGGCCAGGCTCCGCCCTGACGTGGTGCTCATGGACATCCGCATGCCCGGCCCCGACGGGCTGGACGCCACCCGGCGGATCATGGCCGTCCCGGCGCTCCGCGACGTCCACGTGATCGTGCTCACCACTTTCGACACCGACGAGAACATCCAGGAGGCGATCCGGGCCGGGGCCGCGGGCTTCCTGCTCAAGGACACCAGCCCCGAGCGGATGCGGGAGGCGGTGCGGATCGTGGCCAGTGGCGACGCGCTGCTGTCGCCCGCCGTCACCCGGCGCGTCATGCGGGCCGCCGCGACCGGTCCTCGCCCGTCGTCGCCTGAGCGGCTCGACCGCCTGACGGAACGCGAACGGGAGGTGCTGGCGGAGGTCGGCGCGGGCCGGAGCAATGCCGAGATCGGCGAGCGGCTGTTCATCAGCCCGGCGACCGCCCGCACTCACGTGGGCCGGCTGCTGACCAAGCTGGGCGCCCGTGACCGTTCCCAGCTCGTCGTCCTCGCGTACGAGACGGGTCTGCTCACTCCCGGCTCCGGGACGCCGCCTCCCGCCGATCCGCACGTCCGGTGAGGCCCGCGGGCCGTGCATGGGTAATAACCTAGGACGACGATGACCGGACCAGCGGCCGAATCCCACCCCGCCCCCCACCTCACCCCGCACCTCACCAAGGCGGACCACGCCTACCTGCGGGTCAAGGAGCTCATTCTCTCCGGCGAGCTGCCGCCCGCCTCCGTCATCGCGCAGGCACGGCTGGCCGGCGACATCGGCATCAGCACCACTCCCCTGCGCGAGGCCCTGCGCCGCCTCAAGAGTGAAGGGCTGGTCGAGCTGGACGCCCACCGCGACGCCCGCGTCGCCCCGCTCGCCGCGGAAGAGGCACGCGACCTGCTGGAGCTGCGGCGTTCCCTCGACCCTCTCGCGGTCGCGCTGGCCGCGGAGCGCCGTACCAGGGCCGACATCGCCGCGATGCGCGCCGCCGGGCAAGGGCTCGAGCCGCTGCCCGGCAATCCCGCCTACGAGCACCTCGCCGCCCACCGCGCGTTCCACCGGGCCCTCTGCTCGGCCTCGCACAACGACCTGCTCATCCAGACGCTCGACGGCCTGTGGGACAAATCAGACCGCTACCGCCGGCTGGCGCTGGAGGCCGGGCGCGACCAGGAGGCCCGCGACCGCTCGGCCGCCGAGCACGAGGCGCTGGTCGAGCTGGTGATCGCGGGTGACGGGGAGGGCGCCGCCGCCGTCATGCGCCGGCACGTCGACACCAGCCTCGGCGCCCAGGCCGCCTGGCGGTTGCTCGGCGGCGACCGCCTACGTCGTCTGTCGCGGTCGGTCTTGCCGGATCGCACCGGACGGAACGGGTCGGATGACCACGAGGACCCCCGGTGAAGCCGCTGTAGCATGACGCCAAAGCCGACGGGTCCGGTGATACGGGCCTGGGACGACGCTGAGGTGACAGTCGATGACGCCGCTGGACCAGCTACCCGAGATCCGCACCGAGCTCTACATCGACGGCGAGAGCCACGGCGCGGGCGACTCGCTGCAGGTGATCGACCCGGCCGACGGCACGTCGGTCGTCGGCTACGCGGCCGCCGCCGACGCCAAGCAGGCCACGTCGGCGGTCGCCGCCGCCCACCGGGCGTTCCCCGCCTGGTCGGCCCGCACTCCGGAGGAGCGCGCGGCGGCGCTGATCGCCGCGCTGGCTCCGCTGGAGGCGGAACGCGCGGCGACGGCCGAGATCCTCACCCGCGAGAACGGCAAGATCCGGCTGGAGTCCCACATCGACTCCGTCGTCTTCGAGCACCGTTTCCGGCTGGCCGCGGGGCTGGCCGGCGAGGTCGGGCGGGTGACCACGCTTCCGGCGCCGCCGTACCGCACGGAGGTCTCCTACGTGCCGCTGGGCGTGGTGACGATCATCGTGCCGTTCAACTGGCCGCTGGCGATCCTGGCCGCCTCGCTGCCGCAGGCGCTGATCGCCGGCAACACCGTCGTGGTGAAGCCGCCGCCCACGACCCCGCTGGCGACCGTGCGCACGGTGGAGGTGGTGGCGCGCGCGCTGCCGCCCGGCGTGCTCAACGTCGTCACCGGCGCGGACGCGCAGATCGGCGCGGCGCTGATCCAGGACGACCGGGTCAGGAAGGTCTGCTTCACCGGCAGCCCGGCCGGCGGCAAGCGCATCATGTCCATGGCCGCCGACTCGCTGACCCGGGTGGCGCTGGAGCTGGGCGGCAACGACCCGGCGATCGTGCTGGACGACGCCGATCTCGGCCCTGACGCGATGCACCGCCTGTTCGCGGGCACGTTCGACTCGACCGGGCAGATCTGCATGGCGATCAAGCGCCTTTACGTGCACCGGTCGCGCTACCACGAGGTCGTGGAGGGCCTGTCCGGGCTGCTCGCCGCGACCCGGCTGGGCCACGGCCTGGACGAGCGGGTGACCATGGGGCCCCTGCACAGCGGGCGGCAGCTGGCGTACGTGCGGGAGCTCCTCGGCCAGGCCCGCTCGTCGGGGGCCGAGGTGCGCGAGTTCGGCGCGCCCGCCGAGGGCGCCGACCTGTCCAGGGGCAACTTCCTGCGCCCGTCGCTGGTGCTCGACCCCGCCGACGACACGCGGGTGGTGACCGAGGAGCAGTTCGGCCCGACCTTGCCGATCCTGCCGTTCGACGACGAGGACGACGCCGTGGCCCGCGCGAACGACACCTGGTCGGGGTTGTGCTCCTCGGTGTGGACGGACGATCCCGGCCGTGCCGCCGCCCTGGCCGCGCGGCTGCGGACCGGTTACACGTTCGTCAACGCGCACGGAGCCGGGAGCCTGGACGAGCGGGCGCCGTTCGGCGGCTTCAACCACAGCGGCATGGGCCGGGAGATGGGCATCGAGGGGATCCGCGAATTCATGGACACCCATTCCATCGGTTTCCCCGCCTGACCTAACTTCACCGAAGTTTTAATCAGGAAAGCCGCCTTGTCGGCCGTTCCACGTTTTCCTACTCCCTCCTGGGCTACGACAGCAGTGCCTGGCATGTCGGCTTCGTGACGGCAGGAAGACGAGTGATATGACGGCGATGGACGGGCCTGTCAGCGACGCGTTGCTGAAGATGGGGCGGCATCTCCGGTCCGGGACGGTCTCGCCGGATCTGCGCACCCTGCACCAGGTGGGCGGGCGCCAGGGTGACGCGTTCTACCGCGACCGCTGGAGCCACGACAAGGTGGTGCGCTCGACCCACGGCGTGAACTGCACGGGCTCGTGCTCGTGGAAGGTCTACGTCAAGGACGGGATCATCACCTGGGAGGCGCAGGAGACCGACTACCCGAGCGTCGGCGGCGACCGGCCCGAGTACGAGCCGCGCGGTTGCCCGCGCGGCGCCGCCTTCTCCTGGTACACCTACTCGCCCACCCGGGTGCGATACCCCTACGCGCGCGGCGTCCTGGTGGAGATGTACCGCGAGGCGCGGGCCAGGCTCGGCGACCCGGTCGAGGCGTGGGCGGAGATCACCACGGATCCCGCCAGGCGGGAGCGCTACCAGTCGGCGCGCGGCAAGGGCGGGCTGGTCAGGATCGGCTGGGACGAGGCCGTCGAGATCGTCGCAGCGGCCCACGTGCACACGATCAGGGAGTACGGCCCCGACCGCGTCGCGGGTTTCTCCCCGATCCCCGCCATGTCGATGGCCTCGCACGCGGCCGGCGCCCGGTTCGTCTCGCTGATCGGCGGCGCGATGTTGTCGTTCTACGACTGGTACGCCGACCTGCCGGTGGCCTCGCCCCAGGTGTTCGGCGACCAGACCGACGTGCCCGAGTCGGCCGACTGGTGGGACGCCTCCTACCTGCTGGTGTGGGGCTCCAACGTGCCCGTCACCCGCACCCCCGACGCGCACTACATGACCGAGGCACGTTACCGGGGCCAGAAGGTCGTCATCGTCAGTCCCGACTTCAGCGACGCCGCCAAGTTCGGCGACGAGTGGCTGGCCCCCCGTCCCGGCACCGACGGGGCGCTGGCCATGGCGATGGGCCACGTGATCCTCAAGGAGTTCTTCGCCGACCGCGAGACCCCTGCCTTCACCGGCTACGCCAAACGCTTCACCGACCTGCCGTTCCTGGTGCGGCTGCGCGAGCACGACAGCGGCGGGTACGTGCCCGACAAGTTCCTCACCGACGCCGACCTGCGCGAGGGCGAGGGCGACGCGTTCAAGACGGTGCTCATCGACGCGCGCACGAGCGAGCCGGTGGTGCCCAACGGCTCGCTCGGCTTCCGCTACCGCCCCGACGGCGAGGGCCGGTGGAACCTGGACCTCGGCGCGGTCGACCCGGCGCTCACGCTGCTCGGCGGGCAGGCGGTGAAGGTCGCCCTGCCCCGCTTCGACCTGCCGGGCGGCGTGCTGCACCGGGGCGTGCCGGTCATGGAGGTGGGCGGGCACCTGGTCACGACCGTGTTCGACCTGCTCATGGCGCAGTACGGGGTGCCGCGCGACCTTCCGGGCGAGTGGCCGCGAGGCTACGACGACGCGGCGCAGCCGTACACGCCGGCCTGGCAGGAGGGCATCACCGGCGTGCCGGCGGCGAGGGCGGCCCGGATCGCCCGCGAGTTCGCCACGAACGCGGAGGAGTCCGGCGGCCGGTCGATGATCATCATGGGGGCGGGAGCGAACCACTGGTTCCACGCCGACCAGATCTACCGCTCCTTCCTCGCGCTGACCACGCTGACCGGCTGCCAGGGCGTCAACGGCGGCGGCTGGGCCCACTACGTCGGCCAGGAGAAGGCCCGGCCGATCACCGGGTGGGCGCATCTCGCGTCGGCCCTGGACTGGTCGCGCCCGCCCCGGCACATGATCAGTACGGCGTACTGGTATCTGCACACCGACCAGTGGCGCTACGACACCTACAGCGCCGACACCGTCGCGTCGCCGCTGGGCCGGGGCGCGTTCGCCGGGAGGTCCACCGCCGACCTGATGTCGGCCTCGGCCCGCATGGGGTGGATGCCGTCGTATCCGACCTTCGACCGCAACCCGCTCGACCTGGCCGACGAGGTGGCGGCGTCGGGGCAGGAGCCGGGCGCGTACGTCGCGGGCCGGGCCGCCTCCGGCGAGCTGGGCTTCGCCTGCGAGGACCCGGACGCGCCCGCCAACTGGCCGCGCGTGCTGACCGTGTGGCGGGCCAACCTGCTGGGCTCGTCGGCCAAGGGCGACGAGTATTTCCTGCGGCACCTGCTGGGCGCCGACGCGTCGCTGCGGGCCGTCGAGGCCGCGCCCGAGCAGCGGCCCGACGAGGTGACCTGGCGGCCGGAGGCGCCGCGCGGCAAGCTCGACCTGCTGCTGTCGCTGGACTTCCGGATGACGTCCACGACGTTGTTCTCCGACATCGTGCTCCCCGCCGCCACCTGGTACGAGAAGCACGACCTGTCCTCGACCGACATGCACCCGTTCGTGCACGCCTTCAGCCCGGCCATCGACCCGCCCTGGCAGACGCGTACCGACTTCGCCGCCTTCCACGCCATCGCCAAGGCGTTCAGCACCCTGGCCGCCACCCACCTCGGGGTGCGCCGCGACCTGGTGGCGGCGCCGCTGCTGCACGACACCCCCGACGAGTACGCCACCCCGCACGGCCGCGTGGACGACTGGCGGCGCGCCGGGACCATCCCTGAACCGGGCAGGAACTTCCCGAAGATCACGATCGTGGAGCGCGACTACGCGGCCGTCGCCGACAAGATGGCCGCGCTCGGCCCGCTGCTGGACACCCTCGGCGCCACCACCAAGGGGCTGACGTTCCAGGTGGGCGAGGAGGTGGAGCGACTGCGCCGCAGGAACGGCGCCGTGCGCGGCGGCGTGGCGGCCGGGCGGCCGTCGCTGGCCCGCGACATCGACCTGTGCGAGGCGATCCTGGGGTTGTCGGGCACCACGAACGGGCGCCTGGCCGCGCAGGGGTTCGCCACGCTGGCCCGCCGCACGGGCACGTCCTTCGACGGGCTGGCCGACGAGCACAAGCAGATCACGTTCGCCGACACGCAGGCCAGGCCGGTGGCGGTGACGACGTCGCCGGAGTGGTCGGGCATCGAGACCGGCGGCCGCCGCTACTCGGCCTTCACCATCAACGTCGAGCACCGCAAACCCTGGCACACGCTCACCGGCCGCCAGCACTTCTACCTCGACCACGACTGGATCCACGAGGCCGGCGAAGCCCTGCCGGCCTACCGGCCGCCGCTCGACATGACCGCGATGTTCGGCGAGCCCGGCGTGGGGGAGAGCGGCGAGAACGGCATCGCCGTGCGCTATCTCACGCCGCACTCCAAGTGGTCGATCCACTCCGAATACCAGGACAACCTGCTCATGCTGACGCTGTCGCGGGGCGGGCCGAACATCTGGATGAGCCCGGCCGACGCGGCGAAGGCGGGCATCGCCGACAACGACTGGGTGGAGGCGGTCAACCGCAACGGCGTCGTCGTGGCCCGCGCGGTCGTCTCGCACCGGATGCCCGAAGGGACGGTGTACATGTACCACGCCCAGGAGCGCGTGGTGGACGTGCCCAAGAGCCAGACGTCCGGCCGGCGCGGCGGCATCCACAACTCCCTGACCCGGCTCCTCATCAAACCCACCCACCTGATCGGCGGCTACGCGCAGCTGAGCTTCGCCTTCAACTACCTGGGGCCGACCGGCAACCAGCGCGACGAGGTCACCGTGATCCGCCGCCGCAGCCAGGAGGTCGATTACTGATGCGCGTCATGGCGCAGCTGGCCATGGTGATGAACCTGGACAAGTGCATCGGCTGCCACACCTGCTCGGTCACCTGCAAGCAGGCCTGGACCAACCGCTCGGGCACCGAGTACGTCTGGTTCAACAACGTCGAGACCCGCCCCGGCCAGGGCTACCCCCGCACCTACCAGGACCAGGACCGGTGGAAGGGCGGCTGGGAACTCAACCGGCGCGGCCGGCTGAAACTCAAGGCGGGCGGCCGGCTCAGGAAGCTCCTCTCCATCTTCGCCAACCCGCTGATGCCCTCCATCCAGGACTACTACGAGCCCTGGACCTACGACTACGACCAGCTGTTCTCCGCGCCCATGCAGGACGACACCCCGGTGGCGCGGCCCCGCTCGCTCATCACCGGCCGGCCCACCAAGATCAGCTGGAGCGCGAACTGGGACGACGACCTGGCCGGCGGCCCCGAGCTGGCGCCCGCCGACCCGGTGCTGCGCAAGGTGTCGGACCAGGTGAAGCTGGACTTCGAGCGGGCGTTCATGTTCTACCTGCCGCGCATCTGCGAGCACTGCCTCAACCCCTCCTGCGTGGCGTCCTGCCCGTCGGGGGCGATGTACAAGCGCTCAGAAGACGGCATCGTGCTGGTCGACCAGGACCGCTGCCGGGGGTGGCGGATGTGCGTGACCGGCTGCCCGTACAAGAAGGTGTACTTCAACCACCGCACCGGCAAGGCCGAGAAGTGCACGTTCTGCTTCCCGCGCGTCGAGGTGGGCATCCCCACGGTCTGCTCGGAGACGTGCGTCGGGCGGCTGCGCTACATCGGGCTCGTCCTGTACGACGTCGACCGGGTGGCCGCGGCGGCCTCCGTTCCGGACGAGAAGGACCTGTACCAGGCGCAGAAAGGTGTCCTGCTCGACCCCCACGACCCCGAGGTGATCGAGGCGGCCCGCAGGTCGGGCATCCCCGATGACTGGCTGGACGCCGCCCGCACGTCCCCGATCCACAAGCTGATCTTCGACTACGGGGTGGCGCTGCCGCTGCATCCCGAATACCGCACGATGCCGATGGTCTGGTACATCCCGCCGCTGTCGCCCGTCGTGGACGTGCTCTCCGAGTCCGGGCACGACGGCGAGGACGCCGGCAACCTGTTCGGCGCCATCGAGGCGCTGCGCATCCCGATCGGCTACCTGGCCGAGCTGTTCACCGCCGGCGACCCAGAACCGGTGCGCGCGGTGCTGCGCCGCCTGGCCGCGATGCGCTCGTACATGCGCCGGCTCAACCTGGGCCAGGACCCCGACGAGTCGATCGCCGCGGCCGTCGGCATGGACGGCCCGCGCATCGAGGACATGCACCGGCTGCTGGCCCTGGCCCCCTACGACGAGCGGTACGTCATCCCGAAGGCGCACGCCGAGCAGGGCGCCCGGCTGGAGGAGACGGCCACCGGCTGCAGCCTCGACTACGAGGGCGGCCCCGGCATGGCCGGCCCGTTCGGCGAGGCGTCGGGGCGGCCGTCGCCGATCGCGGTGGAGAGCTTCCACGCCCTGCGCGAGCGGCAGGCAGGCGACGAACTCGACGAGGCCGACGAGCTGCGCGGCCGGGTCAACCTGCTCAACTGGGACGGCAAAGGCACGCCCGACGGGCTGTTCCCCAGGAGGAAGAAGTGAACGACGGCGACCTGCGCAGTGCCCACATGGTGGCCTCGGTGCTGCTGGGCTACCCCGACGAGCGGCTCTACGGTTCCCGGCAGGTGCTGGTCGAGGCGGTGGCCGCGCTGCCCTCGGGGGAGGTCCGCGACCGCCTGTCGGCCTTCCTCGGACACGCCGCCGGCACTCCTCAGGCGGACCTGGCCGCCCACTACGTGGCGACCTTCGACCTGAAACGGCGCTGCTGCCCGTACCTCACCTACTACGCCTACGGCGACACCCGCAAACGCGGCGCCGCACTGCTGCGCTTCAAGCACGCGCTGCACACCGCGGGCTTCGAGCTCGCCGACGGCGAGCTGCCCGACCACCTGGCCGTGGTGTGCGAGCTGTCGGCACGCGGCGCCGTCCGCCCAGCCCGGCGGCTGATGACCGAGCACCGCGCCGGCATGGAAGTGCTGCGCGCGGCGCTGGAGGACGAGCGCTCACCGTACGCCGGCGTCGTCGCCGCCGTCCTGGCCACCCTGCCCCCGGCCCGCGCCCGCGAACGGGAAGCCGCGCTGCGGCTGGCGGAAGAGGGGCCACCCGCCGAGGCCGTCGGCCTGGAACCCTACGCGACCATGGAGGCCGGCCGATGAGCATCCTGCTCTGGGTGGTCCTGCCGTACGTGGCGCTCACCGTGTTCGTGCTCGGCCACGTGTGGCGCTACCGCTACGACAAGTTCGGCTGGACCACCCGCTCCTCCCAGATGTACGAGTCACGGCTGCTGCGCGTCGGCAGCCCGCTGTTCCACTTCGGCATCCTCGTCGTCGCGCTGGGCCACATCGGCGGCCTCGTCATCCCCAAGAGCTGGACCGAAGCGGTGGGCATCAGCGAAGGGCTCTACCACCTGCTCGCCGTCGTCCTCGGCACGATCGCGGGCGTGGCGACGGTGGGCGGCATGGCGATCCTGATCTACCGGCGCCGTACCGTGGGCCCGGTCTTCATGGCCACCACCCGCAACGACAAGCTGATGTACGCCGTCCTCGCCCTCACGATCGCCCTCGGCCTGGCCGCGACGGTCGTGGCCAACGTCGTCGGCGGCGGCTACGACTACCGCACCACCGTCTCTCCCTGGTTCCGGTCGATCTTTTACTTCCGTCCGGAACCGGCGCTGATGGCGAGCGCGCCCCCGCTGTTCCAGCTGCACGCGCTCAGCGCGCTCGTGTTGTTCGCCATCTGGCCCTTCACCCGGCTGGTGCACATGCTGACCGCTCCCGTCGGCTACCTCACCAGGCCCTACATCGTCTACCGCAGCAGGGACGAGACGCGGCCGGCCACCCGGCGCGGCTGGGAACCCTCCCGCTAGGTCACGGGATCAGGTCACCGGCAGGGCGGTGGCCAGCAGGATGACGGCGAGCGAGCCGGCCAAGGAGGCCACCGCCATGGTCCTGGCCGGCCCCGGCCTGCCCTTCGCGCTGGCCACGCCGTGCAGCGCGGCGGCGGCCCACCTCTTGTCTCCGGTCATCGACCAGACGATAAGGGGTACGGCCCGAGGGGGCGCCGTCAGGGACGGCGTACGTCCCGATACCAGTCGAGGATCTGCTCGCCGGTCATGAACGCGACGTCCTTGTGGGCCCTGATGTGCTGCAGCGCCTGCTCGAAATACCGCAGCCGGTGCGGGACGCCCATGATGTACGGGTGCATGACCAGCGCCATCACCCTGGCCGAGTCCGCTGAGTCCTTGTAGATCTGGTCGAACTGGTCGACGGCGCGCTGGAAGTACTCGCGGGCCGGATGGTGCTGGATCAGCATCATCGCGACGTCGTTGCACTCCTGGGTGTAGGGGATGTTCACGATGGGCGACGTCCTGGTGGCCAGCTCCACCGGCTGGTCGTCGAGCACCCAGTCGCAGACGTACTCGTACCCCTCCTCGACCAGGATGTCGGGGGTCTCCCAGGTCTCGGTCAGCCCGGGGCCGAGCCAGCCGCGCGGGCGGCGGCCCGTCGCCGTCTCGATCGCCTTCGTGGTGGCCTGGATGTCGGCCCGCTCGTCCTCGACCTTCTGCATGTTCTTCTGGGTGAAGCCGTGGCCGACGAACTCCCACCCGCGGTCCTGGGCGGCCTTCGCGATCTGCGGGTAGTGGGTGACGGCCTGGCCGTTGATCGCCAGCGTGCCGGTCACCTCCTGCCGGTCCATGGCCTCGATCATGCGCCACACGCCGACGCGGTTGCCGTACTCGTGCCAGGCCCAGTTGGGCACGTCGGGGGCGGGGATGCCGCCGGCCGGCGGGGTGAGCACCGTCCGCGGCATCGGGTCGGTGTCGGACCAGGTCTCCACGTTGACGATGACCCAGACCGCCATGCGCTTGCCGGCGGGCAGGCGGAGCGCGGGGCGGCCCTCGATGGGGTCGTACTCAAGCCGTTCGCTGGGGCGCATGGGTGTCTCCTTCGACGATGGTGACGGTCAGGGAGGGCAGGCCGGTGATCTCGACGCCGACGCGGTCGCCGGGCAGCACGGGGCCGACGCCCGCCGGGGTGCCGGTGTAGATCAGGTCGCCCGGCATCAGCCGGAACGAGCGCGACAGGTGGCTGATGATCTCGGGCACGTTCCAGATCATCAGCTCCAGCCCGGTGTGCTGGCGGCGCTCGCCGTTGACGGTGAGCGCCAACTCTCCGGCCAGCGGGTCGGAGCCGGGCAGGATCGGGCCGCAGGGCGCCGAGTGGTCGAACGACTTGCCGGCCTCCCACGGGTGGGCCCGCTCGCGGCAGTCCCGCTGCCGGTCGCGCCGGGTCAGGTCGATGCCGGCGGCATGGCCGAAGACCAGGCCGTACGCGTCCCGCACGCCGACGTCCGCGCCCTCGGCGCCGATGGCGACGACGAGCTCGCCCTCGTAGTGCAGGTCCCCGGTCTGCGGCGGGTAGGGCACCTCGCCGCCGTCGGGGACGACCGCGTCGGCCGGCTTCTGGAAGAAGAAGGGGTCGTCGCGCTCGTCGCCCTCCTTCATCTCCCTGATGTGGTCGAGGTAGTTGCGGCCGACGCAGTAGACGCGGCGTACGGGGAAACGGTCGGGGCCGCCGCTCACGGGCAGCGTGACCTGGGTGGGTTGCCAGAGCATCAGTGAACCTCAGGAGTGGTGGTCTTGCTGAACAGGTCGGGGCGCAACGCGAGCGCCAGGGCGGCGCCCAGCACCGAGAAGCCGACGATCTGCACCATGCCCGCGCCGACCCAGCCGGTGGCCTCGACCAGGGTGCTGAAGAGCAGGCCCGCGACGCCGGCCGCCACGTAGATGCAGGTGACGAAGAGCCCGGCGGCCCGGCTGACGATCTCGCTGCCGGCCGACTTGACGAGGTAGCTGGCCGCGGCGACGTACATGCCGGCGCTGGCGAACAGACCGAAGAGGAACGAGAAGGTCGCCTGCCAGGGGGTGGACGCGGACCCGAGGAAGAGGGCGCACCCGCTGGCGGCCACGCCGAGGTTGAGCACCGTCAGCACGACCCGAGGGCTGAACCGGTCGGCCAGGTAGCCGCCGGCCGGGGAGGCGAAGGCCGCCAGGCCGGACAGGCCGATGACGAACCCGGCGCCGCCGGGACTGTAGTCGAGCTGGTCGCGCAGGTAGCTGGCGTACAGGCCGATGAAGGCGAAGTCGGCCAGCCCGAACAGGGCCGTGATGACGGCCAGCACGAGCGGGTTGCGCGACAGGAGCCGGCGGGCGCCGCCGACGTGCCTGGACGTGCTCTCGGCGGGGTCGATCTCGGTCAGCCGCGGCGAGACCAGGAACACGATGGCCAGCGACAGCGCGATGCCGATGAGGGCGTAGGCGATCATCGGGGCCCGCCACGTGCCGTACCCCTCCAGCAGGACGCTGCCGAGCGAGGGGCCGATGATCGAGCCGGCCGCGAAGGCCATGTTGACGCTGCCGATCGCCACGCCGCGGCGGGCCGGGAAGGCGCTCGACGCGACGGCGATGATCATCGCGAGCTGGAGTGCCTCGCCGACGCCGGACAACACGCGCCACAGCAGCATGTCGAAGAACCCGACCGAGACCACGGTGAGCGCGGTCGCGATCGAGAACACCAGCGTGCCGACGACGATCGTGCGCTTGCGCCCGAGCTTGCGCTGGAGGTATCCGGCGGGCAGTCCGGCCAGGCCCATGCCGATGGCGAACACGGTGGCCTGCAGGCCCGCCGCCTCCAGGCTGAAGCCGTATTCGGCGCGGACCTCGACGAGCAGGATGGGGAAGACCATCCGGTCCATGGCGTTGATGGTGTAGGCCAGCAGCAGCAGGCCGAACATGGTGACGGCTACTTTGGGCGCGAGCGCGCTCCGCTCGGCCGTGGGGTGGGGGGCGGTCATTGCAGACTCCCTTCGCCTGCGGTGGTTGACGGCGTGGTCGATGAAGGGGGCCAGTCGCCCGCCGCCGCGGCCCTGGCGAGCAGGGCGTCCCGGCGGGCCGCCGCCATCGCGACGGGGTCCGGCTCGTCGTCGTCGCGGACGAGCCCTCCCCGCCGTTTGAGCACGCGGCCGTCGGCGATGACGGTGTCGATGTTGTCGACCTGGCCGGTGTAGACGAGCGCCTCCACCGGGTCGCCCGAGGGGACCAGGTTGATGTCGGAGCCCCGCAGGATCACGAGGTCGGCGCTCTTGCCGGGGGTGACGGAGCCGATGGTGTCGTGGAGGCCGAGGTCCCTGGCCCCGTCGATGGTGGCCAGCTGGAGCAGCCGGCGCGGGGTGACCGTGCCGGAACCCGTACGCGCCGCCTCCATCGAGACGATCATGCGCAGGTGGCCGAGGATGTCGGCACTGGTCGGCATGGCGAGCGTGTCGAGGGAGAGCGAGACCGGCACGCCCGCCTCCAGCAGCTCCGTGAGCAGCGGGAAGCCCATCGTGCGCAGCTCGGTCATCGGGCTCAGCGACACCCTGGTGCCGGTGCGGGCGAGCGCCTCGATGTCCCGGGCGTCGACGTGCACGGCGTGAACGACCTGCACGTCCTCGCCCAGCAGGCCCAGCTCCTCCAGGCGTACGAGGCCGCAGGCGCGGCAGCCCTCCTCGCGCAGGCACCGGTCGCAGTGCATGGTGATGGGCATCCCGAGCGCGCGGGCCTCGGCCCACTCGCGCTCGTACACCTCGGGAGGCGTCCGGTACGGCCCGCGCAGCGCGACGCCGAAGTCCAGCCTGCCGTCGAGCTGCTCGGCGGGCCAGCGCGCCCGCAGCTTGCGCAGGTCGTCGAGGTCGTTGGTGGCCTCGGGCGGCGCCGAGTCCGGCGGGCCGTACGAGAAGCGCCCGCGCAGGCCGGAGTCGAGGTGCGCCTGGATGTTGGCGTCGGCGTCCTGGGGACCGCGCACGTTGTGGTCGAAGTTGTGCACCGTCGTGATGCCGCCGCTGATCGCCTCGGCCAGCCCGAACCGGGCCGCCCAGTAGAAGTCGCCCAGCTCGAAGTGGGGTGCGAGGGCCCGCTTGACGGTGAAGTAGCCGCTGCCGGGACGGTCGCCGACCGTGCCGCGGAGCAGGGAGTTCCACAGGTGCCAGTGGGTGTCGACGAAGCCGGGCAGCATGATCGTGCCCGTGCCGTCGATCACTTCCGCGTCCATGGCGTCGCGCGCGCCGGCGTGCGGGACGATCTCGGCGATCCGCCCGTCACGCACCAGGACGTCGGCGTCCGCGACGTCGCCGACGGCGGAGTCCATGGAGATCAGGTGGGTGCCGGTGATGAGAAGATCAGGTCGTTCGCGCATGGTCACCTCACGAAGAGCGCGACGGACAGGATGAGACCGAAGCCGACGATGAGCCACCGTAAGACGTGGGGCGGCACGCGCCGGGCGAGCACCACTCCGCTCCGGCCGCCGGCCAGCCCGGTGAGCGACATGACAGCGACCGGGATCCACTCCACGGGCCCGAACACGGAGAAGCACAGGGCCGAGACCAGGCCGACGACCAGGGACAGCGCGCTCTTGAGCGCGTTGAGCCTGTGCAGGTCGTCCGCCAGGAACGTGCCCAGGACGGCGAGCATCATGACACCGAGCCCGGCGGCGAAGTAGCCGCCGTACATCGCGACCACGAACTGGCCGGCCAGCAGCGCGCGACCGCCGCCCGCCGCCCTGTCCCCGCCGACGCGCCGGGCCAGGCTCTCCTGAAGAGCAAGGGCGACGACGGAGACGAGGACGAGGAACGGGACGACCGACTCGAACTGCTCGGCGGGCGCGGCGAGCAGGATCGCCGACCCGCACGCGGCGCCGCAGGCGCTGACCACGGCGAGCCGCGGCACCCGCGGGCGCACGGCGGGCAGCTCGTCGCGGTAGCCGGCCAGCCCGCCCGCGTAGCCGGGCAGGGTGGCCAGCGCGCTCGTGACGTTGGCGGCGATGGGCGAATATCCCATCGCCATGAGCGCGGGGAACGAGATCAGCGAACCGCCGCCCGCGACACCGTTCACGGCGCCGGCCAGGAAGCCCGCACCGGCGAGAACGAGCAGCTGCAGCGGGTCGAGCATGTCGTCCTCCCTCCGGCTCCCTGCCTTGCTTGGGAGGCAACGTATTCATTGCATGCAATGCATGTCAAGAGTGTTCGAGAGGCGATTGCATGCAATGTATACTCGCCGCATGGCGGTCTCTTCCGAATCCCAGCCGGGCAGCGCCCATGCGGTCTACGTGGCGCTGCGCCACCGGTTCTCGGAGGGGCGATACGCCCCCGGCCAGCGGCTGACCGAAGCCGCCGTGGCCGCCGACCTCGGCGTCAGCCGCACTCCCGTCCGCGAGGCCATCGGCAGGTTACTGGCCGAAGGGCTGGTCATCCCCGCCGCCCGCGGCGTCGCCGTCGCGGCGCTGACCGTCGCCGAGGCGGAGCACCTGTTCGTCCTGCGCGCCACGCTCGAAGCGCTGGCCGCCGAGCTGGCCGCCACCCGGCAGGCGCGCGGGCAGCTGGCCCCCGCCGACATCGACGCGCTCGACAAGGCCGTCGACGCGGTCGAGGCGGCGGTGCAGACCCACGACGCCCACGCCTCCGCCCAGGCCAACCTGGCCCTGCACCGCGCCATCGGAGCGGCGGCCGGCAACCCGTTCCTCGAGGACACCCTGCACCGGGTGTGGGACCGCATCGCGGTCACGACCGTGGCCAACCTCGACGACCCTCACTGGGCCGGCGCGATCACCGAGCAGCACCGGGCCATCGTCGCCGGAATCCGCGCGGGCGACCCGGAGGCGGCGGGGAGGGCGGCCAAGGCGCACATCGAGGCCGCGGGGCGGGCGTACAAACCGGCCTCGGAGAACGAACCCCGAGCCGCGGCGGCCACGCAGCCCGCGCGCTGAGCCGTTCTCCGGAGATCGCGACACGGCGGAGGGGCCGTCGCACGATGATGTTGCATGATCATGCATAACTATGTATATACTTCACGCGTGTCCAAGGTTCTCACTTCTCTGCCTGTCGGCGAACGTGTCGGCATCGCCTTCTCCGGCGGCCTCGACACCTCGGTAGCGGTCGCGTGGATGCGCGAGAAGGGCGCGGTGCCGTGCGCGTACACCGCAGACATCGGCCAGTACGACGAGCCCGACATCGCCTCGGTGCCCGGGCGCGCGACGGCCTACGGCGCTGAGGTCGCCCGGCTGGTCGACTGCCGGGCCGCCCTCGTGGAGGAGGGCCTCGCCGCTCTGGCCTGCGGGGCGTTCCACATCCGCTCCGGCGGCCGGGGCTACTTCAACACGACCCCGCTGGGGCGGGCGGTCACGGGCACCCTGCTGGTGCGCGCGATGCTCGAGGACGGCGTGCAGATCTGGGGCGACGGCTCCACCTTCAAGGGCAACGACATCGAGCGCTTCTACCGCTACGGCCTGCTGGCCAACCCGTCGCTGCGCATCTACAAGCCGTGGCTCGACGCCGGTTTCGTCAGCGAGCTCGGCGGTCGCACCGAGATGTCCGAGTGGCTGCTGGAGCACGGCCTGCCCTACCGCGACAGCACGGAGAAGGCCTACTCCACCGACGCCAACATCTGGGGAGCGACCCACGAGGCCAAGGCGCTGGAGCACCTCGACGCCGGCATCGAGACCGTCGAGCCGATCATGGGCGTGCGGTTCTGGGACCAGAACGTCGAGATCGCACCTGAAGACGTCACCATCGGCTTCGAGCGCGGCCGCCCCGTGACGATCAACGGCAAGGAGTTCGGCTCCGCCGTCGACCTGGTGCTGGAGGCCAACGCCATCGGCGGGCGGCACGGCCTGGGCATGTCCGACCAGATCGAGAACCGCGTCATCGAGGCCAAGAGCCGGGGCATCTACGAGGCGCCGGGCATGGCGCTGCTGCACGCGGCCTACGAGCGGCTGGTCAACGCGGTCCACAACGAGGATACCCTCGCCGTCTACCACAGCGAGGGGCGCCGGCTCGGCCGCCTGCTGTACGAAGGCCGCTGGCTCGACCCGCAGGCGCTGATGTTGCGCGAGTCGCTGCAGCGCTGGGTCGGCATGGCGATCACCGGCGAGGTGACGCTGCGGCTGCGGCGCGGCGAGGACTATTCGATCCTCGACACGTCGGGGCCGGCGTTCAGCTACCACCCGGACAAGCTCTCCATGGAGCGCACGGAAGACTCCGCCTTCGGGCCGGTCGACCGCATCGGCCAGCTGACCATGCGCAACCTCGACATCGCCGACACCCGCGCCAAGCTGGAGCAGTACGCCGGGCTCGGCATGGTCGGCGCCGACCACTCGGCGTTGATCGCCGCCGCGCAGGCGCCCTCGACCAGGCTGATCGGCGCGATGCCGGAGGGCGGGGCCGAGGCGATCGCCTCCCGTGGCGAGGCCCCCGAGGACGAACTCCTCGACCACGCCGCGATGGAGTCCGGCACCGACTGACCCTCCGCTCCAGCAGACCTGGGCCCCGTACGCCACAATCGTCGGAGAACGCGGCGAGGAGGCGTATGGACGAGGGCGTGTCGCTGACGCAGCTTGCCCATCGGCTGGAAGAGGTGGTGGGCGAGCTCCGCGGCATCCCCGTCGACGTCGAGCGGCTCGAAGACAGCGAGCTGGTACGGCAGCAGATCGCGCAGTTCGCCGGTTCCGCCCGCGAGCTGCGCGCCATGCATCCGGTGGGCATGCCCGCGCGGGGCCGCGAGGAGCAGAAGAGCCGGCGCAGCGTGCTCGACGCCCTGCGGCGCGGCATGACGATGCGCACGATCATCCACTCCGGTGTGCTGGACGACCCGTACAAAGCGGCCCGCATCAGGGAGCTGCACGCAGCCGGCGACCTGCACCGGGTCGTCGACGAGCAGATCCAGCAGCTGCTCGTCTTCGACCGCGCGGTGGCCTTCCTGCGCATCACCCCCGTCGCCTACGCGCCCGGAGCCCTGGTGATCAGGCAGCAGAGCCTGATCACCACCCTCATCGACCTGTTCGAGCAGACGTGGGCGAGGGCCAGAGAGGTCACCGAGCCGGCGCACCGGCTGACCCCGCGCGAGCGCGAGGTGCTGGCGCTGATCGCCGAGGGCCGCTCCAACAGCGCCGTCGCCCGTGCCCTGTCGATCACGGAGGCGGCCGTCGGCAAGCACGTGGCCGGCGTGTTCGCCAAGCTGGAGCTGCCCGCGACCGAGGACGACAACCGCCGGGTGCTGGCGGTGCTGGCCTACCTGCGCGGAGCGGCGCGGTAGCGCGGTGGGGGTAGGGCCAGGCCCACCGCGTTCTCGGCCCAGCCCCCATGTGGGCGCGAGCCGGCATGCGCTTTACTAACGCCGTGCAACGTATGACTGGATTATTGGTCGGTGCGGTCTTCGGCGCGGTCTTCGTCGTCGTCAACGCGCAGAGCCCGCTGAACACCGTGACCGTGAATGTGCTGCGGGTGGCCGCCTGCCTGGCCGCCGCGGGGGTGCTCGCCATGTGGTTCGCCACCGCCAGGAGAGAACGGCAAGGGGCGGAGGCGCGGCGCGGCATGTTCGGCCGTGGCTATCTGCTCATCGTCGCCGCCGAGGTGATCCTGCTGTTCGGCGGGCTCAGGGTGCTGTCCGCCTGGGGGCTCCCCGAGCAGGCCAACGTGGCCTGGGTGGCGCTGGTGGTCGGCGTGCACTTCGTCGCGCTGGCGCCCGTCTGGAAGGACTGGAGCATCGCCGTGCCCGGCGTGGTGCTCACCCTGCTCGGCGTCGCCGGGCTCGTCATGACGCCGACGGCGGCCGTGGCGTGGGTGCCGGTCGTCAGCGGCGTGCTGTCGGGCGTCGTGCTCCTGGCCGGCGCCGTCACCCTGGGCTGGCGCGCCGTCCTGCGCCCGGCGGCCTGACGGCCCGCGCCGACGAACTCCGTCGACTCGTTGGACAACCCTTCCTCCTCAGAGAACGCGCTCGTCGCCCCCGCACGCCCAGCGGGGGCCGAAGCCGGGCGAACAGGCCGCGCTCGCCCCGGTTCGCAAGCCTCGAACCCGCATGCACCCGAGAGATGCGATCAACCCGCCGTCTCACATTCTGACACAGGTGATTTACATACGGCTACCCCAAACTTTAGATTCAGGACATACGCTCTCGGGCGCGTGCTTCCTGGCAAAGAATCAGGAAGGCATCCGGGCGCCCGATGGAACGATGCAAGATCCGCCGGACCCACACCGGAGACGGCTATATAGCAGCAGGTCGGAACAGCAATGGCAGGCCCTCGAAGCAGGGTCCGGCCTGTGACGCCGGAGGGCACCGAACCGCCACCGTCTGTCACAGGATCTTCATGTTCGGCTTGACCTAAAGGACCGAAACTCCGTAGTTTTGGCCGTCGTTCGGCATGCTTGGGGCCGCAACGAGCGATGCGCGACGCCCGCCCCGGGCCCGGCCCGGCTTGCGGTCGCGAATGGACGGGGGAGGCGATAGAGGCCAGCGGTCCGACCAGGAGCATCACCCAAAGTCACCGGGTTGGACCACTACGTAATCGGCTGAGGAGATACTCACCCGAACGGTGACGTCCCCGCAGGCCAGGATTCCGCCTCTGGACGATCGATCGGAGAAAGTCCGCTTCATGGAACCCACGTACCTTGTCTGCCTGCCCTTCGCCGGCGCTGGAGCGTCGTTCTTCCGTGGATGGCAGCGGCAGGCCCCCGACGAACTGAACATCCTGCCGGTGCAGCTGCCCGGCCGCGAAGAACGCTTCAACGAAGCCCCCTACACCGACGTCACCCGCGCTGCCGAGGCGGCCTGCACCCAGGTCCTGGCCAGGATCGACGGCGCCACCCCGCCCGTGGCGCTCTTCGGCCACAGTCTCGGCGCCGTGCTCGCGTACGAGCTGGCGAACCACCTCGCGAACGTCAGAGGCGTGCGGCCGGAACGGCTGTTCGTGAGCGGGTCGCCCAGCCCGCACGACGGGCGCGAGACCAAGGCCAGCGGCCTCAGCGACGACGAGTTCCTGGCCAGGGTCAGGGAGTTCTCCGGCTACACGCACCCGGCCCTCGAAGACCCGGAGATGCGTTCGCTGCTGCTGCCCGTGATCCGGGCCGACGTCGAGATGCACGAGACGTACGAGCCCGCCACGGACAAGCCGCTGCCGATCCCGGTCACCGCGCTGCGCGGCCGCGACGACGAGCTGGTCGACACGGCGCAGCTCGCGCAGTGGGGGCGGGTCACCAGCACGGAGTTCAGCACCGCCGAGCTCGACGGCGGCCACATGTACCTGGCCGACGACCCCACCCCCCTGCTCCAGCTGATCACGGACGAGCTCTCCAGGGCAGGCACGTGACGCTGCGCCTGGCCGGGAAGACGGCCGTCATCACCGGCGCGGCCCGCGGTCTCGGACGCGCCACCGCCCAGGCGTTCGCCCGCGAGGGAGCCGACCTGGTGCTGATCGACATCGCGCGCGACCTGCCGGGCGTCCCCTACCCGCTGGGCTCCGCCGGCCAGCTCCGGCACACCGAGGAGCTCTGCCGCCAGGCCGGCGTCGCCGTGCTGGTCAAGGAGGCCGACGTACGCGACCTGAGCGAGGTCGAGGACGCGGTGAGCATCGCGGTCGACCGGTTCGGAGGCGTCGACGTGCTCGTCAACAACGCGGGCATCGCCGCCCCGTCCGGCAAGGTGACGCACGAGATCGACGAGCACGAGTGGCAGCTGATGCTCGACGTCGACCTCTCGGGCGCCTGGCGGGCCATCCGCGCGGTCGGCAAGCTCATGTCCGAGCGCGGCTCGGGCAGCATCGTCAACGTCGCGTCCACCGCCGGGCTGGTGGGCTACCGGAATTTCGCCGGCTACGTCGCCGCCAAACACGGTCTCATCGGCCTGACCAAGGCGGCGGCGCTCGACTACGCCCCGCGCCAGGTGCGGGTCAACGCGGTGTGCCCCGGCTCGGTCAGGGACGACCCGCAGGTCGAGGGCCGGATGCTGGCGGAGATCGCCCGCTCGCTCGACGTGCCCGTCGGCACGCACGAGGAGACGTTCCTGCAGGCCCAGCCGGCCAACGCGCTCATCGAGCCCGACGCCGTGGCCTCCGCCGCCGTGTGGCTGGCCTCCGACGAGTCCCGCCAGGTCACCGGCAGCGTGCTCACCGTCGACGGAGGCTTCACCACGCGCTGACGCCCCGCCGACCCGGCCGTGCCGCCCTCCCGAACCCACAGGAGATCACTCTGTGTACCGCACCGTTGACGCCTGGCCGCTGATCCCCGCGGCCGGCCCGCCGTCCGGGCACTGCCATGCCCGGCGGACCCGGCTGCCCGCAGGCGCCGACGCCGCCCGGATGGCGCGGATCCTCGACCAGGCCGCCCGCCTCTGGTGGGGCGGGCCCGCCCGCCTGTGGACGGAACGGGTGCCCGCCGCCGCCGGCTCGGCGGAGGCCGGGAGGAGGCTCGACGCCGAGCTGTTCAGGCCGGTGCACCCGGAAGGAACCGGGCTGCGGGCCGTCCTGCTGGAGTACGCCGACGGGCCCGCCGACCTGGTGCTCGTCGCGCACAGGGCGCGCTTCGACGCGACGTCGCTGCGGATGGTGGCCGAGGTGCTCACCGAGCGGGTTCCCCGCGAGCGCTTCCACGCCGGTCATACGCCGGCGCCCGCCCCCGACGCCGAGCTGGTCAAGCGGTGGCAGGAGGCCGACTACTCGGGAGCCACCGTCGAGTGGGCGGCCGGGGACGCCGCGGCGGGCGACCGTACCGGGGTCGTGAGCGTGCCGGTCCGCGAGTCGGCGCACCTGGCCGCCCGGATCGCGGTGGCGGCCGCGCTGGTCCTCGGACGGTACGAGGGCCGGCGCTGTCCCGTGATCGGCGCCCTGGCCGGGCTGCCCTCGCGCCCGGAGGGAGCGCTGGGAGCGTACGACGCAGGGACGCTGCTGGCGGTGGATCTGTCCGGCGCCGCCACGACGGGCGAGCTGGTGGCCGGGAGCGCCCGGATCCTCGACGGCGAGGGCGGATGGTGCGACTCCCGCCAGTACGCGCGGCTGTGCGCGGAGACGGGCGGCCGGGTCCTGGCCGGGCTCCTGGCCACTCCCTCCGGCGAGGACCCGCCCCGCCGGACGGCCGGCGAGAGCGTCGTCCCCGGCCGGACGTCCGACGAGGACGTCGTCCCCTGCCAGACCGCTCCCTTCCCGCTCACCCTCGTACCCGGCCGGGACCCTGACGGCTCCCCACGGCTCGACGTACGCCACCGGCTGGAGGACGTGGACGAGGAGTCCGCACGGCGGTTCGCCCGCCACGTCGCCCGCGTCCACGAACTGCTGGCCGACGACGACCTGGCCCCCGCCGACGTCGACCTGCTGGACGAACCCGAGCGCCGCCACGTGATCCGCCTCGGCCGCCCGGACAGACCCCTGGAACGGCGGCCGGAGCGGATCGACGAGATCTTCGCCGCCCGGGTCGCGGAACGGCCGCAAGCCGTCGCCCTCACCGGCGAGGACCGCACGCTCACCTACGCCGAACTGGACGAGCGCGCCGGCCGCTGCGCCGCCTCCCTGCACGGCATGGGCGTACGGCCGGGCGACCGGGTGGGCCTCTGCCTGGAACGCACGCCCGACCTGGTGATCACCATGCTCGCCGTGCTGAAGGCCGGAGCCGTCTACGTGCCGATGGACCCCGCCTATCCGGCGGACCGGCTGGCGTACACGGCCGGCGACGCCGCGCTGCGCGTGATCGTCACCCATCGCGACTTCCCTCCCGGCAAGCACCTGACCGTCGTATCCCCCGAACAGCTGGCGGCCGGCGGCGACAGCTCCCTTGACGGCGGGGGCGCGCCGGAGCGGGGCGGCCCCGACGACGCCGCGTACGTCATCTACACCTCCGGTTCGACCGGCCGCCCCAAGGGCGTCGTGGTGCCGCACAGGAACGTCGTCGCCCTCCTGGCGGCCACCGAGGACGACTTCGGGCTCGGCCCGGGCGACACCTGGTCGAACTTCCACTCCAGCGCCTTCGACTTCTCCGTCTGGGAGATCTGGGGCGCGCTGCTCACCGGGGGGCGGCTGGTCCTGGTCCCGTACTGGGTCTCCAGGTCGCCAGAGGAGTTCCACGAGCTGCTGGTGCGCGCGCGGGTCACCGTACTCAGCCAGACCCCGTCCGCCTTCGCCCAGCTCATGGAGGCCGACCGGCTCCGGGACGAGCGGCTCGCCGTCCGGCTGGCGGTCTTCGGCGGCGAACCGCTCGACGCGCGCCCGCTGCTGGGCTGGCTCGACCGGTATCCGGACTGCCGCCTGGTCAACATGTACGGCATCACCGAGACCACGGTCCACGTGACCGCGCAGACTCTCGCCCGTGGCGACGCCATCGCCGGGTCCAGGTCGGTGGGGCACCCGCTGCCCGGCTGGCATGTGTACGTCCTGGACGAGCGGGGCCGGCCCGTCCCCACCGGCGCGCCCGGCGAGATCCACGTCGGCGGGGCGGGAGTCGCCGCCGAATACCTGGGCCGCCCGGAACTGACCGCTGAGCGCTTCGTCCCCGACCCGTTCGCCGGCGGCCGCATGTACCGCAGCGGCGACCGCGGCCGCCTGCGCCCCGACGGGCGGCTCGAGCACCTGGGCCGGCTGGACACCCAGGTCAAGATACGTGGCTTCCGCATCGAGCTGGACGAGATCCGCAGCGTCCTGCTCGACGACCCCTCGGTGACCTCGGCCGCCGTGGTCCTCCGTGACGGCCGCCCGGGCGACCCGCCGGGCGCCCCGCGCGGGGCGGCGGCCGATCACGCCCTGGCGCGGCTCGACGCGTACGTGACGCCGGCGGACGCCGATCCGGCCGCGCTGCGGCGTCGGGCGGCGAAGGTGCTGCCCGAGCACATGATGCCCGCCACCATCACGGCGCTGCCCGCGCTCCCGCTGACCCCGAACGGCAAGCTTGACGTCCGCGCCCTGCCGGAACCGGCCTCGACCCCGACTCCCCCGCCCGCCCCTGCGGAGGATTTCACCCGGACGCTCGCCGCGGTCTGGGAGTCGGTGCTCGACGCGCCGGTGGGGCCCGACGACAACTTCTTCGAGCTCGGCGGCAACTCGCTCCTGGCGATCCGGCTGGGGGCGGCCATGCGGGAACGGGGCCTGCCCGCGCTGCCGCTGCGCGAGCTGTATCTCCATCCGACGGTACGCGGTCTCGCGCGGGTGCTCGGCCATGAGTGAGGACGCGGGACTGCTGGACTGGCTCACCAGCGCACAACCCGCCGGCACCGATCCCCCGAGCCCGGAACGCAGGGACGCGGCGCTCGCGGGCGCGCAGGTCGCGGGCGCGCAGGTCGCGGGCGCGCAGGTCGCGGGCGCGCAGGTCGCGGGCGCGCAGGTCGCGGGCGCGCAGGTCGCGGGCGCGCAGGTCGCGGGCGCGCAGGTCGCGGGCGCGGAGCCGGTCGGCGCGGAGTGCGGGGGCAGCGAAGGCGCGTCAGGGTTCCCCGTCGCGTGCCCGCCCGGCGCCGGGGCGCCGGAGGTGCTGGCGGCCTGGGGCGCGCTTCTCCACCACCACACGGGCCGCCACGACGTGGCCTTCCGCGCCGCCGGCGACGGGGCGGACGGCGTGGTCCGTTTCACGATCGACCCCGCCGGTACGCTCGCCGGCCTGGCGGCGTCGGTGACGCGCGCGCTGCCCGCCGCCGAACCGCACACGCCGGGCACCGGGCCGATGCCCGTACTGGTACGCGGGAACGGGCGGGAGCCGGGCGCGCTCGGGCGGGAGCCGGGCGCGCTGGTGCTCGGGCTGGACGGTGACGGGGCATGGCTGCGGTACGGCCCTGCCGGCGACGCCCTGAGCGCGGACATGGTCGCCCGCCACGCGGCCCACCTGGCCGCCGTGCTGGCCATGCCGGCGGACCGCACGATCCGCGAGCTCGACCCGCTGTCCCCCGCCGAACACGCGAGCCTCGAGCGCTGGAACGACACCGCCACCGGCTACCAGCGGGATGCACGCATCGAGCAGCTGTTCGCCGAGCAGGCCGAGCGGGCCCCCGCCCATCCGGCCGTGGTGCACGGGAGCACCACCCTCACCTATGCCGAGCTGCACCGCCGCAGCTCGTCGCTGGCGGGCTCGCTGCTCCGGGAGGGGCTGCGTCCAGGCGAGCCGGTCGCGCTGCTGTTGCCGCGCACCGTCGAGCTGGTCGTCTCGGCGCTGGCCGTGGTGAAGGCGGGCGGGTGTTACCTGCCCATCGACCCCACGACCGTCCGGGACCGCGTCGCGTTCACGCTGGAGGACAGCGGCGCGAGATTGCTGATCACCTCGGGACGGCCCCCCGCGACGCCCGCCGGGTCGCGGGTCGTCGACCTCGATGACCACGACTGGACGGCCGAGCCGGAGCCGGAGGGGCCGGCGGTGGGCGATGCGGGCGCGCCCGCGTACCTGATGTACACCTCGGGCACGACGGGACGCCCCAAGGGCGTCATGATTCCCCACCGCGGCGTCGTACGGCTGGTGCGCGGCGTCGGATACGTGCGCCTGGACGCCACCACCAGGATGGCGCAGGTGGGGGCGACCGGGTTCGACGCCTCGGTCTGGGAGATCTGGGGCGCGCTGCTCAACGGCGGCACGCTGCACCTCCTCGACAGGGAGACGTTCCTCGACGCCGAGGAGCTGCGGCGGTCGCTGGCCGATGCCGGCGTCACCACGGCGCTGTTCACGTCCGCGCTGTTCGCCAGGCTGGCGGACGAGGACCCGGCGGTGTTCCGGCCGCTGCGGGACCTGCTCGTCGGAGGCGACGTGCTCTCCCCCGGGCACGCGCGGGCCGTGCTGCGCGCCAACCCCGGTCTGCGGCTGGTGAACGCGTACGGGCCGACGGAGAACGCGGTCATCTCCACCGTCCACACCGTCGCCGGGCCGATCGGCGCGCGGGTGCCCATCGGCCGTCCCGTCCCCGACACGGCCGCGTACGTGCTCAACCACGACCGCCTCCCGCTGCCCGTCGGCGTCCCAGGAGACCTGTACGTGAGCGGCGACGGCATGGCGACCGGCTACCACGAGCGGCCAGAACTCACCGGGCGGGCCTTCGTCCGCCGTGAAGGGCGGCTGCTCTACCGGACGGGCGACCGGGCCCGCCGGCTGCCCGACGGCTCGATCGACTTCCTCGGCCGGGAGGACCGCCAGGTCAAGGTGCGCGGTTTCCGCGTCGAGCCGGGCGAGGTCGAAACGGCCCTGCTGGGCGTGGCGGGGGTGAGCGGCGCGGTGGTGGTGCTGCGCCGCACGCCCGAGCCGCACCTGTGCGCGTACGTCGAGGGCCGCGTCGAGGCGGAGCACGTGCGCGCGGAGATCGGGCGGCGGCTGCCCGCCCCCATGGTGCCAGCGCATGTGGTGGTGCTTCCCGAGCTGCCGCTGACCCCCAACGGCAAGGTCGACCTGGCCGGGCTGCCCGCCCCCGAGGTCGCGAGCGGCGGCAGGGCGGCCGTCGACGAGGTGGAGCGCACCCTGGCCGGGCTCTGGGAGGACGTGCTCGGCGTGCGCGGGATCGGCGCCGACGACCCGCTCGACCGGCTCGGCGGCAGTTCGCTGACCGCGACCCGCGTGTCCGCGCTCGTACGCCGCCGCTTCGGGGTGTCCTGCCCGGTGTCGGCCGTGTTGTCGGCCCGCACGGTCGCCGAACTGGCCGAGTTCGTACGGGCGGCGGACCGTACGCAGGTCACCGGGCCGCGTCCCGGCCTGGCCACCGAACGGACCCCGCTGTCGCCCCAGCAGCACGGCGTCCACGTCGAACAGGTCAAGGACCCCGCCGACACCCAGTACAACCTGCCGATCTTCGTGGACCTGCCCGGCCCGGTGGATCACGAGCGCCTGACGGCCGCGCTCGCCACGCTCGTGGAGCGACACGAGATCCTGCGCACCGAGTTCCCCGTGGACGGCGACGGCCACCCCTACCAGCGGGTCCGCGAACCGCTGGACGTCACGATCGGCGTGGTGGACCTGGCGCCGGGCGAGGACCCCGACGCGTGGGCGGAGCGCTGGATCCGCCCGTTCGACCTCGCCAGGGCACCTCTGTGGCGGGCGGCGCTGGTCCGGCACGGCGACGGCGCCCGGCTGGTGCTCGACATCCACCACCTGCTCACCGACGGCCACGCCCTGACCCTGCTCATGGGCGAATGGGCGGCGTTGGTCAGGGGCGAGCGGCCGCCCGGGGCCGAGCTGAGCTACCGGGACTACGCCCAGTGGGCGGCCGGGCCCGAGCGCCGGGCGCTGTCGGAGAGCCAGCGGCCCTTCTGGGAGGAGACGTTCGACCGGCCGGTCCCGCCGCTCGACCTGCCCACCGACCTGCCCACCGACCGGCCCACCGACCGGCCCACCGGCGGGCCGGGCTCTTCGGTGCGTACGACGGAGGGCGGCCATCTCGCGTTCCGGTTCGGCCCGCAGCGGGCCCTGGCGGTCAGGGAGCTGGCCCGCGCCGAATCCGTGACCCCCTTCCACGTGCTGCTGGCCGCGTACACGGCCTTCCTCGGGCAGGTGAGCGGCAGCGCGGACGTGACGGTCGGTACGGCGGCGTCGGGGCGGCACCTGCCGGGCGTGGACCGGGTGCAGGGCATGTTCGTCAACACGCTCTGCCTGCGGGCGCGCCCCTCGGCCGAGCTGCCGTTCCTCCAGCACCTGCGGACCGTGGCCGCGCACGCCGTGGCCGCCGTCGACCACCAGGACCACACCCTCGACACCGCCCGGTACGCGCGTCCGTCCGGCCACGGCAGGCACCCCCTTTTCGACACGTTCTTCGCGGTCCAGGACACCGGGCTGCGGAGGGTGGACTTCCTCGGTGGCCGCCCGTGCTGGCGGCCCGACGTCACCGGGCGCACGATCTTCGACCTCGACCTGCAGATCGAGGTCGAGCCCGACGACTACGCCGCCAGCTGGGCGTACGCCACCACGCTGTTCCTGCGACCGACCGTGGAACTGTTCCGCGACGAGCTGCTGGCGCTGCTCGACGCCGCGATCGCCGACCCGGGCACGCCGCTCGGCGAGCTCCGGCGCGTCGCCGTGACCCCCCATGACCTGTCCGAGCTCGCGTTCGACTTCGACTTCTGATCTGGGTGAGGGAGCACATGCAATCCATCGAGAGCCTGGGCAGGCTCAAGGTCGCCGCCGCGCAACGTCCCCGCGAGGGCGCGTTCTGGCGTGCGGAGCTGGCGGCCCTGCCCGAACGCGCCGGCTTCCCCGCCGACCGCGGTTCGCCTGACGCCGGTTCCTCCGGCGGTCAGGACTCGTCCGACGCCGGTTCCGCCGGCGGTCGGGGCTCGGCCGGTGTCGCCGTCGCCGCCCGCGAGCTCGACCCGTCCCTGGCGGGCCGGCTGCTCAAGCTGGCCAGGGGCCGGGACGC
Source organism: Nonomuraea sp. B10E15 (assembly GCF_039871615.1). Taxonomy (NCBI): domain Bacteria; kingdom Bacillati; phylum Actinomycetota; class Actinomycetes; order Streptosporangiales; family Streptosporangiaceae; genus Nonomuraea; species Nonomuraea sp. B10E15. The sequence continues at coordinate 69,175 of NZ_JBDPMB010000015.1, forward strand.
CGCCCTGCACGCCCTGCTGGTCGCCGCGGCCGGCGCGCTGCTCCAGCGGCACACGGGTGAGGACGAGGTCGTCCTCGCCGTGCCCGCCCTCCCGGTCGCGGGCGGCCCCCCGCCGCTGGCCGCCACGCTGCCGCTGCGCCTGCCGATCGGGCGCGACCGTACGCTGCGCAGCCTGCTCGGCGAGGTGGCGAGCCGGTTGCGGGCGGCGGCCGAGCACCAGGACTACCCGATCGAGCTGCTCGCCCGCTCGTCCGGCGCCGCGCCGCACGGCGGCGACGACCCCTTCGCCGAAGTGCTCGTCGACGCGGTGCACGACTCGACGAACGGCACGACAACCGCGACAGGCGATCCGGCGAACGCCCCCATGAACGGCTCGGCGGACGGCCCCGCGGACGGACCGGCGGACGGACCGGCGGACGGACCGGCGGACGGCGGGGGGTTCTCCGGGTTTCCTGTGGTGTTCTCCTTCGCTCGCCGGGCCGAGGGCCTGACCTTGCGGTTGCGGTACCGGCCCGCCACCCACGCCCCCGGCACCGCGCGGCGCCTGCTCACCCACTGCATGCTCCTGCTCGACCAGGCCAGCGCCCACCCGGACGCCGAGCTGGGCGCCCTGGACCTGCGTTCCGTCGCCGACCGCGCGCTGAGCGCCGGTGCGAACGCCACGCGAACGTCCTTCGACGGCCCGGCCCGGCTGGACGAGTTGTTCGACCGGCGGGTGGCGGCGACCCCGGACGCCGTCGCCCTGGTGGGGGACGGTTTCCGCCTCACCTACGCCGAGCTGGGCTCCCGGGTCAACCGCCTGGCGCACACGCTGCGCGCCCGCGGCGTCGGCCGGGACGACCTGGTGGCGGTGCTGGCCGACCGGTCGCCGGAGATGTTCACGGCCATCCATGCCGTGGTGCGGGCGGGCGGCGCCTACCTTCCGATCGACCCGGGCAACCCGCGGGAACGCATCGCGTACCTGCTGCGGGACAGCGGCGCGCGCCTGGTGCTGACCCAGCCCCACCTCGCCGGGACAGTGGCGGGCGCGGGGGCGGTGACCCTGGACATCACGGACGAGGCCGCGTACGCGCCGGACACGAGCCCGCCGCCCGTTGTCGGGGACGCCGGCGACCTGGCGTACGTCATCTACACGTCGGGGTCGACCGGCGAGCCGAAGGGCGTGCAGATCGAGCACCGCGCGGCCGTCAACCGGATCGCCTGGATGCAGCGGGCGTACCCGGTCGACGCCGCCGACGTGATCATGCAGAAGACGCCCACGTCGTTCGACGTCTCGGTGTGGGAGCTGTTCTGGGGCGTGCTCGCGGGCGCCGCCGTGTGCCTGCCGGCGCCCGGCGCGGAACGCGACCCCGAGGCGCTGGTCGCGGCCGTCCGGCGGCACCGCGTCACCACGATGCACTTCGTGCCGCCGATGCTCGGCGCGTTCCTCGACTTCGTGTCCGGCGCGCAGGAGAGCCCCGACCCGCTGCGCCAGGTGTTCGCCAGCGGCGAGGCGCTGGCGCCGCACCACGTGCGGCGCTTCCGCGAGGTGATCCCGTCGGCCCGGCTGGTGAACCTTTACGGCCCCACCGAGGCCACCGTGGACGTCACCCACTACGCGTGCCGGGGAGACGAGACCCGGGTGCCGATCGGCTGGCCGGTCGCCAACACCCGCGTCCACGTGCTGGACGCCGGGCTGCGCCCGCAGCCGGTCGGCGTGCCGGGCGAGCTGTGCGTCGCCGGGGTGCAGCTGGCCCGGGGTTATCTCGGCAGGCCCGAGCTGACCGCCGAGCGGTTCACCGCCGCGCCGCACGCGGGCGAGGAGCGCGTCTACCGCACGGGGGACCGGGCGGTGCGGCTGCCCGACGGCTCCATCGAGTTCCTGGGCCGGATGGACCACCAGCTCAAGGTGCGCGGGCACCGCGTCGAGCCGGGCGAGATCGAGGAGCGGCTGCGGCGGCACCCGTCGGTGCGGGACGCCGTCGTCGTGGCGCGCGAGCCCGACGGCCTGCGCGGTTACGTGCTGTCGGCCGAGCCGATCCCGGAGGACGAGCTCAAGGAGCACCTGCGGCGGGCGCTGCCCGCGTACATGGTGCCCGCCCGGCTGGTCACGCTGGAGCGCTGGCCGCTCACGCCGAACGGCAAGCTGGACCGCCGCGCGCTGCCCGAGCCCGCGGAGAGCGCCGCGTACGAGGCGCCGCGCACGCCGAGGGAGGCCGGTCTGGCCCGCGTCTGGGCGGAGGTGCTGGGCATCGAGCGGGTCGGCGTGCACGACAACTTCTTCGCGCTCGGCGGCGACTCGATCCGCTTCGTCACCGTGCTGGCCAGGGCCCGCGCCATCGGCCTTGACTTCACGTTCCGGCAGCTCTTCGAGAACCCGACGGTGGCCCGCCTCGCCGAGGTCGCCGGTGAGGACGGCACGGGCGACGACGGCGGGGCGCCGCAGCCGTTCGAGCTGCTCAAGCCGGAGGACCGGGCCAAGATCCCGGGCGGGGTCGTGGACGCGTACCCGATGACGCAGCTCCAGGCCGGGCTCGTCTTCCAGAGCGAGCTGTCGCACGGCACCGTCGAATATCGCGACATCATCAGCTACACGATCCAGAGCGCGTTCGACGCCGAGCGGTTCGAGCAGGCGGTGCGCGTCCTCGCCGCCCGCCATCCGATCTTCCGCACCAGCTACCAGCTCACCGGGTACACCGAGTACCTGCAGCTCGTGCACGAGGACGCGCCGAGCCCGCTGTCGATCGCCGACCTGCGCGGCATGACCGAGCGGGAGCAGGAGGCGTGGTACCACGACTGGGTTGAGCGGGAGAAGGCGCACCGCTTCGTGTGGGCCGAGCCCGGCCTGGTGCGGCTGCACGTGCACGTGCTGGCCGACGACCTGTTCAGGTACACGCTCAGCCAGCACAACTCGGCGCTCGACGGCTGGAGCATCACGCTGGTGCACACCACGCTGTTCGAGGTGTACCACCGGCTCGCGGAGGGCCTGCCCCTGCCCGGCGCCCCGGCCGGCAACCACGTGCGCGACTACGTGGCGCTGGAACGGCGCTCGCTCGCGGACCCGGAGCACCGCGCGCACTGGGCGGAGGTGCTGGCCGGCGGCGCTTTCACCGAACTGCCGAGGACGAGGGAGCCGGCCGCGCCCGACGTGTTCCCCGTGGTGTTCCACGAGGTGGAACTGCCTGCCGGGTTGTCGGACCGGATCGTGGCGCTGGCCGCGAAGTTGTCGGTGCCGGTCAAGAACGTCGCGCTGGCCGCGCACGTGAAGGTGCTCTCGCTGATCAGCGGCGAGCGCGACGTCATCACGGGGTACGAGCACAGCGGCCGCCCGGAGACGGAGGGCGCCACCGAGGCGATCGGGTTGTTCCTCAACACCGTGCCGTTCCGCGCCCGCATGGAGACCGGCTCCTGGGCCGACCTGGTCCGCCAGGTCTACCGGTCGGAGGTGGAGCTGCTGCCGGCCCGGCGCTATCCGATGGCGCAGATGAAGCACGACCTGGAGACCCAGGACCCGCTGTTCGAGACGGCCTTCAACTTCACCCACTTCTACCTGCTCAGGCAGCTGGCGGAGCGCGACGGGTTCGCGCTGCTCGACGTGCGGGCCAACTCGGAGACCGAGTTCGTGCTGCGGGCCGAGTTCTCCCGGCACTTCGTCACCGACGAGGTACGCCTGAGCCTGCACTACCACGCCCACCTCTTCGAGCCCTGGCAGGTGGCCAGGATGGGCGCGTACTACCGGGCGGCCTTCGAGGCGATGACGGCCGATCCCGACGCCCCGCATCACCTCGCCGACCTGCTTCCCGCCGAGGAGAGCGCGGCCCTGGCCGCGGCCGAGGAGTCGGAGGACCTGCCCCCGGAGGTGGCGGGGCTCCTCCCCCGCCCGGCCCGCCTGCGGATCGCCGACGCGCACGGCCTGCGGGTGCCGTTCGCCACCCCGGGCAGGGCCGTGCTCGTCGCGGCCGGCGACGAGGGAGTCATGGTGGACACCGGGCTGCACGGCCGCCGCCTGCACGGCCGCGTGGAGCTCGTGCCCGAGCCGGAGCGCAGGACCTTCCGCCGCTCCGCCGGCCGCGGCTCCGCGCGCCCGGGCGTCCGCCCCGAAGGCGCCGTGCAGCAGCGCATCGCGAAGGCGTGGGCCACGGTGCTCGACGTGCCGGCGGAGTCCATCACGCTCGACAGCAACTTCTTCGAGCTGGGCGGCGGCTCGCTGTCGGCGATGCGGGTGGTCATGGAGATGGGCGGCCTGGTGACGCTCACCGACCTGATGCGCAACTCCACGCTGGGGCCGCTGTGCGCGGTGGCCCAGGCCAACCTCGACGCGGAGGCCGGGCTCGACGCGGAGCCCCGCCCCCGGCGCCTGCTCAGGTCCCTGACGGACGACCCGGACCGGGCCGCGTGCGCGCTGGTCTGCTTCCCGTACGCAGGTGGCGACGCCGCCAACTTCGAGCCGCTGGCCGCCGCGCTCGCGGAGAAGGACGGCCGCATCGCCGTCTACGGCGTCGACCTGCCGGGCCACGACGCGGGACGGCCCGGCGAGCCGTTCGTGCCCGTACGGGAGGCGGCCCGGCTGGTGGCGGACGAGATCCGCGCCGCCGTCGGCGTTCCCGTGCTGCTGTGGGGCCACTGCGTCGGCTCGGCGATCGCGGTCGAGACGGCACGCCTGATGGAGGCGGCCGGCGTCCCGCCGCGGCACGTCGTCGTGGCCGGCAAGCTGCTGCACGACGCCGGCACCACCCGCGAGTCCATCCGGCAGGCGGAGGCGATGGGCGACGACGAGGTCGTGGCCTGGCTGGCCGGCGTCACGGGGCTCACCGGGCTCGACGCGCTCGACCCCGGTCAGGCCGCCTTCGTGGCGGGCGTGTTCCGGCACGATTCCAGCGCCGCCAACACGTACCTGCTCGAACAGGAGGGGCCCCCGCTCGGCGTGCCGCTGACCGCGGTGTACGCCGCCGACGACCCGCTCACCCCCGGGTACGCCCGGCGCCACACGGAGTGGTCGCGCTTCGCGACCACGACCCGGATGGCCGAGATCGGCCCGGCCGGCCACTACTTCTGCCGCACCGCCCCCGACGCCGTGGCCGCCCTCGTGCGCACGCTATGGAAGGAAGAGCGCTGAGCATGTCCGCCACCGACCCACCCGAGGCGCCGCCCACCCCGCGCCAGGTGTTCCTGGCCGGGGCCAGGAGCACGATGCCCTTCCTCGCCTCCGCCATCCCGATGGGGATCGCGGGAGGTGTGCTGGGGTTGTCGAGCGGGCTGTCGGAGTTCGCCACCCTGGGGCTGGCCATGGCGGTGAACTCCGGCACCGCGCAGTTCGTCGGGTTCGCCCTGATCGCCGACGGCGCGAGCTGGCCGGCGATCATCCTGACCACGCTCATCCTGGGCCTGCGGATGTTGTTGTACAGCACCATCCTCATCCCGTACGTCAAGGAGGTCCCCCAGCGCTGGCGGATCGTGCTCGGCTTCGGGCTGATCGACGAGGTGTTCTTCGTGGCCATCGACCGCCTGCGCAACGGGCGGCTCACCCACCACAAGCACCTGTTCTTCCTCGGGGCGTCGGGGCTGCTGTACGTCACCTGGATGACGTGCACGGTGATCGGCATGTCGCTCGGGTCGGCCGTGCCCGACGTGGAGAAGCTCGGCCTCGACTTCCCGGTGACCGCCATGTTCATCGCCATGCTCGCGATCGGGCTGACGAACTGGCGGGTCGCGGCGGCCATCGGCTCGGCCGGCGTGACGGTGATGCTGGCGCAGGGCCTGCCGTACAACCTCGGGGTGGTGCTGGCCGCGATCGTCGGCGCCGGGGTCGGCGCGGGGTGCGAGCTGGCGACGCGGAAGAACCAGCCGAAGGCGAGCGAGCAGAAGGAGAACGTGGCATGAACATGCTGCTACTGATCATCGGCATGGGGTTGTGCAGCTTCCTGCCCCGCTATCTGCCGCTGGCGATCCTGGCCGGCCGGGAGCTGCCCGCGGTGGTGGAGACCCTCCTGAAGTACACGCCGCCGGCGGTGCTGGCCGCGCTGGTGTTCCCGGCCGTTCTGACGCCGTCAGGAAAGGGCTTCGAGCTGACCCTGGCCAATCCCTATCTGGTCGGCGGCGCGGTCACCTTCGTGGCGGGCATGGTCTCGAAAAGGTTCCTGCTCTCGACGTCGATCGGGATTGCTGCTTTCTATTTGAGTAGGTGGCTGATCGGTTGAAAGATGAACTGCCTTTACTGGATAATCCTGCACTCCATTTTTTGGAACGTTACATAACGCCTTTGACATGGCACGATGCCGTTGACGTTCACTGCGACGAATTGTCTCTGATAGAGTCAAGAAGGCGCTTCGGTACGGACGCTTACCGCTTGCGCATCCGTTACCTGTGCGGTTAATATCTGACTTCATGTCCACCCCCCTGACCGTGGAAAAAGAGTCGCGCATGATGAGCGCGACCCTGCGCGTTCTGAATGGAATTGAGCGCGCCGGAAACAAGCTCCCCCATCCGTTCTGGCTGTTCATCTTCCTGAGTGCCTTCCTCATGGCGCTCAGCTGGTTGCTGGCGACCTTGAACGTCTCGGCGGTCAACCCCGCCGACAACAAGACGGTCGTCGCCCAGAACCTGCTGTCCGCCGAGGGCGTCGCGGTGATGCTCGGCGACGCCATCGACAACTTCGCCACCTTCCCCGCGCTGGGCACGGTGCTCGCCGTCATGCTCGGCGTGGCCGTGGCCGACAAGTCGGGGCTGCTGGCGGCGGTGCTCAGGCGAGGCATCTCCCGCGTGCCCGCGCGGTGGGTCACCTTCGCCCTCGCCTTCACCGGCATGATCTCGCACGCGGCCGCCGACTCGGCGTACATCGTGCTGATCCCGCTGGGCGGCCTGGCCTTCTACGCGGTCGGCCGCAACCCGATCATCGGTGTGATCGTGGCGTACGTCTCGGTCGCGGCCGGCTTCGACGCCAGCCCCGTGGTCACCCCGACCGACGTCATCCTGGGCGGCATCACCACCGAGGCCGCGCACACCATCGACCCGAGCGTCACCGTCACGCCGCTCGCCAACTACTTCTTCTCGCTCGCCTCGTCGTTCGTGCTCGCCGCCATCATCACGCTGGTGACGGAGACCCTGCTCACCAAGCGGGCCAAGAGCATGCCGATCGACGACGACGCCGACGTCGGCGACCTGGGCGACCTCAAGCTGTCCGACGTGGAGCGGCGCGGCCTGCGCTGGTCCGGCATCTCGCTGCTGGTGATCGTCGCGCTGGTCGCGCTGGCCATCATCCCGTCCGGCTCGCCGCTGCGCGACGAGAACGGCGACCTCGACTTCGGCCCGCTGCTCGGTGCGATCGCCCTGCTGATCGGCGTCGCCTTCTGCGTCGTCGGCATCGTCTACGGGCGCATCGTCGGCACCATCAAGACGAGCAGCGACGTGCCCGAGTTCATGGCGCACGGCATGAAGGAGATGGCCCCGGTCATCGTGCTGTTCTTCGCCATCTCGCAGTTCCTGGCCTACTTCAAGTGGACCAACATCGGCACGATCGTGGCGATCAAGGGCGCCGACCTGCTCAAGGCGGCCGGCATCACCGGGCCCGTGGTGTTCATCGGCATCCTGCTCATCGTCACGATCATCAACCTGCTGATCACCAGCGGCTCCGCCCAGTGGGCGCTGGTCGGCCCGGTGTTCGTGCCGATGTTGATGCTCCTCGACATCCCGGCGGAGACCACCCAGGCGCTCTACCGGATCGCCGACTCCTGCACCAACGCGCTGTCGCCGATGAGCCCCTACTTCGTGCTGGTGCTCGGGTTCGTCCAGCGCTACCGCAAGTCGGCCGGCATCGGCACCCTGATGGCCCTCGTGCTGCCCCTGTGCCTGGTCATGCTCGTCACCTGGACGCTGCTGTTCCTGGCGTGGTGGGCCCTCGGCATCCCCCTCGGACCGGGCGTACCCGTCCGGTAATTCCCTCTAGATTAAGGATCCTTCAGTGACACCGGCTCCCATGTGGACCCACCAGGCCCTTCCCGCCATGCTCGGCGACCTGCGCAGGCTCGTCGAGCTGGAGAGCCCGAGCGACGACAAGGCACTGCTCGACCGGGCTCTCGACGAGATCGGCGACTGGGCCGCCGACCGCATCGGGAAGCCGGACCTGCTCCAGCGTCACAACGGCGGGCGCCACGGTGACGTGCTGGAGCTGACCTACCACGGCACGGCCCCCGGCTTCGTCCTGCTGGTCGGCCACTACGACACCGTCTGGCCGGCCGGCACCCTCGCCGGCTGGCCGTGGCGGGTCAGCGACGGCGTCATCAGCGCGCCCGGCGTCTTCGACATGAAAACCGGCCTGGTCCAGGCGGTGTGGGCGGTGCGAGGGCTGCGCGAGCTCGGCCTCCCCCACCCCTCGGTCCGGCTGCTGTTCAACGGCGACGAGGAGATCGGCAGCCCGGCCTCCCGCGAGCGGATCGAGAGGGCCAGCGAGGGCGCGCTGGCCACCCTGGTCTTCGAGGGCGCGATCGACGGGGCGGTGAAGACCTCCCGCAAGGGGGTGGGCATCTTCCAGGTGACCGCCACCGGCATCGAGGCGCACGCCGGGCTCGACCCCACGGCCGGCGCCAGCGCCGTGCACGCGCTGGCCGCGCTGATCCTCGACATCGCCGCACTCGGCGCGCCCGAGCGCGGCACCACGGTCAACGTCGGCGTCGTCAACGGCGGCACCGGCACCAACGTCACCGCCGGGCGCGCCACGTGCGGGATCGACGTGCGCGTCTCCCGTACCGACGAGATGGACCGCGTGGACGCCGCGCTCGTCGCGCTGCGCTCGCCCGACCCGCGCGTGTCCATCGCGTTGACCGGCGGCTGGAACCGCCCCCCGATGACCCCCAACCCGGCCTCGGAAGACCTGTTCGCCAGGGCCTGCAAAGCCGCCATCGAGCAGGGCCTCGACCTGCGCGAGGCGGGGGTCGGCGGCGCCAGCGACGCCAACTTCGTCTCCGCGCTCGGCCGCCCCGTGCTCGACGGGCTCGGCCCTGTGGGAGCGGGCTCCCACTCCCGCGGCGAGCACGCCATCGTCGAGCACATCCCGGAGCGCACCGCCCTCACCATGGGCATCATCACCGGCTACGCCGGCTAGGCGGGCGCAGCCGGACCGGCCGGGGCGGGCGCGGTGAGCGCCCGCCCCGGCTACGCGGGCGGAGCTCCCGTCGTGTCCGGCCCGTCGAGCAGGACGAGGTCGGACGGGCCGATCGTGGACGTGGCCAGCAGCTCCGTGATCAGGTTGTGGTTGAGCGTGTTGCCCAGCGGCGGCGGGATCTCCTCCTCCATGAGCCCCGGAACCTTGGTGCTGAGCCGCTTGCGCGTCTGGGTGACGATGTGGGCGGCGCGCTTGGCCGTCCAGCCCTGACCGGGGCGGATGCGGTTGAGCTCGTCGGCGACCTGAGCCCAGGTCAGCGGCTGCGGCCAGGGCTCGGGCCGCAGATAGCGCTGGCCGAGGCAGACCAGCACGAGGCGCTCGACCGAGCTCAGCTTCCACCCCGGCGGGTTGCGGGTCTCGGCGTCATGGCGGTCGTCCCGGCCCGGGCCCTCCCTGCCCATCACGATCCGGACCTCGAGCAGGTGTTCCTGCTCGGGGGCGACGATGAACAGCGGCGTGTGCGCCACCGGCAACCTCGTCCGGTGGCCGGTGAGCACCAGCCGCGCGCCCGGCAGGCGGATGGGCAGCCTGCCGAGGTTGTACAACATCCAGGCGGAGTCCTCGCGCGTGATGTATCCGTGCCGCCGGCTGACGTGCGGATCGTTCGGGCCGACGCAGACGTGGACGTCCGGCTCGCAACGCCCGAACACCACGTCGAACTCGGCATCCGGCGCGACGCGCATCCCTCCGTTGCTGCCCCGGACGAACAACGTGCCCGGCTGCGCCGGGGGAAGCCCTTCGGCGAAGTTTCCGAGCTCCTTCGGCAGGATGTCCACCTTGCTCTGCGGCCTGCGCACTGTCCACGCCATGCCGTCGATCCTCTCTCCATGCACCTGATGACGCTAGCCGCCGCCCTCCGGGAGGGGTCCCCGGGTCCTGGACGGGTTGACCGTGTAGTGGACGATCACGCCGGCCCCGTCGGGCACCTCCATGAGCCTGTCCACGAGCTTGCCGCCGAAGTCCACCACCCTGAGCTCGATCATGCTCGCGTTGTCCCGCTCCCAGCAGTAGAGATGCCTCTCGTCGTACCAGCCGATCACCGTGTCGCAGTCGGAGGAGAACGCGCGGACCTGCTTGCCGGTGGCGGACTCCCAGAGGCAGTGGTCGCCGTCGTGGCCGCTCGGGCAGTCGGTCACGAACGTCGCGCCCGAGGGGGAGAAGATCTGCGCGTCGTCGAACGGCGGCTCACCGACGTCCCGCACGTCGCGCGTGAGCTTGCCGGAAGGGTCGTAGACGCGTAACCCCTCGCCGTCGCCGTAGGCGCTGACCACGCTCTGCTCGCCGGGGCCCCAGACGAACTCGTGGTCTGCGATCGCCTTGTCGGCCACCTCGACCACGCTGACCGCGCTCCTCGCGAGGTCGGTGTGGTCCACCGTGAGAATGGCGAAGCCCACGGTGAGCCACTCCTCCCCGGCCTTCCTTGTGACGTTGAGCAGGATCTTCGTGCCGTCCTTCGACCAGGCCTGGATGGAGCCGCTCATCGGCTTGCGCACGGTCTTGACCCGGAAACTGGCCCCCGTGTCCCTGTTGGTGAGCAGGACCGAGCTGTAGTCGTCGTCGGTGTAGAGCTTGGGCCTCTCCGCGAGATACCGGCCGGTGGGGGAGACCAGCGACTTGTCGTTGTCGGGATATTTCTCGAACGTGCCCTCCAGCGACTGCCTGGCGTAGTCGACGTAGGTGTCGGACTTCTTGTCCTTGAGCTCGTACGCCGTCAGCCTGATCGGGTCGGCCGGGCTCTCGTAGAGGGTGATCCGGCCGCCTGGCGGCTTGGTCTCGACGGGTTCCGGCGTGCTCGCGTCCTGTGGCGTCGGCGATGTGACGGCCGCGGTCCGGGTGGTGAGCGGGTCGGGCTCGTAGACGGCCTTGCCCACGGCCACCCCGGCCGCCCCCGACACCAGGACGAGCGCGGTGACGGCGGCGGCCACGCCGGCGACGGGCCGGCGCGTGCGTTCCTGGCTCGCGGGCGGGCCGGCCTCCCCCGGCGGTTCCCAGGTCACCTCCCTGAGCGGGTCGCCGGCGGCCGGCGGTTTCCGCAGCAGCTGCATGATCACCTGCTGGGCAGTCGGGCGCTCCGCCGGATCCTTGGCCAGGCAGCGCTCGACCACCTCGCGCAGCGGCCCGTCCAGCACGCCGAGGTCGGGCGGGGCCTTGAGCACCCGGTCCGTCACCGCGTGCGGCCCGTCATGGCCGAACGGCGCCCGCCCGCAGGACGCGAAGACCATCGTGGCGCCCCAGGAGAACATGTCGGCCGCCGGCCCCACCGGCCGGCCCAGGATCTGCTCGGGACTCATGTACGCGGGAGTGCCGATCTGGGTGCTGCTGGTCATCTGCACCGGGTCCAGCGTGCGCGCGATGCCGAAGTCGATCACGCGCGGCCCGTCGCCGGCCATGATGACGTTGCCCGGCTTGAAGTCGCGGTGCACCACCTTGCCCTCGTGGATGGCGACCAGCGCGGCGGCGGTGCCGATGGCCAGCCGGTCCAGCGCGGCGCCGGCGCGGGGGCCCTCGTCCAGCACGATCCGCTCCAGGGAGGGACCCTCGACGTACTGGCTGACGATGTAGGGCCGGCCGTGCTCGACGCCCGTGCTGAGCACGACGGCGGTGCAGAAGGGCGCCACCTGCTGGGCGACCTGCGCCTCGCGCAGGAACCGCTGGACGCTCTCCTCGTCGTCCGCCTGGTCGCCGCGCAGCCATTTGACGGCCACGTGCGCACCCATGGGTGTTCTGGCGAGGTAGACGACGCCCTGCCCGCCCTCACCCAGCCTGCCGAGGAGCTCCAGGCCACCCAGGTCGGGGGGATCGCCGGGCACGAGCGATGTGAAGGATGGCATGGCGTCATTGTGTCGTGACGCTGGGGATCGCGGGCAAGGTCGCTGTCATGAGGAGGTGTTCGCCGCGTACCGGGGGGAGAGATCCACGTCCTTGGGGACGTCCAGCAGCCTGCGCACCAGCTTGCCGTCCAGGGTCACGACCTGGATCTCGTCGTTGGCGCCGTTGTCCTGCTCCCAGCAGAAGAGATGGTTCTCGTCGAACCAGCCGAGCACCTTGTCGCAGTCGGAGGAGAACGTACGGGCCTGCCTGCCGGTCGCGGTGTCCCAGAGGCAGTGGTCGCCGTCGGCCTCTCCGTCGCGGCAGTCGGTCACGAAGGTCTTGCCCGAGGGCGAGAACTGGAGCTCGGCTCCGGCCTCGAGCGCGCCCACGCCGGGCAGGTCGCGCGCGGGCCGGCCGGAGGCGTCGTAGAAGCGCAGCCCCTTGATCTTCTCGTGGAAGTAGATCACGCCCTCTCCCCGGGCGTCCCAGCCGAACTCGTCGTCGCCGAGCGTGGCGTCGTGCACGTCGACCACGTTCGCCTTGCTCCGGGCCAGGTCGGCCCGGTCCACGTCGATGATGGCGAAGCCGGTGGTGGCCCGGCCTTCCTTGCCCTGCGCGTCCTTGGTCGGCTTGCTCACGTTGAGCAGGATCTTCGAGCTGTCCGTCGACCAGGCCGTGATGGTGCTCTCCAGCGGATCGTGCACGGTCTTGACCCGGAAGCTGGCCCCTGCCTCGCCGTTGGTGATGAGCACGGAGTCGTAGCCGTCGGAGGTGTAGTCGGTCTGCCTGATCGCGTGGTAGCGGCCGTCAGGTGAGACCAGCGAGTCGAGGATGCCGGTGTACTTCCCGAACGTGCCCTGCCGCACCTTCCTGGCGTAATAGACGTCCTCGTCGGTCTTCTCGTTCTCGATGCTGTACGACATCAGCCTGATCGGGTCGCCGGGCCGCTCGAAGAGCTCGGCCCCGCCGGGCAGATCGGTGTCGACGGGCGCGGCCGTGGGGCTCGGCGCCGGGGTCGCCGCCTTCGACGGCGCGGGCGACGACGGCGAGGACGGCGAGGACGCAGTGGGCTGGGCCGCGCTGCCGTTCGGCGTCATCAGCCCGGTCGCCGCGACCCCCGCCACCGTGAGGAGCAGCGCCGTCGCCACGGCCGCGCCGACGACGACGGTCTTGCGCCGCAGCGCCCGCGCGGGCCGCTGGGGGACGGACGGCGGGGCGGCCGCCAGCGGGGTGGGCGGGGTGGCGGGCGCCGGCCCGCCGCTCTCGTCGACGTGCCCGGCGCTCGGCTGGGCCCCGGGCTCCGACCTGCGCAGCAGCCGCATCATGACGTGCTTGGCCGTCGGGCGCCGCGCCGGGTCCTTGGCCAGGCACTGCTCGGCCACCTCGCGCAGCGGCCCTTCGAGCGCGCCCAGGTCGGGCTGCTCGTAGAGCACCCGCTGCATCACCGTGTGCGTGCCGTCGGCGCCGAACGGCGCCCGCCCGCAGGACGCGAAGACCATCGTGGCGGCCCAGGAGAACATGTCGGCCGCCGGCCCGACCGCGCTGCCCCTGATCTGCTCGGGGCTCATGTACGCGGGCGTGCCGATCTGGGTGCTGCTGGTCATCTGCACCGGGTCGAGCGTGCGCGCGATGCCGAAGTCGATCACGCGCGGCCCGTCGCCGGCCATGATGACGTTGCCCGGCTTGAAGTCGCGGTGCACGACCTGGCCCTCGTGGATGGCGGCCAGCGCCGTGGCGGTGCCGATGGCCAGCCGGTCGAGCGCGGGGCCCACGCGGGGGCCATCCTGGCGGACGACCCGGTCCAGCGAGGGCCCCTCGACGTATTCGCTCATGATGTACGGCCGGCCGTGCTCGACGCCCGTGCTGAGCACGTCGGCGGTGCAGAACGACGCCACCCGCTGGGCGACCTGCGCCTCGCGCAGGAACCGTTCGACGCTCTCCTCGTCGCCCGACTGGTCCGGGCGCAGCCATTTGACGGCCACGTACGCATCCATCGGCGTCCTGGCCAGGTAGACGACACCTTGTCCGCCCTCGCCCAGCCTGCCGAGAAGGTCGAGGCCTCCCAGACGCTCCGGGTCGCCGGGAATCAGCGGCATGAAGGATGGCATGCAGTGATTGTGTCCCTACGCAGGGGATCAGCAGAACCGTACTCGGGAGGACGTTATTGAATCGCCTTCCCCGATCTCAGTCGTCGGGGACCGCCGTGGCCGACCACGCCGCGACCCCCAGGGCCGCGCCGGTCAGCACCAGCACGCCCGCGACGCCGCTCACCGCGGCGGCCGCCCCGGACACCGCCGGGATCAGGGTCTGGGCCAGCCGGTTGCCCGCGATCCGCAGGGACAGCACCGTCCCCTGGGTGCCGGACGGCGTCAGCCGGGTCACCCAGACCATCGTCATAGGCTGGCCGAGACCCGAGGCGAAGCCGTACACGGCGGTGAGGCCGATGAGGACGCCGACGGGCACGGGAAGGGGCAGGCCGCACAGCGCGAGCGCCGACACCGCGCAGGCCGCCACGGTGAGCTTCCTGCGCCCGAGCATCCGCACGAGGGAACCCAGGTTGATGCGCGAGGCCATCGTCATGAGGGAGCGGGCGGCGAGCATCGCTGTCACCCAGCCGGGGGCGATGCCCCTGCTGTGCGCGAGGGCGGGCAGGTACGCCAGCGTCACGTCGATCGACGCCAGGATCAGCCCGCTGACCAGCAGCGCCCGGTACATGCCCGGGATGGCGAGCAGCCGCCGTGCCGGCCAGCGGCCCCCGGAGGCGGGCTTCGGCGCGGCGCGGTGATGGCTGCCGAACCCGAACGAGGCCGCCAGGGTCACCAGGCTCGCCACCCCGCACGCGGCGGCGATCGGCTCCAGCGGCGGCGAGAGGCTGCCCGGCGCCGGCGGCATCAGCAGGAGCAGCGGCCCGACGCCCTGCCCCAGGGACGTGATGAACGTGTAGACCCCGAAGACGGTGTCCATGCCGCGCCGCCGCGCCTGGCCGGTCACCGCCGACTGCTCGGCGACCATCGAGAAGATGATGCCGATGCCGAGCAGGGCGGTGGCGGCGATCAGCAGCGCGAGGTGCTCGGAGGCGACGAGGGCGATCGCCGAGGCGCCGGTCAGCGCGGCCCCGCCGATCACCATGCTCGGCCGCTCCCCCACCCGGTCGACGAGGCGGCCCGTGGCCACCGCCAGGATCAGCGGGGGGAGCGCGAACATCATCGCGAGCACGGCCAGCCAGACCGACCCGTACCCGAGCTCGATCACCGCGTACGACAACGACGGCCGCAGCCCGTAGCTGACGACCTGGACCAGGATCGCGTGGACCACGAGCAGCGGCCAGAAGGCCCGGCCCGCGGTCACCGCGGGTAGGCGATGCCGTCGATGAGCTTTCGCGCGGTGCGCACCACTCCGGTCCTGGTCACGTCGTGCCCGTCCAGCGCGACCTCGACGTCGAGGTAGCCCGTCGGGTGTTCCACCCGCACCCGCGGGCCGCCGGAGAGCTCGGCGATGCCGTCGACCGCGCTGCCCGGCAGCCGCAGCGCCGCCGCCACGCTCGCCGCGCCCAGCACGCCGATCGAGGTGTGGCACCGGTGCGGGATGAAGGTCCTGGTGCCGCACGCGCCGCCGGCCCGCGGCGGGGAGACCATGGTCAGTTTGGGCACCGTGGTGTCGCTGACGTCGCCGAGCCCCATCCGGCGGCCCGCCTCCAGGCGGAGCGCCTCCAGGCGGCGGCGCAGCGACGCGTCGTTCTCCAGTTCCTCGGGGCTCTCCACGCCGGTGACGCCCAGCTGGGCCGCGGGCATCACCACGACCGGCATGCCGTTGTCCACGCAGGTGACGCCGACGCCGTCGATGATCTCGCTGACCTGTCCTGTGGGCAGCAGCGAGCCGCACGTCGAGCCGGCCGTGCCCTGGAAGTCGAGGACGACGGGCGCGGCCGTGCCGGGCACCCCGGCGATCTCGACGTCGCCGTCGTAGGTGACCTCGCCGCCGGGCGTGCGCACCGTCGCGGTCACGGCGCCGCCGGTGTTCGCCATCGCGATGCGTACGGACGTGGTGTCCCGCCCCGCCGCGACGAGGCCGCGCTCGATGGCGAACGGCCCCACGCCCGCGAGGATGTTGCCGCAGTTCTGCTGGTCCGACACCAGCGCCTGGTCGACGAAGACCTGGAGGAACAGGTAGTCGACCGACCCGTCGTCCCCGGGGGACACCACGGCCACCTTGCTGGTGAGCGGGTGGGCGCCGCCGAGGCCGTCGATCTGCCGGTCGTCCGGCGAGCCCATGATCCGCAGCAGCAGCTCGTCGCGCTCCCCTGGGTCGCCCGGCAGGTCGTCCGCGAGGAAGTACAGCCCTTTCGACGTGCCCCCGCGCATGATCATGCAGGGGATGCCGGAATGTCCGGTCACCATGGGTCTCCGTTCTCCGTGGCGGGCCGGGTCTTCTCCAGGGCCTCGATGACGCTGCGCAGGTGAGCGCGCATGGCGGCCTCCGCCCGGCCTTCGTCGCGGGCGCAGATGGCCTCGATGATCTCCAGGTGCTGCGGCAGCGACACGGCCGCGCGGCCCGACTGGAGCGCGAGCCGCACCTGGTAGCGGGTCAGGTTGCCGCGGATGCGCTCGATGATGTCGCCGGCCGCCGACTGGTCGCTGATCGTCCTGATGAACGCGTGCAGTTCCTTGTTGCAGTTGGAGTATTCGATGAGGTCGCCGGACGCCTCGTACTGCCGCATCCGCTCCCCGATGGAGCGCAGCTGGGCGGCCTGGCCGTCGGTGACCCTGGCGGCCGCCTTGGCCGCGCAGAGCCCTTCGACGACCATGCGGATCTCGGTGAACTCGATGGCCTCCGCGAGGGTGATCGCCCGGACCCGCGCGCCCCGGTTCGGGATCCGCTCCACCAGGCCCTCGCTCACCAGGTCGGCCAGCGCGTTGCGCACGTGCGACCTGGATGCGCCGAGCTGGGCGCAGAGATCCACCTCGATGAGCCGCTGATTCGGCGCCAGGTCCCCCGCGAAGATGGCTTCACGAATCCGGTCCACTACTTTCATTGGTCGGACGTCCCCGATCCTGACTCACTTGATCATTTCGCCCGGCGGGACCGCCCGCCGGGACTGCCAGAGGATGGCCACCGGTTCGTCAGCCGGTGTAGCCGAAGATCTGCCGCCACCGCTTCGCGTCCTCCTCGACGTGCTTCAGCGAGGTCTCGGCGTCCGTCCGGTAGAGCCAGCCGGAGTCGGCGGCGGGGAAGGTCTGGTCGCCGACCTTCGGGGTGCCGACGTCCGCGCGCACCGGATAGTCGCCCTGCTGCACGGCGATCTTCTGGGCGTCCTTGGACAGCAGCCAGGCGGAGAAGACCTTGGCGGCGTTCGGCGACGGCGCCTGCGCGCCCACGCCCGCGTAGAACGGGTAGCCGGCCGCGCCCTCCTCCGGGACGGCGATCGTGAGCGGCGCCCCGTCGGCGATGGCCCCGACCCCCGTCGCCACCGGCATCGTCGACACGGACACCTCGCCGCGCGTCAGCGCGTCGGTCTGCCCCGCGGACGAGTCGAAGATCCGCGGCTTGTTGGCGGCGTACTTCTTCAGGAAGTCGTCGCCGATCTCGTCGATCTGGAACCGGGTGAGCGCGGCGGTGCTGCCGCCGGCTCCGACCTGGACGATCCCGAGCTTGCCCCGCCACTTCGGGTCCAGCAGGTCCGCCCAGTTCTTCGGCTCCTGGCCCTTGGGGACGACGGCGTTGTTGAACGCGAACGAGTAGACCCGGTCGAAGCTGGAGAAGTAGAGCCCGTCGTCCTTGATCGCGTCACCCGCCGCGGTCTTCACCGCGGCCTGCAGCGGGGTCTTCTGGAACGTTCCGGCCTTGGCGAGGGAGACGATGATGTCCTCCCCCGAGATGCGGATCACGTCGGCGCCGAGTTTCTTGGCTCCGACCTCCGAGAGCACGCGCTCGGCGAGCTTGTTCGGGGCCAGCCGGATGGTCTCGACCTCGATCCCGGTCGCCTCCGTGAAGGCGTCGGTGACGGCCTTCTCCGAGTGCTCGCTGCCGCCGGTGTAGAAGACCAGGGAGCCTTCCTCCTTGGCGGCCGAGAACAGCTGCTCGTCGGCGATCAGCTCGCCGCCGACCTCCAGCTTCGAGGCCTCGCCGGCGCCGCCGGCGGACCCGCCGCATCCGGCCAGCGCCAGGACCGCGGCGACGGCTGTCGCGAGGGCTCTGCGACCCGTACGGCCAGCTTTCATGACGTCTCCCTACGAAAGTTGAGCTATCTCTGCTCGCTGGCGCCGAAACGCCTGGACAAGATGGACAGGGCGAGGATCACCAGGCAGTAGAGCAGGCTGGTGGCGGCCGCCCGCTGCAGGATCCCGTTGTCGAAGTCGTCGAAGATCACGATCGACAACAACCGCGTGTCCGACGTGAAGAGGAACAACGGCACCGTCAGCTCGCGCATCGACAACATGAGCAACAGCAGGAAGGTCGAGGTGAGACCGACCCGCAGCAGCGGCGCCGTGATGGTGGCGATCGCCCGGGTGCGGGAGGCGCCGTGCATCACGGCCGAGTCCTCCAGGTCGCGGTCGACCTGGCCGATCGACGAGGCGACCCCGCGGAACCCCTGCGGCATCTGCGCCGCGACGAACGCGATCACCATGACGGCGAGCGTCCCGTACACCGGGATCGGCATGATCAGCCACGTCCACAGCAGGCCCAGGCCGAGCACGATCGCCGGGATCGCCAGGGGCAACATGGACACGTACTCCAGCGGCTGGCGGCCCGGCAGCTTGGTGCGCTGCACCACGTACGCCACCGCGAACGCCAGGAGGGTGCCGAGCAGCGCCGCCGCGACCGACACCACGACGCTGTTGACCGTGGCCCGCTGGGCGATGCTGGAGTCGAGCACGTCGGTGAAGGCCTCGACGGTGAACGCGTCCGGCTTGCCGAACGCCCCGAGCACCGTGCCGATGTACGGCGAGTCGTGCAGCGCCACGAACAGCAGCGCGAGCACGGGAAGCACGGTCGACAGGACGAAGTAGCCGAGACCGGCCAGCAGCGCGGGCAGCCGCCAGCCGCCGAGGTCGATCCGGCGCGGCTTCATGCCCTTGCCCGAGACGGTGGTGAAGGTGCGCCTGGCCAGCATCCGCCGCTGCAGCGCGGTGACGACCAGCACGACGACGACCAGGGCGATCGCCACCGCGGCCGCCTCGTTGCCGCGCGACGGCGTCGAGTTCATCAGCCGGTAGATGTACGTGGGCAGCGTCTCCACGCCGGCGGCCCCGCCGATGATCTGCGACACCGGGAAGTTCTCGATGGTGAGCACGAAGATCAGCACGGCCGCGCCGAGGAACGCCGGGGTGACCAGCGGCAGGGTGACCCGGCGCAACACCTGGCCGAACGGCGCGCCGTGCACGTTGGCGGCCTCCTCCAGGTCGGGGTTCATCAGGCTCAGCGCCCCGTGGATCAGCAGGAACGCGTACGGCGCGTAGTAGAGCGCGAGCACCACCATCAGGCCGGCGATGTTGTTGATGTCGACGAACCCGGGCAGCCCGAGATCCCGCAGCGTGATGTTGGCCAGCCCGGCGTTCTCGCTGCCCAGCACCGACCACGCCAGCGCGCCCACGTAGGACGGCAGCAACATCGGCAGCAGGCCCACCAGGTAGAGGAATCCGCGCGCGTACACGTTGGTGCGGGCGGTGACGAAGGCCAGGAAACCGCCGATGAGCAGGGCCAGCGCGGAGGCTCCGAGGCCCACGGCGAGCGAGTTGAGCGCCGCCTTGAAGGAGCCCGCGCTCGCCACGTTGACGAAGTTGTCGAGGGTCAGCCCGCTCAGGTCGAAGTTGCCGGGCCGTGGGGTGTCCGACGCGAACGCCGACAACACGACCAGCCCCACGGGCGCGAGGATCAGCAGGGCGAGCAGCGCGAACAGCACCGCGGGCAGCGACAGCTCCCGCAGCAGGCGGCGGGCGCGTCCCGGCAGCCCCGCCGGCCGGTTCCGTACGGGCCTCTCGGCGGTCTGTGACGTCATCACGCGGCCACTTCCGCGGGCAGCACCCGCATCGCGCGGGCCGGCAGCGACACGGTGACGGCGTCGTTCATGCCGAACGGCGGCCCGGCGGACTTCATCTGGACGGCGTCCAGCTCCAGCCCGTCGCCGACCCGGACGCGGTAGGCGACGGTGGAGCCCTGGAACGCGAAGCTGACGATCGTGCCCGGCAGCGCGTTGACGTCACCGGCGCCGCCCGCGGCGAGCAGGACGTCCTCGGCCCGGACGCAGAGCCGCAGGGTTCCGGCCGCCTCGTACGGCTCGACCTTCAGCTTCTGCCCGGTCGCCGTCAGCTGGACGCAGGTGGCGTCCTGCGGGGTGACGGGGATGACGTTGTCGACCCCGAGGAACTCCGCGATGGAGGCGCTCTTCGGGTTGGCGTAGATCTCGTGCGGCTCGCCGATCTGCACGATCTTGCCCGACTGCATGAGGGCGATCCGGTCGGCCAGGGCCAGCGCCTCGTCCTGGTCGTGCGTGACGTACAACGAGGTCAGTCTGAGCCGCAACTGCAGCTCGCGCAGCTCCATCCGGAGCCGGTGGCGCAGCCGGGCGTCCAGGTTGGACAGCGGCTCGTCGAGCAGCAGCACCGACGGCTGCATGGCGAGGCTGCGGGCCAGGGCGACCCGCTGCATCTGGCCGCCGGACAGCAGGCTGGCCCCGCGCTCGGCGAGGTGGTCGAGGCCGACGAGTTCGAGCGTCTCGTGGACGGCCTGGTCGATCTCCGCCTTCTTCCTGCCTTTCATCTTGAGCGGGAAGGCCACGTTCTCGAAGACGGTCATGTGCGGCCAGATGGCGTACGACTGGAACACCATGCCGACGTTGCGCTTGTTCGGCGCGCGGTTGATGCCCCTGCCGCTGTCGAAGACCGTCTGGTCGCCGATGGTGATGACGGCCGACGCCGGCGTCTCCAGGCCCGCGATGCAGCGCATGGTGCTGGTCTTCCCGCAGCCCGACTGGCCGAGGAGGACAAGGGACTCCCCCTCGTTCACCGTCAGGTCGAGGTCGGACACCGCGACCGCGTCGCCGTACTTCAGGGTGAGCCCGTGGACGTCGACCTTCATGGGGAGCCCTTCTCGTCGGCCGCGCGGAAGCCGTGCAGGTCGTAGGAGAGCCCGCCCGCGAGGTACTGCTCGCGCGCCTTGGCCTCCTTCGCCTCGCGGGCCTGGCCGGCCGCCACCACGTCGTCGATCCGCTCGGCGGCGACGACGGCCACGCCGTCGCCGTCCATGAGCACGGCGTCTCCCGGGCGGATCAGCGTGCCGCCGACGACGGCGGGCCGGTCGATCGCGCCGCGGTGCGCCTTGGCCGCGCCGCGCACCCGGATCCACCGGGCCCAGATCGGCAGGCCGAGCTCGCGCAGCGTGTCCGCGTCGCGCACCGAGGCGTTGATCAGCAGGCCCGCCGCGCCCTGGGCCTTGAACTGGGTGGCGAGCAGGTCTCCGACCACCGCCACGGGCACCGGGTTGTCCATCGTGAGCACGACGACGTCGCCGGGACGGGTGCGGGCGGCGGCCTCGTGCACGGCGCGGTTGTCGGCCGGGCCGCACACCGCGATCCGCGCGGGGCCCGCGACGGCGGTGCCGGGAATCAGCTGGACGAAGTCCTCGTCGACCAGGCCCTGGCGGCCGGACGCCTCGTACACGGTCGCCACGCCGAGGCGGGCCAGCTCGTCGAACCTGTCGTCGCGCCCGCTCACAGCGCCCCCACCACGTTCGGGACGATCCGCTGGAACGCCTCCGCGTGCCGGATCGCCTTGTCGCCGGTGACCTTGCGGGCGTGGTTGGCCCGGTGCCCGGCGCGTTCGGTGTAGTACTGCTTCAGGTACGCCTGCGCGCTCATCGCGTCCATGGCCTTGGCCTTCGCCTCGAACACCTCGGTGATGTCCACGAACACCGTGGGGACGAACCCGCACAGGTCCGGCTGGTGCGGCTCGAACACCAGGAACTCCGACGGCGGCGCGGTGCGGAACCCCGCCTCGACGACCGCGCCGGAGGTGAGCAGCCGGGCCTGCGAGACCACCTGGTAGGCCACGGGGTGGTCGGGGTTGAACGGGTCCTTCTCCGGGTGGGTGAGGACGACGTGGGGGGCGTAGTCGCGCATCAGCTCGGCGAGCCTGTCGATGGCCTCGCCGCCCGCGCGCAGCGGGTAGTCGCCCAGGTCGAAGCACTCGTAGCTCGCGCCGACGGCCTGCGCCGCCTCGGTGGCCTCGGCGTGCCGGATCCGCTTGACGTTCTCGACGGTCTGGCCGGGCTCCTTCCATAGCTCGCCGGACTCGCCGCGCTCCCCGTACGAGAGCGTCACCACGCGGGCTTCGCCGCCGGCCAGGGTGTGCTTGGCGATGGCGCCCGCGGCGCGCCAGACGAAGTCCGCGCTGTGCGCTCCGACGACCAGCATTCTTCGTACGGTCATGTCTTGGACAGCCCTTTCGTGGTGGAGGGGGACGGTCAGTCCAGCAGTGAGGCGAGCCAGCTGCGGGAGGCTTCCATGACCCAGGAGGGCCGGCCGAGCTCCGCGAGGTAGCCTGCGGCGTCCTCGACCTCGTGCACCCGCCGGGCGGCGTGCACCTTGCTGCCCTCGACCAGCCGGTCGATCAGCTGGTCGACGTCGCCGGAGAGCTCGGCCACGATCTGCGCCCGCAGCCATTCCTGCTCGCCCGCGGCGACGGCGGCCGTCTCGCACTCCAGCATCAGCGCGGCCATGCCCTTCATGAAGACGCTGCGCAACAACTTCCTGGCGGCGGCCGCGCCCGCTCCGCCGGGGATGTTCTCCACGGGCACGGCGGCGGGCCGCACGAGGTCGGCGAACGTCCCGGCGCCGGTCCCGCTGGCCATCAGCGGGGTGCGCGCGCCCTGCCGGGGCACGGGCGCCAGCACCGCGACGTCGGCGAACCGGACGTCCTCGGCCGCGGCGAGCTCCGCCAGCGTGCGCTTCAGGGCCGGAGAACCGGTGTTGAGGTCGGCGTAGATAGCATGTTTCGGACAACCAGGAAGAGCCTGCCGGGCGACCGATTCCGCGGCGCGGGCGCCCACGAGGCTGAGGACGAGGTCGGCGCCGGCCACGGCCTCCTCCACGGAGGACACCTGCTCCACGTCGTCGCCGGCCTGCGCGTACGGATCGAAGCCCCGCACGTCGAAACCGGCCGCACGCAGGTCACGTGCGTAAATCCGACCAGCCTCGCCCAGTCCCAACATCGCGATCTTTGTCACGCCGGCTCCCGACCATCCTGTCGATGAAACAGTAGCCAGAATTGTTGACAATCTGATGGCCAATGTCAACCCTATTTCGGTCGAATGACCGGCGGATTTCCGGACCTGGTTGCGGGCATGCCGCCGAGCCGGGCCCCGGCTCATGGGCCCCGGCGTCTGCCGGCCACCCCACCGGCCGCCTCACCGGCCGCGACCCGCGATCTTGAAGTCCTGGCGGCGGGCGTCAGGACCCGGCGATCCTCAGGCTCTCCGGGACGATCTCCTCGTACGACGGGAACCGGTCGATCAGGCCGGTCTCGCGGTGGAACTCGACGGCGGTGTCGTAGGAGGCCCGGGCGAAACCGTGCGGTTTCGTTGAGCACGCCGACGTCAACGCAGCCCGGAGTAACAATCTGTGCGACAACCGTCAAGAGGCGGGCGGGCCGGGCGATTACCGCAACGACGTTCCCGCCGGTCGGGGATTCGTCGCCTTCAGGGCCTCGATCACGCTGGTGAGGTGGCGGCGGACCGCCCGCTCGGCCGCCCGGGCGTCACCGGCGCAGATCGCCTCGATGATCGCCAGATGCTCCGGCAGCGAGACGGCGGGGCGGCCGGGCTGGAGCGCCAGGCGGAACTGGTGGCGCACGCCCTGCGCGCGCAGCCGCTCCAGGACCCGCTCCGCGGTGCCCTGGCCGCTGAGGTCGCGGATCCGCCGGTGCAGCAGCTGGTTGGCCTCGGAGTAGCCGAGCACGTCGCCCATGGCCACGGCCGCCTCCATCCGGGCGCCGATCCCGCGCAGCTCCGCCGCGTCGGCGGCGGTCGCCCGCCCGGCCGCCTTGGCCGCGCACAGGCCCTCGACCACCATCCGCACCTCGGAGATCTCGATCGCCTCCTCCAGGGAGACGGTCCGCACCCGCGCGCCACGGTTCTGCACGCGCTCCACCAGCCCTTCGTTGGCCAGCTGGAGCAGCGCCGCGCGGACGGCGCTGCGGCCGGCGCCGAAGCGCGCGCTCAGGTCGGCCTCCACCAGGCGCTGGTCGGGCACGTATTCGCCCCTGACGATGGCATCGCGGATCTCGCCGAGCACGGCGTCCGCGTCGCTCTCCCCCCGCCGCGCGTGCTCAGGCCGAGCGCCGGCGCCGTGCTCGGAGGTGCCCGCAGGCCGCGCGAAGCACTTAGTCCGATCGGAGGCGAAAGTGCTCCAGCCAACGAAATTGGGGCCTCCTTGGCCGGCGGAAGCCGGGTTACATTCACGGTGCTTCGCTCTCTCTTGACCCCCCGAGCAGACCGAAGGGAGAGGCGTGACTCCTCCGCTTCCTGAAGGGAGCGGCTTCTCGCTGAGCCGCTTCCGCAGCCTGGCGAAGGGCGAGCCCTGCCCCCGAGATGTTGACCGCCGCGTTCGCGTCGGCGAGCGCGGCCTGCCCGCACGCCGTACAGGCGAACCCGGCCCACCTCTCATCACGCTCGGTAACGACAACGTCACGATATCTGCTGGCGCCGGCAAACAGGAAGGGCATCCGTGATGCGCGGACCCGACAGGTCAGGGCATGCTCGGGCCTTGGCGCCCCTCCCGCTCCCCATTCCCCCGTCGCCTCAGGGCGACGGCCCCCTCAGGAGGATCTGATGGGAACGAGAACCGTGATCGCGGCCATCGCTGCTGCGGCGATCCTCCTGCCGGCCGCCACCACGAACGCCGCCGCGACCGCCACCGCGACGGCCGCTGCGCCGGCCTCCGGGACGTCCGGAGGCGCGGCCCCGCCGCCCGACGACCAGTTCCAGAAGGTGACGCTGAACGACCATCCGGGCGAGCCCATGGACCTGGCGGTGTTACCGGACTCGCGGGTGCTGCACACCACCAGGAAGGGCGAGGTCTGGCTGCACGACCCCGAGACCGGCCTCAACACCCTGGCCGCGCGGCTCGACGTCTACCAGCACGACGAGGAAGGGCTGCAGAGCATCGCCCTCAGCCCCGGCTTCGGCCAGGGATCGAAGAAGGACGACTGGGTCTACCTCTACTACTCCCCGCCGCTCGACACCCCCGTCGACGACCCGGCCACCCCCGACGTCAACGAGGGCGACGCCCCGCTCACCGGCACGCCGGACGACTTCGCGCCCTTCAAGGGGCTGATCCGGCTGTCCCGATTCCGCCTCACCGGCGACACGATCGACCTGCGCACCGAGCAGCGCGTGCTGGACGTGCCGGTGGACCGCGGCATCTGCTGCCATGTCGGCGGCGACATCGTGTTCGACGCCCAGGGCAACCTCTACCTGTCGACCGGCGACGACACCAACCCGTTCTCCTCCGACGGCTTCACCCCGATCGACGAGCGGCCCGACCGCAACCCCGCCTTCGACGCCCAGCGCAGCTCCGGCAACACCGACGACCTGCGGGGCAAGATCCTGCGCGTCAAGGTCCGCGCGGACGGCTCGTACACGATCCCGCGCGGCAACCTCTTCAAGCCCGGCACGCCGCGCACCCGGCCGGAGATCTACGCGATGGGCCTGCGCAACCCCTTCAGGATCGAGCTCAACCGCTCCACCGGGGACCTGTACGTGGGCGACTACTCCCCCGACGAGCAGGAGGCCGACCCCCAGCGCGGCCCGGCGGGCACGGGCAAGTGGACGACGATCCGCAAGGCCGGCAACTACGGCTGGCCGTACTGCGCGACGGCGGGGCTCCCGTACGTCGACTACGACTTCGCGACCGGCGCGTCCGGCGCGGCGTTCGACTGCGCCGCGCCCGTCAACGAGTCGCCGCACAACACCGGCAGGCGCGAGCTGCCGCCGGTCGTGCAGCCGCAGGTGTGGTACTCGTACGGCCCCTCGGCGGAGTTCCCGCAGCTGGGCACCGGCGGCATCGGCCCGATGGCGGGCCCGGCCTACGACTACGACCGGCGTGACACGCACGGACGCACGGCGGTGGGCTGGCCGAAGCACTACGACGGCGTCCCGCTGTTCTACGAGTGGACCCGCGACTACGTGAAGGCGTTCCACCGTGACGGGCGCATCGAGGACGTGCTGCCGTCGCTCGTCTTCGACAACCCGATGGACATGGAGTTCGGCCCCGACGGCGCCCTCTACGTGCTGGAGTACGGCGACGGCTACTTCCAGGAGAACGAGGACGCCCAGCTGGCGCGCTACGACTACATCGGCAACACCGGCAACCACACTCCCGTCCCCGCGGCCACGGCGTCGGTGACGGCCGGCCACGCGCCGCTCGCCGTCGCCTTCACCGCCGACGGCACCACCGACGCCGACGGCGACCGGCTCAGCTACGCGTGGGACTTCGACGCCGACGGGCGGGTCGACTCCCGCCGCGCAGAGGGGTCGTTCACGTACGAGGAGAACGGCCTGTACGAGGCCACGCTGAAGGTCACCGACCGGCACGGCAGGTCGGCGGCGACGTCGGTGCGGATCGTGGTGGGCAACGCCACGCCGGTCGTGGAGCTGGTCAGGCCCGTGGACGGCGACCCGTTCACGTTCGGCGACGTGGTCGAGTTCGAGGTGCGGGTCACCGATGACCAGGAGGTCGACTGCGCCGACGTGACCGTGGACTACATCCTCGGCCACGACGACCACGGCCATCCGCAGACGACGGCCCGCGGCTGCACCGGCTCCATCCAGACCACCGAGCCGAGCGGGCACGACCCGGAGACCGACGAGCTGACCGGCGTCTTCGTCGCCACCTACACCGACCCCGGCGGCGATCTGCCGCCGCTGACCGGCACCGACAGGGTCGTGCTCCAGCCCACGCGATAGGAGATCCCCATGTGTTACGGCTACGGCCCCAGCAGGCGCTCGCTGCTGGCGGCGGGACTCGGGCTCGGGACGGCGGCCATCGCCGGCGCCGCCTCACCCGCCGCCGCCACGCCGCCCCACCACAACCGCAAGCACCGCATCCCGCCGGGCCAGATCAGCATGCAGCTCTGGACGGTGCGCGACGACCTCGCCCAGAACTACGACGCCACGCTCACCTACCTGGCCGAGATCGGCTACCCCAAGGTCGAGCTGGCGCTGGGCTATTTCGGCCGTACGGCCAAGCAGCTGCGTGAGTTCCTCGACGGGATCGGCATCCGCTCCACCTCCAGCCACGACGACATCAGCGCCGACGACGCCGGGCTGGAAACCAAGATCGAGAACGCGCTGACGCTCGGCCAGTCGTTCATGGTCGTGCCCTACCTGAACTCCGGCAGCGAGGACCAGTGGAAGGCCTGGGCCGAGCGCATGAACGTGGAGGCGGCCGCCGCGCGCAAGGCCGGGCTGCGCTACGGCTACCACAACCACGCCCACGAGTTCACCATCGACCTCGGGGGCGGCAGGACGCCCTGGGACGTGCTCACCTCAGAGCTCGATCCGCG
Source organism: Nonomuraea sp. B10E15 (assembly GCF_039871615.1). Lineage (NCBI taxonomy): Bacteria > Bacillati > Actinomycetota > Actinomycetes > Streptosporangiales > Streptosporangiaceae > Nonomuraea > Nonomuraea sp. B10E15. Next base: position 96,679 of record NZ_JBDPMB010000015.1, read on the forward strand.
CCTGGTCCACCTGGAGATCGACCTCTACTGGGCGGTCACCGGCGGCGTCGGGCGCGGCGAGCGCGATCCGGTGCGTTTCACGCTCGACGTGATCCGCCGGGCGCCGCAGCGGGTCCTGCAGTTCCACGTCAAGGACCGGCATCTCGACGGCGACATGGCCGACCTCGGCACCGGGACGATCGACTTCCGGCGGATCTTCGACAAGCACCGGGTGATCGAGTACATCGTCGAGAACGACACCCCCGACGTGACGCCCCGGCGTACGGCGGAGGTCGGGTACCGCTACCTGCGGAAGGTGCGGTTCTAGGGACGCCTGGCCCTCACCCGGCACGGGTGGGGGCCGGCTCGGAAACGCAGCGGAAACGGCCGCTGGTGCACAACTGAGAAGCCCGGAATTCCCGGCACACCGCGGTGTCGTCTCCGCGGTGCGTTCCTTCCGAAGGACTTCGAGTTGTGAATCGCACGACAGCGGCCGGCATGACCGGCATGACCTTGGGAGCTCTGCTGACGGGCTCCGTCGTCCTCGCCTCGCCGACCGCGGCGGTGAGCGCCTGGACCAAGCCCTCCGCCGTCGATTGGGCGACGTGCCCTGCGTTTTCGGACGACGAGCTGGGCAGAAAGTTGTCCGAGGAGCAGCTCGCCAAGGCCAGGCAACTGGTTGACCGCATGGAGTGCGGAACCATCAGCGTCCCCCGTGACTACGACGACCCGCGCGGCGAGCAGATCACCGTTGCTCTGACCCGGCTGAAGGCCACCGACCAGAAGCGCCGGCTCGGCACCATGGTGCTCAACCCCGGAGGACCGGGCGGCAGCGGCTATCTGATGCCCGTCGAGTTCGTCGCCACGGGCGTCGAGCTGGACGACCGCTACGACCTGATCGGATTCGACCCTCGGGGTGTGGGCCGGAGCACCAAGGCCGACTGCTCCGACGGCGGCCAGGGCGGACGGCCGCAGCCGGGCCCGGTCACGAAGGAGCAGGCCAGGAAGGCCTACGACCAGACGGTCAAGCGGAACAAGGCGTGCGCCGAGTCGAACCCCGAGCTCATCGGGCAGCTCACCACCGAGAACGCGGCCCATGACGTCGACAGGATCCGCGCCGCGCTGGGCGAGAAGAAGATCAGCTTCTACGGCGTCTCCTGGGGCGGATGGCTCGGCACCGTCCTGCGCAGCATCCACGGCGGCAAGATCGCCCGGATGTGGCTCGACAGCCCGGCACCGCCCTACTCCAGGACGGACGTCGCCACGGAGTTGCGCGCCGAGGCCACCGACCGCAACTTCCGGCGCATGGCCGCCTGGATCGCCGAGCGGAACGACGAGTACGGACTCGGCACGACCCGCCGGCAGGTGGTGTCGGCGGTGGAGAAGATGCGGAAGTCGTATGACGAGGAGCCTCTGACCTTCACCGACATCGACCTCACCGTGGACGGTGCCCTGATCTCCCAGGCCGCGGGCAGCCCGAGCTTCAACTGGTCCCAGATGGCCCAGGTGCTGAGCGAACTGCGGGACGCCGAAGGGCCGAACGCCCCGCCGACGGTCAGGAAGGTGTTCGGCAGCCCGCCGTCCGGCGCGCCCTCCGGCACCGACAAGACGGCGAACCTCGCGTACCACTGCAACGAGGATCTGGGCTCGCGCTCGTTCGAGTCGGCCTGGAACGCCTACCAGAAGCGCCTGAAGCGCTATCCGGTGACCGGCAGGACCACCCCCGTCGCGCCGGCGTGCGCGGGATGGCCGCTGGCGGTCAACAAGACGCCGCTCAAGCGCCACGGCGGCTCGTTGATGTTGTCGGGCCACCGGTACGAGAACCTGTCGCCGTGGGAGGGCGTCGTCGCCACGCAGAAGACCATCGGCGGCACCTTGGTGCGCATGGACGACGACGTGCACGGCTCCGCCATCAAGGTGCCCGGCTGCGTCACGAAGGTGCTCGCGTACTTCGAGACCGGCCGGACCACCGACTCGTGCCCCACACGCCCGGAACCGGCCTGACCGGGCGGCTGTCCTCAGGGGTCAGTCGAACTGGAAGGTGGCGACGACCGGGGCGTGGTCCGATTCGGGATACTTGCGATCGACGGCGAAGGCGGCCGACTCGTCGTGCAGGAGCTCGTTGTAGATCTCGGAGCCCAGGTAGTTCGCCAGCAGGTTGCGGGTGATGAGCATGTGGTCGAACATGTTGCCCCGGCCCTGGTGGAAAAGGGTGTAGCGGGCCGTGGCGGGGACTGTCTGTGTCGATCTTCTGACCGGGGATCTCGGTGGGCAGCTTGGATTTCAGGTGCACGTTGATGACGTGCAGTCGCCGGCCGCCGCCCTGGTCGAGTTCGACGTGCAGGATGGGCCGCTCGACGGTGATGTCGATGGCCGCCTGGTCGGGCGGAACGGAGGTCAGGTGTTTGTAGCTGGGCGTGGCCACCAGGTCGTTGCGCAGCTGCCGGTGGTTCAGCACGGGCAGCTGGGTGGCCACCACCAGGTTGCGCTAGTCATAGACCCCGTCGCCCGCCGGCTTGCTGCTGACCAGCGTCGAGCCGTCGAGATTGGTGCCCCCGCATCGTCCAGGCTGCTCCGACGTCACCGGCCGCTTCGCGATCCGGATCGCCACCCGTCGTCAACCCCCTGACCTGCACAAACACCGTTTTCAATGCGAAGATCGAGATATTTTCCCCTGAAACAGCGCATACTGTATCAATGACGTCAAACCGATCCGCACCTCGGCGACGCCTTCCCGGGAGCCCGTTCAACGTCCCCGAAGTCGCCCCGCCCCCGCTCGAGAGCTTCGTCCTGCAGGACATGGTGAGCCATGACACCTACGGCCTCGGTTCGGTCGTCGGGGTCGAGGAAGGCGTCGCCGTCCTCGTCGACTTCGGCGCCCAGACCCGCCGCATCGCCGCGCCGTACCCCAAGCTCTTCAAGCTCTGAGGCCCCGGCTCGCCTGACCCGGCGGACAGGCGCCGACCGGGGGTGGGCCGCTCAGTGCCCGTGTAGCACGTCAGGCTCCACCAGAGGACTGAGCGTGGGTATCCCAGACACCGGTTGCTGCGGTTTGGTGCGCGTAATCCGCGAAGTCGCGGGGCGGCCGGCCAAGAATGCGCTCGACGGTGTCGGTCACGTTGGACCTACGGCCGTCGAAGACCTCGACCATCAGGCCGGCCAGTTGCGTCGCGTACTCGGCCGGTACGCCTCGTCCGGTCAGGGATGAGACGAACTCCTCAGGACTGAGCGGCAGATACCGAACCTCCCTGCGGGTCGCCCTCGCTATCTCGCTGACGGCATCGCCGAAGGTGAGCAGTCGTGGTCCGGTCACTTCGTGGATCCGGCCGGCATGGTCGTTCTCCGTCAGCGCCGCAACGGCGACATCCGCGATGTCCTCTGCGTCAGTGAACGGTTCCGCGACATCGCCAGCCGGAAGCGCGACCACACCGGCGCGGACCATCTCTACGAGGAACCCCTCGCTGAAGTTCTGGGTGATGAAGCCCACCCGCACGATGGTCCACTCCGCACCCGAGTCCCGCACCGCCTGTTCACACCGCTCGGCCTCGGCAGAACCGCGGTCAGCAAGCAGAACGAGGCGCCGGACGCCGCAGGCCACCGCCAGGTCTGCGAAGGAACCCACGGTCCTGGCCGCACCGGGGAACGCCGCATCAGGATAGAAGGCCACATAAGCCGCGTCCATGCCTCGCAGCGCGGGTTCCCATGTGGTGTCGTCCTGCCAGTCGAAAGGCGGCTCGGCACGCCGTGAGCCCATGTGTACCGGCACTTCACGCGCTACGAGCCCGGACACGACGCGGCGTCCGGTCTTACCGGTCCCCGCGAGGACCAACGTCGTTGGAGCAGTCGCTGTCATGATCCACAGTCCACCAGTACGTCGTGTTCACCGGCCATGCTCGAGGCTCGCGTATCCATAATGGTGCGTCTTACACTGCGCCAGTGGACCCCTTGTCGACCCTGCTCGACGGAGCCAGAGCCAGGGACGCGTATGTGCTGCGGACCATCCAGAGCCCACCGTGGTCGGTGCAGGTACAGGACAGGGCACCGCTCAGCGTGGTCGCCACCCTGCGCGGGATGCCCTGGGTAGTGCCCAGCGCCGGCGATGCGGTCCGACTGGACGCAGGCGATATCGCGGTGATGCGTGGCCCGGACACGTTCACCTTCGCCGATGATCCCCGCACTCCGATCCAGGTAGTCGTTCAGCCAGGCCCCCGACGCACGACCCGAGCCAGCCCGGGGTCGCCCGAGGTCGCCGACACCGGGGTGCGCACTTGGGCCAACGGCATGCGAACCTGTGGTGACGGCCCGGATCACTCGACGGTGCTGCTCATCGGCAAATACCAGGCGCCAGGCGAGATCGCCACGCGCCTGCTCAACGCGTTGCCGCCGCTTCTGGTCATCCCCCGGGCCGCCCACAGCGGATCTGTGCTGGTGTCGCTACTCGCCGAGGAGACCGTGCGGAACGAGCCGGGCCAAGATCTCGTACTCGACCGACTTCTGGATTCCCTGCTCGTCGCGCTCCTCCGCACATGGTTCATCCGGCCCGATGCCGATGCGCCAGCCTGGTACCGAGCCAGCCAGGATCCCGTCGTCGGGCCTGCCCTGCGACTCATGCACGGCCACCTGGACCATCCCTGGACGGTGGCTGCGCTCGCCGGGCGGACCGGAGTGTCCCGAGCGACGCTGGCCCGCCGCTTCACCGATCTCATCGGTATGCCACCCATGGCATACCTCACAGGACGGCGCATCGACCTGGCCGCCGATCTCCTTGAGGACTCAGACGCCACGATTGACTCCATAGCCCGTCAGGTCGGTTACGGGAGCGCGTTCGCGTTCAGCGCCGCCTTCAAACGAGCCCGGGGGATCAGTCCACAACGCCACCGCGACCGGACGTGACCGCCATGGGTCGCCGGCTCGGGCGATCCGCGCCCGCTCCGATCGATCTGACGATCAGTCTGTACACGGGCGCTCAGTTCACTTCCGACCCTGGTTCGGCGTGACGTTGATCTGGCCGCTGTCGGAGACGATGATCTGGATGCGCCCGTCCTTGACGGCCTGCCACATGACCGCGCCCTGCGCGCCGAGCACGTCCTTCAGCGCCTTGATGGCCTCCAGTTCGGTGCGCGCCTTCTCGTTCTTCGCCTTCTGCGCCGTGTTCTCCTCCTGAGCCTGCTGTACGGCGGCCATCGCCTCGCGCACCTTCAGCGGCGGCTGCGGCTGCTGCAGCGTGACCGAGAACTTGTCGAAGAAGGCGGTGCCGCCCTGTTCGCGCAGGAACTGCCCCATGTACTCGGCGACCTTCGCCTCCCACTGCTGCTTGGCCTGCGGGTCGCGGTAGGTCAGCTCGCGCCAGGCGAACTCCTTGCTGGCCGCGTCGAGGGCCCGGTCGAGCGGCTGCCCGATGTAGACGCTGAGCAGTTTGTCCCAGCCCTCGTCGGTGTCGGCGTCGTACTTCAGCCCGATCTGCTCGTGGAACTGCCGCAACGTCTTGCAGTCGCTGGTGAGCGAGAACGTGACGACGCCGGACACCCGCATCTCCAGCGGGTCCTTGGTCCACATCGTCAGCGGCCCGGACTCGGCCCCCGGCTTCGTCTTCTCCCCTTCCGGATCATTGGGGTCGGCGGCGAACTCGAACGTGCGCTGGCCGGCCGGATAGACGTAACCCTGGTCTCCCGGGCCGGACACGTCGCGCACGCCCGGCTCGACGCAGTTCTGGAACGTGGTGTCGGAGAAGATGCCCGCGTCGTAGACGATGCCCTTCTGGTCGGGCTCGGGGGTGGTGATCGAGCAACCGGCGACCAGAAAGGCGGCGGCTAACGATGTCATGACGGTGGTGTGCCTCATACCCGATGACGGTAGTACGCATCACGGCGACGCTGCGTGACGCTTCGGCATCCCTCCACGCGTCCCTGTCGCTCAGCCCGGGTCGGCCGGCTTGGCGGTGGCCCCGTCGGCGACCATGAAGCCGTAGTCGCCGGGCGCGACGTTGGTCAGGTGCTCGCGGCCGAGGACCAGGATGCTCGGCTCGTACGGCGCGGTGATCACTTCGAGCTCCTCGGACGTGTACGGGCTGACGACCTTGGCCAGCACCGTGCCCTTGGGGACGCGCTCGCCCAGGCGTGCGGCGCCGAAGTCCGACAGCACGGTGCCGCCGACGGTGGGCCTGAGCGTGGTCAGCGTGTCCACGACCACCTGGTCCTCCGGCGGCGCCACCGGGTCGCCCGGCAGCATGCCGACGGCGCGCAGGACGTTCAGCGTGCCGTCGACGCCCCGCCTCAGGTAGTGCTCGATGCGCTGGCCGCCGCCGCCGAGCTCGCTGACCATGCAGCGCACGCCCTTCTCCAGCGCCCAGCCGGTGGCCGACCCGCCGTACGGGTGGCCGCGGTAGAGCACGGACGTGCCGTACGCGCGCGACATCTCGGCGCCGGCGTCGTGCAGGTAGGCGTACTCGACGGTGGCGAAGTTGCCGCCCGAGTGGAAGTCGATGAAGTAGTCGGCGCCCTCCAGGATCCCGGAGAGCACGGCGGCCAGCTGCTCGGTGACGCTGCCGCCCCTGTCGCCGGGGAAGATGCGGTTGAGGTTGACGCCGTCGAGCGGCGTGTTGCGGGTCAGCGCCTGGTGGGCGTACGGGTTGGCCACGGGGACCGCGACGACGGTGCCGCTGAGATGGGCGGGGTCGATGGCATCCAGGAGGCGGCGGACCGTCTCCGATCCCATCGGCTCGTCGCCGTGGATGCCGCCGAACATCACCATGCGCGGGCCGTCGGAGGCGCCTCGCAGGGTGTGCACGGTCAGCTCCAGGCGGTGGCCACTGGCCAGGGTGGTCACCGGGATCTGTTCGACGGTCATGCGGAGGTTCCTTCCTTCACTTTCTCTACGGGTTCTTCTGGGGAGGTGGTCAGCGAGGAGAACACGCCGGAGCGGGCCAGCAGCACCGCGACGGTCGCGGCGACGGCCAGGGCGGCGACGATGAGCAGGGTGGAGAGCGCGGCCAGCGTCGGGTCCTGAAATTTCTGCATGTAGACGAACATCCAGACCGGCAGCGTGTTCTGGTCGGGCGAGAGCAGGAAGACCGTCATGTCGACCTCGTCGAAGCTCACCACGAACGCGAACAGCGCGGCCGCGATCAGCGCGGGCCTGACCTGCGGCAGCGTGGCCAGCCGGAAGGCCCGCAGCGGCGCGGCCCCCAGATCCTTGGCGGCCGCGTCGAGGGTGGCGTCGGCCCGCATCAGCGCCGCCGTCACCACGATGACGACGAACGGCAGCACGATCACGGTGTGCGTCACGACCAGGCCGGCCACCCCGCCGAACAGGCCCAGCCGGTGCAGGTAGATGAACCCGGCGAAGCCGAAGGCCACCTTGGGCACGACGGTGGGCGAGAGCACGAACGACTGCAGCGGCCCGCGCCCCGGCATGCGGTGCCGGACCAGCGCCACCGCGACGGCCGTGCCGATGACCATGGCGAGGACGGTGGCCGCGATCGCCACCTCCAGGCTCAGCAGGGTCGCCGCGCCCAGCCCTTCCTGCTCGAAGAGGTTGGCGTACCACTTGGCCGACAGCCCCGGCGGCGGCCACGTGCCGTACGAGACGGACGAGAACGAGTTGATGACGATGATGACCAGCGGCAGCAGCACGTAGGCGTAGACGATCGCGAGCCACACGCTCCAGCCGCGCGCTCCGGTGGAGGCCGCGCCCGCCGCCGTCACCCCGCCCTGCTCGGCCCGCCCGCTGCGCCGCTGCAGCCAGCCGAAGACGCCCAGCGCGACGACGGCCAGCGCGAGCAGCGCGTACGACGACACCGCCGCGAGCGGCCAGTCGACGTTGTTGACGTTGTCGTAGATCTCGGTGGCCAGCACGTTCACCCGCCCGCCGCCGAGCAGGCTGGGCGTGGCGAACGAGCTGATCGACAGCGCGAACACCAGCTGTGCCCCGCCGATCAGGCCGGGCATGGTCAGCGGCAGCGTGACCTTGACGAAGCGCAGGAACGCGCCCGCGCCGAGGTCGCCCGCCGCCTCCCCGAACGCCGGGTCGAGCTGCCCGAGCGACTGGGTGATCGGGAAGACCATGAACGGCAGCAGGATGTGCACCAGCGCGATCACCACGGACGAGCGCTCGTAGAGCAGCTCCACGGGGCCGAGCCCGGCCGGTTCGAGCAGGCTGTTGAGCACCCCGCTGTCGCCCAGGATCAGCTCCCAGCCGTAGGTGCGGGACACGACGCTGGTCAGCAGCGGGGCGAAGATGATGAACAGGCCCACGTAACGCCACCGCGACCGCCGCACCCGGTGCAGGGCGTAGGCCGTGGGATAGCCGACCACCGCGGCGGCGACCGTGGTGATCAGGCCGAGCACCACGGTCTCCCTGACGATCTGCCAGTGGTAGCCGCCCGTCAGGAACGTCTGCCAGGTGGCCGTGGTGTGCGCGATGTCGGTGCCGTCGGGCAGATACTGGTGGAAGCTGTATTCGAGCAGGGTGAGCATGGCCCCTGCGAACACACCGGCCAGCAGGACGACGCTGGGCGCCGCCAGCAGGTAGGCCGTGCGATGTCTGCGCATGTCGCCGGGCCTCTCAGATGCGCGAGGCGACGTCGGTTTCCCAGCGTTTCTGCCACTCGGCGTTGTTGCGTCCCACGATGCCGTAGTCGATCTGCTGGAACCCGTCGCTGGTCGCCTTGCTGAAGGCGGGCAGCCCGGCCAGGTTCTCGGGCAGCTCGGCCTTGGTGTTGGCGGGCACCTCGACGCTCGTCTCCGCCCAGCGGGCGCACCACTTGGGCGAGAGCATCTCGTTGATGATGTCGTGGATGGCCTCGAGCTGGCTCTGCGACTGGCCCGCGACGGCCTGGAGGTTGACCGGCAGCGGGATCGCGCCCTCCTTGGGCACGACGTACGCCAGCGGGGCGCCGGAGTTGATCCACTGCTGTCCGGTGCCGGCGAAGTAGGCGGTCAGCGGCGCGGTGCCGTTGCTGAGCACGTTGAGGTACTGCGGGTTCGACTCGACCAGCAGCCGGATCTGCCCGGCCTCGCGCTTCCACAACTCCCAGCCGGGCTCCATGTTCTCCAGGCCGCCGCCGTTGAGCTTGGCGGCCATGTAGACGGCGTACCAGGGGAAGGAGAAGAACGCGACCTTTCCCTGGTGGGCGTGGTTCCACAGGTCGGCCCACGAGCCGGGGGCCCGCGCGATCTCCTGCTTGTTGTAGAGCAGGCCGAGCTGGTCGATGCCGATGCCGATCCCGATGCCGTCGTCGTAGCGGAACCGCTCGTCGATGTCGGCGGCGTTGCTCATCGCCGCGTAGTCGAGCTTGGTGAACATCTTGTCGTCGGCGCCCTGGACGGAGGTCTGGGCGTTGAAGAAGCCGAAGTTGACCAGCGGCCGGTCGGGGGCGGCCTTCTTCTGGGCCAGCATCTTGGTGTAGCCGACGGAGTTCGACTGCTCGTAGATCTTGAGCTCGACGTTCTTGTGGGAGGCCATGTACTCCTTGGCGAACTCCTTGGGCATCTTGCCGAGGTCGCCGCCCAGGAAGGCGAACATGGTCAGGGTGAGCTTGCCGCCCTTCGACGCGGACGGCGCGGCGGACTGGGGGGACACGCTGCCGCAGGCCGTGGCGAGCGCCAGGCCCGCCGTTCCGGCCGCGGTACCGAGAAACCGGCGTCGCGAGATATCCGTCATTTCGATCTAACTCCCTCAGTGGTCGAGGACGACACCGGCGTCCACGTCCCAGCCGATCTCGACCTCGTCGCCGACCGTCAGGGTGGATCCGGCTTCTTCGCGCCGTTCGGAGATCACCAGGACCCCGGAGGCCAGGCGTACGTGGTAACGCGTGCTCGCACCCTGGAAGATCACGTCCTCCAGGCGGCCGTGATAGCGGTTTGCGCAGGTCAAGCCCTTGCCTACGGCGACGTGCTCGGGCCGTACGGACACCGCGCGGCCGGGCCTGGCCACCTTGACGCCGATGCCCTCCGACTCCAGCAGGCCGCCCTCGTACACGCCCTCGAAAAGGTTCGTGTCGCCGAGGAAGGTGGCGGTGAACGTGGTGGCCGGCGACCGGTAGAGCTCGGCCGGCGGGCCGATCTGCTCGATGCGGCCCTCGTTCATCACCGCCATGCGGTCCGACATCGTCAGCGCCTCCACCTGGTCGTGGGTGACGTAGACGAACGTGGTGCCCGAGTCGTGCTGGATCCTTTTGAGCGCCTGCTGCATCTGCACCCGCAGCCGCAGGTCGAGCGCGCCCAGCGGCTCGTCGAGCAGCAGCACGGCCGGCTCGTTGGCCAGCGCGCGGGCGATGGCCACCCGCTGCTGCTGGCCGCCCGACAGCTGGGCCGGGTAGCGCTTGCCGTACCCGGCCAGGTCCACCAGGTCCAGCATCGAGCCGACGATCTCGGCCACCTGCCTGGCCGGCCTGCGCCGCAGTTTCGGCCCGAACGCGATGTTGTCGGCCACGGTCAGGTGCGGGAACAGGGCCAGGCGCTGGAAGACCATGTTCGTGGGGCGCCGGTGCGCGGGACGGCCCCGCATCGGCTCGCCCCGGATCAGCACCTCGCCCGAGGTGGGCTCCTCCAGCCCCGCCAGGATGCGCAACGTCGTGCTCTTGCCGCAGCCCGAGGGGCCCAGCATGGAGAAGAACTCCCCTTTGGCCACGGTGAAGTCGACCTGCTCGACGCCTCTGGCGCCGTTGTCGTAGACCTTGCGGATGCCGCGGAGCTCGGCATCGGGCCCGCTGCTGGTCGCGGCACCGGTCATGTCGTCCTCCTCCTCATCTCCGCGAACGCCTCCTCGGCCGCCTTCAGCAGGGCGGCGACGTCGGCCTCCGTGTGCGCGGTGGACAGCGCCGCGTGCAGCAGCGGCTTGGCCGGGAGCAGGATGCGGTGCTCGCGCGCGACGCCGTGCAGGATCGCGTAGCGGGCCGGGTCGCTGACCATGGCCGTGCGGTAGCCGGTGACCGGCTCCGACAGGAAGTACGGCTGGAAGTGGCCGCCCCCGCCCGCGACCACGGCCGGGATGCCGTACGTGCGCGACAACTCGGCGAAGCCGTCCCGCACCAGGCCGCCGAGCCGGTCGAGGCGGGCCTGGGCCGAGCCGTCGGCCAGCAGCGGCAGGGTCGCCGCGGCCGCGGCCACCGCCGAGCCGTGCCCGTTGTAGGTGCCGACCCAGCCGACCGGGCCGCCGCTCGACGGGTCGGTGGCGGCCAGCAGGTCCACGCGGCCCTCGACCGCCGCCAGCGGGTAACCGTTGGAGATGGCCTTGCCGTACGTGGTCAGGTCGGGGGTGATGCCGTAGACCTGGCGGGCGCCGCCCGGCGCCAGGCGGAAGCCCGTGAGCAGCTCGTCGAAGATGAGCACGATGCCCAGCTCGGCGGTGAGGTCGCGGAGCAGCCGCAGGTATTCGCCGGTCGCCGGGATGAAACCGATGTCGATGAGCACGGGCTCCACGACCACGGCGGCCAGGTCGGAGGCGTGCTCGCGCAGCAGCCGCTCGGTGGCGGCCGCGTCGTTCCACGGAAGCACCACGGTGCCCTGCGCCGAGCGCGACAGGCCGGCGGAGCTGGGGGGCGCGGCCGGCCGTTCGGCGGGCCCGACCTGGTCGGGGGTGGGCCAGGTCGACACCCAGAGCGGGTCGAACCAGCCGTGGTAGGCGCCTTCGGCCTTGGCCACCCGCTCCCTGCCGGTGTGGTGGCGGGCGATCGTGAGCGCGTGCATCAGCGCCTCGGTGCCGGTGTTGGCGAACCTGACCCGGCCGAAATCCGGGATCATCCCGGCGAGCAGCTCCACCGCGGTCACCGCGGCCTCGGTCTCCACGCCGGTGGTCAGCCCGCGGCTCACCGCGCCAGCGACGGCGGCGTCCACCTCGGGGCGGGCGTGGCCGAGCATCACCGAGGCGTTGCCCATGGTGCAGTCGAGGTAACGCTCGCCCTCGACGTCCCACAGGTACGCGCCCTCGGCACGGTGGAAATAGACGGGATGCGGCGCCTGGAAGCGGGTGTTGGAATGCACCCCGCCGGGGACGTACCGGCTCGCGCGCTCGTAGAGGGTCTGCGACGTGCTCAATTGTTTCTCCTGATCTCCAGGGACAGCCGTTTGACCTCGGCCAGCAGCGCGGGCACGCAGGCGTTGGCGTTCTCGCGCGTGAAGCGCGCCGCGGGCCCGGCGATCGAGATGCCGCCCACCGCGTGTCCCGACCGGTCGAGAATCGCGGCGGCGCGACAGCGCAGGCCGACCGCGTAGCTCTCCTCGTCGACGGCGAACCCCTCCCGGCGGGCGGTGGCGAGTTCGGCCTCCGTCTCGCGCAGCGCCTGCTCGGCCCGGTCGCCGACGGCGGTGCGGAGGACCTCCAGCCGCCGCTGCGCCGGCAACATCGCCAGGACGGCCTTGCCCATGGCCGAGGTGTGCGGGTTGAGCACGTCACCGACGCGCGCCACGGCCCGCAGCGAGTGCGCGGGCTCCTTCCGCGCCACCAGCACGATCTCGTCGCCCACCAGCAGCCCCGCGCTCGCGCTCTCGCCGGTCTGCTCGGCCAGGGCCTCCACGGAGGCCTTCAGCCGGTCGGCGGCGTGCATCTGGTCGAGCGTGCGCACCGACAGGTGCAGCAGCCTGGGCCCCGCGGCGTAGCCGGACCTGTCCAGCTGCACCAGGAATCCGCGCTCGACGAGCAGCGCGACCAGCCTCGACGCGGTCGATGGCGGTACGCCCGCCGCCGCGGCGATCTCGCCCAGTTGCAGGGGGGCGCGGTCGTGGGTGACCGCGACGTCCAGGACGTCGAGCAACCGGGCGAGGTAGCTGGTGCGGGCTTCGCTTCCACTCAGTGGAACTGTCTTTGCGTTCATTGGGAGGCCAACTTAGGAACGTCCCTTAGCGGACGTCAAGAGCAGACCAAAAACCGTTGCCTGACCGTTTTGCCCGGTTCCTACCGCATCGTCCCTTGAATCGGGGCAGAACGGAACCCCGCCGTCGTGCAGGCAGCGAGCACCCGGACATCGCCGGCGTGACTCGGCCGAACCGTGGCGGAGGGGGCGAACATGGTGACCGTGAAGCCTTACGGATAAGGCCTTCCGGTAAGGAAACGCGGACCCGGAATCACCGTCCGTGATCCTCACCCAGGGTTACCTTCACGAATCGTGTGCTGACAAAGAGTCAACACACCATTCGGGACGAATGTTCACATCTGTTGCTTGAAGTACATCTGCCCCATCGGCATAGTGGACGGACCACAGGCGTACCAGTCGTGACGGGATTCTCGGGGGCCGGTACCAGGTTGCGACTGCCAGCGGCGCATCATCACGCGCGGAATTGGACAAGATGCATGAGCTCGCCCCCACCTCTCCGCACCAAGCTGCTCAGGATCCTCCTGCTCCCGCTCGTGTCCATGGTCGCCCTCTGGGGGTTCATCGCCTACTCCAGCGTGGAGGAGATCGTCGAGGTCTCCCAGACCCAGGACCGCTGGGAAGCCATCGGCTCGCCCCTGTTACAACTGATCGTCGAGCTGCAGCGGGAACGCCAGCTCTCGGCTGAGGCGCCGAAGAGCACGGCGACGTACGCGCCCCTGGCCGAGCAGCGGCACGTCACCGACGAGAAGGTCGAACGCCTACGCGAGGTCATCGGCGCCGTCGACGTCGAGTCCGCGGGCGCCGAGACCCCGGCCCAGGTGCAGGCGCTCGTGCAGGCGCTCGACGGGCTCCAGTCGCTGCGGGCCTCCGCCGACGGCGGCGTGCTCGCCCCACCGCTGACGATCATCCAGGCGTACGACAACCTGATCAGCGTCGCCAACGGGCAGTTCGACGACCGCGACGCGCTGAGCAGCGTCTCCTCCTACCGCGCGGTGCGCGGCATGGCCGCCTACAACACCACCGCGGAATACCTGGGCCGCGAGCACGCGGTGCTCACCAGCACGATCGTGCAGCGCAAGATGACCGCCACCGACCGTGCCGCCTTCGTCGCCGCGATGACCAGCCGCCGGCTCGTCTTCGCCAACGCCGAACGCGACGCCGGCCCCGACCTGCGGGCCGACTACGACAAGCTGGTCGCGAGCGCTGCTTACAAGCGGCTGGTCGAGGTCGAGGACGAGCTGTTCAGCTGGGACACCAACGGGGCGCCGCCGGTCGAGCCGGCCCAGTGGAAGAGCGACGCCGACGCCGTGTTCAACACGATCAACCGCGACACGCAGGAGGAGCTGGCCCGCGCCGCCGCCGAGGCCGAGGGGCAGAAGACCGGCGCCTACTGGCGGATCGGGCTCGTCCTGCTGCTGGGCCTGGCGGCCATGGTCGCGTCGCTGGCCCTGTCGTACCGGTTCGGCCAGTCCCTGATCGACGAGCTCAAGCGGCTGCAGGCCTCGGCGGTCGAGCTGGCCGAGCAGCGGCTGCCCCGGCTGGTCGCGCGGCTGCGCCGCGGCGAGGACGTCGACCCGGCCACCGAGGCGCCCGGCCTCGCCCCCGCCGACACGGCCGAGGTCGACCGCGTGGTCAACGCGTTCTCCGCCGTACGCCGCACCGCGGTCGAGGCCGCGGTGGGCCAGGCGACCCTGCGCAAGGGCGTCAGCCAGGTCTTCCTCAACCTGGCCTGGCGCAACCAGGCGCTGCTGCACCGCCAGCTCTCGCTGCTCGACACCATGGAGCGCCGCGTCGAGGAGCCGGAGGTCCTGGAGGACCTGTTCAAGCTCGACCACCTCACCACCCGCATGCGCCGGCACGCCGAGAACCTGATCATCCTGGCCGACTCCGCCCCCGCCCGCCGCTGGCGCGACCCGGTGCCGCTGTTCGACGTCGTGCGCGCGGCCGTGCTGGAGGTCGAGGACTACACCCGCGTCTCCGTCGCCCCCATGCCGGACGCCCCGCTGCTCGTCGGCGCGGCCGTCACCGACGTGATCCACCTGGTCGCCGAGCTGGTCGAGAACGCCACCGTCTTCTCCCCACCCGACACGACCGTGCAGATCCGCAGCATGACCGCGGCCAACGGCTTCGCCCTGGAGGTGGAGGACCGAGGGCTGGGGCTGCCCGAGGCCGTGATCCAGGAGTACAACGCCCGGCTGGCCGAGCCGCCCGAGTTCGACCTGGCCGACAGCGACAGGCTCGGCCTCTTCGTGGTGGCCAGGCTCGCGGCCCGGCACGGGATCAAGGTCTCGCTGCGCCCCTCGCCGTACGACGGGACCACCGCGATCGTGCTGCTGCCCACCGTCCTGCTCGCCGAGGCCGGCAACCCCTCGGTCACCGCGGGAGACCGCGCGGGCAAGCCGACGCGGGCGCTCGGCACGGCGCCCGCCGGCCCTCCCTCCGGCATACTTTCCGGCGCCCTTTCTGGCACCGTGTCCGCGGCTCCCGAACGGCCGGACGGGGTGAACGGCGCGAGCGTCCCCGGCGAGCACGCCGATCCGGCCGGTCCCTCTCCCGAGCCCGCACGACCCACCTGGTTCGAGGCCGTGCCCGCGCCGAGACGCGGCGACCCGGCCCGGCCGGCGGACGAGCCGCTGACCGGCCCTGTCTCCGGCCCTGTCTCTAGGCGGATCTCCGGGCCGATCCCGGGACCTATCTCCGGGCCGGTCCCATGGCAGGCTCCCCCCTCCGCCACCCACCCGCCAGGACCGCCCGTCGACTGGAGCGTCACGGTGCCGGCTCAGGACGCGGACGAAGACCTCGACGGGCTGCCGATGCGGATACCGCAGGCAAGCATGGCTCCCCAGCTGCGTTCCACCGGAGGCCCTGCGCGGCGACCGGTATCGGCGCGCTCGCCTGAGGAACTCGCACAACTCATGTCGTCCATGCAGCAGGGCTGGCGGCAAGGACGCCGCCACGTCGAGCACGGAGCCGACATGTGGAACCGAAAGGACGACCATCCCGATGCCCGACCCCAGAAGTGAACTGAGCTGGCTCCTCGACGACCTCACCCAGCGCGTCCCCGGCATCCGGCACGCCATCGTGCTGTCCTCCGACGGACTGGCCATGGGAGGTTCCCGGGAGCTGACCCGGGAGGACGCCGAGCACCTGTCCGCCATCTCCGCCGGCAGCCACAGCCTCGCCATGGGCGCGGGACGGCACTTCGACCTGGGCGGCGTGCGGCAGACCATCATCGAGATGGAGGGTGGTTTCCTGTTCGTCACCGCCGCCGGTCAGGGCGCGCGGCTGGCCGTGCTCGCCGCGAGTGACGCCGAGCTGGGCATGGTCACGTACGAGATGGCGCTCATGGTCAAGAGGGTCGGCGAGCACCTCTCCGCGCAGCCGAGAGGAGCGGCACCGGCACCCGCCTGGAACGGCTCGCGGCCGTGACAGGCCAGGATCCCGGGCCGCTGATCCGGCTGTACGGCCTGACAGGGGGAAGAGCGCGCCCGCAGGGCGAGACGTTCGACCTGGTGGCCATCGTCACGACGGTCGGCGGCCCGCACACTCTCGCGGACCTGATCCCGGAGTATCGGGCCGTGTTGTCGGTGTGCCGCAGACCGACGCCGGTGGCGGACGTCGCGGCGCACCTCCGGCTGCCGCTCAACGTCACCCGGGTGATCCTGGGTGACCTCCGGCGCGAGGGTTTCGTCACCATCGAGCGCCCGCGCCCGGTCGCGCAGACGATCGACGAACACATCTACAGGGAAGTGCTGGATGGACTACGCAGCCTATGAGCCGGGGGCGACCGCGGTCACCTCGGCGCTGGCCATCAAGATCCTCGTCGCGGGCGGGTTCGGTGTCGGCAAGACGACCATGGTGGGCACGATCAGCGAGATCCGGCCGCTGCACACCGAGGAACTGCTGAGCGAGCGCGGCGTCGGGGTGGACGACGTCTCGGGGGTGGAGTCCAAGAGCACCACCACCGTGGCACTGGACTTCGGCCGCATCACCATTCGCGAGGGGCTCTGGCTGTACCTGTTCGGCACCCCCGGGCAGGACCGGTTCTGGTTCATGTGGGACGAGCTCGCGCTCGGCGCGCTCGGCGCGGTCGTGCTCGCCGACACCCGCCGCCTGGAGGACTCGTTCCCCGCGGTGGACTACTTCGAGCAGCGCGGCATCCCGTTCGTGGTCGGCGTGAACTGCTTCGACGGCGCCCGCCGCCACGACCCGGCCAAGGTACGGCGGGCGCTCGGACTGACCGCGCACGTCCCGATCGTGCTCTGCGACGTGCGCGACCGCACGTCGGTCAGGGACGTGCTCACCACGCTGGTCACGTACGCGGTGGAAGGCGCAGGACGCGGGATGCCGTAGCGGCGGCGCAGGGGCGGGGTCAGAGCAGCTCGACGTGGTCGCGGTAGGGGTCGAGCCGGTCGTCGGAGACATCGAGCTCGGTGACCATCAGGTCGATCCCGTCCCAGGGCAGGCAGCGGGCGGCGGCTCCCGTGCCGAGTTTCTGCGAGTCGACCGCCATGACGACGTGCTCGGACAGCTCGGCCATGAGCCGCTTGATCTCGCATTCCTCCGCGCTGAACTCGCTGGTGCCGAAGTGCGGGTCGATGGCGGCGGCGGACAGGAACGCCCGCGCGAACGAGAACTGCTTCAGCGTCAGTGAGGTCAGGGGACCGACGAGGCTGCCCGCGTTGGGGTCCTTCTGACCTCCGGTCAGATAGGCGTGTACGCGTGGGTTCCTGGTCAGGGTCAGGAAGGTCTCGATCCCGTCGGTGACGACGGAGAGGTTGTCGGCGGGAGGCATCGAGCCGGCGAGCACGGCCAGCGTCGACGAGGCGTCCATGCAGATGCCCACCCCGCCCGAGGGCACCAGGCTGGTCAGTTTCCGCGCGATCTCCTCCTTGGCCCTCCATGCCCGGCTCTTACGGGCCTCGAAGGGCTGCGCCGAGCTGACGGCGCCGCCGCGCACCCGGCGGACCAGGCCTTCGTCCTCCAGCGCCTGCAGATCCCGGCGGATGGTCATGGTGCTGACCTCGAAGCGGGCGGCCAGGTCTTCTATGCGCAGACTGCCGCTGGACGACAGCAGGTCGGCCAGAGCCTGACGCCTGCTCTCCAGGTCCACGCTGCTCCTGACGCCCATGCCGTCTTCGTTCTCCCTTGTTGTTCAGTCTTGTCAACTGTCACACCCGCAGCCTCATCCGGAGACGCCGTGGACCTGCTGGCGAGTGAACGATAGAGGATGCGGCCGGCTTGTTCAAGGCTGGGTAATGCCGCCTTCTGCTGGTCAGGAGGGCGCAGGGGCGAGGACGTGCAGGATGTATCGAATGGGTAACGCACTCTTGACACTGGGATGTCGTTTCGTGTGATGTTCACACAAGCAAACAAAAGGGATCTCGCTCGGAGCCCGTCGGGCGAGCGCCGGCCATCCTGACCTGGACCGGCTTCTCGCACCGGCACCTTCCGCACGTGTCCGGACCCGTTCCGGACCGCCACCGTCCCCGGGTGGACCCCGACCAAACACCGAGCCGCCAGGCCGGGTCTGGAGATCATTCGTGGAAGATGTCGCGTTGGAGTGCCGAGATCTGGCCAAGGCATTCGGCGGCGTGCCCGTGCTGAAAGGCGTCTCTCTGGCTCTCGACGCCGGTTCTGTCACCGCCCTCGCCGGAGAGAACGGCGCGGGCAAGTCGACGCTGATGAAGATCGCGTCTGGCCAGGTCAAGCCGGACGGAGGCCGGGTCCTGGTCGGCGGCGAGCCCCTGCCCCACGCCGACCCGCAGGCGGCACACCGGCACGGAGTGGCGATCATCCCCCAGGAGCTCGCGCCGATCATGGACATGACGGTGTACGAGAACCTGTTCATCGGCCGGGAGTTGCGCACGCGGGCAGGGCTGCTCGACCGGCGGGCGATGGCGCGCAGGGCCCGCGAGCTCCTGAACGTCTTCGGCGTGGAGATCGACCCGCAGGCGACGATGCGGCGGCTGCCGGTCGGCCTGCGGCAGCTCGTGGAGATCGTCAAGAGCACGAGCGGCGGCGCCCGGATCCTGCTGCTGGACGAGCCCAGCTCGGCCATCTCCGAACGCGAGGTCGAACGGCTCTACGCCGTCATCGGCAGGCTGCGGGAGCAGGGCGTCGCCATGCTCTACACCACTCACAAGATGGAGGAGATCCGCGCCCTGGCGGACAGGGTGGTCGTGCTGCGCGACGGAGGGCTGGTCCTCGACCGGCCGATCGGCGACATCACCGACGACGAGATCGTCCACGCGATGATCGGACGCGAACTGCAAGGGTTCTTCCCCGACCTGCACCCCCCGGGTGACGAGGTCGCCCTTCAGGTCAGCGGGCTGCACGTCAGCGGCTATCCGCGGCCGGTGGACCTCACCGTCCGCCGCGGCGAGATCCTCGGGCTGGCCGGGCTCGTGGGGGCCGGCCGTACCGAACTTCTCGAAGCGATCTTCGGCGTGCGCAGAAGCGCAGCGGGGACTGTCACCGTCGCCGGCAAGCCCGTCAAGCGCAACGCTCCCGCTGCCGCCATCACCAGCGGCATGGCCCTCGTCCCTGAGGACCGCAAGGGAGCCGGGGCCGTGCTGACCATGAACGTGCTGGACAACGGCTCCCTGCCCCGCCTGTCCCGCTTCACCGTCGCCGGCTGGTTGCGGCAGCGCAGTCGCGGCAAGCAGGTCGGCGCGGCGATGGAGTCGGTCAAGCTGCGCAGCCGCGGGCTGTCACAGCAGGTCGGCACGCTCTCCGGCGGCAACCAGCAGAAAGTGGTCCTGGCGCGCTGGCTGACCGGCAGCGTCAACGTCCTGCTGCTCGACGAGCCCACCCGCGGCGTCGACGTCGGCGCGCGCAGCGAGATCTACCGCATCATCACCGAGCTCGCAGCCTCCGGGATGGCCGTGGTCATGGCCTCCTCCGACATGCCCGAGATCCTCAGCCTCGCCCACCGGGCGCTCGTCATGCGCGGAGGAGCGGTCGCGGGCGAGCTCACCCGCGAGGAGCTGTCCTCACCCCACGTCCAGGACCTGATCTTCAGGTACGCCGCCGGACTGAACGCGAAGGGCGGCCTCGCGCCCCGACACACCGAGAAGGAGGGCCGATGATTACGCAGGAGTCAGCCCAGGAGCCTACGAAGCCCGGCGGAGCGGCCGCTCGGCTCCTGACCTGGCGCTTGTCCGGACCATGGGTCCGGGACCAGCTGATCCGCCACTCGATGGTGGTGGTGATGCTCCTGATCATCGCCTATTTCAGCTATCGGAGCGCCCGGTTCGGCACGCTGGACAACCTCCAGACGATCGCCATCGCGGCGGCGCCCTTCGCGCTCATCGCGCTGGGACAGACGCTGGTCATCCTCACCGGCGGGATCGACCTGTCGGTGGGCAGCATCATCGCGCTCAGCGCGATGACCGCGGCCTACACCGTGAAGGGCCATCCCGAACGGCTCTGGCTGGCCCTTCTGGTCGCCATGCTGGTCGGGCTCGCGGCAGGGGCGGTCAACGGCTTCCTCGTCTCGAAAGTGAACGTGCCGCCTTTCATCGCCACGCTCGGCATGCTGACCACGGCGTCCGGCCTGGCGTACGTCGTGGGCCAGGGCGCGCCGATCAACGGCCTGCCGCAGAACTTCGGCGAGATCGCCAACAACAAGATCTTCGGCCTGCAGATCCCCGTCGTGGTCATGATCGTCGGCATCGTCGCGCTCGCCCTCATCATGAAGCGGACCTCGTACGGGATGCGCGTCTACGCCGTGGGCGGCAACCCCGTCGCGGCGCAGATCGCCGGCGTCAAGACCACCCGGATCCTGTTCAGCGTCTACGCGCTCAGCGGTCTGCTCGCCGGGCTGTCGGGCGTGATGCTCGCATCCAGGGTCATCTCCGGCCCGCCCAACCTCGGCGAGGGCTACGAGCTCGACGCCATCGCCGCCGTCGTCATCGGCGGCGCGAGCCTGCTCGGCGGCCGGGGCAGCATCCTCGGCACGGCGCTCGGCCTGTTCCTGATCCAGACGCTGAACAACGGCCTCGACATCCTCGTCGTCCCCGCCTACTGGCAGAGCGTGATCAAGGGAGCGCTCATCGTCGCCGCCGTCACCGTGGACGTCTGGTCCGCCAAACGCAGGGGCTGACGCCCCACCTCCCCAACAGACCTGCACGAAACGCACCAATGGAGCATCCATGCGCATGAAAAGCTTGCGTGCCTTCGCCCTCGCCGCCGCGAGCGCGACCCTGCTGACCACCTCCGCCTGCGGCGCGGGCGACCCCAACGCCGGCGCGTCCGGCGAGGGAAAGCTCCGCGTCGGCATCAGCGTCTACGACATGTCGTCCTTCATCACCGCGGGGAAGGCCGGCATCGACGCCTACGCCAAGGCCAACGACATCGAGGTCCTCTGGAACTCGGCCAACCTGGACGTCAGCACCCAGGCCAGCCAGGTGGACCAGTACGTCAACGCCGGCGTGGACGCCATCATGGTCGTCCCCGTCCAGGCCGACTCGCTCGGCCCGCAGGTCGCCGCGGCCAAGGCGAAGAACATCCCGTTCCTCGCCGTCAACGCCGGGCTCGACAGCAAGGACCTGGCCGGCACCGTCCTGCCCGACGACGTCAAGGCCGGGGAGCAGGAGATGCAGATGATGGCGGACGAGCTCGACGGCAAGGGCAACATCGTCGTCCTCCAGGGCCCGCTGGGCCAGTCGGGGGAGATCGACCGTACCAAGGGCATCCAGAACGTCCTGGCCAAGTACCCCGACATCAAGATCCTCGCCAAGGACACGGCCAACTGGAAGCGCGACGAGGCCGTCAACAAGATGAAGAACTGGCTCTCCAGCTTCGGCGACAAGATCGACGGCGTCGTCGCGGAGAACGACGACATGGGGCTCGGCGCCCTGCAGGCCACCCGCGAGGCCGGCGTCAAGATCCCGATCGTCGGCGTCGACGGCATCGAGGACGGGCTCAACGCCGTCAAGAGCGGCGACTTCATCGGCACCAACCTGCAGCACGGCACCGTCGAGCTGGCCACCGGCCTGGCCGTGGCCGCCAAGATCGCCAAGGGTGAGGAGGTCGACAAGAACCCCGTCTACCTCATGCCGAAGGTCACCCAGGACAACGTCGACACCTACATGGAGCACGTGGTCACCAAGAAGGACCAGTTCCTCCAGCAGTTGCCCGCGCTGATCGAGGCGAACCTCAAGACCGGCGACATCGCCAACGAGGAGACGGCCAAGTAGGCCGTCCCATCCGGCCCGAGCAACGAGG
This sequence comes from Nonomuraea sp. B10E15, assembly GCF_039871615.1. Lineage (NCBI taxonomy): Bacteria > Bacillati > Actinomycetota > Actinomycetes > Streptosporangiales > Streptosporangiaceae > Nonomuraea > Nonomuraea sp. B10E15. The sequence goes on from NZ_JBDPMB010000015.1 coordinate 118,700, forward strand.
AGGTCCTCCATGACGACGATGCGGGCAGCGGTCCTGCGTGGCATCCAGCAGCTGGCGATCGAGGAGCGTCCCGTCCCCGAGCCCGGACCCGGCGAGGTGCTGGTACGGGTCGATGCGGTGGGCGTGTGCGGCTCGGACGTCCACTACTACCAGCACGGCCGTATCGGCGACTTCGTGGTGGAGCGACCCATGGTCCTCGGCCACGAGTCCGGGGGCCTCGTCACCGCCGTGGGGCCCGGTGTGGAGACCTCCCGGATCGGGCAGCGTGTGTCCGTCGAGCCGGGCGTGCCCGACCTGACCTGCCGGGAGTGCCTCGCCGGCCGCTACAACCTCTGCCCCGGCATGCGGTTCTTCGCGACGCCGCCGATCGACGGCTCGCTCGCCGGGTTCGTCACCGTACACGCGGCCTTCGCCCATCCGGTGCCCGACTCGATCTCGGACGACGCGGCCGCGCTGCTGGAGCCGCTGTCGGTCGGGGTCTGGGCCTGCCGCAAGGGCCGCGTGGGAGCGGGAAGCCGCGTACTGATCACCGGCGCCGGACCGATCGGGCTGGTGGCGACGCAGTGCGCCCGCGCCTTCGGCGCCACCGAGATCGTGGTCGCCGACCTCAACCCGCACCGGCTCGAACTCGCCCAGAACCTGGGCGCGACCGCCACGGTCAACGTCGAGGACACGCCCCTCGGCGAGGCCGGCCTCGAGCCCACCGTGCTGCTGGAATGCTCCGGCCACCCGGGCGCCACGACCGACGCACTGCGCATCCTCGGCAGGGCGGGCCGCGCGGTGCTGGTCGGGATGGGCGACGACGGGCTGCCGCTGCCGCTCACCTTCGTCCAGAGCCGCGAGATCGAGATCACGGGCACGTTCCGCTACGCCAACACCTGGCCCACGGCCATCGCGCTCGCCGCCTCTGGACGGGTCGACGTCGACAGCCTCGTCACCGGCCACTTCCCCCTCGCTGAGTCGGAAGCGGCGCTGCTCGCCGCCGAACGCGACCCGCTCGCCGTCAAGTCCGTGATCAACCCCCAGCGATGACACGCCGGCGCGCTCGCCCGTCGCGACTGAAGGGACAATCCCGATGACCCGTCTGTACGACGACCCCAGCACCTTCACCGACGACATGCTCGCCGGTTTCCTGGACGTGCACCGCGACACCGTGACCGGCGTGCCGGGCGGTGTCGTACGCGCCGCCGAGACGCCGCCGGGCAAGGTCGCGGTCGTCGTCGGCGGCGGCTCCGGGCACTACCCCGCCTTCTGCGGCGTGGTCGGGCACGGGTTCGCCGACGGCGCCGTCGTCGGCAACATCTTCACCTCGCCGTCGGCGCGGGACGCGTACTCGGTGGGCAGAGCCGCCGCCGGCACCGCCGGCCTGCTCTTCTCCACCGGCAACTACGCCGGCGACGTCATGAACTTCACCCTCGCCCAGCAGCGGCTGAGCCAAGAGGGCATCGACACCCGCGTGGTGTTCGTCACCGACGACATCGCCAGCGCGCCGGAGTCGGAGCTCGGCGCACGCCGGGGGATCGCCGGGGACTTCGTCGTGTTCAAGGTCGCGGGAGCCGCCGCCGAGGAGGGCTACGATCTGGACGCGGTCGAACGGGTCGCCCGCCACGCCAACGACAGGACCCGCACGCTCGGGGTGGCCTTCGCCGGGTGCACTCTGCCCGGCGGGACCGCGCCCCTGTTCACCGTCCCTCCCGCACGTATGGGCGTGGGTCTCGGCATCCACGGCGAGCCCGGCGTGGGAGAGGACGTGCTGCCGCCCGCCGCGGAGCTGGCCAGGCGGCTGGTGTCCGGCGTGCTCGCGGAGAAGCCCGCCGATTCCGGCAATCGGGTGACCGCGATATTGAACGGCCTCGGCACCACGAAATACGAGGAGCTCTTCGTCGTCTGGCGTACCGTGGCCCGGCTGCTCTCCGAACAGGGGCTCGAGGTCGTCGCGCCGGAGGTGGGCGAGCTCGTCACCAGCCTGGACATGGCCGGCTGTTCCCTGACCCTGGTATTCCTCGACGACGAGCTGGAACGGCTGTGGTGCGCGCCCGCCGACACCCCGGCCTTCCGCAGGGGCCTGGTGGAGGCGCGTACGACGACCCGCCGCACGGCGGCGCCCGGTGATGCCGGGTCGGGTGACCGCCGCCACGGGCGCCCGGACGACCCGGCGGAGCCGTCCGTGCCCGCGCCTCCGCCCGGCTCGCCCGCCTCCCGCGCCAGTGCCCAGGTCGCCGTCTCCGCACTGGAGGCGATGGCCGCCGCCATGGCAGCGGCCGAGGCCGAGCTGGGGCGCATCGACGCCGTGGCCGGCGATGGAGATCACGGGCGCGGGATGGTCAAGGGCTCGTCCGCCGCGCTCGCCGCCGGCCGGGAGGCCGCAGGAGCGGGCGCTGGGGTGCAGTCGGTCCTGCTCGCGGCGGGCGAGGCGTGGGCCGCGAAAGCCGGCGGCACGTCGGGCGTGCTCTGGGGCGCCGTGCTGTGCGCTGTCGGGCGGGAACTGGGCGACGACCGGGAGAAGATCACCGGCCGCGATGTCGCGGACGCCGTCGCGGCAGGGCTGAAGGCGCTGCTCGACCTCGGGAAGGCGCAGCCCGGTGACAAGACGATGGTCGATGCGTTCGTCCCGTTCTGCGAGGCGCTGGCCGACCGCGTCGGATCCGGGTCGGAGCTGCCCGCCGCTTGGCGGGAATCCGCGCGGGTGTGCAAGTCCGCGGCCGAGGCGACCGCCGGCCTGCGTCCCCGGGTGGGCCGGGCGCGTCCCCTCGCCGAACGCAGCGTGGGGACCCCGGACGCGGGCGCGACGTCGCTCGCCCTGTGCGCCCTCGCCGTCGCGGACGTGCTGGAGCGCGCCCGCTGAGCCGTACGAAGAGGAAGGGATGGGGGGCCATGCCTCACCAATGGCGGATCATCGTCGGTTCCGACGATGCCGGCCTGGAGTACAAGAACGTCCTGAAGGCCGACCTGGAGGGCGACGCCAGAGTGGCCGAGGTCGTCGACATCGGGGTCGGGGCCGACGACACGACACCGTATCCGCACATCGCCGTCATGGCGGCCCGCATGGTCGCCGCCGGCGAGGCCGACCGCGCGCTGCTGGTGTGCGGCACCGGGCTGGGCGTCGCGATCAGCGCCAACAAGGTGCCCGGCATCCGCGCGGTGACGGCGCACGACAGCTTCTCGGTCGAACGGTCCGTGCTGAGCAACAACGCCCAGATCCTCTGCTTCGGGCAGCGGGTCGTCGGCCTGGAACTGGCCCGCCGCCTGGCGAGCGAGTGGCTCGGCTACCGCTTCGACGCCAGCTCCAGCTCGGCGGCCAAGGTCAGGACCCTCCTCGACTACGAGTCGGGACACGACCTGGCCGACCAGGCCGAGACGTTGCGCTTGGGCGAGGAACTGGTGCACTCGTCCCTCGTCACCGGCGACGAACAGGACAAGCAGGCCGTACAGACCAACAGCGAGGAGCAGTGCTCATGACGGCAGCGGAGAAGGACCTCGATCTCACGTTCGGGCTGCAGGGCAAGGTGGCGCTGGTGACCGGCGGCGCGTCGGGCATCGGCGCCGCCATCGCCGCCACGTACGCGGCCAAGGGAGCCAGGGTCGCCGTGGTCGACATCGACCACGAGGCCGCTGGGTCGAAGGCGAAGGAGCTCGGAGCGGGCCACGCCGGGTTCGCGTGCGACGTAGCCGATCCCGACGCGGTCAGGTCGGCGACCGGCGCCGTCGTGGACGCCTTCGGCCGCATCGACATCCTGGTGAACAGCGCCGGTGTCGCGATCCTGGCCCCGGCCGAGGAGCTCGACGTCAACGCGTTCGACCGGACGATCGACATCAACCTCAAGGGCACGTTCCTGATGTGCCGGGACGTCGGCAGGCACATGCTGGCCGCCGGCAGCGGCAAGATCATCAACATGGCGTCACAGGCCGCCACCGTGGCGCTGGACCAGCACGCCGCGTACTGCGCCTCCAAGTTCGGCGTGGTCGGCCTGTCGAAGGTGCTCGCCTCCGAGTGGGCGGGGCGCGGGGTGACGGTCAACACCATCTCCCCCACCGTGGTGCTCACCGACCTGGGCCGCAAAGCGTGGGAGGGGCCCAAAGGCGACGCGTTGAAGGCGCAGATCCCCGCAGGCCGCTTCGCCCGTCCCGAGGAGATCGCCGCCACGGCGCTGTTCCTCGCCTCGGACGGCGCCGACATGATCAACGGCGCGGACATCCTCGTGGACGGCGGTTACACGATCCGCTGACCGGTGCGGGGATCCGGAGCGGAAGGGCCCTGTGTCCGGCCGGCGGCTGGAGGAACCACCGTCACCGCGCGATCGTTGAAGAGACAGGCGGACCCACCGAGTTTCGGGAGTTCAGCGTGGAGATCACCGGCATCATTTCCGGGCTCATCATCGGCATCGTGATCGGCGCACTGGGGCGCCTGGTCATTCCGGGGCGACAGCGCATCCCCATATGGCTGACCATCGTGATCGGCGTGGTCGCCGCGCTGATCGGCACGGCCATCGCGGCGGCTCTGGGGGTCGCCGACACCGGCGGCGTCGACTGGATCGAGCTGGGCATCCAGGTCGCCCTGGCCGCGCTCGGCGTCTCGCTGTCGGTCGGCATGTACGGCAGGCGCCGCAAGTGACGCACAAGGGCGACGGACGGGCGCCTGCGGCCGCCCGTCCCCGTCACGCGTGGGCCTCAGAGTGCCGGCGTCCTGATCAGGGCGATCCCACCCCACACGCGGAAGACGACGGCGAGCAGCAGCGAGGGCATGGCCACGGCCCCCGCCACTCCGGACAGAACGGTGTCCGGCGCGAAGACGGTCAGCACGGTGGCGCAGCCCGTGACCAGGCCGAGCCAACCCAGTGACGCCGGCAGCGCCCGCCCGGCGATCGCGGCCCAGCCCGCCGTGACCATCGAAAGCCCGAGGAACAGGCTGCCCGCTCCGCTCGGCGCGTCATGGCCGACGACGGCATAGGCCGTCCAGGCGGTCTGCGCCGCCTCAGGCTCCCGCGTGGCGGCGGCGAGGAAGGCGGGCACGCCGTACCAATGGTTCAGGGGCACGAGCACGTGGGTGATGATGCCGATCATGCCGAACCAGAGTGTCGCCGACGCGAGTGTGGGCGTGCCGTCCTTGAGCCGGGCGGCCAGTCCCGCCACGAACACCACGAGGAACACCAGGTTGACGAACCCCGAGAGCATCGCCAGGCGCAGCACTCCGCCTTCCGCGCGCAGGAACTCCAGGGCAGCGGCCGGATCTGCGAACGTCGCGGGGCTCCAGCCGCTGGCCGTCCACAGAGCGGCCTCCACCGCCAGACCGGCGCCGGCCAGAACGCCGGACCACCCGGCGATCCGGCGGTCAGGGGTCAACTGCGGCCCGCCTTGAGCTTCGCCGCCGTTTCGACCGCGCGCCGCGCCTGGTAGCGGCCGCTCTCCAGGGCGGGCTCGCCGGGCTCGCCGTCACCGCCGACGTGGGTCGTGCCGTACGGCGTGCCGACCTGGAACTGGATGGAGTGGGTGTATCCGGGCGGGACGATGATGCCGCCCCAGTGGTAGAAGATCGTGTACAGCGAGAGCAGGGTGCTTTCGTGGCCGCCGTGCCGGGTGCCGGCCGAGCCGAAGGCGCCGTAGACCTTGTCGGCCAGCAGCCCCTTCTGCCAGGCAGGGCCGGTCGTGTCGATGAACTGCTTGAGCTGGCTGGCCATCGCCCCGTACCTGGTGGGCGTGCCGAGCAGCACCACGTCGGCCCAGAGCAGGTCGTCCACGCCGGCCTCGGCGACGTCGCGGGTGCTCTCGACGTGCTGGGCCCACTGCGGGTTGCTCGCGATGGCCTGGGGCGGGGCCAGCTCGGTCACCTTGCGCAGGCGTACGTCGGAGCCGGCCTTCTCCGCTCCCTCGGCGAGAGCGGTGGCGAGCTTGTGCACGTTGCCGGTGGAGCTGTAGTAGATCACGGCGGTCTTGACGGGTTCGGACATGGTCTTCCTTCACTGTGTGGTGCGGATCAGCGGCCGGCGGGCCGGCCAGGTCAGTGCCAGCACGCTGGCGCAGGCCAGCGCCGTGGCGAGCGCGAGGGCCAGGCGCATTCCCTGCGGGTCGTAGCCGGAGAAGGCCCAGACGCCGGTGGCCAGTGCCGGGCCGAGAGCCACGCCCAGCTGGCGGGCCAGGCTCGTCGTGGCGGCGGTGGTGCCGAGCAGGTGCCGGGGCGTGCCGGCCATGGCCATGGCCTGGTCGGGGCCGGCGAACAGGCCGGCGCCCGCGCCCGCGACGGCCAGCCGCCAGGCCAGGTCGGCCGGTCCCCAGTCGGAGCCGAGCGGGATGAGCAGCGCGAGCCCGGCGGTCACGACCACCGTCCCGAGCCGGGCCACCCGCACGGGTTTCCAGCGGTCGGCGAGCGCGCCGCCGACCGGCCCGGTGAGCAACATCGCCACGGGGAAGGCCAGCATCGTCAGCCCGATCTGGGCCGGCGGGACCGCCGCGACCCGTTGCAGGTGGAACGGGATCAGGAACTGCACGGCCATCACGGCCGCCATCTCGGCGAGCAGCGCCAGGTGCGGGGCGGCCACCCCGGGTGAGCGCAGCAGGTCCACGACCGGGCGGCTGCCCGGCAAGCGGAGCCACACCAGCACGAACGGCACCGCGACCGCCGCGAGCGCGACCCAGCCGGCGCCCGATCCGCCGGCGAGCGAGAGGGCGAGCAGCAGCGCCACGGCGGCGGCGCCGAGCAGCCCTGCCTCGACGGCCCAGAGCCGGTCGGGCAGGCGTGGCCGGCCGCCCGGGGGCAGCTGCGTCATCCCGATCGCGATCACGAGAACGCTCGCGGGCACGTTGAGGTAGAAGATCCAGGGCCAGCCCAGGGTCTCGATCAGCAGGCCGCCGAGCACCGGGCCGCTCATCCCGCCCAGCGCGCCCAGGAGCAGCACCAGGGACATCGCCCTGCCTCGGGCCTGCTCGCGTACCGCGATCGTGGCCAGGAGGGAGATCAGCGCGAGCAGCACGGCGCCGAACGCGCCCTGCACGGCCCGTGCGGCGATCAGCCACGCGATGCCCGGAGCGAGCCCGACCAGGGCACTCGCGGCGCCGAAGCCGGAGACGGACAGCACCAGGGCGGTACGCGGCCCGACGCCGTCCAGCCAGCGCCCGCTCGGCACGGTCAGGGCGATGAGGGGCAGCGTGTACGCCAGCACCACCCACTGGGCGAGGCTGGGCCCGATGTCCATCCGCTCCTGGATGGTGGGGATGGCGACGGTGACGACCGTGGCGTCGAGCTGGGTCATGAACACGGCGATCCCGCTCGCGGCCACGAGCCACCACCGGTCCCGCGAGGTCTCCCCGTCCATTCGCCCGATCCCCCGAACTTCTCATGCTGTGCAGTTCAGAAACTACACAGCATGGGAAGTTGTGTGCAAGAGAAACCAGAGAAGACGTCCTAGAACGAGGGATTCCCGGCCGCAGGCCAGGTGCGGCTCAGCGGACGAACGCCGACTCGTAGACCGCGAGCAGATGCTCCAGGACCCGCTCCTCCGGCCAGCCGCGATCGACCATGATGCGGTTGAACAGGTCGGTCGAGATCAGGCTCCAGAGCATGTCGGCGGCCGTGTCGGCGGTCCAGGGAGACGCGAGCCGGCCCTCGTCGGCGAGCCGGGCCGCGATGCGGCGGCAGTTGTCCATCTGGGCGGTCGCGACCGTCCTCCTGTGCCGGGCGGCGTCGGGGTCCTGGGGATCGACACGGTCCAGCGCGTGGTTCATGGCGGCCAGCCGCGGGTGATAGCGGACCAGGTGGCGCACCCACGCCCGCAGCGCCTCGGTCGCGTCGGCGGCCTCCCAGACCTCGGCCAGCGACCCGGCCAGCCCTTCCTGGCCGGCCACATAGCCGAACAGCGCGGTGACCAGGTCGGTGCGCGAGCGGAAGTGCAGGTAGACCGCGCGCCGGGAGACGCCGGCGCGCTCGGCGACCTCAGCCATGGTCAGGGCGTCGAAACCATCGCTCTCCAGGATCTCCCTGGTGGCCGCGAGCAGGGCGTCGCGGGTGCGCCGGCTGCGCGCGTTGTGCGGGTCGTCGATCGCCGGTGGCATGGCCCCCCTTCCTAGTAACTGCGCATCATGTGCACTTTACTCCTGAAGTGCGGCTCCGGACGGCGGAAAAGCCGTTGCCCCGGCCGGAACGGCGCTGACAGGATCTGGATCATGCCTTCCCTGACCTCGCATGACGGCGCCGTGCTCGCCTACCACGTGTACGGTGACGGGTCGCCGCTGATCTGCCTGCCGGGCGGCCCGATGTTGCCCTCGGCCTGCCTCGGCGAGCTCGGCGGCCTGTCCGGGCGCAAGCGCCTGGTCATGCTGGATCCCCGGGGCGCCGGCGGGTCCGAGACGCCCGCGGACACCTCCGCCTACCGCTGCGACCGCCTCGTCGACGACGTCGAGGCCCTCCGTCTGCACCTCGGGCTCGACCGGATCGACCTGCTCGGCCACTCCGCGGGCGCGAACCTCGCGGTGCGGTACGCGGCCCGGCATCCCGAGCACACCGGCAGGCTCGTGCTGATCACGCCGAGCACGCGGGCGGTCGGCATCGAGATCGCCGGCGAGTGGCGGCACGACACCGCGCGACTGCGGGCGGGCGAGCCCTGGTTCGCGCGGGCGTACGCCGGCCTGGAGGCGGCCACGGCGGGCACGGCCACGGCCGACGACTGGGAGGCCATCACGCCGTTCACCTACGGCCGGTGGGACGCGGCGGCCCAGGCTCACCACGCGGCCGACGAGGAGCGGCGCAACGACGAGGCGGCGGCCGCGTTCGGCGCCGAGGGGGCCTTCGACCCCGCCGCCACCCGCGCGGCGCTCGCCGCATTCGAGGGCCCGGTCCTGCTGCTCGCCGGGGAGGTGGACGTCGCCGCCCCGCTCCCCGCCATGACCGAGTACGCCGGCCTGTTCAAGAACGCCACGCTCACCGTCCAGCCCGGCGCCGGCCACTTCCCGTGGCTCGACGACGCCGGCCACTTCGTGAGCGCCGTGGCAGCGTTCCTCGACTGACAACGCCCGGCATGCCCTGACTTAGCCCCCAACAAGGCGATAAGCACAGGTGTAGCCTGCTGTGGTCCCTGGCAGTGATCTCCCGCGGCCTGGGCCTGTCGTCTGGTTGAGGAGATGCGGATGCCGACCCGCGATGCCGGGAACCGCAGGAGGCCTGCCGCTCGACGGGGCGTGTTCGCCCGTGGCCGGGCCACCCTGGACGCGCTCGAACGCCTCATCGGCGGGCTCGGCACGGGGGTCCTGGCGCTGTTGACGCTCATGATGCTGGTCGCCGCCGCGCTCACGTCCGTGATCGGCGTGGGGTTGCTGCTGGTGCCCGCCGCGCTGCACGGGCTGCGCGCGGTCGCGAATCGGGAGCGCTCCCGGCTCGCCGACTGGGGCCAGGAGCTCATCACCCCCGAGCCGTTACCCGACGGCCTGCGCGCCGCGCTGGCCGACCGTACCGTGCGCAGGGAACTCGCCTGGGTGGTCACCCACGCCTCGCTCGGGCTGTTCCTCGGCTCGGTCGGCCTCACCCTGCCCATCAAAGCCCTGCAGGACGCCACGTTCTGGGCGTGGTGGTGGCTGCTGCCGCCGGGCGAGGCCTCCGACGGCGGCCTGGGGCTCTGGACCGTGGACGACGTGCCCAGCGCCCTGTCCATCGTCCTGGTGGCTCCGGTGTGGATCGCGCTCACCATGATCTTCTCGCCGGCCATGGCGTGGCTGCAGGCCTGGCCGGGACGCCGGCTCCTCGCCCCCGATCCCGACGCCGACCTCGGCGTGCGCGTGGCGCAGCTGACCGCGACCCGTGCCGCCGCGCTGGACGCGCACGCCACAGAGCTGCGGCGGATCGAACGGTCGCTGCACGACGGCACGCAGAACCGGCTCGTCGCCGTCAACGTGCTGGTCGGCGCGGCCCGCCGCGCCGTGGCGCGCAACCCGGCCGCCGCCGAGGACATCCTCGACCAGGCCCAGGGCGCCGCCGAGCAGGCGCTCACCGAGCTGCGCGGGGTCGTGCGGAGCATCCTGCCGCCGCTGCTGGCCGAACGGTCGCTGGCCGACGCGCTCGACGGCCTGGCCACGACCTTCCCGCTGCCGTGCACGATCGATGCCGACATTCCCGTCAGGTGCGCCATGTCCGTCGAGGCCACAGCCTACTTCGTGGTGGCCGAGGCACTCACCAACGTCGCCAAGCACAGCGGGGCCCGGCGGGCGCACATCCGGGTGCGCCGCCACGATGACCTGCTGCACGTCGAGGTCGTCGACGACGGGAAGGGCGGGGCCGACGAGAACGGCGGGTCGGGGATCAGCGGCATCCGGCGCCGTACGGAGGCGCACGACGGGACGTTCGCGTTCGACAGCCCTCAGGGCGGACCGACCACCCTCAGAGTCAGCCTCCCCTGCGGGTCCTGAGCCGGAGCCGGGGCCCCGCCTGGTCAGCCGCGCAGCCGCTTGCCCAGGGCCCGTTTCACGGTGCCGGCCAGGGTGGTGCGCATGTCGCGCTGGGCCTTCTGGGCCGCGTGGAGCTCGCGGCGCAGCGTGCCGACCTCGCGGCGCAACTCCACGGTGCTCCTGCGCCAGCGCGCGGCCTCGTCCCGCCACTTGGTGACCTGCGCGCGCAGCCGCTCCGACTCCCTGGCCAGCCGAGCCGCCTCTGCCTTGGCCTGGATCCTGGCCTTGTACGCGCTGCGCCGCCCGGGCAGCTCGCCGGGCTCGCGGGTGAAGCCGTGCTTGTCGCCCTCGACCCGCCGTACGCCCGACACGGCCCGCACGGCGGCGTCGAGCGGCTCTCCCTCCCGGGCGACGAGCCGGGCGCGGGCGAACGCGGAAACGCGCTCCAGCCTGGCCGGCACCGCGTCGCCGGCCGGATCGTCGAGCACCGCCTCGATCAGGCCGAGCCCCTCGACGCGGGCCAGGTCGAGCAGCACGGCCACGCTGTCCTCGCCGGGCGCCCAGCCCGCCGGCAGGCGCAGCACGAACGGGACGCGCGGGTCGACCTCTTCCGCGGTCGCCAGGCGCACCCGGCTCTCGTGCTCGTAGTGGCCGTGGACCAGCACCAGGTCGAGGTTGGGGTCGTTGAGCGGGGCGCGGCGGTCACGGTCGAGCGTGTCCCACGGGCCGACCACGACGACGGACAGGTCCACGACGGTCGACGCGAGCAGCGCGTCCACGCTGGCGCGGACGGCTTCGTACCCGGCCGTGCCGTCGACGACGGCGGTCACGTAGGGCACCTGCCACTCCCGCGCGGGGTGCGTGCGCAGCCACTGGTAGGCCGGGATGCGGTCGGCGACGAACGCGTGGCTGACCCGGTCGATGCTCTTCTGCTGCCGCATCCGCATGGTCGGCCCGAGGTGGTAGGCGCGGGCCCGCGGCTCGGGGACGAACACCGCTCCCGCCTGGTGGAGGCGGAAGCCCATCTCGGTGTCCTGGCCGACGATCAGGTCGTCGTCCATGGGCCCGGCCGCCTGGACGAGGCCGGCGTTGACCGAGGTGGCACCGCCGACGTGGAGGCTGAACGGGCGCGGCGAGTTGGTGGTCAGCCCGTCGGTGCGCTCCACCAGGCCGACGAGCCAGGCGTGCGGCGCGGCCGGCTCGAACGCCGCCTCCAGGTCGTCGGGCAGCACCTCGGGCAGCGGGGCCTCGGTGAACCTGATGTAGCTGGTCACCGAGAGGTAGGGAGCGGTGTGGTGCCAGCGCATGTGAGCCTCGATCGCGCCCGGCGTCAGCACCACGTCGGAGTCGAGCCAGAAGATCACGTCGCCGGTGGCCTCGGCGAGCCCCGCGTTACGGGCGCAGGCCCGGCCCGGCTTGTCGCAGACGGTCAGGCGGGCCGCCGTGCCCCCGGGAAGGCGCAGCGGGGGCGAGGTGCCGTTGTCGACGACGATGATCTCCGTCAGCGCGGCCGGGTACGTCTGCCGCGACAGGCCCTGTAACACCAGGTCGAGCTTGTCCTGGGCGCCGTAGGCCGGGATGATCACGCTGACCCGCAGCTCGGGGGTGAACTGCTCCTGCGGCTGCAGAACGCGGTAGTCGTTGCCGCGCACGCGCCGCACACCACCGTCCGGCACCAGATCTTCCGGGGGGTGCGGGAGGCCGGGACGATTGTCGGACATGCGCGTGGTGCTCCTCTGACAGTCGGCTCGGGGTGGCGGACGGCGCATTACATTACGCCACCTTCCTGGCGAAACCCATCAGTCAGGATACTTTTCCACCGCATCGCCCCAGGTCGTTCCTGCCAGCAAGCTCACAGGAAGCCCGCTCCCGGCGGAGCGCCGTCAGGCTTCGTCGCTTCGCCGTGTCACGGACCTCACGGCCTCTTCGGTACGCCCGATCACGGCGCTCCCGTCGTCGGCCGTGATGATCGGGCGCTGGATCAGGACGGGGTTCGCGGCCAGCGCGCCGATCCAGCGGTCACGGTCGCCGGGCTCGCGCGGCCACGAGGCCATGCCGAGCCGGTCGGCGACGGGCTCGCCCGTGCGGGTGATGTCCCACGGTTCGAGGCCGAGCCTGGCCAGCACCTCGCGGATCTCGCTCTCCGTCGGAGGATCGTCGAGATAGCGGCGCACGGTGTACGAGGCGGCCTCGGCATCCAGGATCGACAGCGCCGAGCGGCACTTGGAACAGGCGGGATTGATCCAGATCTCCATGGATCCGATGATCCCCCATCAGCCGCCCTTCGTTCAGCGGCGGGGCACAGGAAGCAGGGCGAGATGCTCGCTGGTCACCAGGTCGAACCTCAGGGCCAGCGAGACCAGCGCGTGGCGCTGCCAGTCGGCCTTCCCGTCGCCGCCCTGCGGGCTCTTGACGTGCAGTTTCTTCTCCGCCAGATAGCCGATGTGAAAGCCGATGGCGGTGCGGCTCAGACCCAGGTCGGGGAGCCGTTCGGCGATCTCGGGGATGGTCGGGATGCGCGAGGTCGACGGGTCGCGCAGGCGCGGCTCGCACAACGCCACGAGGATGCGGAAGTATTTGGCGTTCTGGTCGAGGGGGTAGGCCACCTGCGTGGCCGCGCCGCCGTCGGCGCCTCCCGGCGGCACGTGCACGTGCTGCGGCGCGAAGACCAGGAACGACACCGTGCCGTCGACCGCGGGCAGGCTCACCCGGGAGAACTCGAACGAGATCGGCGCCCCCACGCGTCCCGGCTGCACCTTCACGAACTCCCCGCCACCCTCGGGGTTCTCCACGACGTACGTCTTCGACGTGCTGAGGTTGGACAGCAGCCAGTAGTCTCCCACCGCGACGATCTTGCCGGCGCGGCGGGAGACCGCGGGGTCGTCCAGCACGATGTCCACCGGCGAGCCCGGGGTGCCGCGCCCGAAGAACGCCTGCTCGCCCGGCCCGAGCTCCAGAGAGTACGGCCGGTCGTCGGTCGGCGTGGCCGCCATCTGGATCAGGATCGTGCTGTGCATCGGGGGGACCTTACTCGGGATCGGATGGGGGTGTCGAGGTCACGTCACTCAGGCAACGGCTTGCCGCCGGGGCCGCGGCAGGTGCGCAGGCCCGCGTCGGGCTCGTCGTTTCCGCCCCCGCGGAAATAGACCTCGTTCACGTAGCCCCACCGGTTGTTGTCGGCCATGGTGGCCGCCCACCAGTAGTTGTGGTAGCGGCCGAGCTCGTAGCGGGCGCCGACCTTCTCGCACAGATACCAGTCGTTGCCCGCCGGATTGATGTACCCGACGACCGTACCCTTCTTCGCCGACTTGTAGACCGGGATGCTCCCGCTCGGCGACCAGTCAGGGCAGTTCTGGACCTTGTAGGTGCCGTGCTTGTACGCCTTGCCGCACGGGCTGCCGTCCCCAGCGGCCTGCGCGGCGGGTGCGACGGCGGCCAGGAGGCCCAGGGTGAAGACCCCCGCGATCGCGGCCTGTCGAACAATCATGGTGCATTCCTCCCCGTTTCGGTGTTGCAACCCGATCCTGGACGCCACCTCAGATCGGGTAAACCTGTCAGCTGCGAGGTGACGTGGACGAACCCCGTGCCCATCGGCCATGATGAGCCGAATGACGGCGCCATCCCACGCAGGTCGCTACCGGATCGAGCAGCTCATCGGCGTCGGGGGTTTCGCCTCCGTGCATCTGGCGCACGACGACGAGTTGCGCTCGCCCGTGGCGGTCAAGATCCTGGCGGACAACTGGGCCCGCAAGACCGACGTGCGCGAGCGCTTCCTGCAGGAGGCGCGCCTGCTGCGCAGGGCCGACTCCCACCTGCTGGTGCAGGTCTTCGACATCGGCGAACTCGACGACGGCCGGCCCTACTTCGTGATGACGTACGCCGACCGCGGCACCCTGGCGGAGCGCCTGGCCAGCCGCCCGCTCCCCGTCGACGAGGCGCTCGGCGTGATGCGGGACATCTGCCAGGGCGTGGCCGTGCTCCACAGCATCGGGGTCGTCCACCGCGATCTGAAGCCGTCGAACGTGCTGTTCTGCTCCCGTCCCGAGGGCGGCGAGCGGGTGATGGTGGCCGATCTCGGCATCGCGCGGTCGACCGACCATCTGAGCGGGCTGACACTGCCCGCGGGATCGCCCGGCTACCAGGCCCCCGAGCAGCTCTACTTCGACGGGGCTCCGGACGCGCGCGCCGACGTGCACGGGCTGGGCGCGCTGGCGTACCACATGCTCACCGGGAAGGTGCCCGCCAAGCCGGAGCACCGGGTGCCGCCCGGCGCGCTGAACTCCGAGGTGTCGGAGGTGGTCGACGTCGCGGTGATGCGGGCCCTGGATCCCGACCGGGAGGTCCGCTGGCCCGACGCCGCCGCGTTCGGCGCGGCCCTGAGGTCGTCCACCGTTCCCGAGCCCCTCCCCGTGCCCGCTCCGGCTGACGACGGCGAACCGCCCGAGGAGAAGGCGCACGAGGGCCCGCGGCGGCCGGGGCGGCGTACGGCGATCGTCGCCGGCACCGGAGTCGTCGTGGCCGCCGCGACCGTGACGGCCGTGGCGCTGACCGCGTCGCCGCCCGTCGATCCGCCACCCGAGCCGAGCACGACGGCCGGCTCGCCGGCCGTGTCGTCCACCGTGTCGTCCACCGGCGGCCACCTGCGCACCGGCTCGGACATCCCCGACGAATACCGCGGGCTGATCGTGCAGGCCGGCACCTACTGCGAGTTGCCCGGCCTGAGCCCGGCGCTGATCGCCGCGATGCTCAAGGCGGAGTCCGGTTTCGACCCCGACCTGTCCGACAAGGCCAACGACGAGTACGGCATCGCCCGGTGGACCCCCGCGGTGTTGTGGCACTGGCAGCCTGGAGGCCTCCAGCGTCCCGAGCCGTCGCCGCCGTTCAGCCCTGAGCTGTCGATCGTCTCCATGGGGCGGTTCATGTGCCGGCTCGGCCCTCAGGTCACGAAGATCCCCGGCGATCCCGCGCTGAAGCTCGCCGCCCTCTACCGCAGCGGCGTCGCCCCGCTGAAGCAGGCGAACGGCGTGCCGCCGAAGTGGCGCGACTACACCACCAAGGTGGCCCGCTACATGCGCGACTACCAGCCCGCCTGACGCTCCACCCGCATGCGCCCGCCGGACGCTCCACCCGGCCTGCGCGGCCACGCCCGGCCTGGCGCCCGCCGGGCCGGGGCGCGCACCCGCTCGCGGTCAGGGCGGGGCGGCGGGCTGCGGCGTTCCCGCGCGGGCGCCCGGCGGTGCGGCCGGCTGGCCGGTGGCCATGCCGGGACCGCCGATCCGGGACGGCGGCGGGGCCTGGCGAGGGCCCGCAGTGAGGATAACCAGCACGCACAGCCCGACGAGCACGACCACGGTGAGGAACACGCACACGACCTCGCACGCGGACACCTGGCAGGCGAACCGCTGCGGGCTCAGGCGGCACGGCGACGCGTTGAGCGCGTCGATGCGGTGCGCGAATGGAGGGTCCTCCCGGCGGAGCTCCTGCTCCATCTCGGCCAGGGCCCTTCGCTCCCAGTCCGACAGGCTCATGGTCGGCTATGGGGCCGGCGGCTGGTCGCCGGGCGTGAAGCTGGTCACATCGTTCTCCCTCGTCCTGCCAGGGGGGAACGGTCCTTCGCGCCGCCCCTGCCGGGGCGATGCTGGTCAGCCGCCGCGCTCCTACCCGGGGCGTTCGCCGCGAATCGCCCGTTACCGTTACCAGCCAGATCTCTTGCCATGTTTACGCGCGAGGGGCCAGGGCATGCCCGTGTTCGCCCAGCCCTGAGATCGCTGCCGGCTTCGTCCCGGCGGAAAGGAGTGGCGTGACTGTCCCGCACCGGCCACGCGAGGAATATCGCGGGCATACCGCCTGCACGCCTCCGCCCACCGGCCAGCTCTTCGAGATCGTCGTCCTGGACACCACGGGAGACGACGGCCAGGCGCAATGGAACACGGTCGGCTGGGGGGTCGGCCGGGCCGACGCGGACGCGATCGCCAGGACGTACGTGACGCGGCAGCTCTGCCCGTACGAGGCGGTCCAGATCCGGCACAACGGGCGGCTGCTCGCCGAGCACCGGCGCTCACTCCAGGAGGCGGCGCACCGCGAGCGGTGACGCACGGTCTCGTGGCCGTTCCGTGCTGTAGCGCCGCCATATCAATCTGCGCATGCCTTGAGCGACATGGATGTCGCCATGCGTACCTCCAATCGGCAGATTCCGGTTTTCGGGAGGTACGTAATGCACCGCAGAGTCGCCCTGCTCTCCGCCGCCGCGGTCGTGACCGGCGTCCTGGCGCCCGCGGGAGCCGCGCAGGCCGGCGCCCTGAGCGGCCCTGACCGCGACGGGCCCGTCAGGTGGTCGGCCACGGACTCGTGGTCGGAACGCAGGACCGTCTCGCAGTACTGGACCCGGCAGCGCATGCTCGCGGCACAGCCGCTGTCGTCGCCCGCGCCGCGGCGCACCGCCCGGTCGGAGCAGCCCTCCCGGGGCAACCCCTGGTCGGCCCGCGGCACCTCGGCCACCCGCGACAACCGCGGTTCGTGGACCACGCGCGGCTCCTCCACCACCCCGTCCCGTGACACGGGCGCCACCTCGGCCGTCAGGCGGCAGGCCGCGGTGCCCAACAGCCCCGGCCTGCGGTGGACCGACGCGGGCGCGGTGGTGCGCACCACCGGCCGGGTCTTCTTCACCACCGCCGACGGCCAGAACTCCTCCTGCTCCGGCACGGCCGTGACCAGCGCGAACGAGAGCGTGGTGATGACCGCGGGGCACTGCGTGAAGCTGAACGGCCAGTTCCACCGCAACTGGGCGTTCGTCCCGGCCTTCGATGAGGGGCAGCGGCCGTTCGGCACCTGGGTGGCCAGCAGGTTGCTGACCACCCAGCAGTGGAACGCGCGCGAGGACATCAATTTCGACGTCGGCGCCGCCGTGGTCGCGCCGCTGCAGGACCGGACGCTGACCGACGTCGTGGGCGGGCAGGGGGTGGCGTTCAACCAGCCGCGGATCCGGCAGATGTTCTCGTTCGGGTATCCGGCCGCGGAGCCGTTCGACGGCTCCGAGCTGATCTACTGCAGCGGGCGGTCGTTCAACGACACCGTCCAGACGCGCGACCTGGGGCTGCGCTGCAACATGACCGGGGGTGCCAGCGGCGGCCCGTGGTTCCAGGGGTTCGACGAGTCCACGGGGCTGGGCTGGCTGAACTCCGTCAACAGCTTCAAGTACAACTTCGCCCCGGACTTCATGTTCGGCCCGTTCTTCGGCAACGAGGCGATGGCCGTCTACCGCGCCGCCCAGAACACCAACGCGCTCTGAAGGGTGTTCCCGGCCTGGATCCGCTCCGGATCCGGGCCGGAAACGGCATGAGTAGATCTTTTCCCCTCATCTTCATGGAGAGGACAGGGGTGTTTATACTCATTTAATGCGTTTCGTCCTTTTTATCATGATTTTTGCTGCCCTGATGATGAGCCCCTCAGCGCCGGCAGCAGCCATCACCAACGGCGTCGCCGACGGAAACGCACACCCCGAAGTCGGCGCTCTCATCGCGAAGAAGGCGCACCCCGACGGCTCATGGGCCTACTGCACCGGTACGCTCATCGCGCCCACCGTCTTCCTCACCGCCGCCCACTGCGGGGAGCGCGGGCAGGAGACCGCCAGGGTCACCTTCGCCGACCGCTACCAGCCCGGGACCGCGTACTACACCGGGCGTTACGTGCCGGATCCCCGCTTCAAGGACGAATCAGCCCTGCACGACATGGCCGTGGTCCTCTTCGACAAGCCCATCCCGGGCATCAAGCCCGCCCAGCTCCCCCGCGAGGGGATGCTCGACGAGCTCGAAGCCGAGGGCAAGCTGCAGAAGTCGGCCTTCACCCCCGTCGGCTACGGCTCGCTGAACCCCACCAGGAAGAAGAAGGACGCCCCGCGGTTCCACTACCCGGACACCCGCAACCAGGCCACCATCTCCTTCAAGAACCTCTCGCGCCGGTGGCTCGACCTGTCGCTGAAGGCCGAAGGCGACGGCAGCACGTGCTTCGGTGACTCCGGCGGCCCGAACTTCCTCGGCGGTCCCGAGTCGCACCTCCTCGTCGCCACCTCGATCAGCGGCGCCGACGACGCCTGCCGTGGCACCAACTACGACTACCGCCTGGACACCCCCACGGCCCGGAGCTTCCTCGACGAGTACGTCACCCTCCCGTAGCGCCACCCCAGCCCTGCCAGGACCCTGCACCGGTACGACACGACCGCCACACGGGGCGCCGTGGCCGCGGCGCCCCGTGACCGTCGGCGAACGATCGCACCATCCGGGGTCTTTGGCGGGTTCGGTGTCGAATGACGCCTTCTTTACACCTCGACCTGCCCTACTGCGCTAACTTGAGTAAGAAATGATCTACCGTGGAGGTCGGGGAAATGGTGGAGCAGGGGCCCAACGGACCGACGAGCATCGACGTCACCAGGCCGAGCGTCGCCCGGATGTACGACTACTACCTCGGAGGAAAGGACAACTTCGAGATCGACCGGGAGGCCGTGCGGCAGGTCGAGAAGGCGATGCCCGAGATCCGCCAGCTCGCCCAGGAGAACCGCGCTTTCCTGCGCCGCGCCGTGCGCTACATGGCCCGCAACGGCATCCGGCAGTTCATCGACATCGGCTCCGGCCTGCCGACCGTGGGCAACACCCACCGGATCGCCCAGGAGATCGCCCCCGACTCCCGCGTGGTCTACGTCGACAACGACCCGGTGGTGCTGCAGCACGGCCGCGCGCTCCTGGCCACCGACGACAACACCAGCGTGGCCGCCGCCGACATGCGCCGCCCCGCCGACGTGTTCGGCCACCCCGAGACGGTCAAGCTCATCGACTTCAACGAGCCGGTCGGCGTCCTCATGATCGCCATGGTGCACTTCCTCACCCTGGACGAACGCGGCCCGATCATGCGCCAGCTGCACGACGCCCTGCCGGCCGGCAGCCACCTCACGGCCACCCACGTCACCACCGAGGCCCACTCGCCGGAGGCGGTCGCCCAGATCGAGGCCGTCTACGCCAGGACGCCGACGCCGATCTTCTTCCGCGGGCACGGGGAGATCGCCCGCTTCTTCGACGGCTTCGACCTGGTCGAGCCCGGGCTGGTGACCATCGACAACTGGCACCCGGACCCCTCCGACCCTGCCCCGCAGGCCACGAAGTGGCTCTACGGCGGCGTCGGCCGAAAGGCCTGACGCCCTCCGGGCCCCCGCACAACCTCCAGCCCGCATGTGAGCCATGCGGAGCTCGGCAACCAAAGGTTGACGCATGTCTGTGCCCCTTCACCAGGCGAAGGCGGAGTTCTTCCGTACGCTCGGCCACCCCGTACGCATCCGGGTGCTGGAGCTCCTGCAGCAAGGACCCCGGTCAGTGCGCGACATGCTCGGCGCCATCGACGTCGAGCCCTCCAACCTGTCCCAGCATCTGGCGGTGATGCGCCGGACCGGGATCGTGACGGCGACCCGGAGGGGCGCCACCGCCGTCTATGACCTGAGCAGCGGAGACGTGGCCGAGCTGATGCGCTCGGCACGCCGGATCCTCACCGACGTGATCGCCGGGCAGGACGAGCTGCCGGCCGAGCTCCGGAACGCCGAGAGGGACCTGTGATTTCGCCCCTTTACGTGGAGTTTGTTCACTAAGGTCGCCTGCATGGGAATGCCGATCAACAACCCGCAGGGCCAGGGACCGCCCTGGGTGCCGCCGACCGACGTCGAGCGGGCACTGTTCGAAGCCAAGTCGCGCGGTGACTGGGACGCGTACGTGAGTGTCCTGCTGGGCGTCGACACGTTCTCCTACAAGCCCAAAGACCGCGTCGACAGCCGCAAGCTGGTCGTCAACTGGCTGACGGAGCAGGGGCCCGAGGGCAAGGACTGCCTGGTCGTCTACACCCGGGGCGAGCTGCCCCCGAGACGGCACGACGCCGTCGCCTGCGAGGTCGGCCTGCCCTTCCCTCCCGAGGAGTGGTGGGGCGGCGAGCTGCAGGGGCTGCTGGTCAACCCGGGGAGCCCGTCGGGTGCGTACTTCAACGACGCCAAGCGCCAACGCCGGCACTGGAAGTCGCTCAAGAAGAGCGTCCCGAAGCGCGAGCACGACGCCGACCAGCTGCTCACCAGGTACACCGGCCCCCTGCACGGGCCGCTGGCCCACGGGCTGGCCTGCGGCGGGCACCTCGCGGTGCACAACGGGGTCATCTGGAACGAGATCGGCGACGTCTACACCCACTACGAGGGCGACGTCGAGACCCTGCGCGAGTCCTGGGGCGTCACCGACCGCGGCGGCTGGCACACGCAGGTCACCGCCCTGCTGGAGGGACGCAACAGCCCGGTCGAGCCGGAGTTCCTGCTCCAGGTGAGAAGCGATCTGGCCCGGCAGTACCCGGGCTCGCACCGCGACCCGTCGATGTGGCAGCAGGCGGCGGCCGGCGTGCTCGCCCAGAAGGGCATGGGCCCGCCCGGCATCGACGCCATGATGCAGCTGATCGGGCGGATCGCCCGCTACGAGGACCGGTTCCGCGCCGACGGCATCCTGCCGCCCGACGGGTACGTGACCTCGGCACTCGGCTACGACTTCGGCCGGGCGGTGAACTTCGCGCGCTGGGGGCTGAGTGCCCGCTTTGCCGAGCCGTTCGAGGTGGAGCAGGTCGTGACCAAGGCCGGCGAGCTGACCCGGCAGGTGTACGAGACGTGGGAGTCGTTCTCCGCCGGCTACGTCCTGGGTCGGGTGCTGCGCTTCGACGACGAGGCGTTCGGCCACATGTACGGCTCCGCGCTCACCCCGCACCGCATCCTCACCCAGGATCCCGGCAGCCCCTGGCGGAACATCCCGTTCGCTCTCGACGCCCCCCGGTAGGCCCTCTCCGCCCACCCGACAGGGCAACGAGCCCATCCCATGAACGCCGGACGCTCGCGGGTGGCGGCCCGGGAGGGGCGGCGGGGTCAGGCGGCGTGCTCGGCCCGGTCGGCCTCCTCCTTGGTCCTGTGCACGGCCCCGTCGGCGTGTTCCGGCGGGCCGTACACGGTGTAGAGGACCAGCGGGTTCACGCCGGTGTTGACGAAGTTGTGCCGGGTCCCGGCGGGGACGGCGACCAGGTCGCCCTGCCGTACCTCCCTGGTCTCGCCGCCCACCCGGGCCTCGCCCACGCCGGAGACGAACGTCAGGATCTGGTCGATGCCCTCGTGGACCTCGTCGCCGATCTCGCCGCCCGGCGGGATGGTCATGATCACCAGCTGGCTCTTCTCCCCCGTCCACAACACGCGGCGGAAGTCGGCGCTCTCCTCGGCAACGGTCGCGATGGTGAAATGGTGCACGGTCAGCTCCTGCTCCAGGGTTCGTACGGGCTTTCCTCCTGCCTGATCGCAGGGCCAGGTAAACCTCCTCGCCCGGAATCGCCCTCTCACCTGAGCCCGTCCAACCGGCACGGTCACCGGTGACCGCCACCCGGGCCTCCTCGGGGTCCGGCCTTGTTCATGCCTCCCTGTTACGTAACTGGTACGCCATGTCAGGCCGAGATGCGAGGCTAAGGGCCCGGGCTTTAGGGGTGATTTCGAACCGATTCATGATGGCCCGGCCGCTAGGGGGAGACGGCAATCGAACGGTCGACGGGGGATGACATGACAACACAGATGGAATTCCGGATCCTCGGGCCTCTGGAGGCGAGCTGCCTGGGGCGTCCGGTCAAGCTGGGCGGCCCGCGGCCGCGCTCGCTGCTCGCCGCCCTGCTGCTGGACGCCGGACGGATCGTGCCGCTCGACCGGCTGGTGACGGCGATCTGGGGGGATCGCCTGCCCGGCTCGGCGCGCAACCAGGTCGCGATCCACGTACACACGTTGCGCAAGGCGGTCAGGGCCGCCGGCCGGGACGCGGAGCTGATCACCACCGAGCGGGTCGGCTACCGCCTGCTCACCGACGACGTATGGCTGGACGCGCACGAGGCGCGGCAGCAGGCCGCCGCCGCCCGGCGGGCGAGCCGGCCGGAGGAGGCGTCGGCCACGCTGGCACGGGCGCTCGACCTGTGGCGCGGCCCGGTGCTGGCCGAGATCGACACCACCGAGATCGCCGCCGCCGCCCGCGGCCTGGAGAACGCCCGGCTCGACATCGCCGAGGAGTGGGCCGACGCGGAGCTGGCCTGCGGCCGTCCCCGCGAGGCCGTGGCCCGGCTGGCCGGGCTGGTGGAGGAGCACCCGCTGCGCGAAGGGCTGCGCGAGCGGCTGATGCTGGCGCTGTGGCGTTCGGGACGGCAGGCCGACGCGCTGGAAAGCTACCAGCAGGGGCGCCGGCACCTGCTGGATGAGCTCGGTCTGGAGCCGGGACAGGCTCTGCGGGACCTCCAGCAGGCGATCCTGGCAGGACCGCCCCCTGCCGGCACAGCGCACGAGGACCCACCCGCGCCGCCGCCCAGCACGCCCGCCGTCCCAACCGGCACGCCGTCCGTACCGACGTCCACCGCTCCGTCCGGTCCACCGGGCCAGTCCATCGCACCACCCGGAGGGTCGACCGCGCAGCCCGGCACATCCACCGCGCAGCCGGGCGCGTCCGGTGCTCAGGTGGACCAGCCCGTTGCGTTGGTCAAGGTACGTCCGGCCCAGTTGCCGCCGGCTGTGTCGGCGTTCGTGGGCCGTACGCCGCAGATCCGGATGCTCGACGGGTTGACGCGGCCGCAGCGGGACGGCCTGCCGGTGGCCGTGATCAGCGGCGCCCCTGGGGTGGGCAAGACCTCGCTCGCCCTGCGGTGGGCCCAGGAGGTGGCCGGGCGGTTCCCCGACGGTCAGTTGTTCACGAACCTGCACGGCTACGACCGGGGCAGGAGGTCGGCGGAGCCGTCGGCCGTCCTGGAGCGTTTCCTGCGCGCGCTCGGGGTGCCGGGGACGGCGGTTCCACCCGCGCTGGAGGAGCGGACCGCGCTGTTCCGCAGCACTCTGGACGGCAAGCGGGTGCTGGTCCTGCTGGACAACGCCGAGTCGGCCGCGCAGGTGCGCCCGCTGCTGCCCGGCACGCCGGACTGCTGCGTGATCGTCACCGGGCGGCGCCGGTTGGAGGGGTTGGCCGTGAGCCACGGCGCGCTGCAGGTGCCGTTGGACGTCCTGAGCGAGCAGGAGTCGGTCGAGTTGCTCGAACGCGTGGTGGGAGCCGAGCGGGTGTCGGCCGAGCACGAGGCGGCGACTCGGCTGGCGACACTGTGCGACAGGTCACCGCTGCCGCTGCGCATCGCGGCGGCGAAGCTGACGGCGAGGCCGCGGTGGTCGCTCTCCGAGATGGCCGAGCGGCTGGCCGACGAACACCACCGGCTGGACCAGCTCAGCCGGGGCGACTTCGAGGTCAGGGCGAGCATCGAGCTGTCCTGCCGCG
The DNA here is from genome assembly GCF_039871615.1 of Nonomuraea sp. B10E15. Classification (NCBI taxonomy): domain Bacteria; kingdom Bacillati; phylum Actinomycetota; class Actinomycetes; order Streptosporangiales; family Streptosporangiaceae; genus Nonomuraea; species Nonomuraea sp. B10E15. Next base: position 142,399 of record NZ_JBDPMB010000015.1, read on the forward strand.
AGCTGTCGGAGCGCGCCGCCCTGGCCTTCCGCTGGCTCGCGATGGTGGAAACCCCGGGCGGGTTCGCGCCCTGGCTGGCGGCGGCGCTGCTGGACACGTCGGTCCAGGACGCGGAACTGCTGCTCGAACAGCTGGTGGACGCCCAGCTGCTGCAGCCGCTCGGTAGTGACGGGGCCGGTCAGCCGCGTTACCGCTTCCACGATCTGATCCGCCTGTTCGCCCGCGAGCAGGCCTCGGCTGGGCCGCCGGGCGCAGCGTCGGCCGCGCTGTGCCGGGCTTTCGGCGGGCTGCTCGGTCTGGCGGAGAAGGCGCGCGACCTGCGTTACGGCCACCAGTACAGCAGGGTTCCGCGCGGCGACGCGCCGCGCTGGCTGCCCGGCGAGGCGGCTCAGGCGGTGTTGCTGAGCGACCCGCTGGCGTGGCTGGAGAGCGAGCGGCTGACGCTCGTCGCCGCGGTGTCGCAGTGCGCCGAGCTGGGACTCGCCGACCTGAGCCGCGACCTGGTGGCCAGCTACGTGCACCTGTTCGAGTGTCGCGCCTATTTCACCGACTGGCAGGCGGTGGCGACCAGGGCCTTCGAGGCCTGCCGTGCCGCCTCCCACCTGCCGGGCCAGGCCGCCATGCTCTACTCCATCGGCTCGCTCCACCTCGTCCTGCGGCGACTGCCGCAGGCCACCGAGTTCCTGCGCGCGGCGCTCGGCCTGTTCGAGCGGCTCGCGGACGTGCCCGGTCAGGCCATCGTGCTCCGTCACCTCGGCACCGTCCATCTCTTCCAGGGTGACCTGGGTAGGAGCAGGGCGGAGCTCGAACGCGCGCTGGGGCTGTTCGAGCAGGTCGGCGACGCCATGTCGCTGGCGCACGGGCTGGGTTTCCTCTCGCACATCCACATGCTCGAAGGCCGGCTGGAGGAGGCCGCGCGGCTGCTGGATCGTGCGCTGGTCATCAACACGAACCGGGCCCTGTCGCAGGCGCAGCTGCTCAAGCGCAGAGCGGAGGTCCGCCGCCGCCAGGGCCTGCACGCCGAGGCCGTCAGGGACGGCGAGCAGGCCCTGGCCATCACCATCGACCTGAACGACCTGGTGGGCCAGGCGTACGCGCTGCACGCGCTGGGCGAGGCACGGCACGACCGTGGGGAGCTGGTCGCGGCCGCCGCCGACCTGCGCAGAGCGTTGGGGATCGCCCGCCAGGTGGGTGACAGGCTGATCGAGGGCCGCGTTCTCCTCGCGCTCGGCCATCTCGAAGGCGAGGGGAGCATCGGCTGCTTCCGGCAGGCCGCGGACATCTTCGCCGGCATCGGCGCCACGGGCTGGCACGAGCAGGCCGTCAAGGCGGCGCTCGCCGTGACCGCCTGAGCGCAGAAGGGGACGGCGGCGGGCCCAGCCGGGTCGCGGGCGGCTGGAGCCATGCCATGGACGAACAGCCGGGCCTCGGGCGGTCGCCCTAGCCGGGTCGGGGGCCGTCCTCGCCCCACCAGCCGCGGCGGGCGGCGAGCAGCCCGGCCTGGAAGCGGGTGCGCGCGCCGAGCCGCTCCATCATCTCGCTGACCCGCCGGTGCACCGTACGCAGGCTCACTCCGAGCTGGCGCGCCACGGCCTCGTCCTTGAGCCCGGCCGCCAGCAGCGTGAACAGCTCGGGGTCGGGAAGGTCGGCCGGGCCGCCGGACGGCGCGTCGAGCGGTCTGGCCGGCAGCGGCAGCGCCGACCTCCACAACACCTCGAACAGGGCGACCAGCGCGTCGAGCAGCGTCGAGGAGTGCACGATGACCGCGCTGTCGGCATGGGCGGACTCGTCGGTGCTCAGCGGCAGGATCGCGATCCGCCGGTCGGCGATGGCCAGCTTCATCGGCACCTCGGGGCTGACCCTGGCCTGCTCGCCCGCGGCCACCGACTCCTGGGCGAGGCGCAGCTTGCCGGGGATCTCCAGGGCGGAGGCGTCGTAGATGCCGCGGACCTGCAGCCCGTACGCGAGGCGCTCCATCTCGGCGACGTTCTGCTCGCTGGGGTCCTGCGCGTACGGTGGCCGGTCCAGCACCAGGATCTCCCCGGTCGCCGCCTGCTGGAGCTGCGTGAACCGCTGGACCACGGCCGCCCGGCCCTGGACGACCTCGACGAGCTCCTCGGGCGAGTGGTTCTCCGTGCGCGGGGTCTCGGCGAGCATCGCCAGCGCCGCCAGCCGCGCCTGCGCCAGCCCTTCCTCCCTGCGCGAGATGAGGGCGGAGACCGCCACGTCCGGCCGGGTCGCCAGGAACCGGACCGGTCGCCCCGCCATGCGGCTGACCAGACCCAGCGCCTCCAGCCGGGCGAACGCGCGGCGCAGGGCCACCGTGGTGCGCCCGGTGTGCGCGGCCAGCTCGTGCAGCGTCGCGCGCGGCCGGCGCAGCAGATCACGGTATATTTGCTCGTCCTCGGCGTCGACGCCGACCGCCGCGAGTGCGTTGTCATGCGGATCCACGATCCACAAGCATGTCATATTCATGAAATGTCGCAAAGCTGCCAACCGCTGAGCTGGCCTCGGCGATCCGCTTCCCGGTAGGACGGACATGGACCTGTTGATGTTTCGCACCCATGCCTGCCAGGGAGGCAGCTTTGAAGAAGGCTTTCGCCATCGGGTTGACGGCCGCGCTCGCGGTCGTGTCGGCCCCGACGCCCGCGTCCGCTGACGGTTTCGGCCGCTGGCACCAGCCCTCCTGCGAGACGGTCACCGGCGACGGCACGGTGACGTACACGCGGGACGAAGGCAAGACCATCACACCGACCAGCAAGACGTTGGAGCCGGTCGTCTACACCAACGGCCTGGTCACCCTCGACCGCCCTGACACGTTGCTCTCCTTGGCCAACAACCAGTTGTCGCGCTCCTCGGACGCCGGCTGCACGTGGGAACCCGTGGGCGAGGTGGCGGGCTCGAACATCGAGCTGACCGCGGCCCGCGGCGACCGCGCCTACGCGTGGGACCGCGAGGGCCACCTCTCGCTCGCCACGACCGACGGGGTGACGCCGCTGACCTCTCCGGCCGACAGGCTGGCCGGGCTCGGCACCCACCGCCGCCACGGCGACCAGCTGCGGGTGGCCGACGGCGACGGGCAGCTGCACGAGTCGCGCGACGGCGGGCGCACGTGGCAGCCCATCGGCGTGCCGGCCTGGGAGAAGGACGAGCTACGCAGCGTCTACACGGCGGTGTTCGACCCGCACAACCTCAACCACGTCGTGCTGGGCGCGTCGAACACCGGGGTGCGCGTCACCACCAACGGCGGGCGCACCTGGACGACCGCGAAAGGGCTGAGCGCGTCCGGCGGGAAGGTCAACGTGTTCAGCGCCGCGATCTCGCCCACCTCGCCGAACGTCGTGTACGTGATGGGGCTCGACCTCGACGAGCTGCACGCGGGCGCGCCGTCCGGCGGCCGGCACATCTACCGCTCGATGGACGGAGGCCGCCGCTTCGTCCCCGTCGTGGACCAGGGCAACGGCATCACGATCCCCAACGGACCGCTGCTCGCCGCCCACCCGAAGGACCCGGGCGTGCTCTATTTCGTGTGGGGCACCGGCTGGTCCTCCCTCGGCACCGACATCTACCGGTACGACTTCTGGCGCGACAACGTCACCATCCGGCACAACGCCTACGACCGGGTCACCTCGATCGCCTTCAACCCCGCCGACTCCAGCGTGATGTACCTGGGGGTGGCCGAAGAGGTCTGACCGCCCCGCGAGAGAGACCGGCGCACCTTTCCGCCGCGCGCCTCCCGTCACCCTTCCGGTTCCAGCGTGGCGGGAGGCGCTGTCACGGCGCCCACAGGCTGTGGATGAGAGCCGCCGAACACCTCCCGCAGCGCCTCCGGCGTCAGGACCTCGCCGGGAGGGCCCTGCGCCACCAGCCGGCCACCGTCGAGGAGGAGGCAGTGGCCGGCTCTCATGGCCGCGGCCAGGTCATGGGTGACGTGGACCACCGTGACACCGCCCGCGCTCTCCTCGTCGACGACGCCGCCGATGAGACGGCCGGCCTCCACGTCGAGCCCCGTCGCCGGCTCGTCGAGCAGGAGCAGCCCCGGCTCCTGGGCCAGCCCCTGGGCGACCAGCGCCCGCTGGCGCTGCCCTCCCGACAGCGCGCCCAGCTGCCGCCCGGCCAGGTCGAGGATGCCCAGGCGAGACATGCAGGCGTCGACCACCGCCCAGTCGGCCGCCGTCAGCCGCCGCCACGGCCCGCGTAGCGCCCAGCGGCCCATCGCCACCGCGTCGCGGACCGTGAGCGGCAGGGCGTCCGGCACCGCGCTGCGCTGAACCACGTATCCCGGGCGCCGCCGGTCGCGCTCGATCCGCCCGCGTACCGGTCTGATGACGCCGGCGAGCACGCCGAGCAGCGTGGACTTGCCCGAGCCGTTCGGGCCGACGACGGCCGTCACCGCCGAGGCGGGCAGTCCGGCCGAGATCCCGCGCAGCACCGTCCTGCGGCCGAATCCGGCCACGACGTCATGGATGGCGACCGCATCGCCGAGCTTCATGGCCAACCTCCACTTGAAAACGACAACGGTTTTCATTGTAGTGTGGCTGTCATGGATTGGCTGCTTGATCCCTTCCAGGTGTCATTTGTCCGGCAGGCGCTCTGGGCGGGCGTCCTCGTCTCCCTCATCTGCGCGATCGCCGGGACCTGGGTCGTGCTGCGCGGCATGGCCTTCCTCGGCGACGCGATGTCCCACGGGATGCTCCTGGGCGTGGCGCTCGCGTCCCTGACGGGGGTGAACGTGCTCGTCGGCGGGCTGCTCAGCGCCGCCGGGATGGCGTTGGGCGTGAGCGTGCTCGGCAGGTCGCCGCGGCTGTCCCAGGACACCGGCATCGGCCTGCTCTTCGCCGGGATGCTGGCGCTGGGCGTGATCGTCGTCTCCCACTCCCGGTCGTTCGCCGTCGACCTGACCGCGTTCCTGTTCGGTGACGTGCTCGCGGTCCGCGGGGACGACCTCGCGGGCCTGGGCGCCGCGCTCGCGGTCACCGTCGTGGTGGCGGCGCTCGGCCACCGGGCGTTCGTCGCGCTCGCGTTCGACCCCCGCAAGGCCCACACGCTCGGCCTGCGCCCGCGGGCGGCTCAGGTGCTGCTGGTCGGGTTGGTCACGGTCGCCATCGTCGCCTCGTTCCACATCGTCGGCACCCTGCTGGTCTTCGGGCTGCTCATCGCGCCGGCCGCCGCCGCCGCGTTGTGGGCGCGGGCCATCCCGAAGATCATGCTCGGGGCGGCGCTGCTCGGGGTCGTCTCGACCGTGGCCGGGCTCGTCGTCTCCTGGCATGCGGCGACGGCGGCGGGCGCCACCATCGCCGCCGTCGCCGTGGCGCTGTTCTTCGTCTCCGCGGCGGCCGGCCTGCTGAGACACCGCCTCGCGGCCCGTACGGGAGCGCCGTCATGAGGGCCGCCGTCGCCGCGGCGCTCGCCGGGCTGCTCCTGCTGGCCGGGTGCGGGCGGCAACCGCAGCAGAGCACGGCCGCCCGCACCCCGCACGGGTACGTCGCGGGCGCCGAGGAGATGCCGGAGCCCCAGTCGCGGCTGCTGCTGGCCGGTGACCGGGCGGGCGCCGTGCGCGTGCTCGACCTGCTCACCGGCAAGGTGTCACCGGTCGCCGACGTCGAGCAGGTCGAGAGCGTGACCGGCGACGGCCGCTTCGCCTACCTCACCACCGCCACGGGCGGGCTCCGGGTGATCGACACCGGCGCGTGGACCGTCGACCACGGCGACCACGTGCACTACTACCGGGCGGCGCCCCGCGACCTCGGCACGCTGCGCGGGCGGCCCCCGTACACCATCGCCGGCGACGCCGCCGTGACCGCCGTGCGCTCCTCCGACGGCACGGTCATGCTGCTCGACCGCGCCCGCATGGAGAAGGGCACGCTGGCGGAGACCGCCAGATTCACGGCCGCCGCCGCGGTGCCGTACGCGGAGCACGTGATCGTGGCCGATGGCGGCGAGGTGCGGCTCGTGACGCGGGCCGGCGAGCCGGGCCAGGCCATCGGCGCCTGCGCGGACGCGGCGGGAACGGCGGTGACCAGGCGCGGCGTCATCATCGGCTGCGCCGGCGGCGCCGTGCTCGTCACCGAGGACGACGGCGCGTTCGAGATCGTGCGGATCCCCTACCCGCGCGTGCCGTCCGCCGGCCGGCGGGCCACGGAGTTCCGGCACCGGCCTGGCAGCACGATCCTGGCGGCCAGGGCCGGCGACGCGGGCGTGTGGGTGCTCGACGTCACCGCCAGGACGTGGCGGCGGATCAGGACCGAGCCCGCCGTGGCGGTCAACGCCGCGGGGGACGGGATGCCGGTCCTGGTCCTGACAGGTGACGGCACGCTGCGCGCGTACGACCCGGGCTCCGGGAAGGAACAGGCCGGCACGATGGTGCTCCGCACGCCGCTGACCGGCGCGCCGTCCATCGAGGTCGACGCCGCCCGCGCGTACGTCAACGACCCGGCGGGCCGGGCCGTGCACGAGATCGACTACAACGACGGCCTCAGGCACGCCCGCACGTTCGAGCCCGGCTTCGCGCCCGCGCACATGACGGAGACCGGGCGATGAGGGCGCGCAGGGCCGCCTGCGCCGCGGCGGCCGTCGTGCTGGCGGCGCTGGCCGGATGCGCCGGCCAGGACGCGCGGGGGCCCCAGGTGGTCGTCACCACCAACATCCTCGGCGACGTCACCCGCGCCGTCGCCGGCGGCGAGGCCGAGGTGACCGTGCTGATGAAGCCCGACTCCGACCCGCACTCGTTCGGCGTCTCGGCCCAGGAGGCCGCGCTGATCGAACGCGCGGACCTCGTGGTCCACAACGGGCTCGGCCTGGAGGAGGGCGTTCTGCGGAACGTACGGGCCGCCGCGGACGCCGGCCTGCCCACGCTGGCCGTCGCCGAGGGCGTCGAACCCCTCCGCTTCGCCGGCGACGAGAGCGCCGGGCAGCTCGACCCCCACTTCTGGACCGACCCGCGGCGCATGGCCAGGGCCGTCGACCTGATCGCCGAGCAGGTCATCGCGCACGTGGACGGCGCCGATCCGGCCGCCGTGCGGGCCGCCGCCGACGCTTACCGCGAGCGGGTCGAGCGGCTGGACGCCTGGGTGGCGGAGCAGGTCGCGACCGTCCCTCCCGCCGCGCGCAAGCTGGTCACCAACCACCATGTCTTCGGCTATTTCGCGCGGCGCTACGGCTTCGAGGTCGTCGGCGCGGTGATCCCCAGCGGCACCACCCTGGCCTCCCCGAGCGCCTCGGACCTGCAGTCGCTGAAGGTCGCCGTCCAGCGCACGAAGGTGAACGCGATCTTCGCGGACTCCTCCCAGCCCGACCGGCTCGCCCAGGTGCTCGCCTCCGAGGCCGGCGTGCGGGTCAAGGTCGTCCCCCTGTTCTCGGAGTCGCTGAGCAGCACGGCGGGCGCCACCACCTACCTCGACATGGTCCGCACCAACACGAAAGCCATCGTCGACGGCCTCAACGGCCGCTGAACCCCCACAGAGAAAGGCACACTCATGACCGTCAGGACATCCCTTCCCGTTCTGGTCGCCGCCGCGGCCCTGCTGGCCGCGTGCGGAACCGCGCCGCCCGCCCCTGCGCCCGGCGCCGCGCCGCCCGCCGCCTCCTCCCCTCAGCCGCCCGTGACGGATCCGATCGTGGTGACCTACGACGGCGGGCTCTACGTGCTCGACGGCCAGAGCCTGCGGCTGGCCAAGGACATCCCGCTGGCCGGGTTCAACCGGGTCAACCCCGCGGGTGACGAGCGGCACGTGATGGTCTCCACCGCGACCGGTTTCCGCGTGCTCGACGCGGTCACCCCGGCGCTGAAGGACGACGAGTTCAAGGGCAGCAAGCCGGGCCACGTCGTCAGGCACGGCGGCACCACCGTGCTGTTCTCGGACGGCACCGGCGAGGTGACCGTGTTCGACCCCGCCGACCTGGCCGGGGGCCTGCCGGAAGGCGAGGTCTACACCGCCGCCGCGCCCCACCACGGTGTGGCGCTCCAGCTGGAGAACGGCGAGCTGGTCGTCTCCCTCGGCACCGAGGAGAAGCGGACGGGCCTGCTCGTCCTCGACAGGTCGCGCAAGGAGATCGCGCGCAGCGAGGACTGCCCGGGCGTCCACGGGGAGGCCACCGCGCTGGACGAGGCCGTCGTGGTCGGCTGCGAGGACGGCGTGCTCATCTACAAGGACGGCGAGTTCACCAAGGTCGACAGCCCCGACGAGTACGGCCGCATCGGCAACCAGGCGGGCTCCGACGTCTCCCCCATCGTTCTCGGCGACTACAAGAAGGATCCCGACGCCGAGCTGGAGCGCCCGACGCAGGTCTCGCTCATCGACACCGCCGCCGGCACGATGCGGCTGCTTGACCTCGGGACGAGCTACACCTTCCGCTCGCTGGCCCGCGGGCCGCAGGGGGAGGCCCTCGTGCTCGGCACCGACGGCCGCGTCCACGTCATCGACCCCGCCGAGGCGAGGGTCGTCAGGTCGATCGAGGTCATGGGCGAGTGGAAGGAGCCGATCGACTGGCAGCAGCCGCGGCCGGCCATCTTCGTCCGCGGCCGGAGCGTCTACGTGAGCGACCCGGCGACCAGGAAGGTGCACGCGATCGACCTCGCGTCCGGGAAGGTCGTCAGGAGCACCACCCTGCCGCGCAGTCCCAACGAGCTCAGCGGCGCCGGCTGAACGCCGCAATGTCCGGCGAATGTCCGGCTCGCGGCCTGGTCCTGGCCCGCGCGACCCGCCGAGACTCGATGACGTGAACGGGGAGCGGCTCCCCTCACGAGAGGAGTGACTGGTGAAGATCTCACGTATCGCGGCGGGCATCACGCTCGGCGCGCTTTCCGCCGCGCTGTTCGCGACCCCGGCGATGGCCGACCGCGACTCCGGCGGCGGCACGTTCGACCGCGAGTACGGCGTCGGCACGCTCGACCGCGAGTACGGCGACGGCACGGACGGCACCCGCGTGACCTGAGCGCGTGACCGTACTCGGCCCGTGCAACCTCCTCGGACGGGGGTCGGGGGACGCGGGCCGGCCTCGAACGTCAGGGGTCCGGCCGGGAGCGGCCGGGGAAGCCGCTCCTCAAGATCCGCAGGAGCGAGGCCCCGGCGAAATAGCCGATCAGAGCCGCCGTGGGGAAGCCGGCGGGACCGTGGTTGCCGGGCCCTGCCAGGGCGACGGCGAGGAGGCCGCCCACGACGGCGGCCATCCCGGCGAAGGTCAGAGCAGCGGCGCCGCGTCCCGGGGGCGCGTTGGGGCCGCTGCGCCGTTCCACGGACCCGAACACCGCGACGAGCAGGCCGAGGATGATCGCGAGCGCGGCCAGCCAGGGGATGCGCAACAACAACCACGGAAGGGATCCGGGGGCGGCCTGGGGCAGCAGCCCGGTGGGGTAGAGCGCCAGGACGCCGAGCACGGCGGCGGTCATGTGCCACAGGAACAGGGTCATGATCACCGAGTTGACCGCCACGACCGCCGTCCACTGCCGTACTCCCTGCAACCACCGGTTGGCGGGCTCGTGGAGGAGCAGCGCGACGCCGGTCTGGGCGGTGGCCAGCGCCAGCAGGGCCAGGGTGGGCGGGGACGTGTTCTGGATCTCCTGCCCCGCCACGCCGACCATGCTGACCGGATAGGGGCCGAACACGGTGAGCCCCACCAGGGCGGCCAGCCCGGTCAGCGCCAGGGGCAGCGCGACGGCCGGGCGGGCCGGCAGCCGCCCGTCCTGCCAGGCGAAGCCGAGCTGGTGCACCGCGAGCCAGGCGAACAGGTAGTTGCCCGCCCCGCCGTAAGGGATCCACGGCACGAACCGCCCCGCGTCGCCCGCCGCGACGAGGACGACCAGCACGATGGGCACGGCCAGCCCGTACCTGCGGTGCAGCGCGTGCATCACCGGTGTCAGGACCACCGCCGACAGGTACGCCACCAGGAACCACAGCGGGATGCCCGCCAGCCAGACCCCCATGCCGACCAGCTCGGGGCCGACCCCCGCGACGCCGGCGGCCAGGCCGGCGGCCGTGAGCACCGCCAGCAACATCGTGGTGGGCCGCACCAGCCGGTCGGTACGGCGCAGCGTCCACCCGGCGGCGCCGCCGCCCTCGCGGCGGTGGGCGGCGAGCGAGGCGGCGTTGGCGTACCCGCCGACCAGGAAGAAGATCGGCATGACCTGGAACAACCAGGTCAGCGGCCGGGTCCACGGCACGACGTCCAGGACGTTGACCCCGTGCAGGCCGCCGTTGTAGCTGACCGAGAGCACCAGCCAGTGCCCGGTCACCACGGCCGCGATCGCGACGGCACGCAGGAGGTCGACGTGGCGGTCGCGGTGGGCAGGGGTCTGCTCGGCCTTGCGCCGCAGCTCTCTCGCGGCCCGTTCGATGGCTCCCATGGCGCCCTCAGCGCACCGTGTGCTCTTTCATGCTGGAGCATCTACCCAACCCAGCAGGTACCCGCTGGAACGACGGGAAAATGGGCACGGGTAATAGCCGTGATGTTTCCTCGACATACGGTTTGCATCGCGTGTTCTTGGCGTGACACATGGTCATTTCTTGCCGTGAGATGGCGTGTTCTTGAGCCACGATCGAGTTCGGCGATGATTTTCAGGTAATCCACAGAAAGGGCAGGTAACCTCGCCCACCATGATGTGGCAGCGTACGTTCAACAGCGCGCTGGCCAAGTACGCAGGATTCCGGATCGAACGGGTAGGAAAAGCGGAGAACGCGAAGAAGGTCGTCGAGCGGCCCAGGAAGGCCGCCCCCGACACTTCTTTCCGGCCGCCGTCCGACCCCCGCGATCGCCTGCTCGAGGCCCCGGTGTTCGTGATCTCCCCCGTCAGGTCCGGCTCGACGTTGTTGCGGTCGATGCTCAACGCGCACCCGGACCTGCACGCCCCCCACGAGCTGCACGTACGCCGGTTGAGCGTGGACTTCGGCACGACCCTGGCCGAGAAGGCGATGGAGGCGCTCGGGCACAACCGCGCCGACATCGAGCACCTGCTGTGGGACCGGGTGCTCCACCGCGAGCTGGTACGCAGCGGGAAGCGGTACATCGTGGACAAGACGCCGGCCAACGCCTTCGCCTACGAACGGCTCGCCGCGTGCTGGCCGGATGCCAGGTTCGTGTTCCTGCTGCGCCACCCCGCCTCGATCGCGACGTCCTGGTACGAAGCCAGCCCCGGCAAACGCACGCCGGACGAAGCGGCGGCCGACGCGTTGCGGTACATGAAGGCGGTGGAGCGTGCCAGGAAGGCGCTGCCCGGCCTGACCGTGCGCTACGAGGAGCTGACCGCCGACCCGGAGAAGATCAGCCGCCTGATCTGCGATTTCCTCGGCATCGGCTGGGCGCCCGAGCTGCTCTCCTACGGCACGCCCGACGTGGTGACCAAGGGGCTCGGCGACTGGAAGGACAAGATCCGTTCGGGCACCGTGCAGAAGGGCCGCGACCTGCCCGAGCCGGCGGAGATTCCCGAGGTGTTGCACGCCATGTGCCGGACGTGGGAGTACCTACCGTGAAGATCCGATACATGCTGCTGCACGCGTACGGCATGGGCGGGACCATCAGGACGGTGGTCAACCAGGCCAACGCGATGGCCGAGGCGGGTCACGACGTCGAGATCGTCAGCGTCGTACGCCGGCGGAGCAGTCCGCAGTTCGCCATCGACGAGCGCGTGCGGGTGTGGGCCTTGGTGGACCAGCGCGACGGCGTCGCCGCCGACTCGCTGGCCCGCAAGGTGTGGCGGCGTGCCCGCGGCAAGATCGTGCCGTACGGCGAGTTCGCCGCCGAATACTTCACGGAGCGGGTGGAGGGCGCGGTCATCGACTACGTGTCCGGGCTTGAGGGCGGCATCCTGGTCACCACCCGGCCGGCGCTCAACCTCATCTCCGCGCGCCGCGGCTCGCGCAAGGTGATCAGGGTCGCGCAGGAGCACATGAACCTGGGCTCCTACCACCCGGCGGTACGCGAGGACATCACCAAGCACTACGGCCGTTTCGACGCGGTGACGGTGCTGACGGAGACCAGCGTCGACGAATACCGGCCGCTGCTGCCCGGAACCCCGGTCGTGCGCATCCCGAACGCGGTCGACATGGAGGGGCGCAAGCACTCCGACCTGACCCGTCCGGTGGTGATCGCCGTCGGCCGGCTGGTGCCCCAGAAGGGCTTCGACATGCTCATCAAGGCCTACGCCGCGATCGCGCCCGAGTTCCCCGACTGGCGGCTGCGCATCTTCGGCACGGGCCCGTCGAAGGACCGGCTGCAGCAGCGGCTCGACGAGTTCGACCTGGGCGACGCAATCCGGCTGATGGGCCGCAGCGACCGCATCCACGAGGAGCTGTCGCAGTCGTCGGTCTACGCGCTGAGCTCGCGGATCGAGGGCCTGCCGATGGCGATGATCGAGGCGATGGGTCACGCCCTGCCGATCGTCGCCTTCGACTGCCCGACGGGCCCCGGTGACGTGCTGACGCATGACGTGGACGGCGTGCTGGTGCCGCCGCGCGACATCGAGGCGCTGTCGGCGGCGCTCAGGCGGGTGATGAGCGACCCCGCGCTGCGCCGGCGGCTGGGCGCCGCCGCCGCCGAGGTCGCCCACGCGTACACGCCGCAGGTCGTGATGCCGCAGTGGGAGCGCCTGTTCACCAGCCTGAGCAACGGCGAACCGGTCGCCGCCGGCTGAGCGGCGGCGAGAGATCGTGCGGCGCCGGCCGTCTCCGGCGCCGCGGCTCTGTGCGTGATCTCCTTTCGGAGCGGGCGGGACGCTAGGTTGAGATTCCCGCAGGCCCTTTCGGAAGGAGCCCAGCACTCTCATGGCAGGTGAACCCCCTCCCACCGGTCACGTGGCCGCGTCCGGCATCGACGCGTCCGTGCCGCACGCCGCGCGGATGTGGAACTACTGGCTCGGCGGCAAGGACTATTACGACGTCGACCGCGTGGCCGGCGACCAGTTCAGCCAGGCGTTCCCCGACATCGTGCACATCGCCCGCCTGTCCCGGCACCTGCTCGCCCGCATCGTGCGCCATCTGGTCAACGAGGCGGGCGTGCGCCAGTTCCTCGACATCGGCACCGGGCTGCCCACGGTGGACAACACGCACGAGGTCGCCCAGCGGGCCGATCCGTCGTGCCGCGTCGTCTACGTCGACAACGATCCCCTGGTGCTCGCGCACGCCCGCGCCCTGCTGGTCGGCACGCCGGAAGGCGCCACCGACTACGTCCACGCCGACCTGCGCGACCCCGGCGCGATCGTCTCCGCCGCCGCCAGGACACTCGACCTCGACCGGCCCGTCGCGCTCATGCTGATGGGCATCGTCGGCTACGTCACCGACGAGGAGGGCGCCCACGACATCGTGCGAGGGCTGGTCGACGCCCTGCCGCCCGGCAGCCACCTCGCCCTGTGGGACGGCGTCAACCTGGTCACCGGCGAGGCGCTCGACCAGGCCCAGGACGACTACAACTCGGGCGGCGGCGTCCCCTACAACCTGCGCACCCCCGAGCGGTTCGCCGCGTTCTTCGACGGCATGGACCTCGTGGAGCCCGGGGTGGTGTCCCTGCCGCTGTGGCGCCCCGACCCCGACCCGCTCGCCCCGATGGAAGAGGTCGACGCGCTGTGCGGGGTCGCCCGCAAGCGGTGACCTACATCGTGGCCATGATCTGACGCAGGATCTCCGGGGTCTCCGACGGCGGCGGCGCCTGCACGCTGAGCTCGTTCATCAGGTGCTGGTAGGGGCGGACCTCGGAGTCCTTGGTGAGATACTGCGCGCCGGCGAGGTGTTCGAGGTAGACCACGTCGTCCAGCTCCGCCTGAGCGAAGCGCAGGATGGTGACGGGGCCGGCGCCGCCGGCCGCGCCCTCGATGCTGAACGGGATCACCTGCAGGGTGATGTGCGGCAGCTCGGCCTGCTCGACGAGGTGGCGGAGCTGGTCGCGCATGATCGTCTCGCCGCCGACGCGGCGGCGCAGCGCGGCCTCGTCCAGGACCGCCCACAGCTTGTGCGACGCGGGCTCGGACAGGATGCGCCGGCGGCGCATCCGCAGCTCGACGCGGTGCTCGATCAGCTCGGCGGGTTCGTCCTTGTGGCCCTGCACGAAGACCGCGCGGGCGTAGTCCTCGGTCTGCAGCAACCCGGGGACGAACTGGATCTCGTGCGTACGGATCAGCGCCGCGTCCTGCTCCAGCCCGAGGTAGGGCTCGAACCAGTCGGGGATCACGTCGCGGTAGTCCTGCCACCAGCCCGGCGCGTTGGCCTGCTCGGCGAGGACGAGCAGGGCCTGGCGTTCGGCGTCGTCGGCCACGCCGTACAGGGTGAGCAGGTCGGCCACGTCGCGCAGCTTGAAACTGCTGCGCCCGCCCTCCATCCGGCTGATCTTCGAATGGGAGCCGCGGATGGTATATCCCGCCTTTTCGCGGCTGATCTCCCGTGACTCCCGCAGCCGGCGCAACTGTGTCCCCACCAATATGCGCAGCGCCGTGGGTCCAGGCTGCAGAGAATCCCTGTCAGGTATATCGGTCGGATCGCTCATCTCACGAGCAGTCGACATAAATGCTCCTAATTCGGCACATCACCCCGGGCCGCCCACCGGCAATCCTGCCACGAAGGCGCCCCTCAAACACCATATTTCGGAGCGAGCGGTCGACACACCGCCATTGCCCGGATACGGGACATGCGTTTCGCTCTCTTCGCCGTCCCGGGGCCATAAGAGATCATCCAGGGCACGAAATGATCACCACCTCGGCGAGCTCCTCGGGCTGCGCCCGCCCTGAACCCGTCGCCGGTTTGAAGGGGCCAACCCCTTTGCTGTACCGTGACGTCCCGCTATGAATTCGACAACATTTCAAAATAATTCGAAATATCTCAGTAAAGGCGTACGAACACTTGCCGCCGTGCTCGGCTCCGCCGTTGTATTGAGCGGCTGCGGCGTGATCGAGCTCGGCTCCCGGCGCGGGGCGGAGCGGCCGGGCGACGACCCCCCGGCGCAGAGCCGGGAGGAGAGCCCGAGCGAGGAGCCCCTCCAGCCGAAGAACGACCCACTCGCCGGGGACGGCCCTCTGTTCGCGCACTTCAAGCGGGTGCGGGCGGCCGACCCGTGCGAGCTCGTGCCGCACTCCATGTTGAAGAAGTACGGCCCCGAGCAGCTCGTCGTGCGCGGGTCGGGCATCACCGAATGCCAGTACCTGACCGGATACTCCGACGCCTCCAAGAGCGTTTACAGCTTCAAAATCGATCTGCACACGCACTTCGAGCAGAAGGACGCGGAAGACGCCGAGCAGGAGAAGCTCGACGGGCGCACGATTTACCGCGAGGAATACTCCACCGACAGCGCGAGCCACCGCAGCTGCCACTACAAGGTGCCTTATGAGGGCGTGGAGGGCAGCGCGTTCGCCCTCGACCTGTTGAAGACCCCGCCGCGCGGCAAGGAGAGCCAGGAGTGGCCGCAGCGCTGCGCCGCCGCCAAGCAGTATCTCGGCGCGGTCATGGACAGGGTCCTCAAGCTGCCGCCGAGGAAGGGCCGGGCGGTGGGCATCATGGGCAAGGACCCGTGCGCGCGCAAGGACGACCTGCTCGCCGCGATCGGCCGCTCGTACACGCTCATCGACGTGCGCTACTCCGGCCCGTACAGCTGCGATCTGCAGCTGGCGAACAAGGCGAAGAACCAGGAGCTCACGCTCGCCTCAGGCCTGACCTTTCACGAGCGCCAGACCGGCGGCGAGTCGACCGCGCAGGTGAAGAACCGGCGCCTCACCATGAACGGCCTGTACACCCTCAACTCCAGGTCCGACCACAAGGTCTCCAAGTCCTGCCGGAACTCCGTGGAGCTGCGGCGGGCCACGAACAGCAGGAAGAACGACGCCCACTACGTGACCGTCGGCCTCTCCAGCGGAAAGCTGGAGCTGGAGGACGCGGACGCGAGCTTCGAGGCGCCGCCCGTGTCGTGCGCGCTGGTCACCAGGCTCACCCGGATCGTGCTCGACGGCGTCCGGTCGTCCTCGTGAGAGGCCAGGCGCAGGACCGTCATCCTCGGTCGAGATAGGCCTCGATGCCGTCGAGCACGCGTTGCAGGCCGAACTCGAACCCCTCGGCCGGCTTGCCCTCGCCGGCGAGGTGGCCCAGCACGGCGTTCAGGTGGGGGAAAAGGTCCTGCGCCCGCCTGATCAGCTCGTGGCCGAAGGAGGAGTCCTGGTGGTCGACGGACGGCTGGACGGCGCCGCGGACGTAACCGTTGACGAGGAGCACGGAGTTCAGCACGTCGCGGGGCGACAGTCCGGCGCCCGACATGGCGGCCATGGCGCTTTCGAGGCGGGCGGTCTCGTTCGGCCCCATGACGCGCCGGGTCGTCACCAGCGCGAGCGCCCAGGGGTGGCGCAGGAAGATGTCGCGGGTGTCGCGCGCCCACAGCTCGATCGCCTCCCGCCAGTGCCCGGGCTCGGCCGGCTCCTTCGCGGGAGGGCCGATCGCGGTGTCCAGCATCAGGCTGACGAGGTCGTCTTTCGTGGAGACGTGGCGGTAGAGCGACATGGTGCCGGAGCCGAGCCGGGCGGCGATCCGCTGCATGGACAGCGCGGCCAGCCCCTCCTCGTCGGCGATGGCGATCGCCTCGGCCACGATCCGGTCGAGGTGCAGCACCGGCTTGGGGCCCCTGGGGGCACGCCGCCGATCTCCCCAGAGCCATTCGGCGCCCGTGAGCGGCCCGGACCCCTCGCGGCTGCCGCCGGTCATCGCCTCCCCCTCACGTCGGAGCGCCACTCCGGCGCGCCACTCCCCTGCTCAACGCGTATGTGCTCACCGTAGCGGGGGCCGCCCACCGCCGCATTCGACGGATCTCGCTGGCGGCGGCGCCTTGGCTGCGTATAGCGTACCCAGTTATGAGTACGACATACGCTTATACCTGGACCCGCGACCAACCGGTGTTGCCGATCAGGTCCCTCCGCCGGGCCGGTTTGCCGGGGACGGCCCCGGGCAGCCGCGGAGCATGAAAGCGTCCAGCACAAAGCGGGCCGCCCGGGCCCGCGCGAAACTGCCCGCCCGCGGCCCCCGGCGGCGTAAGGGCCGCACGGCCCTGCTCCTCGCCGGAGCGGCGGCGGTGGCCGGGATGGCGATCGTGCGCGCGGCACGCTCAGCGCCGCCCAACCCGAACGGATGGTTCACCGTCACGGTCGAGACGGACCCGGCCCGGCTGACCGGCCCCGACCGGCCCGACGAACTGGCCCGGATCGCCGAACGGCACGAGATCCGCGTCAGGCCCGCACCCGGCGGCCGGGGCAGCGAGATCGCGGTACGCGAGGCCGACGGGGAGACGCGCGACCGCGTACGGAAGCTGAAGCAGGTGCTCGAAACCGGGGAGGTGCTCCTGGTCGACGGGCAGCCCGAGGGCCACCGCACCGCGCTCGGCCGCGCCGGCACGCCGGCGTTCCGGCATCTCACGAGGAAGGGCGCACGATGAGGGCGCTGTGCTGGACCGGCGTGAACGAGGTGGCGGTCGAGGACGTCCCCGACCCCGGGCTGCTCAACCGGCAGGACGCCGTCGTCAAGGTCACCGCGAGCTCCACGTGCGGCTCCGACCTGCACCTGCTGGACGGCTACGTGCCCACGATGATGGCCGGTGACGTGCTCGGGCACGAGTTCGTCGGCGAGGTGGTCGAGACCGGCCCCGACGTGCGCCGGCGGCGCGTCGGCGAACGGGTGACGGTGTGCTCGATCATCGGCTGCGGGCGCTGCCACTACTGCAAGGAGGGGTTGTGGTCGCTGTGCGACAACTCCAACCCCAACCCCGGCTTCCTGGAGACGGCGAACGGGCACGCCTCGGCGGGCATCTTCGGCTACTCCCACGCGCTGGGCGGCTTCGCGGGCAGCCACGCCGAATACGTACGGGTGCCGTACGCGGACGTCAACGCCTTCCCCGTGCCGGACGACGTGCCGGACGCGAGCGCCGTGTTCGCCTCGGACGCCGTACCCACCGGGTGGATGGGCGCCGACCTCGGCGAGGTGGGGCCCGGTGACGTGGTCGCGGTGTGGGGCTGCGGCGGCGTCGGCCAGATGGCGGCCCTGGCGTCCCTGCGCATGGGCGCCGACCGGGTGATCGTCATCGACCGGTTCCCCGAACGGCTGGCCATGGCCGCCGAGATGGGCGCGGAGATCCTGGACTACGGCGAGTCCGACGTGCTGGAGGCGCTCAAGGAGCTGACCGGCGGGCGCGGGCCCGACGTGTGCATCGAGGCCGTCGGCATGGAGAGCCACGGCACCGGCGCCCAGTACGCCTACGACCGGGTCAAGCACGCCCTGCGCCTGCAGACCGACCGCGGGATCTCGCTGCGCCAGGCCGTCCACGCCTGCCGCAAGGGCGGCGTCGTCTCCGTGCTCGGCGTCTACCTCGGCGTGGTCGACAAGTTCCCGATGGGCGCGGTCATGAACAAGGGCCTGACGCTCCGCGGCGGCCAGCAGCACGGCCACCGCTACATCCCGATGATCCTCGACCGGATGAGCAAGGGCGAGATCGACGCCTCGCCCCTGCTCACCCACCCCATGCGCCTGGAGGACGGGCCCAGGGGCTACGAGCTGTTCAAGACGAAGCAGGAAGGCTGCGTCAGGGCCGTGTTCCGCCCATGAGGTCAGCTGGTGCATGATCACGTCGGGTGCGGATGCTCATGCCGTCATCATCTCCGCCCCCTGCGGGATGAACGGCGGGACCCGGTGGTCCAGGGTCGTCAGAACCGTCCCCGACCATCTCGTCATCGTCAAACGGCCGAGGCTGGACGGGCATCGGACCACGCGCATGGACCGGTTCTGGAGTGATTCCCTGGACCGGTCAGCCCTTGACCTTCAGGCTGCTCTTCGACGGCCTGAACACCGGCACCGTGCCCTGGCAGTCGTTGACCGGCGCGCCCAGGAACTCCCACATCCAGAACATGGTGTCGCGGCGCCCCTTGTCGTGGACGGTGAAGGAGACCTTCTTGCCGCTCACGTCCATGGCCGGCTTGTCGCCGATGGTGACGTGACCCTTGGTGATGACCCCGGTGGCGACCGCGATGCCGTCGGCCGCGACCAGGCAGCTGATCCTGCCCTGGAATTCGCCCACGGCCGGCTCGCCGGGCTTGCCCGCGTGGAACACGTCGAAGGTGCCCCGCGTCTTCGCCCCGTCACTCCTGGCGTCGATGGCGAAGCGCACCTTGTCCCCCGCCCACTGGCCGAACGACTCGGGCAGCGTCCCCGAGGCGCTGCCGCGCAACGAGTACATGGGCGCCTCGGGGGCCGTGACAGCCCCTGCAGGGCCGGCCAGCAGGGCGAGGGCGGCGATCGGGGTGGCGAGTGCGATGGTTCGTTTCATGCCCGCCAGCCTGTCGGCGACGGGCCGCCGGAGGTTCCCTCCACCGGGGGAACCTCCTCCCCCGGTGGAGCCAGCCGGCACCACGGGGGCGGGTGCTCCGTCACCGGCGGCGGCGCTCCTTGCGGTACTGGGCGATCAACCCGGCTCCCAGCGCCAGCGTGAGCAGGCCGAAGCCGATCCCGATGAGCGGATTGATGCCGATCGTGGACGTCACCATGTTGCACACGGCGCTGACGCCCAGCAGCGCCCAGAGAACGGGCCTGGTCATCCTGCCGCGGGCGGCGATGCCGGAGTCGGTCATGGTGCGCTCCTCACTCGTCGTGGTCGTCATGCCGTCGAAGCTACGGAGCGTCGCCGGCATCGGCAATCCCGCCATCGGGACACCGGCGGTACAGCAGGCTGTACTCTTCCCCGGCGATCTCCACCGGTCCTCCGACGATGTCCTATCGTCGTGCACGGGAGGTGCGGGAATGCCGGTCAACGACCCTGCGAGGGGTGAGCAGCAGGTCCGCCCATGGGACCCGATCGTTCGCGCCCGCGCCACCCTCGACGGGCTCGAATATCTGGCCGGCGGGTTCGGCACGGCGGTCCTGACGCTGATCGCCCTGCTCGTGGTGATCGTCAGCGCGCTGGCCTGCCTGGTCGGCACCGGCCTCCTCGTGTTGCCCACCGCGCTGCGGGTGCTGCGGGCCATCGCCGACCGCGAGCGGGCGCGGCTGTCCCGCTGGGGCCCGGAGATCATCGTCCCCGATCCGCTGCCGTCCGGGCTGCGGGCCGCTCTCAAACAGCCGGTGACCCGGCGCGAGCTGGCCTGGGCGCTCACGCACGGGAGCTTCGGGCTGGTGCTCGGCCTGGCCGGCATCACCCTTCCGCTCTACGCCGCGCGTGACCTCACCTATCCCCTGTGGTGGCGGCTCCTGCCGCCGGGCGAGACCGGCGGCCCCGGCATGGGCCTGCTGGAGGTCGACGAGCTCACCGACACCTTCGTGGTCGTCCTGATGGGTCTGGGGTGGATCGTCCTCACCCTCCTTCTGGTCCCGGTCATCCCGCGGTTACAGGCGTGGCCGGGCCGCCGGCTGCTGGCCCCCGTCCCTGGGGCGGACCTGGCGCTGCGGGTCGCCCAGCTCACCGCGACCCGCGCGGCGGCGGTCGACGCGCACGCCGCCGAACTGCGGCGGATCGAACGGCTGCTGCACGACGGCACCCAGAACCGGATCGTCGCCGTCACCGTCATGCTCGGCGCCGCCCGCCGCGCGGTGGCCCGCGACCCGGCGACCGCGGAGGCCATGCTCGAGGACGCGCAGGGCGCCGCCGAGCAGGCGCTCGCCGAACTGCGCGGCGTCGTGCGCAGCATCCTGCCTCCGGTGCTCGAAGACCGGAGCCTGTCCGACGCGCTGACGGGCCTCGCGGCGGCCAGTCCGGTGCCCTGCGGGATCGACGCCGACCTCCCCCGCCGGTGCGCCGTGTCCGTCGAGGCCACGGCCTATTTCGTGGTGGCCGAGGCGCTGAACAACGTCGCCCGGCACAGCGGGGCGGGGCGCGCCACCGTCACCGTCCGCCAGCGGGACGACCGGCTCTGGCTGACGATCGTCGACGACGGCCGCGGCGGAGCCGGGGAACGATCCGGGTCCGGCCTCGCCGGGATCCGTCACCGTACGGAAGCGCACGACGGAACGTTTGCGCTGACCAGCCCCCCAGGTGGGCCGACCACCCTGAATGTGAGTTTGCCATGCGGATTGTGATCGCCGAGGACGACCCGTTGCTGCGCGAGGGTCTCGCGCTGCTGTTGCGCGCCGAGGCGCTCGACGTCGTGGCCACCACGGCGGACCCCGACGGTTTCCTGGAGGCGGTGGACGCCCACAGGCCCGACACGGCCATCGTCGACGTGCGGATGCCGCCCACCCACACGGACGAGGGCATCAGGGCCGCCGTCGCGGCCAGGCGCCGGCAGCCGGGCCTGGCGGTGCTCGTGTTGTCGGCGTACGTCGAGCAGGCCTTCGCCACCGAGCTGCTCGCCCACGGCAGCTCCCGGCTGGGCTACATGCTGAAGGAGCGGGTGGGGCGGGTGCAGGAGTTCCTGAGCGCGCTGCACCGGGTGGCGGACGGCGGCACGGCGATCGATCCGGAGGTCGTCGCGCAGCTCCTCACCCGCACCCGCCCAGGCAACCGGCTGGAACGGCTCAGCCCGCGCGAGCGCGACGTGCTGGCGCTGATGGCCGAAGGCCTGGGCAACGCGGCCATCGCCGAGCGGCTCTTCGTCACCGACGGCGCCGTGC
The DNA here is from genome assembly GCF_039871615.1 of Nonomuraea sp. B10E15. NCBI lineage: Bacteria > Bacillati > Actinomycetota > Actinomycetes > Streptosporangiales > Streptosporangiaceae > Nonomuraea > Nonomuraea sp. B10E15. The sequence goes on from NZ_JBDPMB010000015.1 coordinate 163,941, forward strand.
ACAAGCACATCCGCAACATCTTCGCCAAGCTCGACCTGGCGCCCACGGATCGCACGGACCGCCGGGTGGCCGCCGTTCTGCACTACCTCGAGAGCGGTGCGCGGCACTCGGCGTAGTGCTGGCTGTACCGCCGGACACCAGCACGTGGGATCGCTCGAGGGACCGGCTCGCCGACATGCTTGGAGGCATCACAGACAGCCGCGAGCAGGAGGCGTTCCCCCCATGATCGATCCGCGTGTCACCACCCGGCGTACGCTGGCAGGACTGACTGGGCTGGCGCTGGCCGGCACGCTGGCGGCCGCCCCGGCGAGCGCGGCCGAGCCGTCGTCGTCCCTGCAGCGCAGGCTCGACGCGCTGGTCACCGACGGCGGGTCCCCCGCCGCCCTGGCGGCGGTGCGCGGGCGCGACGGGCGCACCCGGCACTACACCGCGGGCGTGGCCGACCTGAAGACCGGGGCCGAGGTGCCCGTGGACGGCCGGGTGCGCATCGCCAGCAACACCAAGATGTTCACCGCCGTGGTCGTTCTGCAGCTGGTCGGCGAGGGCAAGATCAAGCTGGACGGAAAGGTCGAGCGGTACCTGCCCGGAATGTTGCGCGGCAAGGCCGGCGACGGCAGGAAGATCACGGTACGCCGGTTGCTCCAGCACACCGCCGGCCTGCCCGACTACGACGGCGTGCTGCTCAAGGACTACTTCGACATCCAGCACCGCCACTACGAGCCGTACGAGCTGGTCGAGGCGGCCAGGACGCGGAAGGGCACGCCCGTCGGCCGCTGGAGCTACAGCAACACCGGCTACGTGCTCGCCGGGCTCATCATCCAGAAGGTCACCGGCCGGCCGGTCGGCGAGGAGATCACCCGGCGCGTCATCAAGCCGCTGGGCCTGGAGAAGACGTACTGGCCGAGCCTGGGCGAGCAGAGGATCCGCGGGCCGCACCCCAAGGGCTACTGGCGGACGAAGCCCGACGAGCCGTACACCGACGTGTCCACGATGGACCCGTCCATGGCCTGGGCCGCCGGCCAGCTGGTCTCCACGCCGAGCGACCTCAACCGGTTCATGGTCGGGCTGCTGGACGGCAGGCTGCTCAGGCCCGCGCAGCTCGCGCAGATGAAGAAGACCGTCGCCGCCCCGCAGTTCGACACCTCGGGCAAGGCCCGCTACGGGCTCGGCATCGCCACCTTCAAGCTGAGCTGCGGCGGCGTCGCCTGGTCGCACGGCGGCTCCGCCCCCGGCTACGCCACGAGCAACGCCGCGACCGAGGACGGGCGGGCGGCCACCATCGCCACCACCGCGCTCCCCGCCGACATGAAGACCGTCAAGAACATCGAGACCGCGCTGGACCGCGCCCTCTGCGAATGACCCGGCGCGGGCCGCGCCCGCCGTTCTCCGGAGCCCGGCCGCTTCCGTGGGAGCGGGCGGGCTCGCCGGCGTCAGGCGCCCAGGTCCCTGACGATGTTGTCCAGCCGGGTCGCGACGGCCTCCAGCGTCTCGTCGGTCGGGCCGTCGTCGGGGAACTGGGCCGCCACCTCGTCGCGGCTGGCGATGACCAGGCCCCGGTGGGCGTCGTCCACCTCGGCGGCCGGCAGCACGACACAGTCGCCGCGGACGTAGACCAGCGTGGCGTCCTGGTGGCGCGAGTCCAGCAGTTGACGGACGCATTCCGGATCGATGAGTGACATCGCGGCTCCTCGCCGACAGAACGTGCCGGCAGTGCCTGCCGACAGTGCTTGGCGGCCGTCGCCGCACGGGTGCCCGGCTTGGCCTCAGCACTGCGCTTACCCCACTGGAGGCGGTGAAACCAGGGGACCTGCGGACAAGTAGCGCCACTACCGTATGTGCTCGATATATCGCTAAGAGTGACCGTAAGGTGAGGCCAGTGGCCCAGCGGGCTTCGCTTTGAGCGAGAGGATCGAGCACATGTCCCAGGAACCGAGAATCGACGTCGAGGCCAAGGCAGCGGGGATCGAGGGCACTCTCTCCGCCGACCAGGTCCAGCGCATCGCGGACGCGCTCGGGCGTCAGGGGGTCTGGTTCGCCACGCCGCCCGAGCGCGACGGCCAGGCGCCCAGGGCCGACCTCGTCTGGGACCTGGTGGGCGACGAGCCGTACCAGGGCCACACGGCCACCGGCCGGGCCGCCGTGCACCTGGCGGAGGGGCACACGGCGCTGTCGCGGCCGCTGATCATCGCCGACGGCTTCAACCACGGGCCGAGCGATCTCGACGCACTCTGGCTGCACCTCAACGCCCCCTACCAGAAGAACGTCCCCGGGTTCCTCGACCAGCTCAGGATGATGGGCATCGACGTGGTGCTGCTCGGCTTCGACGAGCGGCACACCTACATCCAGGCCAACGCCGCCGTCGCCGTCACCTGCGTCCTGCGCGCCATCGAGGAGCGCCGGGGCGACGATCCGCTGGTCGTCGGCGGCGTCAGCATGGGCGGCATGATCACCAGGTACGCGCTGGCCCGCATGGAGAGCGAGCGCCTCGACCACCAGACGGACAAGTACTTCTCCTACGACACGCCGCACCTCGGCGCCTGGATCCCGCTGGTGCTCCAGCAGCTGGCCTACCTGCACGAGTCGATCCAGCCGCCCTCCGACGGGCCGGGCCAGGCCGACCTGATCCGCAGCCCGGCCGCGCAGCAACTCCTGTGGGCCTGGGTCGAGAACGAGAACTACTCGGGCCCGGTCGCCACCGCCAGCACGCTGCGCACCGGCTTCCTCGACGACCTGCGCCGGGTCGGCTGGTTCCCGATGCGCCCGTACAAGCTGGGGATGGCCAACGGGATCGGCAACGGCACGGGCCCCGTCCTGCCGCCGGGCACGCCGGTCTTCGACCTGCGCCACGACTCCCTGCAGCTCACCGCGAGGATCCAGCCGGACCTGGGCGAGCTGCAGAACGTCGGCACGGTACGGTTCGGCGGGCCGGTGTGGACGAGCGCCACCAGCCACGTGGCCGCGTTCGACGGCGCTCCGGGCGGCACGCTCGACTCGTGGGGCCGGCTCGCCGACGCGATGGGCCTGCCGATCGACAACGCCCTGCGCGCCGGCTGCTTCGTCCCCGTGGTCAGCGCGGTCGCCCTGGCCAGGGACCCCTTCCAGTGGCAGGCCGAGCTCTACCGCGACCTCAGCGACCTGCCCAAGGACGAGACGTTCCTGGACGCGTTCTGCTGCGACCTCGGCAACTCGGCGCACAGCAGCGTGTCCCCGACCCTGGTCGAGTGGTTCCTGGAGCAGCTCGCGGGGTGGTGACCCGCGCACCGGGTGCCGGCTCGGGCCGGCACCCGGTGTTTCTGCGGGGCGTTTCAGCGGCGGCCCCTGTGCACGCACATGAGCTGGTCGCGGGTGGCGTTCTTGTCGCGGTAGGCGATGACGGCCGGGCCCTCGCCGCTGTGGTGGCCGGGCAGCCGCTGGTCGATGCTCCAGCCGGAGCCGTTGAAAGCGGTCCACCACAGGCTCTGGTCGGCGTCGCCGCGGTGCACGCAGTAGAGGCGGTCCTTGTAGACGGTCAGCGACGGGCCCTCCGCGGCGTGGTGGCGGGGGAGCTTCTGGTCGGGGCTCCACTCGGCGCCGTCCCACCGCGTCCACCACAACGACGAGTCCTCGCCGGCGCCGCGGTGCACGCAGTAGAGGTGGCCCTGGTAGACGGCCAGCGCCGGGTTCGACCGGCTGGAGTGGCCGGGCAGCCGCCGGTCGGGGCTCCACTCGGCGCCGTCCCACCGCGTCCACCACAACGCTTCGTCGCCCGCGCCCCGGTGCACGCAGTGGAGCTGCCCGTCGTACGCGGCCAGCGCGGGGGCGGCGGAGCCGGCGTGGCCGGGCAGCTTCTGGTCGGGGGTCCAGCAGGTGCCGTCCCAGCGCGTCCACCACAGCGCGTCGTCGCCCGCGCCCCGGTGCACGCAGTGGAGCTGCCCGTCGTACGCGGCCAGCGCCGGCCCCGAGTCGCTGAAGTGCTCGGGGAACCGCTGGTCCTCGCTCCAGCCCTCCTCGGCGTCGTAGACCGCCCACCACAGGCTGGAGTCGCCGTCGCCGCCGCGGTGCGCCAGGTAGAGGCGGTCCTGGAACTCCGCGAGGGCCGGCCCCGAGACGCTGAAGTGGTCGACGAACGGCTGGTCGTCGCTCCACCCCTCGTCCGGCTCGTGCATCGCCCAGTAGAGCTGGGCGTCGCCGCCGGGCCTGTCGTCGTCGCGGGCGGGGACGAGCATGGCGGGCGCGGTCCACGGCGAGACCAGCCGGACCCCGTACGGCCGGGCGGCCGAAGTGATCCAGGCGGCCTTGTCCCGTACCGAGCGCTCCACGATCCGGGCGAGCCAGGAGCCCAGCACGGTGCCCGAGAGCTCTCCTGCCGGTTGGGCGATCTCGGAGGCCAGCAGCGCCGCGCTCTCGTTGAGGTGGATCTCGAAACCCCACCACCTGGCCACCGGCCAGACCTCCGCGCCCATGGCGCCCAGGTCGCGCTGGAGCCCGCGTACGCGCTCCTGATCGTGCGCGGCGAGTGCGGCGATCTGGCTCTCGCTCTCGCGCCTGGCCTCGGCCGCGGTGCGGGCGGAGGCGTCTTCCAGCAGCTCTGACGCCACCGCCTCGTCGATCGCCGCCGAGGCCGCCGGGTCGTCCTGGGAGTGCAGCAGCGTGGCCTCGGCCCCCACCGCCGTCTCCTCAGCGTCGACCTCTATCTTCTCGGCCCGGGTGTCATCGGTCATTTCAGCCCCCTGGAGTAATCCGCGGCTGCACGCTGCATACGTGCACCAACCCGACCCATAGTAACTATGAGTAACAGTTTGATCACTCTGGGGTCATATGTGTCTTCCCAAGACCGCCCTCGCGGGGGACCCCCGCTCAGCCGACCCGGGCGGCGATGACCCGCGCGCAGTCCAGGGACTCGGTGCGGGTGGTGTCGACCTCCAGGTCATAGGTCACGCCCTGGTGGACCACCTCCGCCTGCAGAGCGGCCATGCCCCGGGGCCGGTCGCCCCTCGCGATCTCGCGGCCGGCCGCGACCGCGCTCTCGCACCTGACGCCGACCCACAACACGTCCAGCCCGGCGAGAGCCTTCCGCCACCGCTCCTGGGATCCCGCTCCCCCGAGGAAGACGTCGTCGATGACGATCCGGGCACCCGCACGGGCCATGGCGGCGACCCCCTCGGTCCACGCCGCGTCCAGAGCCATGAACTCCGGCCCGACGTTCACGGCGCCGTCCGGAGCGAACTCGATCCCGGACTCCGACCCCCGCATGGCAGCGGGCATCGCGTCGACCATGGTGTCGACACTGAGAGCCAGCCATGGGTCGGGCAGGACCGCCTGGAGGCACCGGGCGATGCCGGACTTCCCCGAACTGGACCCACCATTCAGCAAGATCACGTTAGTGGTCACGACGCCACACTAGAGCGTCCGACAGCGGACCTGAAAGCACATTTCGGGCAGTACGGTGGACAACGCCCTGGTCAGCTAGCCGTTCCGCTTCTTGTACGCGGCCTGGGCCTCGGTCAGCCTGGCCGCGAACTGGTCAAGGAATTCCTTGGCGCCGAGCCGGCCGAGCAGCACCTTCTGGAACAGCGGCTCCGCCCACGTCTTGGTGATCTCGTTGAACTCCGGCAGGTGGTACGGCATCTGCACGACCTTGGTCTCCGGGTCGTTCATCACCCGCTGCGCCTCGGCGATGTGCTCCGCCTCCGACAACCACGGCTCGCCGGCGACGTCCTTGTTGGCCGGGATGACGCCGGTCTTCTCGGCGATGTAGCTGTCGGCCTGCTTGGAGGCGAAGAACTCCGCGAGCTCGAACGCGGCCTCCTTCTGCTTGCCGGCCGAGAACACCGCCACGCCGCTGACCGGGCTGGACAACACCGACTGGGTGCCGGAGTCGGACCTGGGCACGGAGAACGAGCCCACCTTGTCCGGTCCGAGCGCCTTCATGTGGTCCTGGTAGGAGCCCAGGTTGTGCTGCATGACCGCGATGTTGCCCGCCGTGTCGAACTGGGCGACCATCTTCACGTAGTCGTTCTGCAGGTCCCCCTCGGGCGTGTTCCTCTTGTAGAGGACGGCGTACTTCTCCAGTGCCGTCACGTTGCGCGGGTCGTTGAGGGTGGCCTTGCCTGTGGGGTCGAAGAACGCGGTGAGACCCGACTGGCCGTAGACGACCTCCAGCATCTGGGCGATGGATCCGGAGCCGCCGCGGATGGTGAACCCGTACCGGTTCTCCTCCGGTTCGGTGAGCTTGTCCACGGTGGTGAAGAACTCGCTCCACGTCTTGGGCGGCTCCAGCCCGGCCTCCTTGAACCAGTCCTTGCGGTACCAGAAGGCGCCCGCGTTGGTGGAGGTCGGGATGATGTACGCCTTGCGGTCCGGCACGACGTTCTTCACGGTGGCCATGAGCCCTTCGCTGAACTTGCCGTTCAGCGCGGGGTTGGCGGCGATGCGCTCGTCCACCGGCTCCAGCGCCTTCTGGGCGACGAGGATGCCGAGCCCAGAGGTGGCAACGTCGGCCACGTCGGGAGTGCCGCCACCGGCGATGGCGGTGCCGAGCTTCTGCGGGGCCTGCGCGATCGGCACGCCCACGTAGTTGACCTTGATGGTCGGGTTGGCCTTCTCGAACTCGGCGATCACGTGCTGCCAGACCGGCGTGCGCGCGGGCCCGGCGTTGGTGTCCCAGAAGGTGATCTCGGTCGTGCCCTCGGAGGCCGCGTCGGAGCCGCACCCGGCGAGAACGGTCACAGCGAGGAAAACCGCCGCCACACGTCGTGTCATTGCCTGCTACCTTTCGATGTCCACGGTGAACGCGTCGAAGATCGCCTGACCGGTGCCGCTGCCCGCGGCGAACAGGCCGAGCACCGCCCCCACCCACCGGCCCTGCGTGGCCTGGAAGGGGGCGCCGATCTCGCGCGGCCCCGCCCCCGTGTCGGCCAGCCACGTGACGATCGCGCCGTCGCCGACCCGCGCGCCGACGGTGACGGGCGAGCCGTGCTCGACCGGCACAGGCTCCATGTCCCCGCACACCAGCACCGTCCCGCCTCGGGTGCGCTCCAGCCCGGCCCACGCGGAGGTGGTCCCGATGACGGCCAGCCCTGCCCGGCCCTCGCCGTCCAGCGTGAGGCTCGTGGTGACCGTGCAGGGGTCGCCGGGCAGCCGCTGCCCGAGCACGGACGGGCGTTGCCCGAGGTCGTCCGGGCCCGGCACGCAGGCCAGCCGGAGCCTGCCGTCCCGCAGTTCCCACCAGGCGGGGTCGGGATTGGCCTGCCAGCTCCACTGCAGGCCGAGCCTGGGTCCGGCGAAGTCGTCGGAGGTCGCGGGCGCGCCCGGCCCGCCGCCCTCGACCGGCACCGGGCCTCCGGGCACCGGCTCACCGTCCGTACCCATGACCGGCCAGCCGCCGTTCCACTCCATGGGCTGCAGGTGGACGACCCGGCCGTAGGGACCGCGGTCCTGGAAGTGCATGAACCAGTGCCCACCGGACGGGGTGTCCACCCAGCCGCCCTGGTGCGGGCCGTTGACGTCCGTGCCGCCCTGCCGCAACACGATCCGGTCCTCGTACGGGCCGAAGATCGACGCGGCCCGGAACACCGACTGCCAGCCCTGCTCCACTCCGCCCGCGGGAGCGAAGATCCAGTACGTCCCGTCGCGCTTGTAGAGCTTGGGCCCTTCAAGCGTCCGGTAGCCCGGCAGCAGGTCGCCGTCGATGATCAGCGTGCCGCCGTCGAGCACCTTCCGCGCGTCCGGCGCCATGCGGTGCAGGGTGAGCCGGTTGTTGACCCCCGCGCGGCTCCTCGCCCAGCCGTGGACCAGGTACGCCTGGCCGTCGTCGTCCCACAGCGGGCAGGGGTCGATGAGCCCGAGACCCGGCTTGACGACGTGCGGCGCGGTCCACGGGCCGCGCGGGTCCACGGCGCTCACCACGCAGATCCCCACGTCGGGGTCGCCGTAGAAGATCCAGAACCGGCCGTCGTGATGGCGCAGCGACGGCGCCCACACCCCGCAGCCCGGCCGTACGTCGTCGTACCCGCTGGTGAACGCGTGCCCGATGATCGTCCAGTTGACCAGGTCGCGTGAGTGCAGGATCGGCAGCCCCGGCACCTTGGTGAAGGTGGAGGCCGTCAGATAGAAGTCCGCGCCGACCCGGATCACGTCCGGGTCGGACCAGTCGGCGTTCAGCACGGGGTTGCGGTAGGTGCGGCTCATCCCTTCACCGCCCCGGCCGACATGCCCTGGACGAGGTAGCGCTGGATGAACGCGAAGACGATGACGACGGGCAGGGCGGCGACGACACCGCCGGCGGCGAGGGCGCCGAAGTCGACGCTGTTCTCGCCCAGGTTGTAGGCCAGGCCCACGGGCACGGTGAATTTCTCCTGGTCGTTGATGAACATGAGGGCGAAAAGGAAGTTGTTCCAGCTGTGGATGAAGGCGAACGAGCCGACCGCCACCAGCGCCGGGCGCAGGAGGGGCAGCACGACGGCCAGGAATCCGCGCAGCCTGCCGCAGCCGTCGACCCAGGCCGCCTGCTCCAGCTCGTACGGGATGTTCCTGATGAAGCCGCTGATGAGGATCAGGGAGAGCGGGAGCTGGAAGACGGTCTCCGCGATGACCAGGCTCCACAGCGAGTTGGTCAGCGTCAGCGTCCGGAAGATCTCGAACAGCGGAATGATCATCAGGGCGCCGGGGATGAACTGTGTGCACAGCATCCCGATCATGAACGCGGCCTTGCCGCGGAAGGCGTAACGGGCCAGGGCATAACCTCCGGCCAGCGCCACCACCGTGGTCGTGATCAGCGAGGCGATGCCGACGAGCAGGCTGTTGCGGAAGAAGACGGCGAATCCCATCCCATTCCAGACCGTGTCGAAGTGCTCGAACGTGATCGGCCACGGCACGATCGCCGTGGAGCCCCTGGGCCGGAACGCGAAGACCAGCATCCAGTAGAACGGCACCAGCGTGAACAGCAGGTACAGGCCGAGCGGGAGGTAGATCTGCCACCGGGACACCCGGTTCGCCCTCAGGGTCATGCTTTCACCCCGAACTTGCTGAGCCGCAGGTAGACGATGGAGAAGAAGGTCAGGATCAGGAACGCCACGGTGGTCAGCGCGGTGGCGTAGCCGAAGTCGTGCGACTGGGCGGCCAGCGAGGCCACGTACAGCGGCAGCGTGGTGGTCTGGTGGGCGGGGCCGCCGCCGGTCAGCGTGTAGAGCAGGTCGACGTTGTTGAACTCCCAGACCGAGCGCAGCAACGTCGACAGGATGATCGCGTCTTTCAGGTGGGGCAGCGTGATGTGGAAGAACCTGCGCCGCCGGCCGGCGCCGTCCACGGACGCGGCCTCGTACAGGTCCTTCGACACCGACTGCAGGTCGGCGAGGAGCAGGATCGCGAAGAACGGCACCCCGCGCCAGAGCTCGGCCAGCACGGCGGCCCAGAACACGGTGTCCGGGTCGGCCAGCGGCGCGGCCCCGTACTCGATGAGGCCCATGTCCGCGAGATAGCGCGACACCCCCGTGAACGGGTTGTAGAGCAGCACCCAGATCGCGGTCGTGAGCACCCCCGAGACCGCCCACGGGGAGAACACCATCGCCCGCGACAGAGCCCGGCCGACGAAGCTCTCGTTGACGATCAGCGCGAGCGCGAGGCCGAGCAGGAGCTGGAGCGTGACCTGGACGACCACCCATTTGAGGCTGAAGCCGAGGCTCTGCCAGAAGATCGGGTCCTCGAACAGCAGCGTGCGGAAGTTCTCGAGCCCGGCGAAGCCGTTGTCCCAGGGTTTGGTGACGTTGTAGTGCTGGAGGCTGTAGTAGATCACGCTGGCCATCGGGTAGACGAGGAACCCGAGCATCGCGATCACTGATGGGGCGATCAGCCAATATGGTGTCCACGTGCCGGAACGGCGTGACTTCTTACTGGGAGGACGCGCCGAGACGACGGCCACGTGCACGACTCCTTCGGGTGGTCGATTGTGCAATCGGTTGCAGGGAAACGTTGCGCGAGCACGAACGCATCGTCAATGGCAGATGAACGCGCCGAGCCCTGCTATCAGGCGAAATGCCGAAATCTCGAAATTTTCGCGGCGGCCACCTGGCCTGGGCCGGGGCAACCGGAGCAGAGTGGGGGACATGACCGCCCCGGAAACGCCCCCGCCACTGCCCAAGCTGGCCGTGATCGCCCGCGAGGCCGGCGTGTCTGTTGCAACCGTTTCCAAAGCGCTCAACGGCCGGCCCGACATCTCCTCGCACACCCGCCGCCTGGTCGGTGAGGTGCTGGAACGGCGCGGCTACCCCCGGCAGCGGGCCAAGCCCGCGCGCGGCAGCATGGTGGACGTCATGATGCAGGGCCTGGACTCGGTGTACGCGCTGGCGATCCTCGGTGGTGTGGAGGAGGCAGCCTGGCGGCTCGGCGTTGACCTCGTGGTCTCCGCGGCGGCGAGGAGCACCAAGAACGGCCAGCCTCCGTCCGCCTGGCTGGACCGGATCAGCACCCGCGACAGCGCAGGTGCGCTGCTGGTGCGCACGTCACCGACCGCGACCCAGCGCACCTGGCTGGCCGACCACGGGATCCCCTTGGTGATCGTCGACCCGCGCCGCAAGCCGCCGCCCGGGATGCCGGTCGTCGTGTCAGCCAACCTGGCCGGGGCCCGCGCCGCCACCGAGCACCTCATCGGACTGGGGCACGAGCGCATCGCCATCGTGACCGGCCGCCCGGGCGTGCCGTGCGCCGCCGAACGCCTGTCCGGTTACCGCGAGGCGATGGCCGCCGCCGGGCTCCGGGTGGACCCGCGCTGGGAGGTGTGCGGCTACTTCCAGAGCGAGCGCGCCCTGGAGGCCACCCGCGAGTTGCTCGCCGGGCTCCCCGAGCCGCCGAGCGCCGTCTTTGCCTGCTCCGACTCGATGGCGGTCGGCGTCCTGCAGGCGCTCGGCGAGCACGGCCACCGGGTGCCCGACGACGTGAGCGTGGTCGGGTTCGACGACTCGTGGGCGGCCGGGCACGTCACGCCCGCGCTGACCACGGTCCGCCAGCCCTGGCCTGAGCTGGGCGGAGCCGCCCTTGCCGCGCTGCTCTCCGGCGGCCGGCCGGCCAGGACGGAGCTGCCCACGGCGCTGATCGTGCGTTCGAGCACCGCCGCGGCATGAAACTTTCACGCCCCACCTCGACCTTTCGACCCCGCTTTAGTTTGTTTACTTGACATACATATCTGTGCTGATGCTTCCTCATGGCCCGAGAGGAAGGAGAGCGCGGATGTCCAAGCGCAGACGTGCGGGCGCCGTCGTGCTCGCAGCGGCGGCGATGCTGGCTTGGGGGCCGTTACCCCAGGCCGGAGCGGTGGCGGAACCCGTCGCGGGCGGCGTCTACCAACTCGTCGTGGCCACCAGCGGCAAGTGCGCCGACGTGGTGGACCACTCCACCGTCAACGGCGCCCAACTCCAGCAGTGGACCTGCAACAACAACAGCCCCTGGCAACACTTCAAGGTCACCTCCGCCGGCAACGGCCGATACACCCTGTCCAACATCAACAGCGGACGCTGCATCGACGTCCCCAACGGCGCCACCACCCAAGGACTACGACTCCAGCAATGGGGCTGCGGCGACCACAACAAGACCAACCAACTCTGGCGCTTCGCACCCTCCGGCACCGGCACCGGCACCGGCACCTACCAGATCATCAGCATCGCCAGCGGCCTGTGCATGAGCGACCAGAACGCCTCCACCACCAACGGCGCCGCCCTCATCCAGGAAACCTGCACCCACAACAGCAACAAACAGTGGGCCTTCACCCCCCTCTCGACCGGCAGAGCCACCGTGGCGGCGGACGGCTCGGGCACCTACCGGACCGTGCAGGCCGCTGTCGACGCCGTGCCGGCGGGAAACGCCGGCCGGGTCACGATCACCATCGCCCCCGGGACGTACCGCGAGATCGTCCGGATCCCCTCGAACAAGCCGTACGTGACGCTCCAGGGCCTCGGTTCCTCGGCGGCCCAAACGGTTATCGTCAACAACCACCACGCGGGCGAATACGGGACGTCCGGCAGCGCGACCGCGTTCATCGACGGCCACGACTTCATCGCCGAGAACCTGACGATCTCCAACGACTTCGACGAGAACTCGGCCCCTAGCGGCCACCAGGCGGTGGCGCTCAACCTGGGCGCCGATCGGGCCAGGCTGACGAACGTGCGACTGCTCGGCGATCAGGACACGTTCCTGGTCAACGACTCGGCCCGGGCCTACATCTCGGACTCGTACGTGGAAGGCACCGTCGACTTCATCTTCGGCGGCGGCATCGCCGTGTTCGACGACAGCGACATCCGCGAGAAGCGCAGCACCGGCGGCCCGATCACCGCCGCCAGCACGGCGGCCGGCCGGACCTACGGCTTCCTGTTCTACAGGTCGCGGATCACCGGCGCGTCGGCCGCCGGCACGACCACGCTGGGCCGCCCCTGGCGTCCGGACGCGCAGGTGCTCTACCGGGAGTGCTCGCTCAGCTCAGTGATCAACACGTCGGCACCGTGGACCAACATGTCCGACAACGACTGGCGGAACGCCCGCTTCTTCGAATACCGCAACACCGGGTCGGGCGCCACGATCAACTCCAACCGGCCGCAGCTCACCGACGCCCAGGCCGCCGACCACACCCCGCAGAAGTACCTGGCCGGATCAGACGGATGGAACCCCCTATGACGAAGAGACCCTGGTACTTAGTGATCGCCATGCTGGCCGCGACCCTCGCACCGGTGGCATCCCCGGCTCCCGCCGGAGCGGTGGCGGAGCCCGTCGCGGGCGGCGTCTACCAACTCGTCGTGGCCACCAGCGGCAAGTGCGCCGACGTGGTGGACCACTCCACCGTCAACGGCGCCCAACTCCAGCAGTGGACCTGCAACAACAACAGCCCCTGGCAACACTTCAAGGTCACCTCCGCCGGCAACGGCCGATACACCCTGTCCAACATCAACAGCGGACGCTGCATCGACGTCCCCAACGGCGCCACCACCCAAGGACTACGACTCCAGCAATGGGGCTGCGGCGACCACAACAAGACCAACCAACTCTGGCGCTTCGCACCCTCCGGCACCGGCACCGGCACCGGCACCTACCAGATCATCAGCATCGCCAGCGGCCTGTGCATGAGCGACCAGAACGCCTCCACCACCAACGGCGCCGCCCTCATCCAGGAAACCTGCACCCACAACAGCAACAAACAGTGGGCCTTCACCCCGCTGACGTCCGGACGCACCTGGCCGGACGTGGCCGACGGGTTCGCCTCGATCAACGCCGGCGGCGTGAACGGCACCACCGGCGGCGCGGCCGGGCCCACCGTGACCGTGACCAACCAGTCCGACCTGGTCCGCTACGCCACCGCCGGCACCCCATACGTGATCAAAGTCAGCGGCGCCATCCCCATCACCCCGTACGGCACCGAGATCCGCGTCAGCTCCAACAAGACCATCGTCGGAGTGGGCACGTCGGGCCAGATCGTGGGCGGCGGCTTCTTCGTCGGCGCCGGCGTCCGCAATGTGATCATCCGCAACCTCACCATCCGCGACACCCGGATGGCCGACGACGACCCCGGCGACGACGCGTACGACTACGACGCCATCCAGCTCGACACCGCCGACCACATCTGGATCGACCACAACAAGCTCATGCGGATGAACGACGGCCTGATCGACAGCCGCAAGGACACCACGTACCTCACCGTGTCGTGGAACATCCTCGCCGAGAACAACAAGACATTCGGCATCGGCTGGACCGACAACGTCACCGCCCGCATGACCATCCATCACAACTGGATCCACGACACCAACTCGCGCAACCCCAGCACCGACAACGTCGCCTACGCCCACCTGTACAACAACCACCTGCAGAACATCACCGGCTACGGCAACTACTCGCGCGGCGCCACCAGGATGGTGATCGAGAACAGCTATTACGACAACGTGAAAGACCCCTACTACAAGGACGACGCCGCCCAGCTCCGTCAGAGCGGCAGCATCGTCGTCAACTCGACCGGGCAGCGCGAGACCGGCGGCTCGGCCTTCGACCCGAGCTCGTTCTACTCCTACACGCTCGACCCGGCCGCCGACGTGCCGTCCATACTCGGGACGTACGCGGGGCCGCAGAGCAACATCGGCACCTGAGCCACCCGGGCGCCCGGCCCGCGACGCGGCCGGGCGCCCCGCCTTTCACAGCGGACTGCGAAACCGTCATCATCAAAAACTCATGCGCGGACGCCATCATCACGAGCATGCACACGACCATCCCGACCCTGTGGTCCGAGGCCGTACGCCTGCCCGCGCTCGTGGTCGGCGACCTCACGCTCGACCAGAGAACCCGCGAGGCACGACGGGCGGGCGTGGAGATCAAGCTGTCGCCCACCGAGTTCGAGTTGCTCCGGCTGCTCATGCACCATCCCGGGCGGGTGCTCAGCAAGGCGCTGATCCTCCACCGGGTGTGGGCCTACGACTTCGCGGGCCAGGGCAACGTCGTCGAGCTGTACATCTCGTACCTGCGCCGCAAGATCGACGCCCGGCGCCCCCCGATGATCCACACCGTGCGCGGGGTCGGCTACACCATCAGGCCCGCCGGCTGACACCCGGACGGGATTCCGCAGGACCCCCCGCGCGCCATCCGGCACAGGCGACGCCGGCCATGTGCCGCTTCGCCGGAGCCGTCGGCGCCGCGGACGCGTTCGTCGTCGTCACCTCCGAGTACAACCGCGGCTTCCCCGCCCCGCTCAAGCAGGCGATCGACTTCGCCTATGACGAGTGGCAGGCCGCCGTGGCTGCCGATCGCCCTGGAGATCTCGGCATGCAGCAGCGCGGCAGGGTGCACCCTGCCGATCAGCGGACCGGTGAAGGAGCGCTTACCAGGCGACCTCCAGCGCGGTCATGCCGTACACGACGCTGAAGGAGCGGAAGTTGGTGCCCGAGTCGGCGACGCGCAGCTCGGGGAAGCGCTGGAGCAGGGCGGGGAACGCGATGCGCATCTCCATGCGGGCCAGCGGGGCGCCGAGGCAGTGGTGCACGCCGTGACCGAAGGCGAGGTGGCCGGGCGCGCCCCGGGTGATGTCGAACGTGTCGGCGCCGGACATGAGCTCGGGGTCGCGGTTGGCGGAGGGCAGCGAGCAGATCACCAGCTGGTCCGGCCCGATGGTCTGGCCGCCGATCTCGACCTCGGACGTCGTGATCTTGGTGGTGCCGGAGTGCACGATGCTGAGCCAGCGCAGCAGCTCCTCGACGGTGGCGTCGATGCGCTCGGGCTCCTTGCGCAGCAGTTCGAGCTGTTCGGGGTGGCGCAGCAGGGCGAGCGTGCCGAGGGAGAGCATGTTGGAGGTGGTCTCGTGCCCGGCGAACAGCAGCAGGCCGCCGATGCCGACGAGCTCGTCGGTCGTCAGGTCGTCGGGGTGCTCGCGGACCAGCATGCCGAGCAGCTCGTCGCCTGGGTCGGCCTGGATGCGGGCGACCAGCTGCTCCATGTAGGCGCGCTGCTCGAACTGCATGCGCAGCCGCTCCTCCCCCGGCACCGTCATGTCCAGCATCCTGCTGGTGCGGTGCTGGAAGGTCTCGCGGTCCTCGTACGGGACGCCGAGCAGCTCGCAGATCACCAGTGACGGGATCGGCAGCGCGAACGACGACACCAGGTCGGCGGGCGAGCCGGCGGCCTCCATGGCGTCGAGGTGGTCGTCCACGATGCGCTTGATCCGCGGTTCGAGCCGGCGCATGCGGCGGATGGTGAACTCGGCGGTGAGCATCCTGCGCAGCCGGGTGTGCTCGGGCGGGTCGACGCCGAGCAGGTTGCCCGCGCGTACCTTGGCCCGCTGCTCCTCGGTCATCTTGGGGGATCCGGGCAACCGCGCGATGCCCTGCGGCGCGATCTTGAACCGCTCGGAGTCGCCCAGCACCTCGCGTACGTCCGCGTAGCGGGTCACGAGCCAGGCTTCGTCGCCGAACGCCGTCGTGATGCGCTTGACCCGCTCGCCGTCGCGCGCGGCCGTCAGCTCCGGCGCGGGATCGAACCCCACCCGCCGCATGTGCAGCGGGACGGTCGAGGACTCGCCCATGAAACCCCCTGGATAGTCGCGGTATCGCGAGAACCGTAACAACCAGGGCGAGCGCCCTCTAGGGCGATCATACGCGTATACGTAAATGTTCTCCCTGCGTCGCGCGGCGAAATATACGTTTCACATTTAAGATCCCTTTTGCCCCCAAATGGCGATGATGCGATGGCAGGGGGAGCGATGACTTTGTCCGCGTCCGGGAGTCTTCTCTCCGTACGAGTCAGGACCCACAGCAGGAGAGCACCCAGCATGACGAAGCACGGCGAAGACGTCTGGCCGCTGATCCACGCGGAGCGGGCGGCACTCGCGGCGGATCTGGCGGATCTGACCGACGATCAGTGGGCGACGCCGTCGTTGTGCGCCGGGCTGACCGTGCGCGAGGTGCTCGCCCACCTCACGTCCTCGGCGAACCTCACTGCCCTGAGGTGGCTGGCGGGCGTGATCCGCTGCAGGTTCGACTTCGACAAGCAGGTGGCGATGCGGCTGGCCGAGCACCTGGGCGCGACCCCGAAGGACACGCTGGAGGGCTTCCGGCGCGCCGTCACGAGCACGACCTCGCCGCCGCTTCCCGCCATCGCGATACTCGGCGAGACGGTCGTGCACGGGGAGGACATCAGGCGGCCGCTGGGCATCCGCCGCGACCACCCGATCGGCACGCTCACCCGCCTGGCGCGCTACTACCGGGGTTCCGATCTCGTCGTCCTCGCCAAGGGGCGGATCGGCGGCCTGCGGCTGGAGGCGACCGACGGTCCTTTCACGACCGGCTCGGGGGCGCTCGTCTCCGGCAGCACGCTGGCGCTCGTGATGGCGATGACCGGGCGCACCGCCCACTGCGACGAGCTCGACGGCGACGGCGTCGCGACCCTGCGCGAGCGCTGCGGCCGGGGGTGAGCCGGCGACCGCGGGAGTCAGCCCAGGGCCGCGCCGATCGCTGTCATGATCGGGATGGCCAGCCCCGTGGTCAGCAGCACGGCGCTGCGCGCGAGCCGCCGCCCGGTGTCGTACGTGACCGCGTACACGTAGATGTTCTGCGCCGTGGGCAGCGCGGCGAACAGGGTGGCCGCCAGCAGGTCGCCGCCCTCCAGCCCGAGGGCGAGGCGGGCGGTCAGGTAGGCGATGCCCGGCTGCGCGAACGATTTGAGCGCGATCACCAGGAAGACCTCCTTCCCGACGCCGCCGTCCTCGGGGGTCGCCGGCGCGCGCCGGGAGCCGTACAGGCTGAGGCCGTAGGCCAGCAGCGCGACGGGCACGGCCGCGCCGCCGAGCAGCTCGATCGGGCGCATGAACGTGACCGGCAGCGAGGTCCCGGTCAGCGCGAACGCCAGCCCGAGCAGCGAGGCGACGGTGAGGGGGTTGCGCAGCGGGAGCAGCAGCACCGCCCGGACCGACCTGGCCCCCTTGTCGAGGACGAGGAAGGAGACCGGGGTGAGCACGACAAGCTGGAAGAGCAGGATGGGCGCGACGAGCGCGCCGTCGCCGAGCACGTAGATCGAGATGGGGATGCCCAGGTTTCCCGCGTTGACGTAGGAGGCGGCGAGCGCGCCGATCGTCGCCTCGCGCCGGTCCCTGCGCCAGACCGCCCGCGCCACCAGCACGTACGCGAGCTGCACGCACGCCACGGCGACGATCTGGGTCAGCAACACCGGCGAGAACAGCGAGCCCAGGTCCGCCCGCGACACGGTGGCGAACATCAGCGCGGGCGTGGCCACGAAGAACGCCAGCCGCGACAGGACCAGTTCGTCGCTGGCCCGCAGGAGCCCGCTCCAGCCGACGAGGTAACCGAGCACGGCAACGGACACCAGAGCGACGAACGCCGCGACAACCCCCGACAAGCCCTAACCTCCGAAACTGGACATCAGGAGCGTATCTGGGCCGCCCAGGGCGACGGTGACCGGCCCGCCACGGAGGTCTACGCTGTGCGCATGCGCGTAGTGGTGATCGGCGGCAGCGGGCACATCGGCACCTATCTCATTCCCAGGCTCGTCGACGCGGGCCACGACGTGGCCGCCGTGAGCCGGGGCGAGCGGCAGCCCTACACGCCGCACCCCGCCTGGCGGCGGGTCGAGCAGGTCACCGCCGACCGGACGGCGGAGGAGGCCGACGGCTCGTTCGGGCGGCGCGTCGCGGAGCTCGGCGGCGAGGTCGTCATCGACCTGATCTGCTTCACGGAGGCGAGCGCCAGGCACCTCGCGCAGGCGCTGGACGGGCGGGTGCGGCAGTTCCTGCACTGCGGGACGATCTGGGTGCACGGCCCCAGCACGCGGGTGCCGACGACCGAGGACCGGCCGCGCCGGCCGATCGCCGAGTACGGCCGGCAGAAGGCCGCCATCGAGGCCTACCTGCTCGACCGGGCGCACCGCCACGGTTTCCCCGCCACGGTCATCCATCCCGGCCACATCACCGGGCCGGGATGGGTGCCGGTCAACCCGGCCGGCAACGTCAACCCGGCCGTCTTCCAGACGCTGGCCGACGGCGGCGAGCTGGCGCTGCCCAACCTGGGCATGGAGACCGTCCAGCACGTGCACGCCGACGACGTGGCAAGACTGTTCATGGACGCCATGGCGAGCCCGGCCGCCGCCAGGGGCGAGAGCTTCCACTCCGTGGCCACCACCGCCGTGACGTTGCGCGGCTACGCCGAGGCGGTGGCGGGCTGGTTCGGGCGGGAGGCGCGGCTGGCCTACCTGCCGTGGGAGCAGTGGCGCGACACGGTGACGGAGGACGACGCCCGGGTGACGTACGACCACATCGCGCACAGCCCGCACTGCAGCATGGAGAAGGCCGCGCGGCTGCTGGGCCACCGGCCCCGCCACACCGCGCTCGAGGCCATCTCCGAGGCGGTCGACCGGCTGGTCGCGACGGGCACGATCGTCGCCGCGACCTGACAGGTCAGTTGGTCAGGGGCCCGAACTCCTTGCGCGTGTCGATCACCTCGCCGAACAGCTCCCACTGCTCGCCCTTGAACTCCATGAGCTGCATCGACTCGATCGGGAACCCGTCGCCCTGCGCGGTGTCCATCGTCACGCCGGGCAGCAGCATGTCGACCGCGATCCCCTTCATGTTGCGCACCGAGTCACGCAGCCCCTCGCGGGTCGGGCAGGCGGCCGCCTCCATGGCCTTGTGGAAACTGCTGGCCACGGCCCAGCCGAAGGTGTGGTACGGCACGTTGGGGTCGTCGCCCGGCGCGTACTGCTCCATCTTCTGCTTGTAGAGCTTCATCTCCGCGTCGTCCTGCCACGTCGGGTCGTTCGGGTCCTTGTAGTACGTGCTGGACACGACGCCCTGGACGTTCTCGAAGCCGACGGGCTTGAGCACGGTGATCGAGGCGGCGACGTTGTTGACGATGTGCAGCGGGTTCCACTTGGTGTTCTTGGCGTCGGCGGCCAGCGCCTGCGAGCCGAACTTGGGCGTGGTGACGTTGAGGAACACGTCGGCCTTCGACTGGGCGAGGTTGCGCATCTGCGGGTCGACGCTCGGGTCGCTCACCTCGTAGCTCTGCTCGGCCACGACCTTGACCTCGGTGCCCTCGATGGCCCGTTTGAAGCCGCCGAGCAGGTCCTCGCCGAAGTCGTCGTTCTGGTAGAGGACGGCGACCTTGGCGTCCGGTCTCTCCTGCTTGAGGTACTGGGCGTAGACGCGGGCCTCGGAGATGTAGTTGGGCTGCCAGCCGATGGTCCACGGGTGCTGGGTGTCGGCGCCCCACTTCGACGCGCCCGTGGCGACGAAGATCTGCGGCACCTTGCGCTGGTTGGTGTAGTCCCAGGTCGCCGTGGTCGACGGCGTGCCGAGCGTCTGGAACAGGGCGAACACCTGCTCCTGCTCGACCAGCCTGCGCGCCTCCTCGACGGCCTTCGGCGGCTGGTAGCCGTCGTCGCGGACGACGAACTCGACCTTGCGCCCGCCGATGCCGTTCTTCTCCGCGTTGACGTAGTCGAAGTACGCCTTGATGCCCTTGGGGATGTCCCCGTAGGCGGAGGCGGGGCCGGACAGCGGGTAGATGCCGCCCAGCTTGATGCTCGTGTCGGTGATGCCGGTCGTCTGCTGCCCCTGGCACTGGCCGCCCGACGTGGCCGTGCCGGTGGCGGCGCCCTGGTCCCGTCCCCCGCATGCGGCGACGGCGAGCACGAGCAGCGCCGTACAGCCGATCGCAGATACTCGCATCCCTCTTACTCCTTCCGGGGAATCTTCCTGATCAAGCGCCCGGCCAGCCCGGCCAGCCCCGTCGGGGCCACGTACATCACCGCGATGATCAGCAGGCCGAAGATGACGCCGGGCGCGGCGTCGTTGATGTCCTGCGCGAGGCTGGGCACGAACATCACGAACAAGCCCCCGAGCACGGGCCCCGACAGCGAGCCGAGCCCGCCGACGACCAGGCCGGCCAGCAGCGTGATCGACAGGTTGACGGTGAACGAGTCGGGCGAGACGAACCCGATCACCCACGTGTAGACGCAGCCGGCCGTCCCGGCGAACATGGCGCTCCAGGCGAAGGCGAGCGTCTTGTGGACCGACAGCCGCACGCCCATGACCTCGGCCGCGCCCTCGTTGTCCCTGATGGCGTGCAGCGCCCGGCCGACGCGCGAGCGCAGCAGGCCGGCGCAGAGCAGGAACGCGGCGACGGCGACGGCCAGGGTGAGGAAGTACAGCCACTGGTCCTCGGCCAGGCCGCTCCACGCGGGCGGCGCGGGCTTGGCCAGCGTCAGCCCCATCGAGCCGCCGGTCAGCTCCTCGAACCTCTTGAGCAGCGGGACGAGGAAGATCGCGATGGCGAGCGTCACGAGCGCCAGGTAGAGGCCGCGCAGCCGCATGGCCGGCACCCCGAACGCCAGGCCGAGCAGGAACGCCGCCCCGGCCGCGACGGGCAGGGTCAGCGGGTACGGCACAGCCCAGTGTTCGAGCAGGATGGCGGCCGTGTAGGCGCCGATGGCGAAGAACGCG
Organism: Nonomuraea sp. B10E15; assembly: GCF_039871615.1. NCBI lineage: Bacteria > Bacillati > Actinomycetota > Actinomycetes > Streptosporangiales > Streptosporangiaceae > Nonomuraea > Nonomuraea sp. B10E15. The sequence continues at coordinate 184,888 of NZ_JBDPMB010000015.1, forward strand.
CCGTGGCCGAGCGAGATCTGCCCGGCGTGCCCGACCAGCAGGTTGAGCCCGAGCAGCGCGACCGCGTAGATCAACACCATCGTGAGCTGGAAGACGTGGAACGGCACCAGCTGGAACGGCGCGTAGCAGGCGGCCGCGGCGAGCAGCGCGGCCGCGCCCCAGCGCCAGCGCGCCGACCGCCACCATTCAGCGGGCCGCGGCGCGGGGGGCGGGGGCGGCGTGGCGGTCCGCGCCCGGGCGGCGTTCGTGGCCTCGCTCATGCCCGCTCCACCACCGCTCGCCCGAACAGGCCCTGGGGCCGCAGCAGCAGGACACCGAGGATGATCACCAGCGGCACGCCCACCTTGAGGTCGGATCCGATGAACCCGACGTACGCCCCGGCGAGCGTCTCCGCGACGCCGACGATCAGGCCGCCGGCGACCGCGCCCAGCGGGCTGTCGAAGCCGCCGAGCGTCGCCGCCGCGAACGCGTAGATGAGGACGCCGCCCATCATGTTGGGCTCGAGGAACAGCAGCGGCGCCACGAGCACCCCCGACACCGCGCCCACGGTCGAGGCGAGCCCCCACCCGAGCGCGAGCGTCCAGCCCACCCGGATGCCGACCAGCCGGGCGGACTCGGGGTTGGTGGCCACCGCCCGCATCCCCAGCCCGATCTTGGTGTGCCGGAAGAGCAGGTACAGCAGCCCCATGACGGCGCCCACGACGGCCAGCACGCCGAGCGTGGAGAAGCTCACGCTGATCCCGCCCGCCTCCAGCGCGCCGGCGGGGAACGGGTTCGGGAAGTCCTTGATGAGGAACGTCCAGATCCACCCGGCGGCGGCGTTGACGAAGATGAACAGCCCCACGGTGACGATCACCAGGGTCAGCTCGGGCGCGCCCTCGACGGGCCGGATGATCACCCGTTCGATGAGCATCCCGCCGGCGAACGACACCGCCAGGGTGACCACCAGCGCCAGCCAGAACGGCAGCCCGGCGGCCGTGAGCTGCCAGGCGACGTAGGTGGAGAACATGGCCAGCTCGCCCTGGGCGAAGTTCACGATGCCGGTGAACTGGTAGATCAGCACGAGGGCCAGGGCCAGGCTGGCGTAGATGGCGCCCGCGCCGAGCCCCTGGACGACCTGCTGCAGAAATCCGGCCATCGGCTACACCCGGTATCCGAGGTAGGACCGGGCGACCTGCTCGTCGGCCCTGATCTCCTCGGCCGTGCCCGACAGGACGATCCGCCCGGTCTCCAGGACGTGCGCCTGCTGGGCGATGCCGAGGGCGAGATGGGCGTTCTGCTCGACGACGACCACGGTGGTTCGCTCCTCTGCGTTGATGGCCTGGACGATGCGGAACAGCTCCCGGGTGACCAGCGGAGCCAGGCCGAGCGACGGCTCGTCGAGCAGCAGCAGCCGAGGGCGCGACATCAGGGCCCGGCCGATGGCCAGCATCTGCTGCTCGCCCCCGCTGAGGCTGCCCGCGGCCTGCTTGAGCCGCGTCTTCAGCACCGGGAAATAGCCGTGGATGCGGTCGAGGTCGGCCTCCACGCCGGCCCCGCGCCTGCGGACGTAGGCCCCGAGCCGCAGGTTCTCCTCGACGGTGAGCGGCACGAACGTGCCACGCCCCTCGGGGACGTGGGCGATGCCCTGCCGGGCGAGCGTGTCGGGCGAGCGGCCGGTCAGGTCGGCGCCGCCCAGGGTGGCGGTGCCGCGCGCCCTGATCATGCCGGACAGCGCCCTGAGCAGCGTGGTCTTGCCCGCCCCGTTGGGCCCGAGTATCGCGCAGATCTCCCCTTGGCCGACGGTCAGGCTCACGCCGTGCAGCACGCGGGCGTCGCCGTATCCGGCCGTCAGCTCCTCCACCACCAGATCCGTCATGGCGCCGTCCCCAGGTAGGCCTCGATGACGCCGGGATCGCGCTGCACCTCGGCGGGCGGGCCCTCGGCGATCTTGCGGCCGAAGTCCAGGCAGACGATGCGCTCGCAGATCCCCATCACGAACCCCATGTGGTGCTCGACGACGATGACGGTCAGGTCGTGTTCGGAGCGCAGCGCGTTCAGCGTGGTCGCGAACTCCTCGACCTCGGCCGCGTTGAGGCCGTTCACCGGCTCGTCGAGCAGCAGCAGCCGGGGCCGGCCGACGAGCGCGCGGGCCAGCTCGACCCGCTTGAGCGTGCCGAACGGCAGCCCGGTCGCCGGATGCCCGGCCACCCCGGTCAGGCCGAGCCGCTCCAGCACCCCGTCCGCGTCGGCGCCCAACGCGCGCTCCTCGCGGCGCACGCCCGGCAGGCGCAACCCGGCCGACAGGAAGCCGGCCCGGCCCCGGTGGTGCGCGCCGACGAGCACGTTGTCGCGTACGGACAGGCGCGGGAACAGGCCGAGGTTCTGGAACGTCCTGGCGATGCCGAGCCCGGCGATGGCGTGCGGGGCCACGGCCGTCAGGTCGCCGCCCTCGTACACGATCGTCCCCGACCCGGGCTCGTACCGCCGGGTCAGGCAGTTGAACAGGGTGGTCTTGCCGGCGCCGTTCGGCCCGATGAGCCCCACCATCTCGCCGCGCCCCACGTCGAAGCCGACGCCGTCCAGCGCCGTGATGCCCCCGAAGCGAACGGTAAGATCGTGTACCTCCAGCATCCGGCCTCCTGGAGAACAATGTTCTGAAGTTGGGCTCAGCGTAGGATCCGGCCGCGAAGCGCCGCATTGGGCACGGTGACCCAAGATGTCTCAGGCGAGTTGTCCTCTGAGCACAGCGTGGGTCTCATACCGGTTACGACCCGTTGACCGCCCGCCCATGGCCATGGATCATCCCGGCATGTCCAGTGGTTCCAGCACGGAAACGCTCACTGGTGCGGAGGCGGTCCGCGCGCAACGCGCGCGCATCCTCTCCGAACTCCTCGACGATCTCCCGTCCCTGGCCGCCGCCGCGCTCGCCACCATGCGGGAGGAGATCCCCGCCTACGCGGCGCAGGGCCCCGACTTCCACGCGGACGTGCGCGACCAGGTGGTCAAGCACTACCGCGCCAAGCTGGCCGTGCTGCTGGAGGAGCGCACGGTCACGTTCGAGGACATCGCCTTCACCCGGCGGGCGGCGATGCGCCGGGCCAGGGCGGGGGTGGCGCTGGCCGACTACATCAACGCGTTCAGGGTCGGGCAGCAGGTGTTCTGGCAGTCGGTGGTCGACCGGGCCGGACGCACGCCGGCCGGCCGCGAGGCGGCGCTGTCGCTGGCGTCCCCCCTGATGCGCTACTGCGACTTCGCCAGCACGCACGCGGCCAACGCGTACATGGAGTTCCAGCAGTACGCCGCCGCCGAGGCGGTCCGCGAGAGCCGTGACCTGCTGGAGACGCTGCTGGTGGGCGGCGTGCCGACGCGCGGCAGGGAACTGGCCGCGGCGCAGGCGCACGGCCTGGCGTCCCGCACGCCGCTGCTCGTCGTGACCGCGGTGCTGGTCGGCTCGCCTTCGGCGGTGACGACGGGCCCTGACCGGGGCGCCGACGCCCGCCACGCGGCCTGTGCCGCGATCGCCAGGACCGGCGGCAACGGCACCCGTACGCTGTCGGTCGTGCGCCAGTCGGAGATCGTGGCGATCCCCGTGCTCGGCCCCGGCGCCGACCCGGGAGGGCTCTGCGACCGGCTGCAGGAGGTGCTGGAGAGCCTGGCGGGCGAGGGCATCAGGCTGGCCATGGGCATCAGCACCGTGGCGGCGGGCCCGGCGCAGATCCCGCAGGCCTACCAGGAGGCCAGGGCGGTGCTGGACTTCGTGCCCGAGGAGGGCGGCGTCGCCGCGCTGCCGCGGATCACGCCGTTCCAGTATCTGGCGCTGAAGGCCGACGACACCGCCCGTCACCTGGTCGATCCGCGCATCTCGGCGCTGCTGTCGGAGGACCGCGCGCGTGGCGGCGTGCTCACGGCCACGATCAGGGCGTTCGCCGCCGCCGACCTCAACCTGCGGGCCGCGGCAGAACGGTTGCAGATCCATCCCAACACCGCCCAGTACCGCATGCGCCGGATCCAGGAGCGCACGGGCCGGAGCCTGCGCTCCATCAACGATCTCGTCGACCTGCTCGTCGCGATCGCTCTCCAGGACGCTTTGCCGACCAATTCCGGCCGGGAAAGACTGGCCACCGCGACCAATGAGGGGCGTGGGAGAGCGGACGTACGGTCTTTCCATGAACCTCGCTGACCGGCTCCTCACCACCGCCGAGCGGCTCGGCGGCAGAGCAGTTCTCACGCTGGACGAGGCGGAGCTCACGTACGGAGCTCTGTCGGAGCTGAGCGCCCGGCTCGCGGGGCTGTTGCGCTGCCGCGGCATCGGCCCCGGCGACCGGGTCGCGATCATGTTGCCGAACGTGCCCGAGTTCGGCGTGGTCTATTACGGGGTGCTGCGGATCGGGGCCGTGGTGGTGCCGCTCGATCCGCTGCTGAAGCGGCGGGAGATCGCGGCCTACCTGGGTGACTGCGGGGCGCGGCTGCTGATCGCCTGGCACGCGTTCGCGGAGACGGCGGAGGCGGGGTCGGCGGGCACGAAGGCCGACTGCTTCTTCGTCGTCCCCGAGGAGTTCCGCAGGCTGCTGCGCCAGGTGGCGCCCGACCGCGACGTCGCCGGCACGCGCGACGACGACACCGCGGTCATCCACTACACCTCCGGCACCACCGGGCGCCCGAAAGGCATCGAGCTCTCCCACGCGAACCTGGCCGGCAACGCCGCGACCGTGGCCCGCATGCACGCGCTCGGCGTGGACGACGTGGTGCTGGGGGCGCTGCCGCTCTACCACACGTTCGGCCAGACCTGCTCGCTCAACGCGACCGTGCAGGCGGGCGCGCGGCTGACGCTGCTGCGGCGCTTCGAGGCCGGCCGCGCGCTCGAGGTCATCAGGCGGGACGGCGTGACGGTCTTCCAGGGCGTGCCGACCATGTTCATCGCGCTGCTCGACCACCCCGGCGCCTCCGACCTGTCGATGTTGCGGGTCTGCGCGTCCGGCGGGGCGGCGCTGCCGCTGGACGTGCTGCGGGCCTACGAGGCGCGGTTCGGCTGCGAGATCATCGAGGGGTACGGCCTCAGCGAGACCTCCCCGGTGGCCGCGACCAACCGCGGCGGACCCCACCGCCGGCCCGGCTCGATCGGCTGGCCCATCAGGGACGTCGAGATGAAGATCGTCGGCGAGGACGGCGCCGAGGCCCCGCCCGGCGAGATCGGCGAGGTCGTCGTCCGCGGCCCCAACGTGATGAAGGGCTACTGGAACGACCCCGCCGGCACGGCCGAGGCCATCCGCGACGGCTGGTTCCACACCGGCGACCTCGGCAGGGTCGACGAGGACGGCTACTTCTTCCTGGTCGACCGCCGCCGCGACGTGATCATCCGGGGCGGCTACACGGTCTACCCGCGCGAGGTCGAAGAGGTCCTGTACGAGCACCCGGCCGTGCGCCAGGCGGCCGTGTACGGCGTGCCGCACCCGGAGCTCGGCGAGGAGATCGAGGCGGCGGTCACCCTGCGCGCCCCGGTGACCCGCGAGGACCTGCGCGACTTCGTCAAGGAACGCGTGGCCGCCTACAAATACCCGCGGCGGTTGTCGTTCGTGGACGAGCTGCCGATGAGCCCCACGGGCAAGATCCTCAAGCGGGCGCTCGCCCGCACCCCGCTAGGCGGGTGACGGCCGCGGCTCGTTGACGCAGCGCAGCACCGGATAGGAGGTCAGCGCCGCCGGGTCCAGGTCGCGTCCGGTGGTGACGTGGAAGGTGACGCTCTCCCCCGGCAGGAGCGTGACCAGCTGGTCGTCCACGGCCGCCGCCGGGTCGAGCCGGTCGGGGAAGAGCGCCAGCTCGCGCAGGATGGTCGCGGCGGTGACGGTGACCGCGACGCCGCCCGGCTCCGGCTCGACCGCGGCGGTGAACTCGGCCGGCGGATAGCCGGCGGCCGGGTCCTCGGCGAACACGAACAGGGCGCGCTCGCCGCCGAGCTCCGCGGTGAGCAGCCCGGCCGCCGGGTCATCCGGTGGGGTGACGCGCAGCGTGGCACGGGCGGGCACGGCGACAGGCTGTCCGTGCGCCGCGAGCGCCCTTCCTCCCAGGTCGCGCGGGGCCAGCTCCAGCGTGCCCGCCCACTCCTCGTCGGTGTCGTTGACCAGCACGATCTCGCCGTCCTGCCAGGTGATGAGCCGGTCGGCGTAGGCGCGGCGCAGGGCGTACCAGAGGGGTTTCCTGCGGCCCGCGCCGTCGACGGCGGCCCAGGACGTCACCGGCCAGCAGTCGTTGAGCTGCCACACCACCGTGCCCATGCAGTGGGGCATGAGCGAGCGGAACCGCTCGATCCCGAACGCCATCGCGCGGGCCTGGTTGAGCTGCGTGTAGTAGTGCCAGTCGTCGAACGTGGCGGGCCGCGGCAGGTGGTCGCCGAGCCCGGACAGCAGCTTGGCGTTGCCGTCGACCGCCTTCTGGTGGTGCGTGACGCCGGCCGAGCCGGGAGCGAGCGGCTCGTCGGAGACGGCGGCCCGCAGCGTGGCGTAGGCGGGCGGGCCCTGGTAGCCGAACTCGGCCACGAACCTCGGCTCGTAGTCGGCGTAGTGCGTGTAGTCGCGGCCCTGCCCCCACACGGTCCAGATGTGCACGGTGCCGGTCGAGGGGTCGCGCACGTCGCGGTCGGGCGCACCCGAGTAGGGGCTGCCCGGCCAGTAGGGTCGCGTCGGGTCGAGCTCGGCCACGACGCCGGGCAGCAGGTCGTAGTAGAACCCGGCGCCCCAGCTCCGGCCGGCCAGCCGCTCGCGCCAGTCCCAGTGCTGGTGACCCTCGATGTTCTCGTTGTTGCCGCACCACAACACCAGGCTGGGATGGGCGGCCAGCCTGGCGACGTTCTCCCGCGCCTCGGCCTCCACCTCCGAGCGGAACGGCTCCTCCTCGGGGTAGGCCGAGCAGGCGAACGTGAAGTCCTGCCAGACGAGCAGGCCCATGCGGTCGGCCAGGGTGTAGAAGTCCTCCGACTCGTAGACGCCGCCGCCCCACACCCGCAGCGTGTTGGCGCCGGTGGCGGCGGCCTGGTCGAAGCGCTCCTCCAGGTCCTGCCTGGTCGTCCTGGCGGGGAAGCAGTCGTCGGGAATCCAGTTGAAGCCTCGCACGAACACCGGCCGGCCGTTGACGATCAGGCGGAAGGCGTCCGTGTCGAGCTCGACCGTGCGGAACCCGATCTCGCGCCGCCACCGGTCGGAGCCGGCGCGCACGGTGAGCGGATAGAGGGGCTGGGCGCCGTGGCCGCGCGGCCACCACCGCTCGGCCCCCGGCACGTCGAGGCGGAGCACGGCCTCGCTCTCGCCGTGGGCCAGTTTGGCCTCGGCGCGCACGCCCGCCACGTCGGCGGTGACGGTGACCGGCGCGTCGCCGGTGCGGTCGACGCGTACGTGCACGTCCACGCCGTCGCCGCGGACGAGCGGGCGGACCTCGGCCAGGCGCGCGCCGGACCAGGAGTGCAGGCCGATGGGCCGCCAGATGCCGCTGGTCACCAGCGTGGGCCCCCAGTCCCAGCCGAAGTTGCAGGCCATCTTCCTGATGAACGCGTACGGCTCGTCGTAGGCCCCGGGGCGCTCGCCGTGCCGCGCGCGCTGCTCCTCGGCGTAGGCGTAGGGGGCGCGGAAGGACACCTGGAGCGTGTTGGCGCCCTCGCGCAGCAGGTCGCGCGCGGCGAACCGGTAGGACCGGTGCATGTTGGCGGTGGCGCCGACCTCGTGGCCGTTGAGGCGTACGGTGGCGACCGTGTCGAGCCCCTCGCACACCAGGTCGGCCCGCTCGTGACCGTCGTCACTCCACTCGAAGGACGTCTCGTAGACCCAGTCCGTACGCCCGATCCAGCCCAGCCGCGTCTCGTTGTCGTCGAGGTAGGGGTCGTCGATCAGGCCGGCGGCGAGCAGGTCGGTGTGCACGCTGCCCGGAACGGCGGCCGGTATGACCGCAGGGCCCACCGGGGTGTCGCCGTCAGGGCGGAGGGTCCAGCCGTCGTGCAGCGGACGGTACACGTGGTCTCCTGACGCTGGGAGCTAAACCGAGTAAGCGAGCCAGACTCTACGTGGGCCCCCGATGACCGTCAACGTCCATCAGCAGCACGAGGGCCGCTGCCGGCTCGACACCCGCGACAGCAGCCCGCCCGGCCCGTACGATCGGTGAACCGTGAAAGTCACCCGGGAGGCCAGCCGTGAAGCGACCGACCATCGCGGACATCGCCAAGGAGGCGGGCGTGTCCAAGGGGGCCGTCTCCTACGCGCTGAACGGGCAGCCGGGCGTCTCGCCGCAGACCCGGCAGCGCATCCTGGCCATCGCCGACCGGCTCGGGTTCCGCGCCAACAGCGCCGCCCGCGCCCTCGCCGGCGCCCCCGCGAAGGTCGTGGGCCTGGCCCTGCCGCGCCCACCGGCCACGCTCGGGGTCGAGCCGTTCTTCATGGAGCTGATCAGCGGCCTGGAGGCGGAGCTGTCCACCCGCTCCTACGCGCTGCTGCTGCAGATGGTGGCGCACCAGGACGAGGAGATCGGCTTCTACCGCCGCTGGTGGAGCGAGAGCCGGGTCGGCGGCGTGCTCGTCTGCGACCTGCGGGTGCACGACGCGCGGGTGAGCGCGCTGCGCGAGCTGGGCCTGCCCGCCGTGGTCATCGGCCCGCCGTCGGCCGCGGGCGGGCTTGCCAGCATCTGGTCCGACGACGGGGTGTCCATGGTGGAGGCGGTGGAATACCTGGCGGCGCTCGGCCACCGCAGGATCGCGCGGATCAGCGGCATCTCCGAGCTGGCGCACACCGCGATCCGCACCGAGGTGTTCACCGGCGTCTGCGCGCGGCTCGGGGTGAGCGCGGTGACCGTGCCCACCGACTACAGCGCCGAGCACGGCGCCGAGGCCACCAGGCGGCTCCTCTTCGCGGACGACCGGCCCACCGCGCTGATCTACGACAACGACATCATGGCCATCGCGGGCCTGACCGTCGCCCAGGAGCTGAACCTGTCGGTGCCCGCCGACCTGTCCATCGTGGCCTGGGACGACTCTCCCATCTGCCACCTGCTGCACCCGCCGCTGACCGCGCTCACCCGCGACATCGGCGCCTACGGCGTGCACGCGGCCCGGCTGCTGCTGGCAGCCATGGACAGCGGGTCCGGCAACGGGCCCGATGACAGGCCCGGTGACGTGCACGACGAGCCGGCCCACCTCACGCCCCGGGGCAGCACCGCGCCGCCGTCCCGCTGACCGCGGGGCCTTCCTGGGCGGCACCGCGCCACCGTCCCGCCGGCGGCGGGCCACCCTTAGCATGTCCGTAGGCCGGCGGGTGGAGGTGCGATGGGGCGGCAGGCGACCATGAGCGACATCGCCCGCCGCGCCGGAGTCTCCCGCGTGGCGGTCTCCTACGCCATCAACGGCCGTCCCGGGGTGTCCGACGCCGTGCGCGAGCGCATCCTGCGCATCGCCGCCGAGCTCGGCTTCCTCCCCAGCGTCCCCGCGCAGGCCCTGCACGGCGCGGCGGCGCACGCCATCGGGCTGGCGGTGTCGCGCCCGTCGCCAGGCCTGTCCGTCGAGACCTTCCACCGCCGCCTCATCAGCGGCATCCAGGCCGAGCTGGCGGGCCGCGGGTTCGGGCTCGTGCTGCAGTTCGTCACCGGCCACGACGACGGGCTGGACGTCTACCGCCGCTGGCACGGTGAGCGCCGCGTCGACGGCGTCATCGTCTCCGACCTCGCGCTCGACGACCCGCGCCCGCGCGCTCTGGCGTCCATGGGCCTGCCCGCCGTGATCCTCGGCGAGCCGAGCGGGCCCCACGGGCTGACGCACCTCTGGTCCGATCCGGCCGTCGGCGCCGGCCTGGTCGCCGGCCATCTCGCCGCGCTCGGCCACCGTCGGGTGGCGCGGGTGTGCGGGCCCGCCGGCCTGCTGCCGGCCGCGCGCCGGGCCGGGCTCTTCGCCGCCGCCTGCGAGCGGGCGGGCATGGCCTGCACCCTCATCCCCACCGACCGCACCGGCGAGGCGGGCGCGCAGGTGACCAGGCGCGTGCTCAGCTCGACGCCGCGGCCGACGGCCATCGTCTACGACAACGACGTGATGGCGGTCGCCGGGCTGAGCGTGGCCGGCGAGATGGGCCTGGCCGTGCCGGGCGAGCTGTCCCTCGTGGCGGGCGACGACTTCCCGCTCTGCCAGGCCGTACGCCCGGCGCTGACCGTGCTGAGCCGCGACGTGGACGCGCTCGGCGCGCAGGCCGTACGCCTGCTGTTCGAGCTGCTCGACGGCGGCGAGCCGCGTCACGTGCCGGCCCCGGCGGCCGAGCTCGTGACGCGCGCCAGCACCGGCCCTGCCCCGCGCTGACCCTGGCGGGCGCTCAGCCGTACATCCCGAGGACGTACGCGACCGGCACCAGCACGACGGTGAGGGCGACGGCCTGCCATCGGGGCGCGGGCCCGTCCTTCAGCACGCCGACGCCGAAAGGCACCAGGGCGACGGCGAGCCCGGCCAGGGCGGCCAGCGAGATCGGATCAGCGGCGCCCTTCAGCACGCCCAGCGGCAGCGCGTGCCCGAACGCCAGCGCGACGCACCTGACCACGCCGTACGCGCCGGAGCCGAACGCCCTGGCCCGGTAGGCGCCGATGGCGAGCACGATCCAGCCGGCCACGATGCAGACGCTGACCGCCTTGAAGACGTGGAACGCGCCGTACGTGTCCGCGACCGCCCGCTGCGCCGCCTCCAGCCCGAGCTCGTCCACCATCTGGAAGGCCAGGTGGCTCACCCCGGCGTGGAAGACCCGCCCGAACAGCCCGAGAACCACCAGCGTGGCCCCCCACCGGGCCCAGCCCGGGTGCGTGGCGGCGATCCGCCGGGCCAGCGCGGTGGCCGCCGGCCACAGCAGCACCACGCCGGCGGTGAACAGGGCGTAGGACACGGCCATCCGCCCCGGATCGGCGGCGTAGGCGGCGAGCTGGCCGGGGAAGAAGTCGTCCTCGCCGATCCGGGTGAGCACCCCCGCGATGAGCAGCGGCGGCCCGAGCACCGCGCCCGTGCCCTCCACCCAGCGGCCGGGAACCATCCGTGTGATCGTCATGCCGACCAGTGAATCGGCGGCGCGGCCCGTGCACACGGGCGCGCGGGCGAGACCTGGTGGTGGAGCCCGCACTAGTCTTTCGGCCGGCGACGCGGCACGGTGCGCTCCCCGGCGATCAGGTGAAGGGCCGGGCGATCTGGTCGAGGGTTTCGTTCATCACGTCGATGAGCATGCGGGACTCCTGCTCGTCGCTCCAGACGTTCGCGGCGATGCGCAGCCCCACCAGGAAGGCCGCCGCCATCACGCGGGGCGGTATGCCGCTCGCCCGTTCGGCGAGCGCCTCCGACAGGTCGCGTTCGAGTGCGGCGTGGTTGGCGAGCTGGCGGGCCAGCAGCGACGGGTGTTGCCGGGCCAGCCGGGTGCGCTGCGCCCACTCCCGCTCGGGCTCGCCCATCTCCTGGTAGAGCTCCTCGGTCGCGCCGCGCAGCGCCGGCCAGGCCCTGAGGGCGGGCGGCTGGGCGCGGACCTTCCGTACGAGGGTGCGGAAACGCTGCTCCTCCCCGTAGAGCACCGCGTCTTCCTTGCCCGCGAAGTAGTTGGAGAAGGTGCGGCGCGAGATGTTGGCCGCGTCGGCGATCGACTCGACGGTGACGTGGTCGAGCCCGTGCTCGACCACGAGCCGCAGCGCGGCCTCGTGCACGGCCTGCCGCGTCGCGGCCTTCTTGCGCTCGCGCAGCCCCACCGTGGTCTCCATCAGATCCTCCCGAGGGGACCGTCGCCTTGAGGCGACGGGTGAATCGGTAGCGGGAGGGCCGTCAAGGCCTGAACGTGCCCTGACCTGTCGGGTCCGCGCGTCACAGATGCCCTTCCTGGTTTTGTCGGCGCCAGCCGATATCGTGGCGTTGTCGTTACCGAACGTGACGGGAGGTGGGTGTGCGCAGGTCGTTCAAATTCCTGCTGCGCCCCACCGCCCGGCAGGCGGCGGCGCTCGCGGCGTGCCTGGAAGACCACCGCACGCTGTACAACGCCGCCTTGGAGCACCGCCGCACCGCCTACGCCAAGGCGGGCGTGAGCGTCCGGTACGGCGATCAGTCGGCCGAGCTGAAACACATCCGCGCCGATGACCCGGACGGGCAGGGGCGTTGGTCGTTCTCGTCCCAGCAGGCCACCCTGCGACGGCTCGACAAGGCGTTTCGCGCGTTCTTCGACCGCGTCAGGGCCGGACGCGCGCCGGGGTTCCCGCGTTTCAAGGGGCGCGGCCGGTTCGGCACGGTCGAGTGGCCGAAGGACGGCGACGGCTGCCGGTGGGACTCCCAGCCCGGCCACCCCACCGTCACCTACGTGCGCCTGCAGGGCGTCGGGCACGTCCGCGTCCACCGGCACCGCGCGGTCAAGGGCCGGGTGAAGACGATCGCGGTGAAGCGGGAAGGCAGCCGGTGGTTCGTGGTGCTGTCGTGCGACGACGTGCCCGCCGAACCGCTGCCCGCCACCAGCGCGGTCGCGGGGATCGACATGGGGGTGGCCTCGCTCGTCACCACCTCCGACGGCGGCCGGGCGGCCAACCCCCGCCACCAGGCCGCCACCGCCGGCCGTCTGGCCGACGCCCAGCGAGACCTCGCCCGCAAGAAACGGGGCTCCAAGCGGCGGCGCAAGGCGGTGACCCGCGTGGCCGCGCTGCACGCCAAGGTCCGCCGCCAGCGGCTCGACCACGCCCACAAGGCCGCGCTCGCCCTGGTGACCGCCTATGACGTGATCGTGCACGAGGACCTGCGGATCGCGAACATGACCCGCTCGGCGTCCGGCACGACCGAAGCCCCCGGCCGCAACGTCGCCGCCAAGTCCGGCCTCAACCGGTCGATCCTGGACGCGGGCTGGGGGGTGTTCCTGACGATCCTCGCGCACAAGGCTGAAAGCGCCGGTCGAGAGCTGATCGCGGTGAACCCTGCCGGCACCTCCCGCACCTGTGCCCGCTGCGGGCACTGCGCACGGGAGAATCGCGTCACCCAGGCCGCGTTCGCCTGTACGGCGTGCGGACATGCCGCGCACGCCGACGTGAACGCGGCGGTCAACATCTTGAGGGCAGGGCTTGCCCTTCGCCAGGCTGCGCAAGCGGCTTAGCGAGAAGCCGCTTCCTTTCAAAAGCGGAGGAGTCACGATGCGCTCACTCTACCGTCGGGGAATATATGCTCAATGAGAAAAGTTGCTCACTCGGCATCTATTTACCCGAGACCTTAGGGGAGGTCGCGCGTGAGCGCACCCACGGCTCCGGCATCGGAACCGATGACGCACCGGCAGATCATGGAGGCCCTCAGCGGGCTGCTGCTCGTGCTGTTCGTCGCCATGATCAGCGCAACGATCGTGTCAGTGGCGCTGCCGCAGATCGTCGGCGCGCTCAAGGGCACCCAGTCGCAGTACACGTGGGTCGTGACCGCGTCGCTGCTCGCCTCCACGGCGTCCACGCCTATCTGGGGCAAGCTCGCCGACCTGTTCAGCAAGAAGCTGCTGCTCCAGGCCTCCATCGTGATCTTCATGGTCAGCTCGCTGGCCTGCGGATTCGCCCAGGACACCGCGCAGCTGATCGCCTTCCGCGCGCTCCAGGGCCTCGGCATGGGCGCCCTCCAGGTGCTGGTGCAGGTCGTGATCGCGGCGATGATCAGCCCGAAGGACCGCGGCAAGTACAACGGCTACCTCGGCGGCGTCATGGCCGTCGCCACCGTGGCCGGGCCGCTGCTCGGCGGCCTGATCGCCGACACCTCCTGGCTGGGCTGGCGGTGGTGCTTCTTCATCGCGGTGCCGTTCACCGTGATCGCCTTCTTCATGCTGCACAAGACGCTGCACGTGGTCTCCGTACGCCGCCCCGACGTCAAGATCGACTACGTGGGTGCCACCCTGATCGCCGCCGGCGTCAGCGTCCTGCTCATCTGGGTCACCTTCGTGGACAACTCGTTCGCGTGGCTCTCCTGGCAGACCGCCGCGATGGCCGGCGGCGGCGCGCTCCTGCTGGTCGCCGCCACCTGGGTCGAGTCGGTCGTCAAGGAGCCGGTCGTGCCCCTGCACGTCGTACGCCGGCGCACCCCCGCGCTGGCCATCGTCGCCAGCCTCGCGGTCGGCATGGCCATGTTCGGCGGCTCGGTCTTCCTCGGCCAGTATTTCCAGACCGGCCGCGGATACAGCCCGACCGAGGCGGGCCTGCTCACCATCCCGATGATGCTCGGCGTGCTGGTCTCCTCGACGATCAGCGGGCGCATGGTGTCGAGGAGCGGCAACGTCAAGCCGTACATCGTGGTCGGCTCGATCGTGCTCACCGGCGGATTCCTCGTGCTGTCCACAATCGACCACCAGACCCCTCTGCTCCTCATCGCCGCCGCGATGGTGCTGGTCGGCGCCGGGGTCGGCATGTCGATGCAGAACCTCGTGCTGGCGATCCAGAACACCGTCCCCCTTAGCGAGCTGGGGGCGGCCAGCGGCGCGATCACGTTCTTCCGCTCGCTCGGCGGCACCATCGGCGTGTCCGTGCTCGGCGCCGTCCTGGCCAACCGGGTCATGGTCGGCATCAACGAAGGGCTGGTCAAGGCGGGCATCGACCCGGCCAAGGCGGCCGGCGGGACCGGCACGCTCGACATCCAGGCGCTGCCCGAGCCGTTCAGAACCATCGTGAGCACCGCCTACGGCGACGCCACCGGCCACATCTTCCTGTTCTCGGCGGCCATCGCCGTGGTCGGCGTGATCGCCGCCCTCTTCCTCAAGCCGGTCAAGCTCCGCGACAGCCTCGACCTGCCCGCCCCCGAGCAGCCGAAGGAGCCCGTCGCCCGGTAGCGGCGGCCCGCCTCGACGTCACGGACCGTGCGGGGGCGAGCCCGCGCTGAGCCGGCCGACCCCGCCGTCGATGCGTAGTTGCGGCGTGCGGTCGAGCAGCGGGATCGCGGCGTCGTCGGCGTCGATGTGCCAGTCCTGCACCGGCACGAGGCCGGGCCCGACCAGGTCGAACCCGTCGAACAACGTGAGCACCTCGTGGTGGGCGCGGAACCTGGCCTGCGCGGGCGAGCCGGCCGTGGCCATCGTGAGCTGGGCGACCGCCTCGGGGTCGCTCTCCGCCATGGCGTGGGAAAGCACGAGATGGCTGCCCGGCGCCATGCGTTTCCTGAAGGCGGCCACGATGCCGGCCGGGTCTTCCTCGTCCATGACGAAGTGCAGCACGCCGACCATCAGCACGCACACCGGCTGGTCGAAGTCGATCAGCCCGATGACGTAGGGGTCGGCCAGGACCTCTTCTGGGCGGCGCAGGTCGGCCTGGATGCCCTCGACGCCGGGCGAGTCGGCGAGCAGCACCTGGGCGTGCATCCGCACCACGGGGTCGTAGTCGACGTAGATCACCCGGCAGGCGGGGTGCACCTCGCGGACGGCCTCGTGGATGCTGGGCGAGGTGGGGATGCCGGTGCCGAGGTCGATGAACTGCCGGATGCCCTGCCTTGCCAGGTGGCGCACCGCCGCCACCTGGAAGCGGCGGTTGGCCCTGGCCACGAGACGGGAGTCGGGCGCGACCGCGAGGAGCTTCTCCGCCACGGCCCGGTCGATGGCGAGGTGGTCCTTGCCACCGAGCAGATAGTCGTACACCCGCGCAGAACTCGGAACATTCGGGTCAACCCCGGGCGGAACACGTTCTAGCTCGGTCACTAGGGGCCTTCCTCCCTGCCTCGTAGGACTTGGTCGTCATACTACGCGGGCACACCGTCCCAGCAGAGGGCATCGCACCGGACCGGCAGGAACGTGCGGGCAGAACAGGTTCTCGCCCGCAGCCCTTTCAGGTCCCGCGGCGCCGGCTCCCGGCCTGTTCCGACCGCATCCGCGAGGCTTCTTCGTGAGCCGCTGAGGCACCGCCCTTCCCTGGTGGATCCGGAAATACAACCGCATGACCGATGCGCTTACGGCACAAGCCTGTGCATGCTGGTGGTGACGGATCCGGCGTGAGGCCTGTTCCGCACCTGAGAGGAGTCACAAGGGTATGGAGAACGCGGCAGGCCGCCCGACCGTGATCTTGGACAACGGCGTCGTCGGCAGGGTCATGCTGGCTCACCGGTCACGGCGCGACCTGGTGGTCGTACAGGGCATGGACGGCACCCTGCTCAGCTGCCAGCTCGACGACATCGCCTGCGTCGTCGGCGGCAAGCCGCTCTGCCGTGACGGCTGACCTCCCGGAGGTCGGCCACGCCCGCGACCACGTCCACGATCCGCACGCCGTCCCGGTGGACGGCCACCTGGAGCCCGCGCTCCTCGCCTGACTCGACGAGCCTGTCGGCCGCCTCCCGCACTGCCGGCCTGGCGGCTCCTTGGCGCCATCCTGCGTCCCGAACCGCTGCGGCTGGTGATCCGACGCCGAACGTCTCCCCGACCTCGACCGCACCTCGTATGGATCCCGCTGGGCCCCGCTAGCGCAGATACTGCCTGAGCCCGGCCGCCAGCGAGGTGGCGATGCGCTCCCGGAAGGCGGGCTTCGACATCCTGGCGGCGTCGCGGCTGTTGCGCATGTTGCCGCACTCGACGAACACCGCCGGCCGCTTCGACAGGTTGAGCCCGCCCAGGTCGGTACGGGTCTGCAGGCCGTCGCGCCCGGCATAGGTGGCGTACGGCATGCGCGTCCCCACCCGGTACGCCTTGCGGATCGCCAGCCCCAGCCGCCGCGACGGCCTGATGATGGCGTCGTTGTGCCCGGCGATCAGCCCCGGCATGATCACATGGAAGCCGTGCCCGCTCGCGGCGGCGCCGTCACCGTGGATGGACACGACCGCGTCCGCCCCGGCCTCGTTGCCGATGGCGGCCCGTTCGGTGATGCAGGGGCCGACGCCCTTGTCGTCGGGCCTGGTGAGCACGACCTTGGCCCCCATCTCCTCCAGCAGGGGCTTGAGCCGGCCGGCGACGTCCCAGGTGAAGGCGTGCTCGGGGTAGCCGGCCCGGGTCTGGGTGCCGATCGTGTTGCAGGGTTTGCGACCGGTGATGACGTCGACCAGGCGGTCGATCTCCTCGCGGTGCGCGGCGTTGCCGCCGTTGTGGCCGGGGTCGATCACCACGACCTTCCCCGCCAGCGGCCCTCCGCGACCGGTGGGCGACGGATCTGCCGCCGCCGACGCTGCCGGCGCCTTCGCCTCGCGTACGGCGGGCACGGCCCCCGCGCACGCGACCGACAGCGCGGCCAGCGTGGCCAGCACCGCGGATCCCGTGAGGAAGGCGCCCATGGGACCGACCGTACCCGGCGTCGGACATCAAGCCCAATACCGGCTATGACCTGGGATTTCGTGTCGTCTTCCCACACGGGCGAACGGAGGTCTACCCTCAGGAGGGGCGCGGGGCCGCCCAGGACACCGCACGCGACGAGAGGAGCCTGGGC
Organism: Nonomuraea sp. B10E15; assembly: GCF_039871615.1. Classification (NCBI taxonomy): domain Bacteria; kingdom Bacillati; phylum Actinomycetota; class Actinomycetes; order Streptosporangiales; family Streptosporangiaceae; genus Nonomuraea; species Nonomuraea sp. B10E15. Next base: position 202,237 of record NZ_JBDPMB010000015.1, read on the forward strand.
CGTGGGAAAGACGTTCACGATGAGACCGGCCGTCCGCCACGCGGGCGCCGACGACGCCGGGCAGGTCGCGGAGCTCATCGCTACCGCGTTCGCCGAGCTCAGGGTCGTGAGATATCTGGTGCCGGAACGCCGCGAGCGGCACAAGGTCATCGCCGCCCACCACCGCATCCTCGTCGACCACGCGATCGAGCACGGCGAGGTGCACCTCATCGACGACGGCCCCGCGGCGGCGGTCTGGTTCCCGCACGTCTCGCCGCCGTCCCCGCCGTCAGCGTACGACCGCCGCCTGGCCGAGGCGACCGGCGAGTGGGCCGACCGGTTCCGGGTGCTCGACGGGCTGTTCGAAGAGCACCGTCCGGCGGAGCCCTGCGACTACCTGGCCTTCCTCGCGGTCCACCCCGACTGCCAGCGGCAGGGGCTCGGCACCGCGCTGCTCCGGTACCAGCACGCCCGGCTGGACGGCGCGCCCGCGTACCTGGAGGCCAACGACCCGCGCAACCGCGACCTGTACGCCAGGAACGGCTATCAGGGACGCGGCACGTTCGCGCTGCCCGACGGCACGGTGTTCTGGCCGATGTGGCGGCCCGCCGCGCCCTGACCCGGCGCGCGGCGCGGGGCCCCGCCGTGATACGGCGGGGCCCGCGTCAGGTACGGCTACAGCCCGGTCAGCTTGAGCTTGACGGTGTACGAGTACGCCGTCTCGTCCGTCCCGGAGATGATGTCCGTGTCGATGTGGGTCTGGCCGACGCTCAGCCCGGTGCAGGTGGCGGCCTCGGCGACCGCCGAACCGAGACTGTCGCCCTGCCCGAGGGCCGGCCGCGTGACCTCGCGCAGGTTGAAGGCCACGTTCACGCCGTTGTTGATGGCCCCGGTCGGGTAGCCGAAGTCGCTCGGGTTCGCGTCGTCCCCGCTTCTCATGTTGTGGGCGCCGTTGTTGGGGAACAGGTTGCCCTGCACCAGGAAGCGGAGCTCGTCCCGCCCGTCCTGTTCCGCCACGTTGCTGGCGTCGATGTCGTAGAGCTCCACCAGGCACGACGTGGCCATGGCGGTGGCCGGGCTCGCCACCAGCACCGCGGGTGCCGCCATGCCCAGGGCCAGGGCGAACGCGGCGATCAGTTTGTGAGAGCGCATGCTGCCTTCTCCTCGATGTGCTGACGTCTCGCGACCTTCGCGGAACGCGCCGTCAGAGTGCGGAAGGCGGCGTGAGCGCATCGTGAGCGCCCAGGTCAGTAGTGCAGAGCACACGCCATCCGTAGCGTTTGGCACAGTCAGGGGAACGGATCGCGCCTAGCCTGCCCGCTATGAGGGACTCGCTGACGCTCCTGCTGCTCGGCACGCCTGAAATGGCCATCGGAGGGGAGCCCGTGGGCATCCGCTCCGCCAAGTCCAGAGCCCTGCTCTGCTACCTCGCCGCCACGCCCGGGCCGCGCTCGCGGGCCGAGCTGGCCGGGCTGCTGTGGGGCGAGCGCCCCGACGCCAACGCCAGGGGCAGCCTGCGCCTCGCGCTCACCGAGCTGCGCAGGGAGGTGGGCCGCTGGCTCGACATCACCCGGGACCACGTGTGCCTGCGCGAGAACGACGGCTGCTTCGTGGACCACCGCCGGCTCGTCCAGGCGCAGGCGGTGGCCGAGGCGCTGCGGTTGTGGCGCGGCGAGTTCCTCGACGGCGTCTCCTTCTGCGACGCGCCCGCCTTCTCCGGATGGCTGGAGTCGGAGCGGGTACGGGTGCGCACGCTGCTGCGGGACCTGCTCGTACGTTCCGCGCCCGCGGGTTCCGCGGAGGTGCTCCGGCTGGCGCGGGTGGTGGCCGCGCTGGATCCGTACGACGAGGAGGCGCACAGGCTGCTCATCACGTCGCTGGCCAGGGCGGGCAACCGGGCCGGCGCGCTGGCCTGCTACGAGCAGCTGCGCCGGCGGCTGGCCACCGAGCTGGGCGTCGAACCCGCCCCCGAGACCCTGGCCGTCCGGCAGGAGCTCGTGCCGCGGCCCCGGCAGCCCCGCCGCGCGGCGCCGCCCGTACCCGGCACGGAGCTGATCGGCCGGGACGCGGACGTGCGGCGGTTGCGGCGGCTGCTGGCCCGCGAGCGCCTGGTCACGCTGCTCGGGCCGGGCGGCGTGGGCAAGACCCGGCTGGCCATCGCCGCCGCCTCGGACGCCGCCCCGGTCACCGGGTCGGAGACGGCGTTCGTGTCCTTCGCCGGCGTGCGGGAGGAGGCGGCCGTCACCCTGCTGGCCCGCCGCTTGGGCGTCGACCTCTCGCCGCCGCGTCCCGCCCTGGAGCTCCTGCTGTCGGCCCTTGCCCGGCGCTCCTTCCTCCTCGTGCTGGACAACCTCGAACACCTTCCCTCGTTCGACGCGGTCATCGGCGAGGTCCTGCGCGTGGCGCCCCGGGTGCGGGTCCTGGCGACGAGCCGGCGGCGGCTCGACGTGCCCGGCCAGGTGGCCGTACCCGTGGCAGGGCTGGCGCCACCGGCTGCGGAAACCCTGTTCGCGGAGCGGGCGCCGGCGGCCCGGCCGGCGTTCGACCCCGATCGCGAGGCGCCCCTCGTGGCCGCGATCTGCGCCACCACCGGCGGGCTGCCGCTGGCCATCGAACTGGCCGCCGGCCTGCTGCGGGCCGTGCCGATCGCGGAACTGGCCCAGCGCCTCGGCGTGGACACCGGCCTGCTGGCCGCCGCCGGGCCCGCCGCCCGCCCGCGGCACGCCTGCATGCGCACGGTCTTCGAGACGTCCTGGCGCCTGCTGGACGCGGCGGGGCAGCGGGCGCTGGCGGCGCTGTCGACGTTCCGCGACGGGTGCACGCTGGACGCGGCGCTGGAGGTCGCAGGGACCACCTCGCAGGTGCTGGTCCACCTCGTGGACCACAGCATGATCACCCTCACCCCCTCGGGGAGGTACGCCCTCCACCCCCTCATCCAGCAGTTCGCCGCCTCCCACCTGGAGGAGGACCCCGAGACGTGCGGGACCGTACGGAGGCGGCACGCCGCTCACTTCGCCCGCCTGCTCGACCAGCACGCCGCCGCGCTCCAGGACGCCTCGGACACGGAGGTCACCCGCGTGCTCGGCCCCGAGCTGGACAACATCCAGCTGGCCTGGGCCGCGTCCGGCGAACCCCGGTTCCTGGACCACTATTGGACGCTCTGCCTGCGATTACGCCTGTACGAGGAGTCGGGCGCCATCGTCCTGCGCCACCTCGCCCGTACGCGCGAGGCCCCGCACCTGCGTGCCCGCCGGCTCTGGATGGCGGCGGTGAGCGCGCACCAGCTCGCCAGGGAGGCCGAGGCCACCCGCCTGGCCAGGGAGGCGCTGGAGACCTTGGGCGAGCCGCTGCCCGCCTCGCCCACCGGTCTCGCGGCCGCCGCGCTGGCCGCCGCCGTCCGGCAGGCCGCGCACCGCCTGCTGCCGTGGGAGCGGACGGACGCCGCCGGTCCTGAAGCCGCGCAGGCGCTGACGTTGCTGGCCAGGCTCGCGTACTTCCAGCAGGACCTCCCCACCATGCTGGCCACCTCGCTCCGCCAGCTCAACGCCGCGGAACGTGCCACCGACCCCGCGCTGAGAGCCGAGGCGTACGCGAACTTCACCACGATCGTCCGGATCGCCGGACGCGGCCGGCTGGCCGCCCGCTACGGTGTGCTCGCCGACCGCGCGCTCGCCGGCATCCGGCACCCGACGGACGCCGCGAACCGAGCCCGGCTGGCCAGAGGGCTCGACCAGCTCCATGCGGGCGCGTTCGTGGCGGCGAGGAGGTCGTTCGCCGAGGGCCGGGCCAGGACGCTCGATCCCAGGATCGCGGAGCACTGCGCGGGCATGCTCGCGGAGACCGCGCTGTGGCGGGGTGACTTCGCGGAGGCGGCGGAGTTGTTCGCCACGACGGAGGACCTGGCTGTCAAGCGCGTGGGCGGTGACGACATCGGCCGCCACTGGTGCCTGACGGGCCGGGCGGAGGCGCTGCTGCGGATGGACGGGGTGGCGGCGGAGCGGATCGGCGAGGTGCTGGCGGGCGCCCGCGCGTCCGCCGACCGGCGCCGTGCGCATGAGAGGGAGCTGGGTCTCCGTGACGGGCCGGTCAGGCAGGCGGTCCAGGAGATGCGCCTGCTCACCGTCGCGGCCCGCCTCGCCCTCCGCGCTCCCGCGGCGGAGGGACGCGCTCCGACCGCGGACGGACCCCCGCGACCCGCGGTGGCGCAGCCGCAGAGCCCTCGGGCAGTGGCACGGGCCGCGCTGGCGGAGGCGTTGCGGCTGGCGGAGGGGTTGCCGGCCGCGCAGCCCGGCATGTTCGAGTGCTGGGCGGGGCTCGCCGAGGTGTTGTGGGAGCTCGCGCCGTGGCCGGATCGTGCGGCCGTGCACCGGCTCCACGCCCACCTGGCCGGTTACCTGTCACGCACGCCGGGCGCGGCGGCCAGGATCGGCTGGGCCCGAGCGCTCGTGCTGGCCGCCGCCGGCAGGGAGCGCGCGGCCAGGAAGGCGGCGATCGAGGCAGGGGCGGCCGCCGAGCGCCTGGCCGTGCCCTACGACCGCCACCGCGCGACGGAGCTGATCCGGCGCCTCGCCCCCACGCGCCGCTGACGGGACGTCACTCCTGATCGGGGGGCACGGCCGGCGTCCGCCTGCTCACGCGGGCTCGGGGCCTCCGTCGTCGACTCCGCTGCCTTCGTAGGAGCCGAGGTTCTCGACCAGGTGGCGCAGCTCGGGGTGATCGCTGAAGCGGTCGGCGTGCACCTGGGCGATCTTGGCGCCGATGTCGGGGTCGGGGTCGTCGGTGAGGTCCGAGGAGACCATGTCGGCCACCAGCGGCAGGCCGAGCGCGTCGATCCGGCGGTGCAGCGGGTCGTACATGTAGGTGCGGTAGGCGTCGATGTCCTTGAGCGCGTACAGGGCGCCGTAGTCGAACTCACCGCCGAAGTCGCACCCGACCAGGTGGAACTCGACGGCGTCGAGCTTCTCGCCGAGCTCGCGCATCAGGTCGAGCGCGTGCCGCACCTGATCGGCGGGGGCGTCGGGCTTCATGGCCATACGGACCTGGTGGTAGATCACGGCGTTCTCCTCACGCGAACCTTGATGCAACCTGCTGTTGCGTTTGTAGACCATAGATCGTCACCCTCGCTAGCGCAACCCATTGGTGCATTAACTTGTCCCTATGGCGGCCGGCGCCCTAACCTGTCCCCGTGGCAGGAGATCCGCTCGAAGACGTCCAGCACCTGCACGCCGACGCGGCGACCGTCCGGCCAGGAGGCCGCACGGCACGCGTCGGCGAAGCGGTCATCGACGCCACCCTGGCCGAACTGGCCGAGGTCGGCTACGGCGCGCTACGCATCGACGCCGTGGCCGAACGCGCGGGCGTCAACAAGACCACGATCTACCGCCGCTGGGGCAACAAGGTCGGCCTCGTGTCCACCGCCCTCATCGAGCGCCGCGGCGAGCTCCTCCCCCCGGCCGACACCGGCACCCTGCGCGGCGACCTCCTCGAACTGCTCAAGGAGATCCGGCTCGGGCTGCAGACCCCCTGGATCGCCGCGCTCCTGCGCGAAACCGGGCCGCGCACCGCCGAGAACTCCGACCTGTACCAACTCCTCGACGCCTTCTGGCCGGCACGTTTCCGGGCGTCGGGTGCGATGCTCGTACGCGCCGTCGAACGCGGCGAGCTGCCGCCCGGCACCGATCCCGACTTCCTGCTGGAGGCGATCTCCGGACCGCTCTACTTCCGCCTGCTCATGCTCGGCCGTCCACTCGACGACGCGTTCCTCGAGAAGACGGCCGACTTCGTCCTCAAGGGCGCCGGCGCCCAGACGGCGGGCATCAGCCAGGGCTGAAAGTTTCACGGCCTTCCGGGGGCGATGGCGCCGGGCGTCGCCGGGGCGTTGACGAGGTGGCGGACGGGAAAGCAGTATCAGGGCGCGCGCCGTTTGGGAGCGCTCCCACCCTCCATCGAAGGACCTCCATGACCCGATGCCGGGCCGCCCTGCTGGCCCTCCTCACCATGGTCGCCCTGTCCCCGGCCGCGCACCCGGGCACGGCGGCGCACGCCGACGAGGGACCCGAGCAGATCGTGAACGGCGCCTTCGACGCCGGCACCGCTCCCTGGTGGGGCACCGCCAACCTCACCCTCGCCGTGGACGAGGGCCGGCTGTGCGCCGACATCCCCGGCGGCACCGCCAACCCGTGGGACGTGATCATCGGCCAGGACGGCATCCCGCTGGTGGAGGGCGAGACGTACGCGTACCGCTTCGCCGCCTCGGCGACCCCCGCCAAGGTCGGCCGCGCGCTGATCCAGCTCCCGGTCGACCCGTGGACGCAGTATCTGTCGGCCGCCCCCGAGCTCAGCGTCTCGGGTGACGACTACTCCTACACGTTCACCGCACCCGTGTCGCTGCCCGACGCCCAGGTCGTCTTCCAACTGGGCGGCAGCGCCGAGCCATGGAGGTTCTGCATGGACGACGTCTCGCTGAAGGGCGGTGCCGAGCCGGAGGAGTACGAACCGGACACCGGACCGCGCGTGCGCGTGAACATGGTCGGCTACCTCCCGGCGGGCCCCAAGAAGGCCACCGTGGTCACCGCCGAGACCACGGCACTGGAGTGGGAGCTCAAGGACACCGACAAGAAGACCGTCGCCAGGGGCAGGACCACGCCGAGAGGCGTGGACGCCAGCTCCGGCGAGAACGTGCACACCCTCGACTTCAGCTCCTACCGCAAGCCGGGCAAGGGCTACACGGTGACGGCGGACGGCGAGACCAGCCGGCCGTTCGACATCGATGCCGGCCTCTACGACGAGCTGCCGGCCGACGCGCTGAAGTTCTACTACACGCAGCGCAGCGGCATCGAGATCCTCGACGCCCTCCGGCCCGGCTACGGCAGGCCGGCCGGCCACGCCGGAGTCGCGCCGAACCAGGGCGACGTCGAGGTGCCGTGCCAGCCGGGCGTCTGCGACTACACGCTGAACGTCAAGGGCGGCTGGTACGACGCCGGCGACCACGGCAAGTACGTCGTCAACGGCGGCATCTCGGTGCACCAGCTCATGTCCGCGTACGAACGGAACAAGGCGGCGTTCACGGACCGGCAGCTCGCCATCCCGGAGAGCGGCAACGGCGTTCCCGACGTGCTGGACGAGGCCCGCTGGGAGCAGGAGTTCCTGCTGAGCATGCAGGTGCCGGACGGCGAGCGGGACGCGGGGATGGCCCACCACAAGATCCACGACCAGAACTGGACGGGGCTGCCGCTGCTGCCGCACCTGGACCCGCAGCCGCGTGAGCTGCACCCGCCGTCGACCGCCGCCACTCTCAACCTGGCCGCGACGGCGGCGCAGGCGGCGCGGCTGTTCGCGCCGTACGACGCCGCGTTCGCCGCCAGGAACCTGGAGGCGGCCCGCAGGGCGTGGGCGGCGGCGAAGGCGAACCCGGAGCGGTACGCCGATCCGGCCGACGGCGTGGGCGGCGGCGCCTACAACGACGCCGACGTGAGCGACGAGTTCTACTGGGCGGCGGCGGAGCTGTTCATCACCACGGGCGAGAAGGAGTTCCAGGAGTTCGTGCTGGGATCGCCGCACCACACCGGCGACGTCTGGCGCGATCGCGGGTTCGACTGGGGCAACACCGCGCAGCTGGGCCGGCTGGAGCTGGCGACCGTGCCGAACGCCATCCCCGACCGTGGCCGGGTGCGCAAGTCGGTGATCGAGGGGGCGGACAAGTATCTCGCCGTCCAGAAGGCGCACCCGTACGGGCTGCCGTACAACCCGCCGGACTTCGACTGGGGCTCCAACAATCTGGTGCTGAACAACCTGGTCGTCGTGGCCACGGCCTACGACCTGACGGGGCGGGAGAGGTACCTGGCTGCCGTACGCGAGGGCATGGACTACCTCCTGGGCCGTAACGCGCTCAACCAGTCGTACGTGACCGGCTACGGCGAGGTGGCCTCGAAGAACCAGCACAGCCGCTGGTACGCCCGCCAGCTCGACCCCGCCCTGCCGAACCCGCCGCGCGGCACGCTGGCCGGCGGCCCCAACTCCGCCATCCAGGACCCGGTCGCGCAACGCCTGCTGCAGGGCTGCAAGCCGCAGTTCTGCTACATCGACGACATCGAGTCGTGGGCGACGAACGAGCTGACCATCAACTGGAACGCCCCGCTGGCGTGGGTGGCGGCGTTCCTGGCGGACGGCGGCGGGCGCTCCGACTGCCGGGTGCGCTACTCGGGGCACGGCTCGTGGCCTGGCGGGTTCATCGCCCAGGTGGTGATCGAGAACACCGGCAGGCAGAGCGTGGACGGCTGGAGCCTGCGCTGGTCGTGGCTCGGCGGCCAGCGCGTGAAGGAGGGCTGGGGCGTGAAGCTGGCGCAGTCGGGTTCGGTGGTGACGGCCACAGGGCTGGGCTGGAACGACCGGATCAAGCCGGGCAGGTCGGTGACGTTCGGGTTCGCCGGCACCCGCGGCGCGGGCCCGGATCCTGCCCCCGAGGTCTTCCACCTGAACGGCGAGCGCTGCGCGTGACGGGTGGAGCCGTTGCACACGCTCCGTTGAACGGAATACTGTCGCCCCATGCCGAGGGGAACATCTGAAGTCAGCGAGCCGATGTACTTCGTGCTCACCGCCCTGCGCGCGGGCCCGCTGCACGGACACGCGATCAGCAAGTCGATCAAGGAGCTGTCCGCGGGCAGGGTGCAGCCTTCGGTCGGCACCCTCTACGGCATCCTGGAGCGGCTGAACGAGCGCGGAGTGATCACCGTCGACCGCGAGGAGACGGTGAACGGCCGCAACCGCCGCTATTTCAGGATCACCGACGAGGGCCAGGCGCTCGTGGAGGCCGAGGCCAGGCGGATGCAGGAGGCCGCCTCCCTCGTCCTTCGGCCGTCCAGCACATGACCGCCGCCCCGCCCGCGGCCGCCATGAGTGCTCTGGAGCGCCGCTACCGCAGGTTGTTGCGGGCCTATCCGCGCGCCTACCGCGCGGCGCACGGTGACGAGCTGCTCGACGTGTTACTGGAGTCGGCCGGCCCCGGCAGGACCGTGCCGGTGCCGAGGGAGGCGTGGGGCCTGCTGTCGGGCGGCGTGCGCAGCCGCATCGTGCACCTGGCGACGGGCAACCCGTGGAAGGACGGCCTGCACCTGGGCGTGACGGCCCTGGCGGCGGCTCAGCTGGCGGCGCTGCTGCCGTACGCGGGGGCGATGCCGCTGTGGACGGCGGCGTCGGCGCTCGCCCTGGTCGCCGTCCTGCGCGGGTGGGCGTGGGCGGCGATCCCGCTCACGCTGGTCGTCGGCATGAAGGCGGTCGCGATCGCGGGCGGCCGGCAGATCTTCGACCTCACGCTGCTGCCCGTCTACCCGTCGCCGCTCGGCGATCAGGCGTTGTTCGCCGACAGCGGCCCCTACGTGGTGGCGGGCGGCTACGCGGTCACGCTGGCCGGCCTGGGGGTGCTGGCCACGCGCGGGCGGCCGCTGCGGGCCAGGTCGTGGTGGTGGTGCGCGGCGGCCGTGGCGGCCGCGTGGTCGGGCCCGCAGTGGATGGCGGAGGAGAGCACGTTCTCCCTCTCCCTGAGCAGGATGGCCGTGGAGGCGGCGGCGTTCGGGCTGGCGGCGGGGGGCGGCTACCTGGCGCGCGACTACCGGTGGGCGCTGGGGGCGGGGATCTATCTGGCGGTGGCGTCGGGTGACCTGGCCGCCCATTCCGCCGAGCTGACCAGGCAGCACCTGGCCTATTGGGGCGTGCTCGCGGTGCTGGCGCTCTGGGCCGCCGGCGCGCCCTTCCGGCAACGGCGGCACTGCCTGGATTGACCATACTCTGTTGAACGGAGTATGTTCTCCGCCATGCCGTACAGACTCCACGTGCGCACGCTCCTGCCGCTGGCCGCCCTGGCCCTGCTCTGCGGCTGCGGGGGCGCCGCAGGGACCGCCGGGCCCTCGCCCAGCGCGACGAGTGACAAGAAACACCGGCTCGAAGCGGCCAAGGCCGACTGCATGAAGCAGAAGGGCTTCAAGTACGTCCCGCACGTGTCGCGCCTTCAGGTGCCGGACACCGACGAGAGCCGCAAGCGCGCAGCAGGCGACTACCAAACGTTGCGGAAATATCGCGAAAAATACGGGTTCGGGGTGTTCGCCCTGTACGTCTACCCGAAGGAGATGGGGAACCCGGCCGTCAAGCCCGACAACCCTGAGATCAATCCCAACTGGAAGATCCAGTCCTCCCTCTCCAAGGCCCAGATGGGCGCCTACCGCAAGGCGCTGGACGCCTGCATGGCCACGGCGGCCGGCCAGGTGCTCGGCCTGGAGCTGAAGCCGGGCGCCGACTACCACGCCGAGCAGAACAAGGCCCGCCGGCGCGCGCTCAAGAGCGGCGTCAACAGCGATCCAGAGCTGATCGAGCTCGCCGGCGCCATGGCCGCCTGCCTGAAGGGCAAGGGCCACGCGATCAGCGACACCACGCCACTGGCCATGGCGGAGCGCGGCCCGGAGAAGTTCCGTGCCCAGGAGGACAGGCTGGGCCGGGCGCAGCGGGACGACGTGCCCGACGTCGCGCCTCCGCCGAAGGAGGACGAGGTGCCGATGACCTACGCGCCGACCCTCACCCCCGAGGAGGCCCGCCCCTACCTGAACAGGGAGATCAAGGCGGCGCTCGACGACCTCGAGTGCGGCAGGGCCTTCTACCCCGCCTACCTCCCGCGCGAGCAGGCGATCAACAAGCAGGTCAACGACCAGTTCGGCATGTGAAGCCCCCATGAAGTCGCCACGCAGGCTCATGGCCGGCGTCATCGCCGGCGTCGTCGTCATCGCCGCCGTGGGCTGGGCGCTGAGCACCCGGCTCCGCTCTCCCGCCGACGAGGCGGCCCGCAGGGCCGCGCCCAGGCCCTCGCTCGTCACCGCCGCCGTCGAGCGCCGCAAGCTCGTCAGCACCGTCACGACCAGCGGCACCCTGGAGTACGGCTCGCCCCTGCCCATCAGCCTGGCCGGCGCGGTCGGCGGCCCAGTGGCGGACCCGGTCGGCGGCGCGTCAGGGCTGCAACGGGCGACCCGGGCTCCGCGCAAGGGCCGGATCAAGGAGGGCGCGGTGCTGATGGAGGTCAACGGCCGCCCGGTGTTCGCGCTGCGCGGCTCCGTGCCGATGCACCGCACGATCGCGCCCGGCAGCGAGGGCGACGACGTCAGGCAACTGCAGCGGGCGCTGCGCCGGCTGGGCTTCGGCGGCCCGCTGACGGGCGTGTTCGACCGCGCCACGATCGCCGCGCTCACCAGGATGTACGCGAAGAAGGGGTACGAGGCCCAGGAGCCGACGCTGGCCGACCGGCAGGCGTACGACACCCTGCGCAAGGCCGTGCAGACGGCGCGGGAGACCCTCGCGACCGAGGAGAAGGCGCTGGACCAGGGCCGCGACGTGCTGCCGCTGAAGGTCAAGCTCGACAACGCCGAGGCGGACATGACGTCGGCGAAACGGGCGCTGAAGAAGGCCGAGGAACAGCGGCTGACGCCCGAGGACGAGACCGAGCTCGCGGCGGCCGACGCGGCCGTGCGCGCGGCGGAGGAGAAGCTGGCGGCGGCCGAGCAGGCGCTGGAGGCGGCCAGGACCCCGCCGACCCCCGGGCCCACGGCGACCCCCGGCCCCACGGCCACGCCCACGTCCGGGACGTCCGTCGTCGCGGCGACCCAGCCACCGGCCGACACGAGCGTGCTGCGGATGAGGGTGGAGAACGCCAGGGCCGACCTCGCCGCCGCCCACGAGGCGCGCGGCCGCGTCCTGGAGAAGGCGCGCCAGGCCAGGGAGAAGCGGCTGGAGGAGCTGCGCAAGGCCGTGCGCACCGCCAAGGAGGCGCTGGCCACGGCCCGGCAGGCGCTGCGGCAGGCCCGGCAGCTCTCCCCCACCAGGCTCAAGGTGGCGGGCGCCAGGAAGGACGTGGCGGCGGCCAGGGCGATGCTGGCCGAGTACGCCCGCACGTACGGCACCTCCGTCCCGCCCGGCGAGGTGGTGTTCCTGCCGAAGTTGCCCGCCCGGGTGCAGAAGGTGTCGGTGAAGGCCGGGCAGCGGATCGAGGACGAGGTCGCCACGGTGACCAGCTCGTCGTTCATGGTGACCGCGAGCGTCGAGGCGGCGGAGTCCGAGCTGCTGCGCGCGGGCATGGAGGCGAGCATCGAGCTCGACACGGGGAAAACGTACCAGGCCACGCTCACCGCGACCGGCGACCAGGCCAAGGTGCCGGGCGGCGAGGAGCCCGCCGCGGGACAGGATGGCGGCACCGTACCGATCCTGCTCACTCCCACCAAGGGCAAAGGGCTCAGGGCGGGGACGGCGGTGACGGCGCGGGTCAGCGTAGGGGCGACCGAGGAGCCCGTGCTGGTGGTCCCGGTGGCCGCGGTGATCACTTCGGCGGACGGGAGGGCCCGCGTACGCGTCGAGTACGCGCCCGACAGGACCAAGGACGTCGAGGTGCGCACGGGCCTGACCGCGGACGGGAACGTCGAGGTCACCGGCGAGCTCGAGGAGGGCGACCGGGTGGTGGTCAGCGGTGGCTGAACCGGTCATCGAGCTGACGGAGGTGTGCAGGGATTTCCCCGCCCTGCCGCCGGTCCGCGCCCTCGACCGCGTCACGCTCAGGGTGGGCAGGGGCGACTACGTGGCCGTCACCGGCCCGTCGGGCTCCGGGAAGTCCACCCTGCTCAACGTGCTCGGGCTGCTGGACCGGCCCAGTTCGGGCAGCTACCGGCTGGACGGCGCCGAGACCACCGCCCTGCGCGACGGCGCCAGGACCCGGTTGCGCGGCGACCGGATCGGCTTCGTCTTCCAGTCGTTCCACCTGCTGTCCCACCGCAGCGTCGTGGAGAACGTCATGCTCGCCGAGATCTACCGCTCCCGCACGGCTGTCAGCACGATCAGGAAGGGGCGCGGCGGCAGGCGCGAACGGGCGATGGCCGCGCTGGAGCGGGTCGGCGTCGCCCACCGCGCCGGCTTCCTGCCCGGCCTGCTGTCAGGCGGCGAACGCCAGCGGGCGGCCATCGCCAGAGCCCTCATGGGCGAGCCGTCGCTGCTGCTGTGCGACGAGCCCACCGGCAACCTCGACAGCCGCAACACCGAGGCGATGCTCGGCCTGTTCGACGAGCTGCGCGGGCAGGGGCTGACGATCGTGGTCATCACGCACGAGCAGGAGGTCGGCGCGCGGGCCGGGCGACGGGTGCGCATCACCGACGGTGTGCTGGTCGAGGAGGGCTGATGCGCGTACGCGACCTGATCGGCGAGGCCGTCGCCGGCATGCTCGCCCGGCCGGTGCGCTCGGCCCTCACCACGCTCGGCACCGTGCTCGGCATCACCACGCTCGTCGTCACGCTCGGCGTGGCCGCGACGGCGGGCAACCAGATCGTCGGCCGTTTCGACGCGCTGGTGGCCACGGCCATCACCGTGGAGGTGCCCGAGTCGGAGTTCGAGCCGCTGGTGGAGTGGGACGCGATCGACCGGCTGACCCGGCTGCGCGGCGTGGAGTCGGCCGCCGCGGTGTCCGAGAGCAAGGACAGCACGAACCTGTCCGTACGCTCCAACGACATCGTGGACCCGACCAGGGTCACCACGCAGTCCTTGACCGTGTTGTCCGCGACGACCGGGTTGCCGGAGGCGGCGCGCGGCCGGATGGTGCAGGGCCGCTTCTACGACACGGGACACATCCGGCGGGGCGACCGCGTGGCGGTGATCGGCGACCAGGCGGCTCGGGCACTCGGCGTCACCCGGCTCGACCGGTCACCGGCGATCTTCATCGGAAAGCACGCGTACACGGTCATCGGCGTCATGGGCGACCTGCGCCGCGAGCGGAACCTGAGCACCGCGGTGATCGTGCCGCCCACCGCGGGACGGCAGTTCGGGCTGCGCGACGTCACCCGGGTGCTGGTCAACACCACCCTGGGCGCCGCCGGGCTGATCGCCGGGCAGGCGCCGGCCGCGCTCAGCCCGGGGAACGGCGACATGCTCCAGGTGGTCGCCCCGCCCAGCCCCACCAGGGCCCGCGACCAGGCGCAGGACGACGTCAACGCGCTCTTCCTCATCCTCGGCCTGGTCTCTCTTGTCGTGGGGGCCGTCGGCATCGCGAACGTCACCCTGGTCACCGTCATGGAACGCGTACCCGAGATCGGCCTGCGCCGCGCGCTCGGCGCCGCCCGCCGGCACGTCGCCGCCCAGTTCCTGCTGGAGTCGACGCTGATCGGGCTGACCGGCGGCGTGATCGGCGCCAGCCTGGGCGTGGTCACCGTGGTCGCCGTCTCGGCCGCCAAGCAGTGGACGCCGCTCCTGGACGTGCGCCTGGCGATCGCCGCGCCCGTCGCGGGCGCCGTGGTGGGGCTGCTGGCCGGGCTCTACCCGGCGCTGCGCGCGGCCAGAATGGAGCCGGTGGACGCCCTGAGGTGACGCACACCATGACTCCGACCAGGTATTCTGGCAAAGAGCCAGGATATGCTGGCGTTTTGACAGTAAACTACAGAGCGTGATCCACATGTCACGCATGCCCTCGACCAAGGACGCAGGCATGCAACATCCTCCGCCTCCTGTCTTTCCCATCTTCCGCTCCAAGATCACGTGTACGGTGCTCGCCCACACGTACTTGGGCGGCGGGGAGACCTCAGTCAGCGAGTTGGCCGCAATTGCCCAAACCGACAGTGGCACGATGGCGCGCGAGGTATCCAGGCTGGAGCAAGCCGCAGTACTCGGTAGTCGGCATGTCGGCCGTACCAAACTGGTGCACGCCAATAAAACGGCCCCTTTCTACGGACCGTTGCTCGACCTCGTCACGATCACCTTGGGTCCAGTACAGGTCCTCGCAGAGGAACTGGCCGACGTCGAAGGCATCGAAGTAGCCGCCGTATTCGGTTCATGGGCGGCACGCATACAGGGAGAGGCCGGTCCCGCACCAGTGGACATCGACCTCCTCGTCGTCGGCCGACCGGATCGTGACGATCTCCACGACGCCACGGGACGCGCCGGATCAAGGCTTGCCCGCCAGGTCAACACCGTCGTCGTCACTCGCACACGGTGGGAAGCGAACGAAGACGGATTCATCCGTGAGCTTCACAAGCGCCCGCTGGCGAACGTACCGATTGTCGACGGAGAGAACGAATGACGAGTTGGGGGCGAGGGCGGGACGAGATCGTCGGCATGCTACAACGACGCGAACTCACCCAGGTCACCGCAGACTCTGAGCTCGCCGAACGCCTGATCGCAACCGCCCGGCAGCACTTGGTCAGCGCCGAGGCACTGGCCAGCACAGATCCACACCTCGCTTACGCGGCCCTGCACGACGCGGTACGCAAGTCATTGGCGGCGCTTCTGCAGATGCAGGGCCTACGTGCGACGACAACCGGCGGCCACCTTGCGATCCAACATGCCGCTCGAGCACAGTTCGGCACGTCCATGGGGGCGATCCTCCGGCCGATCGACCGCATTCGTACGACTCGCCACGAAAGCGAATATCCAACGCCCTCCACTTGGATCGACGAGGATACCGTTCGCGACGACCTTTCGGCGGCGACAGCTGTCGTTGAAGCTGCGGGAAGAGCGCTTCCCCACCTTTCGCCGTTCGTGCCATGAAGACAAGCTGAACGCGACCCGCTCGCGCCCCATAGGGCTGATCCGAGCCACGGCGGCCGAAGGTAGATTTCCCCATCAAGTGATTGACTGAGCTGTGGCAGCCGAATTACGTTCGGTAGCATGCCACCCGGAGAGAACGCACAGGTCGCGCAGATCCTCAAGGTCGCGACGCAGCTGTTCGCCGCGCTGGGCTACGACGGCACCTCGACGCGCCAGATCGCCGACGCTGCCGGGCTCAACATCGCCACCGTCAACTACCACGTGGGCGGCAAGCGCGAGCTCTACCTCGCCGTCATGGAACGCGCGCACCTGGCGGAGAAGGCAGCCCTGGAGCAGGCGCTCGACCGGTTGCCCGGCGACGACCCCGCCGCCGGGATCCACCGGCTGGTCGACGACTACCTCGACTTCTGCGTGGACAACCCCGAGGTGCCCGCCCTGTGGATGCACCGATGGCTCTCCGACGCGGGCGACATCACCGAGTTGGAGCGCCGCTACGTGCAGCCGCTCTTCGCCGCGGTCGCCGCCACCATGCGTCCCATCGCCGAGTCAGGGCTGATCGACGCGAGAGTGGACCTCGAATACGCGATGTGGACGGTCGTCTGGTCCGTGCACGGCTTCGCCAAGGGCGGAGTGCTCGACGACCAGGGCCGCCGCAGAGGAGCCGGCGACCGGGCCGTGCTGCGCCGTTTCCGCGCCCACCTGCACCTGACCCTGCACCGCATGCTCAGCCTGCCCGGCGACCCCCGGTGAGCTTCGCCCCCGAAGGAGCCCGCGTGAACCTCCCCCTGACCGGACGGACGGCCGAGGACCTGCTGAGCGAGATCGCCAGGCTCAAGGGGAACGACTTACCGGTGCGCGGCGGCCAGGTGACCGCGTACGTCTACGACACCGGACGGCCCGAGATCGGCGAGGCGGCGGCGCGGGCGTACGCCGAGATGCTGGAGGTCAACTGCCTCGACCCGACCGCGTTCCCCAGCGTGGTCGAGATGGAGCGGCAGGTCGTCGGCGCGGTCGCGGACCTGCTCGGCGGCGGCCACGGCATCTTCACCAGCGGCGGCACCGAGTCGATCATGCTGGCGGTCAAGGCCGCCCGCGACGCCGCACGGAGCTCCCGCCCCAACCTCGTGCTGCCGGTCACCGCCCACCCGGCCTTCCACAAGGCGGCGCACTACCTCGGGATCGAGGTCGTGCCGGTGCCCGTGGACCTGGCGACGTACAAGGTGCGGGCCCGCGACGTCGAGGCCGCGATCGACGCGGACACGATCCTGGTGGCCGTGTCCGCGCCCTCCTACCCCCAAGGGGTGGTCGACCCGATCGAGGAGGTCGCCGCCGTGGCCGCGGGCGCGGGCGTTCCGTGCCACGTGGACGCGTGCGTCGGCGGGTGGCTGCTCCCGTGGTTACGGGAGGCGGGGGCGGCGGTCCCGCCGTTCGACCTGTCCGTGCCCGGGGT
This sequence comes from Nonomuraea sp. B10E15, assembly GCF_039871615.1. Lineage (NCBI taxonomy): Bacteria > Bacillati > Actinomycetota > Actinomycetes > Streptosporangiales > Streptosporangiaceae > Nonomuraea > Nonomuraea sp. B10E15. The sequence goes on from NZ_JBDPMB010000015.1 coordinate 219,218, forward strand.
CACGTCCCTCTCCTGCGACCTGCACAAGTTCGGGTACGCCCCCAAGGGCGCCTCCGTGGTGCTGTTCGCCGACCCGGCGATGCGGCGCAGGGCGTACTTCGCCTCGGCCGCCTGGCCCGGCTACACGATCATCAACGCGACCGTGCAGAGCTCCAGGTCGGCGGGCCCGCTCGGCGGCGCGTGGGCCACGCTGCAGGCGCTCGGCAGGCAGGGGTACGTCGAGCTCGGCCGGGCCACGCTGGAGGCGACGGCCAGGCTGCGCGAAGGAATCACCGCGATCCCCGGGCTGCGCGTGCTGGGCGAGCCCGAGTCGTCGCTGGTGGCGTTCGCCGGGGACGGGATCGACGTGTTCGTGCTGGCGGACGAGGCCCGGGCGCGGGGCTGGTTCCTGCAACCGCAGCTCTCCTACGCCGGCATCCCGGCCAACCTGCACATCACGGTCACGGGGGTGACGATGGCAGGGGTGGAGGCCATGCTGAAGGTCATCGCCGAGTCGGCCGAGTCCGCCCGGCTGCGCGGCCCGGTCATGCTGCCCGACGGGCTGGTGGAGCTGGTGGCGGGGCTCGACCTGGACGCCCTCGACGACGCCGCGTTCGCGGAGCTGGCCGCGTCGGTGGGCGTGGACCTACGGCCGGGGGCGGGGCAGCCGGAGATGGCGACGGTCAACGCCGTCCTGGACGCGCTCCCCGCTCCGGCCAGGGAGGCGGTGCTGGTGCGCTTCCTGTCGGTCATCTACGGCTCGTAGCCTGCCCGGCATCGCTGACGTGCTGTATGAGCTGGCTATCCGGGATTCCCGTGCGCGTCAGCACTTCTTCGGCGACGTCACCTTCACAACGTCACGACCGACCGTGGAGATCTTCTTCTTTCCTTTTGTATGTGGATTCACGGTGAGGCACTTTCCCTTTACAGGCTCAGGGATGCCTGCACCGTCGACCCACGTTTGAATGCGGCGCTTCTGATCGCAGTGGTTGTTGAAGTAGATGGTCGTCGAGACATTGCCGCCGGTCCCCCAAGAGACACTGAGCTTCTTTCCCTTGGGAGACTTGCAGTCGAATTTTTTGCGTAGAACGTCTCTGGGCTCTGCATGTGTGGCCGTTACGGCCGCTGTCGCCATGGTCGCCCCCGCTGGGAGACTGCTTGCGACCGCCGACGAAGCAGTGGTTACGGTGAGCGCGGACACAACAAACAGACCGCCGACGACGCCTGTCAGCAATTTCATGGACAATCCTTCACTCCGAGGCGTGGCGCGGACAGCGTGCAGCCTTTATGTCGAGGCCGATTCAAGGGTCCAGCCGTCCGACTGTTCTTTGACCCACGAGCCAGGGTGCCATGAACTATTGAATTTGTCGTTGGCAGTGCTTACACATGCAATTAGCACAGCACCTACCTCGATGATTCACGGGTTTGGGTGGCTTCGCCCAGCGTGACGGCTGGATGATTTGTGGATCTTCAATTGGGTTTCTGGGCAGCGGGGTGGGTCGGCGGTCACGCCGGTGGTGCCGGGTCCACGGG